>CAWAAW010000022.1:0-36102 GCA_963779785.1 uncultured Planctomycetota bacterium
ATTGAACTCGGGGTTCTTTTTGAGAAGTTCGACTTCGACATCAAAATTATCGACTTTTGACAGCCTCATCTCCTTCGAACGGACCAGCCGTGTTGTCAGATCACAGGCTCGCGCCGTGAATCACCGCTGATCTGTGCATACCGCCCGCCGCTCGGTGTGCAACCGCCAGGTCATGTGGCAGGAACTGGAAGTCAGGAGTCAGCGGCCGGAGAAGGAGGGGCAGGATCCTGCCCCACGCCAAGGCTGCACTTTTCAAAAAGTCTATCAACCCACTTTTCGCGTCGGTGATAACTCATTGCGGGTTTGTTGATCTCATGCCGGATCGCTTCGAGTTCGGTCTGGACCTTCTCGCGGTCGCAGGACTCCTGCCTTAATTCATAGTCAGCCAAAAGTAGCCGACAGTCAATTTCTCGCGGGGTCATGACCCTCGGTCCCAACTGAAGTTTCGACTGCAATGTGTCGAGAACCACTTTCGCGTTCTCCGGTTGGTTTGTGCAGGTAGATCTCCGCGAGGACTTGCAGGCCGTAGAGATAGTGGGGATATTGATTTGCTTTCTCGAGGTCCTCGACGGCCTTCATGCCGTAGATCAAAGCTTTTTCGAGAGAACCCTTCTCTGTCTGCGAATCCTCCTTGATCATGTGGACTCTGGCCAGAGCGAGTTGGTGGAGTCCGACCATCAAAAGAACCGTGCGCCCGTCGCCCATCTTCGACTCCTCCACACCCTTCTCTACATCATCAAGTGATGCTATGTCATAATAATCGATAGCAAAGTCCCACTCCCAGTATCCCCAGACGTCGCGGAGGCGCTTCAAACCCCTGAGGTCGTGATTCCTCTTCTTCGCGTCCGAGAGGCGCCCTCCGCCTTTTCCCATTCCCCTAGCTGGTGCAAAATCTTGCCGAGCATCACCCGCGTATCGACTTGCTCATAGCCGCGAGGGTTGATCACATACCCTCGATCGGGATCGCTCGGCGACCCCAGGTGGTCGCTCGATCCGAAGAACTTCAAGGCGTTGATCCCATAGCCACGATCTGGATCACTCGGCGACGGCGTGATCAGTAGTTGCTCGTCGAAACTTTCCTGAAGTTGCGCGGTCTCATTCCCGGCCAAGTCAGCATATCCAATCGCTTCCTGAATGCGTTCGTGGGCTTCCCGGAGCCGGCCTAGCTCGAGGAGGTTCTCCGCGATGCGCCGGACGTTCTCCGCGGCGTCGGCCCAGCGCTCAAGTGCCAAGGACATTTCTTTTCCGGCTTCAAGTGATCGAATGGCCAGTTCGTATTTTCCGTAATGCCAGAGTTGCAGTCCGGCCTGGAGGGGGAGAAAAGCACGTACCTCTGTCCATAAAATTGTACCTGCCTTGACAGAGATCTTAGAGTCTACCGACTCGACTGGTTGGCTCCAGTCCACTCCCGAGACGCCACTCTCGCTGCTTGCGATCGATTCGTTCGTTTGGAAAAAACCCTTGAGTGCACCAAGGTCAGGCTTGACCAACCCCCGCGAGTACAGGGCCAACCTGGGTGATCCCTCCTGGATGTCACGCCAGTACGTGATGAACGCTTCCAGATACCGTCGGGCCTCGCAGCCGTACTCGACCGCCAGGTAGAGGTCGTCGATCCTCGTCTCCGCTCCCGCGGCCGAGCCATCCTGGGGACCTCTATAGTAATCAAAGAGGATCCCGCAGCCCTGCTCCCAACAGGAAGGTCTCCCTTCCGAGGCCGGATCAGATTGCTTGATGCTATTTTTGAAGTATTCCCACAGGAGTTGGTGGCTATTTAACTTCGCCTCGGTCAGCTTGACCAGTCTCAATTCTTGCAAGAAATCAAGGAGTTTGCTCCAATTTTCATCCGAAATCCTAACCAACTCGTCGTTGAGACCAGGGATGTCTTCCCGTCGTAGT
Source organism: uncultured Planctomycetota bacterium (assembly GCA_963779785.1). Lineage (GTDB taxonomy): Bacteria > Planctomycetota > Planctomycetia > Isosphaerales > Isosphaeraceae > CAVRFS01. Next base: position 1,897 of record CAWAAW010000022.1, read on the forward strand.
TTCGCGAGCGCTGCAATGGGTGCGGGGCCATTGAAAAAGCCCAGCAATCGCAGGGCGGCCCACTGCTGCTTTCCCTCATCGGACCTCTCGAGCGATTCCTTGTAGGAAGCCAACAGGCCCGTAGCCGCCTCACTCTGAGGACCAATCTTCGCGAGCAGCTTCACATCTTGTGCGAGCGACTTTACGTCTTGCCACCTGGAAACATTTCCTCCATGGCCACGCCTCAATACGCTTCCCAGTAGTTTTATGACGTAGGGGTTTCCCAAGCAGAGATTGTGTACCACCGGGACCACGTCTTTAGAGGGCTCTTCCTTAATGCCGAGCTCCTGTTTGAGAAATTCTACTTCTACTTCCTCCTTCAATGGATCGATCTCTCGAGTGATATAAGTTCCTTCATCGGAGCATTTCTCCAGTTTTTCTGAATCCCACAGGCCGACACGCGAGGTGACCACGCACATCCCTTGGTTGGAGCTGGCCAGACGCTCGATGAGATTCAGAAGGCTTTCCTCGGTCGGGCTGCCTTTTTGAGATATGCCGGGATGTTGGTAGGACTCCAGACGATCGATGATCAGGAGAGTTTCGTTCTCCTGAAGGCATTCCAAGACCTTATCGGCTTTCATCCCCATGTGACTGGCTTCGGTATCGCCGGGGTCCTTGCCAAAGCTGCGCAGCACCTTTTTGTAGAATTCCTCGAGAGTGACCGGTTGCTGCACGTCATCGCCCCGGCCGGGTCCCGGCTTCGCCTGCAGGGTGAAAACCAGGATCGGAATCTTTTCTCCCAGCAGACTCCTCATCTCTCTGAGCCAGAATTGCACGAGGCTGGATTTCCCGATTCCTCCCGATCCAATCAGGGCCACCAATTTCGCATCGCCCGTGTTCCAGTAACTGGTCAAGGCCTCGCGGTCTTCGGCCCGCAAGTCGTAAAGTCCCCCTGTCCGAAGAAGCCCATCGACGGATTTGACGGACTTCTCGGCTCCAAAGGAATCGTACTGCTCGACCTCCGACGCCTTCGCATGCCACACGGCGGGAAACCGAAGCTTCGCCCCTAGGCTAGCCTTGTGGCTCATAGGGCAGAAGGCCGTCATCCAGGGTTTCCAGCCGTGCCTGTCGAGCGCAACGCCGGGAATCGTATGACCAAGTCGTGCAGAGTGTCGCTGTTTCTGACCGAATCTTTGTCGATCATGATCGAGATCGGGTCGGAGGACTGCCTGTCTCCCCAATACCAGGCTGTACGCACAAGCATGCGGCCATAATAATAGGGCTCGAATCCGCATGCGGCCTTCACCCAGTTCTCCGGATCCTTCAGTAGCGCAAGATTTCGGGCGTCGTGCCAGCAGTGAAAATCTGAGGTGACCAGCCTTCTTTGGCCAAGGTTGATGAATCGCGAAGGCATGTCTGCACCTCTCCCGCTAGCTTGGCCGTCGGGGCGAAAATGACTCGAATGTGCTCCAGCGTAGGTTGAGAATCGGTCTGGTTGGGGCCGACGATCTCCCTGAACTCACCCTTGGAATCGATCGTGAAGCGGCGAACGTTCTCCCAGAGATCCTCTAGTTTCGAGAGTCGCATTCCATCCGCGAATCCTTTGATCCGGCCCTGAACCCGGCTCACCTCCAGCTCATCACCGCTGTTGGGCTCCACCACCGCCACGAGTTTCTTGCGCTCACCTTTCCATTTCCATTTGCTGGTGCTGGCGAGGATAGAAACTTGGATACTGCGGCCGATCGAAAAGCCGAGCTCCTCATCCAAGCGTACGTCATCGTAGCCTGCCTTCCCCGAGCTGATTTTGAGGATGCGACAATCTTGCAGCTCGTGCTTGATCAGGCGCCTCCATCTTTCCGGATCCTTGAAGCCTTCCAATATGACTGCAATGCCGTCGACGTGCTTGCCACGCCTCACGGCTCTCATGGTCGCGAGCCTATTGGAAAGCTCCACCTCGAACCTGACGACGATGTAATCAAGATCGACCCCCAGTTCATCAGCCATGCTCTGGGTGCCGTAGAGGACCAAGTCGGTATCATTCTGGCAGTCGACGGGCCTGCACCAGAGCATCGTCCTGCAAAGATCTTTTTTTCGGAGGCTGGGAGGATAATCCTCGTAATTTGAATAGACGAATGTTGAGCATCCTTTCCCCACGCCCTGGGTAGTGACCGAGATTGCTTCGGAGAGGCCCAGTTCCCAGGAAGCGTGTTCCAGGATGGTATTAAAACGTAGTTCGGATAATGAACTCAGCCTGCCCCCATGCGACTTTCCGTTGTCAATGTAGGTGAAGCCTTTCGAATCAACATCGATCGACTTTGACTCTACGCCGCCGTCGTCGCTCCAACAGCCGTTCTCATCGAACCCGGTGAGGTAGCTTAAGGCGGTGTCGAACTTTGTCCTGCGATACTTCAGCCGGAGCTTGGCCCGGTTTCTACTCAACCAGTGAAGAACCTCTTGGAAGTCCTTCCGTTTGACCCTTTCCTGGTCACTGCTTTTCGGTCGTTCAATCGCTTCTTTTTTCGCCATCGGTGCAGTCCCGATCTTGAGGCCAGGATCTCGCGGCACCATCGATGACCAGGCCACTCTCTCCCAATCGACGATTGGTGGCACACCCTCACCTGAACACGGAGGCATTTTCCCCTGAGGGTCCCCAACGGGGCTGCCCAAGAACCACGATTCGCCACTCTCAATTCCATGCGCACTCTATCATTTTCCATAAACTCACAGCAAGCGGTGCTTGGGTCTGGTGCTCGGCAACCGCCTCTGAGGCGAGCTTGCCGAGCCGGCGGCCCGAGAGCAGGTTGTCGATCGACCGGATCAGGTCCTCGACATCGACGATCAATACCGGCCAGCCGTTGTCGAGCACCGAGGAACTGTTGACATTGGGCACCTTACCCAGGCGATGGTCCAGCGGCGAGACCCGGAGGTTGCGTTCGCCCAGGAAGCGGTCGACAATCACGCCGAAGCGATGGCCGCGGTCGCAAGAGCAACCGCACCCAGCGAAGGCGAACCCCGACTGTCTCGAGGGTGACAACCAAAGAAAAACTGGCGATGCGTTCTTGACGAGCGTGTTGTGGTTTTGAACCTGTTCACGGAAGGCTGGTTGAGCGGGTTCCTTCTGTTCTGGTGGTTGTGGCGGTCGGAGCGAGTGGTCGCAATGCATCGAGGCCGCTCGCGAAGATTGCACGAAGGTAGCGAAGATTGCAGGTTCGCCGCGCGTGAACCTTCGAAGCCACCGATCCGCGTGCTTCGAATCCACTCCAGGACTGGGATGAGTGGGTCATTCCCAGCTCCCTTGAGCGACCCTGTCGAAGTCTTCCGTGCGGGCGACCGCACCGAGAGACCCTCCATCAAAGCTGATCGATTAGAATGTGACCGTCATCCTCGTAGACGAGCGTCGGCAGGGATAGTCGTCGAATGTGCCCTTCTCGCTCACGCGCTTATTGACCTTCAGGAAAGTTGCTTTACCCTCAGTCCTGCATGACGAAAGAATTCCAAGACAACATCGGGACGACGTCGTAGCCGTGCGAACCCGCGATCGACTTGGTTGCGGATCTCGTTGGTCGTCTCCGGTGCGGCATTCCGGAGGCGCTGCTTGACGTTGCCGTGGCACTCCTCCTCGGGATTCAGATCGGGTGCGTAGGGCGGCAATGTTTCCACCGAGATCTCCGGATGCTCTGCCAGGTAGATCTTGACGTCGTCCGATTTATGCACGCTCAGCCCGTCCCAGAGCACGATCATCGCACCGGCCAACTTGCGCCGCAGGTGGGCCAGGAAGAGGACCATATCTGGCCGTGTACCGCGTGGTCGAAATGCCGCTTGTAGATCCGTCCCGACAGCGTCAGTCCAACCGCCGTGGTGACCTCGCGACGTTTGCTGATCCGTCGCAGGACGGGGGTCTGGCCTGCCGGGGCCCATGTGCTCCCCGTTCTCGACCGGAAGGAGAACCCTGTCTCGTCGACGAAGACAATCTCCGCACCCTTGCGCCGAGCTTTTTTTTGATGCGCGGCCAGTCCCGCTGGAGCCAAGCCCTGACCAACTCCTCATCGCGCTCTCGGGCCTGGACCGCGGGGACCTGGGCCGTCCAACCGGAGGACTTGAGTCGTTCGGCGAGGTAGTTGGGATGATAGTCGACACCGAACTGCTTCAGGATCGCTTGGCGGATGCGCCGGAGAGTCCAGCGCTCAGTCTCGAATCCTGCATCGAGGGCCCCTTGCGCGAGGATTCCCAGAACCTCCTCCCATTGCTCTGGAGTCAGCAGCGGGGGGCGACCGGTCGGCCTTCTGCCCCGGAGCGCACCGAGGCCCCCGGCGTTTGGCCCCAGCGCTTTGGCCCACTGACCGACGGCTTGGGTCGTAACGCCGAGTCGGGCCGCGATCTGAGCGTGAGTCAGCCGGCCCTCACAAAGAAGGCGACCGCCTTCGAGACGCCGCTCTTCCTTCTGGCTCGGTGTTAACGCGCTGGGATACCACATGCCTGATATAATCGCACGACGAGAGTCAGATTGAAAGCGACTTTCCTGAAGGTCAGTAAGGCGCGTTCCGCGACCCATCGTACGGAGGCGGCGTACTGGCTGGCTCGGATCTTCTTGAAAAGCTTTTCGTCGGCGGTTACGAGCTGCCCGCCGAGCCGGAGTGTCAAGGCGAGGAACAGGCCGTCATAAAGGGAAGACCCAACTTGCTCGGCCAGAGCGAAGGAGGGATCGATCATTATCCGCGACTCATGGAACTGGATTGGCGTCGTTTTCATCGCCGCCAGCACCATGCGTGCCTCGTCGAAAGTGAGCTTCAGCTTCGCGTCCCGGCTGCGAACTCTCTTCAGAACGACGCTGGCCGCCTCGGCGGGGAGGTAGTCGGGTGCGTGGCGGTCGAGGCCCTTACCCATGTAGCGCTTGGCCTCGACCGAGAGGGGCTCCGGGATATACCACTTGACGGCGACTGAGGTGTCGATGACATAAGGGGGCAGGGCGGTGGGGTTCGCCGCCTTGATCTCGACCGTGGGCGCGCCGGCGTCGTCTGGCCCGGAATCGCCTGGGGACACCGCGGGATCGCCGTTCATCGGTCGCGGTCCTCGCGAACCAAGGCGGCGCTGTCAGGGTGCGATCGTCCGGCCAAGGCGGCGCTCACCTGTTCGGCCAGGCGCGGGCGGCGTCTTCATCAGAGCGCGCGCCGCCAGTTGCAAGATCCGCTTCAGCTCGGCCTGCAAAGAACGGCCGCTCGCTTCGGCCCGTCGCTTGAGCAATTCCAAGTCGCGATCGTCGATTTCCCGGACCAAGACGTTGGGCATCGTAACCTCCCGACTGACGATTGTCCCGCAAAACGATGCTTGCACAATGATAGCAGAACAGTCGACAGTTGACAACGCCAGTTCGGGGGACACCAGACTCGACTCCGACCAGTTCGGGGCCAGGTAGACCTGGTGGTCGCCCACCCAGGCCCCCCACTGATTCGGACGTTCCCGTCAAAGGCATCCGGCTCGTCACGTTGTGGCGCTGTCCCTCACACGAGCCATCGGCTCACGGTAACACGCTGGTGAGGCTCGGTGTCCTCGGCGGCGAGCTTGCCGAGCCGGCGGCCGGTGAGCAGGTTATCGATCGAGCGGATCAGGTCCTCGACATCAACGATCAGCACCGGCCAGCCGTTGTCCAGCACAGAGGAACTGTTGACATTCGGCACCTTACGCAGGCGGGCATCCAGCGGCGAGACCCGAAGGTCGCGCTCGCCCAGGAAGCGGTCGACAATCACGCCGAAGCGATGGCCGCGGTCGCAAGAGCAACCACCCCCAGCGAAGGCGAACCCCGACGGTCTCGAGGGTGACAACCAAAGAAAAACTGGCGATGCGTTCTTGACGAGCGTGTTGTGGTTTGGAATCTGTTCACGGAAGGCTGGTCGAGCGGGTTCCTTCTGTTCTGGTGGTTGTGGCGGTCGGAGCGAGTGGTCGCAATGCATCGAGGCCGCTCGCGAAGATTGCACGAAGGTAGCGAAGATTGCACGCGCGGCGAACCTGCAATCTTCGCTACCTTCGTGCAATCTTCGAAGCCACCGATTCGCGTGCTTCGAATCCACTCCAGGACTGGGTGCATGAGCGGGTCATTCCCAGCTCCCTTGAGCGTCCCTGTCGAAGCCTTCCTTGCGGGCGACCGCGCCGAGCCGGTACTTGGTGCGTCGAATCGGGTCCTTGGAGAAGCCGGCGGCGTTGCCGGCCTTGAAGATCTCTGTTGTCGATTTGAGTCCTTGGGCGAGGAAGGTGCGAAGCCAGTCGTCGCACTCGAGACGTTCGCCCGCTTGCTCGCCATCAAGGGTGTGCAGGGGGTCAGATCCGGTTTTCGGTTTTACGCCGGCTCTGGTTCGCTGATCTGTGCAGGGCCGGGAAAGGGGATAAGTCGTATCATGCCGTCTGGCTGGATGCCGAGGATGTGATCGATCCGGGCCATTCAGAAGTGTCCTATTTATTCCCTCGCTCCGCCGATCAGGTCGGCCACGGTGCTGAGGAACGTTCGGTCGTGGAAGCTGCTTTTGGTCAGGTAAGCGTCAGCGCCAGCGTCGAGCCCGCGGATTCGGTCCTCCTCACGATCCTTGTATGAGACGACCACGATTGGAATTCTCTTGAGGCGGGCGTCTTCCTTGATGTGCCGCACGAGCTGAATTCCGTCCATCCGCGGCATATCGACGTCGCTGACCACCAGGTCGTAGTGGGCGGTTCGGATCGCGTTCCAGCCGTCGAGGCCGTCGACCGCGGTGTCGACAATGTAGCCGCGACTTTCGAGCAACTGCCGTTCCAGCTCGCGGACGGTGATCGAATCGTCGACGACCAGAACCCGTTTGCGTGCCTGGGGCTGGTGCTCGGTAACGGCCTCGGCGGCGAGCTTGCCGAGCCGGCGGCCGGAGAGCAGGTTATCGATCGAGCGGATCAGGTCCTCGACATCGACGATCAAGACCGGCCAGCCATTGTCGAGCACCGAGGAGCTGTTGACATTGGGCACCTTACCCAGGCGGGCGTCCAGCGGCGAGACCCGAAGGTCGCGCTCGCCCAGGAAGCGGTCGACAATCACGCCGAAGCGATGACCGCGGTCGCTGGCAACCACGACCGGCATCAGCTCGCCGGCCTTGCGGACAAAATCACCGGGCAGCTCGAGCACCGCGACGGCCTCGACCAGGCCCACCGGCTGATCGTCGAGCATAGCGTGCGGCTTACCCTCAAGTTCGTGCAGGTCCTTGCGATCGAGCATGAAGATCCGGTCGATCCGGTTCAACGGGAAGGCATAGGGCTCGCCGGCAATCTCGACCAGCAAGGCGCGGATGACCGAGACGGTAATCGGCAACTGGAGTACGAACCGCGTCCCCTTGCCGGGCCGGCTGGCAACCTTGACCGATCCTCGCACCGCGTGCACCATGCTCTGCACCACGTCGAGCCCGACGCCACGGCCGGAAACCTCGGTGACCTGCTCCTTGGTCGAGAACCCGGGCAAGAACAGAAAGTCGAGCAGCTCGGCCTCGCTGAGCCGGGCGGCCATCGCGGTGGTCGTCAAACCTCGCTCGACGACCTTGGCTCGTAGCCGCTCCAGGCTGATGCCACGACCGTCGTCGGAGAGAACGAGCTGGAGCATCCCCGCGCAATGGCGCGCCTCCAACCGGATGGTGCCCGTTGGCGATTTGCCGGCCGCGCGGCGGTCCTCGGGGGTTTCGAGGCCGTGGTCGAGTGCGTTGCGGATCAAGTGGTTGAGCGGCGCCTCAAGCCGATCCAGAATATCGCGATCGACGCCGGTGGTCTCACCGGCGACCTCGAACCGAGCCTGTTTGCCCAGCTCTCGGGCCATGTCGCGGACCAACCGCGGGAAGCCGCGGACACCGTCAGCCAGCGGACGCATCCGGCTGGTCAGCACTTCATGGTGCAGCCGGCTGGACAGGTCTTCGCTGCCCCGGGTGAACTCCTCCATCGCCTCGATCGTCTCGCCCAACCCCTGGTAGCTCTGTGCAGCCCGAGCCAGGGCCTTGGCCAAGAGCTCGCGCTCTGCGGCCGGCAGCGCATCTTGTCGGTTCGACAGCCGGTCTTCCAGGTATTGCAGCGTTTCCATCAGTCCAGTCTGCCGCGCCTTCAGCCGCCAAAGCGCGTCAACCAACGGCCGGAGCCGGTGAGTCTGCACCAGGGCCTCAGCCGCCAGACCCATCAAACGGGTCAGGCTCCCGGCCGTTACCCGCACGACCCGTTCGTGTTCTCGATCCCGATCGCGAGCGGCCGGCTCCCCGGCCGAGGGTCCTCCAGGAATCTCTTCCTTCACGATGGGGGCAGGGGAGGGGGGAACATCCACAACAGCCGATGCTTTCTCTCCCCCTTGACCATCCACCACGACCGGGACGGGAGACGGAACCACCTCCGCGATCGGCGGCGCCGGCACCGGCGGTGACGGCTGGTGGTGCACCGCGGCCCGACCCTCCTTGATCGCCGACAGGTCCGCCACCAACGTATCGATCGAGCCGGCGTGCTCGGACTGCCAGGGCTCCAGCTCCGCATCGCCGAGCTGTGCGACCTGGACCAAGAGATCGACGCCCCGAAGCAGGATGTCGACATGCCCCGATTGAAGGACGAGCTTCCCTTTCTGCGCCGCAACGAAGCAGTCTTCCATCACATGGGCCACGCGCACTGCGACATCGAGACCGACAATCCGCGCCGCTCCCTTGAGCGAGTGAGCCGCCCGCATGAGCGGGTCGATCACCTCGGGCGAGGCCACCCCCCCTTCGAGCGCCACCAGGCCCGTCGACAGCGTGGCGGTGTGCGTCTCCGCCTCCATCCGGAAGAGCTCCATCATCGAGAAGCTGCTCAGATCGCTGCTCAATGTCCCAGACTCCGCAACGCCGCAAAGACCCGCTGTTCGTCGAGCAAGCCGATGCTCCGCTCATTCCAGGACAAGACCGCTTGACTGAACCCGACCGCCGGATTGACCAGCGTCGAGGGAATACCGCGCAACTGGCTGCGCGGCACGCGATGAACGCCCAACACCTCATCAGCCTCGAAAGCCCAGGCCTCGCCTCGGTCTCGGTCACGCACCACGACCAGCCGGGTCTGACACGCCGGTGCCTTCCACACCCAGCAAGCCGCGCAGCGAGACACAAAGTTGAACCTGGCCTTGAAGGTTCACCAATCCCACGAGAACCTGGTTGGAGCGGTGGGGGATCCGGTGCACCGGCCGAGGCGTGGTGACCTCGGCAACAGTCTGGGTTTTGAAAGCCAGCCATTCCGCCCCGAGCCGGAAGATCAAGACGCTGACCGCCTCGCCATCGGGCCCCTGAGTGCCGTTGGCGCCCTCGCCTCGTTTCTCCCCGCGTGTATCCAGGGCGGCCGCGCCGGCGAGCCACCGGGACCAATCGGCCAGGTATCCCTCAGGCGCGGGGCGGTCGAAGAAGGTCCGGGCGGCCGCGGCGTACACCGGACAGTTGCGGCAGTGGATGAACGTGTTGAGCTCAGGGCAGCTCCGGTCGCCGGTCACACCGATCTTATTCCAGCAGTCGCCGTCGCCGGGCTGCCGGCCTTGGAGATCATTCTCCGCGACCGAACGGGATGATGTCATCGACGCGTTCGTGGTCATCTCAGCTCACCCCTCTCCGCGGTCGTGGTCGCGATCCGCTCGGCCCGGCGACGGAAGCCGGCGGCCGCTACGTGGTCGCCACGGCGCTCGGCCAAGAGCGCCAGCGCCAACAGCGCCTCGTCGTGCCTCGGGTCGAGGTATACCGCTTTTTTGAAACAATCCTCGGCCCGCGGACGATCGCCGGCCGCCTGGCGAATCATCCCCAACAGGTAATAGGCCGAGGCGCTGGGGCCCTTCTGCTGGAGGTGTCGCTCGCAGGCCGCGATCGCCTCGTCGAACCGCCCGATGTTGGCCAACTCGGCGGCCCGGTCCAGAAGCGAGAGCGGCTGATCGACACGGAGCGGCTTATCATCCACGACTCTTGCCGAGTCGTCGCGCACACTGCTTGAAGCGATCATGCTCGACATCGGCGGCGGCGGCGCGAGCTGAGGTCGAGCCTGGTCGACACTGACGACCACACCCGCACTGCCGCGAGCCTTCCTCTGATAAGCAAAGCAGCCCGGGTCGCCGACCGGAGTGAACTTCGGCTCCGCCCCGGCCCAGTCAAACCGATCGGCGTGGCCGATGAAGAGCACGCCGTCAGGTGCCAGCAGCCGGTCGATCGCCGCGAGCACGCACGCGCGGGCCGAGGCGCCGAGGTAGATCAAAAGGTTGCGGCAGAACAGCACGTCATAGGGGGCAGTTCCCTCGAGCAGCCGGGGGTCGAGCACGCTGGCCTGGATGAACTGGACCGTCGCCCGGACGTTTAGGTCCAGCTCATAGCCCTGGGGATGCTCGCGGAAGGAGCGCGCGCGGTAACTCAGGTCGGGACCGCGGAAGGCGTTGGCCGAGTAAACCGCTCGACGGGCGATCGCTAGCCGGCCAAGGCTGACGTCGACGGCGTCGATCCGGAATCGCCGGGCGGGAAGCCCGAGGTCCAGGAGCGTCAGGGCGATCGAGTACGGCTCCTCTCCGCCCGCGCAAGGCAGACTCAAAGCCCGGAGCGGCGGGCGCAACAGATCACGTAGCCAACGCTTGCGAACGTACTCCCGGAGCCAATGGAAGGGACGCTCATCGCGGAAAAACCAGCTTTCCGGGACCACGACCTCCTCGATCAGCTCTTGCAGCTCTAGCTCCGATTGACTCAACCGGCGTTCGTACTCAACCAGGTCGTCCAGCCCCAGCTCCTTCATTCGCCGCCGCGGCGGCGCAGAATCAGGTGAGAGCCCACCGCGATCGGGTCCAGCCCGATCCGAGTCGCCAGCAGTTCCTCGATCCCACGCAGCTCGGCCGACATCAATCGACTCCTAGACCTTGAACGCGGATTCCTGGCCGATTGCCGCTCCTTCGAGCGTGGCTTCCCGAAGCTTCTCGACTGCGATCAACTGCACCATGCCTTCAACGGTTTGGACGATCGCACCCAGGTAAGGAGCCTGGGGCAACTGCACGGCAGGGGGGCTCACCTGCTCGGGCCGCACGGTGATCAGGTCGCTGACCCGCTCGGCGATCAGGCCCAGGATATCCAGGTCTGGGTTCGGGTCCGTCGGGGTGCTACCGCCGTCTTCGACCGAGTCGTGTCCAGTTTGATTGCGTCGATTGGGCTCGCCGGGCCCGGCGTTGACCACAATGATGCGGGTGCTGAGTCGATCCGGACAACGGGGGGCGTCCAGGAGTACGCTGAGGTCGATGACAGGAACGACCTTGCCGCGATAACCGAGGAGCCCGGCCAGGTACGCTGGCGCATGCGGGACGGGGCGGAGCTCGACCCGGGGCACGAGCTCGACGATCCGCGCCACAACGACCGCGTAGCGATTCGCACCGGCTGTGAAGGTCAAGAGGAGCATGGTTCGTGCGCCAAGGCCGGATTGGACCGGGCTCAGGACCCGGCTGCGGGACGGGGTAACGCCGCGGGAGCGGTCTCGACCGCATTGAGGATGAACCCGGAGACTTCTTCCTTTAGGCCGCCGACGGCCTCACGAAGGCGTTCGGTCGCCTTGTTGAACTCACGGATTGACAGCGACGTTTGGTTGGCCGCCTCGCTCACGCGGGACATCGCCTCGCGGATCTGGTCGGCTCCTTGCGACTGCACGCGCATGCCCTCGGTCACCTGGTCAAACCGCTGGTGCAGGCCCTGGACGCCGCCAATGATCTGGCCGAGTTGACCGCCGATCTGCGCCACCTCACCGACGACCTTGCGGACCTGTTCGCTGAACTTGTCCATCTCCATCACCCCGGCCGAGACACTGTACTGCATTTCCTTGACCATCCGCTCGATATCGAGGGTGGATACGGCCGTCATGTCGGCCAGACGGCGGATCTCGCGTGCCACGACCAGGAAGCCCAAGCCGTACTCGCCGGCTTTCTCGGCCTCGATCGCCGCATTGATCGACAGCAGGTTGGTCTGGTCGGCGACCTTGGTGATCGTGGTCACGACCAGGTTGATGTTGGCGGCGCGCTCGCTGATGACCGACAACTTCGAGCCGATCGAGCCGGTCGACTCGGCGAGTTGCCGCATGGTCCGGTCCATGCCGGCCAAGCTTTGCTGGCCGGTGGTCGCCATCTGAGAGGTCTGGTTGGCAACCTGGTTGACCTCGTTCATCGTCTTCAAGAGCTCCTGGCTGGTAGCCGAGATCTCGTTGACGGCCGCGGCGGCCTGGTTGGTCGAGGCGCTGTAGTCGTAAACGGACTGCTCCTGCTGCCGGGAAGCGGCGGATATCTCGGTCGCGGTCGACAACAGCGTGATACTCGATCGCTGGATCTTGCCGATCAGTGAGCGGAGGTCCTGGATCATCTTGCGGACGGCCTGGAGCAAGAGGCCGGCCTCGCCAGGCGCCCCGCCTTCGCAAGTGACCGTGAGATCGCCGGAGGCGACCCGACCGGTCACGAATGCGGCTTCGCGGATTGGTTTGGTGATCGTCCGCGCCAGCCAAAGCGCGACAGCCGTCACGACCAAGGCGGTTGTCGCCAACAGCCAGGCGATCGCTTTCCGCTGACTATTGATCAGCGCGAACGCCTCATCGACGTCTTGTTTGACCACGATCCCCCATCGGAACGAAGGAAGATACGACCAGGCGGCGAGGACCGGCTGGCCGCGATAGTCGATCGATTCGCCGTAGCCGCGCTCACCCTGCACGGCCCTCTGCATGGCTTTTGCCTCAATACCGCCGATCCGCCCCTGGTACTTCATCGCTAGCGTCCTGGAGGTGACGTGGTGGAGCAACGAACGTGAAGCCCTGAGCGGTACGCATTGTCACGACCGCCTCCCCGGTCGCCCCCAATCCGTTATAGTCGTTGAAGACCCGGAACACGTGCGGGTTGAAGAGCTCGAGAGCCACGAATCCAATCACCCGCCCTTGAACGTTGAAGACCGGACCGGCGATGAACCCCGACGGCTCACTGTGGCCCGGGTACACCTGGTAATCCGAGATCTCGACCTGCATCAGCGTGCGAACCCGGTCAAATACTTCGGCGAGCTCACTCTCCTTCTGTGGACCGCTCAGGAGGTTCGAACCGAGATCCAGATCGTCCTTGAGCTGGAACAGAAGCGTTCCATCCGTGTCGAAAACGAGGTAGTTGGCATAACCGAACGCTTCGGCGAAATGGGCCAGGCTAACGCGCAGCGGGCGCGCCATTTCAACGTAGGCCGGTGAATCGAGGGGCTCCTTGCGGCGGAGGGTGCTTAGCTTCTGCACCCCCTCCACCAGGGACGGAGCCCGGCTCGCCACATTCAGGTCAGCGCGGCGCTCCCGGACATAGATGTCGAGCTGGGTGATCTTGGCCTCAGCGACCGCCATCAGCCCCAGACGCACCGTTTTCTTCAAGGAATCGGTGGAGAGATACGAGATCACATACGTCAACACAACGCACGGGATCAATGAGATGAGCAGAAACCAGACCAGCAAACGAGTGGTAATGCTGAATCGGGTCAGTCTGAACGAATCCAATCGCGAGCTCATGGCCAGTCGCACCCGAAGGAATATTGATTAAGGAGAAGAAATCCGTACGGCCGATGCGACGGCCTGAGCCGGCCTCAACGCCGCGGTCAAGGATCTTGAGCGGGGCACGGCCGCAGCCTGGCGTCCGCTTCCACCCTTGCCAGGGTTGGCCCAGCCGCCCCAGCCTCGGTACAGATCGTTCAGAAACGATTCCCATTCCGACTGCGTGCGGGAACGAGGATAGGGAATCGGACGTATCGGCTTATCCGTGCTCCAGACCAGGTCGAATTGGCCGTCGCCTCGGATCCGCCCAATGGAGACCGGCCGCCAGGTGTGCTGAGTCTCGCTGTCCACCGTCACGATCCCCTCCGGTGCATTCAAGCTCTGCCGCCGGAGTGCCTTGATCACGTCGGCCACCTGGTCGGTCTCGGCCTCGGCGACCGCTTGCGCCCATAAGTAAACGCTGTTGTACGCCGCCTCGATCGCGTCGCTGGTGACACGATCGCCGCCGTAAACCGCCTTGAATTTCTGGACAAACGCACGGTTCTCGGGCCGGTCGATCGACTGGAAGTAGTCCCAGGCCGCGTAATCGCCGACCATGGCCTTGAGCGGGAGCTTGCGCAACTCGTCTTCGGCAATGCTGAAGCACACCACGGGCGTGCGCTCGGGGAGGATCCGCGCGGATTGCAGCCGCCGGTAGAACGGGTCGTTGCTATCCCCCACCAACGTGCTGATGATCACGTCGGGGGACGCCTTGCCGATCGCGGCCACCGAATCCTCCACCGCGTTGCTGCCGAAGAGGATGTACGACTCGCCAGCGCACTCGGCCCCCAATGCCTTGAGCTGATCCTTGATGATCTCGTTGACGCAGTGCGGCCACACATAATCCGAGCCGACCAGAAAGAACTTTCGTGCCTTCAATTTCTCGAAACACCAGCTCACCGCGGGGATCACCTGCTGGTTGGGGGCCGCTCCGGTGTACACGATGTTGGGCGACTGCTCCAGCCCCTCGTAGGCCATGGGGTAAATCAAGAGGTGAGACTTCTGCTCGACCACGGGCTTGACGCTCTTGCGGCTGGCCGAGCTCCAGCAGCCAAAGATCACGCTGACCTTTTCCCGATCGATCAAATGCTCGGCTTCTCGGGCGAACGTCGGCCAGTCGGACCGCCCGTCGGCGACAACTCCCTCCACGAGTCGTCCGCCCAGGAGTCCGCCCGCCGCGTTGATCTCCTTGATGGCCAAGAGCTCGGCTTCAATCATCGACTTCTCGCTGACCGACGTGGAACCGGTCTCGGAGTGGAGAATTCCCACCCGGATCGGTGGCTTAATCCGACCGAGAAGTCGAGGTGCATCAATCCATCCGAGAAGTCCAGTCGCAAGCCACATCGTCGCCGCGACGAGGACCGCTAAAGTGATCAGCACCGTCAGCCAGCGTCTCATGGCCCATCCTTTGTCGTCAACTCGATGATGCAACAACGTCGCGTGTTCTTTCTCTTATCAAAGGACGCACACTTCTGAGATTGATCGGCTCATCCAGCCCCGGCCGCGGTGGACGAATTCTCCTTCTCCTTGCGGGGGTTGGCCCAGTTGCCGTCCCATCGTCGAAACAGAGCGTCGATGAACGCATCCCACTCTTCTCGGGTGCGCGAAGCAGGGTAAGGGATCGGACGCACGGGTTTGTCCGAGGTCCAGACAATCTCGAACTGGCCGTCGCTGCGAATTCGGCCGATATACACCGGCCGCCAGGTGTGCCGGGTCTCGGGATCGATCGAGACGATTCCCTCGGCGGCGTTCAAGCTCTGGTGCGCGATCACCGCTCGGACCGTTGCCACGTCGTCGGTTTGCGCCTCCTCGACGGCTTGCGCCCAGAGCTTCACACTGTTGTACGCCATGTCGACTGCGTCGCTCATCACGGCATCGGTGCCATATTTCGCCTTGAACTTCCGAACGAATTCCTGGTTTTGCGGGCGATCGATGCTCTGGAAGTAGTTCCAGGAGGCATAGTCGCCGACCATGTCCCGTACCGGAAACTCGAGCAGCTCCGGTTCGCCGACGCCGAAGGCGACGACCGGAACCCGCGACGGCCCGAGACCCGCCGCCACGAGTTTCGGATAGAACGCCAAATTCGTGTCGCCGGTCACCGTGCTCAGAATCACGTCGGGCTTGGCCTCTTTGATCTTGGCGATCAAGGGATCGACGTTGCTGCTTTCCAAAAGCAGATACTCCTCGCCAACCACCTCGGCACCGAGCGAGGTGAGACAATCCTTGACGATCGCGTTCACGCCCTGGGACCAGATGTGATCCGAGCCAGCCAGGAAGTATTTCCTGGCGTTCAATTGATCGTAGGTCCACTTGACGGCCGGGATGAGGTGCTGGTTGGGGGCAGCGCCGGTGTAGACAATGTTGGGCGATTGCTCCAGCCCCTCGTAAGCATTGGGATAAAACAGCAGATGATGATACTGTTCGACGATCGGCTTCACGGTTTTGCGGCTGGCCGACGCCATGCAGCCAAAGATCACACTGACTTTCTCGGTCTCGATCAAACGTCGCGCCTCACGCGCGAACGTCGGCAAGTCGGATCGCCCATCGGCGATCACCCATTTGACCGGTCGGCCCAGCAGCCCTCCCTCCGCGTTGATCTCCTCCAAGGCCAGCTCTTCCGCGGCGATCATCGCTTTCTCGACGATCGCCATCGAACCCGACTTCGAATGAAGAATCCCCACGAGGATCGGCCGCTCAACCCGCCAGCGAATCTCGGGCACGCACCAGGTCAGCAACCCGCCGATCCCAATCAGCACAATCAGACCGACCCACCAGCGTCTCATTACGCGCGGCTCGTGTTCAAATTCAAAAAACCCGGTTCGGCCAAAGATCAAGGAGCCCCACAACAACCGGCTGGCCGTCACCCCGGAAATTGGCGTGGTTCAAAGTCGGCTATCTTTCGGGCCATACTAGCCCGAAGCGTAAGCGAGGCGAACTCCAACCCTCGCTTACGCTTCGGGCTAGTATGATGGGCCTGACGACTCCAAAAAGGTGTTACCAGACGACCTGAGTTGTTGAACCATACCCGGAAATTCGGCTGAATCGTCACAGTTTTCCTGAGGCTCTTCCATTATACCTGATGCAAACTCATGCCGGTCATTTCCGACGGCCTCCACGCTCGATTCTCGTCCAGGAGGCGCGGCCAGTCATCGATTTCCGGTCATTTTGGCGGATGGATTCGTGTCGCAATTCTTTGAAGAGCCGCGTTCGGCCATCGGTTTCCTGTCATTTTGGCGGATGGATTCGACTCAAAACATGAATCGGCACAATCGGTACATTTCGCGAAGCCCGGACATAGCCGTTCGTAGGAGTCCCGCTCAGAAACCACGTCGCTTGCTGGGGTCACGCATTGCATGCGCGTCTCGAGACCGTTCCAATATCGCTCAGGGACTTCGATCGCAGCGCTTGACAGGGAGACTGCAAGTTCTGATCCAATGCCCTCTCGCGTTCACACTCCAATCGGCGATCGCTACGGTCGGGTCGGCCCCTGTCGACACCAGGGCTGATCCAAGATTCTCGGAATGTCGCCAGGCAGTCTCCGCCAGTACTCCAAGGTCACGCCCGGCACACAGCGGAACTCGGAGGTGTTGCGGGTCACGAGAATCGATTCACTCGCCAGCGCCGTTGCCACCGAGCGTTCTTTTTCAACGGCCCGACACAAGGCGAGAATGCGGATCGGAAGACAGAGCTCCCTCCTACAAATCCTGTAGGAGCCGGCTCTGTCCGGCGATCGCTCTAGCCGTGTCTCGGGCCATTGTTCATTTTGGCGGCTGTCGCATTTTGCAGAAAAAGCCTGATCGCCAACCGTCCCTCGCGACACTACTTGAGAGCATCGACAATCCAGGCGCATTCTTCAGGGCACGTGAACCGTGATCAGCGAATCCTCCCGCGCGGCACCGAGATACCTGTCGGACCTGTTCCGGAACGGGACACCGGCCGCCCTGAGCGACGCCGAGCTGCTGAATCGATTCGCCTCGCGCCGGAGCGAGCACGACGAGACCGCCGAGCTGGCCTTCGCCGCGCTCCTGGCTCGACACGGCCCGATGGTGCTGCGCGTCTGCCGCGCCGTGCTCGGCGATCGGCACGAGGTCGAGGACGCCTTCCAGGCGACGTTCCTGGTTCTGGCGGTCCGGGCGCGGTCGATCCGTCGTCGTGGTTCGGTGGCGTCCTGGTTGCACGGTGTGGCGCTGCGCGTCGCGGCCTCGGAGCGCTCGCGGGCGGCACGGCGACGGCGGCACGAGCTGGTCAGGGCCGCAATGACTTCATCCACGACCCAAGATGCGGGGAGCGATCCGGTGTGTGACCACGAGCGATCCCTCGTCATTCAAGAGGAGATCGGCCGCCTGCCCGAGAAATACCGGGCGGCGGTCGTGCTTTGCTACCTCGAAGGGCTGACCCACGAGATGGCCGCCGAACGCCTTGGCTGGCCGGTCGGGTCGGTGAAGAGCCGGTTGGCCTGGGCGCGCGAGCGACTTCGCGTGCGGTTGACCCGGCGGGGCGTCGCCCCGACGACCCTTCCTTTCGACCGATCCGGAGCGTCGCGAGATGCGGAATCGGCCCCGACCGCGGTTCTGCTTGGGACACGTCTGGCGGATGCCACGTTGCGCGGCGCCTTGAAGGCCGGGATGGGAAAGGGGGCGCTGGTCGGGGTCGTCTCGGCCGAAGCCGTCGCGCTGATGGAAGGGATCATCAAATCCATGACAAACGCCAAGCTGATGCTCATGACGGCCGCGGTTCTGATTGCCGGACTGGTGACCGCCGGCGCGGGCGTGATGGGGTATTCCGCGATCCGCCAGGAGAATCCCGCGAGCGCAGGCAATCCAGGCCAGGAAGCTCGCCAACCGGTTGCGGCCTCTCAGGTCACGCAGGATCCGCCCCGTCCTGCCGCCACGAAACCGGCCGCGGATCAAGGTCCCCTCGTGATCCAGGTCGAAGTCGTCGATCCGGAGGGGCGCCGTCTGTCCGGGGCCGATGTCGTCGTGACGGTCTGGTATTCGCGCGGCTCCGGGAACATCGAGTCGGTCCTCGAGCGAACCAGAACCGATGGCGCCGGCCAGGTCGCAGCTCGAGGTCGCTCGCGAACGCCCGGGTGCGAGAGCTCCATCATGCGAACGTCTGGGCGTACCAACCCGGGCGTGCGATTCGCGACGACGAACGTCTTGCTCACCGGAAAAGCGCCCCCTTCTGTGATTCACCTGACTCTGGATCAACCGGCGAAATGGACCATCACGGTCCTCGGCCCGGATGACCGGCCCATCGCAGGACTTCGCCTCACTCCGCACTTGCTCCAGCGCACGGACTCGCCGTCGTTCCTGCGACCGTTCCCGATGCGATGGCTCGAGCCGCTGACGGTGACGACGGACGCCAAGGGCGTGGCGACGCTGACCTACCTACCTGGAATCATGACGCCGCTGTCGATCCGGGTCGCCGGTCCCGGAGTTGCCCCGCACACGTTGCCGCTCGACGTGCCGCAGGGAAAGGACATCGTCCTCAAGCTGGGCCGGTCCAGGGCGAGTGGTCGGAATCGTCCGCACGGCATCCGGCGTGCCGCTGGCCGACGTCCCGGTGGAACTCTGGGTCCAGGGGTCGGGGACCCGGCCGAGCACTGTCGGCGACCCGCGCGGTAATCGGCGGATCACGCCCGACGAGATCGTCCGCCTCGATCCTCAGCCGCTGAAAACAGGACCTCAAGGTGCGTTCCAGACTCCACCCACCCTGCTGAACGGTTCGACCTACCGCGTGTCCATCCGGCACGACGGGTTCGTGCCCTTTGTCTCCGACTGGGTCACGCTCAACGGCGAACGCGCCGCGATTCCCGCCATCCGTCTCCAGCCGCTCCAGAAGTTGACGGGGCAGATCAAGGACCGGCAGGGCCGCGCGGTCGCCGGCGCCGGGTCTTCCTGCCGGCTGGTGGTCCCGACGACGGCGACCGATGCGGAAGGGCGATTTGCACTGGCCGGCATCAATCCCGGCAAGACCGTCATCCTGGTCGAGCAGACGGGATTCCGCCTCCAGGGCTGGTTGGTCGATCCGTCGTCACAGGTCGAGCTGGGGTCACTGACATTGGTGCGCGCGAGCGAAGCCCCCGGGCCGGTCATGAAGCCACTGGCCGATCCGATCCCGCCCGAGGAGTCGCGAGCCCTGGCGGATCGCCTGCTGGAGCCATACTTGCATGACCCGATGGAGAACGGCGATGACGACGCCAGACTGGCGGCCATCGCGGCCCTGAGTGAGTTCGACCTGGACCGCGCGCTCGAGCTGTTACAGAACGGTAAGTTCCGCGACGAGGATCGCCTACTATCAACGCATCCGGGAATCAATGGCGGCCAAGCTTGCGGTGAAGGACCCCGCGCGTGCCGAGGCCATGGTCGAGTCGATCCCTGATCCACTGACGAAAGTCAGCGCTCTCACGAGCGTGGCCAAGGCCCTTCCCGCTTCGGAGCGTGGCCGGAAGCAAGCCCTGCTGGAACGAGCCACCACCCTGCTCAGGGATCGTCTCCAACAGGCGAATGCCGGCATCGCCTCCGGCTCGTCGCAGCGATCGCCGAGCAATGGCTGGACATGGGCGAGCGCGATCGTGCCCGGCTCGTGCTGCAAGCGGGGAAGATCTCGAGCGACGTCTTCCAGACCGGTTTTCTGGGCCAACTGGCGCGGCTCGAGCCCGATCAGGCCATCGCACGGTTGCAGAAGCTACCGAATATCCGCGGTAATCCCAGCTACCGCGACGATGAGCTGGCCGAGGTCGCTGTCCAGCTCGCGACCGATCATCCGGCCGAGGCCGAGCAGGTCTTCAATCTGCGGGAAGGAAGCGGTGACCAGGACGTTACCTTCGGCGTACGAACTGCGACTCTGTCGTCGGCTGGCTCGAGTCGATCCGGCGCGTGCCCGTCGGGTCGCCGCGTCGCTGAGCGGCATCCGGGACACGCGCCTGTGCCTGGGCCTCCGTGGCCCTCGGCCTGGCAGAAAAGGACAAGGCCGGTGCATCCGAGGCGATGGACCGCGCGATCCAGGAGATCGATCGGCTGCGGGAATCGGGACCGGGTCCCGAACAGGTCTATATTGCAGGCGGCATCCGCTTGATGTACCCGACCAACCCCGCCGCCGTGATTCTGCCGGTCGTCGAGCGGATCGCCCCCGAACGGCTGGCCGAGGTCTTCTGGCGAGCCGTTGCGCTTCATCCTCGGATCGAGACGGACCGCGAAGACCTGCTCTGGAGCGTCCTACATCGGCTTCGAGTGCATGCTGCTCGCGCGGTATGACCGCGAGGTGGCCGCCGCGCTCTTCGAGCCGATGGATTCTTACCTCCGCACACTCGCCGCACAAAAGGGCCCGCACGACAAATTCACTCCCAGCCTCATCGTGGCCAAGGGCTGCATCGACCCTCGGGCCGCCGTCGCACTTCTGGAATCCCTGACACCGCCTCGGGATTTCCGACGATCGGACCCAGCTCATGAGGCGCGGCTCAGGCTAGCCGAAGTGCTGGGCCTGCCGGCCGAAAAACGATGGATGCGTCTCTGGCGATCAACGGGAGGCCGGGGCCCGTTCGATGATTGATGGCACAGCGCTATGGCCAGCCAGACTGCGAGCCCTTCTCCGCCTGGGCGCACTTCAACGACAACGACCGCGCGGGCAACAGGCCGGTTCCAGCCGGACTGTCACGCTTTCCCAAGATCCAGCCGTGGCATCTCGGCCGGCCGGTTGGCTGGCCATCGTCTCCATTCGCCAATCCACCAACCGCCAAGTCGCCGAGAACCGCGAATCCACCAACCGCCAAGACGCGCTCGTCAAACGGGCCATCGAACTTGGTTGGCACTGGGACCGCCGGAAAATGAACCGACACCGCTTTTCGCAATAGACGATGCGGGCCTCCTTCTTGTGGAAGATCCTGTCGAGGGCGCCGCTGATCTTGTCCAGGTCGCTCATCGGAAGTCACCAGAGCCGGTTTACGCCATACGCATCGAGGGCCGAATCCGCACTCACGATCGAGACTCCTTCCACCAGCAGTTGGGCCACGAGCAGCCGGTCGAACGGGTCTTTGTGCCCCCGCGGGAACGGCAACCCGATCAACCGCGCGGTGTGTGTGGGCGCAATTGGCAAGATCTGAAAACCGTACTGGTTCAGCGCGATATCGATGAACTCCTCGTAGGGCCGATTCAGCCGCCACTTGCCTATGCTAACCTTGATCGCCATCTCCCAATACGATGCCGGGCTAATGAGGATCTCGTTCGACGCATCCTGAATCAATGTCCTGGCCGTTGGGCTCAATTGCGGGTCGTCCTCGATGTACCAGTACATGGCGTGGGTGTCGAGGAGCAGCCTCACGGCATGTACTCCTCGAAGTCCTTCAGGTGTTCGTCGTCGTCCGCGATGACGGTGATGAAGCCCTTGCCCAGGCCGGGGGGCGGGCGCAGGCCGGGCTTCGGCTTCGGCGGTTGGTTCACCAATTTCGCCACCGGCTGCTGGTTCTCGGTGATGATAACCTCTTCCCCCGGAGCCAATTGGTGGATCAACTCCTTCAGCTTGGCCTGGGCCTCTTCGATGGTGATCGTTGCGGACACGGCTCGGTCTCCTTTCGGTTTTCGGTCATTAGGTCACGGATGAAACACGGAAATCCAGGGATCCCTCGCTGGACACCACTGCCAGGGCCAAACACCGTTTCGCGCCGCCAAACCAAGGTGGTGATCAGCGAGAAGTGTCCAAAAATGATGGGTGCACGCAACGTGGACCTGGGCGAGATCGTTGATGGTCGCGCCCTGGAGAGTTCTCGTTCCCCTTTCCGCCGCCTTAGATGATGTTGTCCAATTTCACTCCCGATTCTCATGAATCGTCCCAGCCTTCTCAGGGCGGGCCAGAAATACGCGCCGGAATCCTCACCTCAATGATAGCTGGTTGACGCTGAACCGTGCGAGGCGTGGGAGTCCTCTTCAATTCAAAGAATCTTGTCGCTTATTGAAGTTACGCATTGCATGCGAGTCTCGGGACCGTTCCAATATCGCTCTGAGGGACCTCGATCTCAGCGCTTGACAGGGAGACTGCAAGTTCTGATCCAATACCCTCTCGCGTTCACACTCATTACTGTGGCGGGTCGCCTTTTTGACCCGCTCGAGGAGGACTCAGAAACCATGGCCCACGACGAGTCGAACCGCACGGATCGCCGCACGTTTCTTCAGACCGGTGCGCTGGCCACGGCCACGGCCCTGGGCCCGGCTCCCGGCCTGAATGCCCAGGTTGCTACCGCAAAGGCGGAGCTGCCCACGCGGCCCCTGGGCAAGACGGGTATCAATATCACGATTCTGGACCAGGGGACCGGCAAGGGGCCCGATGTCGACCGGCTCCTGCGGTACGCGTTCGCGCGCGGAGTTCGGGCCTTCGACACGTCGGAGACCTATCACTCCGAAGCCGCCTTCAAAAGATGGTTCCAGCAGGAACCCGCCGTCCGCAAGCAAATCTTCCTCGTCACCAAGGACGCGCCCAAGACCCCCGCCCAACTCCTGGGGATGCTCGACAAGCGGCTGGCCGCGCTGGGGACCGACTACGTCGACCTATTCTTCATTCACAGCTTCGGCGATTACCATTCGCTCGACGACGCCATGGCCATCGTCAAGAGCAAGGAGCTCAAGGAGGCGTCGGAGGCCGCCAAGAAGTCGGGCAAGGCCAAACTGGTGGGCATCTCGACCCACCACAAGGACCGTGCCCAGTTGATCCAAGCGGCGGCCGAGGCAGGGATTGTCGACGCGATCATGCTCCAGTATCGCCCCTGGCTCGACAAAGACTCCGCCGCTCAACAAGGCGATCGACGCCGCGCACAAGCGTGGGATCGGCCTGATCTCGATGAAGCAGATCGCCGGCAACTTCCTCGGTGACAAGCCGCAGGGAAACATCCTCGAGGAAGTCGTCCGCCGTGTGCCGGTACTCGCCGAGCGGAAGCTCACGCCATTCCAGGGCCTGCTGCACGCGATCTGGAGTGACGAGCGCTCGAGCGCGGTCTGCACCACGATGCGCAACACCGACCACATCCGTGAGAACACCGACGCCGCGAGCCGGTTCGAGCCACTGAAGGAGGCCGACATCCGGCAGCTCCGCGACGCGACGCTGGCCCACGGCTCGATGCTCTGCGCCGATTGCGACGGCCGCTGTTCGGTCGCCGCCGGCACCAGGGCCGAGCTGGGCAACCTGACCCGGTTCCTCACCTACCACGAACACCACGGCGACCGCTCCGACGCCCGCCGGCTTTATGCCGAGCTGCCCGCCGAAGCTCGGGATTGGTCCGGAGCCGACCTCGACGCTGCCCGCGCCGCTTGCCCCAACCGGCTTGATTTCGCCAAGCTCCTGCCTGAGGTGGACCGACACCTGGCTTGATTGAGCCCGGATCATCGCAGGCGAAGCGCGGAGTTACAAAATCCGAATCCGGATCGATTATCGTGATCACTCACAGCGTCCGGGAGTGGGAAGCCGGTCTCCGACGGATTCTCCTTGGGAGTTCGGGGCCCTAACCTACAAACGTAACCGCCTTGGCGCAGTTGCGTTTCTCTGAACAAGCAAACGGCAAGAGGTGCTGACTGCGCGATGGTCTCAAGCAAGCTCGCGAGGCCAGATTCTCGGTTTTCGACTTCCCGAGCGGCCTTGACGCCGGATGCCGGCGCCGCTCCAATAACAAACCGACTACTCTGTTTTTTGGAGACGCCGCCTTGAGAACCGCCACGCAGCCAAGGGCGATCGAGACGCGGGAGAAGATCCTCGGGGAGGCGGCACGGTTGTTCGCCCTGAAAGGCTTCCACGACACGAAACTGGAAGAGGTCCAGAAGGCGGCACGGGTCACAACCGGGGCGTTCTTCCACCATTTTGGCGGCAAGGAGGATCTTGGCTTCGCGGTCATTAACCGCCACATGGAAAATCGCCGGCAGCTACTGCAAGAGATCGAGAAGACCCTGCCGCTACCGAATAAGGCTGACCCGTTGCAACGGGTGTTCCTCCGTCTGGATGCGATTCAGGAGATGGTCCGGCGACGCGAGCGAGGGAAAGGCGGCTGCATTATCGGCAACCTGAGTACGGCCCTGAGCGACTGTCACGATGGGTATCGGAAGCGACTGGCCGAATGTTTCGACGAAATGGCCCAGGAGTTTCGGCCTCACCTGGACGCGGCCGCCCGGTCACTTCGGCCCACGCGGCGGCCGGACACCCGCGATCTCGCCCGTTACATCATCACGGTCATCGAAGGTGCGATCATGCAAGCTCGCACCTTTAGCGATGCCAAATTGCTGCCGCGTCAGTTCTCGTTCTTGAAAGAACACCTAAAGAAAGCCTTTGCTTCGTGAATCTCGATCGAGCGTTGATCGGGTAGCACTTGGGGACAGAAACAAACCAACCAGTCGGTTTTACTGTGAGGTTTCGGGCTCACGCCCCGATGTCCAAATTCCCAGAAGGAACTTGCCATGACCCGCCTTACGTTCTCAACCCTCCTTCTCGCCATGATCGCGACTGGTTGCAACAAGGCCTCAGCGACGGAGCCCAAAGGTGCAGATTTCGCTGAAACCAAATATGTGACCTTTCAACTCATGACCGGCCTCTATGGGTATGCGGGCCCTCACCCAATGCCCGGCCATTTTGCGCTCAGCAAGGCGCAATTGGAGGAGTTTGTCCATGAGGTGGTCAAGGCGATCGGAACGACGGGAGATGCCCGGCACAAATTGGGATTCACAGTGGGGCCCCTCTGTTTCGACATGTCCGACGCGGAGACGCGCCAGTTCATCCACGATTCTTTTGCGGTCGCCCGGGAAAACGATGTGGCCGTTGCCTTTCACATTGATGATTCTGTTTCTTGGGGAGAACGCAAGGATCTGCTGTCCAATCCTGACAACATCGAGACCGCGGACTGGAAACAAAAACCCAGCACGGGCCGGCGCACGATTGGGGTCCCAATCCCACCAAGTTTCCGCCCCAGATGTGTTTCAACAGTCCCGATGTTCGGGCCGCCGTGAAACAAAGAGGCTCCCTCATCGGAGCGGAAGTCAAGAAAGAAATGGACGCACTCAAGAACTCAGGAAAGGAACATCTCTTTGCCGGCGTCATCGCCGGATGGGAGACGCATATCGGCCGCGATTTCGAAACGGACCGTCCCCTGGGTTATCGGGCCCTCAGCCATCGGGGATTCAGCGAAAACAATCCGCCCAAGGATCCAGACCTCGAACGGGTCCACGTCGTCAAGGAGTTCATGGAGCTTTGGGCCAATTCTGTTCACGCGGCTGGAATTCCCGTTGAGAAAATATTTTGCCACATCGCGTTCACGCCTCAAGGACTGCGCACAGCGGACGCCAAAGACTCCTTGGCGAAAAAAGTTCAATTCGCCCTGCCCGAGGTCGCCTTCAGTTCCGCTTACCGTCCGGGATTTTCCACCTACCCTGAGCCGTCGACCTTCAAGGAAATCTATGCCGTTCTGGCCCAACACGGTTCTCCCGGCTGGATTTCCGCCGAGGGCACCAACGTGATCCCCACCGGAATGCCCGGCGAACCCACCATGGAAACTTATCTGGGGCGGATGTTTAACCACGGGGCGGTGATGGTGAATATTTTCTCCTGGGGTATTGGCGGTGAGGCCATGCGCAACAACTTCTTTCGCCGGGCCACCGAGAATCCCGAGGCTCTCGCCGCCTATGCCAAATTTCTGCGGCACGAGACCCTGGTCGAAACCGCCCCCACCGGTTTTTCCGCCGCGGCCCTCCAGGACAAGATGCACCGGATTCAAAGGGAGCTTCCCGCCTGGGTTCAAAAATCGGGACAGCAGGCGAAGATGATGCCCCTGACCCAAAAACTCAACGCGTTCCTGAAGGACAGGAAATGGCAAGACGTGGACAAGGTGGCTGATGAAATTCTTTCGTTGATGTCGCAAGGAGAGAAAAAATGACACCTCTCGCCGTTTTTTCATGCGGATGCGTTCCATACGACACGAACTCCAACCGAAAGCAAGGCAACCCATGAAGAGCTTGATCCGTTTTCGTCTCGGTCTGATCGTTCTGGCCATGGTCGCGCTCTGTGGCCTGCAATCCCAGCGAGCCGTCGCTCAGGTGCCTGATGAGAATCGCAAGGAACTCGTGGGCGCCTGGGCACGCGGTTCATCGTTTTCCGCGATAAGGTTTTGGACGAACTCAAGGTCTCGGAGGAGCTGAAGGAGAAGCTACTTCAGCACATGATGGAGCAGATCATGGAAACTGGCCCGTTTCTCGATTCCTTGGC
Source organism: uncultured Planctomycetota bacterium (assembly GCA_963779785.1). Classification (GTDB taxonomy): domain Bacteria; phylum Planctomycetota; class Planctomycetia; order Isosphaerales; family Isosphaeraceae; genus CAVRFS01. The sequence continues at coordinate 28,645 of CAWAAW010000022.1, forward strand.
CAAAACCGGCGAGGAACGGGAAAAAAAGCTCGGCGAGCATCGTAAGAAAGCCGAGGAAAAGCTTGCCAAGGTCTTGAAGGAGACCTTGAACGCAGACCAGCTCACGCGGCTTCGTCAAATCGAACTCCAGCAGGAGCGTGGATTCGCCCTCGGCCAAGCCGAGCTAGTCAAGGAACTGAAGAATCACGGACCAGCAACGGAAGCAATTCGTGGCCATCACGCAGGAATTTCAAAAGAAGGTTCAGCCCCTGATCAAGGAGGCGGAATCGGGAGGCAAGCCGGAGGAGATTCGACCGAAGATTCTGGAAATCCGGGACGAAACCGCCAAGAAACTGGAGGCGGTGTTGACTGACGAGCAGAAGGAGAAGTGGAAGGGCATGCTTGGCGAGCCGTTCGACCTGGGAGATTAATTGCCGGCGAGATTGACAGGCAGTTTCAACGAGTAAAGGAGACTACACATGGCATACGATGACACGCAAGTGGTTGAATATTTGCGGAAGACCCACGACACGCGCGTGCTGTCCGATCGTGAAAAGCACTTGGTGGGCTTGGCCGTCACGGTCACGCGCGGTTGCCAGGTCTGCACGCGCAACCGCATCCAAAAGGCGCGGGCAGCCGGCATCGGCGACGAAGTGCTCAACGCCCTCGTGGGGATCGTGTCGGCCGTCAATGCCGGCGTCTCCGCGGCCACGGCCCGTGAAGGTTTTCGCATGGCCGACGAAGCGCTCCAAGACGCGTGCGGTGACCTGTGTTCCGCCGAAGTCGCTGCCAAGCGGTGAGCGAGAGCCACGATGAAGAACAGCCCAAAGGTTGGCACGACCGGCCAACAGCGGTTTGTTGTCGAGCCCAAACATGCGATCGATTTCGCCGACGGTGGCATGCCGGCCGTCCTTTGCACTCCCTGGTTGATCTGGTTTCTCGAGCATGCGGCGCGGGAGGCGGTCCTCCCTGTGCTGGAACCCGGCGAGAGCACGGTGGGAGGGCATGTCGACGTCCGGCACCTGGCGGCGACGCCGGTGGGCGAGACCGTCACTTGTTTGGCCCGGGTCGTCAACGTCGAAGGGCCCGCGATTTCTTTTCAACTGGAAGCCCACGACCAACACGAACTCATCGCCCGGGGTTTCCATAGGCTGCGCGTTATCCATATCGATCGATTCGCCCAAAAGGTCAGCCGCAAGAGATCCGCCCAATAAGGCAGCCGTAGAAGGAGGATTCTCGGCACGGCCTTTAAGTTCGAGGACTAAAGGGAACCTGAAAATGGAAGCAGACCATCAACCAACGACTCGGCGTAGCGTCCTCAAGGACTCCGCCAGCGCCGGAGCGGGGCTTGTTGCCCTGTCATCCTTGACCGCCGGTTCTTTCGCTAATGTCTTGGGGGCCAATGATCGGGTGCGGATTGGCGTGATCGGGACAGGCGGCCGAGCCATGCAATTGATTGACCACTTAATCCCCAAACCGCGGGAAGCGGTTCAAGGCGGGATTCCGCAATGGAAGACGAAGCCCGTGGCCGGCGCTGAGCTGATCGCCGTGGCTGACATCTACGAGCCTCACCGCAACCAAGCCGCCGCCAAGGCCGGTCCGAAAACGGCGAAGTTTCACGACTACCGCAAGCTCCTTGAACAAAAGGATGTGGATGCGGTTATTATCGCGGCCCCCGACCATTGGCACAAACAAATGCTCATCGATGCGCTGGCGGCTGGAAAAGACGTCTACGTCGAGAAACCGGTGACTCATGCGATCGAAGAAGGCCCCGAGGAGATCCAGGCCGTGGAGAAAAGCGGCCGGATCGTGCAGACCGGGACCCAGCAACGCAGTTGGCCTCACTATGTCCAAGGCAAACAAATCGTCGCCTCAGGTGCCCTGGGTGTCGTGAGGCTGGTCGAGGCGTTCTGGTTCATGAATTACGGGCCGCGAGGCGCGATGGGGAAAATCCCGCCGAAGCAAACTCCCCCGGCGGGCCTGGATTGGAAGGCCTGGCTGGGAACCGCGCCCGACCAGCCGTTCAACCAGATGAAATTCCGGGTGTGGCGGCAGTTTTGGGATTTCGGCGGCGGCAATCTCTGCGACTTGATGACCCACGCGATTGAGACCATTCACTGGTATATGGAGTGCGATACCCCGGCCAGTGCCGTCGCCATCGGTCACGCTTACGATTGGCCCTTTGAGTGCCCGGATAACTTGAGTTGCATTCTCGAATATCCCAAGGGCTTCTTGGTGACTTATGCAGGCTGCCACACGATGGGAATGGATTTCGGCAGCATCATTTTTCGTGGCACGAAGGCGACCCTGGAAATCAGCCGGGCGGCCCTGGCAGTGTATGAAGAAGATCGCAGCCGGGGTTGGCCGAAGTTTAACCGGACCGAGCGGCGCTGGCGGCCGGAACCGAAGACCTACATCGAATCGGAGTACGAGGGGACTGCCGATCATTTGCGGAATTGGCTGGAATGCATTCGCAGTCGTAAGGAGCCGAATGCCAACATCCGCGTTGGCGTGGCCGCCGCACGCGCCGCCCATATTGGCAACGCGGCGCTGCGCAGTGGAAAAAAAGTCAAGTGGGACGACAAGCAGCAGAAGCTGGCTCTGGTGGAATAGGCAGGAGGCGGACGGCGTCGGGGCTGGGATTGGAGTCGACGTTCCGACCAATCGGCCGCCCCATCAAGAAACGAAACAACAGTACCCGACATCTTTTTTCCCCTCGAGGGATCCTTTTCCCGCCCTTGCGAAAGGGGGCAGGGGGGGTGAACAGGGCATAACCAACACCTTCGACCGAAGCGGCGGACCCTGCCGTTCGGCGGGTTCCCCCGCTTGGTTCAGCCGGACTCGAACCGCGTACCAGGCCAGTGTTCCGCCGGGATCACTCCCCCCTGGCCCCGGGCTGATGAAAACCAGGCATAATTCTGACATCCTCGGGTTACGCGTACTGGCGGATCTGTTGCGGTCTCGGTCAGGAGTTACTGCGCAAACGACATAAGGAACGCAGGAAGGCAGGAAAACAGGAATCGCCCAGAGACGAAATGGCCCTGTTCAGTCCACGCCAAGATCTTCGTTAACTTCGTTTGCTTCTGTTCCAAGATTCTGTCTGCACCACGCGCTGACGATTCTCCCTGCTGCAAATGCGTTTTGAACAGAAGGAAACAAAGGTAACGAAGTGCGTGCTAGGAGACTAATGTGCCGGCGGAACAAGGCACGGAAAATCTGAGTGTCGTTTACGATCATCACGGGCCTCGCCCGGTGAACGCGATCATTGAGAACGGCCGCAGTGTTACCCAACTTATGGGTTTTCTGGTCTCCTGCTTCTCCTGCGTTCCTCATGTGACCGCTAATGAGAGGCAGTTCGCGCAACAAATCTGCTCGGAAGCGTTAGGTGCTGCAGGGCCGAGTTTTCATCGGGCCAGCCTGCCCCCCCTTCGCAAGGGGGGAAACGCGCAACGAAACTGAGATGAACTCGAGACCTGTGCAAGACGACCTTTTCATCACCCCAGGGCTACGCGTCTCCGTCCTGGCGCGCCAACCGGCGGGCGCCAGGAAAAAGTCTGCCGCACGATCACGATGTCCGCGGTGCACGCGAGATTGTCAGCCCCGGCCGCGCGTGGTGGTGCGGGCGGCGTCCCGATGCGGATGGCCGTGAATGATCAGGGGGATCATCGGCCGTGCCAGGCTTTTCAGTCCCGACTGGGTCAGTGCCGGCGGAGATGCCGTGCTTGACGTGAAATCGGTATCGCCGCTGTAAACGATCTTGATCGGCATATTGAGCACGCGCTTGGCCTTGAGAGTCAGCGTCGCGGCGCCGCCGCTGACGGCCGCCGTGCCGAGCGTCGTCGTCTTTCTCTTCTTTTTGACCGTCTTCACGATCTCGAACGTCACCGTACCCGTGGGTACGCCGCCGCCGGGGACGACCGGCTCGATCTCCGCCTCCAGGCCGACCGACGTCACTTGCTTCTTCTTGCTAAAGACCGGTTTGGGGACTAGAACGATCTGTGTGCCGGCCTTGGTGACGGACTCGGACGTCGCCTTCGATTGCACGCCGAGCAAGTTGGCGGTGATCGAGTGGGCGCCGACGGACAGGGTCGTGACGACCAGCGTCGCCTGCCCCGAGCCGTTGAGAGCCACGGTTCCCAGCGGCGTGCCGCTGTCAAGGAACGTGACCGTGCCGGCCGGTGTGGCGCCGGCGGCCACCGTGGCGACGAGGTGATCGATTGCCCGTAGACGGCCGAGTTCACCGAAGCCGTCAGCGCGATCGTCTGGGTGGCTTGCCCGATGGTGAACGTGACGGGCGCGGACTGGACGGACGAGTAATCCGCGCTGCCGGCGAAGCTGGCGACGACCGTATATGTCCCGGAGGCGGTCGGGGGCGTGGAACCCATCTTTGTACCGGAAGTGCCCGATCCGATGTAGTAGGCCAGGGTCGGAGCGACACCTTCCAGGCTCGCGGCCGCCGTACCACCCGCACTCGTCATCGTGGCGGTGGCCGCGAACGTCGAGCCCGTGTACGGACCGCTCGCATCGCTGACCTTGATCGTGGGAGCAGCCGGAGTGATGCTCAAGGAATTACCGGTGAAACGGATGCTGTAGTTACTGTTCGCAGTCAGGCTCCCCCGGCTGATGGCATAGGGACCGCCCGAGACCGTTTCGCCGACAGGCGCGACAGAGTGCCGCGGAGGACCTCCGCCGGCGTGTCCGTGAATGCCAGGCCGCTGACGACCTTGTACGCAAGAGCCGGGTCAGCGGAGCCATAGACTTTGGTCTCGGGCTCGGCGGCGATTTCAAGCGTCGCCGGGGTGATCGCGAGCGTGCTCGCGGTGAAGCTGATCACGTAGTTGCTGTTCGCGGTCAGGCTCCCCTGACTGATGGCATAGGGACCGCCCGAGACCGTTTCGCCCGGAGCACGCGACAGGGAGCCCGCGAGTACCGACGCGGCCGTGTCAGAGAATGCGAGGCCGCTGACGGTGTATGCAAGAGTCGGGTCAGCGGCGCCATAGACTTTGGTTTGGGTCTCGGCGGCGATTTTGAGTGTTGCCGGGGTGATCGCGAGCGTGCTCGCAGTGAAGCTGATCGTGTAGTCGCTGTCGGCCGTCAGACTCCCCTGAGTGATGGCATACGGTCCGCCTACCACCGTCTCGCCCGGTGCCCGCGCGAGGGAGCCCGCGAGTACCGACGCGGCGGTGTCGTCAATCGCCAATCCGTCCACGGATCCGTCGACGAGGCCCTGGGTTGCCACGGTCAAGGTGGGATCGTCGGTGCCATAGACCTTGGTCTGGGGATTGGCCGCGACCGTCAATGGCGCCGGGGTGATCGTCAGCGTTCCGCCGGTAAAGCCGAGACTGTACTCGCTGTTGCTCGCCAGCGTTCCCTGAGTGATCGCGTAACCGCCGACTTGCTCGCCAGCCAGGGTGCCCGATCCCGCGTGTGCCGGGGACCCTATCAACACATTCGCGACCGTGTCGTGGATCGTGACACCGTCCACGGTCGCGTTGACGAGGCCGGTCACGGTCATGCTGAAATTCGGATCGTTTGTCCCGTAAACCTTGGTTGCCGACGTTGCGTCGACCGCGAGTACCGCCGGGGTGATGGTCAACGTATTGCCGGTGAAGCTGATGGTGTAATTGCCATCGGCGGCGAGCGATCCCAACTTGATCGCGTAGCCGCGGGCTTGCTCGCCCGCTCGGGTGCCGTAATTCGCCCTCGCGAGAGAACCAGTTAGTACCGAGCCGGCGGTGTCGCTGAACTGGAGGCCGCTGACCGAGTAGGCCAGCGTCGGGTCGGCGGTCCCGTAGACCTTGGTCTCTGATGCGGCAGTGATCGTCAGAGTCGCCGGGTTCACCGTCAGAGTGCTGGTCGTGCTGGCGGCACCGAAGATCCCGTCGGTGGGATACGTGTAGCTGATCGTATACGGAGAGTTCGCCGCGCCGAGGTCGATGTTGTTGAATGTCGTGGAGAAGGCGCCGGCGGCGCCGATGGTGGCCGGCTGCTGAACTCCGTTCAACGTCACCTCGACGATCTCGCCCGGCGGCGGTGATTGGTCGTCGCCGCCAAGCGTACCGCTGGCCGTCACGCTCGACGTGCCGTACGTTATGCTCTGGTTGTTCACTCCGGAGAAGTTGGTTGCGATCAGGTTGGTCAGTGCGAAGTTGGCCGGTGATGCCGCACCGATGCTCGACGCGGTGACCGAGTAAGAGCCGACGATGGAATTGGCCGTTGCGGTGACCTGGGCGATTCCGTTGGACCCGATGATCGCGGTCGCGGCAGAGAGGCTGGCCGAGGCGCCGTTCTGGGCGGGATCGACGGAGAAGTCAACGACTCCGCCCGCCACCGGCCCAGGATACTGGGAATTGTTCGCGGTGACGGTGACACCCAGCGGATTGGCGAACTCATCGCCGGGGAGCGAGCCCTGCGGAGTGCTGCCGTTGACGACGGTGAGGGTGAATCCCTGGCTCTGGAAGGCGCCGATGTCGGGGGGGGTGTCCAAGGGCGCGCCGCGCTGATCGCGTCGTGATCCCGGAGATTGCGCTGCCGGCGCCGATGGCTGGGCTGCCCGGCAGCAAGGCCATCGTCTCGGTCGGGCCGCCGTAATTCTCTAGCGGCGCCAGCAAGGGGTTGAGTGGCTGGGCGATGGTACCGGTGAGGTCGGAGCCGACCCAGCCGGAGCTGCCGTCGGTCTCGCCGATCAGGTTGTTCCCCTGGGAGGCGAAGGTTCCGTACGCATCGGGCCCGCTGGCGGTAGCCGTGTTTACGGCCGCGATGGTGTTGCCGATGGTGACCGCGCCATTCACGTTGCCGATACCGCCGCCGTCGACCGCGGAGTTGCCGCTGACGGTGCAGTTGGTCAGCGAGATCGTGCCTTCATAGTTGTACAGGCCGCCGCCGCTGCCAGTGACGGAATTACCCGTGATGGTATCGTTGGTCAGGCTCAGTGTGTCGGGGCCACCGTTGGCGATGCCGCCGCCATTGACTGCCGTGTCTCCGGAAATCGTGCTGTCGACGACCGACAGACTGTTGCTGAAGGCGTCATTGGGGTTGTAGTTGATGATTGCGCCGCCGGCGCCGGTGCTTGCCGTATTGTTGGAGAACGTGGAGTTGCTTACGGCGACGGAGCCCCACTCGTTGCCGATAGCACCGCCATACGCCGCGGAGTTCCCCGTGAATGTATCGTCCGTCACGGTCACGATGCCCCCGGCCCAGTTATCAAGAGCGCCGCTCTCGGCCGAGGCGGAGTTGTCTGAGAACGTGTCGCCGGTCAGCGTCAGGATACCGTCAAGGGGATGGTCCACCAGAGCGCGAGTATAAACGGCACCACCATACGCCGCGGAGTTCCCCGTGAACGTCGTGTTAGTGATTGTCAACGTCCCCTCGTTGAACACGCCGCCGCCGAAAACACCGTTCCCGTCGATGATGCTCAGGCCGGAAATGCTGGCGACGTTGTCACTGGCGACGGTGAACACCCCGCTCGTGTTGTTGCCG
>CAWAAW010000023.1:0-74653 GCA_963779785.1 uncultured Planctomycetota bacterium
AGTCCGAGGCTGTGGTCGCGGCGTATGACTTTTTGGGGATCGGCACGCTGGTCGATGTTGCCGGGGGGCACGGCCTCATGATCAAGACCATTCTTAAAGCGAACAGAAAGCTGCGCGGCATACTCTTCGACCTTCCGCACGTGACGGCCGGTGCCGCGAAGCTACTCCAGAACGGAGGCGTCGCCAATCGTTGCCAGGTCGTCAGCGGCGACTTCTTTACGTCCGTTCCGGAGGGAGGCGACGCCTATATCCTGAAGCACATCATACACGACTGGGACGACCAGCGAGCAATTGAAATCCTCCGAAATTGCCGCAATGCGATGCGGCGCGGAGGGAAAGTGCTCATCGTTGATCTGTAATTCCGTCCGGTAACGCGGCACACTTCGGTAAGCTCCTCGATATCGAGATGCTGGCGCTCACACCGCGTGGCCGAGAGCGGACCCAAGCGAGATCCGGGACTTGCTGAAGCGATCCGGGTTCAAACTCGATCGCGTTATCCCGACTGAAATCCACCTGTCGTTGGTCGAAGGCGCGAGGACATGAGAAGTTATCCCGGCGCTACAGCAGACGGCGACTACATTCCCGGTCATTTATCATCCGGCAACCTGAGAAAGAATTCGCCGCAATCCGACTTCCCAGCCCCGAACCCCGGCGATAAAAAGTTCTAACGGTGTCCAGTCGCCCCGATTTGATTTCTCCGGAGGCCCATCGTCGTTTTTGGCGGTGGGCTTTTTCCCTGAAATGCGCGGCACGTCGGGCATTCCTGCCAGGTTCAATTTGCTTCACACTTTGCCGGGGTTCTTTTCTGGAGTCGTCGCAAAGGCTTTCCCTTACGGCTCTTCGTGCGGTTCAAACGACCGTTTTTTTGGCCGAACACCGGAACCTGCTCCCCTACAATATGGCCGACATCGAAACGGCAACGCCAGAAGTATGACCCTTGCCGCACGTGAGGTAGCCAGGCGGGCGCCGGTTGATCGATTCACCAGTGATACGCCACGTGCGGCAAGCACGGGCTTCAGCAGTGAAGGAGGAAAGGTAGGATATGACGGTTAAGCGGATGGACAACGTCCTCATCGTTGTCGACGATCTCGAGGCCGCCAAGGCGTTCTTCATCGAACTGGGCCTTAAGCTCGAGGGGGAGACGACAGTCGAAGGGCCTTTGGTCGGGAGACTGATCGGGCTCAAGGATGTCCGGGCCACTCTGGCGATGATGCGGACTCCCGATGGGCAGGGCATTGAGCTGGATAAGTTCCACACGCCCAATGCGATCAGGTTTGGGCCCGTGGATGCGCCGGCGAACACGCTGGGTATCCGTCGCGTCATGTTCGCCGTCGATGACATCGACGCTGTCGTCGCGCGCATGCGCCGCACGGAGCCGAGCTCATTGGCGAAATGCAGTACGAGGACACATACCGGCTAGCCTACATCCGCGGGCCTGAGGGCATCATTGTCGCGCTTGCCGAGCAGCTCGGTTAAGGCGTGCCCGGCGTATCACCATACGCTGCAGTGAACACGGCCATCGCCCCACTGTCGCAATCCAAGCGTCGCGCGGGCCGGGTCGCTGAGCTTTGGTCGTTCGGTCATTTCCCATCCGCCAGCCTGCCGATCAATTGCTGCAAGCAGGCTTTCCAGCCGCGGACCCCGGCCAGAAAAAGTTCTAACGGCGTCTAGTCGCCCCGAGTGTTTCGCTAACTCAAATCCCGCCACTGGTTGCGGAAGCGACTGGCGACGGGATTTGAACTTTTGAGGGGCAACGGCGGATTCCTCTGGCGACACGAATCGTGGAATTGACTCCTTTGCCAGTTTCTTGAGAAATTTCGTTACGCGTGTCGATTTCGTCCTGGTCCGTTCGACCATAGGATGAATCGCCGTCCCGGGATCGCAGCTGCGGGCACAGCCGGCCGGGTCGGCATCCGACTGAAGAGAGGATAATCGTCATGGCACTTTTCCTTCGGGCGTTGTTGACAAGCGTCGCCCTTTTAAACCTGGTACCGTCGGCGCGGGCTCAGGAACCGCCGAAGCCGGGAAAGGAGCATGACCATTTAAAGCGCCTGGTGGGCACCTGGGATGCAGAGACGGAAAGCGGCAAGGGGACGATGACCTACAAGATGGGTCTGGGAGGGCTGTGGCTGATTGGAGACTTCGAAGGCGAATTCGGCGGCATGAAGTTCCAGGGCAAGGTCCTGGATACTTACGACCCGGCGACGAAGAAGTACCGGAGCATTTGGGTGGACTCCTTCTCCACAGCGCCCAGGATCATGGAAGGCAACTTGGACAAGGACAATAAAGTCATGACCATGACAGGAGAAGGCCCCTGGCAACAAGGCAAGACGGCCAAGTTCAAGTCGATCACAGAGATCAAAGACGCCGATACCGTGAACTTCAGCCTGTTCATGGTGGACAAGGACGGCAAGGAACAGCCGATGGTGAAGATCACGTATAAGCGGAAGAAGTGAGACCGCGCGACGGCGTTCCTCTTTCCCCGGTGTTCAAGGGAGACTGGTGGTCGTGGCGCACCCTCTGCAGCAGAAATCCAATCCCAAGGAGCCATTATGAGCGTGAAGAAAGAACCCTCTGGACGCCGTTCCGTCCAGGTTGAAGTCGAGGTCCCCGGCAGCACCCAGTCTGCGGTGGCGCGACGATCGGCAGAAGCCCAGGTGCGTGCGGGTATCGCCAAGTTCGCGCCGCGCATCTACGGCTCGTAGGCGCCATGCGACGGTGGCTGCGAAAGCGTCTGCCCACCGCCCATGAGGTGGTGTATGAATATCGCGACTGCTTCGTCATCAGCTATTCGCCGAGCGAGCGCGGGTACGAGGGCGTTCTTGCCATCCGCGGGAGCGCGGACGGCGTTCGGCTCTACTTCAATCGTGGTAAGGGGTTGCCGGATCCTGAGAAGTTGTTGCAGGGGTCCGGCGGCCAGACGCGCTGGATTCACGTGGAGGGCGCATCCACACTCGCTCGTCCGGCGGTCGCGAGCCTGATCGACGAGGCCATCGCTCGCAATAGCGTGCCGTTCGCGGCGGCCGCGGGTCGGTGGTCGATCGTGCGGCATCGCAGCGTCGGCGGCGTCGCCCCGTCTAACATGCGGTTGCACCTGACAAGGGCGCGGGCGCCGTGGGCGAAGGCCGATCGGTCTTCAAACGCGTCCTTGCAGGTGAACCGCGGTCGTTAGGTGGACACGGCGGTAGGTCGACTCGATGCCTGCGAAAAGGCGGACGCTCGTGACCTGCCCCCCAAGAACAATCCATGCGGAAGAGGTTGTCCCTCTTTCCCTTGCCGCTGCCATCGAGTTGGCTTCGGTCCGTGGATTCAGCTTCTCCGGCCCTGTACAGGGCCGGCGGCCCGCACTAACGCGCTGTGCGGCCGATCGTTGTTGTAGTCGTCGCGCCAGTGGCCGAGGACCCCTTGTACCTCGTCCAGGTCCGTGAACCAATGCTGTGAGAGGCACTCTCGCCGGAGCGTGCCGTTGAACGCTTCGATGAAGGCGTTGTCCGCCGGCTTGCCGGGTCGGCTGTAGTCAAGCTCGACGTGATTCCAGTAGGCCCAGTGGTCGAGAGCCTTGGAGGTGAACTCGGTCCCGTTGTCGACGCGGATCTTCTTCGGCAAGGCACCGCGATCGATGCCTACGACCGCGAGAACGCTCGCGACATCGGCACCACTGAAGCTGCGGCACGCCACTGCGGCCAGGCACTCCCGGGAGTAGGGATCGATCAGGGTCATGACTCGAAAGGTCGTGCCATCCGCCAGGCTGTCGTGCATGAAGTCCATGGCCCACTGCGCGTTGAGTCGGGTCGGAAGCTCACACAGTTGCCACCGCAAAACAGGCGACGGGATTTGAACTACGTTTCGCCAAACAAAAACCAAAGCTTGACACCGCGAAGCCCCAGACCGCTCCAACGCGACGCCTGATGAAGTTGTTCATACTCCGGTCGCAAGGTCGAGCGGTCGAGCAGCGAGCCGCGCAACGAATGCTTATGCAATTCGCTTGGAAATCGTCGGGACGACGGTTGCTTGCGGCTCTACCGAGACGGTTTCAGAGCGGTGCTGTGCCTTCGCGACCCGGCGGGCAACGCGGTCGCGTCGACACCCCAGCGAGTCATACCCCCCGATCCAAGCCATTGACTCGGGTGTCATCCTGACGGCGAATACGGCCTAATCCTCCTTCGCAAGGTCACGGCTGGGTATCCGTCGCGATCATGCCCAGACGGCGGGAATGCTTTCAATTCACGGCTCTCCCAGGATCTGGCCGTTGCGCCGGAATCCGGTAAACAAAGCGATTGCCTGGGAATCTTGTTCTGATTTGTTGGCACGGTAGATTGATCCGGCTCCGAAACTTACGGAATTCGCGAGACTCTGAGATGCGAAAACGCCTTCCGATGCTCCTGGCTTCGCTGACGCTTGCCTGCCTCGGGGCTGGCCCGGTGGGTGATCCTCCTTCTTGAAGGGCGAGCGGCCCGAGGCCGCGGCCCTCGCAGACGAGAACGACGGGTCGGCGGGCCGGCAAGAGGATGTCAAAGCACTTGCGTGCTTGTCCGAGCGTTCACCGTAGCGTACAACAAGGGCGACGCGAAGGCGATCGCCGAACTGTTCGCCGAGAACGCCGAGGTCACCGACGAGTCCGGCGCCACGGTCCGCGGCGCGAGGCGGTCGCGGGGCTGTTCGCCTCAGCGTTCGAGCAAGCCCCCAAGGCTACGATCGAGCTTGCCCCGGAGTCGCTGCGCTTCCTCGGCCCCGACGCCGCCCGTGAGACCGGACCGCTCCCGCACGACCCCGGCCGGCGGTGGAGTGCCCGATCTCGCCCGGTACACGGTGCTTTACGTGCGGCGGGGCGGTCGCTGGCTCCGAGGACAGCGTCCACGAGTACCCCGACCGCTCCCTGACCCCACACGAGCGACTCCAGGAACTGGCGTGGCTGGTGGGCGAGTGGGTGGACGAAGGCGACGAGGGCGTGGTCGAGACCTCCTGCCACTGGGGTGATGACAAGAGCTACTTGATCCGCAAGTTCACGATGCGAATCTCGGCCAACCCGTGACGGGGGGTACACAGCGGATCGGCTGGGACCCCCGTTCCGAGCAGATCAAGTCGTGGGTCTTCGACAATGACGGCGGTTACAGTGATGGACTGTGGAGTCGCCTCGAGAAACCGGTGGGTCATCAAGGCCGACGGCGTCCTGGCCGACGGCAAATCCGTGTCGGCCACGCAGATCCTGACGTACGTAAAAAGGATCTGGCTCGCTGGCGATCGGTGGACCGCACGATCGGCGGCCAGGCTGTGCCCGACCTGACCGAAGTCGTTCTTGTCCGAACGCCGCCGAAGCCGGCCGCCGCGACCGAACCCCTCACCAGCCCCAAGAGATCGAGGAAACCATGATACGCAGAACTGTGCACCTGCCTGCTGGTTTTCGTCCTGGTGTTTGCGGGACATTTCCGCGACGCAATCGCGGGCCGCGGGGGCTTCGGCGGGTTCCGCGGTGGCGGCTTCGGCGGCTTCCACGCGGGAGGGGCCGAAGGCTTCCACGGAGGTGGCTACGGCGGTTTCCACGCGGGAGGGGCCGAAGGCTTCCACAGCGGCGGGTATGGGGGTTCTTCTTTCAACCGCTCGCCCTCGTTCGGAACTTCGCACTCCTATGGCGGCTACAGCGGGATGCACGAGGGGGGTGGGGCGAACCCGTACGCCTCGCACGAATCGAGTTACCGCGGCGGGGAGTACGCCTCCGGGCCCTACGGCGGCCATTACGGCTCTGGCTATGGCGGCGGTTCTTACACGACACAACGCGGTGGGACTATCGACTCACGGCGCCGCGGGCCGCTGGCGGAGTCGGGCCCGGTGGCACGGCGGCCGGGGCGGGGTCTACGGCGTCTCGGGCACCACGGCGGGCGGCCGATCCTTCGCTGACGTCGGCCGTGTCGGCGGCGCGGTCGGCCCGGGGGGTAATGCGGCGGTGGCCGGTCGAATGTCGGGGCTGTTTCGGGCCCACGCGGGACGGCCGTCAGAGGGTCGCGCGAAGGGTTCGCGAGCGGCGCCGGAGGCACGGCCGTCGCGGGCGAGCGCGGCGGCGCGGCCGTCGGGGCCGGTGGCGCGGCCGTGGCCGGCCGGGTCTCACGGCGCCGCAGCCGTACACCCCTACGGCGACGCCGGAGCCTGGGGCTGGCACGGCGGCTCTTACGCTGGCTACCACTCAGGATGGGTCCACGGCTACTGGGGCGGCCATTACGGCGGCTGGGGCTGGGGCGGCTACGGCTTGGGCATGTGTGTCGGAATGGGAATGGGTATGGCGGCCTGGGGTATAGGGTCGTCGCTCTATTCCGGTTGGGGTTACATGCCCTACGCCAACCCGTACTACGGCGCCGGCCGGCGCGGTCGCATCATCGGTCTACAACTACTCGCAGCCGATCGACACTGCCGCGTGCACCGCCGGACAACTCGGTGACCAGCCCGGCAATGACGGCTTTCGATCAGGCGCGCGACGTGTTCAAGGGCGGCAACTACGCGAACGCCCTCGCCCTGGCCGACCAGGCGGTGAAGGCCGTACCAGGCGATTCGGCAGTCCACGAGTTCCGGGCCCAGGTGCTCATTGCTCTGGGCAAATACGACGACGCGGCCGCGGCTCTCTACGGTGTGCTCTCCGTCGGCCCCGGCTGGGACTGGACGACGCTGATCAGCCTCTACCCCGACGTGGAGACGTACACTGCCCAACTGCGGGCGCTAGAGCAGTCTGTCCAGAAGGACCCCGAGTCCCCCTGCGCTGCGGTTCGTGCCGGCGTACCTCTACCTGACCGAGGGCCAGAACGCGGCGGCGGAAGGGCAGCTGAAGACCGTCACCGATCTACAGCCCGGCGACCGCGTGTCGGCTCAGCTCCTCCAGTCGATCTCGAAAACTTCCGCGGCTGTGGCCGCGACAGGCGCGAACCCTGCCGCGGCCGCCGAGGCCAAGGCGGCAACCGTGCCCGCGAAAGAAGGGAAGCTCGAAGGCACCTGGACGGCCAGCCCCGGTCGAGGATTCCGCGATCACGCTGAACGTCGCGCCAGGCGGCAAGTTCACCTGGAAGTTTCGATTCCGGGGGGCAGTCGCACGCCCTCTCGGGCGAATCGACGTACGGCGCCGGCGTACTCACGCTCGTTCCCACAGACGGCAAATCCCCGATGTTCGGCGAGGTGAAGTGGCAGGACGATGGCCGCTTCGTCTTTCAGGCCCTCGGTGGGGGGGCGGGTGACCCGGGCTTGACATTCTCGTGCTTGTCCTAAGCCCCAAACTTGCCTCGATGCTCAATGCGACGGCTCATGCTAAGAAACCGCGAAAAAACAACTTCCAGACTTGCGGTCGCACGGACGGCGCGGGAATTGTCGAACCCCGAAGGGGCTACGTTTCATAGCCAGGGGCGCTTGCCGGCCCTGGATTGTGGGCGGCTCGTGGGAGATAAACCTCCGCCCCGGCCAGGCGGGGGTCTTATTCGGAGTTCTTCATACCAGGGGCTAACGCCCCTGGCTACTGATCGCCGCCCCTCCGGGGCAATTTGATTCTCTCCCGTTCGTCAAATCGGGAAGTTATTCCGGGCCTGTTCCTGAGGTAACAAACTCGGCGATCCAACGGCACGAATTCGGTTCCGCGAGAAGATCTCCACTGATCTCCGATTCACTCGGCCTGATCTGGCGGCCTGCGCCGTTTCTGACGGACCAGCACGACCGCTCCAAAGGCGATGGCGGGAGCCAAAATGGCGAACGTGCCCGGTTCGGGAACAATAGTGAACGACCCGGTATACGACCCATTGCTGATCGTTTCCGTCGTCGCGCCGGTCTGGGTGATCGTCCCCGTCAGGGTCGCCTCTCCCGTGCGCCTGTGAAAATCCCGGTTCCACCAGTGATCACATAATCAATCGAAAACGTGGCGCTTCCTTTACCGTTTGCGGTACCCGTCCCGGAAGTGGTACCCATCAGCGTCCCGTTCGTGAATACCTCCGTGAGCGTCCCATCCGAGAACACGATATTCGGCGGTTTGCTGAAGTCAATGTTCGACTGCGAGAACGGCGTAAACGATCCGTAGTTTGAATCAGCTCCGTCGCCCGTGAAATTCTGGATGTAGACGCCTTGCGTACTCGTGGGCGTGAGCGTGGAATCTCCGTCGAAGGTCCCGGAAAGCGAACCGGCGTCTGCTGGCGCGATGGGAACCCACAGGGCCATGATGGCGATCAGCGGTACCGTGATCGAGCGTCCCATTTTTATGCCTCCTTTTCTGACAGGGATCGAATTGCTGAATCGATTGCGGTCATGAACACGGAAGCGGCGTAAGTGGAGCGAGGATGGAATTCCGTGACGATGTCGCCGTCGTCCGTCAACCCGTGGACGCTGGCTTGTCGTCGCATCGGTTTTACGGACGTGAGCCTAAGCGTTCCAATCGGCGATATCAAGGAGCGTCTGGAATTCTCGCCGTACGACAATGTTAGCGGCCACCTCTCAACATCGATCTGTAAATACAGACTGTAAACGGCGTTCGCCACATCAAGGCGACCTCACGCCCGCTGGACATGGCGGCGCTCCGAGTCTCGAGTGGCAGGCAACTCGATTTAGAGTTCCTTGCGAACGAGCCGGACACCATCGACCATGGATTTGGCCTTGGCAACCGCCACGTGCCGGGCAGTCTGGGAGAAGCCGCAGTCGGGAGTGACCGAGACGCGGCGCGGCATCGACGTACTTGAGCACGGTCCGCAATCGATCGGCCACGAGCTCGGCGGGCTCGACCCAGGTATTCTTGACGTCGACCAGGCCGACCGCGACATCCATGGACTCCGGCAACTGGGCCAAGAGCTCGACCTCGGCCATCTCGCGGCTGGCGAATTCGAGAGCCAGTTGATTGACCCGAGCGCGGCCAAGGTGAGGAAACAGCGGCCGATACGAACGATGGCCGACGGCACGAGCGCGGTAGTTCCCAAAGCACATGTGCATGCTGATATAGGCGTCGACGCCATCGACCGTGCGGGCGATGACGTCGAGAAACGACTCGGGAGCGCTGGGATGGCAGGCGAAGCTGGGCTCGTCGAGCTGGATGAAATCGACCCCAGCGGCGACCAGCGCCCTGAGCTCGGCATTGACGATCGGGATCAAGGCGTCGGTGACGGCCGCGCGCTCGGCGTAGACAGCTCCGCCGTCGATGCGGCCGGCGAGCGTGAACGGGCCCGGCACGGGCACTTTGACCGGCGCGGTCGTGTATTCGCGGAGCCGGCGGTACTCGGCCACCGTGCCGAGCCCATCCGGCGCGATCAGCGGCTGAGTCGCGCGGAATTTATCGCGCTGGTCGTGTGCCGGCGCGCCCCACCGCCGGGATGGAGGGATCGGCTCAAGTCCCCGGAGATACTGATAGAAGCCCAGGTTGAAATCGACACGCTGCATCTCGCCGTCGGTGATCCGGTCCAGACCGGCGCGAAGCTGGTCGTCGACCGCCAGTCGAACGGCGTCGCGCACCGCCTCATCGCGGTCGGCGGACCGAAAAGTTCCGGATGCGCCTTCACATCGGCATCGAATTTCTCGAACCAGCCCGGAAACGACCAGCTTCCGATGACCGTGACCGGGATAAGGTGCTCTGTCATGGGGGCTCTCCATCAATCCCTAACCACCAGTCCATTTTCTCGAAGACGGAGCGGAATATCCAGCCACGAATGCGATCGCTCGGCCTCCCGTGTCTGCACTTGCCATCCCGATGATTTTCCGTAGGATCGTGGACGACGGTAGGATCACGTAGGCGCTTTGACACTGCGGCAGTGCCCGACGACGAATCGAAAGGATGCCGAAATGAATGATCAGCCGCCGACCCGATCGCAGCCCTGGCGAAGCTGGGTACGATTCCGAATACGTGACGTTTATGCTCGTGACATTCGTGATCGGCGCCCTGTTCGCCTGGGCGGCGTACCGCGTCCGTCCGCAGCGCGAGTCAGCCACGGCTCTCGGAGAACGCGGCGGCCAAGTGCGTTACGATCCGCGATACAGTCGAAACCAGGAACCGAAGTGGAAGAACTGGGTGGTGGATCGGGTCGGAATCGACTATTTCCATAACGTGTCGAAGTATTGACAACCTTTACAAAATGACCGACGAGGATCTAGTGAAGGTGGAGAATCTCAGTCATGTCAAGGAAGTCAACCTCGGAGGAGCGGAGATCACTGATCGCGGGTTGGTTCATCTCAAAGGTTTAAAAGACCTTTCGCAGTTGTCGCTCGCGGGTACCGCGATCACCGACGCCGGCTTGGCCCACCTCGCCGGACTGACCGCCCTCACGGAACTCAATTTGGCGCGCACACGGATAAGCTCCGCCGGCACAGCTAGCTTGAAAGGACTCAAACACCTCCAAAAACTGGATACTCACCGGAACAGCGATCAGTGATGCGGGATTGAAGAACCTGGAGGGCTTGAGCAGCCTTAAGGAGCTCTATCTTGACAAGACGCCGATCGGCGATGCGGGGATGGCGTATTCTGGGCGACTAACCAATCTCCACAAACTATGGTTGGAGAGTACGCCTGGTCGGTGACGGGGACTGGCGTCGTCTGTCTCAATTGACTGGTCTCAAGCTGCTCGACCTCAACCAGACCCACGTCGGTAATAAAGGGATGGAGCATCTCAAAAGTATGACCAGCCTCGAAGAACTTTACTTGCGGGACGCCGAAGTTGACGATGCGGGATTGACCCAACTGAAGGGACTCACTCGCCTCCGATTGCTCGACCTCAACGGTACGAGGGTGACGGTCGCCGGCGTGTACGCAGCTCCAGAAGGCAATCCGCCGAGTCGCGATCGTTTATTAACCGCGGGTCGACTTTGGAATCAACTGAGAATCGCCTTCACCACGCGGCCATGGACGTCGGTCAGGCGGAAATCGCGGCCCTGGAACTTGTAGGTCAGACGGGTGTGGTCGATTCCCAGCAGGTGGAGGATCGTGGCGTTCAGGTCGTAGACTTCGACCGGGTCCTTGGCGATGTTGTAGGAAAAGTCGTCGGTCTCGCCGTAGGTCGAGACCCGGCTTGATGCCGCCGCCGGCCAGCCAGACGGTGAAACAGCGCGGGTGATGATCGCGGCCGTAGTTGGTCGCGGTGAGCGTCCCTTGCGAATAGACGGTCCGGCCGAACTCGCCGCCCCAGATCACCAGGGTGTCGTCGAGCAGCCCGCGTTGTTTCAGATCCTTGACCAGGGCGGCGGAGGGCTGGTCGGTGTCGCGGCACTGGGCGCGGATCTGGTTGGGCAGGTCGCTATGCTGGTCCCAGCCCATGTGATAAAGCTGGATGAACCGCACGCCGCGCTCGGCCAGCCGGCGGGCCAGCAGGCAGTTGGCGGCGTAGCTGCCGGGTTTCTGGACGTCGGGGCCGTACATGTCGAGGACCGATTTCGGCTCGGCCGAGAGGTCGGTCAGATCGGGGACCGACGCCTGCATGCGGTAGGCCAGCTCGTACTGCGAGACGCGGGTGAGGATTTCCGGGTCGCCGGTCTCCGCGTGGTGCAGGTCGTCGAGCGCGCCGATCTCGTCGAGCATCTGCCTGCGCATCGGTCGCGAGCAGCCGGCGGGGTCGGTGAGATAAAGCACCGGCTCCTTGCCGCCGCGGAGCTTCACGCCCTGATACCGCGTGGGCAAGAAACCGCTGCCCCAGAGCCGGTCGTACAGCGGCTGGTCGGTCCGCCCTCGCGAGAGCAGGACGACGAACGACGGCAGGTCCTGGTTGACGCTGCCCAGCCCATAGGCGACCCACGAGCCCATGCTCGGGCGTCCCGCGAGCTGCGAGCCGGTCTGCACGAACGTGATCGCCGGGTCGTGGTTGATCGCCTCGGTCTGCATCGAGCGGATGATGCTGATGTCATCGACGATCTCGCCGTGTGCGGCAAGAGCTCGCTGAGCCACGCCCCGCTCTGGCCGTGCCGGGCAAACTTGAAGAGCGACGGGGCGACCGGCAAGCTCTTCTGGCCCGAGGTCATCGTCGTGATCCGCTGGCCCATCCGCACCGAGTCGGGCAGCTCGATGCCCGCGCTTTTCCTGGATCGCCGGCTTGTAATCGAACAGGTCGAGCTGCGAAGGTGCGCCCGACTGGAACAGGTAGATGACCCGCTTGACCTTGGCGGAGAAGTGCGGAAGGCCAGTCAGGCCGCCCAGTCGTCGTGTCTGCCCGTTAGCCCGCATGTCCGTCGCGGTCGAGCAGTGAGCCGAGCGCCATCGCGCCCAGGCCGACTCCCGAGCGCCTCAGAAACAGCCTGCGGTTCACCTGTTGTGCGAGTTTCAGTTCGTCCACGGCTGATCCTCGCTACGAATGAATGTGGGCCAGCACGCCACTCGGATGACACGATTCGATCAAGCAGCCCATGGCGGCTGTTCCACATCGAATTGTTCGATTGATCATTCCAGGGTAATGGTTTCGTCCAGGTTGAGGATCACGCTCGCCGTCGCCGTATAGGCCGCCAGCTCGACGGGATCGAGCTTGGTGTCGAGCGAGCTCTCGCCGTGGCGGATCAGTTGCGACGGCTGACTGAGCGATTCGGCTTGAAGCCCTGGCGGTAGCGCTCGAGGCCGCGCTTCAAGACCTCGAGCTCGCGTGCGGACGGCGGTCGGGCGAGCGCTCGGCGGAAGGCGAAGGTGATGCGGTCGTCGGGCGTACGGCCTCCCTCAGTCGAGAGCGAGCTGGGCCAACTGCCGCCGGCCTCGACATAGGTCACGTCGTTGAGAAGCTCGAGGGCCTGGAGCGGCGTGTTGGTCCGCGATCGCTTGACCTGGCAGCTCTCGCGGGTGGAGGCGTCGAACGTCGCGAGGACCGGATGGGGAACCGTCCGCTTGCGGTAGACATACAGGCTGCGCGCGTACAGACCCGGTCCTTTGTCCTGGACGTACGGCGCCTCGCCCGCGCCGCCGGCCAGCTCCTCCCACAGCCCGGCGGGCTGGTACGGTTTGACCGATGGTCCGCCGATCCGGTCGGTCAGCAGGCCGGCGATCGCCAGGGCGTTGTCGCGCACGATTTCGGCCGGCAAGCCGAAACCGAGGACCGCGCGCCAGCAGCCGATTCTCAGGGTCGCGCGCCAGCAGCGCGGGCGTCACCTTGGACGACTGCTGATAGGTCGCGCTCGTCACGATCAAGCGATGAATCGCCTTGACATCCCAGCCCGTTGCGAATCAGCTCGGTCGCCAGCCAGTCGAGCAGCTCGGGATGCGACGGCGGCTCGCCCTGAACGCCGAAGTTCTCGGCGGTCTTGACCAGTCCGATGCCGAAATGGTGCTGCCAGATCCGGTTGACGGTGACGCGGGCCGTCAACGGGTTCTCGGGCGAGGCCAGCCAGCGCGCCAGCCCCAGGCGGTTGCGAGGCGCGGCTGCGGGCAGGCCGGGCAGCGACGCCGGCACGCCCGGCTCGAGCGGCCGGCTGCGTGTCGGGCATCTCATACCGACCGCGTTTGAGCACATAGGTCGGCCGAGGCTTGTCCGTGTCCTCCATCACCATCACCGAAGTGATGCGTCTTCTCAAACTCCGCCTTTTGCTTTTCGAGCTTTTCGCACCTCCGGCCTTGGCGTTCTTGGCCTTGGCGCGTCGGCGATGGCGGCGTCGAGCTCGCGCAGGCGTTGCTGGTCTCGGGCGGTCGGCAAGGCGATCAGCGGCGGCACGTTGCCGCGTGTTTCGGTATAGACCCCCTGCTCTTTCACGCTGTTGAAGAAGCCGAGGAACTGGTAAAACTCGGCCTGGGAGATCGGGTCGAACTTGTGGTCGTGGCAGCGGGCGCAGCCCATCGTCAGGCCGAGGAAGACCGTCGCGGTGGTCTCGACCCGGTCGACGGCGTTCTCCACGCGATACTCCTCGTCGATCGATCCGGCCTCGGTGACGGTCCGGTTGTTGCGATTGAAGCCGGTGGCGATCCTCTGTGACAGGTTGGCGCCGGGCAGCAGGTCGCCCGCGATCTGCTCGATCAGGAACCGGTCGAACGGCTGGTTGCGATTGAGGGCCGCGATCACCCAGTCGCGCCACGGCCACATGGTCCGGGCGAAGTCGT
The DNA here is from genome assembly GCA_963779785.1 of uncultured Planctomycetota bacterium. Classification (GTDB taxonomy): domain Bacteria; phylum Planctomycetota; class Planctomycetia; order Isosphaerales; family Isosphaeraceae; genus CAVRFS01. The sequence goes on from CAWAAW010000023.1 coordinate 13,997, forward strand.
TCTGAAAGCCATTGGTGTCGGCGTAACGGGCCCCGTCCAGCCAGTCCATCGCCATGCGCTCGCCGTAATGAGGCGAGGCGAGCAGGCGATCCGACCAGGCCTCGACACGGCATCGTGATACCGGCGAAGCCAGGAACGCGTCGACGTCCGCGGGCGTCGGCGGCAGGCCGGTCAGGTCCAGAGCGAGGCGGCGGATCAAGGTGGTCTGGCTCGGCGCGAGGCGACGGGCTGAGTCCTTCGGCTTCAAGCCGGGCCAGGACGAACTCGTCGATCGGATTCCTGGGCCAGCTTCGATTCTTGACCGTGGCGAGTCGAGGCCGTTGCGGTGGCTCGAATGCCCAGTGCTTGCCCCAGGCCGCTCCTTGGTCGATCCATTTCTTCAGCAGCTCGATCTGGTGGGAAGTCAGCTTCTTGCCCGACTTCGGCGGCGGCATCTGCTCGTCGGGGTCGTGACTGGTGATGCGTTCGAACAGCTCGCTGTCGCTGGACTTGCCGGGCACGATGATCGGGTCAGCCGTCCGGAGTGCACCCTCCTTGAGGTCGAGCCTCAGGTCGGCTTTTCGACTCTTGGCGTCTGGACCGTGGCAGAGGAAGCAGTTTTCCGACAGGATCGGCAGGATGTCCAGGCTGAATCGGACCGGCTCGGATTCGCCGGCCTTGGCTCCGGACAGGATCGAAACCCAGACGATCGCCGCCAGGGCAAGACGCGTCGGCAACGATCGAAGTGGGTCAGCGACATCGCGCCGGTTACGCGTAGGAACGGGTGAGACTTCAGGTCGCATGAGTTCCCTGGGCTGGATGATCGGGCAGGATCGAGCAAGCACGACAAGCTACTCTATTATCTCTCCCAGCGTCGCCGGGTTCAACCAGTGAATGTCTGTACCGATGGCGCATGAACGACTCACGTAGAACGGGATTCATTCCGTTTCATTCACACAGAACACTTACCACTCTCGAGCAGATCGGAAAATGAGGAACGAAAAACGAAGGGGACGTTGCTCATTGCCATGGCGGAAAAACGAAGGGGACGTTGCTCATTTGCCATGGCGGAAAAACGAAGGGGACGTTGCTCATTGCCATGGCGGATTGGGTAAACTGCTGGGGGCATTGCTAATTGCCACGGCGGATTGGCCTTCGCGTAGCAAACGGACAAAAACAACGCTAAGCCTGGTGAGTCTCATCAAGCAGGATGGTGGGTTCGATCGATTGCTAAGAAGATGCGGCACCACGCTGCGGCCGGGAACCACCGCCTCGTGACCTCGACCACGCCTCGCTTCCGGTACGATCCCAAGGCCGACGATACATTCATCCCGGGATATCTGCGCCCTTAAGCCCCTCGGACAAATTCCCGCTTATCTGGATCGCGTGGCCCCAGAAGAGATCCCCGTCGTTATGCCAAAACGTGAGGTCGCCGTATTCATCCACCGAAATCGATTCAAGTCTCATCTTCGACAGAAATTCCCTCGCGGAGAACTCCTGCGTCATCGCTCGTCGAGCCAAGAGTCATTCTTGAGGGGGAGCAACTGCTCGACCGCGTACTCGCGGACGCAACGATGCCATTGCGCTTGCTCGGTCGAACAATCGCGTCGCCACGTCCAGTACAGCCGCCGGATCCTCCGGACGGGTGCAGGAAAGGCTAACCTCCACGACATGTCCGCACCACTCCGCCCTGCCCTCGAACCAACCGTACCTGCGGTCGTATTCGAGCCGTCCCAGAGTGGAGTCATGCAGAACGATCGGCTTTTGAAGCTGGCTGGCAAGCTGCTCCAGTCCGGAGTCCTTCGCGCCGGCGTGCAAGATGCGACGAAGCTTGGTCACCGCGGCGGTTGATCCGTCGTCGATCTCAGCCTCTACAATGGAGTATGGCCTTACAAGATCCATCAGCGAATTGAGCTCATCCTGAAAACCGGCAACTCGCAGCGGCGATTTTCAATAACGACCACCGACCCGGGATGACGCCATCCTGCCAGGTAGAAGATCAGGCGCCACTGGCTGGAATGGCCGACGCTGCAGCCGCAGGACCCTCCGGCGTCGACAAGACCGATGATTGTCTTGGTATTCGCGGGCGACATCGACCCTCCCTTTCATCTTCTGAGGCTTCAGTTGGCAGATTTAAGCTGTCCCTTAAACGAGCCTTTTCGGGACCCTCCTCGCCGATTCGGGTCTCTCCCCCCAGAACGGCCTGAATCTTGACCCGAAACCCGTCCCGAATTCAAGGTCCCACATCCCTGACGTAAGGCCCGTGCGTAGCGCGGGTCAGACCGCGTGGCGCTGGGTCAGACCGCGCATGGCGCGAGGTCAGACCGGGTATCGGACTTTTTGTGGAAAATAGTCGGAAACCCGTCTTGATCCGGTCCTCGCTTTACCGCCCCCTCCCCGCCTGGTCGGCCGAAACCGCTGCGAGATGCTGGCGAGCCTGCATCACGGCCGAAAGCATCGTCCGCCCCACGTCGTCGCGGCGTTCGGCGTATTTGGCCGCTTCAAACGGCGATCCGTCGAAAATCTTGGGGTCGAGATAGGGCATGGAAATCCGCTTCGTCGCCCCCTTGACGAACGGGCACGCCGCATCCGCTTCCCCGCAGACCATCAGGGCGGCAAAGCCCTGCTGCGGGTTGGCCGCATCATCGTATTTCTTGGAAAACTCTTTCGCTTCGAATGTCGCCGCATCGCTGCCGACTCGGCACGCCCCAGCGAACGCGATACACGGGATTCTCCGTCTTCGGCTCCCCTCTCTCCGCTTCCTTGCCGGTCGGCTCGATTTCAACGCCGATTTCCCGCAATGCGTTCACCGTGCGGGCATTGAACGCGGTCGGAGCGGTACCGCCGCTGTGGAAGCAAAGTTCCGGCATTCCGACGTACGCGGCCGCAATGTTGCCCATCGTCGCTCCCATAATGCTGCGGCGTGAGTTGCCCGTGCAAACCACGATGACGTGCAGCTTTTGCCCCGGCCGGTAGTTCGCGGCGATCCACGCGGCCAGCTCATGCCCGGCGAGCCGGTGCGGTTCGTCAATCATGTCGAACGATGTTGTGAGCGAATCCACATGCTTGCGGATTTGCGGGTTCAGCCGCTTGCGGCTTTCCGGTACGGCGGCATCCACCGCCGCACGGATTTCCTTCGCGTCGAGTCGATTATCGGCCCCGGCCAGCTTCTTGAATGCATCAGCGCCCATGATTCCTCTCAGTTGCGTGAATTCCAAACTCCCTTCTTTGCCCAGGGCCTTGAAAAGCCGGGCCTTGACCTGCTGATCCTTGGCCGGGTCGGCAGCGTCGGCCGTGCCGTACTGCTGGACCAGCCACAGGGCATTGACGAACGGCCCGGCGTCGCTGTTCTGCCCCGGACCCGCCATCACCGCAAGAGCCGCAATCAGGGTAGCAGCCATGACGAATGCTCCTCATTTGGTGGCCGTGATGTTGACGCTCAGCAGGTTCCCGATACCGGGCGGCGGCACGCAGCCCGAAACCTCGACCATCTTACGGGCCGCCTCCGCGTGCTTTTCCACCTCGACGGAAGCGAACCCCGCGTGCTTCAGCCGCGAAACATAGTCATCCAGCACCAGAGCACCGCCGATGCAGCCCACCAGGGCTTCCAAGTCCCGGCGTACCGACGCACGCCGGTTCGGCTTCCCATGCCATATCCGAAACCGCGAGCCGCCCACCGGGCTTGAGCACCCGGTAAATCTCGCGGAACGCCCGGTCCTTGTCGGGCACCAGGTTGAGCACGCAGTTGCTGATCACCACGTCCGCCGTGGCGTCGGCGACCGGCAGGGCCTCGATTTCGCCCTTGCGGAACTCGACATTGCCCAGGCCGGTCTTGGCCGCGTTCGCACGGGCCTTCTCCAACATGGCATCGGTCATATCCACGCCGACAACCCGGCCGGTCGGCCCGACCTTGCGGGCGGCAAGGAAGCAGTCGAACCCGGCTCCGGAGCCGAGATCAAGCACCGTTTCCCCCGGCCGCATCGCCGCCAGGGCTTGCGGATTGCCGCAGGAAAGGCCAAGATTGGCCCCTTCCGGCAGCGTGGCCAGCTCTTCCTCCGAGTAGCCGAAGGCGGTGGCCAGTTCTTCGGCGTTGTCGGTGCAGCCGCAAAGTGAACCGCATGAGGCTTCACCCTTGGCCACTTCGGCGTACCGTTCCCGCACTGTTGCCTTCACCGCCTCGGCGTCAGAGCAACAGCCAGGCTCGCAGCAGGCCGCTTCGTCGCCCCCGAGCGTCTTCAACTGGTTGGTTTCCATCATTGTACTTCCTTAGCATCCGCCTAAACGGATATATTGGGTCAAAAAATTTTAGTCGCCTACAGCAGGTCCGGCGAGCGAGCCGTTGCCGGTCATGCTCCACCCACTCACCCACGCAGCACCCGCGCAGGCAATCAAGCAGCTTCCGGTGAAGATCACCGACCGGCTTGGCCAGGCGGTAATGCACCCATAGCCCTTCCTTCCGGCCGACCACCAGCCCCCGTTTACGCAGATAGGCGAGGTGTCGGGATACCGTCGATTGCGGCATCTCCAGCGCTTCATGAAGATGGCAGACGCAGACCTCGCCACCGGCCAGCAGGTTCAGCAGCCGCAACCGCACCGGATCGGCGAACGCCTTGAAGAGTTCGGTGCTGCCTTCGAGGGTATCGGTGGATTGCTGATTCATCCGCATAGCCGAATATAGTACCGCGGCCGATGTAAGTCAACAGCCGCTTCAGTTCTTCGGAGGAAATTGCCTCGCGTCCGAGCATCGTTATCTAAGGCTGCAAAAGCCAAGCGGCAAGGTACACGGCTTAGATTAGACTGGGTGCATTAGACCAGTTCATTCGTGGAGGATACCAAATGAAATCTGTCGGCAGCTACGACGTGAAGACGCACCTACGCCGGCTTCTCAGCCGGGTCGAGAAGGTCGAAACGATCACCATTACCAAACGCGACAAGCCCATCGCCATTTTGTCACCCGCTCGTGCGGACGCAGAACAGGACGTATCAACCGTGATCACCCGGTTCCGGGCCTACAGCAACGAGCAGGCCCGCAAGCACGGCTCTCTTACGGCCCGTGAAATCAAAGAGATGATTGAGGATGGACGGCCTTGAGCACGAAAGGGTACCGCCCAGATTCATGTAGGAACATCCTTTAAGGGGCCAGCCCCCCTCGGTCTCGCGCTCCCGACCATCGAAATCCCTTCCTGGCATGATTCACGGCCCTGGAATGGACCAGGAGTCGAAGAAAGAGTCAGAGCCTTTCGTTGTCCGTATCCGTCGAAGGTATCTTAGGGGCGTTGGCGGAGTTTGAAGCCCAGATACCTCTATCAAGACCGTCGATCTAGCATCTCCGCAGCACCAACATCGAATGCGAGCGGTTCGACGTCGAGTGGCTATCGGTCGCGCTCGCGCTTCAAGCCCTCCACATTCTTGAGGATCTGTTCGAGCTTCCGCTGCACTTGTATCAAGCGTCGCTCTTGCTCAGAGGCGGCGGTGTCATCGGCCGGCCTTTCATTGCCCGGGTGAGTGGTCAGCCTCGCCTCGAGGGCGGCCTTGGCGATGTCGCCGACCCGGATGGGCTCGATGGGGTTGTTTGTCTTGATGATGCGGGCGGTTGAGAACTGCTCGCCCACTTGGGTGAGCTCAATCGTGGCTTTCGGGATGTCGGTGGGGATGCCGCGGGTGGCCGAGTCGAAGATCGACATCTTCATCTGGGGCCGCGCACCTTGGCGACGCGTAATGTTGACGAGAACCTCCCGCCTCTCGTACTCGACGTAGGTTACGTGCCCGGTAGCCCCATCGACGATCGGCGGCCCATCTGGCTCCCTTTGGGGGTCCTCCAATGCTCGAATGACTCGATCGAGCGTGTGCTCCACCCCCCAGAGCGGTCCATCCTGATTGTCAGGGGGTCGAGAGCGCACCGAGGACATCGCCCCGCCTCGCAGGATCGGCTGAGAGCCCCCTGGAACGCTGGGAGTCTCTTGGTTCATCGTCGCGGCTTCGATAACATCGATTGGACCCAATTTACGCATCGCCTCCATGATCGGCTGGGCGTCATCAAGTTGCTGTGGATATCGGAGATGAAGCTCGATCGAGAGCCCCATCTTCCCCCGCGACGCCAGGGTCACCGTCCGGTCGTTTCGCTCGAGGATTTGCTCAAGTTCTCGCCGGAGTTGGGCTATGGACTTCTGCCCCTCGTTCGCCCGCTGGACTTCGCGTACGGATCCGTCTTGACGTCCCTCTCCCGTGGCTTGGCGTGCGAACCCCCCCGCCCCGGTCACGACGACGCAGGCTACTACCAAGACCGTTGCCAGGCTCAGTTTGGTCATCAACATTGTCCTCAGCACCTCCTCTGATAATGCGGCGACCGCCGCTGGGACCACCCCGGCCGCTACCGCCGTCGCTCCGCCCGCTGTAAACCGTACCGCGGTCTGAACTGTGGCCTTCGCCAGTGCCGCCGGCACTGCCGCCGAAACCGTCCGCGCCGAGACCGATGCCCCCAGCAGCCCGATTGCCGGTACCAAGCCTCGCCGGTTCAGTCGCGATCGTAACAGGCCCCGGGCCCGTGCTAGGCGTCCCTCGACCGTGCCAACGGGCCAGTTCAACCGGCGGGCGGCTGCCTCATGGGTTAGACCTTCCAAGTAGCAGAGCACAATCGGGCGCGGTACTTTTCAGGCAGCCGGTCCACCTCACCCAAGAGCGCTAGCTCGAGGTCGTGTCGACCTTCTTCTGTTGGCGGTGCGGCCGCCATTGCCGCGCAACGCCGCTCGTGGACTTGCCTGCGCATCGCGGCCACTCTCATGTTGGACGCGATGCGCAAGGCCACCCCGTAAAGCCAACTACCCACCGCATCAGGCTCGCGTATCGAGCGAGCCTTACGGGCTAGCACGACGAAGGTCGCTTGGAAGGCGTCTTCGATGTCGGTCAGATCGCGCAGGACACCGCCGCAGACGCGAAGTACCATCGGCCCATGCCGCCTGACAAGGGCGGCGAAGGCAGCTTCGCCCTCATCATCGCGTCGATGCGTGAAGCGCCGAAGTAACTGCCCGTCGGTGAGTCCGGCAACAGTCCCCACATTGAACAGTATCTGGAGGTCATGCGAGAATGCCCGTTGTTCGGCTGGCCATTTGGGTGCCCCTTCCTCATGACGGTTCGTATAACTCTTAGTGTCGAGGAGGGACGCTATCAGTACAACTTCTTCGAAAAAGTGGTGAAAAACGTCGGGCGCACCGGGATTCCGCCCAGATTCGGGTACGGTCCAGATCGCCGAAAAATCTCCTTGGACTGGAGGCTTCAGGCACCCGGTGATGACGTCGCATGCTGAGGGGGTCAGCGTCCGTTCCGTCCCCGCGGGACCGGCTTCACCGCCCTCCCGCCCGCTGGTGCCGTCGGCGACGGGCGAACGGCACGCCGGAGTCCTGCCGTCATGCGGCCCGCCGATCCGTCGACTTCGCGCGAACTAGGGAGAATGTACGGATCGAGCGTTTCATTTGGGAGAGCGGTGCGCGAGAGAGTGTTCCAGGAACCACGTGTAGAGCTCGGGGTTGTTATAGGTCTCGGTCCACGAGTCGTGTTTGGCTTCGGGATAGACGGTGAATTTGGGATTCTCGCCGATCGCCTTCAACGCCTTGATCATGCTTTCGCTGGCGGAGAGTGGCACCACTTCGTCCTTGGCGCCGTGAAAGGCCCAGATGGGAAGGCCTTTGAGACGATCCGCCCGGGCGGGGTTGCCTCCGCCACAGATCGGGGCGATCGCGGCAAATCGCTCAGGATGCGCAGTCGCCAGGCTCCAGGTGCCGAACCCGCCCATGCTCAATCCCGTCAGATAGATGCGTTCCTTGTCGACCTTGTACTTCGATATGACGTCGTCGAGCAGTCCATTCAGGCTGTCGGAACTCCAGCCCCCTCGCGGCGACTGAGGCGAAACCACGACGAACGAAAAGTCCTTTCCGGTCTCGACAAGCTTGGGTATTCCGTGAATCTTTACCTTCGACAGGTCGTCTCCGGACTCACCCGCCCCATGAAGAAACAGAATCATCGGCCAGCGCTTTTCCCCCTGAGCATCGTAACCCTCCGGGAGATAAAGCAGATAATTCAGCTTCACCTTGATCGTGATCTCCTTCTCGAACGACTTTTCTTGCTGCTTGCTCTTGGGCTTCGCCCCATCATCGGCCAAGATCGGCATCACGACCGCCATGTTCACGATCAGCAACCAGATACTCACAAGTAACATTCGCATTTGATGTCCATCCTCAGGCCTGGCACCGCGTGAATCTTCAACGCCGCTCAGCCGCTGATGATAATCCACACACACGCCCGCGGCCAAGGCGGTGTCATTCCTAACGCGGCAGATCCGCAATCGGTCGTAAGGTGGGTCGAACGATGCTCGGCATCGTGAGGCCCACCAATCGCCACGGCCTGCCTGGTGGGTTACTCAGGACACGAGCCGACGATCGCGGCCGCGGCCCATGCGACCTTGGTGCTGCTGTTCCAGGAATTTGATCAGGAGCAGGACTTCGGTCGTGAGACGATCGTGAGAATCCAGAATGTCCGCTGCGCGGGATACCGGCATTTTGGCGACGAAGATCAGTTGGTGTGCCTCGCGGATCGCCACGAGCATGGAACGGCTCATTCCGGTACGAGCGAGCTTTCGTCCATTAACGCCGAGGACCTTGGGAGGATTGCCGTCAACTCGCATGTAGCAAGGAACGTCTTGGGTGATCTTCGACTGACCGCCGACAAAGCACTGGGCTCCGACAGTCACAAACTGATGGACGCCCACTTTCTCCGAGATGACGGCGCCGGACGCGACGTGGACATGACCGCCGAGCATTACGAGAGGGCCCACCGAAATTCCATCGGCAAGCTTGCAGTCGTGAGCGATGTGGGCACCAGGCAAAATGTGGTTGGAATCGCCGAGGCGGGTGATGCCATCCTCCTTTTCGGAGGCGCGGTGAATGGTGACCCGTTCGCCGATGATGTTATGGTCGCCGATCTCGACACGAGTGGGCGTACCCCAGTAGGAATAGTCTTGGGGTTCACTGCCGATGGCGACATACGGGCCGATTGTATTGAACTCGCCGATGACAACGACGCCCAGGAGACATACCTGGCCGAGCAGTCGAGTTCCGCGGCCGATCACGACGTCGGGACCGATGAAGCAACCCGGACCAATTTCCACATCCTCAGCCAACCTCGCATGGGGGTCGACCCGCGCCGTCTCCGCCACGAGACACGCCATAAAATGACTCCCTTGTCGCCTTGGAGGCTGGCATCTCGTACTGGAGCGTGCCGCCACGAATGGTCGGACCGGCATAGTAAGCGAATTGACGGTCGCCTGCCACCCGAAGTTTTCCCGGCGCCTGACCGCCTCCGCTCAATTCCGTTCCAAGTCCAACCCAAGACTGCATTCCGGACTTGTAACCGTCTCTCGACTTGGCACGTCTTTACGTGCCAGCGAGTCGCAATCGGCACGGTTCCTTATGGACGGCCTTAAACGCGCGCCGGTATCACGAAACCATCGCCTCGCTCCATTGATCGCCGTTCCGCCTGCGCTAGTCTATCACACGAATCGAGACCATCGCTGATTCGGAGGTGGAAGGGGTCAATTCCTTGGGATTCCTCGGACCTGGACAGTCCGACCGCGCCAGAGGACCTCACCTCGGAGTGAATAAAGGTAGAGGGCTTTCGCCATGCAACAGATTACGGGTATGGCGACCAACGGGAACAGCAGCGCCTTCCCGGGATGAAACTTAAACAGCTTTCGTCCGGACCAAAGGGTCGCGTATTGAATAAGATAAGTAGCCAAGCCCGCGGCGACGAGATCAGGAGTGCCATCCAGAACTCCAGCGACGATGCAGCCGAGGGGAATCCAGAATACGAAGACGGGTAGAAACATCACGGCTGGAGCCAGCCATATTCGCCCGCCCATCCCCTGGAGGACGTTCTTGGTCATTCCCCAAAAAGCGTGGCTGTTCCCTTTGTACAGCCGAACTTGCAAGAGTTCGGGGGCGGCATGAAACCCGGTGCGGTAGCCGTTGAGTTTGATCAGCTTCGCCAGCGCCACGTCGTCGAGCATTTCGCCTCGAATCCGCGTGAAACCGCCGACGGCCTGAAAAACCGAGGTCCGCACCATCATGAACGCTCCGGCGGCCAGCGCATCGGCTGATTTAGGGTCGTCGATCGCCGGTGTGGCGAAGAGTGCCATGCCGCCTTCCAGAGCCGGCACGTTCACATTCTCCCAAAGCGAGACGCAGTGCATGAGAGGGAAGAGGCTGAGAAAGTCCAACCCGTGCCGTTCCATCTCGACCATGGCCGTCGCGAAGCATGTCGGCGCGTGCAGAATATCAGCGTCACTAAAAAGAAGGAGATCTCCTGAAGCCTGCGCGGCCGCCTGCTGCATCGCGTTGCACTTTCCCAGCCAACCAGGCGGCAGCGCCGGGTTGTGAATGACCGTCAATCGGGGATCGCTGGCAGCCAGTGCATCAACGATCTTTCCGGTCCGGTCCGATGAATGATCGTTGACGACAATGACTTCGAGGTCGACGCCAACTTGATTCAGGACCGAGCCAAGCGACTGGGCGATGTCGGCTTCTTCGTCCCGTGCGGGGATGATCACCGAGAGTCTCGCGTTCGGACTCGGGCCGATCAGGGGCGGAGGCCGCCAGGAGATCCGTCTTGAAACGCCGATGACCTGGACTACCATCACGATCGAAATCAGGGCGCTGAACAGGCAGAGAATCAGTCGTGGATCATCCAAGGCAAGGGCTCGCGGGATTTCCAATCTGAGAAGACGTTCGCCATCGAGGGCCGCGTTCCGACTCACCGAACGCTTCTATCATGGTGAACCTTTCATTGCCTTGTCGACGGAGTCGACGGTGATCGGATGGTAGGAAGACCGGGCCTTGGCATAAATCGCCGCTGCGCGTTTTCGTCCTTCGGGGGTGGCTAACAAAGCCTTATAAAGTGGCAGGACGAGCTTGCGACGGCCAATCGTCGTCAAATAGGACTCGAGCCGAGCGTCGGCGTGCGAGTAATGATTCTTGATCGCGATGAGGAGCCATTGATGGGCGATTTCAGAATTGCCGCGATCGGTCAGGCCGTATTTGCGGTCGAGGTCGGTCATGCGGTCGCCAGCGAGGTTCGGCGGCAGGGCCTGCAAGAATCCGAGCCATTCCTGCGTCGACCAGTCGGTGGCAACGAGCTGTTCGGTCGAGGCTGTGCCGGCGGACCAGTCGCGTGCCAGTCGATCGATGGCGACCAAACGATCGGATTTCGGCTCAGCGAAACCGTCGGGAAGTCCGGGCCGTTCTAGCCAGGCGGTCAGGTCGATTTTCCTGGCCGCGTCGGGGTTGTGGCTCAGCAAGTGGTCGGTCAAGTATTCTTTAAAATCGGCGGTTATGATGCTCTTGAACGCGAAATGGTCGAAGTAGGCGTGCAAAAAGTTGTCAAATTGTTGGCGACCGAAGGCACACTCGAGCGTAAGCAAGAGGAGTGCTCCTTTTTCGTATGCGATGCGCGTCATGCCCTCATCGGGGTCGCGGCCACTCAAGTCGACGTGCAGGATCTGGTCCCTGGCGGGCAGTTGTCTCAACTCGTCGCGGAGCTCGCCCAGACCGAGGACGGCCTCCATTTCCGCGCGTGGGACGCCGTATAGGTCTTCGATGATCCGCCGTTCTAGGTATGTAGTGAATCCCTCATTGAGCCAGAAGTCGCGCCAGGTCGCGTTGGTGACCAGGTTGCCCGACCAAGAGTGGGCGAGCTCATGGGCGATCAACGAGACCAAGGAACGATCGCCAGCTAATATGGTGGGGGTGGCGAACGTCAACTTGGGATTCTCCATTCCGCCGAACGGAAAGCTGGGCGGAAGCACCAAGATGTCGTAGCGCCCCCATCGATATGGCCCAAAGCGATTCTCGATCGATTTGACCATGCTCTCGACCTCGGCGAACTCGAACGCTGCCGACTTGAGCACGCTCGGCTCGGCCCAGACCCCGGTGCGCGGACCAAGCGATTGAAAGGCCAGGTCGCCCACCGCCATGGCGATCAGATAGGGCGCGATCGGCTGCGGCATCGTGTAGACGAAAACGCCCCGTTTCGCTTCCGCCGGCTTGACACGCGACTCGGCCGCCATGACGGCATTCAGTCCCTCGGGCACTCGAATGGTGGCAACATACGTAATCCTTACGCCCGGCGTGTCTTGCAACGGGATCCACGAACGAGCATGAATCGCCTCTGATTGAGTGAACAGGAATGGCTTCAGCTTGCCGGCGGTCAGTGCGGGCGGGAGCCATTGGAGCGCACTCGCTGAAGGGGCCGTGTGATAGGCGATCCGAACCTGTGTCGCCGTCGGTTCCAACTCAATCGTCAACTTCGATCCGAGGATCGGATCGGCCGGAGCGAGTTGAAACCGCGCCGGCGCGAAAGCCCCCGCGCTGCCGATTCCGACCTCCTCGATTGTCAGCGCACGCGTGTCGAGAACGAGAGGTGCATTGGCTGGACAGCCGGGCTGTTTCTCGATATCGAGAACGGCGATGCCCTTGATTTCATGACGCTCGAAATCCGGCGTTAGATCGAGCTCGATTTTTTGCACACGGACTTGTTCCGGATCGCTGAATGAATGCACATCGGCCCGAGGGCGATCATCACCGCGGGCGTCCCGGGCCAAAGACGATTCGGTCAGGCTCAAACCAAAGGCGATCAGGAAAAACAAACTCAAGATCAGATTGGCTTCGTTGTTCATCATCGGTCCCAGGCTAATAGGTTACATGGAAAGACGTTGCGGCGTCGGAGCCGGCGAGCGATTGGAAGTCTCGGGTTCACGGTTGTTGGGCACACGTCTCCCGACCCCTTCCGAGTGCGGTCGGAAGACCGGCGCCGAACGCGTCCGAATTTTGGTCCTTGACGATTGCGGCAGGATTTTTGCATTGTGGCTATGGTAGACGTTTCCGACAGAAGGCCTATGTGAAAAGGCGCTGTTTTTGCTCAAGCGGCTCGCGAGGCTGCAAAACAATGAGGACCCCCGTGCCAGCCTTGAAAAACCATTTGCGAACCGGCCAACGGCCGCACAATCGGTGCGCGAGACTCCGCAATCGGCCCAGATTCTCCTCCTTTTAGGGTCTGGGCCACTTGGCCACTCACCCAGGCGCACAGCTTCGTCGACGCCGCAGCCCGCAGCACGTTCCAGCCGGCCACTTTGTGCAGGATCGCACGGAACACACTCCCTCGCCCTCGCACCTTCAGCCGATCCAAACCCAGCCGATTCTTCAAGCCGCTGTTGGTCGACTCGATCCCCGAGCGTCGCGCGTACCGCTCGGTAAACGCCGGAGTCTCTTGTTCGCGCCGCCGCCCGGCCAAGCGATGATCCTTGTCACTGAACTCCATCGTGTAGCGGCCGTCCCGAGTCTTGTTGATCGGGCAGGCGTTGCGGAAGGGACATCCTCCACAGACCTCCGGCGGCATCTCGATTCGCGTTGTTCCCGCTTCCTGGTCCCGCTCGACCACCAGCGGTACGTGCCCCGCCGGACAGGCATCCACATGCCCGGTCCGTTCGTCGATGGCGAAGTCGTCGATCGTCAGCGCCGCGGGGTCGCTCTCCGGTTCCCGACCCGGGATCGGTCCCACCAACTCCACGCCGCGGGTCTCGGCTGCCTGCACGTTCTCGTCGCCGCAGTAGAGTGTGTCGGCCAACATCACTTCCGGCAACAATTCCGACTCGTCGAGTTGATCGAGCATCGGGACCACCGCCGCGCCATCGGCCTCAGCCGCCGTTTGCGGCAAGGCACCCGTGATCAACTGCACCTCATTCTCCGGGCTGCATGTCTCGGCGAGCTGCACCTGATAGCCTTGGCCTTTGTGGCCGTCGTAACTGGCATCGAGGTCCGAAGGGTTCTGCACGCAGTCCCCGCCGGTCTTGGCCTTGACGACGACCTTGCCTTCACTCACCTCGCACTGCTGGCTGAAGATCGTGACCATGGCCTTGTAGCTGGAGCGGCCCGTCAGGTCGGCACACTGGGCGAAGTGCTCGATGATCCACTGCAAGTCCTCGGCTACCTGCTGCCGCGATCGCTGCCGCGCCTCGGCATCCTTGGCCCCGGCGAACAGTTGCGACTCGGCCGGTTGATAGCGGAGGCGGAACACCTCCGGCAGCGCCGCGTACGACTCGGGGGCATGTCGCTTGACCTGGGTCAAGAACCGCTTGATCGCCACGGCCATCAGCTTGATGCGACCGAAGCTGGCCATGTGACTGAAGACATGGGTCGAGTCGAGCCGTTGCTGGGAGATGTTGAGTTCGAGCGATTCAGCCAACCGGGTGGTCACGTCGTGGAAGATCAGGGCGGCCAGATCGTTGTCGCGAAAGAGTTTCTGGTAGCGTTCGACGGTGCGCGAACAGACGGTGGCGCCGGGCTCCAGGTTGAGGGCGTATTGGACGTCGATGCGGAAGATGTAAGCCTCGGCGGCTTCCTGGGCGGTCCAGCCGAAGAAATCGGCCAGGAAGACCAAGCCGGCCATGGAGTACAGCTCCTTGGTGGGCGCCCCCAATTCGTGGCTGAAGTGCTGGGCCAATTCGCCCACCGGCATGACTTCGAGGAGGATGTGTCGAAAGACTCCCTGCCAACCCGAACTGATGATCCGCTGGCCGGCGGGCGGAATCATGCCCTCGAAGGGGTCGAAGAGGCGGTTTTGTCGAGGGTCATTCGCATGGATCATGGCGGGCGCAACTCCTTATTCAGGGACCGGTTAAGTATATAGCCACGTCCCGTGAAGTCAAGAGAAAAATGATCATAAACTCAGATTTTACAACAAGTTGCGCCGAAAATTGAGTTCAGTGGACTTTTTTCGGAAACGTCATGGTAACAAAACTGACTCTCGAGCGGATTCACGAACCGTGAGCTTGTGCATCGAGCGGGTTTCGCAATGACGGCAAGTCCAGATGACAAGTTCTCGAAAATCGCGCCAGCACCCTTTGGCAGGAATCCGTACTATTTAACAAGTGCTTCGCGGTCATGCCCTGATTCCTCAGTCCTTGGGATCTCGCTTGAACCGATATTCCCGCCTAATCTTAGACGCACACAGCATTTATGATGATCAACGTACAATCCCGATCCCTCGACTTTCAAACGTTCGTCGAGGAAGTTGCTCGTAATCTGTGCCCAGCATCATGACGTGCGCGATGATTTCGCAACCCGGGCAGGATCGTCGTTTTGAACCGCAAAGGAACCGCGGCGAATCTCCGGCAACCGAACTGAATGGTCGAGAATCGAGGAACTCGCGGACGGCGACCGGCGCGGGGCCGGCCGTGTGGGGCTTGCGAACCAACCCGCGAAACAACCAAACCAAGGAGTCGTGTCGATGGCAAACGATCGTTTCCGTAACCCGATGAGCCGCCGAGGTTTCCTGACAGTTGGCTCGATCGGGCTGGGTGGTCTCACCCTGGCCGATGTCCTGCGGATCCAGGCTCGGGCCGATTTGAAGAACTATGCGGCGATCACCGCCAAGGCCGACTCGGTGATCCACATCTTCCTCCCCGGCGGGATCAGCCACCAGGAAACGTTCGACCCGAAACCGTTCGCTCCGATCGAGTATCGCGGCGACATGGGCTCGATCGACACAAAGATCGAAGGTGAGAAATTCAGCCAGACGCTCCCACAAACCGCTCAGATCGCGGACAAGTTGACGGTGATCCGCTCGATTACACACGGCGAGGCGGCTCACGAGCGCGGCACTCACAATATGTTCACCGGCTATCGGCCCAGCCCGGCGCTGCAATTTCCGAGCATGGGAAGCGTGGTTTCGCACGAGTTCGGGCCGAAGAACAACCTGCCTCCCTACGTGTGCGTGCCGAATCAGCCGAACATCTATGCGGGCACGGGCTACCTCAGCTCCTCGTTCTCGCCGTTCAGCCTGGGCAGGGACCCGGCCGACCCCGGGTTTCAGGTCCAGGACTTGAACCTGCCGGGTGGCATCGATGAAGCGAGGTTTGGGAGCCGGCGGAACGTGCTCGAAGCCGTCAACGAATACTTCGCCCAGCGTGAGAAGAGCGACAACATCGCGGCGATGGATACGTTTTACGACCGGGCCTACAGCCTGATCAGCTCACAGAAGGCGCGCGAGGCGTTCAACATCAATGCCGAGCCCGCCAAGATCCGCGATGAGTACGGTCGCAACCCCGCCGGCCAACGGTTGTTGATGGCGCGCCGGCTGGTGGCGGCGGGCGTGCGGTTCGTGACCGTCGAGTACGGCGGCTGGGACATGCACACCCAGATCGTCGCCGGGATGAACGGCCAGATGCCGGCCTTCGACCAAGCGTTCGCCGCGTTGATCCGCGACCTGGACCGCAGCGGACTGCTCAACCGGACGGTGGTCATGGTCTCCAGCGAGTTCGGCCGCACCCCCAAAATCAACAAGGATGCCGGTCGCGACCATTGGCCCAAGGTGTTCAGTGTGGTTCTCGCGGGAGGCGGCATCAAGCGAGGCGTGATCTATGGCTCTTCGAACTCCACGGCAAGCGAGCCCGAGGTCGACCCGATCGGACCCGAGGACCTGGCGACCACCGTCTATTCCTTGATCGGAATCGTCGCCGACAAGGAGTTGATGGCACCCGGCAACCGCCCCATCGAGATCGTCAACGGCGGCAATGTTGTCAAAGGACTACTGGCTTGAGTTGAGTCGCTTGCCGACAGACCTGGGCTGGTCCGATCCCATTTGAGGCTCTCACATGCGCCGACGTCTTCTTGCTCTTGGTTTCATTCTCGGGCTCGTCCCGATTTCGACCGCTGTCGCGGCGACTCCCTCGCTCGGCGCGATTCGTCCGGTCGGCGGGCAGCGCGGGACCGAGATGGAAGTCACACTCTCCGGAGCGAGATTGGGTGACGCCCAGGAGATCATCTATTACCAGCCGGGTCTGACCACGCTCGGACTCAAGAAGGTCGACGACAACAACGTCCGGGCGAAGATCAAAATCGCCCCGGACTGCGCACTCGGTATCCACGACTTGCGGGTGAGGACGGCCACCGGGATCAGCGAGCTGCGCACCTTCAGCGTCGGCGCACTCAAGGAGGTTAACGAAGTCGAGCCCAATAACGACTTCAAGGCCCCGCAGGCCATCCCGAATGAATTCCACGGTCACTGGGATCGCCGACAACGAAGACGTCGACTACTACGTGATCGACGCCAAGAAGGGGGAGCGGATCTCGGCCGAAGTGGAAGGCTTGCGGCTTGGGATCAGCGAATTCGACCCTTACGTGGCGATCCTCAATGCCAAGCGATTCGAGCTGGGCTCCAGCGACGACGCGGCCCTGGTCTGGCGGGATGGATTCACGTCCGTCATCGCGCCCGAGGACGGCAAGTATATCATCCAGGTGCGCGAGAGCGCCTACGCCGGTAACGGCGCTTGTATCTATCGACTGCACGTGGGCAACTTCCCCCGGGCGACGCGCCTTGATGCCCGGCGGGCGGCAAGCCTGGCGAGACCCTGGCGGTCCGCTGGATCGGCGACCCGGCCGGCGATGCGACCACCACGATCAAACTTCCGCCCACGTTGGAAAAAGAGTTTGGCTTGCAGCATCAGGACGCCAAGGGGTTTTCGCCCTATCCCAACAGCTTTCGGCTCACGACGCTCAATAACGTGATCGAGACCGAGCCCAACGACGACCAGGCCCACGCCACGCCATTCACGGCCCCGATGGCCCTCAACGGCGTGATCGGCAAGCCGGGCGACGTCGACCAATTCGTGTTCAAGGCCACCAAGGGCCAGGTTTTCGACATTCACTGCTACGCCCGTCGCATTCGTTCGCCGCTCGATCCGGTCATGTATCTCGGCCAAGAAGGGTGGCGGCGCCATGCTGGGCGCCGACGACGCGATCGGTCCGGACAGCTATTTCCGCTTCCAGGCTCCCGAGGACGCTGAGTATGTGATCTGGCTCGTCGATCAGCTGGGCAAGGGCGGGCCGGACTACGCTTATCGGATCGAAGTCACCCCGGTTCAGGCCTAAACTCGTGATGACGACCAACGCCGAGCAGATTCCGCTGGGCTCGGGGGTGATTGCCCTGGCCGTCCCCAAGGGAAACCGCCAGGCGATCTTGATCTATGGGAACCGGGCCGACTTCGGGGGCGATCTGAATGTCGCGCACGAAAGGACTGCCGGCCGGCGTGAGCGTCGAAGCACCGACCATGGTCGCCAGCCAAGGGGTCGTGCCGGTTCTTTTCACGGCCAAGGCCGACGCCCCGCTCTCCGCGACACTGGCGGACGTTTCGGGCAAGCCGGTTGATCCCAAGCTCGTTGTGCCGTCGGAATTCGTGCAAGAGACCGTGCTGGTCTATGGCCAGAACAACGTCAACGTCTGGTCGCGAAAAGTCGACAAGCTGGCGGTCTCGGTGACCGAGGAGTGCCCGTACATGATCGAGGTCGTCGAGCCCAAGGTGCCGCTGGTGCGCGGGGGTTCGATGGGCTTGAAGGTCCGCGCCATCCGCAAGCCGGGCTTCAAGGCGGCCATCGCGGTGTACCTGCCTTGGAACCCGCCCGGCGTGGGCTCAGGGGGCGGAATCGCGATCCCCGAGGGTCAGAATGAAGCGGTCATCCCGATCAATGCCGACGGCGGCGCCGAGCTTCGGACCTGGAAGATCGTGGTGCAGGGAGCCTCGGGCGTCGCGTCCGGTCCGATCATGGTCTCGTCGCAACTGGCCAACCTGACCATCGCGGCGCCCGTACGTGGGCCTGACGTACCAGGCCGCCAGCGTCGATCAAGGCAAGGAAGTCGACATGGCGATCAAGGTCGCCAAGGCCGTCGGATTTCCCCGGCGAGGCCCAGGTCACCCTGATCGGATTGCCGAATAAAGTCACGACCGACGTCAAGAAGATCACCAAGGACACGACCGACCTGGTCTTTCATATCAAGACCGACAAGGTCTCGCCCGCCGGAAATCATGCCAGCCTGTTCTGCCAGGTCGTGATCACCCAGAACGGCGAGCCGATCGTCCACAACATCGGAACCGGCACGTTGCGGATCGACGTGCCCCTGCCCCCGAAGCCGAATGCGCCGGCCCCCGCGCCGGCGAAGGTCGCCGCGGCTCCCAAACCGGCGGCCGCACCCGCCAAACCGTTGACCCGGCTGGAAAAGCTCCGGCTGGAAAACAAAGAAGCCAAGAACGCCGGCAAGTGATCATCACCATGTGGCACTTTTCTCCCAGCTTCAACACCGGGATCGGATCGAAACAATAAAGGACTGGATCGCAATGAGCCACGCGTCATCTTCGATCGCTCGGATCGCCTTGGTCGGCCTGGTGGTCGGCCTGGCCGCTCCCGCGAGGGCCGAGGACAAGCAAGCCGGTCGAGCTTCCTGACCAGGTCTTCGTGCCCGTGCCGGCGTCGCCACTGACCGGCCTGGAGGTCTTTCCCGCCGAGGTTCAACTGACGACCGCCCGCGACCGGCAGTCGATCGTCGTCCAGGCGACCTTCGCCGACGGGATCACCCGCGACGTGACCAAGGAGGCGACTTTCAGCATCGCCGATCCCAAGCTGCTCAAGCGCGAAGGCGCCATCCTCCGGCCGGCGGCCGATGGCACGACGACCCTGACGATCGGCTACGGCGGCAAGACGGTCGCCGTGCCGGTGAAAGTCGCCCAGGCGACCGTCCAGCCTCCGCTTAGCTTCCGGCTGGATGTGATGCCGGTGTTCATGCGGGCCGGCTGCAATACCGGGAGCTGCCACGGGGCGGCACGCGGCAAGGATGGGTTCCGGATCTCGCTCTTCGGCTTCGACCCCGAAGGCGACCACTTCCGCTTGACCCGCGAGATGGTCGGGCGGCGGGTCAACCTGGCGATTCCGTCGGATAGCACGCATGCTCGAAAAAGCGATCGGCGCCGTGAACCACACCGGCGGCAAGCGATTCGAAGTCGAACAGCGAGCTTTACCAGACCCTTCACGGCTGGATCGAAGCGGGTGCGCCCAATGACGACACCAGCAAGCTGCCGACCGTCGTCGGAGTCGATCTCTATCCCGCAAAAGGCCGTCCTCGACGGCAAAGGGGCGACCCAGCAGCTCACCGTCCGGGCCCGCTATTCCGACGGGACCGACCGCGACGTCACCAGCCTGGCGGTTTTTCTGACCAATAACGACGTCTCCGCCCCGGTCAGCCCCGAGGGACTGGTCACCGCCGGCCCGCGCGGCGAAGCCTTTGTGATGGCCCGGTTCGAGACCCACACCGTCGGCTCACAGTTCATCGTGCTGCCCAAGGGCTTGCAGTTCACGTTCCCTGACGAGCCCGAGGCCAACTACATCGACAAGCTGGTCAACGACAAGCTCAAGAAGCTGAGGATTGCTCCCTCGGGCCAGTGCGACGACGAGACGTTTCTCCGCCGGGCCGCGCTCGATATCGTCGGCCTGCCGCCCACCGTCGACGAATACAACCGGTTCATGAGCTCGACCGACCCCAAGAAGCGGTCGAAGTGGATCGACGAGCTTCTCGAGCGCAAGGAGTTCTCCGAAATCTGGGTCTCCAAGTGGGCCGAGCTGCTCCAGATTCGCACCGACCCACACGCGGAACGTCAGTCAGAAGGCCATGTTCCTGTACTACAACTGGCTGGTCGAGAAGCTGTCGAAGAACACGCCGATGGACGAGATGGTGCAAGAGCTCCTGGGCGCCGGCGGCGGGACCTTCAAGAACCCGGCGACCAATTTCTACCAGTTGACCAACGAGCTGCTCCCCCTGGCCGAGAACGTCGCCCAGGTCTTCATGGGGATCCGAGTCCAGTGCGCCCAGTGCCACAACCATCCCTTCGACCGCTGGACCCAGAATGACTATTACAGCTTCGCGGCCTTCTTCGCCCAGATCGGCCGCAAGCAGGGTGAAGACTACCGCGAGACGATCATCTTCAATTCCGGCGGCGGCGAGGTGAACCACCCGGTCGGCGGCCGGGTGATGCCGCCCAAGTTCCTGGGTGGCGAGACTCCCAACGTCGCCGGCAAGGATCGCCGGATCGAGCTGGCCAAGTGGCTCGCTTCGCCCCGAAACCCCTGGTTCGCAACCTCGTTCGCCAACCGGGTCTGGGCCCACTTCATGGGGGTCGGGATCGTCGAGCAGGTCGATGACTTCCGGGTCAGCAATCCGGCTTCCAACTCCGAGCTGCTCGAGGCCCTGGGCAAGCACTTCACCGACACGAAGTACAACCTGAAGGGCCTGGTCCGCGACATCTGCAACTCGCGAACCTATCAGCGGATCCACTCATCGTAATGAGAGCAATGCCAGCGACGAGCGGAATTTCGCTCACGCCTTGGTCCGGAGAATGAAAGCCGAAAACCTGCTCGACACCGTGAGCGCGGTCACCGACACCAAGGACAAGTTCGACGGCTTACCGCTCGGTGCGCGTGCGGTCCAGATCGCCGACGGCGGCCGATCGACCTACTTCTTGAAGACGTTCGGCCGAGCGACTCGCGAAACCCCTTGCTCGTGCGAGGTCAAGATGGAGCCGACGCTGTCGCAGGCCCTCCACCTCTTGAATGGCGACACGGCCAACGCCAAGATCAAGCAAGGCGGACTGGTCGCGAAGCTCATGACGACCAAGAAGTTCCCCGAGGAACGCATCACCGAGCTGTACATTCGCGCGTTGTCGCGACAGCCGACCAAGGCCGAGCTCGCCAAGCTCGTCCCCATGCTCAACGAGTCCAAGGACCCATCCCAGAAACTCGAGGATATCTTCTGGGCGTTGCTCAATAGTCGCGAATTCTTGTTCAATCATTGAGTCGTTGACACGAGAACGCGACGCTTCGAGTAGAGCTGGTTCGGCGCGGTCGGGAGACCCGTCGACCTCGGCGAGACTCACCGAACGTTTGCTCGATTGATGAGACCAGTGATTATGCGATCGAAGCTTTCGGCTGCCGTTCTGTCCAGTCTGGTTTGTTCGTGTCTCGGCTTGGTGTCGGTCGGCCGCGCGGCCGACCCGCCCAAGGCGAAGATCACCTACCAGGACCACGTGTCGGCAGTCTTCCGCAGTCGTTGCGGCTCGTGTCACAACCCCGACAAGCAAAAGGGGGGCCTGAACCTCGACAACTACGGCGCCACCCTGCAAGGGGGAGGCTCCGGCAAGGTGATCGAGCCGGGTGACGCCGACAACAGCACGATCTTCTTGGTGGTGACGCACAAGGAAGAGCCCAAGATGCCGCCCAATGTCGGCGAAGATCCCGGACGCCGAGATCGAGCTGATCCGCAAGTGGATCGACGGCGGCGCCCTGGAGAATTCCGGCAGCGTCGCCTCCGTCAAGGCCAAGCCGAAGTTCGAGTTCAAGCTCGACCCCGCGTCATTGGGTAAGCCGGCCGGCACGCCGGCGATGCCCGAGAACCTGTCGACCGAGCCTTATGTTCCCCAGGCCAAGCCCAACGCGGTCGTGGCCATGGCGTCGAGTCCCTGGGCTCCTCTGGTCGCGATCGCCGGTCACAAACAGGTGCTCTTGTATCGAACGACCGACCTGCACCTGGTCGGCGTTCTTCCGTTTCCCGAGGGAACGATCCACGTCCTGAAGTTCAGTCGAAACGGCGACCTCCTGCTCGCCGGCGGAGGCCGCGGCGGTCAATCGGGGCTGGCTGTCGCGTGGGACGTCAAGAAGGGGAATCGCGTGTTCGAGATCGGCAAGGAGTACGACGTGGTCCTCGCGGCCGACATCAATGCCGACCACTCCCAGGTCGCACTGGGCGGCCCGGGCAAGGTCGTCCGAATTTTCAACACGGCCGACGGCTCGCTCGCACACGGAGCTGCGAAAGCATACCGAGTGGATCACGGCGATCGAGTACAGCCCCGACGGCGTCTTGCTCGCGACCGGCGATCGCAACAATGGTCTGATCGCCTGGGAATCCCAGACCGGCCGCGAATTCTACGACCTGCGAGGCCACCAGGCGGCCATCACCGACATCACCTGGCGGCTGGATTCCAACGTCGTCGCGTCGTCGAGCGAGGATGGAAGCGTTCGGCTCTGGGAAATGGAAAACGGCGGCAACATCAAGACCTTCGGCGCCCACGGCGGCGGGGTCGCCTCGCTTCGGTTCGCCAAGGATGGGCGGTTGCTCTCGACCGGTCGGGATCGCGTGGTCAGGCTCTGGGACCAGAATGGCGGCAAACAGCGGGAATTCGAGCCGTTCGGCGACCTGGCGCTCGAGGCCGTCTTCAGTCAGGACGAGTCGAAAGTCATCGCCGCCGACTGGACCGGCGAGGTTCGCGTCTGGGACATCAAGGACGGAAAGCGGCTGGCGAACCTCGCGGTCAATCCCGCGCCGATTTCGGTCCGCATCGAGCAGGTGAAACAGGCTCTGGCGGCAGCCCAAGCCGAAGCGGACTCACTGACCAAGCAGCTCGCTCCGCTCCAAACGGCGCTCGCCACCGCTAACACCGCCTTGTCCCAAGCGCAGGCGAAACTTAGCGAGGCCGAGCAAGCCGCGACCAAGCAGACGCGGCATCGTTCAGCAACTTGACCAGGCTCTCAAGGCGAAAACGGCCGCTCTCGCCGAAGCCCAGACAACGGTTCAAGCCGCCGAGCAGCTCGCTGCGCAGTCAACATCGGCCCAGACAGCCGGCCGAGAAAGCGATCGGCGCCACTGTCGAGGCGGAAAAGTCGGCAGCGGAAGCACTCAAGACAGCCAAGGCGGCGACCGAGAAAGCTCTGACTGACAAGACGTCCCAGGACCCCGCGTTGGCCGCCGCGGCAGCCGCACTCAAAGCCGCCGCGACACCCGACGCGACGGCCCAGGCGTCCGCCGAGCTGGCGAAACAGGCTCAGAAAGCAATCGAGCGGATCCAGGCGATCGCCGCGGCCGGAGCGCGCCAGTCGGCTGCCGCTCAAGGTTTGGCTCAGGCAACGCCGCCAAGAACGCGGCCCCTCAAGCCGCCGCCAGCGCCCGAGCGCTCACCAAGGCCGCCACGCTCGGCGTTGTCTCGGCCCGAGAGGCATCGACCCGAGCCGATCAGGAGAGAGCCACCGTCGAAAAGGCCCTGGCAGACGCCCGAGTCGTGCTCCAGACCGCCACGACCGCACTGGCGGCAGCCAAAAAAGTTCAGGCGGACGCCAACGCCACCAAAGTCGGCGCGGAGAAAGTCCTGGCCGAAAAGAAGGCTCCGCTGGATGCGGCTCTCGCCAAAGTTCAGGCCCTCAAGGCCGAGATCGACGCACTCGCCATCGAGAAAAAGCGCTCCGACGCTTCAAAGGGCGGGCTCGCCGCAGCCAATCGTCCCGGCCCCTGAGGTCCAGCGTAGACGAGCACTAATTTACACTTCTTTACAATTCGTCCGCGCCTTGGACTGGATCCACGGAAAAATCCGCGCAGTTCCAGCGGAATTCCATTCGGCGGTGTAGAATCCGACCGCGATCCGCGATAATGTAGGGATTAGTTTTCCACACGGCCCGCCTCGACTGGCTGCCCGTGTGCGATCAGTTCGGAGCTCGTCGTGCCTCCGAATTGTGTGAGCGGTTTGGCGGATACCTTCCTCTGCGATGCCCGGTAACTTATTGCTGACGGACTTGTCACGATGGACATGACCCCGCCCGAATTCGCGGGTCGGCACTCGCTCGGCGCGCTTTTTTGGACCCGACAGCAACGATCCTGCTGGCGATCTCAATCGGCCTTTGCAGTGGCTTTCTCGACGTAGGAATCATTGTCTTCAAGAAATGCTGCTGGAACACCGAGGGACACTATCGCAACGCCAGGGACTTTCCGTGGACCGTTCCATTGGGCCATGCGGCCCTCATGGTGGTTCCCGGGGTGTTGCTCGCCGCACTCAAACGCATCTGGCCGGTTCTCATTTCGCTGCGCGTAGAGTCCGGGCTATTGGCGACGCTCGCGATCTGGCTGGCCCTGCTGAGAATGCCTCTGTATGCGGTATGCAGCTTCCTGATGGCGGCCGGAGCGGGCCGCCTGATCGGTGACGCGGTTGCGGCTCGGGGCCTGGTCCGCCGCCAAGTCAGATGGACGTTCGCGACGCTGCTCGGCGTGCTTGGTGTAACTGTTGCCATCTCGTCGGGCTGGCAGGCGGTCCGTGAATGGCGGACTGTGGCCGAATTGCCGCCATCGCCACCAAACGCTCGTAACGTGGTATTGATCGTCTGGGACACCGTCCGTGCCTTCAACACGAACCTCTATGGCTATAACCGCGATACCACCCCCAACCTGACGAAGTGGGCGCGAAAAGGGGTTTTGTACAAGCAAGCCCTGGCGCCCGCCCCGTGGACGTTTCCCTCGCACGCCTGCCTCTTCACCGGCCAGTGGCCTCTCAGGATCGACTCCCAGTGGAAGTTCACGCTGGATGCGCCGAATCCGACGCTGGCGGAATTCCTGACCAAACACGGCTATCAAACCGCCGGATTCGTCGCGAACACCAACTGCTGCACGTTCGACACCGGGTTGTCTCGAGGCTTCAGCCATTACGCGGATTACGCGTTGACGCCGCGCTCGATCCTGACCCGAACAGTTGCCGGGACCTGGATCCTTCAAAACCTCCTCAGCCTCGGCAGTATCCCGACGCCCGACTCCTACTACGAAAAGAAATGGATCAACATCCAATCCGGCAGTGCGACTGAGATCGACGACCGATTTACCCAGTGGCTGGGCCGAAGGCGGCCCGATCGTCCCTTCTTCGCCTTTCTGAACTACTTCGACGCGCACGAGCCGTACATTCCCCCGCCGGGTTATGAGGGACGCTTCGGGATCCGGCCCACGACCGTGAAGGATTATCAATTGCTCATCGATTTCGTGGGAATGCCAAAGGACCCGTCGCAACGAAACGAAATCATCATGGTACGAGACTGCTATGACGATTGCATTGCGTTCCTCGATCAACGACTGCAATCTTTGCTCGATGCGCTTCAGGGCCAGGGACTGCTTGAAAATACAGACGTGATCATCACCTCGGACCATGGAGAAGCCTTCGGCGAGCACGACCTGGTCGGCCATTCCGGGAGTGTCAACCTCGAGGAGGTCGGCGTTCCGCTGGTGATCCTTTCCCCGGTCGCGCCGGCCGGACGAGTGGTGGAGAGCCCTGTCAGCCTGCGCGACCTTCCGGCAACCGTGGTCGACCTGCTGGGTCTGTCAGACGTCTCACCGTTTCCCGGGCGATCGCTGGCAGCCGACTGGAAACGGCCGCCTGGCGAGGCGCCGCCCAGCATGACCAGCCCTGCCTTCTCAGAGCAGGCGAATGCAACCGCGTTCCAAATTCAGCCGAGGCACACCCGCGGACACCGTGGGCTCGAAATGTCCGTCGTGGCCTTTGGCCATCATTACATCCGCACTGGCACGGGGGTCGAGCGGTTCTACGATCTGAAGACAGACCCGTTCGAGCGGCACAATCTGATCAGCGCCAGATCCGTCGGATCGGAATTGACATTCTTCCGAAGGATGCTCCTCGACGTGCTCAAAGACAATCCAGGCTCGTCCGAGGTGGAAAACGCTTACCTAACGACGTACCGGAGTTGGCTCGAAGACCTCGTTCATGAGCATCCCAATCGGTCCATTGCTCGCCGAACCGAGCATTGACGGCGAGGTCTCACGCCCAAATCGCTTGCCAACAAGGAGTGGGTCATGGCGCGGCGGTCGGGCAAGCGCATGAGCGTCTTCACGGTCTTCGTGGTTGTTAACGCGGCAATCAACGGCGCATCGGCCGCCGATGGCCCCTGGAAGACCTATTTCCAAAAGTCGGACGAATGGTATCGAAGTCAAGAAGGAAGGGCCGTTGCCGCCAACGTCCTCTCTTACCAATCTGACCAAGGGAGCTGGCCTAAAAACATCGACAACACCGTCCAGCCTTACACTGGCGACCGGCGCTCCATCCAGGGAACATTCGACAACGGCGCAACCGTTCAGCGAGCTGCGATTCCTTGCTCGCGCGTACCGCACCACCCAGGATATCCACGACCGTGACGCGGTCCTCAAAGGTCTCGATCATGTCCTCCGATCACAATATCCGACGGGAGGGTGGCCACAGTTCTTTCCGCCCGGCAAGGGCTATCATCGGCATATCACGTTCAATGACGGAGCCATGGTCAACATCATGGAGTTCCTGAGCGATGTCGTGCACTCCTTGGAATTCTCATTTGTTGACGAAAGCCGACGGTCGGCAGCCGGACGATGCGTTCGTTCGGGAATCCAATGCATCCTCAACTGCCAGATCAAGGTCAACGGAGAGCTGACCATCTGGTGCGCCCAACACGATGAGAAAACGCTCGAGCCGTGTTGGGGACGATCGTTCGAACCGCCGTCACTGACCAGCTCCGAGAGCGCTGGGATCTTGCGCCTGCTCATGAACCAGAACAATCCCACGCCTGAGATCAAGGACGCAGTCCATGCGGGCGCGCGCTGGTTTGCGAGCTCACAGATCCGAGGGATCAAGCAGATCCACGCCAATGGCGATAAGATGATTGTTTCAGCCAAGGATGCCGAGCCACTCTGGGCACGGTTCTACGAAATCGGCAGCAACCGGCCGATTTTTTGTGGCCGGGACAGCGTGATCAAGTATGACATCGCGAAAATCGAGCCCGAGCGCCGCAACGGCTATGCCTGGTACGGCACCTGGGGCAAGGACGTCGCCTCTCGGTACGACCGGTGGAAAGAGCGATGGGATCCACCACGCATTCCAGCTCGATAAGGTTCAGGCTGTCTGGATCTTAGCCACGTCGTCCAGTCCGAGATTGGCGATCGCTTGGTCCTTGAGCACGTGCTTGCGGATCTTGCCGGTTACCGTTTTTGGGAGTGTGTCGACGATCGTGACGTAGCGCGGAATCTTGAAATAAGCGATCTGGCCCTGACAGTAACCGATCACATCGTCCGCCGTGATCGTCGACGCCGCCTTAGGCACGACCCAAGCCGCCACGACTTCGCCATACTTCTCGTCGGGAAGGCCGACCACCGCGACTTCGGCGACGGCCGGATGATGATGGAGGAACTCTTCTACCTCCGCGGGATAAATGTTCTCGCCTCCGCGGATAATCATTTCCTTATTGCGGCCCCGAATACCGAAGTTCCCGTCAGTGCGGCGACAGGCCAGGTCGCCGGTATGAAGCCAACCGTCCTCGTCGATCGCCCGTTTGGTTGCCTCGGCGTTGTTGTAATAGCCAGCCATCACACAATGGCCCCGCACACATAATCTCACCCGCCTGGTCCGGTTCCATTTCCCGCCCGCTGACCGGATCGATCACCTTGGTTTCAAGACCAGGGATCGGACGGCCGACCGTGCCGACGCGGACTTCGACTCGGGTCGTCGACCGACGTGAACGTGATGATCGGCGAGGCCTCGGTCTGGCCGTAGCCGATGCAAATCTCGCGGATACCCATCCGGCTGACAACCTTCTCCATCAGGGGCAACGGACAGGGAGCGCCCGACATGATCCCGGTACGAAGGCTGGTCAGATCGTATCGGCCAAAGTCGGGATGTTCGAGCTGACCCACGAACATGGTCGGGACGCCGTACACGGCCGTGCAACGTTCGGCCGCGATGGCCGCCAAGGTCGCGCCCGCATCAAATGATGGGGCCGGCACCACGATTGCCGCTCCATGGATCAGGCAGACCAGAGTGCCCAGCACACAGCCGAAGCAGTGATAGAACGGCACCGGCACACAGACCCGGTCCGCGCTGGTGAATCGCAACCGCTCGCCGACGTAAAACGCATTCATCAGCGTGTTGCGGTGAGTCAGCATGGCTCCCTTCGGGAGGCCGGTCGTCCCTGAAGTGAACTGGATGTTGTAGGCATCGGTCGCTCGCGGCGTCCGAGCGCGATCCGTGAGAACCGACAGTGGCAGTGCGGGAAGTTGTTCGAGGTCGGACCAGCTCCACCAGGCGGGGCCAGGTCGATCACCCAGCGAGATCAAGCGTTGGAGACGGGGAAATTGGGCCGACGACCACTCGCGAGACGTCGAGGCGGCCACTTCGGGACAAAGCGACTCGACCATGGCCACGAAGTTCGACCCTTTGAATGGACTGCCCACGACCAAGGTCGCCACGTCCGCCATCGCCAAGGCATCCTTGAGCTCTTGCAGCCGGTAGGCGGGATTGACGTTGACCAGCAACGCACCGATCCGAGCGACGGCGAGCTGGGTCACGACCCATTCCGGAACATTCATCGACCAGATGCCAACGTGCTCACCCAGCGCGACTCCCATGGCGATCAAAGACGACGCGATCTGGTTGACTCGCTGATCTAGCTCGCGCCACGACCATCGCAGTCTCAACTGAGGAAAGACCAGTGCGTCGTGATCGGGATACTGCTCGGCAGTGCGTTCCAATACGCTTCCGACAGTCTGATCCCAAATCCAGGGAATTGAAGGCTCGCTGTACTGGGCCATGCCGGATCCTCCTCATTACTTCGAAGAGCTGGCAGACGCCGCTGATGCGGCCCAGCGTGGGGAGCGCTTTTCCACGAAGGCCAGGATTCCCTCGCGAGCTTCCTCTGACGCCCGAACTGACGCACTGATCGCGGCCGCGCCACGTAGGTCGGATGGGCGGGAGGTCGCTTCGTCGAGCAGACGCTTGGTCCATGTCAATGCACCGGGTGCGCACTCCGCCAGCGAGTTCGCGACCAGGAGCGCCTCCTTGACACACCGGTCCGCCGAGGTAACCGTGTTGATCATTCCCCACTCATGCGCGACTTTGCTCGAAATCAAGTCGCCGCTCAGGAGCAATTGCCGTGCGCGACGGTCCCCAACCTGTCGGGATAAGTCGTGCATAACGATCGCCGCAACCAGTCCATGCCGA
The DNA here is from genome assembly GCA_963779785.1 of uncultured Planctomycetota bacterium. Lineage (GTDB taxonomy): Bacteria > Planctomycetota > Planctomycetia > Isosphaerales > Isosphaeraceae > CAVRFS01. Next base: position 43,677 of record CAWAAW010000023.1, read on the forward strand.
ACCTCGGGATAGCCGATTCGGGCCGAGTCGGCCGCGATCGCCAGGTCGCACGCGGCCATCAAGCCGGCTCCGCCGGCAAGCGCGTCGCCGTTGACAGCGGCGATCGTTGGCTTGGCGAGCGTGTGGATGCGCTGCAGGAGATCGGCGAACTCGTTGAGAACGTCGATGGATTTCTCTTCTGCCTCATGGCCAACGCCTTCCGCACTGGCCTCCTTGAGATCCAGGCCCGAGCAGAACGCCGGGCCGGTGCCAGTCAAGACGACCACGCGGATGGCGGAGTCGCTCTCCACCCGGTCGATCGCGTCGCGCAGTTGAGCGACCAAAGAGCGAGACAGCGCGTTCCGCTGCTCCGGGCGATTAAGCGTGAGCAGGGCCACGGGACCAACATCGACTCGCTCGACCAGATTCGAACTCATTTGCATCAGACCCTTTCCGACATGCGAGATCCAAGACCCGGCGCGGGAAGCATTAATTCCAGGAGCACAACGCCCAGCGCCTTGCCTTGCGTGTCCAGTCGGAGCGAACGGCTCGCTCCACCCGCCAAGGCACGCTCAATCACAAAGTTGAAAGCGAGGAGCACAGGCAATTCATAGCGTCGAACGGGACCAATCCCCATGGGCCGCAGGAATTCCGCGACAACCGACTCGGTCAGACAGGTTTTCAGCCAATCGTAGCCCGCTCGATCGTTGGCGACGACTCCAATGTTGGATCGATTCCCCTTGTCGCCGCTACGGGTATGTGCCAGTTCTCCCAACCGAATCCATCGCGATGCTTCCGACATGGTTAATCTCATTCCGCGCTGACATCAATGGTATGTTGGAGACCTCGCTGGATTTTACGATCCCTTGGCCCAATCCGCGACCGTCCGGACGTCAGTCTTGATGCGTTCCGCGACCAGGGTGCGTGGTACCGAGCGCTGGCCAGTAGCCAAACGCGGCGCGCGGCGACGGCCTCCCCGCGGCATAGCCGGCGATCCCAGGGGGTCCCGAGGTGACCAATGGGGCCAGCTCGCGACAGAACCGTTCAACGGCCGCGCGGTTCGGGTCGCGCACCGTCACTCGGAGGACGACCTCAAAAGGAGGCGACGCCGGCCGTATGACTCCCGGTGCCACATCGCCGCTCCCAAAACACTCGACCAGCGCATCGGCCAGATGATAACCAGCGCGAGCCACTCGTTCGAGGATCATGGCGCCGGCAGCGCGGGCTTTGGCTTCCGCGTCGCGTCCCACAACGGCCAACATCCCGCTGGCGGTCCATCCGTCTTTGTAGACGGCAACCAGCTTCAATTGATCTGACGGAGGTTGTCCGACAGCTTGCTTGACGGCGACCCGATCCGCGTCGACCTGCTCCAACGACACTTCGGTGAAATCGACGTCGACATCGGGCGTACGATATCGCGCGGGATCGTCGATCTCGTAGAGCAATTGCTCGGTGACGGTGGCGATGCTGACCTGTCCACCGGTTCCACGCGGCTTGGTGATCACACAGGAGCCGTCCGCCACGAGCTCGACGATCGGGTAGCCCACTCCGGCGAAGTCGGGAAGCTCGTTCCAGCCATGCCAAAGTCCGCCGGTCGCCTGGGCACCACACTCGATCAAGTGGCCGGCGACCGATGCGCCGGCCAGCTTCGCCCACTCATCCCACCTCCAGCCGAAATGAGCCGCCGCCGGACCAAGAGTCAGCGAAGCGTCCGCGACGCGCCCGGTGATAACGAACCGGCCTCCGCCTTGCAGGGCCTCGGCGATCGGTCTTGCTCCCAGATAGACATTGGCCGCGACCAGTCGAGACGCCACGCTCGCAATCGAAGCACCGGTTTCAATGTGAGAGAGCTCGAGTCCGGCGCGGGTCCATTCGGGGATACGGTCGAGCACGTCGTCGCCCGTGACGACGCCGATCGCCATCGTGTCCATCCCCGCGACCGACAGAATCTTAGCGCATTGCGTTCGCGCAGGACGTCGGATTCAACCCTCCCGCGTTGGTCACAATCCGCAGGCCCGGCTGTTCGCGAAGAATTGGCACCAAACGCTCGACCAGCTCAGGAAAATCGCTAACATAGCCGGCGGTCGGATCCTTGGCACGAAGATGACTGAGGATCGCCATGGTGAGCTCGGCCAGGTACTCCAACGTCAAGACGTCGATCCCACCATCGCGAGCCAGCACGTACGGCGCATCGAGGTTGTCGCCCCAAAAGCCGGCGCCATTGCCGATACGAATCATTGCCGAGCTGGACATGGAGACGGGATTGGACATGATGCGGGTCCGATCGCCTTGACAGCATGATCGTTCATTATCCGCGATGCCGTTCAATTGATCATTCAGCCTCGCAGCCGAGCTATATCGTCATGCTACTCGGAATCCCAGCGATCTGCCAATCAAGCGACGAAAAGCGAAGCGCAGCCGATCCTCATCTGCCATCAACGACGGTTAGCGGACCGTCGGTATGTCGGCGGCAAGCTTGTCCGCCTCGGACTGGGCTTGGTTGGCAATTGTTTCTTGCTCACGTTGCGCCTGCCGTGCGGGATCGGAGGTGAAAATCGTACCAAGCGGCGTGGCCTGCACCACCTGCACGATGGGAGAAACGACGGCTTTCCCGACGGCCTTCACGCCATCGGCCGACGCCCCCACGGCGTTGGAAGTTCCCTCCCGAACCTTGTCGAGGGCCTGGGGGATTCCCGTGCGCTGCACCCATTTGTCCACTCGCTGGCGACGGGCCTCACGGGCTTGCCGGAAATGCTCGAACACAGGGGTTCCCTGGCGGTACACGATGCTGGGGTTGCCGTGGTGTCCGAACTTCAGAATGATCGCTTGCGGGCCGTAGTCATACTCAATCGATGACTGTGAGTAGACCACGCGCGGCGCTCCGGGAAGCATCTGCGTCTGGACATAAAGCCGTTCGCCGTTTCGAGGGTGGTGGACCACAATGATCGACGGGCCGCCGGGCAGCATCGGCCCCTGGAACGATCGATCGCCGGTATAGTAGTACCGATGCACGAGCACGACCGGAGGAATATCGACGACGGTCCGGCCAGCCGCGTCCTTGATCGTGCGCACGGCGGGGTTGCCGAGAGGGTCGGCGTTGGGATCGAGGATCTCGATCTCAAGCGTCGGCGGGACTGGCACAACGCGCGTCGCGCCGGCCAGCCTTGAGCTGCGTCGCCAAATTCTGTCGTAGCGCCATCGAAGTTGACGGGTCGCCGGGCACCGCCGCGGGCGCAAGCGACGGTCCCTGCAACGGATTCGGCACCACCGCCGAGGAAATCGGCAGAACCCCGCTTGGCGCCAGACCCGGCGGGGTCGGCGTCGATGCGATTGACGCGGTCCCCACGCCGGGGTTCGCGTCCGCGATGCTTTGGCCCCGTACTTCGTCGCCTACGAGCCCGAGGCTCAGGGCCGCCGCGCCGATCCCGCAGAGACAGATCTGTCCGATCCGTGCGTCTCGTAACATGTCCGCCTCCCTCTGGCCCCTCGACTCGTTCTTCTGCTGACCGGATGGACGAATCCATCGCCCGTCAGCGGTACGACAGCTCAACCTCGACGCGGTCGATGGTCTTGAAAAATGCAACGATCTCGGGCTTCTGCCCTTCGAACTTGGGGAACAACGGGACTCCTCTCTGGACCCAGAATGGATCGGGGAGCACCTGAAACAGTACCGGTCGGCCCGGCACGCCGTCTGCAGCGGTATCAGGGATAAACCCGGTGTATGCACGCACCTTGACGATGAACAGGTTGCGCTTGATGTAATCCGTGAACTTGGTTGTTGGCGTTGCGCCCGGAAGGATTGGGCTTGGGCGGGGCACGACGGTGTCAGCAACGGGCATGGGTTGGCCTGCCGCCACGAGCGGAGTCTTCATGAACATTTGCAGGTTCTGATCGGCCCTCAGACTCAACGTCCAGTATCCGTCGTCGCGGATCGCCAGGGAGACGCGGGAAATGGAACAATGCTCGACCCGAATTTCGTTCTGCTTGAGTTGGTAATAGACCATCCTGCGACCAAAAGGCAGGGCATCGGGGGGCACAGCACCGGGGACTAGCACCAGCAAAGCCGTCTTGCTCATCGCAAGCGCTGGGAGAGACGGCCCGCCATGAATATATTCGCGGTCGGGCACATCGCAAAACATCTGCGGTTTGGTACGGTATCGAGAAACCCGCTGCCGGCCGGAGGCCGTGCCGACCGCCGTCACAAAGGCCATTGCCGCCGCCGCGACAAAGGATCGCCGAGCAATTCGCATGACTGGCACCTCTCAGACGGTTTGGTCGGACCACACCGACGAACACGACGTTGCGAACGGCAATCTTGGAAATCCAGAACCTCGGGTTACTCATTCGTCCCGCGGATTCGTGACAGGACGTCCCATTTTTTGGGTTCGGTTGTCCTCTTGGGCGCTGCAACGGGTGGTGCCTGTGTTTTGCGCGGTGTTGGCCCTGGTTGCGCGACAGATGGGGCCGACGCCTTGCGCGAGGTTGGCAGTGATTGCGCGACAACCGAATCCCCAACTCCGGTCGACGACAACTCTGGGATGGCACTTCGGCTAATCGAGGTAGGCGCGTTCGTTCGGGGCGTAGTTGATTGCGGGACGATGTACGCTGACCTCGAGAGCGCGCGTCATCCCGAATTCGATTCAAGGCTGCCGGGGTCGCAGGGTCGGGGCGAGTTGGAGTCCGTGGAGGGGTCGGGGCGGTTGGTCCATTGAGAGGTGGCGCGCCCTTCGATCCGGCTCGGCGACGGGACCGATCCTTGCCTCACCGAGACGGCAGAACCGGGAGCGGCGCCCCGCGGAGCCGGTCGACTCGCCACGCCCGGTTGAATCGCGATCGCTGGAGCCGTCCTGCGAGGACTGGAGGGTCCACGGAAGCCGACTCCAGGGTTCGCCGGTGCCGGCGGAGGCGCCGGGAACGCCGGCGGGGACTGCGGCAGATTCAAGTCGATCGAGGGTGACGGACCGAATCCAGCAGGCGGAGCCACGTTGGGCCAACCCGGATTCGGATCCAAGTCCGGCGGATTTGTCTCTCTCGACTCCGACGGGATGAACCGGCTCTCCGGATTGGTCATGGTCGGGTCGTATCCCTCACGAAGACGACTATTGCGGTAATTCAAGCCCGGTCCGCGGTAGCCGTCAGGGTGAACGTCGGGAATCGTCTCTTGCGATCGATACAGGTCGGCTCGGCGCTCAGCGGGGGGAATGCGTAAGAATTCATCGACGCTCGAGCTTGATATATCGAACACGTTGTTATTCACATGACGGTTCCGGTTCCGAACGGTGAAGTTCTGATTTCTGAGCCGAAGCGTATCCAGGTCGGCCACAGCCGGCGCCCAGCGGAGCCCCATCAGGTCGAAAAGAGTCGGAAAGATCGTCGACTGAGCCATCACGATGTTCTCCTGAAGCGACGACTCGGCGCTGGGCAAGGGACGGAAAAGAATCCCAAGGACCGGGATGTCCTCGAAGAGCGGGACACCGCGGCTGGTCCGCGCGGCCTTGAGCGCGACCTGGAAGCGGCTGACTTCGCGGAGCTCGTAGTTGCCGATCTGCACGTCAGTGTCGATGAAGTGCCGCTTGACCCGGCCGAGATGCTTCTCGTCGGCACGGACCGGTTCGCGGATATTTGTCGTGTACATGTAGTTGAAATGAAAGACGAGCGACTGCCCATCGGGCTGAATCACGGGACGAATCTGGAACCCAGTACCAGTCTCAAACTTGTAGACCGCCGGATCGGGGATCAAGGCCTCCATGGCCGATCCGAATTGGGACCGGCCCGCGCCTTGCTGGCTGAACAGCTTCTCGTCATTCGATCGTGGCAGCCCGGGCAAGGTGTTTCGCACGGTATTGACCCCCTCGCCCGCCCCTGGCGCGAGTGAGCTGGTGGGCTGACCGCTGCGCAGCTTGGCCAATGAGAGGAAAGTCGGGTCGTTCGCCAGCGCGCCGAAATCCTTGGTCATGGCCAGCGCACCGTTCATGGCCTCATTGATCAGGATGTCGCGCTTGGGCAGGTCGAATTCCATCGTGGCCGTGGGCTCGACCATGGCGAAACCCCGGTTGTTGGCCAGCACATTCGTGGTCTCGATATCGGCCAGCGTGACGTCGTGGAAGCGGCTTGCGCGGCGGACCTCGGTGAAGGCCGGGTAATAAAACTGGGTGTTGAAGTCGTCGTCGAGCGCCGTCGCGACGGCCTTGATGTAGGCGTCGATGTTCGCGGTATGTGATCGCACGCCCTCGAGCAGATCGATGTATTTGTCCTCGACATCGTCAACCAGCATGTCCAGAAGTTTCTTGTGATCGATCGGCCGCCTCGACGCGTCGGCGTTGCGGCGGGCGAAGAGCATCTTGATCAGGTCCGGGACTAACGATCGGAGATTTTTCTCCGCTGTCGTTCAGCGTGTTGCTCAAGTCCGGATCCGACCCCGGACCCTTGGCCACCGGCGAGTCTTCCAACGCGATTATCGATTCGATCATCCGGCCGATCAACCGCAAGGCCTTTTCAGGCTCCTCATTGACGATGTCGGTCTCGATTAGCTTGAGGGACGCTTTCTCCAAATAAGTCAATGGCGTATCGAGTTTGCGACCGAGAGCGTCTTGCTTCTCCTGTAGGGCGTCTCGCACATCGGCAAGGCTTCTTATAATTGGGAACTCAAAAGTCACATAATAGAATATAGGATCGGTCTGCATACCGACGTTCGACTGACCCTTGCACTGGATCGGATTGGCCAGAATGGTACGGACAGGCGGCCAAAGTGATTGCAGAGTTTTGCGATCTTAGCCGGCGACATCCTTCTGGTCCGATTCCGAGAAGAGTCGGGTTTTTCCCAAGCGGTCCCACGTATTTTGGAAAGTGTCAACGTCAGCGTCGATTTGATTACCAAGATCTCGTATCGCGTCTGGGTCCAGCGAACTGATAATAACCATTCCCTTGGGCACGAACTCTACCCTGAGCCTGGAGTTCTTGATCGTCAACTTGTCGTTCCTGAACTGCACGGTGCCGTCGACTCTTACTGCCTTCCAGCCCGACAGCGTCTTCGGGCTCAGCAATCGCCAACTCGACGAGCTCATTCGGCGGCAAATTTCCTTTTGTCCAATAGTCATATACTTCATTGAAGATCGGAGTATCTATAAATTTTCCAGTGCTGTCAAAGATCTGGCTCGGTTTGAGAAACGACCGTATGATGGCATCGACTGCTTGGATGGAACCGGCGATTGTCCTGGATGGTTTTGGTGATGCTAGTCTGCGCCAGGCGCAGAGCGTCGTCGGCGTCACGTTGCTGCCGCTGCTGTTTCCGAAGCGTTTCGATGTAATCGCCCAGTCGATCCTCGATCAGGCCGCGTTCCTTGATGCGCTGGTTCAACTCGAGTTCGGTTACCAACTGGCTCTTGAAGATCTGGGCGAGGCGGATGAACTCGCGTTGCAGCGGGTTGATGGTGTTGTTGCCGGTGACGCGTGCGTTGAAGAATCCTCGCAGCGACTGGAACTTCGCGTTGCTGGCCAGCATCTTGAACTGGTGAAAATGATCTTTCCCGCGCGTGCCCGCGCCCGCTTCGAAGTACGTCGCCTCGGCCTGCGGCAATTCGTCGGTGAGCGAGGACTGGAAGACGTTCAAGATCTCCTCGCGAACCTCGTTCTTCGCGATGGACAGCAAGAACAACGCGGAGGCGAGGCTGGTGGTGTCCATCGAATGCAGCGACAGCAGCTTGTTCCCACTTTGCAGGAACTCCGAGTCGATTTCCTCGAGTTCGTTGATAAAGTCTTCACCGAAGAACGCCCGCACGTACTTTTCGTCGCGGAATTTTTGCGACCGGGAGGTGCGGAGGAGGAGTTCTTGCCGCGATTTTTCGTCGGGGCAGAGCGCGAGTTGTTGGCTCAGTTCAGCCTGGGACTGGTCCTGTGCCTCCTGGGCGAGCCGGCTGGCTACCGTCACCACGGCGTTGCGGAGTAATTGCGCCGACTGGACGGTCAAAAAACGCGAGTGGTCGATGTAATCCTGGATGCGTCCCGCGACTTTCTCCATGCGATCCGCGTGCTCGCCGTTGATCTGGACGGTATGGATACCGACGCGAACCTGGCCGACCGGCGCGTCGATCTGGTTGATCATCGTCCTGATGACGTTGATTCCCTTGATCGGGCCGCGGAGCTGAATCTCCCCTTCACCAATGACCGAGACCGAGACCTGCCGCACCGGGTCGAGCGAGCCGGGCTTGGCCGGCGCGTAGGTGTCGGGGTCTTCGTGAGCCGCAGCGACCTCCTGGCGGAATTGATTCTCACGGGCGCGGTCCTCGATCTGCTGCTGCTGGACATCCTGGTCGCTTTGCGCGGCTTCGGCATTTCTGAGGTTCTCGACCTTCGCGCGGGCTTGAGTCACCTGGTCGCCAAGCGTCTTGGTAGTGGATGCCGCTTGCTGAGCCGTCAGTGTCTTCTGCTGATTCTGGAGGTCCGTCTGCTTCTGGGTTTCGCTGGCGATCATGGCCTGCAGCGCAGTGATCTTTGTTTGGAACTTGTGGCTTGCGGGTCGGTCGCGGCGGCGAGGGCCGACTGAGCAGCCTTCAGATCGGTCTGGTTCTTGGTGAGTTCCGCGTTGATTCGCGTCGATCTGCTGCTGGGTGCTTTGGAGAGCTTGCGCGATTTGGGCGTCTTGCTGTTGCGCCGCGGCCTGGCCGTCCAGTGCTTGTTGGAGGTCATGTTCAGCGGCGCGGCTGGCCTGGGCGGCACGAACCGCCTTGATCTCGGTCAGCCGCCGCTGATCGGTTGCCTGGTCGGCCGAGTCGCGCGCATCCTCAGCCTGTCGTCGAGCGGTGGCAACGGCCACATAGTTGTATGACCTGACGTCCCTGTTGACGATCTGGGCCACTCGATGGGCGTCCCGGTAGTAATACAGGCGCGCCACCCGCGTCTCGACCTTGTCGGAGGGATTGAAGCCATCCGGGTAACTCCGCGGAGCCGTGTACTCCGGGAACTCGACGTTCGGACCGGTTGCGGCGGGACCGATCGACCCACCACGGTCGCTCGCGCTCTTGGTAATGACGACAAATGGTTGGGGCGGGACCGACTGCTCGGACGTCCAGACGTCGATCACAGCGAGCTGATTCGGTTTGTCCACGAGCGAGGTCGGGTCGAGTTTGATTTTCAGGTCGCCCTCCGAACGAGCGGTGTCAGCCGAAAGCGTCACCGGGACGCCGTTAGCCGCCCCAGCGAGTTGGTCGGTCGTCCGATTGAGCACCGCCAGCGTTCGAGATGGCGGTACCGCCTTCGGATCGAGTGCAAGGATCGCGTGAAGCGTGACGGATCCTGTCCCGCCCGGACTTAACGAGATCGGCTGGGAAAATTCCGTAACCGCGGCGCCGCCATCTTCTTGAACAGAGACGATTTTCGGAATCACGCTTCGCGTGATTGGGCGGATCGTGATGGTCTTGCTCGATTCCAGCGTCTGCAAGTCCTTGGTCGCCGTGATGTTCACGGCGTACGATCCCGACTCATAAAATGTGATCGGGCAGGGCAATATCGTTTGCGTCGCGAGCGTCGGTAGAAACGTAGGACTTCGCACCGAGCTTCACGACTTTCACTTTGAAAGTGACACCGGGAATCTTTGTCGCATTCGAATTATCGGACGAGTCGGTCGCATTGATGGTGTACGTAGGACCATCCGACTCAACGATCTCGCCAATCGGTCGGCGGGGTGTCCGCCGATTGAAGGACGACCACAGGATTTGCAAAACGGGAGCGGGCGGTGTGCTCGCTGCGGGGCCGGTCGGCTGTCGAGGCAGGTGCGGCTGCCGTGCGGGTGCGGCTGCCGAGGCCAGTGCGGCTGCCGAGGCGCAGGTGCGGCTGCCGAGGGGCAGGTGCGGCCGCCGAGGCCAGGTGCGGCTGCCGAGCGCAGAAGTACCGTCGCGGGGCAGGCGTGCCCGCCGGGGCGCAGTGCAGGTGGCGCGGGGACTGGTGGGGCTGGTACGGCGTCAGGCGTGGACGAATTATGGGTATGTGTGCCGGGTGACTGAGCCATGGCATTGATTGCTGTCGCGAGCGGTGGAATGGATAACGCCGCCGGAAGCACGGCGGGATCGGCCAAAGATCCCTTGTTTGGCCCGATTGGCATCAACTGAGCGTGACTGGAGTCGGCGTTTGTCGGATTCTTGGGGGGCGCTTCGAAGTTCGAGTGATCCGGTGGCCCGACGCGTATCCAGCCTGTGCCCAGACTATAACCGATGAGCCCGCAAAGGGTAACGGCAATTGCCACGACAATATGAGCGATCTTCATAAAAGCCGATTCCGTGGCTAAGGTGCGTCCGTACCGCGTTCGCCAAACCATAGCTTTCGATCATTCAAGTCAGATTAACTTGGCGACGATCGACGGTCGGTCCGCTCTTTGCGATTTGTGCCCGTGGACTTCCTGCCCACTTACCGGCAACACACGTCCCAGCGTCGAATTGATCGGATAAACCCCGATATGGGCTTTAGCGGTTATTCCGAATATTTATGTTGACAACGACACGACGATCGTGCCGTTGCTCTACAATCGGTCATTTTGGCCGCTCGCGTAAGTTGGGTCCGCACTGGTCGACGCCGACCATCCGACACGGCAATGTTGTCGGTTCCGGACCGAATCGAAAAGACGCTTCCTGTTCAATGACCAGATTCACAACGCGGAATCGACGACTAATAAGCGCCTTGTACACAATTTAAAAATCATCAAACGCCTCCACCGACCTAACTCCGCCACCGAATTCCCCTGCGCCATCTCGGGTGATCTCGATCGGGGCGCTGCGACCCTCGTCATTATCGTTGAGAATCTGTTCCAGTACGCGAGAGTAACTGTGGTAAACGACTCGCCATGTGTCCCCTCGGTCCCTGTCGAGACGGAGCTTTTGCGGGTCGAGAACGACGAGTGGAAGTGTGATCCGGCCATATTCGCCTGGACCTCGGTGCAGGGCGAGTTGCATTCGCAAAGTGACGGGCATCGCCGGCGTGGCGACACGGAACTCCACTTCGAATTCCCCGTCATCGCTGGCTCGCAGGTGCATCGATTCGCCGATAATAGCCCCATCGTCCTCAAACGGCGGACCAGAAGTCTGGTACCGCAATAGAGGGAACATAGCCGATCCGCCAAACACGAAAAGGTGCGCCGGAGCCGGTCGATTTCCAGCGCCTTGGGATGACGCACGATCCGGATCGACATGACCGTCCGCATCGGAGGATCTCTCGCTGCTGACCAAACGAATGTCATCCTCGACCGTCCGCTCGTCAGGCCGGACCGACAACCCGCGCTGGCTCAACTTCCATCGGTGTGATGGTGTTTCCGTGAAGTTCACAGCAACCGCGGAGTTTGGCCACAGACGGACGAATACGGGTCCCGGTGGCGGCTCCAGACAGCGTCGCGTCGGCTGACCAAGGCAAATCGCGACAGGCGACTCCGGTCGTGGCGGTCCATCAGTTGGACATTCGGGTTTCGTCGAGGCGGTCGGCGTCGGAGGCGAGGCTGGCGAGAGGTTCTCAATGATCACCTCGCCGAAACTGGCTGAGAGGAACTGATTAGCGTTCGAGCCCGTCTTCGGAGGCGGCAAATTGTCGGGGCCGTAAAACTGTGGGGTGCCGGGAAGGCTCACCAATCCCGTCGGAATGGGGAAAACAGCGAGCGCCTGGGCGTCGTTGTCGGGACTTGGCGCCGGATCGCTATCCTTCCATGTCCAAGCGGTTGCCTGCCCAGTCTTTCCAGCCTTGGTGTCGATCTTGAGTTTCAACCAAATGAACTCGTCCGGACTCCATTGGTCCGCCACTTTCGGCGCGGACGCGACAGGGAATGGAGCGTTATAGGGCGGTTTGTTCTGGGGCATCCTCTTGATGAATTGAAGCTGAACTTGCTTTTTCCCGCAATAATCGTGGAGCGCGAGTTTCAAGAGATACCCATTCGCATCAGTCGTCTCATAGCCGATCGCCGCGGCGATCTGGTCCACGAAAGGCGGGTTTGCGCCTGGCGGCGTTACGTACACCGCCTTGACCCGAGCGACAATCTCGATCCCAGCTCCGGTCAACTGCGATGTGGACAAAGGCACGCTCACCTGGGCCCGGCGCCAAGGACCAGCTTGCCTTCCTCGATCGTCAATGGAGTTGCTGGATCTTTGAGCACCCATTCACGCGGATCGAGTCTGTTGTAGTCGAATGTCTCCGCGATCACTGTTGTGGCCTGCAAGGCTGGGACGCTCACCGTCGCCGTTTTCGTCATTTTCGTGCTGGAGACCGCGAGCGTTGTCGGGTCGAGCGTGTCGATCTGAACTCGATACTGGTAGGTGTCACCGGTCGCACCAGGCTGAACTTGGTCGAGCACGACGTTCGTGACGGGACGAGACGCGGTGATTTGGATCGGCACCAATGGCAGAACCGCGGTCCCTCGGAAGACAGTATAGCGAACCGGTTTAGGCGGAGTGGCGAGCGCATCCGGGGACTGGGGCCAAGTCAGCCGCACAATCCCCGAAGTGCCGATGGAGTAAGCCTTTAAGTCGGGGCAGTCGGCTTCATCGGCGCTCGCCACGGACACGACGATCGTCAACATCGTGACAAACAACATCCACGAACAGCTATGAATCAGTCTCATCACCGCGTTCCTCAATTCTGATACGAACAAGACATTATACTTTCAGCCCTTGTGATGTTGCATTGCGACGGGTTTTTGGAACCGACCCGTGAGTTTAGGTCCCGTGTAGCCTTCGCGTCCGATCTTGCGGCCTGGGCTTGGGGTGGGCGTGCCTCGGCACTGTGAGCCGGACGATGAAATTTCCGCCCGGCCGGCCGTCGCCCGACGGTAAGCGGCCTGTGAATTCGCCGTCGAGTGCGTTGCCGGCTTGGTCGATGATTCCGCCCGACTTGACCTGGAACAGGTACGTTCCAGCGGCGAGCGGCGCAGTGAACTGGAGCGTCGCGGCCTGAGCGTTCGAGTACCAGCCCGAGATCGCCGGAGAGAGCTGCGCTTGCTGGTTGGAATTACTGCCAAACAGGCCCCGCTTCAGCACGATCGTATAGTTTGCCGGATCGAGCAAGCTCGGACCATAAAGGCCAGAGCCGACGTCGGATATGACCACCGTGATCTTCCCGGTGCGGGGATTGAAAGCCATGCCCGCGACCCTCGGTGCGATCGTGTCGATTACCAGCGGGTTTGCCGGTCCGACGATCAGGACCGGTGCGGTCGGAGAGCCGCCCTGGCTAGTCACTGACGCGCTGACTGTGTACGAACCATCTGGCAAGGTCGTGGAGGTGAGTGACCAGGATCCGTCGGCACCCGCGATCGTCTGGCCGATGGATATCGTCGTCGTGGGATCGGAATTGGCGTGTTGGGCAAAAAGTTGCACAATCGCATATGGTGAAGTGGTCCCCTGGAAGGTCGGCCGATTCACGTTCGTGATATTCAAGGCACTATTTGGACCACTGATGCTGGCGGGGCTGATATAACCACTCAAAGGCACTGGCACGGCACCAACGACGACGGCACTCGGTTGTGTGCTCGTCGTAGCCCCAAGCTTGCTGACGATTGTGACGGTCAAACTGTACGAGCCCGGCGTCGAATAGGTGTTCGTTCCGGTCACCGTGAGGTAGCCGTTCGTCGGACCGCCGATCGTGCCGTTGGACACGTGACCGTCGCCCCAGGCAATCGTCGCCTGGTAGTCGGACGAGGCACCCCCCGAGGCGTTCTCATCGATAAACGTCGCGACGACTCCGGTGAACGAGACATTTGCGACCGGCGCGATCGGAGCAGCGGTTGCGATAATCGAGGCGCTCACCACGGCCTGACCGGAGCCCAGGAATATCTCGCCGTTCGGTCCGGTCACGGTGATCGTCAGCACGTATGAGGCGAGCTGGGCGTACGTATGACTTCCGGAGACCGTAAATGCCGTCCCACCCTCATACGTGACTACGCCCGGCGTGGGCGGGCTGCTGTCGCCCCAGTTAATTGTGGCTGAGTATTGACCCACCTGTCCGGTCGTCTGCGGGTCCGAGAATGAGGCAACCTGCCCGCTAAAGAGCTGGCCGGCGACTGCAGCGATCGTAGCACCGTAAAGCGGATTGGCGACGGTAGCGGTCGACGTTACTGTAACGGGTGAGCCGGCCGTACCTTGAACGGTGACCTGAACGGCGTAAGTGCCGGACACCGCGTAGGTGTTTGACCCTGTGACGGAAAAGTAGCTGTTGGGGGGATTGGGCGCAACAATCGTACCGGCCGAAATATGCCCGTCGCCCCAAACGATCTCCGCCGTGTAGTCGCTCGCCGTATCCGTCGAGTTTGGATCAGAAAACGTCGCCACGACCCCTGTGAACGGCGCACCACGGACTGCTTTGAAAGACACGCCGACGGCTTGCAGGGGCGCAGCGTGGACCACGGCCTGGCCATAGGCCATGAAGGTTCGGCCGTCCGGTCCGTTCACCGTCACTGTGAAGTTGTACGGACCTGGATCGGCGTAAGTATGAAGGCCGTCCACGGTAAATGCGGTCCCGCCGCTGTATATGACCACCCCGGCCGAGGCCGGTGTGCCGTCGCCCCAATTGATTGACGCCGAATACTGACCGACCTGGCCGGTCGTCTGGGGGTCGTTGAATGCGGCGACCTGGCCGCTGAAGCGTTGACCTGCGACCAGGCTGAGTGTGTTGCCCGTGGCGGAGTACGCGACGGTGACCGTGGTGTTGGCTGTGGCCGTCGCTCCATCGCCGTCGGTTACTGTCACCTGGGCCTGGTAGGTACCCACCGTTGCGTAAGTCTTGGTGGCAGAGACGATGAAGCTCCCGGAAGCGCTCGCGCTGACCGTCCCAACGACCGACCCGGTGCCGTCGCCCCAGTTGATCGTAGCCGTGAAATTGGCGGGCAGTGGGTTGACACTGGCCGAAGTGAACGAAGCGACGGTCAAAGTGGAAGGGTTACCCACCTCCACTGTGACGGGGATCGGGGTGACCGTGATCAACTGGGCTACGGCCACTTGTGCCACGTTATTCGCGCCTGGCTCTGTGAACCAAAGGTTGCCGTCGGAGCCGGCGGCGATTCCCCACGGTTGACTTGACTTCGTGGGTGTGGCGAACTCGGTGACGACCCCCGAAGGAGTGACCCGTCCGACTCGTGCTGTGCCTGGTTCGGTAAACCAAAGGTTGCCGTCAGAGCCGGCGGTGATCCCCTGGGTCACGCCGCCTGGCGTCGGTACTGTGTACTCGGTCACCACGTCGGTTGTCGGCGAAATGTTACCCACCTTGGCGGCGGATGACTCCGTAAACCAAAGGTTGCCGTCGGGGCCCGTGGTGATCCCTTGCGGACGGCCTCCGGGCGTATTGATCGCAAACTCCGTGACGGTGCCCGTGGATGGAGCAATCCGGCCGATCTGGTTCGCGCCCGGCTCAGTGAACCAGAGGTTGCCGTCGGGGCCGGTCGTGATTCCCGACGGCTGTCCTCCGGGCGTCAGAATCGAGAATTCAGTCACCGCGCCGGTCGAGGGGTTGATCCGGCCGATCTGGCCGGTCGCCGCCTGAGTGAACCAGAGGTTACCGTCTGGTCCCGCGGTGATCCCTTGTGGATTACTCGCGGGGCCCGGGATCGTGTAAGTGTTGAGGACGACGCCGGATGTGCTCATCTCGCCGATCTGGTTCGCAGATGACTCCGTGAACCAGAGGTTGCCGTCTGGACCAAACGTGATCCCTTGGGGACTGCTCGCCGGGGTGGGAATCGAGTACGTCGTGACGTGACCGGCCGTAGTGACCTCACCGATCTGGTTGGCGCCTGGCTCGGTGAACCACAAGCTTCCCCCGGGCGTCGATACGATTCCTGAGGCGATACCGGCGGGGAGTGCGTTGGGAGTGGGAAGCGCGAACTCGTTGATCGCCGCCAGCAAGGCCCGATTTTCGAGCGGCTCCAAGCGCGGCTTCGCCGGGAACGCCGAAGCTTTCGCGATCCACCCAGGTCTGAAACGTTGCGGGACCAGCGAGCAATCTCCAGAGCGACCTGAGCGAATCCCATGGCGTGTCTCCACCTCGAAAGTAAATCAGATTCCGCGCGATCATTGGCATCTTCATTGACGGGCTCGGCCCCGGTCGGGATGGTCGCGCAGGAGGTGGAGGTCGGGGCGAATCTGTCGAGCTGACAGCCGAAAAAAGCCGTTCATGGCCGAATCGCCGTCCATCGCCGGCTCACAGGTTCTTACCTATCATATCTTCTTTTTTGCAACATGCCGGCCTAACGCCCACGATTCTTTACCGCAAGAACCAAAAACAATGCGCAATCGAACCAATGGCGATTTCATCCGGACTTCCGAAGGGGTGGTAGGGGTTGGAGTGGTCGTTCTGATCAAGATGAACTCGGCCCGTGCTTCAGCGTAAAGTCCTCCAAGCATCAGGCGAGATACTTATGTGTGGAAGAGGAAGAAGCGGAGCGTTCGCGCATGCCGAAGTTCCGACCGGGTTGCAGGTCAGGGAGGACGTGTGAGATGAAGGAGCGGCGTCGATTCCGTCCCACCACCGTTGAATGGCTGGAGACGCGTGTGGTATTGAACGCAAGTGCACACATCGCACCTGTTAGCGTCGGTCATGTCACAACCAACGCACGCAACGCCGCCACGCAAGCCGTCGTCAACAACGTCAACTCAAGCTTCGACTCTTTCACGTCCGATTACCTTCAGGCTCAAGGAGCTTACTTCGCCGCGGGCAGCCGCCCCAGGGGGCTCATACTGCGTTCAGGCAATACGTCAGCCAGCGGATCCAACTGCTGGCAGCCCAATTGACCCAGATCTTCACGCATGTTCCTGGTAGTCTGAATCAGTTGAAAGTCTCGACTCCAGGCGGGCCCGTCATTCTCCAAACGTTCTTGAGGTCGCGCATCGACGGCACGTCGGATAGGACTTTACGCTTCGCTCTGCTCGGAGGGGGCAACGGTGGAGCGGTTCCACCCGTCGGCACCAATGGTACAACTACCACGCTCTACACCGATCAGGCAATCACCGCAATCGAGACGTCGCGGACCGTTACCCTCAATAGCGTCGGTTTCCTCTATTCGCGAAGCTTCCAGAAACATTGATGAAACGGGGCAGCGCGTGTCGAGACATATGCTCACGAGCGGGAAAACTGGCAACGCAAGCCAGATTGGTCCATCGCAACATGCCCGCTAGACCTGAAACACGCCGGTCTCCAGCGGCACGGTCTCGCGTTGCCTGACCGCGATATCAAGAGCCATGATCAGGACGTCGCGGGTCTTGGCCGGGTCGATGATCGCGTCGACCCAGAGCCGCGCGGCGGCGTAGCGGATGTCGGTCTCGCGATCGTAGCGAGCCCGCAGCTCTTCGGCCATGTTCGCCAGCTCGGCGTCGTCGATCTCCTTTCCCTGGCGTTTGAGCGTCCCGATGTTGACGTCGAGCATGGTCCGGGCCGCTTGTCTGGCGCCCATGACGGCGTAGCGGGCACCCGGCCAGGCGAACAGGAAACGTGGGTCGAACGCCTTTCCACACAGCGCGTAATGGCCCGCGCCAAACGAATGGCCCACGATGAGCGTGATCTTGGGCACCGAGCTATTGCTCACGGCATTGACCAGCTTCGCCCCGCGGCGAATGATGCCGGTCCGCTCGGCGTCGCGGCCCACGTCGAAGCCGTTGACATCCTGGATGAACAGGATCGGCAGCCGGCTCTGGTTGCACTCGAGCACGAACCGCGCGGCCTTATCCGCGCTGTCGGCGTAAATCACACCGCCGAACTGGAACGGGCCGCCTCCCTCGGGACGAAATCTCAGCCGCTGATTGGCCACAATGCCCAGCCCGATCCCACCCAGGTAGCCAAAGCCGCAGACCAAGGTTCGGCCGTACTCGGCGCGGTACTCGTCGAACCGGCCGCCGTCGAGGATCGCCGCCAGCAACTCGCGCATATCGTACTGCGCCGACGGGTCCGAGCTGACCAGGTTATACAGGGAGTCGGCCGGTCGAGCGGGCGGCTCGATCGGTTCGCGAACCTCGGCTCTGCGTCCGGGTCGGGAGGCAAGAGCGCGATCAACCGCCGCAAACGAGCAAGGCAGGCGTCGTCATCCGGCTCGCGATAATCGACCGTGCCACTGATGGCCGCGTGGACATGGGCACCTCCGAGATCGTCGTGGGAGATCTCCTGACCGATCGCGGCTTTCACCAGCGCGGGGCCGGCCAGGTAAAGGCCCGAGCCTTCCGTCATCAAGACGGTGTCGCACAGGACCGGTAGATAGGCTCCGCCCGCCACGCAATTCCCCATGATCGCGGCGAGCTGCGGTACGCCTCGGGCCGAGAGCACGGCGTTGTTGCGAAAGATCCGGCCGAAGTCGTCGACGTCCGGAAAGACCTCGTCCTGCATCGGCAAGAAAACGCCCGAGGAATCGACGAGATAGACCAAAGGCAACCGGTTCTGGCCGGCGACCTCCTGGGCGCGCAGGATCTTCTTGATCGTCATCGGGAAGCACGCGCCCGCCTTGACCGTCGCATCATTGGCGACGACCATCACCCGGCGCCCGTGGACCGAGCCGATCAAAGTGACAACCCCGGCTGCCGGCGCACCGCCCCACTCCTCATACAACTGGTAGCCGGCCCATAATCCCAGCTCAATGCCTGGGCGAGCCCTCATCGAGCAACGCCTCGATCCGCTCGCGGGCCGTCTTTCGCCCCTTGGCATGCTGGCGCTCGATCGCCTCCGTGCCACCACCACGGAAGATCCGGGCTTCCTCGGCACGGATCTCCGCGGAAATCGCCCTGAGATCTTGCTTGCTAGCGACAGTCCCTCATCAAATCCAAATACTCTTCTTAACCACGGAAAACACGGAAAACACGGAAAAAAAACGAACTTAATTCATTAATCAATTATACTACAATTCGATCGATCTCGCGTCATGGGGTAGCTTCCAAAGTTGACCAGCAGTCCAAGTTTGAAGCCTGTTGCTTTCAAGTAGTTGAAAAGCTGGGCTCTGATGTTCTGGCGCGATTGCTTTCGCGGCCTTCAGTTCCACGATAATTTTGTCAAAACAAATGAAATCCGGTTTATAAGTCTGTTCGAGCGGCTCGCCCTTTGTAGATCAGTTTCAACTCCTGCTGCGCGAAGATAGGGAATGTTTTGCCGCTTGAATTCAATGTCGAGACACTCTTGATAAACCGGCTCCAAGAATCCGCATCCCATTTCTCGGTAAACTTCAAATACCGCTCCACGAATCGCATAACGACTCTTCCTCGTACAAGCAAGTTACCCATCTGTTTTTTTCCGTGTTTTCCGTGTTTTCCGTGGTTAAAAGTATTTGGATCAGTTGTGGCGAGGATCCGTGGCGGCGATGATCGCGCTCACAGCTTGCTGATTAAAGCCCTTGTAGCCTTCGCGTCGTTCCAGGTTTTCCAGGTGGCTGCCGATCGCTCCTTCCTGGAGGAATTTCGCGTGCTGTTCGGCGTTGATCCAGCCGAGCTCGAGTGCCCGGTCGGCGCGGTGTTTGTTGACCGGCCATCGTTCGCCGACGGTGAATGCTTGTCGCAAGAAGGGGAAGTTCGAGAACGGCGCCATGGTCTCGATGCCCGCCTCGGCCTTGAGGCCGTCTCGTAAGGCGTCGAAGTCGAACTGGGCTTCCAGGTGGTGCATCCCGGCCTCAAGGATCGACTCGCCGTGCAACGCAACCCAGAGACCGACTGTTCCCGGCCGAGGCAGGTCGGGCAGGACCTGGTGGGCGAAATCCTCGGTCGCTTCCTCGGGCGCCAGGTCAAGGTCGGCGAAGATGACGATGCCCGTGACCGGCTGTTCGAGGATCTGCGCTCCCCAGCCGGCGTGAGCCCCGGCGTGGAACCGCTCGCGGAGATCGAATCCGAGCGTTGCGAACATCCGCATGATGCGTCGGGAAGAACCGCCTCGAGCAACGAAACGTATGATGGTCGTGGTTCGCCCAGCCCAGCCCAAGCCGGTCCTGCCGCGCCTTCTGAACGCGGGCCGCCGTGTTGCGCGATTCCCAGTACTCGCGCTCGACTTCAAACACAAGGTGACACGCAAGGTCGCGAGAGCCCGCCAGCTCGATCACACGCTCGAGAGTCGCCTCGGTGGTACGAAATCCCTCCTCATCGTCATCGAACCGGCGTTTGCGTGCTTGCCAGAGGTCGCGGGCGGCCAGAGCGTCGCGAGCCGCGTGCGGCTTCATCCGGCCCTCGCGGGCCAGATCACCGGGAAACGGCTCGAACCCCAGATAGCCTCGACGCTCGACCACGGCCAAGGTCGTCCGTCCGGCCGGGAATCCGCCCGACGCGATACGGGCCCATCGGATAGCCAAGGACTTCCAGCCCCAGGTCGTGGGCACGGGAAAAAGCGGATACGGACTCGACCTTGATGGCGACTTCGGGGACGTCGACCGCCGTTCCGCCGTTGTTGTTGGTATCGCCGCTCAACACCGCCAGCCTGGGAAAGATTCCGCCAGAATGCGCGAAAACCGGCACTCCGACCGAGTAGGAAATCGGCTGGCGCTGATAGCCGAGCGTTGCAAGGTGCTTGAGCAAGCTCGGGCCGCCGCGGATCACCAGGTGATCGAGCCAAACGTGGAACGGTGTCCCGGTCTCGCGTTGCATCCGCCCGGCCAGGTCGGCCGCAAACGCATTTCCCTCCAGCGCGGTCACGACCAGCTCGTCGATGAACGCCTGGGTTTCGGGCCAACGGCGCCACTCGAACGCGGGAGGCGGGGCCTGCTCCGTGAGCAACGACATGACGATTCTCCTTGGTGATGTTGCTGACTTTCGAACGGCCAGCCCAGAGACCAGATCAGTTCAGTTCAAATCGGGAGCGACTTCTTCAAGCTCAGGTAGGATTTCCGCCCTTTCCGACGGGACCGAGCCTCGGTCGGCGGCCGCGCCGTCATCGCGGCGTCGAGCAGCTCGACCCCGATTTCGACCTGGCGCGACGTCAGGCACAACGGCGGACAGATTCGGACGGTGCTCGGACCGCACGGGAGTAGGAGCAAGCCGCGATGAAACGCCAGCTCGATGATCCGGTCGCGCAAGGCCGGAGCCGGCGCTCCCGTCTCATCCTGAATCTCGACGCCGATCATCAGTCCGAGTCCGCGCACCTCGCGGATGAACCAGAATCGGTCTCGCCAGGTCTCCGTGAGACCGTTCGCGGAGTTGGCGGCCTCGACGATCGGCGTTGGCACGGTAGCGGCCCTCGATCAGCTTGAGGGTCGCCAGCGAGGCCGCGCATGCGACGGGATTGCCGCCGAACGTCGACGCGTGGCTGCCGCTGGGCCAGTCCATGACGGATGCCCTGGCGATGATGGCGCCCAGCGGCAGCCCGTTGGCGATCCCCTTGGCCAGGCAGACGATATCGCCCGCGACGCCCCAGTGTTCCGAGGCGAACATCTTGCCGGTCCGCCCGATCCCGCTTTGCACCTCGTCGAAGACCAGCAAGGCGCCATGCTGATCGCAGATTTGCCGCAAACCCGCCAAGAATCCGGCAGGTGGGATGATATAGCCGCCTTCCCCCTGGATCGGCTCGACGAAGATCGCCGCCAGCTCATCCGGGGGGCAGATGGTGCGGAGCAAGGCGGCGACACTGTCGAGATCGCCGTAGCGGGCATGATGGATCTCGGGAACCAGCGGGGAAAAGCCGCGACGCTGCATGGGCTTCGAGCCGCTGAGCGACATGGCGCCATAGGTCCGGCCATGAAACGCGTTGAAGAACGCGATCACTCGGTTCCGGCCGGTATGTCGCCGCGCCAGCTTCAAGGCGGCCTCGATCGCCTCGGCGCCGCTGTTGGTGAAAAAGACCCGCTTCGACTCCGGCCCGGGCGCCAGCTTGGCCAGCCGCTCCGCCAGGCGGACCTGGGGCGTATAGTAAAAGTCGGTCCCCGACATGTGGACCAGCCGCCCGGCTTGCTTGCGAATCGCGGCGACCACCCGGGGATGGGAGTGGCCGACGTTCGTCACGGCGATCCCGGCCGTGTAGTCGAGGAACCGATTGCCGTCCATGTCCTCGACCATCGCCATGTGAGCCCGACGCACCACCAGCGGATAGGCGCGGGTGTACGAAGGAGACATGACCCGATGGTCACGCTCGATCCAGGCGGCGCTCCGCGGTCCAGGCAGCGGTCCCAGGATGCGCGGTGTGTCACGGTAGAGAGGCGTCATACCCTTTTCCTTCCGGCGTCGATCTCGCCCAGATTCAAGATCGCTGTTTCGACTCCATTCCCATCACGACACATTCGATGGCACGGATCAGAAAGACATGTGCAAATCAAGTCATTGAATCGAATTGAGTGAGCAGCCTTCGTATTATTAGAAAATCCTCCATTCAGGTCAAATCCATCCGGCCGCCGGTGGAGCGAGTCGACGAACCGATACGTTCACGTTATCGTGTCCGCCCATTGGAAGAACTGAGCCCGCGCCGAGTATGATGATACGGAGTAGAGCAGCCGGGCAGTGGAATTGCCACCTGCATTCATCGCGGCGATCCGGAGTCGAGACGTGATCCCAACGGTTGTGGTCGGTCATGGGCTGGCGGGTCGTGCGTTTCACTGTCCCTTGATCCGTCGCCAGCCTGACTTGCGGTTGCATGGCGTCGTGGCGCGCGATCCTCGGGTGCGGGCCGAGGCGGTCGCGGCTCTGGGGAGATGGTGTCCGCGGCTACGCGGACCTCGACGAGGCCCTGGCCGACCCGGCGGTCGAGCTGGTGGTGATCGCCACTCCTCACGACACACACGCCGACCTGGTCGTGCGCACCCTGGACGCCTCGAAGCACTGCGTGGTCGACAAGGTGATGGCGCTCACGACGGCCGAAGCCGACCAGATGATCGCCGCCCGTGACCGCTCGGGCCGGATGCTGTCGGTTTTCCACAACCGTCGCTGGGACTGGGACTACGGGACCGTTCGAGCAGGTTCTCGAACGGGGATGGATCGGCCGTCCGCTGATCATCGAGAGCGCCGTCTGCCGCTTCGCTCCCCCTCGCGCTGGCGAGGGAGTGCGCAGTCAGCCGGCACGATCCTTTATGACTGGGGCGCTCATCTGGTCGACCAGGCACTTCAGCTTGGCCTGGGCCCTTGCCAACGACTGACGGCCTGGTTGACACCCGCACCCTGGGAAGGCGTCGATACCGGCGGGCACGGCCGGATCGTCCTGGAATTCGAAGATGTCCTCTTTCAGGTCGAGACCAGCCGGATTTGCCGGATCGACCGGCCCCGCTGGTGGATCGTCGGTACCGACGGCGGATTCGTCAAGTACGGAATCGATCCTCAGGAGGAAGCGCTTCGGGCCGGCGACATCGACCAGGCGGCGGAACCTCCTGACCATCAGGGCATCCTCAGTCGAGCGGGCGTGCATGGCAAGACGATCGAAAGCCGCGTGAAGACCGTCCAGAACCACTGGGACGGCTACTACCGGAACATCGCCGAACACCTTCACGGCCGTGAATCTCTGAAGGTAACGGCCGAACAGGCCCGAGAGGTCGTTCGCGTGCTCGAGGCCGCGACCCAGTCATGCCCGAGAGCACACAACCATCCATGGTCCCTGGGGCAATTCGTGAAGATCGGCACGATTGCTAAGTGGACAACGGCGGGTTAGCTTGAACATGGGTCGACCCTATGGCATCGTTATTTTATGATCGGAGATGGAAGACCGCGGGCTCGACCCCAACGATCGTGCAACTCGGAAACCTCAGAAAGAATCCAAGGCGAGACTTTCCCTGAACCCGTTGCGGAGGAGTCCTTGCGATGATCGAGATGAAGTGCCCGAGTTGTGGGGCGGCTGGCCGTATCCCCCCTTATAAGGTGAACGTCCGACTCATCTGCAAGAAATGCTTGAAGCCGTTTCATATCACGTCCTGCACGCAACGCGGTGCTCGGAGATCCCCCCGTTGCCAAGGACGCTCCCAAGGGGGCAAGCCGGCGCGAAGTCGGCTCATGAAACGAACTGAGGCCATTGATGAGATGGCGGCCAGGTTATCAAAATTGAAGCTTCCGCAGGTCTCGCCGAGGGCTCTGGGCATGACCGTCGCTCGTGGCCCTGTTCATCGGATGCGGCTACTGGCTGTTCTCGAGGCAATCTCTGGAAACAGCGTTCGGAGATCGTCGCCAATTCCCTGATCAAGGGCGACATGAAGACGGTCATCGATCTCTGCGTTCCGGGTACGGAGACCGACGCGATGATGTGGTATGCAGACAGTCGCCAAGAAATACAATCGACCTTAAGCTGGCGCTTGGCGGAGAGGAACCGGCGGTGAATATCCATGTGCAAGGAGACACGAGAGGCGGTTCGGCTCTGGTCATCGCGCACTTACTCGCGGCAGGGAACGCGAATCGCATCGCCGGCCTTCGTGGAATCCCTCCAGCCGATACCGAGCCTGTCGAACTCGAACCAAACGCTGGAAATCCCGTTGTTCTGGGTCAAGGACACCTGGGGCAACTGGGTTTTGGATGGAAAACGAACGGCCGTCGGATCGATCCCGAGTGCGATGACGGTGAACGTCGATTCGCGAGCGTCGCTCCTCGAGGCGGAATCCCGTCGATGGCCAATCCAGCCGGCTCGCAAGCCGGCGAGCAGGTCGCCGGCTCGAAGTCGCTTGACGACCAGGCCGTTTCAGGCTACGATGTTGCGATATTTGGATTTAGGTCGAGCAAGTCGTTCATTCTTGATCTGCTGATTCCGCGCAGTTCCGGCTTGACCCGGGATTGCCCGAGCCGCGTGACCGACCTGCGCGGTCCCGGGATGGGGTGGGACCAGGCGAGTCGTTCCGGTGGTTGCACCGGGCATCCGAGCGGATCAGTCGATTCTTGTGACTCGGATGGTTTTGGTCTGCACACCTCGGCGGCGGGCAGAGACGCCCGCCCTGCCCGGAGCCTCCGAGGATTCTGAGTTAGAGAAGGGCCTCGTTGCCCGTCAAGCTTTCCGGGGGTCTTGTCGTAATCCGCTACCGACCCGAGAGGCCGACGAAGACGTGATGTCGTGCCTCCTGGACCACTCGAATCGGCGAAGGCGGGTGATGCACGGCGTCATCGAGGTGGGAACCAAAACCGATGCATGCATTTGACGACTTCCGCGGAACCGTGAAAACCGGAGAGCCACTGGCTCCCTTGGTCTGGTTCCGGCTGGGAGGACCGGCATCGTATTTCGCGAATCCTCGTCAGATCGACGAGTTGATCGCGCTGCTCAAGCGTTGCCGTGAGGAAGGAATCGCATTCAAGATCCTGGGAGGCGGCTCGAACGTCCTGGTCCGCGATGAGGGGGTCGATGCGCTGGTGATCCATCTCGAAAGCCCGTTTTTTTCGGATCTGACGGTCCGAGGCAACATCGTGGAGGCCGGGGCCGCGGTGCCGCTGACGGCCCTGATCTCGCATTCGGCTCGCGCCGGTCTGGGCGGGTTGGAAATCCTCACCGGCATCCCCGGCACGGTCGGTGGTGCTTTACGCGGTAATGCCGGCGGCCGGCAAGGGGCCATCGGGCAATTCGTCCGACGCGCCACCGTGCTCGACCCCGCCGACCTCGTTCAGGTCCGGGAACGCGACGACCTGAGCTTCGCCGATCGCGACTCCAACCTCGACGAGCCCGTCATCTTGTCCGCCGAGTTTGAGCTCGTGCCCGAAGATCCCGAATCGGTCGTGCGACGCATGCGGCGGATCTGGATCATCAAGAAGGAAAATCAACCTTACGGGCACCAGCTCTCGGGCTGTATTTTCAAGAACCCCTCGCCGGACGTCTCGGCCGGCGCACTCATCGATCAGGCCGGATTGAAGGGAACGCGATTCGGCGGAGCCGAAGTCTCCGACCGTCACGCCAACTTCATCGTCGCCCACCCCGGCGCGAAATCCTCGGACGTCCTCGAGCTGATCGACCGGATTCGCCAACGCGTCTGGCAGCAATTCGGTTACGAGTTGGAACTCCAGATTCAGATTTGGTAAGCTTCAAATCCGCCATAAACTCAAGTCATGCAATTGCCATGATATCATTGGAGTCTTCGAGTTGAGTTTTTCGGCAGGGCGTCTCGTCAAGGCGGTCGATTCGGAGATCATTGAGACGATGGAGGAATTCAGGTGATGGAACACCGCGAACCTCCTCGGATCGTCACTGGCGATCATCGGTTCGAGGAGGCCCTCGAGGAGCGGAGGCGGCCAGATCCCGTTTCGGCGCATTTCCGTTCGTGCGGAAGCCAGCGGCAGATCCATTACCGCCGGGCGCGTGCTCTTGAGCGTGGCGAGCTTGGCCGCGGTCGCTCTGTTCTATCTCGGCTACAGGCTACTCGTGCGGCGTTGATTGGCTCCATCATCAACCCCAGTATCAACTTCCGTTTGAGCAGATCCAGTTGGTTCCGGAACCGCCACCTTGGTTTCTCGGCGGAAGGCCGGTCTTCCTCGAGGGTGTTCGGCGCGATGCGCGCGAGCCCGAGAGCATCTCGCATGCTTGAATGCGCCTCGAGCAACTCCGCGGTGATTTCAAGAAATACCCCTGGGTACGCGAGGTCGAGCAGGTGTTCTACGGCCACACGGCAATCAGCGTCCGACTTCGTTATCGGCAGCCGGTTGCATACGTCCAGTTACCTCGCGGCGGATCAGATGCTGCTAGATGAGACCGGAACGATCCTGAACATCAAGGATGCCGACGTGGTCCAACCGAGCCAACTGAGCAATCTGATCAGGATCTCAGGAGAAGGACTGGTGCTCCGTCCGATTCCAAATTTGGGGTCGTCTGGAAATCGAGGCCGGCTGGGAGTGATCATGACGAACCCGACCGCCGAATTCTGGCGGCGTCGAAGCTCGCCGGTTTTCTCAGCGCAGCCGGCCCAGCTTGCCGATGCGGAACGCTGGCCGGCGCTGCGAATAATGGACATTAACGTCACCCAGTTCCATCAGTGGGGCTTGGTCCTCGAGACATTCGAGGGTGCCGTGATCTGGTGGAGGGATGCACCTGGCGATGAACTGCCGGGGAGACCCACCGCCGAGCAAAAGTGGGCGATGTTGCAACGTTGGCGAGAGTCGTCCGACCATCGGCCGTTGCCCGACGGCGACTATTTCGCCTTTCGACAGCGAGTCCAGCTGTCCACCACGAAAGTGCCCCGCAGAATCAGATCACCGTCGCACGTCATCGAGGAGAGGACGATGCAGACACGTTCTACAAAATGACAACGGCGGATCGGGATAGAGGCGGCCGATCGTTGTCCCGTTATGGTGAGTGGACCGGCGCGCAGAGCGGTTTCGTGCGCGATCGGTTCACTACCAATTGACTAAACGATACTCGAGTGCCTCACCGTGCGGCGGTTCGAAGGGGAGATTCACGTACCATGGCCAGTCGCCTCGGCCCCGGTTGGCTGAATCGGGTTCAACAATTGGCTGGTCCGACCCACGCGGGCCGGCTGGGCCGTTATGCCGTAATGGCCGAGCGGGTCAACGCTCTGGAGCTCTCGATCGAGCGATGCTCCGACGAAGAGTTGAAATCGCAGGCCCACGGCGCTGCGGCTTCGAGCCCGGCAGGGCGATTCGCTCGAATAGCTTGCTGGTGGAGACGTTCGCCCTGGTGCGTGAGGCGTCCAAGCGCACGATCGGCCAGCGTCAGTTCGACGTTCAAATCATCGGCGGCGCCGCCATCCACAACCGCTGCATCGCCGAGCTGGAGACCGGTGAAGGCAAAACGTTGGTCGCGACCATGCCGGCCACGCTCAATGCGCTGGCCGGCAAGGGCGTGCACGTCGTCACGGTCAACGACTACCTGGCGACGCCGCGACGCCGAATGGATGACGCCCATCTATCAGATGCTCGGCTTGACGGTCGGATGCATCCAGACCGGTCAGTCCGACACGGAACGCCGGGCGGCTTATGCATGTGACATCACCTACGGCACCAGCAAGGAGCTCGGCTTCGATTTCCTGCGTGACGAGCTCAAACGGCTGCAACTGGGCGGCGATGCCCACCGCAAGACCTTCGAGCAGGTCTACCTGGGCCGCGGCGGGCACGTGGAGTCGCAGACGCCCGTCCAGCGGACCCACCACTTCGCGATTGTCGACGAGGCCGACAGCATCCTGATCGACGAGGCCCGTACGCCGCTCATCATCGGAGCCAACAATCAGCCGACCCAGGAAGAGGCGGCCGCCTACTACGGGGCCGACCAGCTTGCGGCAACTCTGGTCCGGGTCAAGGATTACAAATACGACCCACTGGAGCGCAAGGCCGAATTGACAGCCACCGGCCGGCGCAAGGTCCAGGCCGTCGCGGCCAATCCCGCGTTCGTTTCCCTCACCGTCGACGGGCTCTATGAATACGTCGAGCGAGCCCTCCGCGGCCAGATCGCCTATCTCAAGGACCGCGATTATGTGACGGTCGACGGCGAAGTGATCATCGTGGACGAATTCACCGGCCGTATGATGCCCGGACGCCAGTGGCAGGATGGCCTGCACCAGGCGATCCAGGCCAAGGAACGGCTGGAAATCACCCTGGAAACGATCACGGCGGCAAGAGTGACGGTCCAGGATTTCTTCAAACGTTACACCAAGCTGGCGGGCATGACCGGTACCGCGTCGTCGGACGCGAGCGAGCTGCGCCGAATCTACAAAGTTGGCGTATTTCCGGTACCGACCAACCGCCCGGGCCGCCGAGTCTGGCTGCCCGACCGCGTCTTCTCGAACTCGGACGAGCGATTCCAGGCGGTCGCCGCCCAGATCGTCGAGTGGAACAAGAAAGGCGTTCCGATCCTTGTCGGAACCCGTTCCATCGAGAAATCGGAGCGACTCAGCACCATGCTGGCGGCGGCGGGCATCGAGCACCAGGTCTTGAACGCCAAGAACCATGAGATCGAAGCCCAGATCGTCGCGCAAGCCGGTCAGAGAGGACGTGTCACGGTCGCGACCAACATGGCCGGCCGCGGTACCGACATCAAGCTCGGCGAGGGAGTCGCCGAGGTCGGCGGGTTGCACGTGATCGGCACCGAACGACACGAGGCCCGTCGAATCGACCGCCAGCTCTCGGGACGTTGTGCCCGACAGGGAGACCCCGGCATGGCTCAATTCTTCGTCTGCCTCGATGACGAGATCATCGAGGCGTTCGGCGAGAAGTACGCCGCCCGTGTCCGCAAGCGCCTCGGCGGCAAAGGCGAACTGACGAGCCTTCGCATGAGACGCTTCTTCATCGCCGCCCAGCGCAAGAAGGAACGCCAGCACTTCCGCGACCGCAAACTCTTGATGCACTACGAGAAGCAGCGCGCGGAGATGCGAAAGAACATGGGGCTCAACCCCGTGCTGGGCTGACCGAACCCGGCGCGTTCCACACGACCCGCGGCCGGCGGTATGTTCGCGGATCGCGGTGGTTCCGGCATCGTTGATGGTGTGGGGCGGTTTTTTCTGCCCGCCAGTTGGTGCGCGACAATAGCGAAAATGCGTGGTATAGGAGGAGTGTTTTCCGGTGAGATTCGGCACCAGGGTAATGACATTTCCTGCCCGATCGGTCAAAAAGCACGCACGATGGACCCCCATAGTTCGAGTATGGAGACACACCGTGCGCGCGACCAACGGCCTTGAAACTACCATCCACGTTAGCCCTGTCAACGGAGACGGTCAGGTATTCTCGCTGGAAATGTCGCTGGAGATGACCTTGCCCGTACCGCCCCAAGACGAACATCTCCCCGACCAGATCGAGGCCTGCGTCCATCGGGCCGGTCTTGAGATCCAGCGTAAACTCTTCGAGGTCCTGATCGAAAAGGCCGACAAAGAGCTGGTCCTGCAGCAGCGGCACGGCAAAGAGAACGCCGGCATTCAGTGCCGGGGGACACGCCCGCATACCTTCAAGACGACCTTCGGCGAGGTGACTGTGGAGCGGTCGCGGATTCACCACAATTATGATGGCACGATGGAGGTGCCGTCGGCGAGTGCCTGGAACACGTCCCATCAACTGACCATCACCCAGAATCTCCGCGATGCGGTTTGTGATCAGATGAGCGATCAATCCGCGGGGAAGAGCCGTGCCGACGTTTGCCAATCCGCGGGAGACGAGGGTTTGCTGGGGCGGAGCACGATCATCGACATCGTGCATGATGAAGGCGAGCAACTGATCGCCGCGCAGCGCCAGCGTGCCCGTGCGATCCTGGACAATGCATCGGAGGCCCAGCTCGCCATGCTCGGTCCGACCGTGGCCGACCCCGACGCCGTGACCGGGTTAGTCGATGACGACCCGCCAATTGACGACTCAGAGGAAGCCCAGGTTGAGTGGGAACAGGTCCAGGCCGAGTGGATAGCGACGGGCTTTCCCGGGTGTGAGCCGGCGTTGCCGGTGGCTGCGGATCAGCCCCGCAGGGTGGACGAGGGATTCGTGATCGTCGAGCCCGACGAGGTCAAGACCAAGGCCCAACCCTCGACTGGCCGCAAAGAAGTGTGGACGTACACGGCTGTGGTGCTGGTGGCCGGGTTGCAGTACGCATTCGCGGAAGCCACGGCGGAAGGTTTGTGGTTGCAAGTCTCGGCGCTGCTGGTGGAGTTGGGGGTCCTCAGCGGCGAGCGTCGATTGCTGGTCTTGGGAGACGGCGCCTCGTGGATCCGAACCTGGTTCGAGAGCCTGGGGATTTTTCCCAAAACGATGATCGTGTGTTGGTGGCATCTTCGGAAACGATGTTATGAACAGATGAGTTCTGCAGGCGGCCCCAAGGATCGTCGCCGCGCATTCGAAAAGGAGTTGCTGGGGCAGTTGTGGGAAGGCAAGGTGAATGCCGCGATCGAACTTCTGAAGGGGGCACTGGAGTGGGTGAGGAATCCCGCGGCGGTCGAGGAACTGATCGCGTACCTGGAGAAACGGCAAGCGTACATCCCCAACTATCAACAGCGGAAACAGGCGGGGTTATGGATCGCCAGCACACGGGTAGAGAAGTACAACGACTGGGAGGTATCGGGACGATGCAAGCACCAGGGGATGAGTTGGTCGCCTCAAGGGGTGCTGGCCTTGGCTGCCTTGGAAGCCGCGCGACGAAACGGTGAACTCGACGATTGGCGTCGCGATCGTGTGCTACCGAAGCGCCCCTTGCCAGAACCGATTCGGCAGGCCGCCTGATCGCGGAATCGG
>CAWAAW010000024.1:0-76682 GCA_963779785.1 uncultured Planctomycetota bacterium
ACCCGCGAACATATCGCAACCTTGTCGAAGTATTTTGAAGTGGACCCAGCCGCATTCATGGGTCCGGGCTGATTGGACCGCTGACCACCAACCCTCGTTGGCGACCGTGCCAAACGGTTATCGCTTGCCGACGGGCAAGCCGCGAATCCAGTCGGCGATCATCTTGACCGCTGTGTGATCGACCTGAGTCGAGGCCAGTGGAGGCATCTGGCCGGTCCCTCGCCGCGAGATCCGCTGGTAGAGCACGGATCGCTCGGGAGAGCCGGGAGCGACGAGGAAGGGATTGACAATGTCAAAGCGGTCGTGCTGGGGAACTTCATTGATCAGCCTCATATCGCCCACCGAAGTGGATAGACCCAGCTCCATGCGCGAGTTGCCGCCGCCTTCATTGACGTGACAGGTCGAGCAATTGACATGGAGGTACGATTTGACCCGGGCCTCCAGCGACCGCATTGGCATTGTACGGGTTGACCAGCCGGGGCCGGTCGGCAGGCTTCTCCGGTAGTTCACCTTGGAACAGTCCGATGTGCTCGAACGCGCGGAGCTGGTTGTCGATGATGCGGCCGTAATGGTGGTCGCGATCGAGCTGGAGTGGGTTGAATGCCGCGTTGAAGCCGAGGGCTCGCGAGTGGCAGACCATGCACTCGGTCCGGGAAGGAAACCGCCAGTCCTGCTCGCGACGGCCCCCCGGCTCGGCCGGGGCGGACACTTCGAACACCTGGATGTCGCCAGAGCCGGGGACCAACACGCCGTCGGTCTGCTCGGCGTTCCATCGGTAGGAATAACCGGTCCATTCTCCCTGCTGGCGAACCAACAGACGCGTCTCGACTCGCCGGCGGACGGGCTTGCCGGCGGCTTCGACCACGTCGAGGCTGAGCGTCTGCACCAGGACCGAGCCGTTGGGCAGACTCCAGGAACCACCCGCGTTGAGCTGGGGCTTTTGCTCGATCCGCTCCAGGCCCGGTAGCACGACGAACCGCTCGATCGTCGCCCCGTCAGCCCACTGAGGCGTATTGACGTCGAACGGGATCGCGGCCGGGTGTGGCTTGTGACTGGCGACCGATTCAAACAGGCCCGTCGCGCTCAGCTTCGTCGGGAACGCTTGCTTCGGCCGGTCGGCCTCGGTCGTCGGCTCGAGGCGGTAGAATCCGGTCACCTGGTCGATCACGTAGAGCTCATTCGCGTGATCCGTGCCGAAGCCGGTGATGTTGAACGGGGTATCGACCAGCTCGCGGTGCCAGATGGCTTTAGTCCCGTCGTGCTTGATCCCCCAGACCTTGCCGGTGGACCAGTCCCCGTAGAGATAGGCCCCGACCAGGTCGGGTAAGCGCGTACCGCGGTAGACGCGGCCGCCGGTGAGCGAGCGAGCCTCGCTGTGGGAGTGCTCGGCGGTCGGCGGCAAGATTGGGTCGGGGCCAGCCTGGCGCGTGGCGACGAAGATGTGACTCCCCTCGGAGATGCTCCAGCCGTAGTTACCGCCCTTCTTGATCAAGTAAACTTGCTCCCAGAGGTCCTGCCCATTCTGGCCGACCCAGAGCTGGCCTGACTCGCGGTCGTAGCTCAGCCGCCAGGGGTTGCGCAGGCCATAGGCCCACAGCTCGGGCCGAGCGCCCTTGCGATCGACGAACGGGTTGTCCTTGGGCACCGAGTAGTTCCGGCCCGGGTCGGGGTGGTCGACGTCGATCCGCAGCACGGACGCCAGTAGGTCGTCGATTCTCTGGCCGGTCATGTGGGCGTCGGAGCCGCTGGAACCGTCTCCCGAGGAAACGTAAAGAAACCCGTCGTTTCCGAAGGCGAGGTCACCGCCATCGTGGCCGTCGGAGGCCCACTCGATGATGAGCAACTTCGACATTGGGTCGATGCCGTGTGGTGCCTGGCGGTTGACCGTGTAGCGCACGACCTGCGTTGTCTTCGGCTTTCTCCGAATCGGGCCATTCAAGCCAAAGTAAATATAGCCGTTGCGTTGGTAGTCGGGATGGAGGGCAAAGCCGATGGCCAGGCCGTCGATCTCGATCAGCATCTTGGCGTCGGCCGCGGTCACGTCTTGGCGGTCAGGGACGGCAAGCAGACGACCCGGCCCGGCCCAGACATTCAGGTGCTGGAGGATGAAAAGACGGTCAGTCCCTGGTTCGGGGGTCAAGACCAAGGGTTGTTTGATCGACAGCTTGGGGAAGGGTGCACGACCTTGTAGGGAGGCATTGGGTCGGGTGAACCGACCACGCGCGAGTCGTTCCAGGGAATGCGCCGCTCCAGACCGAACGGTTTGTCGGCGGCCAAGGCCGCGGCGGGGATGAACAGCAGAATCAGGGCAAATACGCGACGACCGCATAGCTCAAAACCTCTTGGCGGCTCGAATTTGGTCGAGTTTTGGTGGATACAAAGGTCGGACGAACGAACCCGTTATGGTTCAAGTCAGGCGAAGAGAACGCGGCCCGGGCTCAGCGAGAGAGATGTGAGTTTAATCGAACGGAGACCCCATCGCCACCCCCATCTGGATCGGCTGTCGTAGGACAGGACATCACTCGTGAATTGACGGAGCCATCGTCATCGGATAGTCTCGCGAAATCACCAACAGCCCTTTGTGACCGTTACTCTTGCGCGGCGGCTCACCACTATGGTTGCACTTTCGCTCGTAATGAGTTTCACCTTGATGGGATGGGGCCAAGAGTCCCGAGGCGCGGGGAGCAGCGAGCAAGGGACGCCAACGCCGCCCAAGTCGGCGACGAAGTCCACCGAAGCGGACCAAGGCTGGGTCTCGCTCTTCGACGGGCGCGACCTCAACGGCTGGTACACGTTCTTGCAGAAGCACGGCAAGAACCACGACCCGGATCGCGTGATCACGATCGAGGATGGCTCGATCCACTTGTACAAGCACGCCAGTGACGGGAGCGACGTGGTGATGGGCTACATCGCCACCGAGAAGGAGTATGGCGAATACCACCTGAGGTTGCAGTACCGCTGGGGGACCAAGAAGTTCCAGCCGCGGTACCAACTCAAGCGGGACGCGGGGCTGTACTACCACATCATCGGACCGGACGCCGTTTGGCCGACTGCCCTCCAGTTTCAGATCGAAGAAACCGTCGTGGGGGATCTTTTGGCCCTTTACGGCTTAACGGTCGATACCTGGATCGACCCGAAGACGCGTGAAGCCCAGCAGCCGACCTATCTCGACCCGAAGCACGGAGGCGACGTGCGCGTCCTGGGTGGACGTGGCATCGGCTATCAGAAACGCCTGCCAGGCGACCTGGAATTGCCAGGCTGGAATACCGTCGAAGTGATTGCGCACGGCGACACGACCGTCCATCTTCTCAATGGCCATGTCGTCAACCAAGGTCAAAAAATCCGCTATCGCGATCCGAAAATCGACGGCGCAGCCACCCGGCCGATCACCCGAGGCCGGATCGCCTTGGAGATTGAGGCGGCCGAGATCTATTTCCGCAACGTGGAAATTCGCATTGACCGCAAATGAATATGAATTAAGGAAGGAGAAGTTAACCACGAATCGCACGAATAAGACGAATCGGAATTATGTTCAATATTCGATCGACTTGGTTTACCCGTTGGTCAAAGAGCGACCAACGACTTTACTCGCATCGATATTATTCGTGTCATTCGTGCGATTCGTGGTTGAAAAACGTATTGTGGACCCCCACAATCTGAGTTCATCCGTGGTTAACTCTCGCTGCTCATTGCCTTTTACTTCCGCGGTTCCACCGGGATTGTTTCGTGGGAGGTGCTGGTTGCCATGATTTCCTCGATGAGGTCCTTGGCGTCCTTCAAACTGGCCCCGGTCGCGTCGCGGTAGAGCTTGATCGCCTGGATCTTGTTGCCGCTTTGCAGGGCGGTGATGACCGGCGCGGGCACGTTCGCATACGGGACATACTTGAGGCCCGCGTGCTCGAGCACCAGGTCGAGCTTGGCCTCGATTCGCGACAGCGCCGCCACGCGCTTTCGGAGCCGGGCGAGCTCCAATCCCTGAAGGAATACGAGCACGCTAATCACAGCCACGAAGAGAGAAGTGAACACTTCGCGACATTTTCCTCCCAACCTCAAGAAGGCTCGCATCGTGATGCGAGCCGCCAGCCCGCACTAAGCTCTCCGGCGGACCGTCCCGCCGTGCGTCATCCCTTTAAATGATGGTACCTGCGCCCGATGGGTGTGAAAATGGCCGAGATTCGCCACGGTTTTCGATCCAGGTTTACACTGGAATGCCCAATGAGTCGTTGAACGACTTCAGGCGCTTCACCTTTTGGCCTCATTCTGCGTGAGTTAGTATGAAATTGGTATATCGCCTGGGTCGAGCCATTTTCGGAATCGTACCAGAGGATTGAGACCCCTGGAGCCGAACAATTATGCCGGGACGCACGCCTCGCCGTTCGTGCCTCGTGACGGCAGTGATCCTGTTACTGGCCCTTCAATCGGCTGCGCCCGTGTGGGCCTGGGGCCGGCTGGGACATCGGGTTATCTCCCGGATCGCCGAAAAGCACCTGAACCCAAAAGCCAAGCTGGCGATCGCTGCCCTGCTCGAGCCGGGTGAGTCATTGGCGGATGCATCAACATGGGCGGACGAGCACCGCCGGGAACTGCCAAGGACCGCCCCTTGGCACTATGTTGACGTTCCGCTGGACGAGCCGCGATACAACTCGTTGTTCTCGGGCGATCTTCCGGAGAGGGGCTATGTCGTGGACAAGATCCATGACTTCAAAGTGGTACTCAAGGACCCTAGGCGATCGGTCGAGGACCGTCGGTTCGCCCTCCGGTTCCTCATCCATTGCGTCGAGGATCTCCACATGCCCTTGCACGTCGGCGATAACAACGACAAAGGAGGAAATCAGACCCAGGTCCGATTCTTCGATGAGGGAACCAACATGCATCGAATGTGGGATTCCCAGATCATCGAACACGTCAGCGACAAGGAGGATTTCTGGCTGACCGATCTCATCACACTGGACACCCTCGAAAACCGCGCCGCGTCGATGAAAGGGACCGTCGAGGACTGGGCGACCGAGAGCCTGCTGGCGGCGCGGCAAGCCTATAAGATCCCGGAGACCGGTCAGAGGCTCAAGCCCGGTCAGAAACTGGCCGATGCATACCAGGCGGCGAGCCTGCCGGTTGTACGGAGACGGTTGGTTCAGGGTGGAGTGCGGCTGGCGATGGTACTCAACCAGGTCTTCCCGGAGTAGTCCTGGTGGCGTGGGTCGTCGTTCCATGAAAAACCCGTCCGTCCGCGCATTCCTCATCGCCGAAGTGCTCGCTTTCGTCCGTGCCGCGCAACAAGTCGGTGGCGTCACCCGGATCGCCCTGATCGGCTCCCTGACGACCGAGAAGCCCGAACCCAAGGACGCGGACCTCCAGGTCACCGTCACCGACGACGCGGACCTGGAACGTCTGGCTCGATTGGGGCGAGGGCTCCAGGGCCGTGCCCAGAGCATCAACCACGGCGGCGACATCTTCCTGGCCAATCCCAAGGGCAAGTACCTCGGACGCACCTGCCACTGGAAGGAGTGCCGTCCCGGAATTCGGCTGTCGTGCGATGCACTTCACTGCGGCCGGCGACATTACTTGCATGACGACTTGCGCTCGGTCAAGTTGTCAAAAGAGCTTATTGCCGCCCCGCCCCTGGAATTAGGGCCCCGGCAGGTCGTTCGGATCACTCTTCCCCACGACCTGGAAGGCGAAGTCCTGGCATTCCTCCAACCGGAAGAGCATTCGCAACTCAGCCCAAATAGCCCGGCGTAGCACGATGTTGCAAGCGTTGTCGCCGCTTGAGTTAAAGCGAATCGGCGTGTTACCCAAGTCGCCCGGATAACACGCCGAGCGATTGCGAACGGGATTGCGGCGTTTGCGATTGGGCTGGTAAGATTTTGCTTGCTGGCTCCGTAGCCAAGTGGTAAGGCGACGGTCTGCAAAACCGTTATTCCCCGGTTCGAATCCGGGCGGAGCCTCTATCTAGCCCTCCTATCGAAGGCTGCGACCGTCGTGGTGGAGACTCGCGCGCACCTGCGGATTCGCGACTTCCTGACTCGCCGTTCCTCATTCTGGCGACCCCTGTGTTACCCAGGAGGTTCAGGTTGAACGCTTGATCCTTGTCCTATGATTCCGTCAAAAGGGCTGGACAGAGTGCGATATCGAGGCCGGCGGAAAAGCCCGGTCGTAGCGTGATTGGATGTGGCATGACGTTTGCGAAACTAGGCCGTATGATCAAGCACCAACCCCAATGAACGAGGAGCTGACACCTATGAGTTTAAATCCCTCGACCGAGTCCGTTCACGCTCACGCTCATATTTCGTTCCAGGTAATCGACGAGGACTATCCCCAGCTCGTGATCGTCGAGTTCTTGAGCCACGCGATCGCCGACCCACCGCACGCGGCCGAGCTTGGCCATCAGCTTGACTTGCTGGTCCAGCCCGAGCTTCCCAAGAAATTCGTGCTCGACTTCCAGAACGTCCGGCTCATGTCCAGCACCACCTTCGGAGCCTTGATGTCCTTTATCCTTAAAGTGCGTCAGGCGGGCGGGCAGGTGAAGATCTGCAACATGGATGAATTCATACGCTTCGGCGCCGATGTGATCCGGATCGGTGATTACGCCGAGTTCGCCACAGACCAGATGTCCGCGATCCGAGAGTTCCTCAACCACAAAGACTAGGAACCGGCTCGAGCCACGATCCGTTGTGTGCGAATGTTAACTCAATTGCTTGCTTTTTCTTGGAGAAAAGTTTAACACGGACCGAGGAGATAAGGCGGAATCGAGTTCGGGCGTCCGGACCGCGATTGAGCGCGACTCCATTGATTGGGGGAGATCCCCGCGATGAGAGCGTTCCTCGGTGGCCTGGTTGGCATGCTGACCGGCATGATCCTCATGCCGGTGGGTGTGACCGCGCAGACCGATACCGGTTCGACCCTATCGCGGCAGGTCAGTGTGATCCTGGCCAACCAGTGCGTGAGCTGTCACGGGCCCGAGCAGAAGAAGGGGGGTCTGGATCTGACTCGGCGGTCGACAGCCCTGGCGGGCGGGGAAAGTGGATCGGCCATCGTGCCGGGGGTGCCCGACGACAGCTTGGTGGTCGACAAGATTGCCGAGGGCGAGATGCCTCCCAAGCGGCCCCTCGCTCGGGAGCAGGTGGCGGCGGTCCGCGACTGGGTGAAGGCCGGGGCCGTCTATGAGAGCGAGCCGCTCGCCTCGCGACGGGCCGGAGCCGGACTGGTGGTCGCTTCGGCCGATCAGACGGGTTTCACCGCCTCAATTTCCAGGACAGGAAGCGGACTGGGTCCAGACGCCGATCGATGCGTTCATCCTGGCCGGACTCAAGTCCAGGGGCCTGTCGCCGTCCTCAACGGCCGACCGGGCCACCTTGATCCGCCGCCTGACGTTTGATCTGACCGGTCTGCCACCCGTTCCCGAAGCGGTCGACGCCTTTGTCGGCGATCCCGACCCCGAGGCTTATGAGAAGCTCGTCGATCGGCTGCTCGCCTCGCCGCAATACGGCCAGCGCTGGGGGCGGCACTGGCTCGATATCGTCCGGTTCGGCGAGAGCCAGGGCTACGAGACCAACCTGCCCCGGCCGTCGGCCTGGCCCTATCGCGATTATGTTATCCGCGCGTTCAACCTCGACATACCCTATCCTCGCTTCGTGTTCGAGCAACTGGCGGGCGATACGCTCGGCAACGGCGGACTGGCTGACTCAGGCGGCGACCGGCTTCCTGGTCGGGGGCACGCACGACATCGTCGGCAACCAGACGATCGAGGGAATGCTCCAGCAGCGCGCCGATGATCTCGATGACATGATCACAGCGACAGGCACGACATTTCTGGGCCTGACTGTCCAGTGTGCGCGTTGTCACGACCACAAGTTCGACCCGATCAGCCAGAAGGACTACTACAGCCTGCAAGCGGTCTTCGCCGGGGTCGAGCATGCCGAGCGCGAGGTGCTGGCCCCCGATGTCTTGGAGCGTCAGCGCGAAGCGAGGGCGGTGCTCGCCGAGCTGGCGACGATCGATCAGCAACTGGATGAGCACGAGCCGTTCGCCCAACCCGGCCGGGACAAACCGGGCCGCGCCATGGTCAACGCTCGTCGCAACGTCGAGCGGTTCGCGCCGGTGCGCGCCCGGATGGTCCGCCTGACGATCCTGGCGACCAACGATCGCACCGAGCCGTGCATCGACGAGATCGAGGTGTATACGGCCGCGACGGAGGCGGACAAGACTCGAGCGAAGCCCACCAACGTCGCGCTGGCGACGGCGGGAGGCGTGGCGTCGGCGTCGTCCGAGTATCCGAACTCGAGCGATCCACAAGATCGTTCACTTGAACGACGGCCAGGCTCGGCAACGGCCGGAGCTGGATCTCGAGCGTGCCGGGCAAGGGGAGCGTCACGATCGCCTGGCGGGAGCCCGCCCTGATCGACCGCGTCGTCTGGGGCCGCGACCGCGACCAGGTCTATCGCGACCGCCTGGCGGTCGAGTATTACGTCGAGGCGGCCCTCGACCCCGAGCATTGGCAGGTCGTCGCCTCGTCGCTCGATCGCCTGCCGTACGATCCCAAAGCGGCAAGCGCCAATGGCATCAATCCGTCAGCCCGTCTGTCGGCCGAGTTGTCGGCGAGGCAGGCCAAGCTACGCGAGCGGCTTTCGCAGCTTGGTTCGACGATCAAGGTCTACGCCGGCAGCTTTCGACAGCCTGGTCCGACCCACTTGCTGGTTCGAGGCGACCCGACCAAGAAAGGGCTGGAGGTGCGGCCATCGGCCGTCGCGGCGGTTTCACCGGCGATGGTCCTTGATCCCCGGGCGAAAGAGGCCGACCGCCGCGCGGCCCTGGCGCGCTGGATCGTCGATCCGAGCCAACCCGTTGCCGGCCCGGGTGATGGTCAACCGAGTCTGGCAGTACCATTTCGGCCGAGGGATCGTCGCCACGCCCAGCGACTTCGGCTTTAACGGCACGGCGCCCACCCATCCCGAACTCCTGGACTGGCTGGCCTCGACTTATATTGAGGGGGGCTGGCGGCTCAAGCCGATCCATCGCCTGATCGTCTGCTCGGCCGACTTATCGCCAGTCGAGCCGGCTCGACGCCAAGGCCCAAGGCGTCGACCGCGATAACCGCCTGCTCTGGCGGATGAGCCCGCGACGACTGGAGGCCGAGTCGATCCGCGACGCGATTCTGGCCGTCAGCGGCCGGCTCGACACCCGGATGGGCGGCCCCGGCTACAACATCTGGGAGCCGAACAGCAACTACGTGGCCGTGTACAAGCCCCGCGACGAGCTGGGCCCGGACGCGTTCCGGCGGATGGTCTACCAGTTCAAGCCTCGCAGCCAGCCCGACCCGACCTTCGGGGCCTTTGACTGTCCCGACGCGGCGCTGGTGGCCCCTCGGCGGAATGTCTCGACGACCGCGCTTCAAGCCCTCAACCTGCTCAACAGCCGCTTCGTGATCGGCCAAGCCGCATGCTTCGCCGAACGTCTGGAGGCCGAAGCCGGCCCCGATCCGGCCCGCCAGGCCGACCTCGGCTTTCGCCTGGCCTTCGGCCGCTCTCCTTCCCCCTCCGAGCGCGACGCCGCCGTCGCCCTGATTGGCTCCCACGGCGCCGACGCATTCTGCCGGGCGCTGTACAATGCCAATGAGTTCGTCTACGTTCCATGATCGGGCATACGGGAAGGAAGGAGGCGGGTCGTGGAGACGGATACCACGGGGATCGTGCTCGTGTCGGCGTTGATCGAGAACCATTATGATGTGGTCTCCGCGCAAGAAAGGGCTGATCTCTCGAGACAGAAGTTCGCCGAATCGAAGTCCATGACGCGCGTGTCGATACCGCGGCGACTTATGTCTCGATGCCCCGGCGATTGATCGATCAATTGGGCCTGGATCGAATCAAGACGATCCATGCCAAGACCGTGGCGGGTATGGTGCCATTTGGAATTTACAGTCAGGTGAAATTGACGATCCAAGGCCGCGAGTGCGAGGTGCGCGTGGCGGAAGTCGCCGACAATTGCCCGGTCTTGATCGGCTACATCCCTCTCGAATTACTCGATTTCGTGATCGACGTCAAACACCAAAAGCTGATCGGCAACCCTGACCACGGGGGCGAGTTCATGATCGACATGTATTGACTACCGATCTTTTTCCACCCAGAGTGCCCTTGATGCACATGTCACAGCGATTCAAGTTCACCTTTTACTGACTGGCGAGGGCATAACAAGTTGTACAGCCTTGCCGGAAATGCCGGGGTTGGTGATCTTGACAAAAGTATAGCTGTCGCACTAGGATCTCCCCCAGTGGTGGCGGCGCTCCAAGCGTGTGGAGGGAGGCCGTCTCTGGCGGTCGTTCTCGACGCTCCGGGGTTACCCCGGGGACTTTGGCTAGCGGACCATTTCAGCGCGTGACGTAAAGTGCGCTGGCCGCGCACGACCCGTCACGCCGGACTAGACAGGTTGGAGCCCGCACCACTGCCTTCGTTCTTACCGGCGGCTTCTGCTTACGATTTGGTTCATGGCCTGGCCGAAGCCTTTCTGGCCGGTCCGTGGGACATTGACAGCCTGGTCGATCGCGGCGGTCGCGTGCTGGGCCGCCGCTATCGCTGGCTTCGCCCGGTGGCCCAGCGCGTGCTGGCGGCCTACCCCAATCCTCCGCGGCCTCGAGTTGCCCGGCTGGTCGCGTTCCTGTGGGAAGATGAGGGCTTTCAACGGGCGTACCGCAAACAGAAGCTGGGGCTTCGATTCACGATCTGGCGAACAGCCGGAGATGACCCCGGCGCCGGGGCCGCCGGCTTCGTGGCCGGTTCCGGCGATCGCAACGCCAGCCGATCTGGCCGGCTTCCTCGACATGGTGCCCAACCAGCTCGACTGGTTCGCCGATTGCCAGTCCCGCGAAGGCGCCGATCCTGTCGAGCCGCTTCGCCATTACCGCTATCGATGGGTGGGCAAGCCATCCGGCTCGCTCCGCCTGATCGAAGCGCCCAAACCGCGCTTGAAGCAGCTTCAGCGCAAACTGCTGGACGCGATCTTGCTGCCGATTCCACCACACGACGCCGCTCACGGCTTTCGACCCGGCCGATCGGTCACGACGTTCGTCGCGCCTCACGTCGGCCAGACGATCGTGCTCAAGATGGACCTCCGCGACTTCTTCGTTTCGATCACCAGCGGCGCGGGTCATCGCGATTTATCTCACTGCGGGCTACCCCGAGCCGGTCGCCCGGCTGCTGACCGGCCTGTGCACCAACACCGTTCCGCTTTCGGTCTGGAACCAATCGACTGGGCACGAGCTCGACGCCGCGCTTTCGGCCGCGAGCTGGCGGGCCAGGCGGCAATACCGCGAGCCGCACCTGCCTCAGGGTGCTCCCACTTCGCCGGCCCTGGCCAACCTGGTCGCGTACCGGCTCGACGCGCGGCTGGCCGGCCTGGCACGAGTCGCAAAAGCGAGCTACACCCGCTACGCCGACGACCTCGTCTTCTCCGGCGGCGAAGCGTTTGCGCGCACGATCGCCCGGTTCCCGACCCACGTTGCCGCGATTGCGCTCGAAGAGGGATTTCACGTCCAGCACAAGAAGACGCGAGTCATGCGCCAGGGAGTCAGGCAACGGGCCGCAGGCGTGGTGATCAATCAGAAGATCAATATCGCCCGGAATGACTACGACCAGCTCAAGGCGATCTTATGCAACTGTGTACGCCACGGCCCGCACAGCCAGAACCGCGCCGGCGTGGCCGACTTCCGCGCACACCTGGCCGGCCGGGTCGCCCACGTGGCCCGGCTCAATCCTCAGCGAGGCGATCGGTTGACGCGGTTGTTCGAGCGGATTGTCTGGTGAAGTTCGTCGCGCGGTGGGATTAGCCAATTACTCGGAGAGGTCCTTGTACCAGAGGAGTTGGGTTTCGTCCGGAAAGCCGGGGTACGCGAAGGTGTCGATCGAACCCAAGATACACCCTTGCTTGGCGTAGAACCGGCAGGCTGGGACGTTGATATTCTGCGTTTCGACTTTGAGCCAGCGGCATCCCCTCGCCCGAGCCCAGGTCTCCGAGGCCAGAAAGAGCACTTTGCCGAGCCCTTGTCGGCGGAAGCCCGGACTGACGCGGATATCCCAAATGACGGCCAGGTCCTTCCGGCCCTCGAGCATCTCGACGCCTGTTCGTATCAAAGGCCAGGACAACCCCACCGACCCGCTCCCCTCGGCAAAAGGCCGAGATGAGCCCCCAATTGGCGAGGTCCCAGAGTTCCGCCCAGCGGGCCGGCTCCGCCCCTTCAAGAGCATCATAGTCCTTGATGTATGGGCG
Organism: uncultured Planctomycetota bacterium; assembly: GCA_963779785.1. Taxonomy (GTDB): domain Bacteria; phylum Planctomycetota; class Planctomycetia; order Isosphaerales; family Isosphaeraceae; genus CAVRFS01. Next base: position 12,256 of record CAWAAW010000024.1, read on the forward strand.
ATCCACGATCTGTTCACGGAAGACGATCCCTCCCAGTCCGCTGTCGATCGGAGTGATCTCGAATCGACGGTCGACACAAAAAGAGATCGGTATCCGACCATGCTCGGCCAGAGAGGTAATCGGCTCCTCAACGAGAGACCAGGCCGGAGCGTCCAGCTCCATATCTTCACCGCCTCACAAATGAGCCCGGCGGACCGAGCCGCCGAGAATGGCGTTGAAATTACCCGAACGCGGAGGGGAGGAACAGTCACGGGATGAATTCCGTCCAAAGAATGGCGGTGGACCTGGATTTTTAGGAAAATGAGTTTGCCTCTTCGGCGAGGGATTTGACTTCGCCTCGGGATCGTTGATGCATCACCATGAGGACATTCTCGCCATGCGCGATCGACCTTCCGTGCTCCAGGGCCGCCACTTGCTCGATCGTCGGGACTTCCTGGCGCATCTGGCCACGGGCATGGGGGGGATCGCGCTGTCGGCGATGCTGGCCGAGGAGGGACTCCTGGCCGCCGATGTGCCCAAGCCCACGTCAACCCCGGCGATGAATCCGCTCGCACCCAAGGCGCCGCACTTTCCCGCCAAGGCCAAGCGGGTCTTGCACATTTTTTGCACCGGGGCGGTCAGCCATCTGGACACCTGGGACTACAAGCCCGAGCTCGAAAAGCGGCATGGCCAGCCGATGCCCGGGGTCGATAAGCTGATCACGTTCCAGGGGGAAAACGGCAGCCTGGCCCAGAGCCCCTGGAAATTCAAGCCGCGGGGTCAGACGGGCAAGTACATTTCCGATCTCTTACCTCGTTTGGCCGAATGCGCCGACGAACTCTGTTTCGTGCACTCGCTGACGTCGAAGACCAATACTCATGGACCCGGCGAGATGTTCATGAGCACGGGCTTCACGCTCGAGGGGTTTCCCAGCACGGGCGCATGGGTCAGCTACGCGCTCGGGACCGAGAACCAGGACCTGCCGGCTTATGTCGCGATCCCCGACCCGCGCGGCGATCCGCAGCAAGGGCCGGCCAACTGGACCAATGGCTTCTTGCCGGCCGTCTATCAAGGGACCGCGTTCAACGCCGAGCGGCCGATCAACCACCTGGCGCGGCCGCGCGAGATCGCGCCCGGCGACGACCAGGCCGCCCGCGATTTTCTCCGCCTGCTCAACGACGAACACCTGAGCCGCCATCCCGGCGATTCCGAGCTGTCGGCCCGGATCGCGGCGTATGAGCTGGCCGGCCGGATGCAGCAAAGCGCCCCCGAGGTCGGCGACCTGTCGCGGGAGACTCCAGCCACCCGCGCCCTGTACGGTCTCGACGATGTCAATCCGCTCAAGGCCGGCTTCGGCCGCAATTGCCTGCTCGCCCGCCGGCTCCTGGAACGGGGCGTGCGATTCGTCACCCTGTTCAACGGGGCTTTCGCCATGGGCGAGGGCGTCCTCAACTGGGACGGACACCGGCGCATTCAGTCCGACTACAACCGCCACGGACCCATCCTCGACGGTCCCGCGGCCGCGCTCTTGGCTGACCTCAAGGCCCGTGGGCTCTTGGATGACACCCTCGTGGTCTGGACCACCGAGTTCGGCCGCATGCCCACTTTTCAGAAAGGCACGATGGGCCGCGACCATAACCCCAAGGGCTTCACCGCCTGGCTCGCCGGCGCCGGCGTCAAGCACGGGTTTAGCTTCGGCGCAACCGACGAATTCGGCTACCAGGCCGTGGAAAACGTCGTCGACGTGCACGACTTTCACGCGACGATCCTCCACCTGCTCGGCCTCGACCACACACGGCTCACCTATAACCACAACGGCACATCACGACGGCTCACAGACGTCCACGGCCACGTGATCCACGACGTTCTGACCTGACGACGAACGTGGCCAACGAGGTGCTCAACAACGGCCCATATCGAGTTCATGGGTGAACGAACGTGCGAGACGAGGTTATCGAGGAGTTCCTGCGATGATGGCATCACCTTGGAATCTGAAGCGGAGTCGACGACTCCAATTCGATGGGCGACCGCTCTGGATCCTCCTGATCGTCGCACCGTTGATCGCGATGGCTTGGACCGGGCCCGAAGTTATCAAGTCGATCATTCTGACCTCACGATCCTCTGCGTTCTCATCGTCGGTTACTGGGAGATCTGGCGACTGAGCGTCGACTCGCCAAGGCCACCCGACATCTGCACGCGCTGCCAGCGAGGGATCATCGAGCGCGTCGCCGTGTCTCGACGAGGCGATCGCTTCTATCGATGCTCGGTCTGCGACGCACCTTATCGGCGAAGGTCGCGGGAAGAACCGTGGGTTGACGCTTCGAAGATGAAATATGACGATATGGAATCCCGCGCTGCAGTCCGGCGTCCTTCGCAAGCCGGTGGTGTTATCGGACGGGGAGTCATTCGATTGGACGAGGACCGTCGGCATTCTCCTCCGGAACAAACGGATCAGGCAGATCACTGGGGATGCGGGTCGCGCGCACATCAGGAAGCATTCCTCAACTTCGATGTGGCCGCCCTCGACGGCGCAGCTTTCCAAGGACCGGCGCGGCCTGTGGGATTCCGACCTGGATGGTTAGGCCGCCGGCATCTGGAGCAACCCAGGCGATGACTCAACAAGTCGCTGATGGGACAGTTGATAACTCGCCTTTAACCACAACGGCACATCACGACGGCTCACAGACGTCCACGGCCGCGTGATCCACGGTGTTTTGTCCTGATGGGGATGGCATCAAAAGAAGTCTCTTTGTTGTCCGAACGATTTTCATCAAGAGGCTGAAGTCGCATACAGGTCAAGATGCGGCCGCGTGCCAGCGCATCGCGGCGTGCAGGAAGTCGTCCGCCGCCGCAGGGCTGGAGAACACGCGGCGGGGCAAAACCAGTCTCGATCGACCTTTTAGCCAGAAGATCATATCACGGTCCGTCAGCTCGATCTTACGGAAGTCGCGCCACAGATGTTGAGCCTCACCGACGGTCACGGGGACGCCAGCCGTTCTCACAGCCCCGGGAATGGTGAGTCCGAGCCCATCGGGTGTGATGGTCAAGGTGCGATTGTCGCAGAATCCCGCCACACGAGCGGAATCACGCCTGGCTTTGCACATCAAGGTCAGCACGGCGAACATGATGAGACTCGTTACAGGAGCTAGCAGAACTGCAGCAAGCAGCGACTGCAATTGAATCATGCCGAATAAGATCCCGAGCGACAACGTGATCAGAACCAGCCAGATCCACTGGGGTATGAACCCGAACAGCGGCATGGGATCGAAAAAGACGTCGCACTCGACAAAGTGCCGCAGCTCGTCGTCGGTCAAATGATGAGTGATCGAGATCGATCCTCGGACATCCGGAGAAAACTGTCCGACTGGCTCGAGCGAAGCGCGAGGCGGCGCGTAAGGGTTGAAGTTCGGTTCGGCACCGTCGTGCGTATCATCTTCTCGGCGACTCATGGCAAGGTGGCTCCGGACCCGTTCTATTTTCATTACTCATTTAACATTTGATTTAATGGACAATCTCACTGTTCAGTCCTGGAACGCCGGCCTCCACGAGCATCGGCACAAGATATCCATCGACGAGACCCGGATGCAGGAACAGGCCGACCGGCAAGACGATGACGGCGAAGGTCCATGCCCGCCCCAGCCAGGGGTAGCCCTGGAGCAAGCGACGGGCAGGGCGGCTATTCTCGATCGCCACCCCGAGGTACTGCAACAGGAAGTAGAGGGTGGGCCGGCCATATCCGGATCTGGCCATGAAGCTGAAGCCTTCGTGATAAAGGCCGCTGTAGAGGAACACGGCGAACAGGGCAACCCGTGCGCCGACCCAACGCGCCACGGGGAAGAAGATGACTTCCCGGACCATCCCCGAGACGATACGGTTCCAGCGCCGTCCCCAGAACTCACCGAGCGTGGTCGCGGCGATCGGGCAATCCATGACCTTTTCAACCGGGAAGCCCATCGCCCGGAAGATCAGCGCCCCGATGTCGAGCCGCACGAAGAGAGCCAGGAAGCTGATGCCCACGAGAGCGATCCAGAAGCGGATCGTCCAGGGGGTCGCGGCCGGCAGCAGGCGCGGCACCAGCCAGAGCAGCGCCGCCCCGGTGAGGGCGTTGAGGAGGATTCCGGACACGGACGGCACCGGAGCCTCGGCGGCGGTCGGCTTCGCCCCTGAGGAATTGCGTCGGCTGCATCCCGATACCAGACGCAATAAGCCAGCAACCGGAGCGGGGTGAAGCGTGCCCATGCCCCGGGCGGCAGGCAGAGCAGCGAGGCGATCTTCCACGTCACGAGGAGGACGACGAGCTGCCCGTAGTTGAACACTCTCGTCCCCAGCCAGGGCCGGCAGCACCAGAAGCCGACCAGGCTGCCGATCATCAGGGCCCAGGCCAGCACAAAGCGGCGAGCGGGAGCCGATCGAGGGGACGTGGGCATGGCCTGGGTGCTCGTCCGCGAGTGTCTATGGGTTCGTTGTAGCCGAGATTCATCAGTTACGTGCTTTCGGCTACGGAAAGAGCGTGAAAAGCATTTCGATCGGACATTGGTCATCTCCGAGGTTTGTGGTGATGACTTCCCGTCCGTGTTGTCGTGAGCCGGATTCTGCAAGACCCAACTATCTTATTCATGTGTGTCGTAGCCTTCTAGATCACTTACCAATCGACCGATTTCCATGATAAGTTTCCATCGGAACTCTGGGCCCTTGACTCGCGGACGAGATGGCAATAGACTACCACATGGCAATAGAGTGCCACTCGTGTAGTGCTCCCTTTGCTTTGCCTTCCCCGTGGCGGACCGCTTGAGGAGAGTTTATGCCGAGGAAGCACCAGGCCAGCGGTCTGGGCGCGCGAGAACGCCAGATCCTGGATGCGATTTATCAACTTGGAGAGGCTTCGGTCGCCGAGGTCCTCGCGAACCTGCCCGATCCGCCTTCGTACTCGGCGGTCCGCACCATGATCCGGATGCTGGAGAAAAAGGGACTGCTTCGGCATCGGCAACTCGGCACGAAGTATGTGTATCGGCCGACACGTTCGCATCAGTCGGCGTCGCGCTCGGCACTCACACACGTCATGCGAGACATTCTTCGGGGGTTCCGCCACGGATGCCGTGGCGGCCATCCTGGACGTCTCGGCCTCGAAACTGACCGATGACGACTTACAGCGGCTCGAACAACTCATCGACCAGGCTCGTCGGGAGGGGAAGTGACATGCTTCGCTGGCTCATCGATTCACTCGCGACCGGCGGCCCGGCCCTCGTCGTGGCGGACGCCGTCGCCAAAGCCACGATCCTCTTGTGTCTGACGACGGCCATCGCTGTGGCCCTGCGACGATCGGCGGCGGCGGTACGGCATCGGCTGTGGGGCCTGGCGCTTTCCGGCTTGATTGTGCTTCCGTTGCTGTCCTGGTCGGTACCCGGGCTGGCGACTGCCGATTCTCCCTCACGATGGGTTGCCCGATCGACCCTGGAATGAGGGAGCCGCGGGATTGGGGTCCAATCAGGCTGTGAACGCCGAGTCTCCGGACGGCATTCATTCGACGCAACCCGACCTCGGTCACGGCCGGCCCGGCCCGATACAGGCATTGCCGCCAGACCAACCGAAACGCAGTTCCGGCACGTCTTCAAGGTTATCCGCGGTGGTTCAATCCCTTGTGGCCCCCGGCGCCGTCCTGCGACAATTCGCCTGGATCATGCTTCTCTGGGTGCTGGGGTTCATCGCGGTCGGGTTGCCTGCTCTGGCGGGTCTTGTTGGTAACGAATGGCGACGGAGGCAGTCCCGGCGGGTCGTCGACCAGAACTGGCTGCAATTGCTCGACGGACTCACTCGGCAGTTTGCGCTCCGTCGCCGGATCGAGCTGAGGACGAGCCCGGTGCCCTTGATCCCGGTGACGTGGGGTGTCTTGCGGCCCGTCGTCCTGTTGCCGGAGCAGGCACAGCAATGGCCGGAACCGGCACGCCGGCTCGTGCTGCTCCACGAATTGGCCCACATCAAGCGGTGGGACGTCGGTTTTCAACTGATCGGTCGCCTGGCAACCGCCGTTTATTGGTTTCATCCGCTTGCCTGGTATGCACTTCACCGGTTGTGCGCGGAGTGTGAGTGCGCTTGCGACGACTACGTGGTCCATCTCGGCGCAGCGGCGCACCGACTACGCCCGGCAACTCGTTGACCTTGCCCGATCTCTCCGGGCGGTGGGTTTAACCGCGGCGGTCCCGTTGACCCGGAAGAACACGCTTGAGCAGCGCATCAAGGCCCTGTTTGACGATGGGCGAAGCCATCGGCTCCTGGGCAATCGCTCGGCGAGGGGACTGCTCGCCGGTGCCCTCGTTTTGATGACTGGCCTCGCGGCGGTCCATCCCGGGACATCGGAGGTTGGGCCGTTCGGGATCGCCTCCCCGCCCGCGCCGGCGGCGACCAGAACCAGGCTCAGGACGAACAGAAAACCGTCACGCCCGCGGCCGTTGCCCCGGCCCCGGAGAAATCCCCTGTCGCAAGACCGGAGGAATCGTTGCCCAAGACCTACACCCACCCGATCACGGTGACGGGTCGGGCCCTCGACCCCGCCGGCAAGCCGATCTCAGGCGCCCGCGTGTATCTCGCATCGCTATGGGCAGACTACAAGCGAATCGCCGAAACCACCACGGATGCCGAAGGCCGCTACGAGTTCCACGAAGTGCCGCTCCCGATCGAACGCGCGAATACCGTGTCGGGCCGTGACACAGGATCGTTCCAGGTCTTCGGACAGGCCGAGGGGTTTGGCTTCGCCTGGCGGCCCCAGAAATGGTTCTTTCCCCAACCCAAACCGGCGAGCATCACATACGAGCCGGAGCACCGGGATCCGCCCAGCCGTTACGAAGCGAAAGACAAGATCGTGCTCGACTTGAATTTTCCGCCCGCCGCCCGACTCTCAGGAACGATCGTCGATGATCGGGGAAACCCTCTTGCCGACGTCCGTCTTGAGATCCGCGACTGCGAATCCTTGAACGTCGTCGACGATGTCATGCCGGGTTGGACGTTCGAGACGCTCAACCAGAGGGACTCCGCTCCTCCGTCGATGAAGATCCGCACCACCGACGCCCAGGGCCGGTTCGAGTTCACGGGACTGCCCGTCGACTGCCGGTTCCGGATCGATCTCAGGGCGAAGGGCTTTCCCTGGCGATGGGTGTACGCGGCGACGACCCGCGAGCCCCAACCGGTCCACGACGGGTCACCCGTCCTCACGGGCGACTTGAAGGTCACGCTGGCGACGCCGCTGGACGTCCCATTCAAGATCGTGTTCGGCGACACCGGTGAGCCGGCCCCCAAGGTCGCAGTCGAGGCTGCTGAGGGACTGGTGAGCACATTGCAAACGACCGACGACCAGGGTCGGGTCACGTTAAGGCTCCCGACAGGAAGATATCGGACGCGGTACTTGCCGGCCCGAGGGACTCCCTATCTCGTTACCGATGGTGAACTCGTGGTTGGGGCCAAACCGCCGGCCGAGCCAGTCGTGGCCACCCTTCGCCCGGCCGGCATCATCGAAGTCACGGTCGTGGACGCAGAGACCGGCGCAGGAATTCCTGACGTCGACCTGTGGCGGCAGACCAATCCCAACGGTGGTCGTGAACTGCTTTACTTCCGTTCGTGGGAAGTGGCGACACGGATCGCCTGGGTTGAAAGACCACGCACGGACGCTCGCGGGAAGCTCCGCGCCCTGGTCGAGCCCGGAACGCACCGGATCGGAGTGGGATTTCAATCCTATCCCCTGAGCCACGAGGTGGTCGAGTCCGCAGGACAGGAGGTCGAGTGTCGTCCTGGAAAGACGGTTCAGCTCAAGTTCACCATGCGGAAACGTCCCTGAGGACTTGACGTTCTCGTCCGATCGGTATGGCGCGGTCTGTGGGATTCGTAGTTAGAAGGTTAGGCCGCCATCTCGAGCAACGTGCGAGGCGCATCGGTCCGTGATGGAGCAGCAGTTGTACGTGCCCGCTTGTTCGGCGACCGGACGGCTTTGGCGCGAGCCCGCGAGCTGAGTGAGCGGCATGGCTATCACCGCCGCGATCAAGAGCTGCGCGACGCCGAATCCGCTGCTTCGTACGAATCTTGGAAAGAGATCTAACCACAGATGAACACGGATGAACACAGATCGGAGATCATCCTCTTCATTCTCTATTTATCTGTGTTGATCCGTGTTTATCTGTGGTTCATGTTGTTTTCGAAGGAGGGTTTTTCGCCGGACGAGCCAGGCACCTGCGAGCACCGTATCGGCGTTCTTTGGCCCAGGATCACTTTGTGCGCTCTGCTCCTCGCTTTCTCAATACAAAATGATGATCGATGAACCGGAGGAAGGCTGAGAGGAGTCTCCAATATCGCCCGGCGATTTCCGGCCGGTTCCATAGCCCCGTTGCGGCAGAAGTGTTACGATACGATGCAGCTAAGGCAATTCTTTCGGGCAGGCGAAACGGAATGAAATCCGTTCTACAACCAAGGGCTACCGCCGTGGCCGAGGATCGTGCCGATCGTGACTTGCTGTTCGAAGCGCTGGCTCGTGCACCTGGGCTTTCTCGCGCCAGACGCTCAGTCGACTGCCTGCCGAGCGTCCGATCAACCCGAACCTCGACCAGCTCTCCGCCGCTGGGCGAGCGGCTGGTCGAACGGGCAATCCTCACCGCCGAACAACGGGCGGTTCTGGACGCCGTGGTCGACGAGCTGCTCGAGCGGCACGGCGGTGACGTGCGGCGCTGCTTTGATGAGCTGAGTGGATTCGGCACGCTCCGTCGCGAGCTCGAGCATGAGCACAAGCAAAACCGCAACAGTAAGGGTAACGGTAACCCCGACCCCAACTCGAGTACGCATCCGACGGTGGCGTCGATTCCGATCAAGCCCGAGCATCAGGCCGATGAGCCATTGCCGGGTTCGAGCCCCGATGCGGCCGACGATGGCGACTCGTTCCTGCCCGGCGAGGTTGGCGTTCCACCCGAGCCGGAAGAACACGAGTGGTTTCTGGGAACGCCGTCCGGCACGGGGTTGCGGTTCCAGGTTTTGCGTCCCCACGCCCAGGGGGGCATCGGCAAGGTCTCGGTGGCGTTCGACGCCGAGCTGCAGCGCGAGGTGGCCTTGAAGCAGATCAAGCCCGAGCGCGCCGACGACGTCGACAGCCGCGCCCGGTTCATGCTCGAGGCCGAGGTCACCGGCCGGCTCGAGCATCCGGGGATCGTGCCGGTCTACGGCCTGGGCGTCGACGACCACGGCCGGCCGTTCTACGCGATGCGGTTCGTGCGCGGGACCAGCTTCGAGGAGGCGATCAAGCAGTTCCATCAGGCCGACACGAGCCGCGACCGCGACGCCCGGGCGCGCTCGCTGGCGCTGCGGCAGTTGCTCGACCGGTTCGTCGACGTCTGCCAGACGGTCGCCTACGCCCACAGCCGGGGCGTGCTCCATCGCGACTTGAAGCCGGCCAACGTGCTGCTCGGTCCGTTCAACGAGTCGCTGGTCGTGGACTGGGGCCTCGCCAAGGTGTTCGTCCGTGGCCGAGCCGAGACCGCGCAGGCGCAGGAGACCGAGACGGCCATCGCCGACCGCGAGCGGAGTCGAGAGGCCGGCGTCCGCGACGGGATGATCGACCGCGTCGACCGGAAACTCGAGCGACCGGAGGGGGTCACCCCGCTCGGACTGACCAGCTCGACCGAGACGGCGGCGGGCACGGCGTTTGGCACGCCGGCCTTCATGAGTCCCGAGCAGGCGGAGGGCCGGGTCGACCAGCTCGGGCCGGCCAGCGACGTGTACAGCCTGGGCGCCATGCTCTATACCCTGCTCTGCGGCCGCGCTCCGTTTGAATTTGTCTGGTGCGACGTGACGGCCCTGTTGGACCGGGTCCGCCTGGGTGAGTTTCCGCCGCCGAGGCGGTGGAATGCCCGGGTCCCCCGCGCCTCGAGGCGGTCTGCTTGAAAGCGATGGCCAAGAAGCCCGAGGACCGCTATGCCTCGGCCGCCGACCTGGCCGAGGAGATCGAGCGCTGGCTGGCCGACGAGCCGGTCGCGGCTTACCACGAGCCGGCACCGGCGCGGCTGGCGCGGTGGGGCCGGCGGCACAAGCCGATCGTCGCCGGCGCGGCCGTCCTCTTGATCACCGCCGTGGCCGCGTCTTTCGGCCGGGATCCTCCTGCTCGGACAGCGAGCAGAAGAAGACCGAGGGCCAGCGCGTGCTGGCCATCGCCAAGTCGATCGAGGCGACCCAGCGGGCGGAATCGCTGCGGCGTCGCGACGCGGTCAGCCGGGTCAACCTGGCCTATCGCGAGTACCTCGACGACAACGTCGCCCTGGCCGACGAGCTGCTGGACGGCTGCCCACAGGACCTCCGCGCCTGGGAGTGGGACTACGCCCACCGGCTGGGCCACTCCGAGCTGAAGACCTTCCCGGGCTCGAGTCAAGGGCGCGACGTCTGGTGCGTGGCGTTCTCCCCCGACGGCGAGCTGCTGGCCGCCGGCACCGGCCCCTGGGGCCAGGTGGGCGACAGCCCGACCGCCGAGCTGCTCGTCCGCTCGATCAAGACCGGCGAACCGGTCTTCACGCGTGGGCAACCTGACCGGCGCGTTCCAGGCCGTGGCCTTCTCGCCCGACGGCCGCACGCTCGCCGCGGCCCGAGGGTTCGAGGGCAAGGAGACCGGCGCGGTCGTCACCGTCTTCGAGATGCCCAGCGGCAACAAGGTCTGGGAGAGCGCCGAGCGCGGCCTCAATATCCTCAGCGTGGCGTATGCTCCCGATGGCCGCACGATCGCGGCCGGCTGCGGGTCCTTCAACAATTACACGGCCACCGGTTACGCCCGGCTTCGGGACGCCGCGACCGGAACGTGCCTGGGCGAGCCGATCGTCGGCGAGCCCGGCGGCGTGCTCAGCCTGGCGTTTTCCCCGGACGGCCGCCAGCTCGCCCTGGCCAGCCGAGGCGCCGTCGACATCCACGACCTGTCGAGCGAGAGCCGGCCGATCGTCCATCAACTGCGCGGGCATGTCAACTTCGTGTATGCCGTGGCCTTTTCACCCGGATGGAAAGCTACGTGGCCACCGGCGGCTGGGACAAGACCATCCGGCTCTGGGACCGGGCGACCGGCGCGCCTCTGCAGACCTTGATCGGCCATCGCGGGTTCGTCCGCGGACTGGCGTTCTCGCCCGACGGTACCCACCTGGTCTCCGGCAGCGAGGACAAGAGCGTCCGGCGCTGGGACCTGGCCGGCGGCGAGGAAAACGCCGCGTTTCACGGCCATACCGGTTTTGTGCACTGCGTGGCCTTCAGCCCGGCCGGGGCCTTGGCCGCGTCGGGGAGCCTGGACGGGACCGTCAAGCTCTGGCCGGCGGCGGCTCCCGATTCCCAGGTGACATTCCGCAACAGCGCGGGCTGGGTCGGCACCCTGGCCTTCGCGCCCGACGGCCGCCGCGTCGCCTCGGCCCACAATGGAAACATCCGGATCTGGGACCCGCGCACCGGCGAGGAGCTACAAGCGCCTGAGCGGCCCGCCAGGCTTGCTCGGCCACATCGGCCTGGCCTTTTCCCCCGACGGCACCACCCTGGCCGCCAGCGGCCCGGACGGCGTCATCAACATCTGGGACACCGCAAGCTGGGCCCGCCGCCAGGTGCTCGAGCCGGCCATGGCGCGCCGGTCAGCGACGCGGACTTCTCGCCCGATGGCAAGCTCCTGGCCACGACCGCCGAGGACGGAACCCTCCGGCTCTGGGACCTCGCCAACGGGACAACTCGTCTGGTCGATTCCAGGCGCACGCCAAGGGCGCCAACGCCGTGGCGTTCGCACCCGACGGCCGTCGCATCGCCACGGCCGGCAACGATCAAAAGGCCAGGGTCTGGGACAGCACCGACCGGCCATGAGCTCGCTGTCTTCAACGGACACGCCACCGGCGTGCAGGACCTGGCCTTCTCGCCCGACGGCCACCGCGATCGCCTCGGTCGGCGGCGCCTATCACGGTCCGGTCGCCGCCGAGGTCAAGGTCTGGAATTCCCGGACCGGTGAAGAGACCGCCTCGTACCACGGGCATACCAGCCTGGTCACGGCCGTCGCCTATTTTCCCGACGGCCGACGCCTCGCCACCGCCAGCGACGACCGGACCATCAAGCTCTGGGACGTCGATACCGGTGAAGAGGTGTTCACGCTCCGCGGCCACACCAGCGGGGTTGTCAGCCTGGCGATCAGCCGCGACGGCCGCCAGATCGTGTCGGGGAGCATCGACTACACGGCCAAGACCTGGAGCACCCTGGCGGCCGCCGACGGGACCGAGACCGCCGCCGAGCTTTCCCTGCGCCGCGCGGCCGTCGAGCGGGTGCAGTCCTTGTTCGCCAGGCACTTGCTCAAGTCCGAAGTTCTCGACGTGCTCCGCGACCGATCGAACCGTGAGCCCGCGGCTCCGGGCCGCCGCGATCGAGATCGCCGAGCGCCGCGCCGAAAATGCCTCGGCGCTTTACGAGGCCGCCTGGCTGACGATCGTGCGGCCGACCGGCCAGCCCGAGGACTACCGCCTGGCCGTGCGACGGCTCGAGGCCGCCTGCCAGGTTGTCACCGAAGACCCGGTGCGACTGGCCGACTACCGCCGCGCCCTGGCCCTGGCTCTGGACCGCGCCGGTCAGCCCGCCCAGGCACTCGAAACCATCAAGAGCCTCGGCCACCCGAGCGGCACCGCACGCCGCTGGACCTGGCCGTCACCGCCATGGCCAGCGCCCGGCTCGGCCAGAACTCGCGAAGCCCGGACGCTCTCGACCAACTCCGCAAACTCGTCCAGACCGACCGCTATGTCAACGACCAGGAAGCGCTCGGCTTCTTCCATGAGGCCGAAGCCGTGGTGGATAAAAGTTAGGAGTTAGGAGTCGAGGAGTGAGGAGTGAGAATACCACATAAACGCATGGAAGCAAATCGTTTATTCGAACTTCTAGCTCCTAACTTCGTAACTCCTAGCTTCTGCAGCCGCAAGCCGAGCGTGCGGCTGGTCTGCTCGGTCCGCTTGACGCGATCGGCGATCCGATGGCCGGCGACCCAGATGATGCCGAGCTGGTCACAGACCAGAGGTGTGCGTGCGCGCTGGTCGCGAGGAATGTGCCGGCCTCGGAAGAAATCGGCCAGCGGCATGGCTCGAGCCTCCCATCCCCAGCGGCTCGAACCGATCGGCCGGCGCCGGTGGGCGGACATGCAGCGGAAAGTGAACCTGGTCGAAGTCGATGAGCTCGGTATCCGGCCCGTCCGGCGGCGAGATCCATTCGCGCTTCGATTCGACAGCTCGCCCAGGGGACGAGCACCGAACCGGGAGACTCGAGCGCGATCGGCTCCTCGCTGCTTGGACCCGAGGAGGCGGTCACGGGTGCGCGGCGATCGTCGCAGGACCAAGAAGAAGCGATCGGTGGAAATGGTGACGTGCTCGCCGATCTCGACGGGGGCGATGTCCTTGTTTTGCGCCAGGGCCGCCAGCCGCCGCCACCGCTTTGCCGACATGCCGGCCTCGGGCCAGCCGGCGCTCCGCCAAACCCGTCGCAGCACCTCGGCTCGGAGAAACGAGGGAATCGAGCTCAAGTAGGGGTGCTTGAGCACAATGGCATCAGGCGTCTTGGTGATGACCGACGCGCGCACGAGCTTGCGCAGGTCGGCCTCGATGGCGGTCTGAAACGACGCGGTGAGTGACCCCAGCCGCACCAGGGCCTCGGCGACCTTGGGGTTGTACTCGCTCGCCAGCTTGGGCAAGAGGTCGTGGCGGATGCGGGCGCGGGTTCGTGCCAGGTCGGTGTTGGATTGATCTTCGCGATAGGGTTGGCCGAGCTCGGCCAGATAATCCCGGATCTCGTCGCGTGAGACCGTCAGCAAGGGACGAACCAGGGTGATGGGGGGATCGGCCGCCAGCCGCCTGGTCGCGGGGATTCCCGCCAGCCCGCTGGGGCCGGTGCCGCGAACGATCCGGTGCAGGATCGTCTCGGCCTGGTCATCGCGCGTGTGCCCGACCGCCACGACCGACTGCTTTGCGAGCCTGGGCGACCTCGGTTAGCCAGCTGATAGCGGGCGCGCTCGGGCGTCGGACTCGAAGTGCTTGGCGCGGGTCGGCCGCCACTGGCCCGAGGTCAAACGGCAAGCCCAACGACCGCGCCAGCTCGGCCACAAACTCGCGCATCCGCCCGCGACGCTTCCCCTCGCGCCCATGATCGAGATGCGCCACCGACAACGACAAGCCGGTTCGAGCCGCCAGATGAGTGCAAGACCCGCAACAGCCCCACGCTGTCGCTACCACCCGACACAGCGACCACCCAGGGGCCACCCGAACCGCGGGAAACCCACCGCGAAATTCGCCGTTCGACTTGGTCGATCCAGGATTTCGTCATGAGCGTTCTGCAAATCGCATTTTCCGAGTGGCAGGCAATGACTCTTCCTTGATAGAGTCAATAAGTGGGAATGAATTGGACGCCCACGAGCCCATATTATCAAAATGAGCCGGCCGAGAAGGAATCGGGATTGTTGACCCAGCAGCATCGACAGGAAGCGCTCAGCCGGGCCTACATCCAAGCTGTGACCGGTAAATTGGGCATGAGCTGTTCCTTCGCAAACTTTGACTATGGGATCGACGTCACAATCAACGACATCATCGAATTGAACGGCCAATATTTCGAATCGGGTTTCCGGTTGGACGTTCAGGCGAAGAGTTCGGTCAATGCCAAGGTGGAAAAAGACTTTGTGGCTTACGCATTGGAGGTCAAGGCGTACGAGACCTTAAGGGTTAACACTCGAGTCCCTCGCATCCTTGTGTTGCTTGTTCTTCCCCCGCAAGAGTCGGAGTGGGTGGATCAAGACGAGGAGCGACTGATCCTGCGGAAGTGTGCCTATTGGATTTCTCTCAAAGGGCGCGGTCCGATCACGAACCAGACGCGGATCACGATCCGCATCCCTCGCGGCAACCTTTTCTCTGTCGATGGATTGCGGACGATCATGGAGACGGTCAAGCAAGGCGGTGATTTATGAGCATGGCGGAAATCGAGCCTCTCTCGATAACGAATATCCGAGCAGATTGGATCAAAAATCATCTTCTTGATCGCGGTTGGACGCAACGACCCTACAAGGATGAACGCCTGTTGGTGTTCGAGGCACCGATGAAGGATGACAATGGTGAAACGATCCTCCAGATCCTTCCTCGGTCTGAGCAATCGCCGGATTTCGTGATGCGAGCACGAGAGTTGGTCAGAATTCTCAGCGTGATCGAGGATCGCCCGGTTCAGGACGTCCTGCGCGACATCCGGCATGAGACTTTCCCTGAAACAATAACACCCGCAAGTGCTCCGCCGGCGGCATGGAACTTCTCCCCAAGGCTGCTGAGATTGGCGACGATAGGCTTGTTCATTCTGGTGCTTGCATCGTTAGCGAGCAATATCATGTTGTGGGCCCGGGTCGAAGCCGACCACCGTCGAACCGATGAGCTGATCCGCGATATTCAGCGGACAAGCGAGCTGCTGAGGCTGAAGCAACTCCAGAATTGAACATGAGCCAAGAATTGCTTGCGCTGGTCCGATGTCCTCGCTGCCGCGGAAGTCTCGATGTCGTCGGCGACCCGCCCCATGAACTCGCTTGCCGGGATTGTTCGGCGATCGTGCCGATTATTGACGGCATACCCCGGCTGGCCGGAGATTCTTACGCCGCCAGCTTCGGCCGGCAGTGGAACCGCTACGACGTGATGCGGCCCGAGGAGGATGAGGCGACGTTTACGGTCAAGACCGGGGTATCGCCGCGCGACTTGGCGGGTAAGCTGGTGCTCGACGCGGGCTGCGGCGGCGGTCGCTATGCCCGGTTGGTTGGTTCCCACGGCGCCAAGTTGATCGGCGTCGATCTGAGCGCGGCCGTCGTCAAGGCCGCCGCGCTGTGCTCCCATCTTCCCAACGTCGCGATCATCCAGGCCGACCTGCTCGACTTGCCACTGGCCGAAGGGGCTTTCGACCTGGTCTATTCGATCGGCGTGCTGCACCATACTCCCGATCCTCGCCGCGCTTTTCGGGAGATCGCCCGAAAGGTCAAACCCGGAGGGCGTCTGGCGGTCTGGCTCTACCGCCGCAACACAGCCCCTCAGGAGTGGCTGAACACCGGCCTCCGCGCCGTCACGACCCGAATGCCCGCTCGCGTGCTCGAGCCCCTCTGCGCCGGGCTTGGGCGCACTCGGCGGAATCCCCCTCTTGAAGCAAACCCTCAACAAGCTCGCCAACTTCTCGAACCACCCCGACTGGACCTTGCGCGTCTGCGACAACTTCGACTGGTACGCCCCCCAATACCAGTCGCACCACTCGATCGACGAGCTAAAACGCTGGTTCGCCGAGGAAGGATTCCACGACATCACCGAGCTCCCGCCCGCCAAGAACGGACCACTCTACAACTGGGCCTATCACCACAACCTCATCATCGGCAGCGGGGTCAACGTTGCGGGAGTTGCTAGTTGCATAGCAACTACCGATCGGGCGACACGTGATAGCCGGTCATGGTGGTCTTGATGCGGTAGAGGCTCTTGCCGGCGGTGATGTAGAGGGTCTTGCGGTCGTCGCCGCCGAATTCGACGTTGGCGGGTTGCTCGGGGACGGGGATGAAGGCCTCGATTTTGCCGGCCGGTGAGAGGACGAGGACGCCGGGTTGGTTGCCGGTGCCGGCGGCCGCGACGATCCGGCCGTCGGTGGTGACGGTCATGCCGTCGATCCCGTGACCGGCGCCGAAGTCGTGGATGACGCGTGGGTTGGCCGCTTTGCCGTCAGGGCCCAGGTCGGCCGCGAGCAACGCTCGACGCCGGCTGCCGTTGTCCGAAACGTACAAGGTTTTGCCGTCGGGGCTGATCGCCAGGCCGTTGGGTTTGTAGGCGTTTGTGATCATCGGGATGACAAAGCCTTCCAGCGAAATCAAGAAGACCCCCTCGAAATCGAGCTCACGGGGCTCGTTGCCGACGTAACGGGGGTCGGAGACGTAAACCCGCCCTTGGCGATCGACGGCGACGTCGTTGGGGCTGTTGAACCGCTTGTCATCGTAGCTATCGGCCAGGGTCTTGATTGTGCCGTCGCGTTCGGTGATCGAGACCCGCCGCCCGCCGCCGGTATTGGCTCCCTCGGCGACAATCAGCCGCCCCTTGTTGTCGAAGATCATACCGTTGGCTCGCCCGCTCGGCTCACGGAAGACGGTCGTCTTGTTGGTCTTGGGGTCAAACCGCATGATCCGGTCGCCGATGTCGGAGAAGAGGATCGAGCCGTCTTCGGCCATCGCCCCTCCTTCGGTGAACGAGCCCTTCACCCCAGAGTTTCTCAAGGGTCGCGCCCGGTGCGACAACCTTCGTCGGAACTCAGATCCTCCTGAGGAAAACCGACCGCGAGCGATACCAGCCAGATCGAAATCGACATGGACATGTGCATTTGCCAGACTCCTTATGAAGAGCGTACCCACCTCCTTCGTACCGTACGAGATGCATTCGGCGGCGGTCAAGGAAGCTCTCCTGGCTCGGTGGCCATTCGACAGGCCCAATCAACCGCATCCACGGCCACGGTCGAGCTCAGCACGATCAAAAACAAGAGAGCCGGCAGCGACACCCACGGCCAGCCCGGCAGCGCATGGCTCTCGGTCGGACGGGTTAGTACTCTCAGCCGTCGAGGCGAACGCACCACGAGTCCGCGGCAAGAGCATCACCACCCAAAGAAACACGGGCAACCCCAGCGAAACCAGGTTATCGGGCCACCTCGCCAGATCGACGGCCGCGTGGTAGTGCCACAACCAGTAAGTCGTATAAATGGCGATCAACGACAAAAACGTATACCATGCGATCGCCCACCGCCGGGTCCGGTTCCGGGGAGGGCGCCGGCGCAGGCCAAGACCCAACAGCGGGTTGATGACCACCCCGATCGCCGATGGGATCAGGATCACGAGCGACTCCGGAATCCCCATCGATGCGCATGGTCAGCAGCTCCTGGACCAGGAAGATCCCGGCGCGAAGGGCCAGACCATAATGGATCAAGCCGATCCGGCGCACGGCCAAGGTCCCATCATCCACCAGCCCAGCAATCTTCGCGGAGCGAGCATGGCGCCGAGCCAAGATGACGACAACAACGACTGCCACGACCGCGAGCAGGGCCGGCAAGCCGTAAAGGTTCCACCACGCGACGATCGTGAGAAAATCGTAGTAGAGGTTCAAGTCGCCGTCGTCAGGCATCGTGTACGTTCTCGAGATTCAACGAGGTCGTTGGTCTGGCCCTTGCGGATTGAACTCGCGTGGCCCTGAGGGCGGTCGCGGAACCAAGAATTTGTCGGGCTCCGGCATCGGAACGATCGACAACGACCGCCGGCTGCTGGCCTCGGGGTTAAAGACCATCTCCGGGTCGATCGTGGGGTCGGCCTTGATGACCATCTTGGGGTCGATGTCGGCGTCCGCCTCGATCACGAACCGACCGGTCCGTTTTCGTGGCGCGGGCATCACTTTGGCGGGTAGACCCGGGGCGGCCTTTGGGGTCAAAATGGGCCCAGAGGGAGCTCTCCTCGGAACCGGGATCGCCGCGCTTGGTTTGTCGCCGCGGGCCCCGGGCCATGACCGTCATCGACAGACAACTCAAGGCGATCAAGACCATCAACGACCCGATCGATCGGATCGGCCAGGACCACCTTCGCGATTCTGTTTTTCGAAGCGGGGAATCGAAATCGAAACTGAGATCGGGTTCCATGGCGATGTCCTTTCTTTCGGCGGTTCGGTTCGGTTTTCGCACGGCCGGGCCGTTGAGCCTCGTCCCGAGGCTCGATCTACGTTGCGGCCTTTTTATTTGACAACGTTCTGTGAACAACCTTCTCCACCATGACAGACAACGTGCCGGATTGCATTTTCTTAGCGATAAACTAAGAGCTCTCATTCGGTTCGCCGAACTCCTCCCGGAAACCTGGCCTCATCGCGGCTGCTTGGAATCCAGAGATCGCAACGAGTCGAGTGCGACCAACTGGGTCCAGATGTGCCTCTCCGGGGAGTCGGCACAGCCCTGGAGGTACTTGCGGGCGAGTTCAGGCTGGCCGCGGTTGAGCAGGTACCGGCCGATGAGGAAGTCGGCGTTCACTCGATTCTTCGGTGGCATCCGGTCGAGCACCTTGTCGCCGGCCGCGAGGTCGAGCGGGTGCTTGGCGTCGATGGCCGAAACTCGGGCCGCACGCGGTTTGACGGACGCCAGGGTCCGGGAAACTCCCACATTGCGGATGGCTTGTCTCGGAGGGCCTCATGGTTCGATCCTCAGCACGACGGGAGACTTCATACGAAGAACACGTTCCAATCCGTTGATGCGCGAGCCGGCGACGAAAACACGCGCAATCTCGCCCTGGAATGGGCGTGATTCATCGGCGGACAGGGTTAGAATCTCCGAGAGAGCGCGAAAACCTCATTCTTCCAGGCTATGGAGGTTCTCGACTGATCGTTATTGTGTCGCGGAAGGTTTCAAGACGCAAGCGCACAGAGTCCCCGGATCGTTGAACCCGAGCGAATCTCGTTTGAGGAGGAGCGTTGCCCATGACCCGTCGCAAGGTTGGAATCCTGGTTTTTCCCGAGGTCGAGGTGCTCGACTTCTGCGGACCGTTCGAGGTCTTTTCCGTCACCAGGTTGGTTGAGGACCGACGGCGGCAAGACCCGTCACCTTACGAGGTGGTCCTGGTGGCTGAGCAGCCCGGAGTCATCGTCACCACGGGTGGGTTGAAAGTCGTTGCCGATCACACTTTCGACGATTGCACTCCGCTGAACGTGCTGGTCGTGCCCGGCGGCTGGGGAACTCGCCGGGAGATGATGAACGATCGACTGATCACCTGGCTCGAGGAGCAGGCTCGTCAGGTGACGACCCTGACATCGGTGTGCACTGGATCGCTTCTGTTGGGCAAGGCCGGTCTGCTGGACGGCAAGCGAGCGACGACGCATTGGCGTGTCCTGGAGGAGATGCGAAAGTTGTTCCCCGCTGTCAAGGTGATCGACGATCAGCACGTCGTCGAAGAGGGCGATCTTCTCACCTCGGCAGGGATCTCGGCGGGCATCGATATGGCGCTTCGAGTGGTCACCCGGCATCACGGCGAGGCAATCGCTCGGGCGACCGCCAGATACATGGAGTACCCTTTCCCAGAGGACAACCGGAGGCGGGTTTGATTGAACGCGGATTTCCGCGGCCGGAAAAATCATTAATTCTCGCACGGTTGTCGTGGGCCTAAGCGTAGACGAACCGGATTCGTCGGCCGGGTAGAGAACCTCGATTCCGTAGGAGACAGACTCACTTCTATGGGGGGTGCTCTAGCAATGTCCCCTTCTGCCCCCTTCTGCCCCTGCCCTTCTGCCCCCCGTCAACCGCAACCGCCGGGCGGTTGCCCGTTGCGAGTTGTTCGTTGTCGGTCTAACTTACCAGGAACGAGCAGCCTCCGGGGCGTCAGCGTCATGAGGAGCCAGACCGATGGTCGATCCGCAACAGCCCGCCGACTCGAAAACCGGCGCAACGCGATTTGATCGGGCGGAATTCGCGGGGGACGTGTCGCCCGGCGTATTCTGCCGCCAGTGCGGAACGCCGATCCCGGATCAGTACTATGATGTCGACGGCGACGTGATTTGCACGACTTGCTACGAGAAAACGGTGAGTCCTGGCCGTCGATGGATTCCCCCCTTCAAGGCGCTGCTGCTGGGAATGGTGGCGGCCGTCGTGGGGGCGGGGGTTTACCGGATGGTCCTGTTCGGGACCGGGTGGAATTTCTCCCTGGTCGCCATCCTCGTCGGCTACGTGGTGGGCGGCGCCGTGAGGTCGGGATCGGGCGATCGAGGCGGTCGGTTCTACCAGTTCGCGGCGGTCTTTCTCACCTATTCCGCGCTCGTCGGCATGTTCCTTCCCAGCCTCTGGGAGTCATTGAACCGGAGGTCGATCGCACGCGACGAAGCCCGGGAGAAGATCGAGAAGAAAGCTCGAGAAGAGGCGAAGGCCGATCCCAAAGCGAAGGCCGAGGCCGACTCCCAGGCCGCCGCGCCCGACCGGAAAGACCGGCCCGAGGATGCCGCGAAGAATCCGCGTCCCCGGAACCGCTTCTACATACTTGGCATGCTGTTATTCGCGCTCCTGATGATGGTCGGTCTGGTCTATTCCATCCCGATCATCGTCGGTCTGCACTCGCCGATCTCGCTGTTCATCTTCGCGGTCGGCCTTTGGCAAGCGTGGAAGATGAACGCGGGCGGCGAGGCGGTCGTCACCGGCCCTTATCGCGTCCGCGCATGAGCGTGCGAGCGACGCCCCGGTGAGACGAATTCGAGGCACTTCTCGCTGATCACAGTCTGTCATTCACAGTGCACCTCGTCACAAGAGCCTTAAAAAGCCCGGGCTGGAGTCAGCGCCTCCTCCCGATTGTCATTTGTCCGGGGGGGAACGTGGGGTCAGACCGGGGGGAACGTGGGGTCAGACCGGGGGGAACGCGGGAACCTGGGGTCAGCGCGGGAACCTGGGGTCAGTTGACAAGAACTTACGGCGACGCCGGACTGTTACGCGTGGTGTAGAGGACACGCCTGACGATCATCGTGGGTGATTCCTGGACATACTTATGATTTCCACACGCGATCTTTCCTCTCTCCCTGACGTGGGACAACTCCGAGCCACGCTCCAGTCGATGGCCATGCTCGATGCCATCCTCAGCCCGAAGTGGGAATACCGATATTACTCGTTCAACGCCCGTTGGTCGCCTGACGAACAGATGGGATCGATGCGCGACGGCTCGGGCGACGAGTTCTTCGCGCTGTTCAACTCGTCAGGCTGTTGGATCAAGGGATTTGCCCACGAAGCACCTATGTCCCCCTACCGCGACGATGGTTCCATGAGGATCTGGCCCAGAATCCTCGACGAGGTTCCACCAGAGTTCGCCGCCAGTCTGACCGAGCCGGCGTTTGACGTCGGGAATACGACGTTTTGCATCTGGAGACGATCCGGAGATACGTCGCTGGCACCGAGGGCAGATCGAATTCCCTCACGACCACCGCGACCCTGATGGATCGGAGGATCTGTTATCACCGCTCGATGGCGAGCCGGAGACTTACCGAGCTTGGGCCGAGGAGTATTACGAGCGCGAGGTCAACCCCAAAGCAGTGGCCCACATCTACGGGCATCGACCGCTGACGGCGGAACTGGCCTTACTGTTGAACCCAAATGTCTCGATCGCAGACCTCCGAGCGGACGTCCTGGAGATCGGCTATGCTGCAGACGGCGTCCTCAACCAAGACGCTTAACCAAAATCTCGCGGCGCAACGCGTGTTCTGTAAACGGCGGCCGGCGCATCAGTTAAAGCAAGGGCGCCAGTTTCGTGTTCCTAACGGGGCGAGTCATGGGACAGGTCCATTTTTTTGCCGTCAGGGACGATCTGATCATCTTACTGGCGGCCGTAGAGCGGCGCGGCCCGCTCACGTACACCCGCACGGGGAACTTCGACCGGGCCGTCTGCGAGCGGTTCGACCGGGGCACCGACATACCCGGCTTGGGCCAGGCTACCGCCGATTCGGCTACCACGTGCGACGCCTTCCTGGTGACCATCCCGGACGTGCCGGTCCGCATTCGGCCCCTGGAGACGTACAGCGGCGAGCGGCGCTGCTGCGTCGACCAGTTCGTGAACCCCGACACCGTCGTATTCTCCCCGGGAGGGCTATGGGGGGAGGGGGCCGTCTTGAGCGGTCGAGCGGGGACCGTGTCGGACACGGCGACGGCGAAGGACCTGATGGGCCGGTTCCGCTCCGGGTTGAAGAAATCCTTTCGGAGGGTGAGGGCGTACTGGGTGGGCCCGGGGGCGTACGACCTGCTCCGAGGCGGGCATCGCCTCACCGCCTCAGTGAGATCGCCGCGCGAGTTCGACCTCGCGTTAGACCCGCCGGGCGATGCAGGGGTTGAAACGCCTGAATTATAAGCAAGAACTTATGAAAGGTTTGTCCCCGTCGTGACCCTCGAAGACCTGTCCACGATGATCGCCGAAGCCCGCTGGTTCGACCGCGTTGGCAAGTGCGACGGCCGGGGAGATTCCCTCCCGCTATCCGCCGTCGCCTCGACCGACACCTGGGACTGGTTGCCGACCTCACGCGAGCAGCCGGACCCGGTGCATCGGGACACGCTGGCCGAGTTGGTCGAGGCCGAAGGCAAGACCCCAGAGCGGCAGCAGGCCGAATTGTCGGCGGCTAAGCAGGCGATGACCTCGTTGCGGCGCGTGCCAATGTGCCACCCGATGCTGAACGACGGCCCACATGACTACACCACCGCGGCCCGCGGGGCGGCGGTGTACGCCGCTCGAATGGCGGCACGCGAGATCGTGGCCGGTTTCCCCGGGTTCTGGTGCCAGGTCATGGACCTGTATCATTCGGGGTACTGGCCCTGTGGGCGTATGGACGACGGGCGGCTCGTTGTTTACTCAGCAGGCGGCGCATCGGGTGGCGTATGACCGGCGTGCGCCCGAGTCGGTTCCTCCGGGGGCTGGACTCTTCGACGGTAGGCGCGGTCTAGGCTGATTCGAAGTTGGGCTTGACCTGACATTGTCGCCTTATAGAGATGTATCCGATTTGTTTCGCGCAGGACGAACTTTTCAGGAATAGTGGAGCTTGGGTATGGAAGCCATTGCGAATCGATCGAAGCGGATCTTGGAGCGTGCCGAGGATGCCAAGTCTCCGCAACGGATTCTCCTTCCGTCGTTGCTCAAGAGTCGCAACAAGCTTCGAGCTAAATATCGCGAACTTCGGGCCGATTGTAAGCGGTGGCGCAACCAGGTCGCCGCAGTGGAGCGGTCGCGGAGCCGTTGGCGCCAGCGTGCAGAGACCGGAGAAGCAACCGCCCAGAGAGAGCAGGCCGAGCGGGTAGCTCTCGAGTCGCAATTGCAACAGATCCGGGAGCAATCGCAAGAGCGAGAAGCTGAATTGTCCGCGTTGCGTGCCCAATTGGCCGCCTCAGAGGAGGCGGAAAAAAAGGGGCGCTGAACCAAGCGGATGCCCTCACGGCTGAGCAAATTCAGGCGATTTGGACAAGCGCGGTCGGTTTGCCTTCCTCAAGTTCGGCTCTCGTTGCCCCCGCCCCCATGACCAACGGCATGCCGGTTGTCGAACCGCAGTTTCCAGTGCCAGTACTCTTGGCGGCGACTCCCGCAAGCAAAGAGCCGGAACAATTTCCCGCGACAATGCGAGGTCGATCAATAGGGCCGTATCCGGTGGGCGGCCAGTGGCCGGTTCGCTGCATTGCTCTGGCGATGCGGCTGGTGACTGCGGCCAAGCTGTCGTTGCGTTCGATACCGCGGGTCTTGGCGGCCGTGCTCGGCTTTCTTGCAGGTCACACGGCCGACGCCGCCGTAATGACGTGGACCACAGTGCGTTGCTGGCTGATGCGGTTGGGGTTGTACGCACTGCGGCGGCCGCTCGAAAAGGCTGACGACTGGGCGATTCTGACCGACCACACGGTTCAGATTGGTGCGGTGAAGTGCTTCGCGGCCGTCGGGGTTCGCTTGAGCCAGTTGCCCTACCCCGAGCGATGCTTGCGGCAGGAGGATCTGCGCCTGATCGTACTGGTGCCGATGGCCCATTCCAACGCCGCGACGGTCGAGAAGGCCCTTGAGGAAGCAGCCGTTCGCACAGGGGTGCCACGGCTGATCGTCTCGGACCAAGGGGGAGACGTACAAGCCGGCATCGAGCAATATTGCCGTAAGCATCCGCACGCGGTCGCCACTTGCGATACGGCTCACAAGGGAGCGAACCTGCTGCGTCGGTTGCTGGAAGCCGATGAGCGCTGGGCCGGGTTCGTGGCCCAGCTCGGCCAGACCAAGGCGAAGTTGCAGCAAACGCCCCTGGCGTGGTGCGTGGGGCCGAGGCTTCGGCCCAAAGCACGGTTTATGAATTTGGCGGCGCCGCTACGGTGGGCGCGGTGGTGCCTGCGCGTTCTCGACCAATGCCGGCCAGAGGACAAAGACCTCTCCGACCGTCAGCGGGCGATGTTGGCGACGATCGACCGCGAACAATTGGAAGCCAAACTCGGCTGGCTGCGGGAGTATCGCCAGGCGATCGAGCAATGGAGTCAGTGGCACGAAGTGATCCAAGTGGCGGTGCGGCAAGCTCGCCGCCACGGCATCGACAGGGATTCGGTCGCGGAATTGCGGCCGAAGTATGAGGCGATGAACCTGTCGCTGTCAGGGCGAGACGCCGCCGAGGCGATGATCCGCTTCATCACCGAGGAAGCCTGGGTTGCCCGACTCGGTGGCGAACGCCTGATCGGCAGCACGGAGATCTTGGAATCCCTCTTCGGCGAGTTGAAGACCCTGGAGCGACAGCAATCCGAGAGCGGTCTAACCGGGTTGATGTTGGCGTTCGGTGCCATGATGTCCGAGTGGACCGTCGAGGAGATCAAAAAAGCTTTGGACGAAATACCCTGGAAGGCGGTGGAAGCCTGGATCGAGGAACGGCTGGGCGCAACGGTCCAATCGCAACGCCGCACCATGCGAAAGATATTCGCCGATCCGTAACAAAAGTAGGATAAACGCTGATGCCAAAATCCTTACGTCAAGACGAACTTCGCATCAGCCGAGGCGCGGTCCGGTCGCGCGGCGGCCGCGGGGCGCGCGGGGATGGTTCCGCCGAACGGTTACGAAGTTCAAAGATCTCGTGAACGTCAACTGGGTCGGTGCTGCCGCAAAACGCGCTATGGGTGCCGGCGGCCCCGTCATCGGTGGTGCCGTTGGAAACCGCGTAATGCCGCCCGAAAGTCTTCGTGGCCCATTATATCCCGTCGGGATCCCTGGGAGGTTCGGAGCTATTCTTCGTCGTCTATTTGATTATGCATGTCGACGCTCCAAGGATTCCGAGCGTGGATCGGAAGGGGCTCCTGCGAAGACCGGACAAGAACAAGCCCAGACAAGGCCTGAAGCCGCTGGGACTGCTCCACAAAGAATTCCAGGGGCTTCTGACGCCGAACATAAAATCGATCAACTCTTAGTTCAGAGGGCAAACAAGTTGAGCCGAACCCCTTGGAGGGGTGGCGGGTGCTGGCCGGCAAGGAGATCGAATCATCGATGGCGTCGTGACTGAGTACAAATCGCTCGATCCAGGCGCGACCTCGAATACAATACGGAATGTGGTGAACAACTCGGTCCGCGGAGGCGGGCAGGGTCGCTCCATAATCATTGATGCTCGTGGGTCAGGGCTCACTCAGGAAGAGGCAGCGCGCAGGCATTGGTCGTGCAATGGGAATTTCAAGGGGCCGAATTAGCACAATTCGTGTGATAGGCGATGGATTTGACATCACGAATTGACATGACCTATCATCTGGCCGGGTGATTGTTTCTCACGGAAAGGAAGGTTACTACTTATGGCTAGCATCACAAGCCTCTTCTTTGCGCCTCACGATACGTCACAGGACTGCCGAATGCTGCTGGAAGCACTCCTTGGCTGTCCGTTTCGTTTAGAGCAAGATGAGAATCCAAATCGCTACGTAGCGCACAGTTTCGGGCTTGGGCTTGTATGGTTCGATGATCATGGCTTAACGAATGACTTGGGAATCCTGTTTGAGAGTTATCCTTTTGAGCTAGACATTTCGGTGGATCGAAGAGGAATTGATGCTACTATAGCCGATTCATACCAGCAGTCTGCGTCAACGTATATTTTCGGGCGTGAAGGGGACATTGCTAATTGCGGGGGCGTGAAGGGGACATTGCTAATTGCTGCGGCAGATTGGGCAAGTTGGAGGCGCCCCTCAACAAGAAGGCAAGAAGGCACAAGGAGGCGAGAAGGGGACATTGCGAGGAGCGTGGCGTACTCCCATGCCGAAGCGCCGACGCCGGTCTTTCACCCCGCAGTTCAAGGCCCAGGTCGTCCTCGAAGCCCTCTCGGGCCAGAGGTGCGCATCCGAGTCCGCCCGGCAGCACAAGCTGAAGCCCGAGCTCATCTCTCGCTGGAGGGACATCGCTCTTGAAGGCCTGGAGGGCGTCGTCGAAGGCGACGATCACAGGAGCCGCGACCAGGACTGTATCACCGATCTGAAGCGGATGGTCGGACGCCTGACGATGGAGCTGGAAGTCGCAAAAATCAACACGCTCGCGTAAGAGTGACGCAACGGGTGGAGCGTGCAGGCTTCAGTCCCGTGTCCGGGGCACGAACATTCTCTGAGGCGGGTCATCGCTTCGTGAACCGGACGCCTATCACTCGATAGTAATCGATCGAAAGGCCAGTCACCACGCCGTTCTCGTTCCGCAGGAAGGTGATGATGCGGGCGTCGGCAGGTTCTTCCATATGAACAAATTCATCGCGGACGGTCGCCTCGAGCGCCTCCCACCGCCGGCTGTTCACGCGCAGCCAGAGCCGCCCGTCGCGAACGGCCAGCCGATAGGTTGCTGCGAGCTCATCGCTCTCGTACCGGCCGGCGTATTCCTTAAGTTGATCCGGGGTCGGATCGACCACCTCGACCGCGTCGAAATCGCGTCTCCGAGTGTCTTCGGGATCGTCCCACCGGGACGTGAGAGACCACGGCGAGCCGTCCCCGGCCCGCGAGAAGACGAGCTGGGTGGTGGGAGAAAACCCCGGGCCCTCGGGATCGAAGCTTGTGGCGCTCAAGGGCCGGAGAGGACAGGTCGCGTGAAACTGGTCCGTCAACCGGAGCGTCCCGTCCCGAAGTGTGATCCGCCAGATGAACCCCGTGCCTTTCATGCGATACGCACCGAGCTTGTCGCGCAACTCGGCCTCCTTGAGCTCGACCGCCGGCAGTTCGCTCGCCGCGCGGGCCGGGGTCCGGGACGCCTGGGCGCAAGGCGGTCGCCGAGCGCGAGGTCGGCGATGCGTTGGTTCATCTTCCAGGATGCGATGTCGTCGTTGTTGCTCAGGCAGATGACCGTGAATTCTTGGTCGGGAAACTGGGTCATCGCGGCATTGATGCCCCACGCACCACCCGTGAATTGCCGGCGCCTCAGCCCGCGGTATTGGCCGGGCGGCGACTTTCGCCGCGCCTCGGGATCGTTCTCCTGAGCGCGGCATCCAGATCGAGGACAGAGCGATTCCCCAGGAGCGCGCCCTCTTGCAAGTACTCGTCGAGATATTTGCCTTCCGGCAGCCGGTTGTGCGCGAAGTTCTGGTCCCAGCGGTAGAGATCTTCGACGCAAGTCTTCAGTGCGGCTCCGCCTATGAAGTACGCCGTGGGTCGCCACAGGTGCCAGGCGTCGCCGACGCGCTTGTAATGGCCGACCGCGCGCTGCTCGACGACACGGGTCGGGTCTTCTTCGAGAAAAGTGCGACTCATGCCGAGCGGCTCAAAGACGCGCTTCCGGGCGAACTCGGCCAGCGACTGCCCGGTGATCCGTTTCACGATGATCCCCAGCAGGAAATAGTCGCCGCTGCTGTATCGATACTGCGACCCCGGCCGGAACGGCAACGTCTTCTGCCCGGTAATCAGGCTGAAGAAGTCCGCTTCTGTATGGGGATACTGGCGGGGAGCATTCTCCCAGCCGACGAGGATCGGCAGAGAGATCTGATCCCACAAGCCCGAGCGGCAGCGGACCATATCTTGAATGCGAATCGGTGGATCGAACGGGTGCATCTCCGGCAGGAACTTGCGGAGGTCGTCCTCCGGCGCGATTCTCCCTTCGTCCATCAACAGCGCGAGGCAGGCGCAAGTGAGCGATTTGGAGAACGACATGACGTCGAACACGGTCTGCGGCGTATTGGGCGACTGGTACTCCAGGTTGGCCGAGCCGAAGCCCTTGCTGTAAATGAGCCGGCCACGGTGCACGATCCCGACGGCACAGCCCGGGCTATCCCGACGATTCCACTTCGCGAACAGCCCGTCCACCCGGGCCGTCCAATCGGCGGGGAGGACGACGGGTGGCTCGTCGCCGAAGACAGGCCCGCAGCTTGCGGCCGGTGTGGTGAAAAGGGTGATGAGCAGCACACCACGGATGATCGCTCGGACGGCCATCGCAAGGCTCCTTGTCTCTCGTAAGGAATGAAACCGGACGGAACGCCGCCTCGCCATAAGTCCGACTTTTCATCACTCACCCCCGACCCCGACCATCGGGCGCTTCGTAAACCGGACTCCTCTCAGCCGGCCGCCGATATCGATTGAAAGACCGGTCACTTCGCCCTTCTCGTTCCGCAGAAAGGTCGATGATGCGGAGGTCGGATGGTTCCTGCATATGAACAAATTCATCACGGACGGTCGCCTCGAGCGCCTCCCACCGCCGGCTGTTCACGCGCAGCCAGAGCCGCCCGTCGCGAACGGCCAGCCGATAGGTCGCTGCGAGCTCATCGTTCTCGTACCGGCCGGCGTATTCTTTGAGCTGATCCGGGGTCGGATCGACCAGCTCGACCGCCTGGAATTCGACTCTTGCCTTATTGTCCGGCAGATCCCACTCTTGCGTCAGAGACCAGGGCGATCCGGCCACGGGCCGCGAGAAGACGAACTGGGTGGTGGGATGAAATCCCGGGCCATCGGGATCGAAGCGAGTGGCGCTCAAGGGCCGGAGCGAACAGGTCGCGTGAAACTGGTCCGTCAACCGGAGCGTCCCGTCCCGAAGTGTGATCCGCCAGATGACCCCGTCGTATTTCGTGCGGCGATACGCACCGACCTTGTCGCGCAACTCGGCCTCCTTGAGCTCGACCGTCGGCAGTTCGCTGGCCGCGGGGGCCGGGGTCCGGGACGCCTGGGGCGCAAGGCGGTCGCCGAGTGCGAGGTCTGCGATGAGTTGGGTCATCTTCCAGGATGCGATGTCGTCATTGTTGCTCAGGCAGATGACCGTGAATTCTTGGTCAGGAAACTGGGCCATCGCGGCATTGATGCCCCACGCACCACCCGTGAATTGCCGGCGCCTCAGCCCGCGGTATTGGCCGGGCGGCGACTTTCGCCGCGCCTCGGGATCGTTTTCCTTGAGAGCGGCATCCGCATCGAGGACAGAGCGATTTCCCAGGAGCGTGCCCTCTCGGAAGAACTCGTCGAGATACTTCCCTCCCGGCAGACGGTTGTGCGCGAAGTTCTGGTCCCAGCGGCAGAGATCTTCGACGCATGTCTTTAATGCGAATCCGCCTACCATGTACGCAGTGGGCCGCCACAGGTGCCAGGCATCGCCGACGCGTTTGTAATGGCCGACCGCGCGCTGCTCGACGACACGGGTCGGGTCTTCTTCGAAGAAGGTGCGAGTCATGCCGAGCGGCGCGAAGACGCGCTGGCGAGCAAACTCGGCGAGGGATTGCCCGCTGATCCGTTTCACGATGAGCCCGAGCAGGAAATAGTCGCCGCTGCTATATTGATACTGCGACCCCGGCGGGAAAGGCAGCGTCTTCTGCCCGGCCAGCAGGCACAAGTAGTCCGCTTCCGTATAGGGATATTGAAGGGGCGCATTCTCCCCGCCGACGAGGGCCGGCACCGCGATTAGGTCCCACAAGCCGGACCGGCAGCGGACCATATCTTGAATGCGAATCGGCGGATCGAACGGGTGCATCTCCGGCACGAACTTGCGGAGGTCGTCCTCGGGCGAGATTTTCCCTTCGTCCAAGAGCATTGCGAGGCAGACGCAGGTCAGCGATTGGGAGACCGCCGTGACCTCAAACACGGTCTGCGGCGTGTTGGGCGCCTGGTATTCCAGGTCGGCCGAGCCGAAGCCCTTACGATAAATGACCTGACCGCGGTGCACGATTCCGACGGCACAGCCCGGGGTATCCCGACGATTCCACTTCGCGAAGAGCCCATCCACTCGGGCCGTGAAATCGGCGGGGAGGCCGGCGGGTGGCTCGTCGCCGAGGACGGGCCCGCAGCTTGCCGCCGGTGAGATGAGAAGAGTGATGAGCAGCACACCACGGATGATCTCTCGGACGGCCATCGCAAGGCTCCTTGTCTCATGAGATTGTGAGTCGCATCGGCTTCCCGCGAAGGGCTTCAACTCCGGCTCCAGACCGAGCGACCGCCGTTCCGCCGCCAGGGCCGCGGCGACGAGCGCCGCGGCGATCGCCTCCTTGGTCCCGAAGTAGTCGAACAGTCCAGCGTCACTCACGGCGAGCATGAACTTCCTTCGTGAAGATGCTGTCAGGCACATCGTTCACACGAGCATAACGCAAACTCATGCGTTGCGTGTACACCGACTGGTCTGGTGGCACGAGCGACGTCCACGCGGGCGGTCCGAAAGACGCGGCGGCTTCCAGCGGCAGCCAGCATCCCGGTGCAAACTCGCGAAAATCCTTGTTGGTCCTTCGCCAGACCAGCCGATTGCCGGCGCGAACCTCCCACTTTCGCGGAGAATACCCCAGCCCCGGATCAAGCCAGATCGTTTCGGTTCCTTCCTTGAGCGGCACCTCGAGCACGACGCAGCCCGCGCCATCCACCTGCTCCTCATTCGGCCGGACACGGCAATGTGGCAGGCGGGCAAAGTTCCCCGGAAGCTGCCAGGCTTGCTCTTCCGCCAGGTCGCCATTCCTGGTCCTCCATGAGGCATCGGCTGAGGGGGGCCTGGGGTTGATCGGCCGCAGTCCGATGTTGGCCAGGTAATCCGTTGGCCCCAAGAATCCTTCGAAGCGGTCTTCATCACCGTACACAGACTCCGAATCCACGGTCTTCGAATCAAACACAAAGCGTCGCATGCCGGAGGATTGGCGGTAGTCTCAACAATTGCCAATGGATGAGCCCGCGATCTCTTGCCTGGGCAGCCTCACTCTGGGCCTTGGCCAGCCGCTGGGAAACGTCTTTTGGAGCGGCTGGGTCCGGAGTCACCGCATACGCGGGGGCAACATAGGCGCTCACACGGGGGACGGTAATCTCGGTGAGGCGCTTGGGCCCCAGGAAGGCGATACGATGACGTTCATGGTAATCC
Organism: uncultured Planctomycetota bacterium; assembly: GCA_963779785.1. GTDB lineage: Bacteria > Planctomycetota > Planctomycetia > Isosphaerales > Isosphaeraceae > CAVRFS01. Next base: position 44,018 of record CAWAAW010000024.1, read on the forward strand.
CGAAAGTCGAAGAGTTGCCACGCGAGCAGCAATTGGGGATCGACGTCGGCTTCCGTGGTGATATCGTATTCGACGAGCAAGCTACGGTAGCGGTCCGTTCGCTCTTTGAGCTTCGTGATCACTTCCTCGAGCGTGGCGTTGGCAGGCTTCGGCGCAGGGGATTTGCGGACCGTGGCAGCCTGTGGGGGCAGGGCGCCAAGCGGACGGCCTTGCTTTAGATCCTTCAACCGCTCCACGACCCGATCCGCCGGAACCACCAGGGCAAATGTCGATGCAGCTCGAGCATAGACCCAACCAAGCCCCTTGCCATCCAGGCCGATCATTGGGCCGCCACATTCATAGGGCATGACGGGTACCGCCACGGGGATTGCGGCTGGGGGCGTGCGACGGTGGCGGCTAATATAATTGTCAATTCCCAACCACGGCGCGGGGAGCATGACACGCTGGCGGCGATAATAGCCCTCCGTCGGCGCCTCCGTTTTCAGCGGCAGCGTCAGGTGATGCACCTTGCCCGCTCGTAAGAGCTGCACCGGCACTTGACTGCCGCCGCGCTGGCCCTCGACACAGCGGGTCACGTCTTCATGGGAACGAATGGGCACTCCTGCGACTGATACCAGCAGGTCTCCCGGGCGAATTCCCGCGGCTGCCGCGTTGCCCTCGACATACTCCACCCAGTAGCCACGCCCCGGAACACCGCTGCCGAGCACCGCCGGGGGCATCGCTGGCATAACTGGCCGGCGCGGGACAGTCTTCTCGAAAGGTCCGGACGGTACCTGGAGCGGCAAGCTCACGTTGCCAATCTTGACGGGCAGCGGCCCTGGGCCAGCAACAGCCACGAGAGTGCCGACCGAGGGTTCACCGGACGCTGCCCAGGCGACAGGTCTCAGCCCGCTAGCCGGCACGCGAAGCAAAGCCAGGTCATACGCCGGGTCAATGCCGACGACCAGGGCGGCCAGGACGCGTCCATCGGCCAGCCGGCAACGAACGCCGTCAGGCACCTCGCTGGCCTTGGTCAGCACCAACCCATCGGCGTCTACGACAGCACCAAGGGCAGCCGGCTCATTGCCGTCGAGCACCTGGACGACGCTCTCCTTCACCCCAGCATTCGCCTCCCGGAAAGCTTCGAGCGTCTTGATTCCGTGGCTATGTCGCTCCGTGGGAATTAAGTCCGAGAAACGGACTCTCATGCCTCGATCTTCGAAGGAGAGTTCGCCGCGGCTTAGCCGGATATTCTTCTCGCCTCGGGCCATCCGTTCAAATCGACTGCGAACTTCTTTGAGCGGGGTTCCGCGCATCCACGCCCTGCCCAGATTCCATGAGAAGTCGGGGAATAGGAGATCGCTAAGGAAAGTACTGCCGTCGACGATGCCGATCAGGCGACCATTCAGGTCGAAGTACGGTGCACCTGAGTCTCCGCCGTCCTGGGGACAGTCGGTAAGAAAGTCGATCTCGGAAGCATAGAGAAGTTTGCCAAGCCGCACTTCCGGCGGCCGGCCTTTCCGGTATCCCAAAGGATACGGGTAACCCGCTGTAACAATCCAGCTCTCCAGTTTCGGCATGGTTTCAGCAAAGTCGACATGGGGGTATGGACCCGGCTTCCGCAATTTCAATAAGCCCAGATCGAACACCTCGTCACGCCCGACAACGTCCGCAATTTCCTCGGTTCCGCCCGGGAGGCCTATTGTGACCGTTGCGTTAGGGGCGCAGTGACTCTGAGTCAGGACAAGGCCGTCAGCGGAAACAATGACCCCCGAGCCCCCGAGCTGGCCCCCCCCGACCGCAACGGCGCAGGGCGTAACTTTGCTCGCGACCGATTTGAGCTGCTCTTCAAGCGCATGTGGATCGGCCACGTTTCTGGACGGGATGTCGGCCTGAGCCGCGCTTGCAGGATCGACCTTCCGCTGCGCGAACAGCGCGTCCGAAAAGATCGCGAAAGACAGGATCGAGAGCGCCGCGAGGGCCACCAGCAGCTTCTTCAGTCGCATCGTAGACAACCTTTCTTGCTTCAGGACCTCACTGCGTGGACCTACCGGCGAGGAGCCGATCGCGCAGCGTCTCGCGAGGACACTCCGCGATCCAGAGGGCGCAGAGATGCGCTGCCGCCGCGAGGTAGAGCCGCGTGTACCCCAGGTCGAACGACCCCATGTCCAGGGTCGCGCATGTACTTGACAAGGTGCTGGTCGTTGCGGATCGAGGCCTTCAGCCTCGCCAGCGCGACCCGGATCTCGGGCCATTCTCGATTCGTCGGCATGCCACACCCGGCCGACGACCACCTGCGGCGAGGTGTAAGCGCCCCGCGGAGGAATTCGCGCCTTCCGGTCGGATGGCGCTGGCTCTCACCCGGTTTTCCATGTGACCATGCCCTCCACATGCTTAACGCGGGCGCGTTACACGACGGGAATACGTCGGTAAGACTTATTGATTGATGCTGTTCGTTCTCCGCACAGAGACGTGCTTAGAGCCGCTCAGTTTGGACAGCCGCGGTCAGTAGGCACTCGCATCGACCACTTCTCCTCCCGCGATCGTCCCCAGGGCCGTCCAGACGCTTGCGTTGATCGACGCCTTCACGAATCGGACCGAGCCGTCGCCGGTCATCAGGTTCACGTCCACCGGGGTGGCGGCTCGTCGCCGTCACCACCGTCTGGCTGTCGTAGTCCTGCGAACCTCCCAGCAGGCAGCTCGGATATCCGGGAGGGAGGGCGTGGTTATAGCGAGTATAAAGCGAGTTCCCGTCGGCCCAGCGTTCGCCCGACCACTCGTACGCGTCGGTCAGCCGGGGCGAGTTCACCGGCCCGGCCATGCGGCACTCATCCACTGTCTCGTTCGTCAAATAATAGTCGGAAAGCGGGTCGGGCACCGCCGTGCTTCCGAGGCAGCGCTCACTGAAAAACGCCGTCATGCTCAGACCGTCAGTGACCTGGCCCGGCGACACCGCACTCTGGTACCAGAAACCCCCGTTATTCCGTCCGGTGAGGTCCGGTGAGTCATTTTTCAAATTGTATGGGAGCGAACCGGCGCAGGCCCGATAGTTGTTGTGCGCCGTGTTGAGCGGGTCGTCAATCCGGTCGACGTCGGTCGGGCAAAGGAAGCCCGCGATTCTGGTCGTGATCGCGGTCTGATTCATCGGCCCGAATACGGGGTTGACGTTTAGCCACGGGGTCCCCACGAAATTGAGCGCGTTGAAGAGGGCGGGCTGTTCGAGGTAAGGGAGAAGTTGCGACTGGGCCGACCAGCGGTTGAACACGTTGGCGGGAGGACCGCCGCCGCCAACCCCGAAGGGGTAGACCCGTAAGGCCGACTGGTAATTGGCAAGGGCCAGACCGATCTGCTTCAGGTTGTTCGTGCACTGGGCTCGCCGCGCCGCCTCGCGCACGGCCTGGACGGCCGGCAGCAAAAGGGCGATGAGGATACCGATCACCGTGATGACGACCAAGAGCTCGATGAGCGTGAACCCACGGCTCGGCTTCGCGGCGGCCGCCTTCACCGGCGGTCGTGCCTGGGGCGCGACCGCCGGCTTGACGCCAGGCTTCGGTTTCGGTTGCTCATCGCGGCTGGAGCGTAGCCGCCAGGCCGCAATGCCGCCGATGAATACGAGCGAGGACCGCGGCCAGGGTCAACCAGGTTCCGCTGCCCCAGCCGGTCGACGGCGGCTGTTCGAGCCTGACGATCTTGTCCGCCTTGATCGACAGCCGCTCGAAACGGACATCGATCGCATCGGGGCTGCGCAGCGCCAGCGCCTGGAGCCCGAGTTCGGCGATCGGCTCGGTGCTGAACGTGACCGTTTCCATCTCGACGAGCGGTGCCGTCAACACCGGAGTGGAGGAAAGTGAGCTGGTCTCCCGAGCGGCGGACGCCCAGCCGGCCGGACTTCCCCGTGGCGGGGAAGTGACGGAGCGTCGAGCCCCCTTCAGGCGAGCGCGCGTAAAAACCCCATCCCTCACCTGATGGACGATGGTCTCGAAAGACCGTCACCATCACCTCCGGGGCGTACAGGAAGATCTCGATGTTGTTGGTCGGGTCCTTGACCGTTCCCTTTGGCGGAGGCTCGGCGGGCCGGGGGAGCGAGATGATCTCGAAGTCGGCGACGATCTCGAAGTCCCCTTCGAGATGCATCAGGCCCCGGAATCGAAGTGGACCGCGGGACGGCTGACCTTTCGGCACGGAGGCGTGCAGGCCGTTGCCCTTGGTATCCCAGCGCCCGCCGTCGAGCGCGGCCTCCGGGCGGAACAGCCAACGGTCGTAACTCTGCCTGGTGAAGTCGACGTCGATCTCGTCGGCCGACACGCGCTTGCGAGGAATCCCGAGATCCCCGTGAGTCCGCCGATGACCGTCGCGGCGAGCCCGGCGACGAGCGCCAGAAACATCAGCGTCGCGACCCGCCGTCGGCTCCCGCGGCCGGGAAAGCGACCGTGATCCATCGTCGCACGGAAAAGGCGGCGCATCGGTCGGCCGCTCGAGGTAAACCAGGCACTGACCGAGCGTTCCCGCGACCTCCTCGGCCGTCTGGAACCGCCCGGCCGGGTCCTTGGCAAGCAGCTTGGCGATGATCGCCTCGAGCCAGGCAGGAACCTCCGCGTGGTCGGCCCGAATCGACCTCGGGGTGTCTTCGCAGACGCGACGGAGGACCGCCATCGTGGTCTCGGCCCGGAACGGCGGGTGTCCGGTACACATGGCGTACATCACCCCGCCCAGGCTGAAGAGGTCGACTCGGGGATCGATGGCCTCGCACCGCGCCTGCTCAGGTGCCATGTAGTGCGGCGTCCCCGCGGCGACGCCGCTCTGGCTGATGCTTGCATCGTCGGCCGCGCGAGCGAGACCGAAGTCGGTGATCTTGATTCGCTCGATGCCGTTCTCGAGGAGGATATTCGCCGGCTTGATATCGCGGTGCACGAGCCCCTGTGCGTGTGCGGCCGCCAGGCCCGAGGCCACTTGCATGCCGATCCGCAGCACTTCGTCGACGGCGAGCGGGCCGTCGCGCTCGATCCGTGCCTGAAGCGACTTGCCCGGGACGTATTGCATCACGAGGTACGGGAGGCCCTTCCAGGAATCGACCGCGTGGATCGCGACCACATGGTCGTGGGCCACCGACGCAGCCGCCCTGGCCTCGCGGGCGAAACGCGCCGGGCCGAGCCGAGGAACGACAGCTCGGGGGCGAGGACCTTGATCGCGACGACCCGGGCAAGCGCCGAGTCCGAGCCTTTCAGGACCACGCCCATCCCCCCTCGGCCGATGACCTCGAGGATCTGATACGGACCCAAGGAGCCCATGTACCGGGGGTCCGCCGGAGGATCGAGGAAGGCGAGAACGGCCCGCCGCCCGTCCCAGTCATCGGCAACGGGCCGCCCTTGTCCTTCATCCCGAGCCTTGCCCGGCCGGCCCAAATTGGGGCGGAGAAAGATCGGGATCGCCGACCAGGAAAAGACGCAGGTCACGCCATAAGTCGTCGTCGCCCGCCAGCGCCTCGAGCGAACCGCGACAGTGTGCACAGCGATCGAGATGGGCGGTCAGCAGTTCCTGCTCGTCCTCTCCGAGCAGGCCCTCCACGTGCCGCCTCAGGCGGTCCGATTCGCACTCACATGCTCGATCTACCATCGCGTGCTCCCCTATTCCAGTCCAGGCGACGCGCCCTCGACCTGTTCGATCACCTGCCTGATCCGGGCAACAACCCGGCTCTTGGCCATGTACACGGCGCCGATACTCATTCCCGAGAGTCGCGGCGACGACCTCCGCTTTCTTGCCCTCGACTCCGGTCTCCCAGAAGGCCGCCCAGGTTGTCCCCCGAAATTCACCACGGACCCGTTCAGCGGCCCACCGGAAGAGCTGACGCTTGTATTCCGCTCTCGAAGAGCGCGGTGTCTTCCGGGGACGGGGAGGGCCGGGCTTCTAGCAGCCACTGGATTTCCTCCAAGCCCGTACCTCGCGGATGCCGGCGCTGGCTTGCGGCGAGATTCAGCATCATGTTTCGCGCGATTCGGAACAGCCAGTTGCGAAAGGGTCCTTTACACGGGTCGGGATCCCAGCGGTCCACGGCGGAAGCGACCGCGCGGAAGACTTCCTGGACGAGATCCGCGGCGTCGGCGTCCTGAAACCCCTTCCGGCACGCGAATCGGTAAATGAGGGGCGAGTAAATCGCCGTGAATTCGGTCCAGGCGCGGTCGTCCTTGGAGTCGCAAAGGCGGACCAGCAGGCTCGGTCGAGTGTCCGGCACCTCGTCCATTCCATCCCCTTTTTCACGGAAATCTCTTCAATGAACACAACGCAGGGAAGAAAACCTCACAAAGATTTTCCATGGCGCCTCAACCGTTTGCGGTGACCGGCCCCGTCGACGGCCGTAGCTGCCCAGTTTTCACGCAGGCCCGCAATGTTTCAAGTTTAGGACGCGCACGTCGGTGGATCGACGTCAAGGATGTAGCGGTTCAGCGTGAAATGGTGAAACCGGGGTTGGGAGACAAGGTAGAGTGCACATGGGAACAGATGGGGTCGATTTGCCGCCTTTGTGCCAATCCCGAAGGGAAAAGACAGGTCGCGGGGATAGCTGGGATCAGGCTTCCAGCAACGGCAGGTGGTCGAACCGCCGGCCGAGGACGGTTTCGGCCGGGAGTCCCAGCCACCGGTCGAGGGGCGTTTCATAGATCTGGCGGAAGTCGATCGACCATTTCAGGTCGCCGTCGACCAGGTCGCCGAGCCGGGGCGTCTGGCCGACCAGGCCCGCCTTCACCTTCGGACCCGCCAGGAACTCCGGGCCGGCCGTCTCGTGGTCCGTGCCCAGGGATCCATTCTCGGCGGCGGGCGGCGGCCGAACTCGCTGAAGGCCAGCAGGACCACGCCGGATCCGTCATCCTGAAAATGGAAGGCGCGACGACGGGCATGCCGTCAACCAATAAACCGAAGGCATAAGGAAGTCGCGGTTGTAACGCTCGACCCGATTATCCAGGCGCCGAGCCGTAAGTACATACTAAATCACTATATATGGCAATGATCCGCCACGGGTCGCTTTATGCGGATTAGTCTGGTGCCCGAGCATAACTCGATGTGGACATTCAACATACGTTAGATTGTTAAACTGTGCTGGTTATGCGGGCGCCCATCCGTAATATGATGGTGCTTCAAGAGATACGACAGAAATGTCCGGGCGTGCCGGTTATGCGGGCGCCCAGGTGGAAGTTGATGATCCGCATAGGGTTAGAGCGATTTTTCGAACTTCCGATTATTCCGGTGCCCAAGCGGAACTCGAAGCTGCATAGCGAGATGTGGACGAATCCGTTTTTGCCGAGCGCCTTTTGGGTGCGCGGTCCCGAGTGCGCCACGCTTCACGAGGCTTTGACGAGCGACACGCCCGTTTCGAGCCCGGGGGTCGCGCCGGTATTGATCGAGGTTCCCCGAAAGCCAGGTGCCGGCGGGGCCGCGAGGCCAGTCGATCGGCGTGGTCATGGCGGATCTCCTCGTGCGCAGCGTGAAACCGAGTTGGAACGAGCCGCAGAATGGCCATAGGCGACCTGCATGCCGGGTGGCGTGCGCTCACGTCGGGACACTGTCGAGGGCAGTCGAACTTCGTCGCGCCATTGTATGGAATCAAGAGAGTCTGAAGACCCACGCCGGATAACGCTACTCTCCAGCGGTCAGGTCGTCGAAATAGGATTGGGCGTCCGCCTTCGACCAGAGTCCGATTTTGCCTGGCTCGGCGAAGGTTGAGTCCTCGACTTCCAGGTATTTCGTCCCGTCGAGGTAGCAAGTAATCTGGGCTCCGGTCATCGTGACTCGGAGCGTGTGCCACTTCGTATCACCGGCGATCTTGGCCGACTGGAACTGGGTTCGCTTGCCTGCTTGCACTTTGTAGACCCGGAAGTTGTCCTCGAGGGGGTTATAGCGCGCGATGTAGTAGTTGTTCTTGTCCCGGGCCCGCCAAACCAATCCGCCCCCTTGATCGAGTTTACCGGCGACCGCCTTCATCCTCACGCTGAGGTCCAGATTCTTGAAATGAGTATCGTCGACGAGAACCACGTTGAACGTGTCGTCGTCGTTCTTCGCTTTCTGCGCCAGCACGTTGTTCTGCCCGTCCTGTGCCACCTCCCAAGTGCCGACCTCGGCCGTGAACCCTCGGCGATCTTGCCGGGCTGATCGGACTCGAAGGTCCAGACAGTCTTGGCCTTGGTCATGGCGGAGGTCGGACGGAAGTGGCCCAACATCGCGGCGATCGCCAGGAGTAAACCGACGCCGAGCACCCGTCTTGAGATTCCAGTCAGATGGTGTGTGGACGCACATTTTTCGCTCATGATCATCCCCCGGTTCGACGAGTTTGACGGCATCAATCCCCTGCAAACGTATCGGCGAGGAACGCGGCAACCTGGTCCCACAGCTTGACCGCGTCCTCGAAGTCTACCTCCATGGCGTGGACCGTCTTGGGCGTCTCGACTCGTGCGGAGACTTCGGTGCTTTTCAGGAGCGGGATCTGGGCACTCGGGCCGTTTGCCAGAGCCGTTTCGACCTCGGGACTGAGCAAGTGGTCGGCCAAGGCTTGGGCGGCTTCGGCGTTCGGCGAGCCCTTGATCTGGGCCAGCGTATTCGGAATGAACAAGGTGCCGAGCTCGCCGGGCTCTCGGTCGGGGTAGATGATCATGACGGGACTGCCGGCTTCGATCTCGCCCATGGCGTCGTCGGTGTCGGTCAGGCCGAAAGCGATCTGGCCGGAGCCGACCGCCGTGGCGACCTGCTTATTGCCCGAAAGGACCTGCACCCCGTTGGCCTTCAGATCGCGGAAGTAGCGCTTGGCCTTTTCCGTCGCCCCAGGCGACGAACAGACAAGCGGCCTGCGTAGCCGTGGTGCCGAAGAGTGGCTTGGCGATGCCGATCCGATCCTTCCACTTGGGATCGAGCAGATCCTTGATCCCTTTGGGCCGATCGGCCGTCGCTACAAGCTTGGTGTTGACCAGCAAGATGCGGGCACGCGCTGCAAAGCCGTACCAGGTTCCATCCTTGGCCTTGAATGTGTCGGGCAGGTCGCCCGCGTGTGACGGCCGGAACGGCGCCAGCAAGCCCTTCTCCTTGAGTCGAAGCGTGTTGAGGATCTCGTTATTCCAGAACAGGTCGCACCGCGGCCGAGACGCCTCGGCGATGATCAGGTTTGTCAGGCCCACCGTCTTGGTACTCTCCACGTCGAACTTGGGCGCAACCTCGACGCCGGTCTGCTTCGCATAAGCTTTGAGCACGGGATCGGCGAATTCCCGGTCCAGCGACGAGTAGACGACCACACGCCGCGACGATCCCGAGACGCCCCCTGTGTCTCGGACACCACAACCGCCGATCGTGACCAGACCGACCGCGATCCAGAGGCACAAAACTCGTTGATTCCACATAAGAATACCCGTTGCGAAACAAAGCCGGCCGGTTGCCCGCTCCGATGGTAAGACGACAGAGACAGCCAGTCTCCCCAGATTATCATTAACCAATTAGGAGACGGCGCCAAGCTGACCGTGGATTCCTCAGCGTGGACTTTTCCCGATTGGTTCCGATATCGCTTGAAGCAAGGCACGATCATACGGTCCCAAAAAAATTCCACATGTGTCGACCCTGCTGAACAAGCCGGGGTTGGTTCGTCGTAGAAACTCAAAGCAGGCGCCGGTGTTGAATATATTGGGAGAACGAGTCTCTTACAAAGGGAGGGCGGCGATGAAGCGAACTCAATCACAACTGCCGCGGACGATCCGGAATCTCGCGCTGATCGTGGCAATCCTCGCCATGCCGGCGGGTGTTGCCTTTGCTGCCAAGGGAGGTCATGGGGGGGAGGACATGGTGGCGGTCACCACTCCGGCGGTGGACATCACGGTGGGGGTCACGCCCGTGGTGCGGCCCATCACGGTGGTGCGGCCCATCACGGCGGCGCGGCCCATCACGGTGCGTGCGGCCCATCACGGCGGCGCGGCCCATCACGGCGGCGCGGCGTCTCGTCAGGGTCTTGCGATGCATCGTCCCGCCGCGTCGCAGCCGGTGCGATCGACTCCGAACCCTCGGATCAATCCCGGTGGCCCCAACAATCCCCGGCTGAATCTCAACAACAACCAAGGCTCCTCAGGCGTCAATACTCTTAACAACAGCGTCAGCTCGAATCGCAACGTCAACCGGAGCTTCGGGCTGAACAACTACAGCAACAGCTACGGCAACGGAGGATATGGCTACGGGGGTTACGGCGGGGGTTATGGCTACGGGGGTTACGGCGGGGGGTATGGCAGCGGCTATGGGGGACTTAGCAATGGATTGGGAGGATACGTGAGGATATACATACCCGGCTTGGGCTGGGTGCTCGTGCCAAGGCAGGCGCTTCGTGGATCGCTTCGAGGCAACTGGTAAGCTATCGCTGATAGATCGGCAGGTAGCAGTATTCAACGGCCAGCGCCAGGACGCCCATGGCCGTGCAGTAGTTGCGGCCGGCGGACTGGTCGCTGCCGTCGCCGGACAGCCAGCTTCCGTCCTGTTGCTGTCGCTCCAGCAGGATCGAAACCAGCTTGGGCTGATAGCCACGGAACGCCTGGTCACCGATCTGAAACATGGCTTGGGAGCAATAGTACGCCTCGTAGAAGAAGTACTGGCTGCCCCACTGAGGGGGGTGCTTGAGGAGATAATCCGAGCCGGCAACCGCCTCGGGCGTGAGATGGGCGCCGCAGATCTCGAGAGCGAGGACTCCGGCGCCCGTCCGCGGATTATTCGGGGCCTGGCCCGGTTGGTAGGTGAAGCCGCCGCCTTTGACAGCGCAGCGTTTGAGATAGGCGACCGCTCGATCGATGGATGAGGAGTCGACGGCGCATCCGGCACTCTTGGCGGCGCGGAGGGCCATTACCTGCCAGCCGGTGACGCTGATGTCGCTGTCGTTGCTATTTGGCTGATAGCGCCAGCCGCCTGCGTGGTCGACCCCTTTCTTCACCTCCTGCGCCTTGATGATCACGTCGACCGCGCGGCCCAGGGCGGAGCGGGCTCGGTCGGCGAGAGCCGGGTCCGAGGCCATGCCGACGATCTCTGCGAGCATCAACGTGCTGATGCCATGGCAGTACATCGGGCCGCCCTTGTTATTGGAGACCAGCATGCCGTCGGCATGCTGGTGGTCGAGTACATAGCGCACGCCGCGATCGACCGTGTCGCGATAGGGCCCCGGTTCGCCGGGGACATGTCCCGACCGCGAGGTAAGCCATCACGGCCAGGGACGTGATCGAGGTGGCTTCGCCGAATCCACCATCCCAGGCGCCACTGGGCTTTTGCGTCGTCTTGAGGTGCTCGAGCGCCCGGTGGATCGCCTTGTCGGTCACCAGGTCGGCCGGGGACGAGATGGTCTCCGGCGGTGGCTCCTGGGCGGTGGCGGGCCGAGAAGCTGGCCACGAAAGCAGAGCGGCGAGTGCGAAGGAGACGGCACGGCGGAGCGTCATGGTTTGGCTCCTCGGGTTGAGGCGTCGGCGGCGATCTCGCGGAAATAAAGCTCGATCAGCCGTGCATATTCGTCGCGATACCGGCCCTGGGACATCTGGAGGATTTCCGTCCGCAAGTGGCCGGGCAACTCCCCCCAGGCTCGCCCCGTCTTGGTACGGAGCGCGGCCTTGAGCTGGGAAAGGTCGGCGGTCTCGGACTGGCTGAGGGTTCCGGAGTCCTGTGGGGAAACACCGTTCCGGAAAAGCGATCGGTCACGAGATCGGGAGGAATCCTGAGTGGTCGGAGTCAGCGAGGCGGCGCGAAGGCCCTGAGCGGCCCTGTGCATTGCGGAACCGGCGGCCAGGGTTGCCTGCGAAGCCACACTGGCGACGTGCAAGAGCGTACGGGCTTGCGACAGGTGCTGGCCGGCCTCGCGCTGAGCGGCCTGGGCGGCCGCGAGCTCGCCGGGCGAGTTGTCGCGGGCGTCGGCCGGCCGATCGGCCCGCAGGGAGGCGGCCATGTCTTCGACTTGCCGGGCGGCCTGCTCGGTCTGATCGGCTGCCTGGCGCTGGGCCTGGAGAGCGTCTCCTGGGCGACCCTGGTGCAGTCCCTCGGTCGCGCGATCCATCGTCTCGGGAGCGGCGCGGCCGAGCAGGTCGGCCGCGGCATTCGCGGATCCTTGCGCTCGCGGACTGGTCTCGCGCGAGCGCTCTCGCAGCTCAGCCACTTCACGACCCAAAGCCGCCGAGGTCGCGCGCAAGGCCCGCTGCGGGTCGATGCCCTCGCCCAGGATCGCTTGCAGATTCTCCCGGATGTGTCGCTGTCGCCGCGCCAGGCCGTCGGCCTCGGCGATTTGAGCCGGACTCACGCCCAGCTCGGGATCCTCCGGTGCGGGCGCGTCGGCTTCATTTCGAGCTGTCGCCGCGAGCCTTCCTCGCGTCCTTGTCCTCGCCCGGGATCGACTGCGCGAGCCGATCGAGTGCGATGGCGGCATCATCGCGCGCCTTGGCGATCGCGACCGCGCTGGGCTGCGACGGATTGTCGATGCGGACAGCTTGATCGGCGACCTCGGCGGCCCGGGCGACCGTCTGGGCGGCCTCACCCTTGCCCTCGGCCGGAAGACTTGCCAGCTCGGCGGCGATGGCGTGCTGAAGATGGGCTTGCTCCGCCGGGTCGGCGCGCGGCCGAGGAGCTCAGCGCACGCTCGGCACGCGCGAGGGCCAGTGCTCGCTCGCGTGTCGACAGCCGGTCATTTAAACGATCGGCCAGGAGGTCCGCGGCGGCGGCGGCCTGAGCGAGTGCCTCTTTGACTTCAGCCGCCTTGTCGTCTTTCTCGGGGGCCTCGAGCGCGCTGGCGGCCTGCTCGGCGCGGCGGATGGCGTCGGCCTTCGCGACAGGGGCGTCGGGAGCATCGAGATTATGCAAGGCGTTGGCGAGCCTTCGCTGGTCGGCCGCGGTTTGGGCGCGGGTGACCGGATCATCGGCCGGCTTGGTCTGCGACTGAGTCGCCTTCAGGTCTCGCTGGTCCTCGGCCAGGTCGTCGGCCAGATCGTCGGCCGGCTGCTGGCCATCAAGCTTCTGTTGCAGCCTCTCGAGGGACGCCTTGCTGGCGACCCGGAGCTCAGGAAGCGCCTCGCGGAGGCGCTCGAAGCTAGGCTCTCGCCGCGCGATCTCCTCGGTCGCATCCGCCGGGCGGCTGGCCGGGTCCTCGGACAGGGCGACCGAGTACATCCAGTTGCCCCCGGTATTGCCACACTTGACCAGGATGCGATTGATTCCCCCTTCGAGAGGCACCGCGATCCGGGCGTGGTCGGCGGCCCAGGATCGGCTCACCTGCGAGTCATAAACCTGCTTGCCGTTTACCCAGCAAGTGAACGTATCGTTTGAACCGATCAGCATCCGAGCCTGGCGAGCCGATTGTGCTGGGGATCTCCGCGTAGCCGAAGGCCGCGATTCCTTTGTCGCGAGTGGAATAGATGGCCGCCAGATCGATCGCGCCTTTGTCGTTGACCGGCTTGACGGCCCGCCAGGACGATGGCTTTTTGTCCCGGTTGTTGTGCTTGAGTCCGAGATCCACGGGGCCATCGGTCGCGAAGGGAGGCTTGTCGCCGGTCGGGAACGGTCCGACGACGCGCCAGTCCGTGATCGGCCGGTAAACTTCCGGCGGGGGTGTCACGGCGACCGAGAACTTCCACTCGCCATTGACGTTGCCACATTTGATGAAAATGCGATTGATTCCTTTATTCAGAGATACGTCGACATGGTCGGTGCCGGGACCATAAGAACGGTGCTCCCGGTAGTCGTAGACCGTCTTGCCGTTGAGCCAGACAGTCAGCGTATCATCGGAGCCGATCAGCATCTTGGCTGTGCGGCTGGACGGGCTGGGAATCTCGGTATAGCCGAATGCGGCCAGCTTATCGTCTTTCGAGTAGATCTGTCCGAGGTCGATGGTGCCCTGGTCGTCGACCGGGACCGCGGGTTTCCAAAAAGTGGGTTGACCTTTGCGATCGAGGTACTTGGTGGTCAGGTCGACCGGCCTGTCGATCGGGAAGGGGTCCTTGTCGCCGATCGAGGAACGCGCCCACAACGCGCCAGGAGGCCAGCGGCCGTGGCTCGTCGGGCTTTGTCTCCGCGGTGGTCGGGTTGGGAGCTTGCTGGCGGAGGTTTTCGAGGGCGTCGGCCAGGGCCAGGGCGCGGCGGGCGGCGCGGTCGCGCTGCGGGATATGCGCGGGGCTCGGGGTCGATCGCGGCGAGAGCCAGGGCGATTTCACGCTGGCGGCGGGCCAGCGGTGCGACGCGCTGGGCGAGGTCAGCGGCGGCCTCGGCCCGGATCGTAAGGCTGGCCGGCCTTGGGGGCGGTCTCGCGCAGATGGGTTTCGAGGTCGCGGGCCACCTCTTCGGACCACGACCGTGCCTCGTTGAGCTTCTCGCGAGCTCGATTTCGGCGCTGATTGGGGTCGGGCAGAGCGTCGGCCAGGCGGTTGAGGGCGTCGCGGGCTTCGTTCTGGTGGCCTTCGACTTCGCGCGGCTTCGGTTCGCGCAGGTCGTCTCGGGCCTGGGCGGTGGTCTTGGCGGCCAGACGCGCGACCTCCTTCTGCTCCGGCAGGCGCGGGGATCGCCGCGGCGAGCCGGGCGATCGCCTCCTGGCGGATGGTCATGGGTTTGAGTCGATTGGCGAGAGTGGCTTTGCCTTCGGGCGTTTGCGGCGGATGTTCGCGGGTCTCGCGAACGGCCTCGGCTGTCTCGTTACGCGAAGGCTTCCTGCCGCTGCGCCAGGCGTCGGGCCAGCGCCTTGGGATCGTTCCGGACATCCTCCAGCTCACGGGTCAACCGGTTCAATGCGTTCTCGGCCTCGCGCGATCGCTCCCGGGCTTGATCGACATCTCCGCGCTCGATCGTTTCGATCGTGCGCGTGAGGGCGTCAACGTCGGTGCGGCCGCGACCGTTTTGAGCCAGCGGCTCGTCGATCACGAGGGCCAGCCGGCGCGCGTCATCCTCCAGTTCACGCTCTTGATCTGCAAGGGCCTTGAGAGCGGACCGCCGTCGGGTGTCGTTGGACGTGCGACGGGCCTCTTCTCGCTTGTTTTGCGGCAAGCGCTCGCGCCTGACGGCCAGGTCATCAGCCTCCTTCGCCTGGGCGTTCAACGCCTCGGTGCGCAGCGCGGGGGAGTTTTTCAAGCAGCTCGTCGAGCTCCCGGCGGAGCCGCTCCTGTTCGGCCAGAATGGGATCGATCGCGCGGCTATCAACAGCTTTGGCGGCCTTGTCAAGCTGGTCGGCCAGGTCGTCTCTGGCGCTCGGCCAGCAGGCGAAGGCGGCGACGGTCATCGTCGCGCCGGGCCAGTTCATCGAACTTATGAACGAGTTCATCGATTTTGCCTGCGACGATCGTGAGTTGTCGTCTGCCCTGTTGCAGCTCGTGCAGTCGTTTGGCGGCATCGCCGGCACGTCGGCCGGCCTCGAGGGTGGCGCCGGGCGGCCTGCGTTCTCCACATCGGCGATCTGCCGTGCCGGACGGGCGAGCGGCTGGAAGGTCGGGTGCTCGTCCAGGTCGCGAGCCAGGAGCTGGAGCTGGTCCGAGACACCGCGCGTGGACGCTTCGGCATCCACCAATGCCTTGGCTTTACCTCGTCCCAGGACGCGGTGCCGCGCTCGGGCGGCATCGGCGGCGATCCGTAGCTGCTCGACACCTCTGCCGGTTCGCAGTGGCCGTCTTTCGGATCGCTTCCAGCCTGGCGCGCAGGGCTTCGCGTTCGGCGGAGCCTTGGCGAGCCAGCAGCGACTCAGAGTGTTCGATGATTTTGAGTCCATATGTTGCCGACCAAGCGACATTCGGACCACGAGGTGCCGGTCGATTGTCGGCCACGCGCACCCGATAGGAGATGACGTCGCCCGGGTGCATCGACAGCGTCTTGAGGCTGCATTGCCGCCTCACCGCGCGCCGATGGCGTGCCCAGCCCCTGAAGTGGGGCGGTCACGTGCCCGAGCGACGGGCCGGTCGATCCGTTCGCCCGCTCGATCGTGTAGTGCAGCTCGGCCGACGCGACTGCCACGTCATCATGCGCGACGATCGCGACCGTCAGAAGGTCGTCGGGGCTGGTCTCCTTGAGATCACTCGGCGTCGCCACGGCCAGGGTCGGCGGTGCGTCCGGCCGCACGGTCAGTCGGCGCGGGGCATCGGGTGGGCTTTCGAGGTCAAATTCATCCCGCAGCCGGAAAGCGAATGGACCGGAAACCGCGGCCGAGACGGTTGTCGTCCATCGTCGGCCGTCCGCTGGCTCGGTTCAAGGGAACCGTCTGGGACGGTGCCTCGCTAGTCGAGGATTTCCCGTCCGACTCCTGGCCGGGCCAGATCAGTTCGACCTGTTTGAGTGGTCGGTTTCCCTCGAGTTCCAGGGTGATTCGGCTGTCTTCCCAGACATCGAGCCGCAGCGGGTCGCGCGCGGGTAGCGACTGGCCGCTTCGTATAAGGAGGAGGTTCGATGTGTGCCTTCAGGCTGGTTACCGCCGGGGCCTCGACCGCCTTGATCTGGTGGAGCCGGCTGCTGTCCGGGCCAAAAACGACGCGGTACGACAAGGACTCGGTCAGCTTCGGAAGGGTCACAGCGAAGGTCTGTCCGCTCGCCGTCCCTGCCGGCTCAGCCGCCATTTTGACCCGGTTCGGACGACCCGGGTCGATGGTCCATTCGAGCCAGGCATCCGCCCTTGGGGTGGCTTCGCCAAATCGAGAGCGGACGGTCGCCGAAACGGGCAGATCGGCTCCGATCGCGACGACCTTATCGCCGGGCGATACCTCGACGGCAAACCGGCCCACGCGATCGAGATCGGCCCAAGGGGCGAGGAACCGCTTCCATAAGTGACGATAAGGGTGGGGTCGCACGAACGCCGGTATCACCACGAGAGCCACGGCCGCCAATCCCAGGAAGAGTGCTCGACAAGCGCGCTCGGCTCGAGATCGCGCGCGTCAAGGTCGGCCTTGCGGACTCGCTCGGCCGCGTCCTCGACCAGGGCCTCGATCAACACGGGCGATCCATGCGGTCGCTGCCGGAGCAAGCCGACCGCGCTGGTCAGTCGCTCGCCGAGCGTCGTTTCACCCGATTCGGCCACTGCCGCCAGGTCGTTCCACGTCATGCGACGCACCATGTGGACGCACGACGCCCTTGAGCAGCGCGACTGTCCCCGCCGCGATCCACGTGCCCCAGATTGCCCAACGAACCCACATCGGCAGGACAAAGGCCACGTCGAGCCGCCATGGCCACCGCGGCGCCGACAGTCAGCAAGAGCAAGGCTTTCCCCAGCCCACGCGCGGCTCCAACCGCTCTGAGCCGGTGATCCACCCGAGCCAAGCCGCGCCGGATCGCTCGGGGGAGCGTGACGGGAGGCCGTTTTTCAAGCGAAGCAATGGCCATCGTAGGGTCTCCTCTAAACGACTGTCGTCTCACTCTCACTCATTGATCATGGCAAACCGGCTCGCTTCCGTAAAACCCATTCCAAGGTCAAGACCGGCGAAGAAGACACCGAGACTCCAGGGGCGGTCCCAGAGCGTCGTCTCCTCGGTCCGCGTCTTGACGGTCGCTCGGCCGCGGAGCAGCGGAGGGATCTGGCCGGCCTCTTCGGGGGTGAAGACCCGGCCGCCGGTAGCGGCGGCGAGGCGGTCGAGCGGGTCGCGGGAAGCGGACAGCTCGACCAGCTCGGATGTTGTCGCTCGGGACGATCTCCAGCGTGGCTTCAGGAGCGGAGCCCACGCCGTCGGCTTTTACGCTGGCGGCGAGTCGGGGACATCAAGGCGAATGATGTAGCGGCCGGCCGGTAAGGCCGGGGCGTTGGCTGCGAACGTGCGGGGTTGGCCGGGGACCGACTGCAATGGGATCACCGCGAGGGCGTCTCCCCCTGGCTTGGGGGCGCCTCCCTTTTGAGCGACCGCCTTGAACACGCGAGCGACCGCGAGCAGTTCGGGGCCGACGCCAGGAACACCGTCGGCGAAGCGAGCCTGGAGACGGACGCTTTCCCCTTCGGGTACCTTCGGTCGGTCGGGTCCGAAGCGAACCAAGGCGTTACCCGCGGCCAGCTTGCCGGAGGCCGCCCATCTCACCACCTGGCCCCAAAAGCGATGATGATAGGCGTCGCCGGCGCGATATCTCCAGCGCCAGGTGGCATCGGTGCCGACCCAGAGGACCTTGCCGAGCCCGTACGGCTGCGCCGCGATGACGACCCCGTCGCTGGCGGAGTCGGACCTCGATCGGATCGTCGTGGCCAGGACGGTCGCTCCAGGCTTGGCCCGGCCAGCCAGGACCCAGGGCAAGCGAGGCAGGCTGGACCAGACCGCGCGTTGCGTTCGGCGGCGGCATAGCTGCAGCATCGGCCAGGAATCCGCCGAGATCGTTGGCAAAGGCGCGATGGCCACGCCGTCGGGCAGGCTGGGGTGCGATGGATCGAGATGTGTAGGGTCGAACGGCACTGGCTTCGGGTCGAGCACCGGCAACAGCTTGACGACCGATTCGATGCTGAGAATCGACTTCGGCCAGCCGCGAGGGCCAGGGATGATGACCAGCGTTCCACCGCGCCCGCTCACATAGGCCTCCAGCCGCGACCACGCTTCCGCCGGCATGATCGACGGCTCGACATCGCCCACGAAGATCGCGTCGAAAGCACCGAGCGGATCCGCCTCCCCGGCCTTGGGTTTGGCTGGCAGAGCTTTCTTGTAAGTGGGAGTGACTCCTCCTTCCGACTTCGGCTGACGAAATACCACGCGTCTCGACCGCGACGCGCGGGTCGCGCAACAGGGCGTTGCGCAGGTAACGGAACTCCCAGCGCGCTTCGCCATCGACCAGCAGGACCTTGGCCTTGTCGTCGGCAACCTGAATGGTGATCGTGCGGCGGTCGTTGTCGGGCCGGACATCACCGACGAGCGGGCCGACGGCAATGGCCAGATCGTGAGAGCCGAGTGTATTCATCGGCACGCGAAACGTCACGACCGGCCGCGAGCCGTCGGGCTGACCACGGACAACCTGCTTTAACGGCGGCGAGCCCGGCCGCTCCAGCGTCACGGGAACCTCGACGCCAGGGATTCCGTCCACCTTCACGACAACCTCGACGCTCGCCACATCACCCTTGAAGACGCTTTCCGGGGCCTTGACCGACGCGATCGCCACGTCCTTCGGTGGCGATGGTCGAGCCGATCATCACGGGAAAAACCGGGAATGCCCCGCGCCGCCAGGCGATCGGCCGCGCGACCCGTGTCCGCGGGCGCATTCTGCCGGCCGTCGGTCAGCAAGACGACGCCGAGAACCGGGGCCGACGCCGAACCCTCGCCCTGAAGCGCCCTGGCCAGCACCGGGTTCCAGTCCGTGACCAGTCTCGACGGATCGCCGCGAGCCGCCGCGCAGCCTCAGAGCATCCGCCAGGGTTGTGACGATTCCCATCGACGGTGTCCTGCGCGAAACCCAGCGATTCGACGTTGTGGTCGGTGGCAATGCTCTTGATCCAGTCCCCTTCGAGCAGCCGGCGAGCGACCTCTCGGCGCGACACGGTCGGCAACGGTTCCGACGGACTGACGGAGCTGCCCTCACCCCGAGGAACAGGGTCGGCTGTCGCCATGCTCTGGGACAGATCCACGCCGAGAATGACTCGTCCCCGGATATGTTCATCGTGTCGCACCTCGGCGATCGGCTCGAACAAGGCGGACCACCAGCACCAATGCCGCCAGCAAGCGCGTTCCCAGAAGTGCCAGACCGACCCGGCGCGAGACCAGGCGCAACTCATAACGATACAATGCCAGCAAGAGCAACAGCGCGACGGCCCCCACCGCGATCCAGATCGCGGCTCTGCCACCGCCGGCCAGCACAAGATGGCGTCCCGCGCCCAGGTCGAAGCTCATCGGGCGTGACTCCTGTCCGGCATCCGAGCTCGGCGATCCCGCGGCTCTTGACGAGCTGTCGAGTCAGCCAGATCTCGACGCAAAGCCCGGCGAGGGTGGCCAGGACGAGGTATCGCCAGATCTCATGACGGCCCCCGCGGCCGGCCGCGAAAAGCCGGCCGGCGAGGCGATCCGGCTCGGCCTCGAAGCTCAACGGCCAGTCGCGAGCCAGGGCCGCCGTCTCGGCCGGCTCCAGGAATCGAAGATCCGACTCGCGGGCGTCCGCGGCAACCGTCGCGAACGCGGAACCACCCGGTGGACTTGGCAGCAGCGAGCTGATAGAGACCCGGCTCGGTCGTGTCGTCGAATTGAGCCAATGCCCGGCCGTCGTTGCGCGTGACGGTCGCCTGGGCCTGCAACCCGCCAGGGGTCGTCACGGACAAGGTGGTGACGTCCGCCGGTGGAATCGGGCTCAGCTCGAGCACGATCGGTTCTCCAGGGCGGACATTGCGGGCGCCCGAGTCCGCGTCGGCGAGGTGAAAGATCAACTCGTGAGCCCAGGGGACGAAGTCGGGGTTGACCGGAAGCGTGCCCCCTTCGGCGTCCACCGGGCCAGCCAGGATCGCGACACGTCCGCGGCGATAGCGGCGCTCGATAATCCACGGGTCGCCCGTGTCGAGCCGGGCAACCACCGAGGCCTCCTTGGAGGGCTCCAAAATGGAATAAGCGAACAGGTCGGCGCCGGCCAAGGGCGGGTTGTCCCCCTTGCCGAACGGCGCCAGAGCCGGGCCAATGAAGGTTTGCGGTGCGGGATGGGCGACCGTCAGCCGACGGTCGGGGTCGCCTTTCAGAGCACCAAGCTTGGCGGGCAGCCAGCCATTGCCGTCTTGATACAGCGACGTGTTGGCGAAGGCCGCGTCGACCTTGTCGCCCGGGGCAACCAGGACGCCACCACCCGAATCGAGGAGGTGAACGATCGCCGAGGTCTGCTCGGGATCGAGTCGCTCGACGTTGGCCAGCACGATCACGCGCTGATCTTTCAGATCATCGGCGCGGAACGCATCAGACCGGACGGTCCGTGCCTTGATCTGAAGCGTCTCGGCGCCGGCCGGGGCGAGCGCGGCCCGGAGGAAGTCGGTCTCGCCCGACAACGGCTCGGTCCCCGGCTCGCCGTCGACCAGGAGGACCGGCAGCGCGGCCGTCACCTCGACGGCGCGGGCCGACTCGTCGTCGCCCTTGAGTGCATCCTCGCCCCCGGTCAGGCGGACGGTCAGGGCGTGTGAGCCGGGCGCTTCGATCGAGGTCTTGAACGACAGCGGCGCTTTGCCCCCCGGCGGGATCGGCCCGACCACCTGAGCCATGCCTCGCGCCGGCTGGCCGTCGACCAGGAGCTCGGCCGTACGCGTGAGCGGGCCGGGCCCGCTGTTCGAGACACTGGTGACAACGGTGATCGGCAGGTGGGGCGTGATCAATCCCGCGTGACAGCTCCAGCGGGCCGACCGAGGCGTTGGCAAGGTCGGCTGCCCAGCATCGTTGCCGAAAGGGATCGCCCAGATTCGAGGCGACACGCCCGTGCGGCGGGCGACGTCTTTGAGAAGCTCCCGCAGGATCGACCACCGCGCCGGCTCTTCGGGCCGCCAGGCGAATCGTTGGCCGTCGGTCAGGACGATGATGTCACGGGACGGGTTGCCCGGCGCATCCAGCAGGCGCAGGGCCTCGGCGATGGCCATGGGCAGGTCGCTCCCCCTCGCGCCGTCGGGAAATCACTCAGGGCGGCCTCGACCTTGCTCATGTCAAAGCTTGCCGGTGCGATCAGCCGGCGAACTCGGTCCTTGGCGACCAGAACGGCCACCGAATCACCCGGCCCAAGCTTCGAGAGGAACTGCTTTGACCACTCCAGCGCCAGGGCTCGCGGGCGTGGTCTCCCCAACGTTCCGGCCCATGCTGTCGGAGCCGTCGATCACCAGCACGACGTCGCGCCGCTGGCCGTCGAAGACCCCCCTGCCCCCGCCCCCGGTCCCGGCGACCGCTTCCGACTCCTTGGGATTCCAGAAAGGCCGCGACAGAGCCAGGGCAATCAGGCCCAAGAGCAGCCATCCGGCCGGCCAGGAGGATGAGCTCGCTGAGCTGGAATTTCCAGCGAGAACGCCGGCCCAGCTCGAGGAACTGCATCGCTCCCCAGTCGACAACCGTCGCTCGACGGCGATTCAGGAAGTGGATGACAACCGGGATGGCGACTGCCGGCCATTCCGGCGAGCATTCCCCAGTGCAACAGCCCCCAGGTCAACGGCCACCTCCCTGCGTCTTCGAGGGCGCCGACCGCCCCCGATGAGATCGGGCGGCCAGGTAGTCCAGCAGCGTTCGGTCGTGCGGTACGGCCGTCGACGCCTTGTGGTAGTCCGCCCCCATCGCCGCCACACGCTCTCTTCAACAGGGTGCAGAAGGCATTGAACTTTTCCAGGTAGGCCGCCCGCATCGCGGCCGGATCGACAAGCAGGTTGTGATCCGGCCGTTCCAGGTTCCGGAACCGAGATGGCCGTCGGAAAGGGAATTCTTCCTCCTCGGGCGCCAGCACATGGAAGAAGAGCACCTCATGACGGCGGTGCCGCAAGATGCCTCAAGGCGTTGGTGAGCTCGTCGATCTGGTCGAAGCCATCGGAAAGCACGATGACCAGCCCGCGGCGCCTGATCCGCTCGGCCAGCTCGTGAAGGATGCCGGAGAGCGGCGTCTCGCCACCGACCCGTCGCGTCGGAGAGCGTCTTGCAGAGAACCGAGAAGTGGCTGGGCGCGGACCGGGCCGGGATCATCGACCGGATCGCCGTGTCGAATGTGACCAATCCGACCGCATCGCGCTGGCCGATCATCAGGTACGCCAGGCTCGCCGCTAGTTGCCGGGCATATTCGAATTTGGACAGCCGTTCGAGCCCGCGTACCCCATGCTACCGGACGTATCGACGACCAGATAGGCCTTCAGGTTCGTCTCTTCTTCGTACTCCTTGACATAGTAGCGGTCGGTCTTGCCGAACGCCCGCCAGTCGATGTGCTTGATCTCGTCGCCCGGCCCGTAATGGCGATGCTCGGCGAACTCAACCGAGAATCCTTTGAACGGGCTCTTGTGCAGGCCCGACATGACCCCTTCGACGACCAGTTTCGCCAGGAGCTCCAGGCGGCCGAATCGGTCCAGGGCGGCCGGGTCGAGTGTGAGGTCGGCGGCATTGGTCCCGGAAGTCATCCGCGCGTTTCCTTATGTTTGTTCCGGTTGCAGTTACTTATGGAAACCTATCCGGCAGGGCAATAAAAAGTTGGTGAGGTGGTGAAAAGTTGGTCTTGATCGACCTCGGAGCACAGATTCGAGACGCGTGTTTTTGATGCGCCAACGGTACGTCCCCCCCTTACGAAGGGGGGGCAGGGGGGGTCTGGCGGTTGCCATGTCGGGTGTTCGCCCCTTCCCAAGGGGCTGTGGAGGTTGGCGATTGCCATGTCGACCAATTCCGCCATGGTTGATCCCTCGACCACTTCACACCAAAAGCCGCCGCCTCTCGACGATCTCACGGCCGATCGCTTGCAGAACCCCATCCAGTCCCTCGTAAATGTCGTCATTCAAAAATCTGATGATCTTGATCCCAAACGATTCGATGAACTTCTGTCGCTTCTGGTCGTATTCTTGGGCTCGGTCATGAAAATGACTCTCTCCGTCCAGCTCGATACCGAGTTTGATCTCGACCGAATAAAAGTCGATCATGAATGTACCGACGCCGTATTGTCGGCGGAATTTACAGCCCAGCATGCGACGGCCTTTGAGACACGTCCAGAGCATCACCCCGGCAACTGGCATGGATTGACGAAGCTGCCGGCGCCTCTCTTTTTCGGCTTCTCGGTTGAAGAATTCGGTCATGGCTGAGGTTGTACCCTGGCATTGGGTGTTGTGAAGGTGGTTTTGTATCGACTTTAGCTCTCAACCCCCCCTGCCCCCCCTTCTCAAGGGGGGGACGACGCGCAACGGAATCCGGATGAACTTGAAGCGTGTACAAGGCCAACTTTTGATCACACCAGCCCTCCCGGAATCGCGAAAGGCGATTTATTGAGGTCCTTGATCTTACTCGGCGGCCGTGACAATCTCCACCGCGAATTCGAGGACGTCGACCAGCCGCTGTCGGAATGGCAAGCCTCGAGCGCACCGGTCGGATCATCACGGTGGCTTCCGGTTCAAATGATTGCGCTGTGGTTGAAGCCACGTGAGATCGCTCTCCGTCTTCTGACTTCTCGCGATTCGTGCTCTGCGTTCTCTACGGTTAGGTCCGGTCTTCGGTTTCGCATCCCGGTCTCTGCGGTGAGCTCCGCTCTCGATCTGTTTTCGCCCGCCACTGTGCTGCAAGCTGATGGGGGCCGTGGGTTCGTTCGGCAATTCTGCGTTGTGGTGTCGCGCTGGTGAAGGCCGTGGGTTCGTTCGGCAATTCTGCGTTGTGGTGCCCGCTGGTGAGGGCCGTGGGTTCGTTCGGCAATTCCGGGTTGTCGCCAGTTGCGGCCGGCTCGCAGTGCGATTGCAGCCGGCATCGGCCGGCTCAACCGCCTGGGAAATCGCGTTGTTGGCGATTGGGGCGGACAGTTGGATTGGCTCCTCGGTGGATTCGGCGGCAAAGGCCGGGTAGATCTCAACGTCAGGTTCAATCTCTACTGCTGAAACCGGCAGACACTCATCGATGCTGGCCGGAACGACCAGGTCGATACCATCATCATCGTCATCATCGGCGGCGGCTCGATGCCTCTTGTCGAATGCATCCAGCGTGCGGAGCAACGTCCGGCTGCACGATGTCTCGTAACGCCGGAGCCGCTCGCCTTCGACACTGCCGTCGAACGCCAGTTGATCGGCGATCAGGTGAGCGTTGATCTCGGCCCGTTTCCGGTGCGCCTCCGCGATCGTTTCCAATCGTTCCACGGCCTGATCGACGATGCTGAAGAGCGCTCGCGCGCCTCGACTTCACTTTGCGGTTGCAACCAGTCGAGCGGCTGAGCGTTCAGCCGCTTTTTTGCAACGTAGAGTTGGTCGTCTTTCAGCTCATACCAGATCTCGTGGAACAGCTCGCCGCCGCTGGGATCGATCTGGTGGCAGGCCAAGAACACCATGCCCACCTGCGGATCATAGAGAGCATCGACAGGCTGCCGGCCCAACAGCCGGGTCGCCTTGAGCTTGTCGGGCGACCGCCAGGCTTGTCCCTGCTCCAAGAGCGAGCGCAGCTCAGCCCAGCGGTCCAGCAACCAGCCACAGCCCTTGGCCGTCGATTCCAAGGAGAAGACGAGCCGGCCCGGGGTTGTTGAGGTCATTGACGTCGCCCGACCAGGAGACGACCGGCTTCGTGGAGTGGTCCGAGCGGGTAGTGCGGGTACAAGGACAGCGGCCCGCGCGCGTCCCAGAACAGCCGCCAGCCCAGCGTGAGGACATCTTCTCCTTCCCCTTCCGGCTGGGTCACGCCGGCCGCCGCGTCGGCCGCCGCGTTATTGATGTTGGCGGTCAATCGGGCCAGATGGGCGCGCTCGATGCGGTCGAGCTGCAACGAGATCCGGGCGGCCCGCTCGGCCAGGTATTGCTCGGCCTCGTTGCGCGGCTTGAGGCTGTCTGTCCAGCCGTCGACTCGCCCCTGGCACGCCTCTGCGTCCTCACCGGGCAGGACGAGCAGATTGGCCCTCATGCCGTGCTTGAGCGCATTGAGCCGCGACCGGCTCTTCCCCTCGTCGGACTTCGGTCCGGAGCTTTTCTGAGCGTTCCGGCGGTTGGCTTCGATCTTCTTCGCGGATGACATGGCCTTTTCCGATCTTGTCTCGGGAAGCGATTTTTCCGGTCGCCGCAGGCTTATCGATCCAATAAACCAGAGGACCTGCGTTGACAAGCTTTAATAAAGAGGATGGCCCAAGAGACGCGACTTTGTCGGCTTTTTTTAGGAATTCGTTGCTCGGCTGGTCGGATCAATCTCCCCGGTTGGGAGAATCGATGGAATCGTGCCGACACCGATATCGCGAAACCACTTGCTTAACCACGGAACACCGAGCGCAGCCAAGCCTCAACCGGAATGAGAAGACCCAAATGAGCCACGGATGAAACACAGATGGAACACGGATCAGAGAAGACCAGATGTCATGCAATACGAGATCCTCCCTGTTGACCGCTCCGCGATTTCCGCACGGCTCATCGATCTTCAGGCGATCATCCGTGTTCCATCTGTGTTTCATCCGTGGCTTAATGTTCTGATTCTGATTACCCATTTTGACAATTGCTTAATGTACAAATATATCATATAATATTGAGATATTTCATATATTTACTTCGCTTGGATATGCGCGAGTCGCAGAGAGGTTACGGAGATAAAATCTAACTGACCGTCCAAGCAACGCCGTTCATCCGGCCCATTTCGATCACGAGAGGGTGCGGGTCGATGGCCTTGATCAGTTGCTTCAGCCGTTGTCGCACGTTCGCCGGATCGATAGCCCGAGGAAAGAGCCGGAATGCTTGGCGGGTTGTTCGAGATGTAGCACCACTCTCAGTCGCGGACATCGGAGGGCGGCCACCGCCATCGCCTTTTCGTCGGCGTCATTCGCATTTGCCTTCGCAGCCACGAGCGCTGCAAGGCTATCGCGAGCCTTCACGGCGATCTCCTCAGCCAAATCGATGGTCTTGGTGCGTCTATGTCGGCGATAATCCTTAACCTCGATCGTCCATAAGCAGATTCTGGGCTCGACGGCCAAGATGTCGACCGCTTTGGCTCCGTCGCAGACCTGTTGGAACTGATTGCGGTAAAAACTCCACTTATCAAACTTTGACGCCTTGCCAGTCGACTGGGAAAGTTGAATTTCAACAGGCCCTCGGTGATCTCCGGCATTACTTGGCCTCCGCTTCCAAGTAGCGGTCCGACTGGCTAAGCTCCTCCTGTAAGGCGTCGATCTGGCCGATGTCGTCAACCGTGTCACCCTGCTGTACCTCAACGCCATCATCGCCCCGATGTAACCCGAAGAATCGGGCCTTGGTCCCTTTGAATTCAGCAGTCTGCAATAGAATGTCGAGTTCTCGAATCAAGAACAGGCTGTGGCTGGCGATGAACACTTGAATGCCGCTCTGGCAGAGATGCAGAATCGTCCGAGCGATCACCTTGATGGTCTTCGGATTGAGGTTCGACTCGGGCTCATCCCAGAACAGGAACCCCTTATCCACCAGCGAGCCGGTCGCGATCAGCCGCGCAATCATGGCGAGTTTCCGAAGTCCCTCGGCGACAAGGTGCATTTCCATACTGACCCCTGAGATGTTCAGGTAGAAGCGACCGGAATCGGTCAGTTCGACTTTGCCCCCCATTGCCTTCTCAAGAGGCACCAGCAACTCCTTGATCCGTTTCTCGCGTGGCCCTCTCGCTAACGGTGCGCCAAGTAAAACGCACGTATCGCGCCATGTCTCCTCAAACGGCAGATGCGTCGTTTCGTACAGCGACACAAATCCAGGGTAGATGGTAAGCAGCTCGCGGGTTGGCAAGTACACGGGCAGTTTGTCGACCCAGGCCGAAGGCACTTTGTCGACGGTAACTTCCGACTTGCTGATGGTATTGAACGAGAATTCCAGGTGATGCGTCGGTGGCGAGAACAAGCAACTGACGTCGCAGCGTTGCCGGCCACGGCGATCGCGACGAGCGAGCCGGCCGAGCTCATCCGGTTTGAAAACGGCGTTCAGTTTGTTGGCAACGGCCGTCTGGAAGTGCGCCTTGGTCGGATTCGCCGAACCCGATTCTTTGTTCCCCCTGGCGCAGACGTAAATGGCGGAGTAGGCCACTTTCAAGACGTGAGTTTTCCCGGCCCCGTTCTCACCGATGATGACGTTCAATCCCTTCGCAAACTTGAAGTCCGCCTCGGAGAAAGCGGTGAAGTTCTTTAAGGAGAGAGATTCGAGCATGGGTGCCGCTCCAGTGTTGTTTGATTATATCCCGCCAGCCTCCGGCCAGTATCCGCAAGTAGGTGAGGTCTTTTGACGCCCTCGTCGTTTGGGCACCATGGAGGTCGATCAAGCTTGTTTTCAGGTGGCGCAGATTGCGGATCCAACCGGCGTCGCCTTGCGCCGAGTGACGTCGCGATCCAATTGAGGACGGATTTCGCTTGATCCAACATGGAAGACAACGCCTCGATTCCATCGCGGAATCGAAAGGTGCTTTTCCGATCGCGCGTCGGCGACGAATTCTAGCCAGGCAGCTCAGCCATCCGCGACGCCGCTTCCGAAAGCTCAGGATCAGCATCCGGGCGTAAAGCGTTAAGGATTGGAGGTCGCCGGAGATCAGGATGATTCTCAAGGGCGCCAAGGATACCCCATTTGACGTCCATGTTGCCAGTTGCAAGGAGCTCAACCAGAACGTCGATCTTCTCGGAACGCTTTACCCCTGGAATCGTTGCGACGAGATCGACAAAATACTCGCAATGCCGAAGACCGCTCCTTGCGATCCAACACAGAGCTGGCCATGCTGACGATCCGTACTCCCTCAACAGAGACGCCGCAATAGCGAGGCGACGCTCATTGCCCAACGTGCGGTATTGATTGACGGCGATCTCGGCAGCTTGTTCTGGCGGAGCAATTAGACGCACCGCATCGAAGTAGGGAGCACCGTCTACCGAGCGCGACGAAACCAGCCGCGTGAACAGCCATTCCGCTGCTATTAGCGTTGGCAGCAGATGCTGCTCAGTGTCGTATAGAACCGCTTTGACTGCGTTTTGCGGATCGGTTCCGGCGAGTTTGGCATAGGCGCGAGGCGCGAGCTCTCGTCCGCAGACTGCTCCACTCCAATCAACCGATTCGAGCCCATGGTCGAATGCCTCGGCATCTCTGACGGATCCGATTCTCTCCAGCTCGGCGAACACGACAAGCCAAAGAAAGATCCTAGCCCAGTCCAATCCATAGTACGCATGCCGACTGGGGCTGGGCAATTTCCCCGCGATTTTTATGGACCGCGTGTCCCACCAGTAACGCGACGACGACCGGCTCGAACCGTCTGGACGACCGGTCACACGGGACGAGGGTTCAGGCGGGCTCCGAACCCCATGGATGATCGCGAGCCGCTTCACGGTCCCTTTCCCGTTTCTGTTGCCAGCCCAACACGGACCTTCTCGGTTCCCGATACCTCGATCGTGGCGGTTGCGAGAACCTCTCCGCCGCCGCGAACGGCGATCGTCCAATGCCCCGGCCAAAGGCCGCCAAGCACAAACTGGTCTAGGCTGGAGAGGCGGTCGATTGGCAATTTCAAAGAGACCTGCAACGGCGCGGTGGCGATGACCTCGTCCGGTACGGGACAAGGTCGGCGGAAGGCGATTGAGCCGCGTACGGTTCCCCCACGGGCCAAACGACGCTCACCGACGTCTATCACGTTCGACGCCACCGCGACGTTCTCGACGCGAGCCCAGCCCCCCGTCGGGAAGTGGGCGAAAAGCGTGTAAGTGCCGGGGTCGAGGTAGGGCACGCAATAATTCCCGTTGCTGTCGCAACGGGTGCGACTGGTCGCGCCTTGTCCGCCTCGGGCCACGGCGATGACTTCGATCTTTTGAGATTCGTCGTCTTCGATGCGCTTGCCCTCCCGCGCGATGTCGCCAGCCGCGAGGAACCGGCCCGTGATCGATCCGCCACCGAGCGAAACCTTGACGGGTAAAGCGTCGGTCGCCACTGCGATGGCGTGCTCAACCAGGGCCACGCGATCGAGGTGGGGGAGTAGCCTGATCAACCGGAGGCGGTACGCGCCCGGACTGACATCGGCGAGCACGAGCCGGCGCTTCGCGTCAAGCCTAACCCAGCCGGGGTCAACGAACAAGAGCGCTTGCCCGGAGTGAGGGATCAGTTCCAAGCGGAGCGTGGGATCCCATGGCCGGCCGATTTCCACCTGACGTTTGGCATCAGGCCGGTCCCCGACTCGTACTGAGTGTTGGATCCATCGCCCACGTGGAACTCGACGGGCAAGGGGCGGCTGCCCACCGGGTCGAATAGGCGCACCTCAGTCGTCTGGTCCTCACACACCTGCGCTACCCAGTCATCGCTCGATTCATCGCCGCCCTCGAAATGTGGAAAGCCAACGTAGACGATCCCAACGGGCAAGCCTCCAACCGAGAACCGGCCATCCTCGTCGGTGGTGAACTCCCGCTTCACCAATCCCAATGAAGGGTGCTCCTGTAAGGCTCGGCCGTCGGCATACTGCAAGACGCCGCCGCCGCGTTCCTTCGAGCGGAAGGCGCAGGCCCAGAATACGGCCCCGTCCGGCGAGACGAACCTCGCCAAGGTCAAGGCCAGTTGCGGGCACATCGAATACGAGCAGCCTTGAAGTGACGCTCGGGCCTTCGAGGTCGAGTTTGTAACGATCGGGCCGAACATGTTCGAAGCGAAAGCGACCATCGGTTGCGACAGTTGTGTTGAGGGAAAACCAATCGATCACTTCCGAACTGGAGCGGAAATCCCGGTCGTCGTACGGGGCGCCGCGGAATCAGGCGGGCCTGGAGCTTGACATATGCTCCTAGTGGGGCCATGATTCTTCCCGTAACGGAGACACCAGACTCCATGCGCCACGACCAAAGAGCCACCCTTGCGCGGAATGTCGGTCGAACCCTCCCAGCTCGCGAAACCTTGGGCACGGACGCCCACCCAGGTCGCGCCGGCCGGTCGAGCCAGAGTTTGAACCGCCCTGCCGTGTCCGTGATGATGCGCTCGACGCTTTTCACGCTCAGGTAATATGGGGATGCTCCATCCGGCCCGGCGCACACTGCAAAACTCTTTACCGGCTGCCCATCCGGTCCGAGCACTTGTCCCTCGAGAGCGACCTGGCGTTCCAGAATTACGAGCGCGTCTTTGCCGACTTCAGTCCGCACGAATTGCTGAGTGACGTAGCCGTCCTTGGTGTATGTCACCGGGGGGATATAATGTTGGTCCGGCAGCCCGAGCACGCCCTGCAGCGAGTACGTCCCGTCCCGTGCCGTTTGGACGTGTTTCTCATCGTCGAGTCTCGTCGTCACCCCCCTGGCGGAGACCGTTACTCCTTCCAGAGGCTGGCCCGCTCGAGTCGCGCACGGTGCCCTTCAGGTTGCAGTGATCGAGCGGCGTCACGTAGACGTCGAAGAGCGCTCCTTCCCCTTTTTTCACGTCCACTCCGAAGCCTTCTAATCCGTTCTCCGGATGGAGAGCCGAGATGCCGAGCTCAAGGTTGACCCCGTGCAGTTGGTATTGGCCGACCCAGTCGCTCTTGGTCTCGCGCTCCTCGCTGCCGAGGTAGATATTAAAGTGAGGGGCCTTCGGGCGCACGGTTACCCCGGCAATCGGACGCCGGGTCGTGGCATCGCGGACGGTCCCGTGAACGGTTGCACCCCGCTCCAGCTCCACAACTGCGCGGCGCTCTCTGTCGGTCGACCGGACCTGAAACTCATGGTACCGGTTAGAGTCGGCCAAGTAGTCGTGCGTCTGGACACCGATGCCGAGCAGGCACGCGACGGGAGCTTGCACGACGAAAGTGCCGGAGAGCGATTCGACCCGCTGCCAATTCCTTTTGACCGGAGTCCGCACGAGGGTCAAGCTAAAGGGCGATGACTCGATCGGGTGCCATTCTTTCTTGCGTGGATTGACCCGGCCTGGGGCCTTGTATCCGACGACGTAAGAGAATTCGGTCACGGGCTTGCCGGACTTACGATCAACCACGGCCACCGTGAAGGGCTTGAAGTCAGTGGCGTTCCCGGGCGGCGGTTCCTCGCACCGGGTCATCCGGTACGCCAGAAGCCGTCGGAAGGCTGAGAACGACTACAAGGGAAAAAAAACGGATGAGCACGGCCGGCCGCCTTTCCCTGCTTGCTGTGGCAGATTTCTCGTGATCTCCCGAACGTGACGCCGCACATCGAAGATAGCTCATCACGCAGTCCCTCGCATCTCCTTTGAACCCTAACGCTGGGGCTTCTCACCACGCCCACGACCAAGTGTCAACTCTCGACACTAGTCCAGGCATTACACCGCAGACTTGTAACCGATAAAGGGCCAGGATCCGATTCAAGCCTACGGCTCCTGACCCCTTATCATCCCCCCGGTCATCGAACGTGATGGTTACCATTTTGGGTTGCCTTTGCCGCTCGAGAGGGCACCAATGGAGGCTCACGCCGAAGGATCGGCCGGGGCGAGTAACTCGTCCCAGGTCGAGACATCCAGGATGCGGTCGGTCAGGTCGTGAAGTCGATCGAGGTCGGTGAGCGCGTTGATCTCCGCCTTGATCTTCTCGCCGGGCGGCCCCAGCTTCTTGCGGCCTTGGCGCAGCAAGGTCTTCCTCGCCTCCTCAATGGCGCCCTTGGCCTCGCCTTTTTTGAGGATTCCTTGATAGACCGAAGACTCCTCGATTCCGCGGATTCCAAATAGCATGGCGGATACCCCTTTGATGATCGAATCAACCTTCTCTTCCGAGTAGCGCAATCCCATCAGGACTTCGGTCGCGTTCCACAACGTCGCCGCTTGCTCGGGGGTGGTTTCCCGCTCCAGTCGATCCGAGATGGCGATGAGCACATCGGGGACCTTCTCCTCCTTGACGTCGGAGACCGGCGCCAGTGGCAAGACCGTCAGGCCGCTGGCCAGCAAAAGATCCACGGGCTGCTCCCAGACCCTCACGACATCATCCCGGAACCAGTCGTAAACTTCTCCGTTTCGCCACTTTTGCTCGAGGACACCCGTCAATTCCGGCCCGTCCGCGGCGGGCCTGAGCAAGACGACGGCCGTTCGCACCGGAACCTGTGATGCCTGCGCAGCGACTTCGTGGTTGCCGCCGCAAGGAAGCCGCCCACAGAACGATCGAACAGGCGAGCATCATTCGCCTTTCCATTTCCATGGAGGATCAGCGGCGTTTCGTGGACCTTCTGCTCTATCCACCGCCATTGTCGCCCGCCCTGGAGCGGG
>CAWAAW010000025.1:0-93700 GCA_963779785.1 uncultured Planctomycetota bacterium
ACTATTATACTATTAAAATTAAATACGACGTTTTTTGATCAGGTTGTGGATGGCGAGCCACGAGCTTGAGCGATGTCTGCCGGGTGCCAGGCCGCACACCCCGACCCGTTAATGGCCGCGAGCTTTACGAGGTAACTGAAGCCGAGTTCTTACGAGCCTCAGGCGCTGGGACTGCGATTTTCTCTGCGTTCACCTGCATGCTTGGACCCACGATCGCGCCTCCGGCCGAACGGGTCTTGTTTCGACTCCGAGGCTGATTGCCTTCCCAATCAGACTCGCGGCATGGACCACGATTCAGCTCTCTTACCTATCTTTCCGCCGCCCATCTCGTGTGCCGATCCTCCCAACCGGGAGACACCTGTGCCCAACGCCTTCCGATCACAGCCCCACGATCATGTGGCGGACTGCTAAGAATCTTGCCGTGAGCGCTTGTACTTCATCGAAATGGTCGAGCTTCGTCGTCGTCAGAGAAGTCACGTTGACTCTCGCAAAGAACGCACGTGGCCTTACCACGCCGCTTCTTCGAAGCACCAATTCTGGTGAAATGTACGCAACGAATTAAAGCCGGAGCGGTCAAAAAGAACCATTCGAGATCTTTGGATTCGAAGAAAGTCACTGCATGCTTGACAAAGGCGTTGCGAGTAGTGTTAGATCATGGCTCGCAATGATGCGCGGCAAGTGGCACGGAGCCGAGTCCCCTCTGTGCGGTTCGGTTATCAAACCGCGCGAGCACGAAAGTGGGACGTAACGACGTTGTTGGTTGCCACGCCGCACCGGGTGGCGGCCGGACTGGGTAAAGCGCGTTCCCGTCGAGCCACGAGGATTGCGCGAACTCAGCCAGTTTTGACTTCTCTCCGATCGCATCATCTCCGACCCTTGAGGGCCTTGGTACGCCTTCATATTGGAGGTGATGCGACGTCCCAACGCAGGTCTGGCGAACAGTCGCGTCAGTTCGGAGCAAGAGATATGTTGCGGATCGTCGACGCAGGCAATTGTATTGAGAATCCCTGAGGGGTTTCCCAGACACAGGATCGCTTGGTCTTCGTATTAAATAAGCGTGCTAAATTGCCTGAAAACGCACTCGATGTTGTTTTTTGTAATCACTCGATTAGGAAACGTCAGCACCTAGTTGACGGAGCCAAGCGACTTCTAAAGAATCTGTGATGCAACAACGCATGGTCCCTTCCACGTACTGCAGTGAGAGACAGCGACCGAGAAGGGTTTCGATACACCGAATGGCAGTGACCCCCTGGAACGCGGCTCAGTTGATGTGTGGTCGCGTTGTTCTGGGGTTGGAACTCGTCGGAAGGTTGGTTGGTTCCTGAGGAACCACGTTGTGATTCGGCTCCCCATCAGCAATCTGCAATCTGTACGTCTTCCGGGAGCCAGCGGGGATGGTCAGCGATCTTGAGACCGATCCTAGCAACGATGTCCTCAGCGCTTTCCTGTCGGAGTTGGACCGGTTTGTGTTTTCGACGCCACTGAAGACAATCGCAACCGATCAGCAGATCGAGAGAGGAGGCAAAGCGATCGCCTGGCTGAGCAACCGACAACCGCGTTGAAGCGCGACAAATTCATCGGATGCAGTGTCAGCATTCGAATGGATTAAACAGAAGGCCGGCGATGTCCCGCTCATGAACCTCCGACTGAACCCTTGGCCGTGGATTCAGGGTTCCGAATCCAATAGAACGACGCAGATCCGTTTCAGTATCGAGGGTCGAGACCTAGAAGGATATTCTTTGCATGAGCACTCTAAAACTTGAGATTGGCGAGGTTGCCCCGACAGTCCCACGACGGACAACGAAATTCCGCCGCGGGTATGAATCGGTAAAACCCTGGGTCGAATTTGGCCTCACTGTAGTCCTAATCATTTTCGCGGCCCCGATCATACTCATCGGTGGCATCCTTGTGAGGTTGAGCTCCCCAGGTCCTTTGTTTTATACGCAGAAGCGACTGGGGCGTGGGGGAAGCTCTTCACGATCTACAAGCTTCGTACGATGTATGTGGATAGCGAACGAGACGGCGTTGCGCGATGGTGCACCGCATCCGATCCTCGGATTACCCGAATCGGCTGGTGGTTGCGTCGGACTCATGTCGATGAGCTTCCCCAGTTGATCAACGTCTTGAAGGGAGAGATGAGTCTGGTCGGGCCCAGGCCCGAACGCCCCGAATTCGTCGGTCAGCTCGAGGACGCTCTGCCCCACTACCGCCAGCGGCTGTCGGTGCGTCCCGGCGTTACCGGATTGGCTCAGTTGAACGAACCTCCGGACACGGATTTTTCCAGCGTGCGCCGTAAGTTGAATTACGACCTCTGTTACATCAAGCATGTCAGCTTCTGGCTCGACATCCGCTTGATTCTCGGAACGGTCCTCATGTTAGTGGGCCAGGCTGTGGGTGTCCCTTTCATCTGGATCGGTCGAGTCCTTCGACTCCCTGATCCAAACATGCAACTGGCCCGGGAAACTTCGATTTCCTAGAGTCCGCCATCATGAGAGTGGCCACGATAAATGACCTATTTCCGATCACGATAATCGATGTAAGCGTCGGTCTGCAAAGGACGGTGATAGCGGTCGCCTCTTCTCTTCCATCACGGATCGTCGTTCCGTTCCCGCTTGTTTCCATGTGGCGGAAGGGGGAACGAACCGTTGATCTCGCTCAGACCCTCGTTGATCACGGAACATCATTCCGTGTCGAGCCTCAATGACCATGCCCGCAAAGCCTCGCCATGCTCAAGGCATCTCGGACCAGCTCGTGATCGGGAAGCGATATCCGTAGGAGGTAACTGCTCGCGAGTCGATGGTGACAAGCGTACAGAGCGCACGGGGCCGCCAAGTGACTCCCCGTGTGCGTTGGTCGATCCGTCCGAAGCGCGCAGCCAACTGGGCCGTCGAAGACTCGGTCGCCGCGAGCGCTCAGGTCCGGGACTGTCTGAGTTCGACCTTCGGGCCGATGCTTTCTCGGCAATGAGCGCTGGCGCTTTTCTCTGCGCTCACTCTTCGAGTTTCTCGAGTTTCGCCGCTTCGAGTTCCGCGGTATCAACGAACCGAACAAGAACGGCGCTGTGAACTCCGCGGCCGCTCGAGAAGCCTGGGACGTCGTGCCAGACCGCAGGGAAGTCCCGGATAATAATCACGTCCTCAGTCGCGATTTTGGTGGCCAGCCGATGCCCAATGACCGTAGGACGGATTGGCAATCCGTCCCACAATCATTCGGTCCCGGGTCTGTTTCCATTTGCCGGCCGCCTTTCGATCACAGCGAACACGAATCATGACGAGGTTATTTTCGCGGGGTTCCCTTACGACTCGATTCCCCGCGGGGTCGGTAGGCCGCCGGGAGACGAAGGGCCGACTGAGGAATCGGCCGCGCCATGAAGGGAACAGCCGATGGTCTTGAGCCGGACAGTTCTGTATTCGTAGCGCCAATTCTGGTGAAATGTACGCAGCGATTTAAAGCTTGAGCGGTCAAAAAAGAACCATTCGAGATCTTTCAATTCGAAGAACGTCACTGCACGCTTGACAAAGGCATCCCAAATAGTTTTAGATCATGACTCGCAATGATGCGCGGCAAGTGGCGCGGAGCCGAGTCCCCTCTGTGCGGTTCGGTTATCAAGCCGCGCGAGCACGAAAGTGGGACGTAACGACGTTGTTGGTTGCCAGGCCGCGTCGGGTGGCGGCCGGACTGGGTAGAGCGGGTTCCCGTCGAGCCACGAGGATTGGGCGAGCTCACTCAGTTTTGACTCCTGTCCGATCGCATCACCATCGACTCCTTGAGGGCCTTCGTACGCCTTCAAATTCGAGGTGATGCGACGTCCCGTTGTCCCAGCGCAGGTCTGGCGAACCATCGCGTCGTTTCGGGGCAAGAGTTGTATCGGGGATCGTCGACACAGGCGGTTGTATTGAAAATCTCTGAGGGTTTCCTAGACACCGGATCCCTTGGTTTCATCTTAAATAAGCGTGCTAGATTCCTTGAAAACCCACTCGATGTGTTTTTTAAGTCACTCGATTGGGAAACGTCAACACCTGGTCGACAAAATTAAGCGACTTTTCAGAACCTGTACTATAATAAGGCGTGATCCCTTCCACGTACCGCGGTTAGAGACCGCGAGCAAGAAGGGGTTTTCGATACACCGAATGGCAGTAGCTGCCTCGAATAGGCGGTTTAGTTGATTTGCGGTCGCTTGGGGGAAAGTCCTCTGCAACCGACGGACACGGAGTGTGCGCAGTATTTCTTATATGGCTTCTCAGTACCGCAGTTTATTTAGGACTCGGATTGGGGCGGGATCTACAAGAAAGTCGGATGATTGGGCAATCACTGAGTCCCCGCAATTCGCCTCACGAGACAAGCGTCCTTTCAACATCGAACAGATCAGCATTCGTAATTTCTATAATGGGGTCGGAATCCAGACCCGTCGGGCGACACGAAAACGGACGACAGAACTTTGATTCAGACCCCTCGTGAGAATTGAATCGGCATATGGAACCCCGGTTCGACGAACGAAATGCATCCTTGGCAACGTTGGTGCTCCTAGGGGCCTGCCTACTTTGGTCCGTCTGGCCAGCGCTGACCACCATGGCGGATCGATGGTCAAGTGATCCTCGGTACGCCCACGGGTATCTTGTCCCGATCTTCGCCTTGGCTCTGCTCTGGATGGGGAGGACGCAGTTGAGCCGAGTAAAGGCAAAGCCGAGCCCTAGCACTTGGGGGCTGGCCCTGCTGGGGCTGGGGTCGGTCGTTCAACTCGTTGGAGGGTTTTATCACCACGAGTCGCTCGAAGGCTTCGCCCTTTTGCCTTCCCTCGGTGGGATTGCTCTGCTCGTCGGTGGATGGCCGATTCTCAAGTGGGCGTTGCCTTCGATCGGGTTCCTAGCGTTCATGATCCCGCTCCCCTGGCGGGTTGAGACCGCCCTCGGACCGCCGTTGCAGTTCGTTGCCACGACGGCCAGCACGTATCTGCTTCAAACATTGGGTTTCATGGCCTTCGCGGAAGGGAATGTCATCCAGTTGAACGAGGCG
This sequence comes from uncultured Planctomycetota bacterium, assembly GCA_963779785.1. GTDB lineage: Bacteria > Planctomycetota > Planctomycetia > Isosphaerales > Isosphaeraceae > CAVRFS01. The sequence continues at coordinate 5,014 of CAWAAW010000025.1, forward strand.
AAGATCGGGGTTGTCGAAGCGTGCAGCGGGTTGAGCATGCTGATCACCTTCATCGCCCTGTCGACGGCGGCGGCCTTGATCGTGAAGCCTCCGCTGCTCGACAGAACCGTCTTGGTCGCCAGCTCGATTCCAGTGGCCTTGCTGGCCAATATCGCCCGCATCACCTTGACGGGAATCCTCCATGTCACTGTCGGCGGTCACATGGCGACCACGTTCTATCACGATCTGGCTGGCTGGGTCATGATTCCCCTGGCCCTGCTCATGTACTGGTTTGAGATCTGGATTCTCTCGCGGATCTTCGTCGAGAACAGACACGAGGCATCCGCTGTGCTCGGCCTAATTCAATCGCGCCGTCCGGCAAAAGAGGATGCAGTCCAGACAAAGCGTTACGCACCGTCGGTTCTTTGATTTGAGGTGTTCCGCGTGGCGCACCCGAGGATCACGACCTCGGCGGGCGGTGTGATTCGTCTCCCGATCGATCCGACCTACACCAGACTTTGCCATGAACCAAGAATCGCATTCCTTCGGTGAACTGGCCCGACCAGTGTCCAACACGGCGGGCATCGTTGCCGGGCCACCTCGGGATATCGCCCGAGTTGTTTCGGCCTCCAGTTCCGGAACGCTCGAGATGGGCGCCTCGACTAACTTTTCAACGACGAGCCTGCTCAGAGCTCTGCGACGGCGTCATTTGCATGCCTTGGGCGTGGCTATCCTATTGACCTCGACCGTCGGCCCGGCGGCTTGGTACCTGGTTCCACCCGCCAAGTACAAGGCCCAAGCCCGATTGCAATTAGCTGCCCAGCCGCCGAAGGTCCTGTTCCGGACAGTCGAGACTGACATGGTCGATGACTATAAACGATATCAAACGACTCAGCAGACCTTGGTCCTGAGTCAGTTGGTTCTCAACACCGCGCTCCAGGACAAGGAAGTCAGCACCTATCGCATTATCCGTGAGCAGTTCGATCCGATCGCGTGGCTCAAGGAAAAGCTGAAAGTCGAGTTCATCGCCAACTCAGAAGTGATGGAGATCTCCCTGAGCGGTGATTATCCCGCAGAGTTGGCTGGCCTCGTCAACGCGGTCAAGAAAGCCTACATGGAGGAAGTCGTCAATGTGGACATGAAAAAACGAATGGATCGACATAGCCAGCTCAAGGAGTACAAGAAGAAACAAGGGGAGGTTTTGAAGGAGCGGCGGGATTACGTGAGGAGACTCGCCGAGACGGTCGGAACGGACGATCGGCAGACACTTGCGCTCAAGCAGCAGTATGCGATGGAGCATGAGGCGTCACTGAGGAGAGAGCTTCTCGAGGTCCAATCACTCATACGCAGAGCGGAAGCCCGCAACAAGATCAGGCCGCAGCCTGAAGAGAGTCCCGACGAGACATCCATCCCGTCGTTCGCCGAGGGCGACATTGAGCACTTGATCGATCAGGACCCGAGTATCGCCCGGCTCGCTGCCCAGCTCATGTCCGAGGAAGAGCGACTGAGCTCACTGAAAGCCAATGTCGGGTCGATCTCACGGACTGGGACAGACCCGACGGTACAACGGTATCGGGACAAAGTGGCCGCGACGAAGAAAACGCTCAAAAGCCAGCGCGCGTCACTGCGCCCACTCGTCATCCGGCAACTCGCAGAACGGGCCAGGGACGAGAAGCTCACAAAGGGTGACGCGAATGAGCAGGACCTGGCGATGCTTCACGAGCTGGAGCAACGCTTGAATGCCGAGATGAAGGGTGTGCAAGAAGGAAATCAGACGGTGACGGTCAAGACCCTGGATCTGCAATCAAGTCAGGATGACATCGTCCAGATGCAGATTGCCGCCTCCACGGTCGCGTCGGAGGTGGAGGCCCTCAACCTGGAACTCTCGGCACCCCCTCGAGTCCGGAAGATCGAGGACGCCGTCGTCCCGCTGCACTCGGGACGAGAAAAAACGGAACATGATGATCGCGCTGATCACTTTCGGCTCGTTCTTCGGGGGCCTATTCGGCGTTGCTTTCCTCGAATTGCTCAGCCAAAAGGTCGATTCCGCCGAGGAAGTCCCGAGCTACCTGGGGCTTCGTGTCGTCGGCACCTTGCCGATCGTGCGCACCAAAGCCAAACGCGGCGAATGGGTCACACGCCGAAGCGAAGAGAATGACCGCTACTGGCGTAACCTCATGCTAGAATCGATCGACGCGACTCGCACCATGCTCGTGCACGCGGCCCGCACGGGATCGCACCGCGTGGTGATGGTCACGAGCGCCGTCGGGGGCGAGGGCAAGACATCGTTGGCTAGCCACCTGGCGACCAGCCTGGCCGGGAGCGGCCAGCGGACCCTGTTGATCGATGCCGACCTTCGCAGCCCCTCGATCCATCGGCTCTTTGACCTACCCATGGCCCCGGGGCTCAGCGAACTAATCCGGGGCGATGCCTCGTGGTCTGCATTGATCGCGGATACGGCCATCGAAGAGTTGAAAGTCATCACGGCGGGGAACTGCGATCCGCGGACGATCCGCGCCCTCGCCCAAGGGCGCTCAATCCCATCTTTGCCACGCTCAAGGAGCAATTCGATTTCGTGATCGTCGACTCCTCACCCATCCTCCCGGTGGCTGATGCCTCAATCGTCGCGCAGCACGTGGATGCCGTGCTCTTCTCGATCTTCCGCGACGTGAGTCGCAAGACCAAGGTGTTCGCCGCGCTCCACCGGCTCAAAAGTCTGGGCATTTCGATTCTCGGGGCCGTCGTGACGGGGTCTCACGGTGGTATCTACGGCAGCGACTACAATTCGGACACCCGTTACGCTGCGCTGCCGGGCTCGGCAGCCAATTCATCGGATTCCATCTCGTGATAAACATCTTTCGCATCTCCGCAGCGGTGTTGATGATCGTCGGAGCCGGGCTCATCCAGGGGTCCTGGACCAACCGCTGGGGGCCGTCGCCCAAGCTGGGCAGGTTGGCGGCGAAGTTGGAATCCGTGCCCATGCTCATCGGCGACTGGAAGGGGACGGCGTTTGAGATGCCAGCCGCGGATCGAGCCATGGCTGGCGCCGTGGCTTGCCTGAGCAGGCGATACACAAATCCGAAACGAGGGGTCACCGTCTCGGTCATGCTGCTTGGCGGTCTCCCCGGCAAGATTTCCACGCATGCACCGGACGTCTGTTACACAGGCGCCGGTTATGATCTCGATGCGCCTTTCCTATTCCACCGTACTTACGGCTCGGATGGACATCGAGCGGAATTCCGAACGGCACTGGCCATGCGGGGCGGAACGAGCCCCTCCGCCCTCCGTATCTTCTGGGGTTGGAACGCATGGAAAGGTTGGTTGGCTCCTGACGAGCCACGCTGGGAATTCGGCTCCGCATCCGCACTCTGCAAACTGTACGTCGTCCGGGAGACAACGGGGACGGTCAGCGATCTTGAGACCGATCCTAGCAACGACTTTCTCAGTGCTTTCCTACCGGAGTTGGACCGGCTTGTGTTCTCCATGCCGCTCTAGACAATCGCAACCGATCAGGAGATCGAGCGAGGAGGCAAAGCGATCGCCTGGCCGAACGACCGTCAACCGCATTAAAGCGCGGCACGCTCATCGATTGCAGTGTCAGCATTCGAATGGATTAAACAGAAAGCGGGCGACGTCCCGCTCATGAACGTCCAACTGAACCCTTGGCCGTGGATTCAGGGTTCCGAATCCAATAGAAAGGCGCAGATCCGTTTCCGTATCGAGGGTCGAGACCGAAAAGGATATTCATCGCATGAGCACTCTAAAACTCGAGATTGGCGAAGTGGTTGGGACCGTCCCGGGACGGACCGGGGCAATCCGCCGCGGCTATGCATCAGTGAAGCCTGTGGTCGATTTTGGCCTGGCTGTCGTCTTAATCTTGTTCGCGTTCCCGATCATCCTGCTTGGCGTTATCCTTGTGAGGTTGAGCTCCCCAGGTCCGTTGTTTTATACGCAGATGCGACTAGGGCGAGGGGGGAAGCTCTTCACGATCTACAAGCTTCGTACGATGTACGTGGATAGCGAACGAGACGGCGTTGCGCGATGGTGCGCGGCATCCGATCCTCGGATTACCCGAATCGGCTGGTGGTTGCGCTGGACTCATGTCGATGAGCTTCCCCAATTGATCAACGTCTTGAAGGGAGAGATGAGCCTGGTCGGGCCCAGGCCCGAACGCCCGGAATTCCTCGATAAGCTCGAGCGCGCTTTGCCCCACTACCGCCAACGGCTGTCGGTGCGTCCCGGCGTAACCGGTTTGGCCCAGTTGAACGAACCTCCGGACACGGATCCTTCCAGCGTGCGCCGTAAGTTGAATTACGACCTCTATTACATCAAGCATGTCAGCTTCTGGCTCGATACCCGCTTGATTTTCGGAACGGTCCTCATGTTAGTGGGCCAGGCCGTGGGTGTCCCTTTCATCCGGATCGGTCGAATCCTTCGACTCCCTGATCCAAACATGCACCGAGCCCGGGAAACTTCGAATTAAGAGCATTGCGGTAAAACAAGCGCGCTAATTCCTGATACCGACTAGTAGGATGGGTCCGAGTCTTCAGTTTTCGAGCGAACTCATTCCCATCCCATTTGCGCCCTCGAGTAGGGAAAGATAAATAGATAATGAGAAGGCTGAACGTTCTATTTCTTGTAATCCTCTTGACGGTGATCGTCGTCCTGGGCGGGGGCATGCACCTCGTGCACGGGATTCAGATCCGGCGGAACGCATCGGTTTTGCTCGACCGCGCCCGAAAGGCCGAGACCGGCAAGGACCTGGAAACGGCCGAACAATCGCTGAGCCAGTACCTGAATATCAACCACGAGGATGGCAACGCCTGGAAGGAATACGCCCGGGTCTTGGATGAGAAGAACACTGATCCTCAAGGCCGCGATCAGGTCTTCCTGGTCCACGAACAAGCTTTTCGGTATAACCCCGAGGACTCGACGCTCGAGCGTCGGTGCGCCGACCTCGCTTTGGAGCAGGCACGATACAACGATGCCCGACGCCACCTGGCGAACTTGCTCGAGAAGGTCCCCAAGGAGTCCAAGGATAAACCGGTGGCGGCCGAGCTGGAGGATCTACTCGGTCAATGTCGAGCGCGGGTTGTCTCACTTCGCGGATGCCGAGAAACTGTTCGAGCAGGCGATCCGACATGACCCTCGCCGGCTCGACTGCTATGACCGGCTGGCGCGGCTGCTCCGAGCCGATCTGCGCCGGCTCGAACCCGCCGATGGCACCATCACGCGGATGGTCGCCGCAAATCCCCAAGTGGGCCGGGCCTACATCTACCGCTGGCGGTACTCCGACGAATTCTTACCGCCCGCCGACGCCCGCGACCTTCAGAAGGCCCTGAAACTGGCCCCCAATGATGTCGAAGTGCTGGTAACCGCGGCCATCGCCAGCGAGCAGAAGCGGGACTTCGTGTCGGCGCGCACCTACTTCGAGAAGGGATTCAAGCTGGATCCCAAGAACCTCGCCTTCGCCCTCGGCCTCGTTCGCCAGGAGATCCAGGACGGCCATCTCGATCGAGCCGAGGCTGTCTTGCGGCGGGCCTACCGGGCCGTTCCTTCAAACGAGCTCGCTTTCTACCTGGCGGAGAACCTGATCTCTCAAGGCAAACTTGAAGGGAAAGATCAGGCGGCCGGCTTCATCGGCCTGCTCCAGAACGCCGGGTTCGGTGACTCCCTCGTACGGTTCTTGGAAGCCCAGGCCGTGTTTCAGCAGAAGAATTGGAACGAAGCGATTCCACGGCTCGAGACAGCGCGGGCGTTGCTGGCAGCCAATCCGCAGCTCATCGTCCAGCTCGATCTCATGTTAGCCGAATGCTATGGCCGTGCCGGTGACGAAGAGCAGCGGCTGGAGGCCCTCCGGCGGGCCGCCGAAGGGGATGGCGGACCGGAATCCGCTCGCGTTGAACTTGTGCAGGCCCTAGCCCGTTCGGGCAAGCTCGACCAGGCGGCCGCAACCCTCCTGCCGCTGGTCGAGCAACGACCCGAGTGGCGACTCGATCTTGTTCGCCTGCTGCTCCGGTGGACCATCCGCCAGCCCAGGGACCAGCGGAACTGGCCGGAAGTGGAGCGATCGCTTCGCGAGGCTGAGAAGGCGCTCCCCCAGTCGGTCGAGCCGTTGGCCCTCCTCCGCCTCGACCTGCTCGTCGCCCAGGACCGACTGGAAGACGCCCGGGGGCTCCTCTTAGCGGTCCTGGCCAAGAACCCAAAAAAGCTCACTTATCGGCTCGCGCTGGCCCGACTGACTCAGCGTTGTTGGCAAGGTAGCGGCCTCCGGCAGGGCACGGGTGCCCCCGAGCCGGGCAAGTCAACGGCTCTCCAAATCATTGACCAAGCGGAGAAGGACCTGGGGCCTGGTCTAGACATTCAACTGGCCCGCCTGGATTACTGGGGCTCGCGAGGGGGGCGACGCGGCCCGTGCCGCGGTGGCGAAGATGGCGGAAGCCCGCCAGCATCTTCCCCCCGCCGACCGGCCCGCTTTCCTGGACCGGCTCGCGGGGGTCGAGATCCAGCTTGGTGACCCGAAGCTGGCGCGGCAATACTGGAGCGAGCTGGCGGCCGTGCAGCCGGAGAACCTCGGCGTCCGAATCCAACTCTTCGATCTGGCCTTGGCGGCTGGCGACGAGGCCGAGGCAGCCAAGCTCGTGGCCGAGGTCCGCAAGGCCGAAGGCGACCAGGGCACATTGTGGCAGTTCACGCAGGCGGCGTTGCTGATCGACAAGGTCCGCCGTGGCGCTCCCGAGCATCTGAACGAGGCAAAGGGCCTGGCCGCGGAAATCTCCAAGCGGCGGCCCCAATGGTCCGGCGGCTTCGCGCTCAACGGGGAGCTTGCGGAGCTCACCGGTTCCCCTGATAAAGCCATCACGTCTTACATTCGGGCAGTTGAGCTGGGTAGCGTCCAGCCCTCGCTGGTGCACAGGCTGGTGATGCTGCTCAACGAGCGGAATCGGTTCGACGAAATCGAGCACGTGGCCCAGGTACTCCGCGACCAGGGTGCGGCCGTCAGTGAGGTTACGATTGTCAGGGCCGTTGATGCGATCCGCAAGGGCCACTCCGACCAGGGCCTCGAGCTGGCTCGCCAGCTTTTCCCCGTGAGTTCGACGAACTCATCCGACCATCTCGCGTTGGGTCGCTTCTACGCGGCCGCTGGGCGGAGCGACGAGGCCGGCCAGGAGTTCCGACGCGCAGTTGATTTAGGGCGTGGGGGTCCGGACAACTGGCTGGCCTACGTCCAGCACCTTGTCGAAACCAAGCGCATCGACCAGGCCCGAGCGGCCATCGACGCCGCGGGGAAGGCGTTGCCCGCAGATCGTGCGGCGTTGACCCTGGCCCGGTGCTGGCTATTGGTCGGAGACCTCGCGCAAGCCGAGTTGTTCAGTCAGCAGGTCCTGAACGTTCACCCTCGGACCGCGCCCGCCCTCCGGCTGGCCGCCGGCGTAGCGCTGGGCCGGAACCACCCAGACCAGGTCGCGGAGTATCTGACCCAGCTCGACCGGTCCGCGGACGTCTCGCCGGCCGACAAGGCCTGGGCAAATCGGACTCGCGTCGCGTTACTGCTGAGCAAGAATCGGCCAGCCGATAAGGATCACGCGCTCCGACTGGTCGAGCAGAATCTCAAAAACGATCCCACAAGCGCCGAGGATCTGGCGCTCAAGGCCACTGTCCTCGCTCTGCGGCCACGCCGTCGCGGCGATGCTGAGGCTATCGCGATTCTCGAGCAACTGGCCGCCGCGAAGCGGCTGGGTACTAACGAGCAATTCCTGCTGGCCCAGCTCTACCTGGGTCAGCGGGAAGAGAAAAAGTACCAGGACGAGATGCTCAAACTCCTGGGCCTCAAGCCCAGGAACCCGCGGCATCTGGCCCACTACGTCAATCACTGGATCGACCGTAACCACCTCGACCAGGCCGATCGCTGGCTGGCCGAGCTGAAGAAGACCGATCCCCGGGGCCTGCCCGCGCTGGAGCTGGAGGCCCGGCTGCTCGACCTGCGGAAGCACAAGCCCGAGTTGCTTGCGCTGCTTGAAGCACGAGGCCGCGATCTCCCCGACGAGATCGGCGCCATCGCCGACCTCCTCAATCGTTACGGGTTCGCGAAGGAGGCCGAGCTTGCCTATAAAGCCTTCGCCGCCCGCGACCCGAGTCAACCCGAGCGCTCGCTCGCCCTGGCCCAGTTCTTGGCTGGCCAGGATCGGACCACCGAGGCCATTGCGATCCTCGAGAAAGCCCGGACGACTTGCCGTCCCGAGCAGGTTGCCGCCGCCGCGCTGGCGGCCTTCGATGTCCCTTCGGCGGGGGAGGCCGAAAAGCGACGGATCGAAACCTGGCTGGCCGAAGCGGTCCGGAAGCGGCCCGATTTAGTCTCGCTCAAAATGAGGCTGGGGCTCGTTTGGGTGTGGCAGGGCCGGGGCGACGAGGCTATCGAGTTATTTCGCCGGCTCCTCGCCGATTCGCCCGACGATGCCGATGTCCTAAACAGCCTGGCCTGGCTGCTGGCCCTGCGGGACCAGGCCAAGGCGAATGAGGCCTTGGCCCTAATCAACCACGCCATCGACATTGCAGGGGCCGTACCAGCCTTGGTCGACACCCGGGCCATCGTCCTGATTCGGGCCGGCCAGTTCGACCGCGCCCTTGCCGATCTCGGTCGCGCACGGGCCGCGGAACCAAGCAATCCCAACTTCGCCCTCCATCAAGCTTGGGCCTATCAGGCGAAGGGCAGGACCTACGACGCGCGAAAAGCATTTCAGCAAGCCCAGGAGCTGGGCTGGGAAGTCGCCAAGAGCGACCCCCTGGAGCGGTCGTTCATGGAAAAGCTGCGGCAGGATTTGGCTCGGAATTGACGGTGCTGGCCCTGCACTCGTCCAAAGTTCTCGCCAGCCTGCCACGGATGAACGAGGACGCCAACTTGGTCCTTGGCCTGTCCATCGCGGGGAGAAGACGGCCGCCGTGTTTTCCTCAGTCGGGGGCGGGAGGACGCTAACGACGGCACTAAGCGCGAGAAAGGAGGGGCTCGATCCATTTATTGTCGGGGCGTGAGTCCAAGTTTTCAGTTTGTTTTGCTTCACGCTAATTCTACTCTGGGTTTGAGGAGATTCTCGATGAAGAAAGGCGAATTGATCGCCTATCTGGCGATCCTCGCCACTGCGCTGGCGGTTTCACCGGCGCACGCAACGGTGTTGGCTCCCGGCGAAGGCGTGACGGTGCCAGATGCGGGTTTCGGTTCCATTACGTATTCGGGCGGCACTGTGGTCGCCAGTTACATCAACGAGGCGGCCACGTTTGACCCAGGCACTAGCGGCACTCTCACGACCGAGGTCATCAAGGAAGCAGGAGGAACATACGATTTCCTCTATCAGATCACAGCCACATCGACGAAGACGACCGATATCCATCAACTCAAGGCCACAGACTTCGCCGGCCCCACCCCCGGCTACTACACGACCAATGTTCAGTTCGGCACGGCCGGCGCCCCCTTCTCGGCCGTTACAGCCCCAGTCATGTATGGTGCCGATCGTTCTACTGACGGCAGCACCATCGGCTGGACATTCACAGCAGGTACCACTGGTGGCATTGCTGCGAACGGCGAGAGCTATGTCATGATCGTCAAGACCAATGCAACGAGCTACACCGCTGGTAGCACCTTCGCAATCGACGGCGGAATGATGCAGTTCAAGAGTTTCGCTCCGTCAGGAGTGACGATCCAGCAAGTCCCGGAGCCGTCGACAATGGCACTCGCGGGCCTCGGCGCGATGGCCATGATCGGTTACGGCCTGCGGAGACGCAAGGCCCTGGGCGCCCGAGCCCACCCCGTCAATTTCGATCGCCCGCAGGAGCCATGCTCATTCGCCAGGTGATGATTCCCCGACCCTCGCCGTCGTTTGGCGGCGAGGTTCTTCCACTTCGGCTAATCCGATCGGGCATCGAATGCGATCACGGGGACATGGGCGGTCTCCATCGCATTCCCAAGATGGGCCATGCCCCAGAGTTAAGGGACCCAGCGGTGGCACCGGTTTCGTGTCGCAGTTACGGCCACGATCGCCATTCACGCGCCACCGGACGTCGCACATCGGGTTGCGCGTACGATCAAGTTCTCCAGCGGCCTGACATGTTCTAAATTAGGGCAAGTGAGCGCCGGGGTTATCGGGGATCGCTGGCTCTAGCCCGCACGCTCCGGAGGAGTCATGGTTTTTTCTGAACACGCTCTTGCATCCTTGCGACTACTTTCGGATGATCGGAACGGGATTGTTCGAAGCGGAAGATTCCCTCATTTAACAATGGTGTTCACGACCGATGGCGGTCGCGAGGGTGATCAGTCCGAGCCCTGATCAGAGTGAGCGAGGTGGGTTGTTTTCGGTGATTGCACACCGGTAACCCATGGGGACGGAGTCCGCGCGGATGTTGGTCCACCTCTTTAAGGTGAGCCAGGCTTTCCGGCCTGACAGGGCCAGGGAATCACTCGTGCCCTGCATCGCATCGGCGTCAGCAGGAAAGTCTGACCGACTTTCGGCCGATAAGGCCACGACAAGATGCTGGAAACCTTGAAATCGATTCAATTCTAGTCGGACGAACTGGCAAGCGAGGAATCGCGTCATGGCGACCAAGGTCGCGCAGATCCGTGCGCGGGCACACGGAGCCGTCAACTATCGACTGCGGACATTCGCCGGTGGCCGACTGGCTTCCTATTGCCGGCCGACCGAGATCGCGGTCCTGTTGACCGAGCGATGCAACGCCCGGTGCCTGCACTGTGACATCTGGAAGAATCGCGGCAAGGAGTCGACCCCCGGCGTCGACCATTGGAAAACCACGATGCGGGACCTCAAACGCTGGCTCGGGCCGGTCCACGTGGTCTTCACCGGCGGCGAGGCGCTGCTGATGCCATTCGCGCCGGAGGTGGTGACCTACGCCTCTTCGCTCGGCCTCCTGGTCGAGCATTTGACCCACGGCTTCTGGCTGGACCAGAGCCGCGTCGAGAAGATGGCCATGGGCCGGCCTTGGCGGGTGACGATCTCGTGCGACGGAATCGGCGCGACCCACGACAAGATCCGCGGCCGCGAGCACTTCTTCGAGGCGGTCGAGCCACTACGATACAGACGCTGCTTCGCCTGCGCCGGGAGCACAAGCTGGGCTACACGATCCGCCTCAAGACCGTGATCATGGAGCACAACCTGCACGACGTCGCCGAGGTGGCGCGCTACGCCCGAGCTCACGGCCTGGAGGTGTACTACCAGCCCATCGAGCAGAACTACAATACGCCCGAGGACCCGCGCTGGTTCGAGCACAGCGACAACTGGCCCACCGATCGCGAGCGGGCCGTGGCGGCCGTGCAAGAGCTGATCGAGCTCAAGCGCCAGGGATTCCCGATCGCCAACTCGGAGCACCAGCTCGAGGTGATGATCCCCTACTTCCGCGATCCCGAGAAGCTGCTCATCCTCACCCAGGGCCACACCGCTCACGAGAAGCCCTTGTGCTCGGCGCTGACGACGCTCCAGATCCAGTCGGATGGCGACGTCAAGTCGTGCTGGTGCATGGATCCCGATCGGCAATATCATGGAGACGCCCATCCGCCAAATCTGGGAAGGCCGACCCCGCTGGTGGAAATCGGGATGCTGCTTCGGACGGCGGATGTCGGAGGCCGAGAAAGCCTTCGTGGGACTGAACTCGGTCTGATCCTCAGCACGCATGGCCTCCTCGCGCCGTTGCGAATCGCCCCGAGGGATCCAGCGAGTTACGTTTGGACCGATTCGCAAAGGGATTGAGGCTCAGATTGAGCGTATCGACCGGGCCAGTGTTTACTGGAAGGTTCACGGATCAACGGGACAGAGTTCAGTCATAAGGGCGAGGGACCCGAGCTCCGTTGAGAGCAGCGCGGTCCCAAAGAACTCAGGACGACGACCGAGCCGTAGAGCGCATGATGATTCCGATTGCCGAGACTGTCGCAGTCCCGATGCCGAAACCTGTTCCGCGATCCGGATCAGCCCGGCTCAAGCGCGTCCTCTTCGCGATGAGGCTCGATCCCGCGGGGAAGTTCGGCTCGATCGAGGAACAGGCTCTGACCCAGGCCCGATCATTCCGGCAGCGGGGCAGCCTGTTCCTGCCGGTGTTTCTCCGGCCTCTCGACCGCGAATCAGCGAGCCAGTACAGCCAGGAAGGGCTCTTGGCCGCAGACCTGGACCTCGCGCGTTTCCGCCTCGGTACGCTGCGCCGCCTGTTGGCGATGATTCGGCATCACCGGATCGAGGTCGTGCACTGGAACTTCTACCATCCCCTGTTCAACGGGTATCTCTGGGCGCTAACGGCCTTGAGGCCTGGGATCGAGCATTACTTCACGGACCACATTTCGCGGCCCGCGCCGCGTGCCGGACCCGACGGCCGAGGGCGCCTGAAGTCCAGCGCTCAAGAGGATGCTCGCGTCACGCTACCGCAAGGTCCTTTGTGTGAGCGACTCCGTCCTGGCCCAGGTGCGGGACGTGGCCGGCCCGCGTGCCGAGCGGATCCATCACTTCATCAACACGGACCGGTTCCGGCCGGATCCGGTAGTCCGGCGCGAGGTGCGCCGGGCGCTGGGCGCGGGTGACGAATTCGTCGCCGTCACGGTCGCGTACCTGATCAAGGAAAAGGGTATCGATGTTGCCGTGAGGGCCCTGACCCATCTGCCCGAGAATGTCCTGCTCTGGGTCGTCGGCGAGGGTCCCGAGCAGGACAACCTCGAGGAGCTCGCCCAGGAGCTGGGCTTGGGGCGGCGGGCTCGGTTCCTGGGCCCGAAGCGGAACGTCGAGCCACTCTTGCAGGCCGCCGACTGTGCCCTCTGCCCCTCGGTCTGGTCGGAGGCCGCGGGCCTGGTCAACCTCGAGGCCCTGGCCTGCGGCCTGCCGGTCATTGCCAGCCGGATCGGCGGCATCCCTGAATTGATCGCCGACGGACGGACCGGTTTCTTGTTCACCCCCGGCGATCACCGCGAGCTGGCTGACCGGCTCCAATGCCTCATCGGCGACGAGCCGCTCCGCCGCCGAATGGGCCAGGAGGCACGATCAGAGTCGGTCAAGCGGTTTTCGATTCAAAGTCAGATCGGCTCCTACTTGACCCTCTATCAGGATGGCGCATCGGGCCCTTGATCAGAGGTGATCGGAGCCGTTCTTGACCGACTCCCGGCTCGAATGAGGTAATGCTATTGCCACCCCTCGTCTCGGTTGTGATCCCCTGCTATAAGGGTAGCCGGTTCGTCGCCCAGGCGATCGAGAGCTGCCTCAATCAAACCTACCGCGAACTCGAGGTCATCGTTGTCGACGACGCATCTCCGGAGAACGACGCGGAGATTGCGGAGAGCTACGTCGCACGCGACCCCCGGGTCCGGGTGGTCCGGCACTCCAAGAATGGGGGCGTGTCCCGCGCTTACAATACCGGGTTCGCGGCCGCGCAAGGGGAATTCTTCTCGCGGTTGTCGCAGGACGACATCTATCGCGAAGATGCCTTCGCGATCATGGTCCGGCACCTCCAGGCCGCCGCGCCGGAGGTTGGGCTGGTCTACTGCGACATGCAAAAGGTTGATGAGAATGGGAGGTATCTCTCGACCTGGTATCAGAGCCCCGATCCCGAAAACGCCTTGTTTCCGACCCAGGAAGTGGGCTTGTGCGTGATGTGGCGGCGGAACGTCTGGGAGACGGTCGGGCCGTTCCGCCCGCTTTTTGATTTCGCCGAGGACTACGATTTCTACCTGCGGCTTTCCCGGCGATTCCGGCTGGCCAAGTGCGGCGACGAGGCTCCGATGTTCTTCCGGTGCCATCCCAACCAGAACGGCTCGGTCTCGGAGATGAAGCAAGCCGTGTCGTACTCCCTGGCACAGATGTCGCACCACTGGGCCGATATCAAAGAAAACCCTCTCAGACTGCGGTCCTGGAAGGGCATCGCCGGTGGTAGTGCGCGGGTGGCGAGGATGTCCTGGAAGATCCGTCGGTCCGCGGTCAGTGGTCGCAACAACAGCTAAATAAATCGTCGACTTTCGCAATTGCGTGTGCGTAGTTCGACGACTCTCTCACCCAGATTGCCCAGGAGTCGCGCCGAGTAATCAGCCGGGATCTGAGGCCGCCGGCGATGGTACGGCGAGTTTATTGGAGACGCGTCGATGTCCCAAGCCTTGGCTCCGTTCGCTCCAGCGACGGCGGCGCAACTTCCCGTGGATCGAAGTGGCACCGCGCCTTCGGCGAGTGTTGTTCGCGATCGCCATGAATCCCGATCGATTTGCTTCGTTGGAGGAGCAGATCTTCGTGCTTACCCGCATATTCCGGGAGCGAGGGGAATTGTTCCTGCCGCTCTGGATCTGCGATCACCGCACCGGCAATCCGCCGGTGTACGAAGCGGCCGGGTTGCGGGCGGAGTGTCTCGACTTGCACCGGTTCCGGATCGGCACACTGGCAAAGCTTGTGCGGCTGATCCGTCGTGAGCACATCGAGCTGATTCAGTGGAGCTTTACTCAACCGCTGACAAACCCCTACCTGTGGGCGCTGTCGGTCCTCACGCCTCGGGTGAGGCATCATTACACGGACCATACCTCGGGCCCCTGGCCGCCGAGTCCACCGGCGACGGGCGTCAAACGCGCGGTCAAGGGGCTTCTCTACAAGCGATACGCCAAGGTCATCGGCGTGAGCCAATATGTTACCGACCGCCTCCGCGATCAAGGTTGTTCGTCGAACCTGAAGACCTGTCACCATTTTCTCAACACCGAGCGATTCCGTCCGGACCCATCGGTGCGGGCCGAGGTGCGCCGGGAGTTCGGCGCCTTGGAGCACTTCATCGTGATCGTCGCTTCTTACCTCGGTTACCCCAAGGGGCACGACGTCGCAATCAAGGCGCTCCGGAGCCTGCCGGAGCCGGTTCGGCTTTGGGTCGTCGGCAGGGGCGCTGACGACTCGGACCGGCTACGTTTACAGCAGCTATGCCGGCAGCTTGGCGTGGCCGATCGCGTGCGTTTCTTCGGCCATCAGCCGGACGTCGAGCGCTACATGCAAGCCGCGGATTGTTTCGTTTGTCCGTCGCGCTGGGGCGAGGCCGCGGGGTTCGTGAACATCGAAGCCCAAGCCTGCGGTCTTCCCGCCCTGGGGAGCCGCGTCGGGGGAGTTCCGGAATTGATCCAGGACGGCCGGACAGGGTTCCTCTTTCCCTGTGAGAGACGATCGCCAACTTGCCGATAAGATCCGCGTCCTCTACGAAGACCCCGCCCGATGCCAGGCGATGAAGCGGGCGGCTCGAGAGTGGGTCGTCGAGCGACTTCTCTCCGAATAGCCGTATCGAGGACTTCCTCGACCTCTATCGCGCCCCGCGATGACCACGCAACGAGAGGGAGCGCCAAAGCGGGCGTCGCCGGACGGACCAATGATCGCTCTGGTGACGGCGGAGTCATTTCAGCTCGCGCGGATTGAAGGCGGCGCGTGCCCGTTCGCCGCATTGATCGGCCGCGATCTGTGCGGCGGTTTCCGTACGCGATCCAATCGGTGACGTTTCCATGGCCCAGATGTCTCTGCTCGAGCGAAGCTTGATGTTTTACGGCACACGGTTGCCAAATCACCCCCGCAAGTGGTGGATCCATGGCCGGCTTCGCCAATGGCTTGGCGTGGTCGTCGAACGAGACATCGAGGTTGTCCGGGACGGCCTACACTGGTCGCTCAATCCGGCCGATTTTGGCCACAACAGTCTCTTCTGGCTCGGGGTGAAAGATCCCTGGGACCTCCATCACCTACGCCGGCTAGTTCATCCTGACGACGTGATTCTCGACGTCGGCGCCAATTTTGGTTACTACGCAGTCACGCTCGCGGCAGCGCTTGACCGGCGATGCCGGATCCATGCCCTCGAACCTAGCCCTGTGAATTACGGTCGATTGTGTCGGCACGTCTCCGGAAATGGCCTGGATGATGTGGTCGAGGCCCATTGTTTGGGGGTTTCGGATGAACCCGCGACCGTGACCATGACCCAGCCCCTGGAAAACTCGGGCCATGCGGCCGTGGTCCCGGACGGCGAGATCAAGGGGGTAACCTTGACGACCCTTGACTCCTTCTGCGACTCACTTGCGCTCGATCGGCTTGACGTTCTTACAATCGACGTCGAAGGGTTCGAGGAACGTGCGTTGCGCGGTGCGGAGCGGATTTTGGCCCATTTCAAACCGCTCGTGCTTGTCGAGTTCTTCCCCCCCGTCATGCAACGCCAAGGTTCGAGTCCCGATGCGGCCGCGCGGATCCTGACCAAGCTGGGATACCAGTTGGTCATCGCGCGACGCGGAAGGTTGGAGCCCTTGACGGCCATGCCGTCAGGGAACCTGGGTGTCAACGTGTTCGGCCTACACCCCGATCATTCTCGTTTCTCATTGCCCGCGGTCTGATCTTTGGAACAGAGACGGAAGCGTTTTGGTAGCTTTTTGTCGTTTTATGCGGGACGGCCTTCGGGCAGCTTATTACTTTACTGATTCTCAATAGTTGTAAGTGCCTCGGCTCAGCGCCCCCGCGGAAAAGCGATCGGCCGAGAATCGTGTCGTCGCACGCGACTCCGTACTGGAAACCTCCTGTGGAATTCGCGCTGTTCATCCTGGTCACCGCGATCCTGTTCATCCGGCCGGGCGACTACGTCCCGGGGACGCAGGGAATACCGCTGTACCTGATGGCGATCGTCCCTTGCATCCTCCTCTCGTGGAACAAGCTCGTCGCCCCAGTTGAGCACGCGGGGGCTGCGGGAGCGTCCGGTCTTCGTCTTCGGCCTTGGGTTGGTCGTGCTCGCGTTCTTCTCGTCCGCCTTGGAAGGGCGGTTCGAGATGGGGCTCGAGTTTCGCCACGGAGCTTCTGAAGATCCTCATCTTCTACCTGCTCATGACGGCGCATCTCGATTCTTCAGCTCGCCTCAAGCGGTTCCTCGGCTGTCTCGTTGTGATCATTGCGGTGCCGGTTTTCCTGGCTACGATTCATTACAATGGCATAGTCGAAATCGCCGCTTTCAAAGTCACCCTGGATTCGCCGTCCGAGGGAGGCGAGGAAGGGCCAAACGCGCGAGGTTCGGCGCGACCGGGAATTTCGCCGACCCCAACGACGTCTGCGAGATCGTCAACTGCGCGATGATCTTCAGCCTCTACGGTCTGCTCGATCGAGCGCGATGCAATGGCGCGGGTTCCCTGGCTGGCCCCGATCGCTCTCTTTGGCTATGCCTTGTCCCTCACCCATTCGAGGGGCGGACTCCTCGCGGCCATGGTTGGCCTCATGATGTTGTTCTGGAGCCGATTCGGCACGAAGAAGGCCGTGATCCTCGCGGTCTTGGGCGTGCCCTTGATTCTCGTCGCCTTCGCCGGCCGCCAAACCTCTCTGAGCCTGAACGAGGGCACCGGCCAGGGACGCATCCAGCTCTGGGAGGATGCGATCGAGGGTCTAAAACAGTCCCCGGTGATCGGTATCGGTATTGGCGAATTCTCGCGCCGCGGAGGCTTCGTGGCGCACAATGCGTTTATTCAGACTTTTACGGAACTGGGCATTCTCGGGGGGACTCTTTGTTCGGGCAGTACTTCTACTGTGTGATGAACCTGTTGAACCTGGGGTGGCGGCGGCTCACCGTGTCCGACCCTGAGATGCGTCGGGTCCAGCCGTTCGTTTTAGCGGCGATGGCCAGCTTCGCCACCAGCGAGATGTCCCTGACCAACCCCTTTAGCCTCGTGTCCTACGTGATGTTCGGCCTGTCCACGGCCTGCGTCCGCGTGGCCGACCCGTGGCCGCCGCTGCCCGATCTCGTTTTGACCGGTAGATTTGTTCGTCGGGTTGTTTTGTTCTCCGGCCTGTTCTTGTTGAGCCTCTATGTGTTTATCAGGTTGATGGTCCGGCACTGAGGTCCTGATCACTGGCAGTCGGAACGCCTGGGATTGCTCCTGGGCTGTTCGTGAGCCGACAGTCGCCATTTCTTGTTGGCGGGGATCGTCGCCCAGAAACTCGTCGAGATCGGATTGAGCGGAGTGTTGTATTCATGCAGACCGCATCGATGTCCTGCGTCCGTCCGCCGCGTCCCGACTTCGTGGAAGACTGGCCCTGGCCGCGGCACGGGATCATCGCTTCGGCGCGTCACGGCGCGAAGCGATTGGTCACCACGGCGGTCGACAAGGGCTGGTTTGGATTGCGGCCGTTGCGGAGCCATGTCGTCGTCTGCGGGTTCCCTCGCTCCGGCTCGACCCTGCTCCAGTTGCAGATCGAGACTTGCATCTCCGACGTCCGGGTTTTCGGCAAGGAGTACTGGGCTCCGGCGGCGTGCCAGTACGCGTTCCGAAATCATCCTTACATGATCACGAAGGCGCCATGGGACGTATTCTTCGTGGACGAGATCCGTGCGTTCTACGCCTCGCGCCAGGCCAACGTCCGTTTCATCGTTACCGTGCGCGACCCGCGCACCGTCCTGACCTCCATCCACAAAATCGCTGGCAATTCGTCGGATGGCTACTTCATCATTCCCTCGCAGCTCAAGGCGTATTACGAGCACACACGGTATGTCCAGCAGGCGGACGACGTCGTGACCATTGAGTACGAAGACCTTGTCTGCAATCCGGCCGAGGTGCAGGGAAGATTGGCGGAGTTCATCGGCTGGCATTCTCACTTGCCGTTTGACCAGTTCCACACCGCGGCCTCGCCAGACTTCGCGGCGGATAACCTCAATGGGCTGCGACCGCTCGATCCCTCCCGGCTCGATTCATGGCGGCACGAGAAGCACAGCGCTCGAATCCGCCAAATTCTGCGGGAAGTCCCGCAATTGCCGGAGTACCTGATCGAGATGGGCTACGAGCCCGACACGAGCTGGGTGACTGATTATCTCGATGTAGACTCGATGGCTCCGTAACGGAATCTCCGGTTCGATTCCAATGCAGGCCGATCGTGACCGGATCGCCTGGCCCAGTGTTGGTTCGGTGGTCGTCGATCGGCCGCCATCGGTCGGCGGCGGAGGTCCCGGTTCACAGTCCTAACCCCACGGCCCCATGCTCGTCGCAAATCCCTCGCTCGAAGACGCCATGCCGGCAGCGGACGACGCCGCTCCGGCGACGATCGGCGCCAGCTCGCTCGAGATCGCCCCGGTTTTGGTCGAGACGCGAATCCGTCCGGCTCACGGCTGGAACTCGATCAATTTCGGTGAGTTATGGCGGTTCCGTGAGCTCATCTACTTTCTGGCCTGGCGCGACGTGAAGGTGCGATACAAGCAAACCATGCTCGGTGCCGCCTGGGCCGTCCTTCAGCCGTTAATGATGATGGTGGTGTTCACGCTGTTCTTCAGCCGCATGGGCGGCGTGTCTTCTGGTGACCTGCCATATCCACTGTTTTCCTACGCGGGCCTGCTCCCCTGGACCTTCTTCGCGACGGCGATCACCGGCGCGGGTAATAGCGTCGTCGGGTCGGAAGGGCTGATCACCAAGATCTACTTCCCCAGGCTGGCGGCCCCGTTCGCGAAGGTGGTCGCCGCGGTCGTGGACTTCGTCATCGCCTTCGGCTTATTGATCGCGATGATGGTGTACTACCGGATCGCACCCGGGCCGGGCCTCTTGCTCGTGCCGGTGATCTTCCTGGCCATCCTGATGGCGGCACTGGGGATCGGGACCTTGCTCGCGGCTCTGAACGTCGTCTACCGCGACGTCCGCTACGTAGCCCCGTTTTTGGTGCAGCTCTGGATGTTCGCGACCCCGACCGTCTACATGCAGCCCAAGACCGCGCCCGCCGGTTGGCTGCGCATCGTGCTGGCACTCAACCCCATGACGAGCCTGATCGGCGCCTTCCGCGCCGCGATCCTGGGAGGTTCGATCCCCTGGGCTCAGCTCGGCATGACCTCGGCCGCAGTCGTGGTCATCTTCCTGCTCGGCTGCTTGTACTTCCGCCGGGCCGAAGACTGTTTCGCGGATATCATCTAAACCAGTGAATGACGCCTCCCAACCGCCTCATCGAGCACCACACTCACCGTCATGCTGCCCGCAATCAAAGTCACGAGCCTCGGAAAGTCCTACCGAATCGGCCAGGATTCCCGGGGCGGAAGTTACCCGACGTTGCGAGAGAGTCTTGGCAGCGCACCGACCATGTTGTTGCGCCGCATGCGGCACGGCCTCGGCGGCAGACCCACTGAGGAATTCTGGGCACTGAGGGATGTCGACCTGGAGGTCGAGCCGGGCGAGGTCGTCGGCGTCATCGGCAACAACGGCGCTGGCAAGAGCACCCTCCTGAAGATCCTGGCGCAGATCACGAAACCGACCAGGGGCGAGGTCGACCTCCGTGGCCGCGTCAGTAGCCTGCTCGAGGTCGGCACGGGCTTTCACCCGGAGTTATCCGGCGCGAGAATATCTTCTTAAACGGCAGCCTCCTCGGCATGTCGCGCCGCGAGATCACTCGGCGGTTTGACGCGATTGTTGAGTTCTCCGGGGTCGAGAAGTTCCTCGACACTCCGGTCAAGCGCTACTCCAGTGGGATGTACGTTCGGCTGGCCTTCGCCGTTGCCGCCAACCTCGAGCCGGAGATCCTCCTCGTCGACGAGGTCTTGGCGGTCGGCGATGCGACCTTTCAGAAAAAATGCCTCGGTAAGATGCGGGGAATTGCCAAGGAAAGCGGTCGAACCATCCTGTTCGTCAGCCACAATATGGCGGCTGTGAGGAATCTGTGTTCACGACTAATCGTCATAAGCGGTGGCCAGGTTGCCTGGGATGGTGAGGTCGAACAGGGCATCCGCGATTACATCCAGTCCACCAGCGGATCGGAGAACCAAGACAACCACTCGGGTCCGCTCGGTCGATTGATCCGCGAGATAAGAATCGTCGACCGGCACGGCCGGCAGACAGCCACGCTCCCGACCGGGGAACCCACTTGCGTCGAGATCGACGTACATCCCGGCAAAGCGCTCTCGGACGTGCAGCTAGGCTTCCGAGTTCTCACACCTGACGGTTCACGCATCTTGAACTTCGGGACGCACACTCAGTACGGACCGATCATCAATATTAGCCGCCAACGACCTTCCGGTGCCGGCTCCCGAGTTTGCCATTGGCCCCGGGTGAATTCTTTCTCACGGTGGCAATCGCGTCCTCGCACAGGCTGTTGGAGGAATGCGAGTCGGCCCTGAAGATTCAGATGGTCGAATCGAATTATTTCGGCACCGGCAGGATCTACACCGCCGCCACCGCCCCGGTTGTCGTACCTTGCGAGTGGACGGTCGGCGAGAAGAGCGTTCAATGATCGTAACCAAGCATTTCGTGATGATAAACTTCCCCAAGACAGGCTCATCGTTCGCGCGCAAAGTTGTGAAACAGGCATACGAGAATCGTGAACGACGCCTGGATCGTCGCATCCTGCGTAAAGCGCGACTTCGACCCTGGCCAATCCGCGAGCGGCGATGCTTTAACCCCATCCGCGGATACGAGGACCAGCACGGCAGGGTCGAGCAGATCGCCGAAAACGACCGGCGTAAGACGGTGGTCAGCATTGCGCGCGATCCCGTGGAGCGAATCCTGTCGGTATACAATCACTCGTTTAGAACTCCGCTCGATGATTATCTCCCTAGCATCAACATAATTATGAGGACTTTGAGTATAGATTACCCGAATGTTACATTCTATGAATTTTATGAGATGTGGAAGCCTTGGAACGCATATTGGCTTAGCGCCAGGGACTTGCCGATCGGGCCGCAGACGATGGAATTCGTCAATTTCTTCTCGACCGACCCCGACGCGTTTTATAAGCATCTAAGGCTGCACGAGGATGATATCGAAGGGCTTGGTCGCTACCTCCCTAAGCATCTCAAGTTGCTTCGAAATGAGTCACTAAACCGGGACGTCAAGACACTTTTGCTCGGCATCGGATTCCACGAGTCAGAAGTTGCGTTCATCGACAAGCACCCCAACGTGTACCCGGACGGTATTGGGCGCACTTACGACGACATCTCACCAACGGTCCTTGACGCAGGGTTCCTGAATAAGTTCATGGAGGAGGAGAGAATCTTGTACAAACTCTATTCACATTACGGAATAAGCTATTCCGCGAATCCTGGCAAAGCGGCGAGCCCCGGCGCCTCGAAACCAGCAACGGCTATCAAGTAGACGCCGGAACGGTTCGTGACGAAACGGGTGAATTGGGGAGGTGGGACGTGAGTCAAGCCGGGATCCGGAATGGTACCATTCGGCGCGTCGGCGCGCGGCTAAAAATAGGTTCGCCAACATTTTGGACGCCGCCAACGAGTACTCTGAAGTTCGGAGGGTGCGTAGAGAGTACCAGGAGTTGAGCTCGATTGGCGGCGACAGCGACAATCCGTGGATTCGTAGAAGCTCGCAGGTTCCGGGCTGGCTGTTCCCAGGCGAGCACGAATTCATTTACGAGCAGTGCATGGCAGCGCCGCCGGGTCACTTCATCGAGATCGGGGTTCTGTTTGGGAAGTCGGCGAGTATTGTCGCCGGCGCTATTGTGGATCGCAAAGCGTCGGAGAAGTTATTTGCGATCGACCCTTTCTCGTTAGCCGGGAACAAACACGACGAGTACGTACATCGCGTCACGCACGGCGAAAAAAACTCGTTCGCGACTTTCGAGCGCCTCGCTCTTAAACTTGGGTACTTCGAAAAAGTGATACCCATTGCGACTTACTCCACCCTTTGCCTGCCGCACCTCGACATCCGTACCTCGTTTGCGTTTATTGATGGATGCCACGAGGAAGAGGATGTTTGGGAGGATTTTTCTCTGATCTATCCGAAGTTGGTGCCCGGGGCGATCGTCCTTTTCCATGACGCCCTCAACGGACCCTTTCCTGGGATCATGAGAGCCATCGGACGGATCAAAGACCACTATTCAGACAGCGTCGAGCTCGGCCAAGCGGGAACGATCCTGTCATTGCAGTGCAAAGCCATCCGATAAGACTGGCGACGTGTCGCCGTCAAGTTGTCAGGACCACGTTCTCGCATCAAACCTGACACAAGGGATCAATCACCACCATGAAGCGGTCGAGTATCCTCGGTGGCGGCATGACCGGATTAGCCGCCGGAATGACCTCGGGTAGCCCGGTCTTTGAGGCCGCGGACGCGCCCGGCGGCATCTGCTCGTCGTACTATGTCCGGCCTGGAGAGACAAAGCGCCGTCATTCCGCCCCGCGGGACGGCGAGGCTTATCGCTTTGAGATCGGCGGAGGACACTGGATCTTCGGTGGTGACCCGACCATTCTCCGGTTCATCGACCGGCTCGTGCCGGCGAAGCGATACAACAGGCTCTCGGCGGTCTACTTCCGTCAGGATGATCTTTACGTCGATTACCCGATCCAGAACAATCTGCGATCCCTCCCCTCCGACTTCGCGTGCAAGGCACTGGTCGAGATGTCTCGGGGTGCCGGGACGTTTAGCACCATGAAGGACTGGCTGCTTCAGTATTTCGGCCCTGCGCTTTGCGAGAAGTTCTTCTTCCCCTTCCACCAACTCTATACCGCCGGATTGTACGAATCGATCGCACCCCAGGATGCCTACAAGTCGCCGGTCAACCTGTCGCAGGCAATTCGAGGGGCCTTCGAAGGGGCGGACCCGGCCGGCTATAACGTGTCATTTGCCTACCCGGCGGAGGGGCTCAACGCGCTGGCTCAGGCCATGGCCTCCCGGAGCGACGTTCGGTTCGGGAAGCGGGCCGCCCGCATCGACCCCAAGAAGAAAGCCGTGGTCTTTGCGGATGACAGCGTGCATGAATACGAGACCCTCATCTGCACGCTCCCCTTGAACAAGACCCTGGAAATGGCCGGGCTGTCCGTTGACGCCCGGCCGGACCCTTACTCGTCGGTTATGGTGCTGAACATCGGCGCGATTAAGGGCGCCAAGTGCCCTCCCCACCACTGGCTCTACAATCCCGATGCCACTAGTGGTCTGCACCGGGTGGGGTTCTACTCCAACGTGGACCCTTCGTTTTTGCCCGGATCGGCTCGCAAGGACGCCAGCGCCGTCAGCATCTACATTGAGCGCGCCTATCCGGGGGGTAAAAAGCCCACGGACGAGGAAGCCGCGCAATATGCCAATGCCGTTGTCGCCGAGCTGACCGAATGGGGCTACATCGAGCGAGCCGAGGTGGTGGATCCGACCTGGATCGACGTGGCCTATACGTGGGAGTGGCCCAACTCAACCTGGAAATCCCAGGCGATTCGGCTGCTCCAGCAGCACGACATCTACATGGTCGGCCGCTATGCGCGCTGGATCTTCCAGGGCATCGCCGACTCCATCAAGGACGGTTTCTACGCCGGCGCCAGCTTCCGCGGAGATTGAACCGATGCTCGACCAGTTCCGACAGTTGGGTTATCCTGAAATCGAAGCCGTGCCGGACGGCGTTCATCGCCCCACCTGGTCGGTGATGATTCCGACCTACAATTGCGCGGCCTTGCTTCGCGAGACCCTGAAGGGCGTACTCGCACAGGATCCGGGTCCTGAACGGATGCAGATCGAGGTGATCGATGATGCGTCGACCAAGGACGACCCCGAGGCCGTCGTCCGCGAGCTGGGCCTGGGCCGCGTAGCGTTTTACCGCCATCGCAAAAACGTGGGGGCGACGACGAATTTTAACGCCTGTCTATCCCGGGCCCGCGGTCACCTGGTGCAGATCCTCCATGGGGATGACCTCGTCTTGCCGGGCTTCTACCATCGCATGGGCGAATTACTGGACCGAAACCCGGAAGCCGGCTCAGCCGTCTGTCGCTTCCTGTTCATCGATGGAGACGGCCTGTGGACCTGGCTGCCCCAACCAAGGCAGCGCGCCTCGGGTATCTACCCGCACGCCCTGTCCACGATCACGTCGAAAAACTGGGCTCAGTTCGCGGCGGTTGTCGTGAGACGATCGCTGGTCGAGGCCGTAGGCGGGTTTCATCCCTCGCTGATTCATGCCGCCGACTGGGACCTCTGGAAGCGAGCGGCACTGCATCAGCCGGTCGCGTACGAGCCCACGCCCT
The DNA here is from genome assembly GCA_963779785.1 of uncultured Planctomycetota bacterium. Classification (GTDB taxonomy): domain Bacteria; phylum Planctomycetota; class Planctomycetia; order Isosphaerales; family Isosphaeraceae; genus CAVRFS01. The sequence continues at coordinate 29,914 of CAWAAW010000025.1, forward strand.
TGGCCTGTTACCGCGAATTCGAGGGAAATGATACCTCAAGGCTCGTCAGAACAGGTGCGAATTCTGCCGATTATCGCCGGGCGATCGACTTGAGCTCCCGATACCTGACCTCGCCGCAATCCGCTCAATGGCTACGCGATGCCAGACACAATTGCGCCGAAGTTGCGAAGGATCACGCGGTGCAGATGTTGGTCGCCGGCGACCACGAGGCGTTTCGCATGCAGCTTCGTGAGGCCTGTCTGCTCAATCCCGCTTTTTGCTGGTCTTTCGAGCATATAGCGCTCCGATATTGGTTCATGAAACAGAAGTTGAAACGTCGACTGATCGAGACGAGAGGTTGGTTTTCGACGGACCGCTCGCTGAAAACCGTCACCGGATCGGCACCGAATCCGCAATGATCGGGCGAGGTACCTGGAGATCAGTCGCCGGGATTATCCTGGACAAAGGCACGACGCCTTGCAACCGTGGACTTGACGGGAATCAGGTGTGCGAACCGCACAGCCTCCCGCATCTTTCCGTCGAAAGCGCTCGCTGATTCAAATCAATCAAGCATACAGGTCAAATTGAATCGTTCGAGTAAAAGACGTGAAAGAAGTTACTGTCGCCATCTGCACATGGAACCGCGCCGAGCTCCTGGATCAGACGCTGACGCGGATGCACACGTTGCGCATCCCAGCGGACCTCGACTGGGAGCTCCTCGTCGTCAACAACAACTGTTCAGACAACACGGACGCCGTGATCGCGAGTCACGAAGGTGTCCTGCCGGTCCGGCGTGTGCTTGAGAGCAAGCCAGGCCTCAGTAACGCCCGAAATTGTGCTGCCGCCGCCGCACGCGGCGATCTGATTATCTGGACCGACGATGACGTCCTCGTCGATGAAGGGTGGCTGACGGCCGTGGTTGGGGCCGCGAGGCGTCATCCTCATGCAGCCGCCTTTGGCGGCCCGATCGAACCTTGGTTTCCTGTCCGCCCCGATCCCGATTATTTGGCCGCATTTGCTAGCCTGAGGGACGGGTTCTGTGGGCTTGACCACGATCTTCCGGAGGGCATCCTTCCCGCCGACCGACTGATCTTTGGTGCGAATATGGCGTTTCGGCGCACGGTCCATCTGGATCTTCCATTCGACACATCTTTCGGCATGAAGCCAAAGCAACTGGGAACAGGGAATACCTCGACCGCGCTTGCAGTGGGAGGGTGGGAGGAAATTGATCTCCTTTCCAAGATTCGCGCGAGAGGCGACCAGGTCGTCTGGGTTCCCACGATGATGCTCAAGCATTACATTGATCCGCGCCGAATGGGCATTGAGTACTTAGCAGAATACATGAAGGAACTCGGACGTGGCGCAGCCGCTGCGAAGAGATTCCTGGCAAGAAGGTGTTTGGCGTGCCCAGGTGGTTGATTCGAGCGTGGCTGGGTGCGACAGCGTCGCACTACTATCATCGTCTGAAGGGAAATCGGCTCCGTGCGCTGCAACAAAAAGGCCGGCAGTGTGAGCTGACGGGGACCATCGAAGGATGTTTTGGGTCATGGTATCCCGGGCTTCGACCTCGTTAAGGTGCCGTCGCGGGCGGACTCGTCGCTTCTCCGTGCCACCAAATCTCCTTATCGCTGGGATCATCGTAGTTGAGAAAGGTTCTCCGCGGTGCGACGCTGAAGTGAGCGTCGTTATACCGACGTACAATTCATCGGCCTATCTACCCGACGCGATTGAGAGCGTTCTCAACCAGACCGTCGTCCCTCTTGAGGTCATCGTCGTCGACGACGGTTCCACCGATGAAACGAACGCGCGTTTTGGTGCCCTATCGGGACCGAATCCAGTACATCCTTCAGAAGAATCAAGGGCCCGCTGCCGCGCGTAACCGGGGAATTGAGACGGCACGAGGTGATTGGGTCGCCTTTCTCGACGCGGATGACATCTGGCTTCCCGAAAAGTTGGAGAAGCAGCTCGCTTATGCGGAACAACACCCGCGGGCCGCTCTCGTGCACTCACAGCTTTATTATTGGGAAATGCACAGCGGAAAAAAGTCGATCCAGAATCATCACGGCCGGCACCATTACACCGGTCGTTGCTACCATCGCCTCTTCTTCCAACCCGGCGTCATACCTTCGACCATGATCGTTCGCAGGGAATGCTGTCGGATGGTGGGAAATTTCGACGAGGCCATTCGCCGTGCCACAGCGGAGGACTATGATTTCAGTCTGCGCGTTGCAAGGGATCATGAGCTCGGCTTCGTCGACGAGCCGCTCATCCTGTATCGGCTGCATGCGTCCAACTCCAGCAAGCAAATGCTTGCGATGTGGGAAGAGAATCTGTATGTGGTTCGGAAAACCCTTCGCGAAGACCCCAACCTATGCCGAGCGCTAGGTCGAGCTGAGATCAATCAGCGATTATTCGATCTTTTGTTCGAGGTCGGCTACTGTCATCACGACGCCGGTCGCCCAGCGGAGGCTCGTCACCACTTCCTCCAGGCCCTGCGTCATCGCCCCTTCAACGGCCGGGTCTGGTTGCTGTGGCTGACAAATCTGTTCCCCTCAAATTGGGTGCGAAGGCTGAGAGAGCTCAAGTCATCCCTGCCGCGTATACTTCGGAAGGAAGTCGTTCGAGTTGATACGGGCGGAGAAACGGCCGACGGCGAGGAATCAACAGAGACAGCGTTCACTTCGCGTCGCGCGACTTGAGCCACGCCGACGGTTCCTTGGAGCGCGACCATGAAGATTGGGTTGGTCACGGATACCCTTCCCGAAGATGGGCTCGGTGGAGGAATCGGTACGGCGACGGTGCTCGTCGCCAACGAGTTGGCTCGGCGAAACATCGATACGCATGTCTTCAAGGCCACCGAACCCGGACGATACCGCGAATATCATCAGTGTGGTGTCACTTACCATTTGTGTCCCGGCTGGATCTCGATCCGCGATGAATCGCTGCTCCGTGGTATCCTCTCTCTCGCCGCTTCAAAGATTTGCGCACCGATATCAGAGGGCTTGGCACTGAGGTACTTCATCAATCGAGCCGCCTCGGACCAACCGTTCGATTTGATGGAGTTCCCCGAATTCGGGGGATGGGCAATCGCGGGTCTCGCCTCTACGAAACGTCAGACGAACTTATGTCAGGCTTCATTCCAGCTCGCAGTTATGTCGAATGTTTTCCGGGAATGAAGTGGATAAGAGAATGCTGTTCATCGATCGCATCGAGGCGTGGACGACGCGACAGGCGTGTGGAGTGAGTGCCCCGACGTTGACCAATGTGCGGCTCACTGGGGAAGGCTGGTCTCAGGAGATCGCCAACGCGACAGTCATTCCTAATCCGGTTGAACCGATCGGAGTCGAGCCGGGGCGGACCTCACGGGACCGAAGGACAGTCCTGTTCACGGGCCGGTTGGAGCGTCGCAAGGGAATCCATATCCTGGCGGAGGCGATTCCCAAGATCCTCGGTCGCGTTCCGGACGCGGCGTTTCGAATCTTCGGACCAGAAGTGGTCTGGCCCGATGGACAGCGGGGCAGCCAAGTGATCCGGAAGATCCTTCAGGACCATCAAGTCGACGATCAGCGCGTTCAGGTGCTGGGCCGTCAGCCTCGGAGCCGCATACTCGAGGAGGTCAAGAAGGGGGGTATCGTCGTCGTGCCCTCGTTGTATGAGAGCTTCGCGATCACCGTGATCGAAGCGATGGCTTGCGGGACGCCGGTAATCGCCAGCGACCTCGCGGCTCTTCGAGAAACGATCCGGTCGGAGAACGAGGGTCTCCTGTTCCGGGCGGGAGATCCCGACGCTCTGGCGGACCAGGTCGTTCGCGTCATGACGGACCAGACCGAATGGAACCGGCTAAGCCTGGGAGGTGTCAATCGCAGCCGAGATTTCGCGCCGCCCGTTGTTGTCGATCAATTGTTGCACGCCTGGGGATTGTCAAACGGCGAAGCGAAGGTCTGAGCTCCGCCAAACCACTTTGGTGATCTGCGCAAAGTGTGTTTATTACGGTCCCGGTCCTTGGGACGAGATGAGTCGATCGCCCGGACTAACGTGAAAGACGGCGTTTCGATTGAACCGCCAAGGACATCGATTTCATGCGGGTTTTGTACGTTGAGTTTGTGAACGGGTTTGGCGGCTCGCTGACGTGCTTGCTGGATACAGTGCAGTCCCTGCCAGCGGGTATCGAACCGATCCTGGCGATCCAGTATGACCCGACCCCGTTCCGAGCTCTGCCTTGTGGGCTTCGTTGTGAAATTGTGACGGTTCCGTATGACCAAATGAGCGGAGAGGGCCGTCACAGGAAGCTCGCCCGTTTCGTGCGGGGGACCTACCGGTGGGCATCCGTCCTCGACAAGCTGGTCCGGAAGTTACGTCCTGATCTGATCCACGCGAACAATATGTGCTCGATCAATGTCGCCGCGGGGATCGTTGGTAAACGGCATGGATTACCCGTCGTCTCTCATCAGCGAGAACTCGAGTACGCGGGCTGGACGAACTGGACCGTTCTCAAATCCGGGATATTCTCTCATCACATCGCGTCCTCTCAGGCGATCGTTCGCTCTCTGGCCAGACTAAGCGTGCCCGAGAAAAGTTGTAGTCTGATCTACGATCCCGTTCCGGAGCGCACACCATCGACGGTGACGGTAAAGAAGAACGGAAAGCCGCTGGTCGTCGCGATGTATAGTATGCTCATGCCTTGGAAAGGTCAGGAGGTCTTTATGCGGGCCGTCGACCAGGTTTACCGCAGAGTCGACCGCCCCTTTCGCACGATCGTCGGTGGAAGTGAACCGTTCCGCGACACAGGCTATCTTGGCCAGCTCAAGCAACTGAGCACCGATCTGGGTCTGGATTCCCGCGTCGAGTTCCCCGGCTTCGTCCACGACATCAGTCAAAAGCTATCCGAGACCGACATCATGGTGCTGGCCTCGGTCGATCCGGAACCTGGGGGGCACGTGATCCAGGAGGCGATGATGTGTGGCGTGCCGGTCGTCGTCACCGACGACGGCGGGCCCAGCGAGTACGCACGAAGTTGCGACGGGGGGTTGGTCGTGCCCCGTGGCGACGTGGGGGCGATGGCCGACGCCATTGAACGGCTCTTGCTGGATGATGACCTCCGAGGCCGGATTGCCCTCCGGGGACAAGAGTTTGCACGGCGAGCCTTTGAACCGCTTGCGATCGGCAGCCAGATCGCGACGATTTATCGGGATTGCCTCGATCGATAACCCCCGCTCATCGCGATCAGGCGGAAGCCGCGGTTTGGGATTCCGGAAGGTTTTTATGGCGCTCACAGCGCTGGCGCCCGCGCCGAGCCTTGACGGCGAGTTCGAACCGAGCACGGCGGTCGAGAACCAATCGGCTTCGTGGTGGGTCGCAGTTCTGGCTCTGAGCCTCGTTTCCCTGGGTCTTCGGGTCGGCGCGATCGACCACGACAGCCTGTGGTTTGATGAGGCGATAACATATAGTTACAATCATGTTGCTTCCGCTGATTTCATTGTAGGACGGGTCTGCGACCCAGGGAATCCGCCACTGTACTGGATACTGGCGGGCATCTGGAGTACGGTATTCGGCGATTCCGAGGCCGGACTTCGCAGCTTCCCCGCTCTTTGCGGGGTGTTGACGGTCCCCTTCCTCGCATTGGTTGGGCGCCGGCTGGTCAGCCCGAAGGTGGGATTATCGGCGGCTTTCCTGATCGCGATCTCTCCCATGGCCGTCGAGCTGTCCAACGAGGCGCGGCCGTACGCACTCCTCGGCCTGCTCTCCGTGGCTGCGACCTGGTCCTTCGTCCGCTGGGTGCGAGAGAACCGCAAACTCGATCTCGCCGTCTATTCCGTCGCGGTATTCCTCGTCTGCGGGACGCACTACTACGGCACGGTGGTTCCCTTGGCCCATGCGGCCGGCCTGGGAACGCTTCCACGAGAACGCCGGCGCCTCCGTGCGTGGCTCGGCGCGATGTTGGTCGCCGGGCTGCTGGGATCATCTGTGCTCAACGTACTGATCCGGCAAGTGGCAATGAAGGGAAACCTGAGCCGGATGGGCGACCGATGGATCACCCAGTTCCTGGCGACTCCGATGGTCTTCGGGTTCGGACGCAACCTGGCATGGAGGGATTCTCCCGCCTGGCTGCTCGCGGCGGTGACCGTGGCGGCCCTGATCTGCCTGTGGTTGCCCGTCCTGTTCGCGCTTTTCTCGCTGCCGGCGCAATCCCTTCGCGGTCGTCTTGCTGGGATCCTGGGCCCTCATCCCGATCGTCGTTCCCCTGGTTGTCGCCGTGACCGTGTCGCCCATCTATGCGACCCGCTATGCGTTCGTCGGCCTGCCGCCTTTCTTGCTTCTGGCCGCCTGGGGACTCGACCAGTTCCGCCCGACCGTCCGGCGGGCGATCTTCCTGGCGATCCTGACCATGACGTCGCTGTCTTTGCATCGTTACGCCACTCAGCCGCTGAAGGACGACTGGCGCTCGGAAACGCGGTACGTCCTCGATCGGCTCAGTCCCGGTGAGCTGGTCGCCTTCGAGCCCGATCATGAGATCGAGACCTTTTTGTATTACGTGCCACGATTTGGGATCGTCCCGGACCAGATGATCGCATTCCCATCCGCGCCGGACTGCGACGGTCCACTCCGAGGCGTCCGATATACCAAGGGCGCTCGAACCGATCGGGCCGCGCGGGATTGCCGGGATTTGCTTGCATCCTCATCGGGAATCTGGCTCGTCTTCTGTGCCTCGAGAGAAGAGCCCGAGCACTTCCGAGATTACTTTGCCCGGCATGGTCTTCAACTCGTCGAGCGACGCCAATCTCGCCGAATCGAGATTCTTCACTTTGCGCGGGCGGCCTGACCGAGCCATGTGGGAAATGGTCCGAGCGGTCATAGCGATCGAGCGTATGGACTCGGGAAGACTGGTCATTCGTCATGAGATTGAACCGGAAATCGGCACGCGATACCGGCCCTTGTCCTCGCATCGGCGTGCTACATGTCACGTTTGGCCTGGACATGGGCGGTCAGGAGAAGCTCCTTGTCGAGTTTGCGCGGCACGCGGATCGGAGCCGCTTCGATCTGGAGTTCGTCTCGATCGGCTTCCGCGGTGTGCTGGCCGGCGACATTGAGTCCCTGGGCTGGCGGGTGACCGCCGAAGGGGCTCCGGCCGGGCTGCGGCCCAGCGTGATCCTCCGGCTCGCCCGTGCGTTGCGCCGCCGGAGGCCCGGCGTGGTTCACACGCACGACCAGCGCGCGTTGTTCTACGCTGGGCCCGCCGCTTGGCTGGCCCGGGTGCCAATGGTCGTGCACACCCGGCACGGCCGTGACGTCGACGCCACGCGCAGGCAGACCGCCATTTTCCGGCAGCTCTCCAGGCTGGTCGATCGGTTCGTGTGCGTCTCCGAGGAAGTCGCCGGGCTTTCCCGGGCGCAAGGGATCGCCGGCTCGAGGCTGCGGACGATCAAGAACGGCATCGACATCCGCCAATTCCACGCTGGCGCGCCGAACCCGGCGGGATGCATCGTCACGGTGGCGCGGCTGAGCCCCGAGAAGGACGTCGCCAACCTGATCCGTGCGACCGCGATCGCAGCCGAGCGAGTCCCGGAGCTGCGCGTCGAGGTTGCCGGCGACGGCGCGTGCCGCGAGGAGCTGGGCCGGCTCGTGGCCGAACTCGGCGTCGCCGGCCGCATGGCCTTCCTCGGCGAAGTCCGTGATGTCCGCGCCCTGCTCACCGGCGCGGATGTTCGTCCTTCCCTCGCGATCCGAGGGGATCCCGCTGACCGCGCTCGAGGCGATGGCATGCGGATTGCCGGTAGTCGCCACCCGGGTTGGCGGCCTGCCCGAGGTCGTCGACGACGGCGTGACCGGCCTGCTGGTGGCACCGGCGGATCCCGCCGGTTTAGCCCAGGCGATGGTCGCGATCTGGACCGATCCCGAGCGCCGCGATCGGATGGGCCATGCCGGGAGACTCCGCGCCGAGGAGCGGTTCGATGTCCGCCGCATGGTCGCCGAGTACGAGGCCCTCTACCGGGAGACGATCGGGGATGATCGGCGGACCAACACCAGCCGTACGGACGGGGCTGGCACAATGCCCGAGCCGGTCGAACTTTCAACAGCGGTGGAGTGAGCCGGCGTGGCCTCATCGTTGAGCATCGTCATCGTCGCATCCGAGCTGCCCTACCCTCCCACGGCCGGCAACCGGATCCGCACCCTGAACCTGGCGCTCCGGCTAGCCTCCAGGCATCGGATCACTTTTATCGCCCACCGAGGCGACGAGTCGTCGGAAGCCACCCGGTACCTGCGCGAGCACGGCATCGAGACAGTCCTGGTCGACCGGGCCATCCCCGTGAAATCCGGTCCCCGCTTCTACGCTCGGCTGGCGGCCAATCTGGTTTCCCCGGTGCCCTATTCGGTCGCCTCGCATCGTAGCGGGGCACTCCGCCAGGCGGTCGAGGCACATGCCCGGCGTCATCGCGTCGACGTCTGGCAGGTGGAAGCGATCATGCTCCTCGACGCGCTGGCCGGCCTCGAAGTCTGCTCGCAAGGTCCTCATCGCTCACAACGTGGAATCGTTGATCTGGCAGCGCTACCACGAAACCGAAGGCAACCTTCTGAAGCGCTGGTACATCAAGCAGCAATGGCGGAAATTCGAGCGGTTCGAGCGCCGCGCGTTTACCGCGGCGACTAGGGTGGTGGCCGTGAGTGAGAACGACGCGAGACTGATCCGGGGTCAGTCCGGCGGCCGCGACGTGCATGTCGTCGACAACGGCATCGACCGTCTTCATTACGAAGAGGTGCGGCCGGCCGCCGATCACGAGACGATCCTTTTCCTGGGCAGTCTGGATTGGCGGCCGAACCTGGACGCGATCGGGCTGCTGCTGGACCGGATCTTTCCGGTGGTGCGCGCCGCGGAGCCCGCGGCCCGGCTGCGCCTGGTCGGTCGCAGGCCGCCTCCGGTGCTTGTTCGGAGGGTACGAGAAACTCCGGGCGTTGAGCTACATGCCGACGTGCCCGATGTACGGCCCTACCTCGCCACGAGCGGAGTCATGGTGGTGCCCCTGCGGATCGGCGGAGGCTCGCGGTTGAAGATCCTGGAAGCCATGGCGGCCGGATTGCCCGTGATCTCAACCCGCGTGGGAGCCGAAGGACTCGAGCTGGTGGCGGGTGAGCACTACCTCGCGGCCGATGAGCCCGAGCGGATCGCCGACGCGATTGTCGCGTACATCCGAGACCCATCGCCGATGCGTGCCATGGCCCAGCGGAGCCGGATCCTCGTTCTCGATCGCTATGACTGGGATACCCTGGCCGATCGGCTCGAGCAAGTCTGGTTCGCCTGTCTCAACGACTCACCCGCCGTGCTCGAGGCACACACATGATCGAGGAAGGCATCCGGACCCGGCGCTGGTCCCAGATCCTCCAGCGGCACTCCTGGTGGGTTGTCACCACAGCCGCGTATGCCGCGATCATGACCGCGACCGTCGCGTGGAGCCAGGCTGACGCCATCGACTATGTCGATTCGATCGTGGGCGAGTTGCATGGCGGGGGTTGGGAGTTCTGGGAATTCGGTCATGTACTGTGGCGGCCGCTCGGATACATCACCTACCGGGTCGCCTCTCCCGTGATTGAACGATTGACTGGCTCGGATCCCACCACCGGGGTCGTGGCCGTTCTGCTCGCATGGAGCTGGTTGGCCGGCCTGGCCGGTGCGCTGGCGCTTAATCGATTCGTCAGCCGCCTCGGCGCCAGGCCGTGGTGTATTCCGATCGTTACTCTCGCCTATATCGTTACCTTCGGCGTCCTCAATTACGCCCATTCCGGGAGTTCCTATATACCCGGCCTGGCCTGTTTACTGGTTGCGCTGGCCTTGCTGGTCGATCGAGAGGACATCGCAGTGGGTACCGCGATCGCTGCGGGAATCGCACTGGCTGGAGCGGTCGGCTTCTGGGCCTTGTACATCCTGGTGATCCCGGCCACGCTGGCTTTCCCCCTGGTCTGGTTCGGGCTTGAGCGCCGCCGTTGGTGGCTCGCCTGCATAGTGACGGCGACCTTCGTCCTGGTACTCGGCTCGGCTTACGCGCTGGCGATCCAGCGACTGGGGATTCGAGATCTCGCTGGTCTCGAAGTCGTGGGTCACTGCGTCATCCCACGGCATTTCCAACGTCCGAGGCCTTCCGCGGGCGGCGTTCGGTATCCCTCGATCGTTCCTCTCCATGGGTAATGACGGCATCCTCTTCAAGCGTTACCTGATCAACGACCCCTACAATCCGGTGACCCTGGGCGACCTGGTCCGGCTTAGCCTCGCCAAGGTGCGCTCTCGTCTACGTGGTGCTCCTGGCCACGCTCGCCGGCCTGTTGCGCGGGAAGGCGGAACGGCGAGTGCTCGTCGTGGCGATTTTCGGAGGCATCCCTGTCCTGGCGTTTGGCGTGAGCTGGCAAGGTGGAGATGTTGAGCGCTACATGCCGGCCTACCCGCTCGTCTTCGCGGCCTGGGCCATGGTGCTGGGGGGGACCCGCCCGGTGCGGCTGATTCAAGCTCTCGTCCTGCTCTTTGTCGTCGCCATGAGCGTCGTGAATCTGCCGGCCCTCTCCCGGGCGACCGCCGAGCGCGATCACGCCCGACTCCAACGCCGCGTCGGTGATCTTCGCCCCCTGTTGGGTCCTGAAGACCGGGTCTTCGTTGTCATGATTCAGGATCCCCTGTACGCGGTGAAGAGGGATCCCTGCTCCCTCATCAGTCGAGATCTCAGGATCGTGGTGCTGGTCCCTCTCGGGTCGATCAGTTCCGCGAATTGGCGACGTGATTTCGCGAACAGCGTCCAGGCAGCGTGGGCCAGCGGCGGACGGGTATGGCTCACCAAGCGCGTCCTCAGCCGGCGCCCCAAGGCGGAATGGGACTGGTCGGAGGGGGATGGAAAGAACGTCTCATGGTCGGACCTTCATTCGTTCTTGGGGGCCCTCGAGTTCGGTCACGACCTTGGAGGCGAGGACGGTTTCATCGCGGTGTCCCACACCTCCCGGAACGAGCGATTCCTCGAGCGGACCGCGGCTCCTTCCAGAACCGATCGATCGGGCTCCTGGAACGCGAGTGGGCTGAGAATGAGAATGCCGTACATCCTGCGAGTCGCGGCGCGGGGGATGTGACGAAATCATCGGCTTCGAATTAAGCATGGGGTGCTTCGAACCGTCCAGTTCACCATGGCGCCCGAGAGGGAGTTTGGACCGTTGGTCATCGTGCACCTGACAACCTCGCCGTTCTTTGGCGGCCCGGAGCGGCTGATGCTGGGCCTGACCCAGAGCCTGCCCTCATCGTGCCGGTCGGTCTTCGTCCTCTTCGCCGACCATGGGAGAAGCCAGGCATTTCAGCGGCGGCTCCTGGACCATGGACTGGAGGCGATCACGTTCGTGCACGACACGCCTCATCTTCGCTCGATGGTGCGCGAGCTGACGAGCCGGCTGCGCGAATGGGATGCCGACGTCCTCTGCTGCCACGGCTACAAGGCCGACGTCGTCGGCCTGCTCGCGGCACGGCGTGCGGGCGTGCCCGTGATCGCCATGTCTCACGGCTGGACGGCCGAGACCTGGAAGGTCCGGGTCTACGAGGCCCTCGATCGGGTCTGCCTGCGAAGGATGGATCGGGTCGTCTGCGTCTCGGAGGGCCAGGCCGGGAAGGTCCGCCGCGCGGGGTGCGGCCCGACCGCGTGGTCGTCATCCGCAACGCGGTCCGCGCCGAGCGGTTCGATCATACCGATCCGGCGGATCGCCGCGTGCTGGAGGGGATGTTCCCTCGGGTACCCGAGCGGATCGTCGGCTCGGCCGGCCGGCTCAGCCCCGAAAAGGGGTTCGGCGTTCTGGTCGAGGCCGCGGCGATCGTGGCCCGGCCGATCCAGGGGCCGGGTTCATTCACTTCGGCGACGGCCCGCTGCGCGAGACGATCCGGCGGCGGATCGAAGAGCTCGGGCTTGAAGAGCGGTTCATCCTGGCCGGACTGCGCGACGACCTCGACCGCTTCCTGCCCCACTGGGACCTCGGTGTGCTGCCCTCCTTCACGGAGGGGCTTCCCACCGTGGTGCTCGAATCGTATGCGGCCGGAGTCCCGGTGGTGGCGACCGCCGTGGGAGGGACGCCGGAGGCGGTCGCCGACGGGGTTGACGGGTACCTCGTTCCACCGGGTGACCCGGAAGCACTGGCCCGACGAATCCTCGATGTTCTATGGTTGGAGGAAGAGCGTATCGCCATGGGGCGGCGAGGGCGGGAGCGAATCCGCGCCGAGTTCGCCTTCGACGCCCAAGCCGCCCGTTTTCAGAAGCTCTGCAACGAGCTCACTAACCGGCCCAGGGCTGAATTGCTAGCCGATTCGGCCGTCAATCTCCAGGCGAGCACGATGCGATGATCCCATACGAAGTGGTCTTCTGGCTCTCGGTGGCGTGCGTGCTCTACACGTACGCCGGCTACCCACTGATCCTGGCCGTGATGGCCAGGCTTTGGCCCCGGGCGAAGACCGGCGTCCACCAATCGCCCGGTTCACCGGTCTCAGTGGTGCTCGCGGTGTATAACGAGGAATCGCGGATCGGTCCGCGTATCCACGAGCTGGCGCGGCTCGTCGCGGGCCGCCCCGCGGGGGGTGAGGTCATTGTGGTCTCCGATGGCTCGACGGACGACACGGTTGCCGAGGCCTATGCCACCGCGCGTGAGGCGGAGAAGGGGACCGGCGGGCGGGTCTCGGTCCGTGTCCTGGTGCAGGAGCCCAGGCAGGGCAAGGCTGTGGCTCTGAACCGGGCCCACGCGGTGGCATGCCATCCCTTCCTGGTCTTCGCCGATGCCCGGCAGACCTGGGCGGACGATGCGATCGAACGGCTAGTGGCCGCCTTCGCCGAACCGACAGTCGGCGCCGTGGGCGGCGACCTGGTGCTCGAGTCGGCGCCTGGCGTAATGGCGGGTGTCGGCCTGTACTGGCGGTACGAGAAATGGGTGCGGCGGGCGGAAAGCCAATTCGATTCGACGGTCAGCGTCACGGGCAGCATCGCGGCCGTACGCCGCGAGCTGTTCGTGCCCATCCCCCGAGGAATTGTCCTCGACGATGTCTGTTGGCCGCTGTCGGTGGCGATGGGCGGCCATCGGGTCATCCATGAAGAGCGGGCCCGAGCGTTCGACCGGCTGCCTGAAAAGCCTTGCGACGAGTTTCGCCGCAAGGTCCGAACCCTCTCCGGGAATTATCAGTTGATGGCCCGCCTGCCCGCGGTGCTCGTGCCCTGGCGCAACCGGCTGTGGTGGCAGTTCGTGTCGCACAAGGCGCTGCGGCTGGTCGTCCCTTGGGCTCTGCTGGTAATCCTGTTGATCGCGATGATTCACACCGGGCCCGTGTACCGTGTATTCTTCTGGGGGCAGGTCGTGTTTTACGCCGTGGGCCTGACCGGCACCCGGCCGGCGATCGCTGAGCGGGTCCGGCCGGCTTCCGCCATCGCCTCGTTTCTGATCCTGAACGCGGCAGCCTGGGCTGCCTTCTGGGTCTGGGCCGGCGGATGGAGTTCTCACTCGTGGAGGAGAGTCGAATACCGGCGCGAGCTGGTGCCCGCCTCGCTGGGAGCATCGGAGGCCTCGGGAGGCTGACAATGAGTGCCTCGCAGCTTCGGCACCCGTACCGTCGTCTCGGGCACATCCACGGGCGCCGGCGCCCTCGCCTCGATCTCTCGTCGTCGTCGCGCCTCTTGGTGGTCCTGGACTCCGTCCTGGTCCGCTCGCGATCGGAGGAATCCCAATGCGATCCCTGGATCGCTGGCTTGTCCCCTATGTGCTCCAGACTGGTCGCCGACTCCGTCGTTCCCTCGGTCCGATCCATGTCCTGATCTGCGTCGCCGACCACTTCGAGCCCAAGATCGCGCACGCCACTCCAGCAGTTGCTCGCTCACGCGTCGAGAAATGGGTGTGCGAGTATCCGAAAAACTTCGGCGATTGCCGTGACAGCGACGGTCGAACTCCACGTCATTCGTTCTTCTACCCGATCGAGGATTACGAGCACGAGCTCGTCGAAGGACTGGCGCGGCTTTGCCGGGCCGGCTACGGCGAAGTTGAATTCCACCTGCATCATGACCAGGACACCGCCGGCAACCTCAGGGGGATGTTGCTGGAGGCCGTCGACTGCTTCCGGTCTCGTCATGGCCTGCTCGCCCACGACCGGAAGACCGGTCTTCCCGCTTTCGGTTTCATCCACGGGAACTGGGCACTCGATAACTCGGGGCCCGGCGGTCGCTGGTGCGGGGTGAACAACGAGCTCGATGTCCTGATCGAAGCCGGGTGCTATGCGGATTTCACATTCCCCTCCGCGCCCAGCTCCACGCAGCCGCGCAAGATCAACAGTATCTACTACGCGATTGACGACCCCGAGCGACCCCGCTCGCACGACCGTGGGATCGACGTTGGGACCGGTCCAGCTCCGGCCAAGGGCCTGATGCTCATCCAGGGCCCGCTCGTGCTGGACTGGAGTCGGCCGCGTTGGGGCCTACTTCCCCGGATCGAGAACGGGTATATTCAGAACAGCCAGCCTCCCCACATCGATCGCCTGGCCCTCTGGCTCAAGGCGCGGGTGCGGGTCTACAGCCGCCCCGACTGGTTCTTCGTCAAGCTTCACGCCCATGGTGCTCATGAACACTATCACAACGCCCTGCTCGGCGAGCCGATGGTGCGCTTCCATCGCGCTCTGGCCGATCGTGCGGAAAGCGATGCGAATTTCCACTACCATTACGTGACCGCGCGCGAGATGTACAACCTGGTCAAGGCCGCGGAGGACGGCTGGGACGGCTCGGTCGCCGACGCGCTCGATTACCACCTGATCTGGGACGAGTTGATGCCCTCCGGCCGCTTACAGAGATAGTTAGCCGGCTCGCTTCACCGGCGTGTGTGCCACTCCCTGGCGATTGGGACTCCAGGTTTGACGAGGCCAGCGCGGCTCCTTTGCGCAACCACGATGAGCTGGGTCCGATGACCCAGGACCGTCGGACCATTTGGGCTGTCCACGACGCGCACGACGTGACAGCCGAGCGAATTGAGGATGCGCGAAAGGCGGCGAGCCGTGGCGAAAGCCCTCCCGCCGCGTAATGTGCTGCCAGGGGTCGGCTGCAGGCCGGCCAATGAGTGGATAACGCCGTAGCCGAAGTCCCGGCACCTGCAAATCAGAGCGGCCGGCGATGGCGAACGGGCAATCAAGGCGAAGTCGTGCCAGATCCGTTCCACCCGGCAGAAGAGAAAGCCGCCGGGCCGCAGGACTCGGGCCATTTCCGTCAGGGCCCTCCGCTGTTGCATGTAATTGAGCGCGACCCGCGTCATCACCAGATCGAAGCTCCTTTCGCGAAACGGCAGGGCGTGCGCCGTGGCCGCGGCGAAGGTGATCGGAATACTCTCGAGCCGTGCGAGCTGGCACCCCAGCGCGAGTGCTCTTACATCGATGTCCACCCCGAACAACTCGACGGGCCGGTCCGGTTCCAGCAACCGCAACGTCTGGCCAGCCCCGCAGCCGGCATCGAGCACCCGAACGCGCGGGCCGATGGCATCGAGCTCGAGGGCCCCGTCGAGCCCCTTCTGGCCGGCCTGCCACTCGATCTCGCAAACATGGTATCGAATATCGCTGCCGAGCGACGTGAAGCTACCATCCGGCCGGATCAGGCCGTGTTCGGTGAGCTGCCGCCGGAAGTCCGGCGGCAGCGTCTCGTTCGTCCAACCATTCTCGACCCACGTTCGAAGCCACTGAATGAATTCCGGCGGCCAGGTCAAGATCGCACGCGCCATCGACTCCTCGCCCGACGAGGAAATTGAGCAGATTCGGCGCCAGGCGGCTGGCCGAACAACCGCATGTCGCGCACACCGACGCCGACGCGCCCGGCGTGAGCTCGGACCGGCAGGCGGGGCAGCAGAAACCCTCCGACGACCGAGAGACACCATCAGTCCACATCGAGCGATTGCTCCCGATCTTTCGTCACGTCACGGGCGACCTCGGCCTCATGCAAGTCTTTCTTTCCCATTTCCGACGGAACAAAAACGGCGGCGCTCTGCCCGGGTCGCGGAATGTCTCGCTTCAGTCCACCAGCAGTATAAACGAACGACACACCAAAGTCTCTCGGCACGTCGTTCTCAATGCCCCTGAAATCGGTTAGTTGCGCAAAACAATGAATCACCGAATTCCTGACTGTGTGCGAGTGGCTGGAACGTCGAGTGCAAGAGGAAAGGTCTTGGACGTCGTTTACGTTTGCCGCCCCGGTGACTGTCACCGACATTTAACGAATCGCGACGCTGTTTCCCTCGCGAATTCTTCGTTTCCTTGGTGTCCTTCTGTTCCAAGACGAGACCTACATTATGCACCCGCTCTTTGCCGAAGCGGACAGACTCTCCGGTGAGGTCATTGGCGCCGCCATCGAAGTGCACCGGATCATGGGGCCAGGATTGTTGGAGAGCATCTACGAGCGGCGCTTACTGCGGGAGCTCGAGCTACGAGCCATTCCCGTCCTCAACCAAGAGGAAGTCGTCATCGACTACAAGGGCACCGTGTTCAAGGAGAAGTTGAAGTTCGATTTGCTCGCCGACGGTTGTCTTCTCGTTGAGCTAAAAGCCGTCCAAGAGGTCCTGCCGATCCACAAGGCACAGTTGCTCAGTTACATGAAACTGCTAAACGTGCCGCTGGGGCTCCTGTTCAACTTCCATGACGTCAAACTCATTGACGGAATCTCAAGGCTAGTCCTGGCCGGTGCAAACAAGCCTTGAACAGAAGGAAACGAAGGGAACGAAGCGTGAGAACCAAGCCTGAAGCAGCGGCCCGTCGCCGAAGTGTCCGAACTCACTATCAAGAGGAACACATCCCACGGCGACTGGATTAAAAGATTCACCCCCGCAACTCACGACGCCAAATTCGGTAAGTTATCGTTTCGCGCGCCCTTACTGCGAGTCGCGGCTCGCGCCACGGATCGTTCATACCCTGCAAATTGCGTTCACCATCGGCGGGCGCTAAACGGGACGTCTACCAGGTCGAAACGAGGCTGGCCCCGGGATCATCCCCGGTGGCGCCGACCAGGCATGGTCATATCGGTACCAGCGACTCCGCTCCGCCCCGTGC
Organism: uncultured Planctomycetota bacterium; assembly: GCA_963779785.1. Classification (GTDB taxonomy): domain Bacteria; phylum Planctomycetota; class Planctomycetia; order Isosphaerales; family Isosphaeraceae; genus CAVRFS01. The sequence goes on from CAWAAW010000025.1 coordinate 46,949, forward strand.
GCGGACCGGGACCCCCCGATGGCGGATGGCAACCTTGTTTCAGTCTCGATTGTAAACCCGATAGAAGGAGTGATCCAGACATGTTAGTCAAGAAATGGATCGTCACGGTGGCCGTGCTTATCAGCCTGGGGACAGCCGGCGTAGGATTAGCGGCCGGCCAGTCGTTGGATGTCGGCCGTCGCCCGGCGCGGACAAGCTGGACGCCGGATGCGACCCGCCTGTACGGGGAAGCCAACTCGCTTTACAACTATGTGAAAATGCGGAGACCCGGTGAGCTCAAGTGGCAGCGCGTCGCCTGGATGACCGACCTGTCGGAAGCGCTCCGCGAGGCCAAGGCGGAGAATCGGCCGATCCTGATCTGGGCCACGGACGACGAACCCCTGGAAAGGTGCTGAGGCGCGGGAGACGGGCTCCGTGTGGGCCCATTGTCGGATGACGCGGTCATGCACCTCATTACCAACTATTTAGTGCCCGTCGCCCTCAATCGCCACGAGGTCGTTCGTGCCAAGGGCGAGGCCGGCGACTTCTTCCGGTCGATCTACAACCAGACGCAACATTTTCAATACCAGGGCCTCTGGCTGGTCACACCCGATGGCCGGCGGCTGGCGGACAATGGAGGTCCGTATGGAGATCTGTCTCGTTCGCCGAAGGCCGCGCTGGCGGCCTTGCAGGCGGGGGTAAAGAAGTTTGGCACGCTCTCGCTACGCCGCGTCTCCCACAAGGAATCGCTTCCCTACCGAGGGGTGGGAGTCCGGCCGGACGGCAGCGTCAACCTGGCCGTCTCGGACAGGCCACTCGGCGATCGAGACCTGTCGCGACCGTACAAACCCAGCGAAGTGATCTACCAGATCAGGCTCGGCAGCGTGAACCTCACGGGAGCCGAGTGGTCGGCACTGGCGCCGCCGGATGTCCGTGTCGGGAGTCGGTGGACCATCCCCGAGTCTGTCGGCGTCCGGTTCCACCCGCTCTTGGACCAAGTCTACGAAATATTCCACAGCCCCAAGGATGTGACGGCTGTCGAGCTGGTCGGTCGGGTGGCATCGGAGCGAGACGGGATTGTCTACCTGGTTTACGGAGGCAAGATCGAAGGTCTGCATAAATCCGTGCGGGGTGAAGCGAACCCAGGGCAGGAGGTTTTCAGCCGGATGAAGATGATCAGCGGTGTAGGCTCCTATGATATTCGATCCGGCCAGATGCTTTCCTTGACGTGGGTCTGGCTTGCCCGTTACGCGGATTACTACGTACCCCCGTATCGGGGCGAGCCGGGCCGAGTGGCTAGCGTGCTTGAATGGCGCCGCGGAGACGCGAAGGCCGCCGCCCGCGTCGAGGCAAATGCTCCCGGAACGGAAACGATCGTCGAGCTGGCCGACTCCACGCCCGAGGCCGCCTTAAAGACGTTTCTCATCGCGCTCGCCGCTCACGATGAGGCGACACTGCGGGCCGTCTCGCTGCCTGTCGATGACCTCCATTTGCTGCTGGAAGGTCCCCTCGCGCCGCCTGACCAGTTGGCGCGGATCAAGGCTCGGCTTGAAGAAAAGCCAATGAGACGTCTGAAGGCGGGAGATCCGGTGAAGATGCCGGACGGCCAAAACCGCGTCATCAAACCCGGCGACGTCCGGGAGGGTCGTGTCGTGCTTTGGCCGGACGGTCTGCCAACCCCGTCGCGCATCGAAAACGTCGGCGGGCACTGGAAAGTGTTCGCGGCGCCCTTCATCACGGCCCGAAAGTAGGCGGTGGCAAACCGTAAACCGGCGCGGAGACCAGCAATGTGAGCATCTCGCCAAAAATCTGGGCCGGGTTCCCGCGGTTGATTCCCTCGATCACCAGCACGAATTCCCGATCAGGTTCGCTCTCCGCCGCCTGGATTGCCTGCATCATGATGCCATCGACGAGTTGAAGGCGCCCGTCGCCAGCAGGCCGCCACCCTGCGCACGAAGTCCTCATAGGCAAGTGAAGGATGAAATTGCACCACCCGTAGCCGGGATCGGGCAGTCTCTCGGTCATTGGAGCCGGCGAGCGCAAATCCAAGCCGCTTCGCCAGCCAGCTCTTGCCCGTTCCAGGTGGGCCTTGGAGGATAAGGTTCTTCTTCGAGTGCCAGCGGCGGAGAATTTCTTCGAGTTCTTCGCTCGTCAGGAAACACCCATCATCAATGACAAATCGCGTCAGGTCCTCCGCCGGAACTTCTATCTTCGCTCGAATCCAGGCCACGGCTTCGGGGGGGCGCATCGGGTTAGGATCGGTTGAGCGAAGAGCATCGAGGAGCAACGGCAAGTATTTCGTAACTCGGGGGCTTTTTGCTTCGGCCATATTACCATTTCACCGTCGCCCTGGGCGGTCTTATGGCTTGGGTGACGTGCCCCCCGTTATTACGCCAGTGGGGATACGAGTCGACGAGATTTATGGCCTGAATTGAATATGTGCCAGAGCGGTGCGTCGGTGTCTCGGACGAATGGCGCTAGCTTAAGCGAAAACCTTTACTGCTAAATGACTTATAACTCTTGTCGGAGACATATTCAAAATCTATGTGGATATGTGCCGTAGAGTACTTGGCTATGGAACAAGCGAATTTCAGATTGTTGAAACTGTATTCATCAGTGTAATCATCGCATGAATCTACCCCGAAACGCGACGTAAAGGCATGCAATATCAAGATTTTCGCTTAAGCTAGCGCCATTCGTGTCTCGGACCGAAGCGCGCAAGATCGTGTCACGGCCTGATCCTCGCACCGTCTCCCGATGAGCGTGAGGCAACTGTATCGCTGGTCGTCATGCGGTATCGAGGTTGTTATAAAAAATCCGAAGAGAATTCACTTGATATCCCCACCCCCGCGCGAGATGATATGGATTAAGAAAGCCTATCGGCAAGGGCACTCAGCTTCGATTAGGCTTAATTCCAATTGGTCGGACGACTAGGCGAAGGGCAACCCGGTTCATCCGGGGAGTTCGTTGACGAGTAGGCCGACGTGGTCGAACACCTCAAAGCGTTCGGCCACGTCGGCGTTTCTCTTGGATTCGCGGAGAAGGGAACACGCTGATGAGAAGGTTTTTCTGAGGCTCGCGGTCGTGACCGGCGCGTTCGTCTCAGGCCTGAGCGCTCAGGAGTCCACGAAAAGCCAGCCGGCGAGTCCGGCGACCCAGCGAACTCCAGCCACGGAGACGGCGGCCGTTACAGTGACGCCTCCGGCCGCTCGGAGCGAGGACCAGAAAGCGATCAAGGCGCTTCTTGTTGCGTTCGTCAATGCCTTCAACGCCGGCAACGCCGAGGCCGTCGCCGCCACCTATATTTATTATCTGTAAACCCGCGGAAGATCGTACCGGGCTAGACCGTCCGGCGCGACTATTGCAGTGCGCGCTTTAAGGCCGAGGAAGAGCAAATGCCACCAAACAGTACGCTCGACGAGGCGCAGGCTTTCCATCTTCAGGGACGGCTGGACGAGGCGGAGAAGCTTTACTCCGCCGTATTGCGCCATCAGCCGGATTCTGCCCAGGCGCTAGAGGGACTGGGTGTTCTGGCGTATCAGTACGGACGGGTTGAAGAGGCCGCGCACCTGTTCGCGCAGGGTGTGGTGATCCGTCCCGACGCGGCGGGGTTCCACGCCAACCTGGGTGAAGCCCTCCGGATTCTCAAGCGGTTCGACGAGGCTGCCGGCCCGATCCATCGCGCCCTCGAGCTGGATCCGGCCCTGGCGGATGCCTGGAACACCCGGGGCCTGCTGGCGCACGATCAAGCGCGTTACACGGATGCGGAGGCAGCGTACTGTGAGGCGATCCGGCTGCGCCCTCGGTTCGCGGCGGCCTACATCAATCTGGGCAATGCCCTCTGCGAATCCGGCCGCACGCGCGACGCGGCGGAAGCATTGCGCAGCCCTACGGATTGAGTCCGACAATCCTGCGGCTCTGACGAACCTGGGGAGAGTCTTGATCAAGATGGAGGATCCCGATCTGCTCGACGAGGCCGAGTCGCTTTGCAGGCGCGCCTTGGCCCTGCGCTCCGCGCTTCCCTCAGGCGATCAATAATCTGGGCAATATCCTCCGGCGCCAGGGCGCCTCGACGAGGCCATGGCGTGCTACCGGCGCGCGCTGGACTGGGATCCCCGTCGAGTGCTGCCCCGTCATAACATGGGCCAATTGCTCCAGGAGCGCGGGCAGTTCCAAGAAGCCGCTCGGTACTATGAGGAGGCGGAGGCAATTGAGCCCGATCCGGCACGGTTCCACGCCAATTGCGGGAGCCTGTCGACTGAGCGTGGGGATTACAACGAAGCGGCTCGGCACTATCGGCTGGCCTTGGCGGTCGACGCCGCATCAGCGGAGGCCCACCATGGGCTAGGGATGGCCCTGCTGGAAGGAGGACGGCTCGACGCCGCCGAAGTTGCCTTCCGCGAGGCGATCCGGATCAAGCCGATCCAGGCCGTATCGTGGCTGGCGCTGGGACGGCTCCAGTCCGCGCGAGGCGACTTCGATCTGTCCTGCCTTTCGGCGCGCACTGCGTTGGCCCTCCGACCCAATTTCGCAGACGCCTATTGTCTGCTCGCGAGTATCCTCCGAGGCAGGTTGCCCGACCCCGAGTTTCAAGTGATGCAGCGAATTCTCGAGCAGAAATGTCTGAACGTCCGCGACCGGGCTCGACTGCATTTCTTTCTGGCCGCAGTTCTGGAAGATAGGGGCTCGCACTCGGAGGCCGCCGCCTTGCTTGAGGTCGCCAATTCGCGGCAGGCCGCCGACTGGACGGCGCGGGGCCGGCCCTACGACCCCGACGAACATTCGCTCTTCATCGACCGCGTCATCGCCGCCTTCACGCCAGATTTTGTCGCCGGAGGCCACCAGTGGGGCGACTCGGATCGGCGTCCCGTCTTCATCGTCGGCTTGCCGCGGTCGGGAACGACCTTGACCGAACAGATCCTCGCATCCCACCCCGAGATCCATGGCGCGGGCGAGTTGCCGGACGTGCAACTCATGTTCCATCGTCTGCCCGAGATCGTCGGCCGGCCCGGAAGCGATCCGTTCGCCGCGCTGAATGCCCTCGGTCCTGCTGCGACGAAAGTCGCGGCTCGAGGGTATCTTGATCAAATGGAGACCTGGGCACCGTCCGCGGCCGCACGCGTGGTCGACAAGATGCCCGACAATATACATTTCCTGGGACTGATCGCACGGGTCTTGCCCGGTGCCAGGGTCATTGTCTGTACCCGGGACGTCCGCGACGTTGCGGTCTCGTGCTGGCAGACCGCATTCGCGATGATCCGATGGACCAACGATCCGGACCACATCGCGCGGCGCCTGGTCGATTATCAGCGGCTCCTCGAGCACTGGAGGCGTTCGCAACCCCTGGCATGCCTCGAGGTCTCCTATGAGGAACTGGTGCACAATCCGGAGGAACAGTCCCGCCGAATGATTGATTTCCTGGGCCTCCAATGGGACGCCGCCTGCCTGGCGTTCCATACGCGACGGAGTGTGGTGCGGACGGCCAGCTTTACAGCAGTCCGCCAGCCCATCCATCCCCGTTCGGTCGGACGCTGGCGACGCTCCGCGACACTCTTCCCGCAGTTATTCCAGAGCCTCAAGCGGCACGGCATCGCGTGACCTTATCGGGTTTTGCCCGGAGCGGCTCGTCTGAGGTATGAAGTCCGACGCCGCGCCCCCCTCGGTCCCGGATAATGACTTACAACGTCGTCGAGGCTTCCAGGGGTACGAATCATTTCGCGACTCGCCTGGCTACGAGAGAGATTGGTTGTTCTGCCGGTACAGATCAACGGCCACGGCACGCTGTTTCTCGGCGAGCTGGGCGCGCAAACCGCGAAATGGGCAGGCAAGAAGCTCGCCAATTCTGCCCGCTGGCCCAAGACGTCGCGTCTATTCTCCAATGAGTTGCGCCGTGTCGTCCTACTGCTCTTCATGCATGGTATATCCATCCGATTCCTCAGAAACCGGCACAAATGCCTCATTGTCATCGCGAAGGCCGGAGTATCGCTTCTTCCACCGTCGGACGTAACACAATGTGCTGTAACGAGTTAGGATTTCGTCAATAGGTCCGATTGGTCCGCCTTTACGTGTAAGTCCTTTTCCTGTAAAGGGATGTTGCAGCGCGCCCCACCATGAACAGGTTGTAACGATTGCACCTGATTCACATGTAAATTCAATCTGCATAAAGAGATATTGCAAAGCAGCCCTTCGCGGACGGGTTGTAACGATTATGCCTGTGTCGCATGTAAGTTAAACCCATGTAAGGACATGATGCGAAATGCCCTTTCCGCGGACGCGTTGTAGCGGTTATGCCTGTGTCACATGTAAGTTCAATCCTTGCAAGGACATGATGCAAAACACCATCGGACGAACAGGTTGTAACGATTATGCCTGTGTCACATGTAAGTCCAATCGGTGTAAAGAGATCATGAGATTCGCGCAGGTTCCGATTATTCCTGTGTCACACGCAACTGCCATCGCTGTAAGGATTTGGTGCAAATGGCCGATCTTTCGCTGCGCAAGTGTGTGCGCTCTTCGTGTTCTCGGCTCCGCATCCTGCGCCTGGGGAGTTAGTCGAGTAGGAAACGTGGGCGGCGCGACACTCGGCATGCATCTCTTCGGAATCAGATCCGGGTCGAGTGGCGTGTCATGGAGAGTTGGCTTCCTTCGAGGCAATAACAAAATGAACCTGAAGGCCAGCGTCGCCCTTCAACCGGCCTCCGGCCACCCTCTCCTCGCACCATCGGTCTCTACACATGCATCCGCGACTCAAGTTTCCCTCCCTTGCGAAGGGAGGGCCGGGGGTGACGACTCACGTTCGGACACCGCGAACGTTTTCCCGCAAATGGGAACTACGAGGCGACGCAAGGCCGGTCAAAATCCCCTCGGGAGGCCCTGTCGTCGGTTGCGACGGGCCCCCCCGAACCGCCCCTTCGAAAAGGTTGGGAAATTCTTCGCGCCATAAGAGGTTTGTGTAGAGACCAATGCCCCGGTTCCGCGTTTGATGTCCGTGGTGCCGGGAAGCCGCCAGGTGTGCTTGAGTGACACCCTGAAATCGACGAATAGAAACCAGGGATCGTTCAGGAGCGCCCGGAGCGAAGTCGAAAGCCGTGGCGCATCCCCCAATCCTTTGCGGAAAAGCCTGCGGGGCTGTATCCTGCATGATGATGCTGGGACCAGCTTGCGGCTGATCTCGGCCCTCCTCCTGGACACAGAGTTGCAACTATTATGAATGTATCGTGTGTTGTGGGAACGCGTCCCGAAGTTGTCAAGATGGCCCCGGTCATCCTCCGGCTCCGCCGGGGCGGCTCGACGAGGTGCGGATTCTCTCGACCGGCCAGCATCGATCGCTGCTCGACCAGGCCCTGGCTGACTTCGGACTTGCGGCCGACGACGATCTGGAGCTGATGCGGCCGGACCAGACACTCGCGGACCTGACGGCGCGGGCGGTGACCGCGCTGTCGCGAGCCCTTGAGGAGCGGAAGCCTGACTTGGTCCTCGCCCAGGGCGATACTACCACGGTCTTCTGTGCGGCTCTGGCCTGCTATTACAACCGCATCCCGTTCGGGCACATCGAAGCCGGGCTGCGGACGGGCCGGCGCTATTCCCCATTCCCCGAGGAGAAGAACCGGGTGCTGGCCGGACACTTGGCCGAAGTGCACTTCGCCCCAACGGCGGGCGCACGTCGCAACCTGTTGCGCGAGGGGATCGACCCGACGAGCGTCCACATGACGGGAAATACCGTGATCGACGCTCTCCTGATGATGGCCGGCCGCCAGGTTCCGCTGCCCGTCACGCCGAGCACGTCGCGATACTTGCTGGTGACGGCGCATCGCCGGGAGAATTTCGGCGTGCCCTTGCAGGAGATCTGCCTGGCCCTTCGCGACCTGGTGCGTCGCTACCCCGACCTCAGCGTCGTCTACCCCGTCCACCCGAATCCGAACGTACGCCGCATCGTCGACGAGTGGCTCGTCGCTCACGAGCGGATCCACCTGATCGAGCCGACCGGTTATCCTGAATTCGTCGCCCTGATGAAGGATGCCTACGCGCTGGTGACGGACTCGGGGGGCGTCCAGGAAGAAGGGCCGTCTTTGGGTAAGCCCGTGCTGGTGCTCCGTGAGGAGACGGAGCGGCCCGAGGCTGTCAACGCGGGGACGGTCCAGCTCGTGGGATGGCGTCGCGACGCGATCGTCAAGGCGGTGAGCGACCTGTGGGATCGGCCCGAGTTCTACGCGCGGTTCGCCCAGGCCCAGAACCCTTACGGCGACGGTCGCGCCGCGGACCGGATCGCCGCGGTGCTGCGCGAACGATACGGGTTGCGATGCGGGGAAGCGGACAGCCCCATCCCGCCCTGGCCCCCGGCCGCTCAGGAGACGCTCCGAGCCGCCGTTTGATCGCATCGGTCCGCCGGTCGCGATTCGGCCGGCAATCGCGATGCGAGCGCCAAGATCGCGGATGATCGTGGCTCATCTGACGACAAATTCTATGAAACGCACGTGATGCTGCTTTTTGTAATCACTCGATTCGGAAACGTCAGCACCTCGTTGACAGAGGCAAACGACTTTGGAGCAACCGGATGGGGCAGTTCAGCGGATCGAACGGCTCTCATCCGAAGAATCCCTGATCAGGTGTCGTGAATCAATTGAAAATAGGCGACTTTTCGCACAGAGTCCAGAACAAACTCCGTTACCATTCACTTCTCTCCAAACAGCAGGTCGCCCGCTGGCTTATTGCCCATGAGCAGACGCGGAACTGGCTGAACGCGCGCTATCTATCGCGCTCCGCGAAGGAGCAGCAACGGTTACACGGGATGTATTCGAAGATCTTTCGAGACCATGACCGACCGATCGACGCCGGAAACTGGCGCCTCGAGTTCGCCGGCAAGCCGTTTCTTCTACCAATCAGCGGGAACAATGCTTGGCTGGAATGGGACTTGGCGATCTCGGCGTGCGGTCACGAACTGGAGCTCAAACTGACCTATGAGACATTGATCCGATCGCATCGACCGGGGCAGTTCTTCGATATTGGCGCGAACTACGGGCAGCATTCGCTCCTGTTTCTCATTCATGGCGTCCCAACGGTATCCTTCGAGCCAAATCCAGCCTGCCATAACTATTTCCGCCGCTGTTGCGAACTCAACAGTGTCGAGTGCGGTCTCCAGCCGATCGCACTCGATGCCGAAGAAGGAACCGCCGACCTTTGGTTCCCGGAGACGGGGACCTGGCTCGGGACCATCGATACGGCGGTCAAGGAGCGACTTAGCCGGAGCGAGAACTTGACCAGCGTGCGGGTCCGGAAAACCACTGTCGATCAGTTCGTCAATCAAGGCGGCCACCAACCCGTACTGATCAAGATCGATACAGAAGGTAACGAGCTACGTGTGATCCGAGGTGCGAAGGAAACAATGGCAAGATGTCGTCCGATCATTCTCTTTGAAAGCTGGGTCGACGGCGACCGGGATGAGTTGTTTGGCGTGCTGGAGGATGCCGGATACCGGATTGCCTTACCTCCGCTCTTGATGAACACACCTCTTACACTCCTCAATAACGGCTCGTCTCGCTCCGACGAGGAAGCTACCAACTTCCTTGCAATGCCGGTCGAGGATGTTCAGGATGGGCGAGTCCCTGGCTGCACGCCTGAAAGGCGGATATCCCCGCTGTGGCCGCCGCTCTCGCACCCCGCGCATCCCTGTGGATCGGCTTCAAGCCTCAGTGCCGTTGAAAGATCTCCTCGCGATGAAACCCAAGCTCAGCGTCATCGTGGCATCCTCCGACATCCCAATTCGGGACATGTTCCAGGGAGATTCAGGGGCCAACAGTGCATCGTTGTCCCGTGCATCATGCGTGAACAGTCGATAAACTTGTCGCGGAGGGACGGGTCTTACTTCTGACGATATACGTTGCGCACTTTCTCGGTCTCGCCCAGCATTTCAATCGCTTGGTTCACGAGTTTTTCCAACTCGTCGAGCTTTCCACGGTTCGCAAGCGGCTGGGCACTTTCATGAGCTTGCCCACGGCCGACGGGTCCTTACCGCTTCTGTGCCAACGCTCGATCCCTGCGCACCACCGCTTCATCTTCGTCTGAATGCGGACTGGGGGTGATCCATGGAGAAGGCCTTCTCCACCAGCGGTTGTCCCGTCAGGAATTTGTGATAGGCCGCGACGGCTTCCTTACCGAAGGCGCTGTCCCAAAGGCACTGGGAGATCCTCGCCGGTCGCGCCCGTATTCACGCCGACGAGAACGCAATCATGATGGCCTGACGACGAGAAGTCTGAGTTGGAGGGTTGGCTCCGAATATGCAGGCGCCTGGCCGTAACCCCATATTGAGGAAAGGTCTACGTCGAAATCCCTGCTCAAAATCGCATTGTGCGGATTAGACGGGCACTAATCTTAAGTGCTTGTTATTATGGAACATACGCTAAATTGTTAAGCCGTGCGGATTAGTCAGGCGCCGCGCATAACTTATTGCTGCTACAAGAGATGTGACAAAAGTTTCGGATTTGTGGATTAGTCCCGCACCAGTCGAAAGCTCATGACCTACACACGGTTATGGCGTTCTATCGAGGTTCCGATTAGTCAGGCGCCCAGGCGGAACTCGAAGTTGGGTAAGGAGATGTGGTTGAAGGCATGTTTCTCACTGGATCTTTTGCGTGGGGCCCGACGTGTGCGCCACTCGTCACGCGGCGCCAGCGAGCCAAGATAGCGGGAATGAACCGAGGACGGGTCACAACTTCGGGAAACTGCATGGTTTCGACTAACCCCCTCGCTTGTCGAGGCCGTTGATCAGTCCGCTGATCATTCTGGCGATGACTTCGAGCCGTTCCTTGAGAGCGACGGCTGCAGGGTCTTTGACGAGACCGCGCCGCCGAGCGATTTCCAGGAGTGGAACGCATTCCTGAGCCGAGCCGCGAGCGATCGTGAAAAAGTTGCGGCGGTCGGGCTTGGTGAAGCGGCCGTTTCCTTCGGCGAGGTTTGTAGCGATCGAGAGCGCGCGCGCGATTGAGTTGGTCGACAAGAAATCCATAGCCGCGAGGGAAACCCTCGGTCAAAGAGGCGACTTCATCAGCGAAGTCAACGGCCTTCTGGTAAACGTCGAGTTTCTCGAACATGAAGGGCATGATGCATCTCGGCTTCGAGAGCGGTGGCGACTTGGGTGTGCGTCAGTAAGCGGCCCAGATGAGCAGTAGATCAGTTGAACAGGAGACCGCAGGTGAGATCGACGCGGATCATGGCACGCTCGGCTTGGTCCTCGGTTTCCTTCACCTGCTCAACTGTTCTCCATCTCACCTGCTCTATTTTTTCGCCTGCCGGCGAAAAAATCGGGGCGACAAGATTTGAACTTGCGACCTCACGGTCCCGAACCGTGCGCTCTATCCAGGCTGAGCTACGCCCCGTGAATGCATGAGATTACGATCTTAACGACCTGGCGGGTTCTGTCAATTGCTTCCGTTTTTTCGCGGAGTGACTGGAGGCTTCGGTTTTGCTGTTGATTCTGTCGTCGTGGCGTTTTTTTCGAGCGGAGTTTGGACGCTTTTCATGAAATTGATCCATTCGCGCTCGAGGGCATCCAGATCGGAGCCGAACGCTCGCTTGAACGCAGTCAAGACGCGGTCAGCGGCTGGCTCCGAGGGTGACGGTCCGTCAGCCTTCGGGCTTCGCAAGAGGTCGAGGAATGTGAGAAACTGCTGAGGATGCTGGGTGCGGAGGTAATAGACCAACGCCCAGGCCTGAGCATAAAGGTCGCCTTGATAGCCGTGACCGAATCCCGCGTCGCGAACCAGGCGCTCCAGGCGCGGCGGGGATGTCAGCTTCCTCCAGTTGGGGAGCCTCAAGTCGTGAGCACGACTGATCCCCGCCCAACGCCCGCCGCGGATGACCTCGAACTGGCACGCAAAACCTTCTTGTAACCAGTGCGGGAAGGCGTCGTGTCGGGGGAGAAGGCCGGAGTTGCTCGCCAGGTGATGGATCATCTCATGCGCTGCGGTTCCCAGATCGATCGCCCGCCGATCCAGGTCTAATAGCATATTCTCACATGTCACCTCCCCATCGAGCCGATCAATCAGCGCCTTCGCCTCCTGGCGGCCAACCGTTCGCAACGGCTCCTCACCGACCTTGATCCGGACGCGAGTCCCGGCGGGTGCCTGGTCAACCATCGCGCTGTACCGGCGAAGCTCATCACGCTTGACCCCCAGTTTCTCCCGAGTTGTCCGCTGTAGATCGCTGCTCCGTGCGTCGTAAGCAACCACGGCGTTCCACGTCGGGTGGTAGTAGCCTCGCGTCGTGCCAAATGCGTCCGCATGTTCCGAGTGCAGAAACGCCCGGTAGTCGTTCTCGTCGGCAAACCAGGCTGACATCAGCCGGCGACGCGGCAACGACAGCTCGAGCCCCTCGGCCGCGAACAGCAGGTAGTAACCCCGAATCACTCGCTCCAGAAGCGCGATCCGCTCCTCGGCTTCGGCGTCGGAGTGCTGGTGAAACACAAGGACGTGAGGTCCTCGAGCGAGCTGAGTCTCGATCGCTAACGCCTTGCGGAATCGGGCGCTGTCGGGATCGGCGCACGGTTGATCGAGTCGATCCAGCGCCGCGACCATGCGCGCGGTCGGTGCGTGCGACGGGTCAAGCGTGTGCAGCGCGCGGAGCTCATCAGTCACTTCAGTGGTCAACCCATTTTCAATCGCCCACCAGACCGCCGCGTAGCGGGCAGCGAACCCCTCGGCGACTGCCTTCTGTCGGCGCGTGGTCCATTCGGCCGCGGGCCAGAAACCCGGCACGCGCTTCATGATAAGATCGCGAGGCAGCGAGACGTCACCGTCGGGCATAGCCAGGAAGACCCGGTTCCCCTCGGTTCTGACGGGAATCTGGGCATTGCCTCCCTTTCGAAAATAGATCAAATCAGCACGGCCGGCCGGGGCCAGGAGGCCAGCCTCCAGGATCGCCATCAAGCCGATCGTCACCGCACGGTAGAGGTCCGTTCTCAAATCCATGGTTGACCTTGGGTTCCACCCTTGATTGGAAGCGAGGCGCGGTGCTCGCTCAGCCCGAATTTGGTTGCCCCGCCGATCCGGGGCGTCGCAGGACGCGTCCCGGCCGCGCGGCGGTTATTTTCCCATTTTCGCTGACAAACCGGCCGTTGACCATTACGTGAATGATGCCATCGGCGGTCAAGGTTGGCTCGGCGAACGTCGATCGGTCGCGCACTCGCGCCAGGTCGAAGACGACCAGGTCGGCGGCGGTTCCAGGGGTGATCCGGCCGCGGTCGTAGAGCTTCAAATCATTGGCGGCGACCGAAGTCATTCGCGCGATCGCCTCCTCGAGCGTAATCACACCGAGCTCGCGGACGTAACGAGCCAGGATCCGCGGGAAAGCCCCCGCGCCTCGGGGATGGATCAGGGCATCTTCGCTGCCGAGCGGTCCCATGTCGGTGCAAAACGAGGTGAAATCCTGGCGCATCGCCTTGATGACGTTGGCCTCGGACATGCTCCGCGGCAACGCGCTGCTACCGGCGGCCACGATCGCGAAGAAGACGTCCCAGGGGTCTTTGCCGGCATCGCGCGCGATCTGGCCGAGCGACAGCCCGGCGCGGCCCCGGTATTCCTTGGCGCGGACCTGGCCCAGGATCACATTATCCCAGTCCGAGCCGATATGCCGAAACCAGTTTTCCCAGCCGCCGAACGTCTCCAACTCGCGTCGCATTTCCGCTCGGATGGCCGGGTCATTGAGCTTGCGGTGAAGCACCTCGGTCCCTTGGCCCGAGTGGCGGGGATGGAGGAACGCCTCCAGTCCCAGGCCGTTATGGATGTATGGATAAATGTCGGCGGTGACCTGCTGACCGCTCGCCCGCGCGGCGTTGATGCGGGCGATCGCCTGGTCCATCTTGGGCCAGTTCGCCTGGCCAGCCGCTTTGAGATGAAAAATGTGGACCGGCGTACCCGCGGTCTTGCCGATCGCCAGGGCCTCGTCGATCGCCTCGAGGAGGCGGTCTCCCTCATTTCGCATGTGAGTGTAATACGTCCCGCCGTACTCGCCCGCGACCCTCGCCAATGCGGCAATCTCCTGTGTCGACGCGTACACCGCGGGTGGATAGATCAAGGCCGTCGACAGGCCGATCGCGCCGGCCTGCATGGCCTCGCGCACCAGGCTTTTCATCCGTTCCAGCTCATCGGGACTGGCTTGGCGGTCGACCTCACCAAGGACAATCCGGCGCACCTGGGTGTGCCCGACGGTTTGCACGATGTTCAGCGGCATACCGGCCTTTTCGAGCACGGCAAAGTATTCTTTCATGGTCCTCCAGCCCGCGGTCGCTGCGCGCTTGGCGTCCAGCGGCGCATCGGATTGCCCCTCGCCGGCATTGATGGTCGTGATTCCCTGAGTCAGCAAGTTGTCCGCGGCGTGAGAGTTCTTGAGGAACGGTGCACCGGTCTGGCCCATCATGTCGATGAATCCAGGTGCAACGTACAACCCCGTCACGTCCACCACGCGCTCAGCGGGAAAGTGGTCCAGCCGGCCGATCCCGATAATCTTACCATCACGCACCGCGATGTCCGCGACATACCATGCGCGCGCCCGTTCCATCGACCACACGGCCGCCTTTCAATAGCACGTCGAACCCGTTGCCTGCCACGGCCAGAACGCCGCCGCCAATCGACATGGCGACCGACAGAAGGAAGATTGCGATGGTGCGATTCATGGATTTGTGTTTTTCCTCCAGGAAATCCGACTGCGATCAACGCCAGCGAGCCCACAACAACCGAAACGAAATCGCGAGGAGCTGCCATGGGGAACCATTCGCAGAACTGACAATACCCTCATCATGCCTGTTCTGTCATCGACCTCCCGAAGCGCACTTGGTCGAGAGAATCGCGATAAGACCATTCGCACACGATGCCATGGCGCCGAAAGCGTTCTAGGGTTGAGTTCAGGCCGCACGAAGCAACATCGGTCCGGCGTTTGGACCAATGTCGTGCCGAGCCAACTCAGGTGATGTCATGCCCTGGCCGTGCACCGATCGAAACATGCTCTTCGGCATCGTGGCCCTGCAGCGGAACCTCATTAGCCATGACGAGTTGATTGGTGCGATGCATGAGTGGGCCGAGGACAAAACACGAACGATTGGTCAGATTCTGATCGATCGATCGAGTCTAGACCCGGACACCCATGAGCTGCTCGACACGATGGTGGACCGCCATTTCGAGCAACTTGATTCCGAAAGACCGTCGCACGTTAGGACCTCGTCGGTAGCGCCGGGGGAGGCTGATGGTTCGGAGGGGGCTCAGGGGCTGGCGAACGGAATGGCCCGCGTAGACCCCTTTTTGGATGAGGCGAATCAGGCAAGAAATGCCGGGCCCGGTGCGCGGTTTCGAGTGCTCTGGCCGCACGCCCGGGGAGGATTGGGTCAAATCCACGTGGCCGAGGATACCGAGCTGCACCGCAAAGTCGCTCTCAAGGAGATTCGACCCGAGCACGCGCACAGCTCGATCAGCCGCGAGCGATTTTTGTTCGAGGCCGAGATCACCGCCAACCTCGAACACCCTGGGATCGTGCCGGTGCACGGGCGGGGAACCTACGCTGACGGCCGGCCGTTTTACGCCATGCGGTTGATTCGCGGCGAAGAACTGGCGACCGCCATCCGGCGGTTCCACGCCGCCGAGTCCATTGATTTTACTGGCCGTGAGTTCCGGTGGCTGTTACAGCGATTCAACGACGTCTGCGATACGATTGCCTACGCCCATAGCCGGGGGATTCTGCATCGGGACTTGAAGCCGGCCAATATCATGTTGGGCCCGTTCGGCGAGACGCTGGTGATGGATTGGGGAGTGGCCACGCCAATGGGCCAAACCGCAACCGGAGCGGGCGTCGTTGCGGACAGGAGCCCGAACGAGGAACCGAGCCCTTGGCCCCAGCTTTGCAATCCGTTCGTGACACGGACCGGCCAAGCCGTGGGAACGCCGACCTTCATGAGCCCCGAGCAGGCCGCAGGCGACTTCCACGCAATGGGCCCGGCCAGCGACGTCTACAGTCTCGGGGCTACACTCTACGTCCTTCTGACGGATCAGCGACCGTTCCACGGCGCGGTCGACGATGTGCTCCAGGCTGTCCGGCAGGGACGATTCCCGGCACCTCGGCAGATTCAACCAAGGGTGCCATGGGCCCTGGACGCTATCTGTCGGCGGGCGATGGCGGCGCAGCCTGCCCAACGATACCAGTCGGCTCTGGCTCTCGGGGAGGAAATCGAGCGTTGGTTGGCGGATGAGCCGGTCTTGGCGTGGCGCGAGCCATTGCCGGATCGCTCGCGGCGCTGGATTCGCCGCAATCAGTCCATGGTGGCCGGCTGGGCCGCGGCCCTCGGAGTCACTTTTCTGGCGATGGTTGTGGTCGTACCACTCCTGTCGCTCGCTTGGCGCAACGAGTCGTTGGCGCGTTGGAGCGAACGAGAGCAGCACGTTGTGGCCTTGCAACGGGCCAAGGACGCTCTGGAGCAGGGCGCCTCGGCTCAGGCCCACGAGGCCGTGGCGATTGAGGAAAGAGTGCGCGGCCGAGACCGCCCTCAAGTTCCTGGTCGCGGCGTTTCGCAAGCCCGACCCCGCGGCCGACGGTCGCACCCTGAAGGTTGTCGATCTGCTCGAATGGGCCGTGACTGACCTCGACAAGTCGATGAACGACCAGCCACTGATGAAAGCAACGCTATTGAACGCGATCGGCGAAACCTTCTCCGGATTGGGTCTGTCGCCGGAATCCCACTCTGTGTTTGAACGAGCTTATTTGATCAGACGCGATCAGCTTGGTGAGGATCACGCCGAAACATTGGAGTCGATGAACTACCTGGCGAAGTCCTACCAGGATGTAGGTCGCCTCGACCAGGCGATCCCGATCCTTGAGCTCGCACTGGCGAAACGCAGGGACAAGCTGGGAGATGAGCACGCCGACACCCTGGAATCGATGAATGACCTGGCCGTCGCATATTGGGAGGAAGGCCAGCTCGCGCGAGCGATTCCACTCTACGAGTCGACTCTGCTGAAGTTCCGCCACAAGCTAGGCGACGACCACCCCGATACGCTAACCATCATGGACAACCTGGCCGTGGCCCTCGCGGCCGCCGGCCGGCACAGCGAGGCGATCCCGCTTCACGAGGCCACCTTGGCCAAGCTGCGGACTACGCTGGGCGACGATCATCCCACCACGCTGATCACGATGAACAACCTGGCTCGTACCTACGAAACCGGCGGCCGGCTGCACGATGCGATCCGGCTCCATGAGATAACACTCGAGAAACTGCGAGTCAAGCTTGGCGACGACCATCCCACCACGCTCGTCTCCATGAATGGATTGGCTCGAGCGTTTCAGGCTGCTGGCGAGCGATCCCGGGCGATCTCATTGTTTGAGGCGACGCTGCTGAAGCGACGACTCAAGCTCGGCGTCAATCATCCGGACACCCTGTTGACTCTCTCCGCCCTGGCCGACGCGTACGATGAAGGCAAGCAGCCCGATCGGGCCGTTCCTCTCGCCCGGGAGTTTCTTGACCGAATCCAGAGAGTCGACAAGCGGTTATCCGCAAAGGTGCGCACGGCCATTCCCCGGGCCGCGAGAATTGTGGCCCAACGTGTCAAACCCACGAATCCGAAGGCTCCGGACGATCCGCTTCGTAAAAGCCCCGACCGCAAGACGATGCCGTGAACCAGCGAATCGGTAGAACGGAACTCATTCGGTCTCTCTCCCGCGCGACTCCATTCAAATCAATGGCTCGACACACGGCGAGCGTGGTCGCCGGATACAGCCGGCTCCTGTTGGAATTGTCGGAGGGAGGTCCGTCAGCCGATCCCGGTTCTTGAGGACTGGTGTCGTCTGGAGCGGCCTCAGTACGAAGCTATTGTCAGCAGCACGGTCAACGGAGTGCCATGCGATCAGGATCACCTCGGAATCGCCAGGAGGTTGAAATGCTGGTTCTGAGCCGAAAATCGTCGCAACAAATCATGATCGGATCGGAGATTTCGATCACGGTTGTGAAGATCGAGGGCAACCAGGTTCGTCTGGGCATTCAGGCGCCGCCGCCTGTCACGATTCTCCGGGCGGAGCTGGATGTCTTTCCAGACAAAAGTCGTGATCGCCTGGCCAAGCGGCTGCGACCGATGCATGTCTGACCGGCCTTGATCGGATCGGGCGTGGTCGCGGTCTAATGGGAGGCGACTCGAACGATCCGAGAGCGCCGGGACTGGCAATCAAGCAGGCCGGCCCGGCTGTGACTCGTCGGGCCCCTGCCCTACAGTCGCTTGCGGATTTCCGATTATCAGAGTGGTGGTGGTTCAGCCCCGGTACCTTCATCGCCCTCCGCATCAGCGCCGCCGCTGAACGCGTGGCGTGCCGCTTCACCGGTCGCGAACGATTCAAGGGCGAGGCGGATCTTGGAGTCGATGGCCTTTTTGGATTCCTTCGGGTAATCGAAGATCAAGGCGACCTCATGCGGAGCGTTCTTGTCGCCGTAGAGATAGACCTGCACTTCCTTGGTGGACAGATCCAGTGTCGTGGCATTGAAGGCGTTCGACCGGTTACCATGGGTTTTCAGGTCCTTCTTGAAACTCTTGGCTTCGAGGTCGGTGCCATAGGCGTTCTTGATAACCTCAATCACATCGGTCGTGAAATCACCCCGTGGAGCGGCCTCGGTCTTCGGTGCGGCTGCTTTCTTGGCCGAACCGGGTGCCTTGGGTTGCTTCACGCGGACCAAGATGTGCAGGGCCTCCGCCTTTTCCTGGTCGATGAAACTATTTTCCAGGTCGAACCGTCCCGGCTCAATCACGGTCAGGCTGAAGGTCTGAGTCGGTCCTTTTAGAGTCTTCGGGGGACGGACGTAGATCGCCAACTCTTCAAGCTTTCCCTTGCTTGCTGCTGGTAGCAAGTTATCATCGAGACGCTTGCGATATCTCATGTCCAGCAGCGTCTTGTCGAGTCGAGCCTCGTAGTTAGAGCACCCAATCGCCATCATCAGGCCCGCGCTAGCCACGATCGCAAAGGCCCGTTTCATCATTGACCTCACATTATGCGTGCGGAAGTTACCAGCCGACTCTTTCCGATTACGATTAACTCTCGATAGGATCGAGCAGGAAGTCAAGCTGTCGCTGGGTCGAAGCGGTGATTTTTCAATGACCCGAGACACAGCTAGAGAGCTCGCCGGACAGAGCCGGCTCCTACAGAATCTGTAGGAAGGAGCTCCCTCTCCCGATCCGGATTCTCGCCTTGTATCGGGCCGTTTTGAATTTCCACACGTTGGGCTCGCATGAGGACCGGCAGCCGGGGGCGAGAGATTGGCTGGAAGACAGGCACATGGATGAAGACGATCCCAAGTTGGCATCGGCGAGGCTGAACGAAAAGGGGACCACGGTCGCGGGTGGCCAGGTGGTCCAAATCATTGCCCTGGTCAAACCGTTTCGAGCGCAAGCCGTACTCGCCGCGCTGGAGTCGGTCGAGGTCCTGGGCGGGACTGTTCGCGAGGCGATGGGATACGGGCGGCAGAAAAACCGGCTGCATCAGTATCTGGGCAGCGAGTACAACTCTTCATTCGTGCCCAAGGTCGAGTTGACCATTTTCGTGGAGCAAAAGCATGTGCAGGCCGCGATCAAGGCGATCGTGGGACAGGCCCGAACCGGCCGGATCGGTGACGGCAAAATCCTGGTAATCCCTTGTCTCAAAGAGTTTCTGAGCTGGTAAGCCGGCGGACGATCCGATCAATTCAATTCATTTTAACTCAATGTGGTGTATTAATCCAAAGGACCCGGCGGAACCGCGGCCGCTGGTGGGGGTCTTCGAGGTCGACCAGGATTTGCTGAGGTACCGTGCGGGGGTTTTCCGCGCGGAGCAAAGCGTAGCGGCCACAATACTGAAACCAGCGAACGATGGGTTGATTCTCTAGCCACGCTACGATCATTTTGCCATCGAGCTCGCGCAGATCGTCTTCATCTCTGGCGTAGGCGATCGACGCCCCGTCGGCGACGATCGGTGTCATGGAATCGCCGTTGACTTGAATGCAACGGTTGTCGCGATGGGCCGCGAGCCATTCACGGCGCGACTGCGAGAATCGTGAACCCGCCTCGTCGGCCGTGGCGTCCGCGCTGTCGGGATCTCTGAGCGTCAAGGGTTGATCCTGAGGCGGCCCCACCCGGCCCTCCCTCATGGTAAGTCCGTTCCCATGCTCAGGTTCTTCCAGCGGGCCGGCGTCGCGTTTGGGCCGACTGGATTCCTCATCTTCGAGGAGCTGGAGAGCCGTTCTGAGCAGGGCACCAACAGTGAGCGAGGGCGACGCCTCCTTCTCAACACGCTCCGTTCGCGAAGTACGAAGCCGGGGTCCCTCGCCGTGCAAGAGAAATGCCGGCTCAACCGAAGTCAACTCGATGATTTTCAAGATGACCTCCGCGGGGACCGTGACTCCTCCCTCATAATTGTACCAGGTCCTGACCGGGATCCCCAATCGCCGGGCCATCTCCGGTCCTCCTCGCTCTCCGTACAGATCCAGACGCAGCGCGGCCAGACGTTCCGCGAGGTCCAGCTTTGTACGAACCGATTCAGGAAGCGTTTTCCGACGAGCCATATCAAGGATTCCTGCAAACAAACGTGGGTTAATGTGCCCAGCGTCAGACGACTAGCGGAACTGCAGACCTGAGCGAATACCTGGAGCTATTTAAGGCGTTTTGCTAAAGAAATCAATGCGATTATTCTCAAAGATGCCAAAGATCCACAAAAACCGCGAAAATCGGGATAAAAAAACTACAATGGCCGGCGATCAAGGTCAAGCGAGCCATTTTGTGCACTGATTGATCTGAAGGCACGTCCCATGCATGCTATTATAGGCTTTGGAAATCTTCTTCGCAACGGGTGGGTCGCGCGACTTCGACATCGCGCTCGGAACCATCTCTTCTTGATTCGTATATAAACGTAACGATATGAATGGCCAATGAAACCCGAATCTAGCGCCGATTGCTTTGGGTTTTCTTTGGTTTCCGGTCCGCCCCGACCGATCATGGAGAGACGGTCAAGGAAAGCCGGTCGGGGTCGAAATCGTAAAGCCCGAGCGGCCGCGTCGGTTTTTCGATGCGGCCGAATCCGCTTTCCAATAAGCCATTAGCGAACTGTATGCGCCGCGAGGCCACGACCACTCATTATTCGTCGTCCAGCTTGAGGTCAAGCAAGAACTGTGCGACGGCGTCGTCCTCTTTTGGGGATTGATCCGATGACTTGGGGGTGGTGGTCCTTTCGTCAGTCGATGCGGAGCTGCTGGTCCTTGGGGACTTAGACTTAGAGGAGGCCTTATTGCCCACTGGCACGACGGGCTCGTCCTCGGCGAGAGGAATGATGTCCAAATCCGACTGGGGTTGGTCGTCGCTGAGTTCCAACTCGAAATCGTCTTGGTCATCGTCGGCTGGGATGGCGTCGACGACCGCGGTATCGGAGGCTTTAGGCTTGGGAGCGGAGGCGTCGCCGGAACCCGATGCAGCCGCTGCGCCCTGACCGAGTTTGGATACGCGAAGTGTCACTGTGCCGACGGTCAACTCGTCGCCGGATTTGAGGACTTGTTGGCCTGTAATCTTTTTTCCGTTAACAAATGTACCGTTTGAGCTGCCGAGGTCACGGATTGCGAGCTTGCCTCCGGCTTCGAAGAGCTCACAATGGCGCCGGCTCACCTGCGACGACTTGATTCGGATCTGGCAGTCGTCGTGACGGCCGACGCTGGTTACGGCGTCTGACAACTTGAGTGTAGTGTTGGCGCTTCGGCCTCGAACGACTTGGAGTATGTAATTCATCGTGGATTCGTCCCGATCGGATGTCTCTTGTTCTTGCGATGTCGCCGGCGACGTGATCGATCCTCCTGTAAACTATCGTGTGGCGACGCGGTACGCAAATGAAAAGACGAACCAGAAACGTCGAGATGAGTCTGGCTGGGCTGGGGTTTTCCGAAGACGGCTTGCAATCCCGGTTGACCGCGCTATACTGAATCTGGTTCGGGCGCGGACCGCACAGGAGTCAATTTCTCCGCCGTGCGAGCGCAGTCCGCTGGTTACGTGGGTAGATGCGGGAGTAGCTCAGGGGTAGAGCACCACGTTGCCAACGTGGGTGTCGAGGGTTCAAATCCCTTCTCCCGCTTTTGATCGATGCCATCCGGAGTCGGCGGCTTTCGCTCAAGAGCGTGGGTTGCGTGATCGTGGATCAAGCCACCACTACCCCCGAGCACACTCGAGGAATCGCCTTTGATGAGCACCGACGACGACGAATCCGATGCATCAGTTTCGGTCAGTGACGAGCAGGAAGGAGCTGAGCCTCAAAAGGCGAAGCGTAAACTAGAGATTGAGGTTGCGATCAGCGACGCTGGCCCGTGCAAGAAGCACCTCAAGATCACAGTACCTCGCGGAGAGATCGACCGCCAGTACGAGGACTCGGTAAACACACTTCGGAAAGAGGCGGTCGTCCCGGGTTTCCGACCGGGACGTGCTCCCAAGCAGTTGGTTGTCAAGCGGTTCAAGAAGCAAGTCTCGGACCAGGTCAAGTCCGCCCTGTTAACGTCCTCGCTCCAGCAGATCGACCAGGACTACGACCTCGATCCGATCACGCAGCCGAAGCTCGACATCGAAGCGATCGTACTCCCCGATGACGGTCCAATGAATTTCGAGATGGAAATCGAAGTTCGCCCCGAGTTCGACCTGCCGAATTATCAAGGCCTTAAGGTCGTTCGTCCGATCGCCGCGATCACGGAGAAGGATATCGACCTTCAGCTTACGTATTACCTGGAGCAACGCGGTCAGGTCGTGCCCAAACTCGAGGGGGCTGCCGAGCCAGGAGATTATCTCACGGCCGACCTGGTCTTCGTGCGCGGTGATGGCAAGCGCCTCGGTGAGCTTAAGGAGTGCGAGTTCCGCCTGCTGTCGGAACTGCGGTTTCAGAACGGCTCGATCGCGAACATCAGCGACGCATTCGTGGGAGTCAAGCCGGGCGACTCGCGCGAGGTTAAGGCCAAACTTGGCACCGCCGTCGATGATGCGTCACTCCGGGGAGCGACCATTACCGTGCAGGTCAAGGTGAATGATCTGAAGCGGCTGCGGCTTCCCGAGCTCAACGAGGAATTCCTCGATTCGCTCGATTTCGTCAGCGTGGAAGCCCTGCGGCTGGGCGTGCGACGCAACCTTGAGCGCCGGCTTGAGACCGAGCAGCGCCAGACCGTTCGCCGGCAGATCGTCGACACTCTGCTCCAGGCAACACCGTTCGAGCTGCCCGAGGATCTGGTTTCCCGGGAGGAGAAAAACACGATCGACAGGCTGGTGGCGGAATCGAGGCAGGGAGGGATGTCGGACAAGGAGATCGAGGCACGTGCCGCCGAGATCCGCGCCAATGCCCACGAGACGACGCTCCGGACGCTCAAGGAATTCCTGCTCCTGGCCAAGATCGCCGAAGCGGAAGGAATCGAAGTCAAGGACGCAGATCTCGACCTCGAGATTGAGTTGATCGCCGAGCGGAACGAGGAGAGCGTTCGGCGGGTGCGCTCACGAGTCGAGAAAGAAGGCGGGGCCGACGGCCTGGCGACCCAGATTCTGGAACGAAGGGTCATCGAGCGCATCCTCGAGACCGCCAAGGTCGAGGACGTTGCGGTACCGATCACCGAGCCGTCGCCCGGAGTCGAGACCGTGGATTATACCCTCACTGCGCTCGCGGACGAACCGCCTGCCACGGTGAGTCGTGTCGCCGATAAGCCGGAAAGCGGCGACGGATCGTGAACCCTGGATGCGACCGAACCGGTCCACCGACCGGCTCGCGTCGTCCCATGTGCCATGCCCTTTGGCCCAGGCGATCGGACCGATGTGCCGGTCGCGCGGGTCTTTGTTTCCGAGGGACCGTTCCATGCCTATTCAACCGCCCCTGGCCGAACCGATGCTTCAGCGCTATCGCGACTATGCGCAACAGCGCCAGATGACCCTCGGCGATCTGCTCCTCGAAAACCGGATTGTGTTTCTCGAAGGAGTCATCAACGACGCCGCGGCGAACGTCACCGTCATGAAGTTCCTGTACTTGCAATATGAGAACCGCACTCAGGGAATCAGCTTCTACATCAACAGCCCGGGTGGAAGCGTCACGAGCACCCTGGCGATCTACGACACGATGCAGTTCATCGAGTGCCCGATCGCCACGTATTGCATCGGCCTGGCCGCCTCAGGAGCCGCGGTCTTGCTCGCCGGAGGCTCCAAGGGGCGGCGTTATGCCTTGCCTCACTCCAAGATCATGATCCATCAGCCCTACGGCCAGGTGGGTGGCCAGGTCTCCGACATCGAGATTCAGGCCGAGGAGATCGTCAGGAGTAAACAGGTGATCAATGAGATCATCGCCAAACACACGGGACAACCGATCGAGCGCGTCGCCAAGGACACGGAACGCGACCGATATTTGACTGCGATCCAAGGCAAGGAATATGGCCTGGTTGATGAAGTCGTGGGACGGATCGCCGGTGCCGAAAAGGGTCCTGGTGCCAGTAGCGGCGGAATGCCTGTCACTTGAGGCCGAGCCCAGCCAGCCAGCCCGGCGGATCTCCGGTTCGGCTGGTTCGCCATCGCCATTCTCCCGGCTTCAACGCTGGGAGCGGACTAAAAAGAACTCGCAGACACAACATGACTGAGCGGAATTTTTCCGCAAGCGCGCTCTCCGGTCGCTGGAGCGCCAAAATTCCTTGGTCCGCGGCCACCGGCTGACGGCACCTTTTCTTTTCGAGAAGGGCGTATCAATCATGCCACTAGTCCCGATCGTGATCGAACGAAGCGGCCGCGAAGAGCGGGCGATGGACATCTATTCCCGCCTGCTGCAAGACCGCATCATCATCTTGGGCTCGCCGATCGATGACACCATCTCTAACCTTGTCATTGCCCAGATGCTCGTCCTGGCCCATCAAGACGCCAAGGCTGACATTCATTTGTACATCAACAGCCCCGGTGGAAGCGTGACTGCGGGGCTGGCCATCTACGACACGATGCAATGGGTCTCATGCGACGTGGCGACCTACTGCATCGGCCAGTGCGCCAGCATGGGTTCGCTCTTGCTGGCCGCCGGCGCCAAGAACAAGCGAAACGCGCTGCCGCATAGCCGGATCATGATCCATCAGCCGTTGGCGGGCATGGAAGGAACGGCGACTGAGATCATGATCCACGCCGAAGAATTCATCCGGATGAAGAAACAGCTCAACCAGATCTACATGAAGCACACCGGGCAGACCTTGGAGCGACTTCAAGACGACACCGACCGCGACCGCTTCATGTCGCCCGAGGAGTCACGCGAGTACGGCCTGATCGACAACGTCGTGGACCGCGAGCCTCCTATTCCCCTGAATACGAATCCAATCCCGTAAATCGTCTTGCTTGGTTGATCCAGGTATTGTGGGGCAGGCTTTCGCGCCTGATCCTGTTCGGCGCGGATCTCACGACCCCGCCGGAGTGCCGGAACCCTGTTCGGCGCGGGTCTCACGACCCCGCCGGAGTGCCGGACCGAAGGTCCCCGGCGCCGATCGTTGGCCCTGGTTTCGAAGGCATTTGCGCGGTCGGGGCTTCCGATAACGCCGGAGCCCTCAACAATGAACTTCGTCCGGGGCCCAAGTCTGACCGCGTTTTGCCTTCTCGAAACCCGTCTCCTATGGGCTGATTCGAGAAATCGAATTCGAGAATGGTGACCGCGAACCAAGTAACCGCAAGACCTTGGGATTGCGGCCCATAGGCTTGGCCGATCAGGCGAGCACTCTCTCGACGGGAATGTTGATCGTGTGGTTTACGTTGATGGCGAACTTCCCCATGTGCCTCTGGCTCATCTGGCGATTTCCGCAGGCAAAGGACAGCCGGGGTGACGACCTTCCGACCCTGTTGCTGTTCTTCGGTTGCATGTTCGCCGGCCCCGTCCTCATTCTCCTCGTTCTCGACTGGGTCAGTCGACGCGTCATAGCCGACCCCCCGGCAAGTTCGGGCCGAAGGTGCCGACCGTGGGGAAATGGAACTCCTAGAGAGACGTTGCCGCCCTGTTGACGACTGAGTCCCTGCTATGCGACTGCCCCGGATGACGATCCGTCGATGGATGATCATCGTACTGCTCATCGGCGTCATGACGGGCGGGATCGTCGGCGGCCTGCGACTGAAGCGGTGTCAGGAGCACTTCGGCTCGCTTGTGGAACGGTATGCGGCGGTGGAGCGCGAGTGCCTTAAGGTCACGAGGATGAACGACGAGCAAATCAAATCGGTCACCAGGTTGCTCGACTCCTTCGAGAAAAACCCTTTAACCGGACCAGCTATCCTGGAGCGGACACGGAGCATGCTCCGTGAGTCTCAAGATAGGCAGGCTGCCTGGGCACAAAAGCTGGCATACTACGTGCGTCTGAAGCACAAGTACGAGTACGCGGCCCGCCATCCGTGGCTCCCCGTCGAGCCCGACCCGCCGGAACCAGAATAGGGTTCGACGCGGCGGTTCTGGGGACACCAAACTTAATGTTTAGCGGGAGTTAGGTATGGCGTCCCCGAAACCCCATGAAGACCACCAGATCACATCAGAGCACAGACCGAAGTGCCGAGGTTGCGGCATTTCGGGGCGTGCTGGCAAAGCCGCGGGTCATATTGAAATCACCGCCGCCACGACCATTTTTCTTCCACTGTCGAGAGGTCCAGAAGCTTGATCTGATCGTCCCAGCCGACGGCGGCCAGCCATTTCCCGTTCGGAGAAATGGCGACGCCGAAGACAAAATCATTGAAGCCGCCGACCGTGGACTTCAATTTCGGTCTTTCGAAATCGACCAGATCCCAGATGCGAACGGTGCGATCCATGCCGCCACTTGCCAGGAACTTGCCGTCGGGCGAGAAATCCAGATCTGTGACGCTGCCGTTTGTGTGCCCCTCGAGTTTGCGGATCTCCTTGCTCGATGCGACGTCAAAGACCCGAATCGCCGCGTCACCGCAGCCGGTCAGCAGTGTTTTGTTATCATTTGAGAAGACGACGCCGTTGACGTCCGCGGGATGTTCGAATTCGTGCAGCACTTTGAAATTCTCGGTGTCCAGGAGGCGCGCGAAATGATCTTGCCCTGCGGTGGCGAGCATCTTGCCGTCGGGCGACAGGGCCATCCCCCAGATGCCTCCCCGATGAAGCATCTTCCAGGTGTAAACCTGGTTTTTCGAGGGGACTTCCCACACCCGAACGGAACCGTCTCCAGCGGCGGCAAAGAGACGTTTTCCGTCGGGAGAACTCTGCAGCACCTCGACATTCCCGGGAAGTTTTATCTGATCGGTTTGCTTCCCCGTCTCGGCGTCGTAAAAGAAGATGCTTCCCCCGTAATCGCCCGACACGAAAGATTTCCCATTCGGCGCCCACGCGACAGTCCGCACACCGCGCTCGGTCGGGATGACAAATTTCGGCTTGCCCGTTTCTGCCTCCCACACGCGGACTTCGCCCCCTTCGTTCTCGTCCCAACTGCCGTGCGCCGTGATCAGCCATTTGCCGTCGGGCGAGAATCGCGGAAACCAGACGAGTCGCACCGCTTTTCCAGCTTTCTGAATTTCCTGATCGTCGGCGGAAAGCGCCCCGGGAGAGAGGGACAGGGCCGCGACTGTGAGCGTGATCCAGAAACGAACAGGGAACATTTCGGTCAGCATGAGATTTCCTTTCCTGGAGAGCAGACTTGTCTTCGGCTTTCGCACCAGCGTTTGCAGACGCTCGACTCTAAGGCAAGGTGCCTGTTATTTTAAGACATGGCGTCTTAATCTCAAGCGACAGTCTGGCCGCGGACGTATCAGAGATCCTGGATCGCGAGGTGTGCGATGACGAACTGCGGTCGATCCGTTCGGAAACCGCTAGGAGCAGTAATCCTCGCCGACGTCGGCCAGCCCGCGGAGGCCCTAGCGCCGAACGCATAAGGCGTGGGTGCAAGAGACGATCGTCCATGCGATAATTCTATCGATCCGGTTCGTGGCCCGGGATTAGGACGCCGTCGCCGGTGTCCGGCGCCTCCGGGCCAAGTGCCGATGTCGGGAGAATCGTCCCATGGCCCCCGTTGATACCGATCGCAACCTCCTCTTCGGTTTGCTGGCCCTTCAGACAGGCATGATCGATCAGGGGGCGTTATTTACGGCTTTCTCAGCCTGGACACGTGACAAGAGCCGATGCCTGGCTGATCACTTAGTTATTCTGGGCCAACTGGATGTGCCACGCCGGGCCGCGGTCGAGGCAATCGCCGATGTGCATGTTCAGGCGCTCGGCGGCGACATTGAGAGGAGCCTCGCGGTCCTGGCCGTGGGACGATCAATTCGCGAGGGCCTGACGGTTGCCGGCGGCTCTGATGTCACGGTAAGCCTCCGGCACGTGGGCTCGGCGCATTCGCCGACCCACGACGAAGTCACCGATCTCGACCGTGCCGCTTGCATTACCGCGGGCACGGCGACCTCGAGCGGACAGCGATTCCGCATCCTGCGTCCGCATGCGCAGGGCGGTCTCGGCGCCGTCTTCGTGGCGCTCGACGACGAGTTGCATCGCGAGGTGGCACTCAAGCAGATACTGGAGAAGCACGCGGACGATCCGATCAGTCGTCAGCGATTCATCGCCGAGGCCGAGATCACCGGCGGGCTGGAGCACCCGGGCGTCGTCCCGGTCTACGGTCTGGGCGCGGATTCCTTCGGCCGTCCTTACTACGCGATGCGCTTCATCAAGGGTGATTCGCTCAAGCAGACGATCGCGCGGTTCCACGCGCGATCAGGCGGAGAAAGGACCCCGGCCGCCGGTCGCTGGAGCTGCGCAAGCTTTTGCGGCGGTTCACCGACGTCTGCAACGCCATCGAATACGCCCACTCGCGCGGGGTCATCCACCGTGACTATCAAGCCGGCGAACATCATCGTGGGCAAGCACGGCGAGACACTGGTGGTAGACTGGGGGTTGGCCAAGGCCATCGGCCGCGCCGATCGCACCGGCGGGCGAGCAGATCCTCGCCCCGTCCTCATCGGGCTCATCCGAGACCCTGCCCGGCAGCGTGCTGGGGACGCCGGCCTACATGAGCCCGGAGCAGGCCAGAGGCGAGCTGAACCGACTTGGCCCGCGGTCCGACGTCTACAGCCTGGGCGCCACTCTGTACTGCCTCCTGACCGGCAAACCGCCGTGCGAGGGGAAGACCTCGCGGCCGTCCTTGCGGGCGGTAGCAGGACGGCCAATTCCAGCGGCCGTGTCAGCTCGAGCCTTCGCTCGACAAGGCTCTGGAGTCCGTCTGCTTGAAAGCTTTGGCCACGAGAGCCGGAAGACCGCTACGCCACGCCGAAAGCCTTGGCTGACGACATCGAGCGATGGGCGGCCGACGAGCCGGTGTCCGCCTGGCGGGAACCGCTGTCGCGGCAAGTGCGGCGGTGGGGCCGAAGGAATCGGACAGCGGTGACGGCAGCGGCGGTCGCCGTGCTGGTGGCGCTCGTCGGCACGGCCGCGGTGCTCGCCGTCCAGACCCAGGGCGAACGCCGATTTGAGCCAGGCCAATATCGCGTTGGCCGCCGCCAACGACCGTGAGGCGGCGCGGTTCGGCCTCGCCCTGGAGGCCATCAAGCTCTTTCATGGCGAGGTCGGCGACGACCTCGTGCTCAAGGCTGACCAGTTCAAGCCGCTTCGCGACAAGCTCCTTCGCGGCGCCGCCGACTTCTACGGCAAACTCGAAGAGTTGCTCAAGGGCCAGCCCGACCGGGCCTCGCGCAGGACGATGGGGAACGCGTATTTCGAGCTCGGCGGCCTGATCGCCACGATCGGCGACAAGCCCGCCGGCGCTGGCGGTCCACCGCAAGGCCCTGGCGGTACGGCGGGACCTGTCCTCGGAGCCGGTCGCCAACGACGAGGCCCGCGGCGATGTGGCGAAAAGCCTGTACGCAATCGCGAGCCTACTTCGAGAGACGGGAAAGATGAACGAGGCCCTCACCCTCGCCGAGGAGGCGCGTGACCTGCTCGAAGGCATCGCCTTTCGCCGGCACCCGGCTCCGACGGGCGTCGCGACCTGCTCGGCATGGTTTACGCGAGGATCGGGTCCGTGCTCGAGAATATCGGGAAGACGGCTGCGGCGATGTCCGCCTATCAACAGTCGGTGGAAACGCTGACGCCATTGGCCGGCGACAACCCCACCGGCACCGAATTGCGTTCCAGCCTCGCACGCAGCTACAACGACATCGCCCTCCTGCTAGGCGAAGATCGGTAAGCCGGCCGAGGCGCTCGAGTCGCACCACCCGCGCTGGCGATCTACCAGAAACTGGCCGGAGAGAATCCCGCCGACACCGAGTTCCGAAGCAGCGAGGCCCGCAGCCACAGCAACATCGGCCTTCTGCTGGCGGAGACCGGCAAGCCGGCCGAGGCGCTGGAGTCGTACCGGCGTGCGCTGGCGATCCACCAGAAGCTGGCCGACGACAACCCCGCCGTCACGGAATTCCGGAAACGCTTGGCGGACAGTTACAACAACATCGGCATTCCGCTCAGGCAGACCGGCCAACTGGCCGACGCACTCGCGGCGAACCGGCGGGCGCTGGCAATCCGGCGGAAGCTAGTCCGACGACAACCCCACTGTCAACGAATTCCGAAGCCGCCTGGCGGACAGCCACAACAGCGTCGCCGTTCTGCTGGCGCAGACCGGTCAAGTCGGCGGAGGCACTGGAGGCGTACCGGCAGGCGCTGGCGATCCTGCGGAAGCTAGCCGACGACAACCCCGCCGTTACCGAATTCCGAAACAGCCTGGCGCGGACCCAAAGCAATATCGGTCTTCTGCTGGCGCAGACCGGCAAGCCGGCCGAGGCGCTGGAGGCGTTCCAGCGGGCGCTCGCGATCAAGCAGAAGCTGGTCGACGACAACCCCGACGTCGCCGAATTCCGAAACAGCCTGGTCGACAGCCTCAACAACATCGGCTTCCTGCTGACGGATACCGGCAAGCCGGCCGAAGCGCTGAAGATGCACCGCCGCGCGCTGGCGATCCAGCAAAAGGTGGCCGACGACAACCCCGACGTCACCGAATTCCGGAGCCAACTGGCGACCTGCCACAACGAGATCGGCTATTCTATCGGCGCAGACCGGCAAGCCGGCCGAGGCGCTGGAGTCGTACCGCCGCGCACTGGCGATCCGGCAGTCGCTCGCCGACGATAACCCCGCCGTCACTGAATTCCGCAGGCTCCTGGCCGATCAGTCATCACGACATCGGTAACTTACTCTCGCAGACCGATCGGCCGGCCGAGGCGCTGGAGTCGCACCGCCGCGCGCTGGCGATCCTGCGGAAGCTGGCCGACGACAACCCCACGGTCCCCGAATTCCGAGACCGCCTGGCGGGCGCCCACACCAGCCTCGCCGATGTGCACCGTACCCTCGGACGGGTCGGCGAGGCGCGGGAAGACTACGGCCGGGCGATCGCGATCCGCGAGGAGCTGGTCAAGGCCAACCCCAAGTTCACCAATTACGTCGTCAGCCTCGCCTCGAGCGTGCGTCGGTTGGGGCTGCTGCGCCTGGCTACCGGCGACGATCGCCGGCGCGGTCGCCGAGGCCCGGAAGGCCGTGGTCTTGTACAACGGGCTGCCGTCCCGCTCGGTGGAGGAGTGCGTACGAGCTGGCCTGTTGCCACGCCACGCTGGTCGCCGCCGCCGGGCGGGAGCGATCCCAGATCTCGGCAGTCGACGGAGCGGCCGAAGCCGACCAGGGGATGAACTTGCTCCGACAGGCTGTGGCCGGCGGCTACCGCAATGCCGACGCGATCCGGAAAGAGGCGGCCCTCGACCCGCTCCGTGGCCGCGACGACTTCCGGCTCCTGATGATGGACCTGGCGATGCCGACCACGGCATTTGCCGAGTGAATTTAGCCACGGATCAAACGCGGATACAATGAAAAGTTTATGAGTGCCCTCATCGGCAGAGCGGCGCCTTGATCCGTGATGGACAAGCCGGTTCACTCCAGGATCGGTGTTCAATCCCCCGTCGTGCCACCCGTTGCTAAAGAGATTGTGCACGTGTGACCGCGAATATAATGAGGTTTGTTGTCATGAGTTTTTTCCAACGCTTCTTCATGGTCGCGTGGCTGGCCCATCCGGCCGTGCTTGCGCACTCCCAGAGCCCGCACGATGCGATTTACAGTGGCGGCGATATCGTCACGGTAGACGATAAGAACCCGACCGCCGAGGCGATCGCGGTCAAGGACAGCAAGATCGTTACCGTCGGCGACAAAGCGTCTGAGTTCCTGGGACACCATACTTATTTATTAGCGGGAGTTAGGTATGGTGTCCGCGGAACCGGCCGTCGATGGGCATGTGGCAACTGGATGGCGATAGACCGTAACGCCGGAATTCAACCGCATTGCGAAGCGGCATCGGCCTGAATGAGATGGTCAGCGGCTACTAGGGTTCACCAAGATACAAAGTATGACCTTGATCGTCATGGATGACGATCTCCCTTGTATTCCAAGGCGTCTCGTGGACGTCCTTCACCAACTCGACACCATTTGCCTTGAGCTGGGCGGCGAAGTCCGATATGCCGTTGGTCTGAAGGTAGAGGTGGAAGTGCCCGCCTTCGTCAACATACGGGATTGAAGGGTCTTTTTCATCAACAAGCTTCAAGTGGAAGATTTGACTCCCAGCCCGGATGCCTGTGTAAAAATCTCGGTACTTGAACTCGACCGAGAACCCCAGCTTCTCGGTGTAGAAGCGGATGGATGAAGCCATGTCCGTCGTGCGCAACTGCGCCACGATGCCGGTGATCGCCATGTGTTCCCCTGTAGCTACGAACGACATGCGTCTCTCACCACAATGGGTAAAGAATACCAGAACCTTCTGGAGTTCACTACGATCGAGCCGATTGATGGACCCGATCGACGGGTCATGTCAGGGGTTACCGCGGGCCGACCGTCAGACGGGTGCGCTCTGCTCCTGCGCCGGCATATCGCTGCGACCAGTTCATGTTTGCTTAGCGTCCGACGGGTAAGGAAAGTAAAGCTCGTTGCGGTCGGGGTCCACTATGACCATGAGCCTGTAACCCCAGTGCCCATCTTTCACGTCCACGCCCCTTCCTTCCAGCTCCGCGCAAGGCATTTAGCACTTCGACATCGAGCGAGATGAACATGAGGCCCTTGCCCACCTTGTCGGGCCATTGCGAGGAGAGAATGAGCGCGCAGCCCTGCCGCTCGACCTGAGCGACCCGAGCCTTTCCCTCTTCCTCATAACGCCATGGATGGCTGAACCCAAGCTGCTTCACGTAGAAATCGACAGATCTGTCGATGTCTGCGACGAACAGCACCGGCCGCGCAAACCACACGTTGCTCATGACGTCGCCCTCCAGGGTGGAAATCGACGGTTGTTCGCGCCCGATTGTCGGGGCGGAAACTCGCATCTGCAAATTAACGATGCGTCCCGGAGCTGACAACACCACCGGACTGACAGAGACGACAGGAGTGGGTGCGCTGACCGGAATGTTTGCGGCTTTGCCGATCACCACGGGAGCCGTCCGAGCTTCGCGTGCGAGAACGTACCTGTCGGGCCGTCCGGGCCGAGCAGCGCAACGCGCACCGCCTCGCGGGCGCCCTCCTCGACAGTCTCCGTGCCCTCATAGTCGTTGAGGTTCGTCTTGGTGAAGCCCGGGGAGGCGGCGTTGACCTTGATCCCGGTCGACTCCAGCTCGATCGCCATGGCGAGCGTCATCGCGTTGAGAGCCGTCTTGGAAGCAGGGTAGACGGGGCCGAAGATCGAGCGGTAGGGGTAGGCCGGGTCCGAGTTCATCGTCAGCGAGCCAACGCCGCTCGACACGTTGACGATGCGGGCTTCCGGCGCCTCGCGCAGGAGCGGCAGCATCGCCTGGTAAACGGCGAGGACGCCGAACACGTTGGTCTCCCACACCGCGCGCACTTCATCGAGGGACACGTTGCTCGGGCGGGTCAACTTGGCGTACTCCTCGATGGACATGCCGGGCAGCTTACTCGTATTCGAGATGGCCGCGTTGTTGACGAGCACGTCGAGGCGGCCAAGCTCCTTGCGGATGCGCTCCGCCGCGGCGGCGATCGAAGCCCGATCCGTCACGTCGAGCTGGAGCGCGCGTGCGTCCGGCCCAACCTCCTTGGCCGCAGCCTCGCCGCGCTCGAGGTTGCGCGACCCGACCAGCACAGTGAAGCCGTGTGCCACGAGATCCTTTGCGATCTGAAGACCGATTCCTTGATTGGCCCCGGTGACCAGGGCGACGGGTTTGTCCTGCATGGTCATCTCCATTCGTAGTTCGCTGTGTGGCCAACGCCGCCTTGCTGTGCTAAGAAGGAAGCCTAGGCGGAACCGTGTTCCGATAATATTCGGAACATTGTTCCGTTTGTCAAGGGGGACATGGTGAGCGGCAAAAAAGAAGAACAAGGCGATGGTTTGGCGCCTCGCGGCCGGACGGATCGACGCGTGCGCGCCGACGCACAGCGCAACATTGATGCATTGCTTCAGGCGGCCATGGCCGTGTTTGCTGACTCCGGAGTGGATGCTCCCGTGCGAGAAATTGCAGAGAAGGCCGGCGTCGGCATCGGAACGATTTACCGCCATTTTCCGCAGCGCTCAGACCTGATCGTGGCCGTTTTCCGCCGCGAGGTCGACGCTTGCGCAGACGCTGCTGCGGTCTTGGCGGCCGAGCATGAACCCGGCGAGGCGCTGGCTCGATGGATGCAGCGTTACGTTGACTTCATTTCCGCGAAACGTGGACTTGCCGCAGCTCTTCACTCGGGCGACCCGGCATATAACACCTTGCCAGCCTACTTCCAAAAGCGACTCCGCCCCGCGCTCCAGACCTTGCTCGAAGCAGCGGCCGCAGCGGGCAAAGTGCGGGGCGGTGTCGAGCCATACGACCTGTTGCGAGCGGTTGCCAGCCTCTGCACGCCCGCCCACGACGTAGGGCCCGATCATGCCCGGCGCATGGTCGACCTGCTCATCGATGGGCTACGCTACGGCGCGATCGCGCCGTAGCGACACTGACCGGCTCGATGTCGTCATGCAGCCCCGTTTCAGCTCAAATGATTCCCGAGCGGGAATCTTCAACCCCCGGACCAGTTCATGTGGTCGAGATCGTCGATCATCCCAGCCTTCTGCGTCGGGCGCCATCCCAGCCGCTGCTGCGTCAGCGCGCTTGACGCCGGCATGTCCATCCCGGCGAAGAACCCGAGCCAGCCGAAGTGACCGGCGGCCTCCTCGGGGGACATGGAGACGACCGGGATCTTCAAGCCCCGCCCGATGGCCTCCGCGATCTCTCGGGCCGGAACGCCCTCCTCGGCAACCGCGTGATACCTCGCCCGGGTCGTTCCCTTCTCAAGGGCCAGCCTGTAGACGGGCGCGGCATCGAGCAGATGCACCGCGGGCCAGCGGTTGAGCCCGTCGCCGACGTAAGCCGCGACGCCCTTCTCGCGGGCGACGGCGATCGCGGGGGTGACGAGGCCTTGCTTCTCCGTGTTATGCACCTGCGGCAGTCGCACCACCGACACGCTCACGCCACGCGCGGCGACCGCCTCCGCCGCGAATTCCGAGGCCGCACGGGGGTTCGGGTGGTTGGGATCGAAATGGTCCTCGGTCGCGGGTTGGCCTGGCACCGCGGTCCCCATCCCGGTCCCGGAGGTGATAACCAGGTGACGGTCGGAGCCTGCGAGCGCGTCACCGAGCGCCTCGATGGCCCGCCTATCTGCCTCGCAGACCTCGTGGAATCTGGAGAAGTCGTGGATGAAGCCGGTATGGATCACCCCGTCCGATGACGCCGCGCCCCTCCGCAGGCTGTCGAGGTCCTCGAGATCGCCTCGGTGCACCTCGGCCCCGGCGGCGGCGAGCGACGCGGCGCCCGCGTCCGAACGGGCGAGGCCGAGCACCTTGTGGCCCGCGGCGATGAGATCCTGAACGACGGCGGAACCGACAAAGCCAGTAGCGCCGGTAACGAAAACACGCATCAGAGCTTCTCCTTGATTTGCTTTCAAGACCGTAATCCCAGTCCCTTGGTTCACAGCGTAGGCGATTGACCTGATACGATCTATGCTCTAAAGTCCAAATTATCTTCGCGATCGTCCAGGAGTGCCCCATGGACCCGCTCTCAGGCGTGCTGTCGCTTCTGAAACCCCACAACACGATGTGCGGCGGCTTCGATGTCGGTGGAGAATGGTCGTTCCAGTTCCCCCAACATGAAGGCATCAAGTGCTATGCAGTCGTTTCCGGCCAATGCTGGCTTTCCGTGGAGGGGGTTCCCGAAGCGGTGCACCTGAAGACCGGAGATTGCTTCCTGCTGCCGCTGGGACGGCCTTTCCGCCTCGCAAGCGACCTGGCCTTGCCGCCTGTCGACTTCAGGTCGATGTATTCACGGCCGCTGAATGGTGGCGTCGCCTCCTGGAACGGGGGAGGAGATGTCTCCGGTGTTGGCGGCTACTTCGGCCTTGCCGGCAATCATGCCGGCATCCTGCTGGGAATGCTCCCGCCCATCGTGCATATCAAGAAAGAATCGGACAAATTGGCGTTGCGCTGGTCTATCGAGAGGATGATGCAGGAACTGCGCGAGCCACAGCCAGGTAGCTTTCTGGTCCTACAGCACCTCGCCCACATGATGCTGGTCCAGGCCCTGCGGGCGCACCTGGCGGAAGGGTTGAGCGGTGGTGTCGGATGGCTCTTCGCACTGGCGGATCAACAAATGAGCGTGGCAATTTACTCGATGCACGACGATCCTGCGCATCCCTGGACTTTGCAGGAGCTGGCGGAGCGTGTCGGGATGTCGCGATCGAGCTTTGCCCAGAAATTCAAAGAGACCGTCGGTGAGTCACCCATTGGTTATCTGACGCGCTGGCGAATGCTTCTGGCCGGGGACCGGCTGGCGAATTCCAACGATCCCATTTCCGTCATTTCCCTGTCGCTCGGTTACGAATCCGAAAGCGCCTTCAGCACCGCCTTCAAGAGGGTCATGGGCTGTTCGCCGCGGCAATATAGCCGTGGCCGGAATCTGGCTTCCGTTTCACCATAGCGCGAGGGAAGCCGGGTTCGACTGCCGGTTCCACAGCAGGCACATCATCCCGCTGGGAGTCGGCTGTGCCGTCCGCCCTCGGCTCGTGCCTCTTCACCACTGCCGTCTGCTGTTTGACCGGCATCGGCGGCACCGGCGCTTGGCCCCCCGATCAGTTCGGATCCCGGGCGCGGGCCCGGCCGGCTCATCGCTCTCCTTGGATGCGGTCCGTGTAGGCGCCAACGCTCTCCAGCGCTGGTACCACGCCTCGTGCTTGAGGATGTCGACCGTGGCCTGGGGATTCAACATCGTGCCGGTGCGTGCCACGAGCCAGTCCGGGACTCGCTCCTCGGGGACCTGAACCGGGAGCGTTGCCAGCCGCGCTATGCCGTTCTCGAACCCGATCAGCACGGACTGGCCCTCGGGACTGATGGCCAGGGCGACGGGGCTCGAGTCTCTGGCGCGTGTGCGGTTCGTCGGCTGAGAGGGGACCCGTCCGTCCGGATCCTCATCGGTAGCGAGGAAGGGGCTAAATCGCCCCTTGAGTGGACCAACGGGCTGACCCATGTCAGCCTCGTAAACCATGATCTGGCTGCGGTCGAATCCGACGACCAGGAGCCGACCGTCTGGGCTGAAGGCCGCGTCGGTGACGCCCCCCACTTCGCTGGGGCTGAACCCGATCGTAGCGATTGACTCCCCGGTCGAGGGGTCCCACACGCCCAGGGAACCGTTGTCCACGTGGTTGGGGGAGCCCAGGAACAGGCGAGTGCCGTCGAGGCTAAAGCCTCCGATGGCCTTCGCCACCGGCCCGACCTGGGACTTCGGTTGGCCCGAGACCGTGTCCCAGATCACATTGCGGAGCTTGTCGCCTTTCCGTTCTCGAACGGATTCGGCCGTATAGACGAGCGCGCCTCTAGGCCCCAAGGCGACGGTCTCGACCCGACCCTCGTGGGTCTGGGGCGGTCCCAGTGGCCGGCCGATGCCCACCTTCCAGACGCGGCATGTCTGGCGCTCGAGTGTCACGACCGCGCTTCCGTCGGAGGCGAAGGCGCCCTGGGTCACCGGGGTGTCGTGTTCCATCGGCGGCCCGATCTCCTTGCCGGTGCCGATTTCGAAGACACGGGCGACGTTGCCCTGGGCGGTCAGTAGCAGGCGTCCGTCGGGGCTGAGGTCCAGCGCCCCCTCCCGCAACGTCGGCCCGACCGGCTGAGCCAACTCCGTGCCGGTCGCCCGATCCCAGCGCCGCAGGATTGACGGCCCGCTGACCGTCAGCAGGGTGCGGCCATCCGGCTCGAAGGCGACGAAGCGGAGCGTTCTCGGAATGTCGCAGGAGGCGATCCATCGGGGGGAACGCCGGCAACTCCCACGTCGCCTCGCTGGTTGCCAGTCGCCGGCTGTCGGCACTGAAGCCCAGGAACGAACCGAACACACGCTGGCCGACCGGCCGGCCGGTGAGCGTATCGAACAACTGGCAAGCTGACTCGTCCTTACCCAAGGCGTTCTTCGTTGTGTATTCGACCGCGACGAGCCGGCCATCGGGCCGGAGGCACAACTCGCTCCATCCTGGCGGCAGCGAGAATTCCTCGCCCAGGTGCCGGCACGTGATGGCATCGTAGAGCCGGAACGGCCCTGCGCCCGCCTCCTGCAGCCCGCCCAGCTCCCTCTCGGGGCGCCGGACGCCCAGCAGCGTCTTTCCGTCGTTGCTCAGTGCCACGCAGACCAGCGCGTTGCCAAACTCATCCAGAGGCATCGGCTCCGCACCCTGCTTTGACGAATCGCCGCCGTTGGTCGGATTTCCCGAGCGTCGGCGAACCGTCGGGGTACGGGTGGGGTCGTCCTCGAAGGCCAGCTCGAAGGGCCGCCCGAGAGGGAGGCCGTCGGGGCCGAATATCTGTGCGAAGCGCGGCGACGAAATCCGATCGGATTGGTTGACTTCCTTCCAGTTCTGCAGCACGCGCAAGACCCGCCCGTCCGGGGCGGCGGCCAGGCCCACCACTCGCTCCGCCAGAACGACGGGTCTGTTGACAGCCAGTGCCGGTCTTCGCGTCCCAGTGGCGGACTACACCATCCTGACCCAGGGTCGTGAGGACCTTCCCTTCATCCTCGAATTCCAGGCGCTCCGGCACGACCGGGTGCTCGAGGAGCTTGCCACGGCGGTGCATGGTGCCCGGATCGATCTGCCAGATCGCCTTGCTCGGGCCGCCTGCTGCCACCCAGGAGCCGTCGGGGGCATAGGCTAGCGCGGTGATCAGGTCGGCCTGTACGGCCGGGGGAATCCGGCGGTCCCCGGTGTCGAGGTCGATGAGCGACAACCTTCGGTCGTCGTCGGCGACGATCACCGCCTTTCCGTCCGGAGAGAAGGCGGCGGCGGTCGGGTCCCACTTTTCCCGGCTGTACCACGGGGAGAATGTGCGTTCGGAGGCACTCCAGAGGCCGGTTCCGTCGTGTTCCCCCACAGCCGCGGTCGCGCCGGCTTTGATAGCCAGTGCGGTCACGAAACGCGACCGGGAGCCGTCAGGCCACGGCCGCAGCGGTCGCGCCCAAAGCTGGGTGGGATCGGCTTCGCCCAGTCCCAGGCGAATGCCGCGGGCGGGAAAGTCGATCATCACTGGCGCAGGAATGCCCTTGGGCACAGGTTCCGCCGGTCGCCCGGGCAGCAGCCTGCCGACCAGAAGGGCCAGGTCCTCCTGTGCAGGCCCGTACACCGCGATGTCGCGGACCGGCCGGCCATGCTCGATGGCGGCCGCCAGGTAATGCGCGGTCGTCAGCACGTCATCCTTCCCGGCCAGGAGGTAGGCACTCCTATGATAAAGTCTGGCCAGCGGCCGGCGCGTCTCGGTCAGCGCATTGTGGAGCTCCTGCTCGCGCTGACTGGCACTTCTGACGAGTCGGCTAACGCGGAGCATGTCCTCTCCATACTTCCAGGCCACTGCCGCGAAGAGCCCGACCGCGACGACAATTGCCGAGATCGCGACGGCGATGAACGCGACCAACGGGGACTGCTTCCAGGCGGCCCGGGCCACAAGCCGGGTCAGGCTCCAGGGCCGGACGGAGACCGGCTCACCGGCAAGCCAATGGCCCAGGTCGCTGGCCAGCTTGGCAAGGTCGGGGTACCGATCCGCCGGCCTGCGCGCCATCGCCTTCAGGCAGATGGCTTCCAGGTCGGGATGGATCCTGGGATTGAGCTTCCGGGGCGCGGTGGGTCATCCCGCTGCAACTGGTTCAGAATCGCCTGGGGCTCTCCCTCGAACGGCCGGCGGCGCGTAAGCAGCTCATAAAGCACAACGCCCAGGCTGTACTGGTCGCTGAGCGAGCCGACCGCCTTCGGGTCGCCTCTGGCCTGCTCGGGGGCCATGTAGGCCGGTGTGCCCACTGGAGCTCTCGAGGCCGTCGTCGTCCCCTCGCCCACGTGATAGGCCAGTCCGAAGTCGATGATCTGTGTCCGATCGCGGTCGTCGATCAGGATGTTGGCGGGCTTGACGTCGCGATGGACCAACCCCTCGATGTGAGCATACGCCAGGGCCCGCGCCAGCTCGCGCACCCAGATGACGGCCCGGCGGGGGGCGATGGCGGACTCGGCGATCAGCATCGACATCGGCTGGCCGTTGATCAGCTCCGAGGCAATGAAGTAGTCGCGGTCATTCAGCCCGTCCTCGAAGACCGCGACGATATTCTGGTGCCGCAGCCTTGCGACGGCCCGGGCCTCGCGCTGCCGTTGCTCAAGGGTATCGGGGTGGCCGAGTGCCCCCTTAAACACCTTCAGTGCCACCTCGCGCCGCAGCAAGGGGTCGAAGGCGCGATAGACATGTCCAAAGGTTCCCCGACCCAGCACGTTCCGGACCTCGAACCGCCCGACGTTCGTCATCTCCTTGACGATTTCATAAGCCTCCGCGGAGGGGGCCGACTGCGCCGAATTGTCGAGATCGTAACCGCGACCCTTCTCGACGGGCTCGATCCGGAATTGCGGCGCGCCCCTATTCCAGGCGGGCTCGCGCGGGATCGGCTCGGGTTCCGGCCTACCGCCCTCGGGCAGCCGGAGTGTCGCCGCGCCCGCCCGCTCGGGCCCCGCGGCAGCGGGCGGCGCCGGCACGGCCCTAGGACTGTCGGGCTCGGGCTGGGGCGCGGCGACGCCCGGGCCCGCGGCCACCCGCGACACCTCACGGCAGTGGGGACACTGAACCCGCCTGCCCAGGGCCTTCTCTGGCACGGTGAGCCGAGCCCGGCACTTGGGGCACTCGTGCTTGTGGTTCATCGGAGTCGACTCCTCAGGTCAACGCGATCGTCCCGACATCCGTGTCATGCCTCGCCGGAATCCTGGACATCGGCCTCTAGACCGGCCATGGGGCCACGGGAAAACGGCCGCAGGGCCCGGTGCAGGGCCTTCGCCGTCGGGAAACGGTTGGGCGGCTCCTTGGCCAGGGCCCGGTGCACCACCTCGGCCAGCCCCGACGGCAAGTCGGCGCACCGACGCTCTAGGGGCACAGGCTCATCCTCCCGGATCACCAGCAGGCGGTCGCGGCCCTCGCCGGCCTCATGCGGCACCTGTCCGGACAACAGGTAGTAGAGGGTGGCGCCGGAAGCGTAGATATCCACTGAGGGCCGGGCGTAGCGTGCGGCCAGCGCCTGCTCGGGGGCCATGAACGCGATGGTGCCGACCGCCTGGTCATCATGGGTCAGCCCGGAAAAGCCGGCCTGCTCGAAGCTCTTGGCCAGGCCGAAGTCCGCTACCTTCGCGCAGACCTTGGATCCCTCTCGTGAAACGAGAAGGTTCGACGGCTTGACGTCGCGGTGGACGAAACCTAGGGAATGCGCGTACTCCAGACCTTCGAGCGCCTGACACACCAGCGCGCAGGCCAGGCGGACGCGGCCGGCGAGCTCCGCTCGCCGAGCAGGGCCATCACGTCGATCGTCGGGATGTACTCCATCGCGAAGTAGAACTGCCCCTGTGCCATGGCCGATCTCGTGGAAGCGGACGATTCGCGGGTGGTCGAGCCGGCTGAGCACGCTGACCTCGCGCAGGAAACGCGACTGGGCCGTTGGGCTGGCCGCCGACTCCGGCAGGATGACCTTGAGGGCCACCTCCTGTCCAGTCGAACGCCGGCGGGCAAGATACACGATCCCCATGCCGTGCTCGGCGATCGTCCTCAGAATCTCGTAGCCGGGCGGCCGCAAGAGCGGCGACACCTCAGCCGTCTCAGGCCCCGCCGGGCTGGTTGTCGCCGCCTTGTGCTCGACTGTTGACGTCGGATTGACCGTGCCCACGGCCCGTGCAGACGTGGATTCGATCACCCGCGAATAGACGATCCGCGTCTGGCCGCCGGAAATCACGTCGCCGTCACTCAAGAAGCAGTCCATGACCCGCCGCCCGTTAACCAGGGTGCCGTTGCTGCTCTGCAGGTTGCGCAGGCGGCAGTTCGGAGGGTCAATCTCGAGACGGAGGTGGTGCCGGGAGAAAAACGGGTCGTCGAGCAGTTGCAGGCCGACGTCGTCTCCGCGACCGACCAACAAGCTGGCGCGCTGGTCAAACTCAAGGCGGATCCCCCGGTGCGGACCGGCTACCACCTCGACCCTCAACCGTCCCGGCCCAGTGCCGAGGACTGGGACTGCCGCCA
Organism: uncultured Planctomycetota bacterium; assembly: GCA_963779785.1. Lineage (GTDB taxonomy): Bacteria > Planctomycetota > Planctomycetia > Isosphaerales > Isosphaeraceae > CAVRFS01. Next base: position 89,466 of record CAWAAW010000025.1, read on the forward strand.
CCCTGGTCGGATGGTCGGCCTGCGGCGTGAAACCCGGGTGTGAACGTGGCCGTGGTCCCCTCCCCCGGAACCGGACCCTCCGTATCCAGGCCCCCTCGCAGCAAGCAGGCCGGACAGAGGCCCTGAGGGGCGTTGACGGGCAATTCTGAGCGGCAGTTCGGGCAACGTTCGCGTTCGGCCATGCGAGGATCCCACACACCTGGTCGGTCCGGAACTTTATAGGCTATACGCAACCGCGGACGGGATCTTACACGGGATCGTCTGATCAAGAACCAATGGCGTCAAAGAGCGACCGGATCTCGTCGTCTATCTCCGAGGGGTCGTGGAGCGTAGCAGCGATTTGCTCCTGGAGGATCTCGCGGTAACGCTTTCGGAGCCGGTACACGGCTGTGTGCACGACACCCTGCGTCGTTCCAAACTGGGCGGCGAGGGTCGCGGCCGGCACCACGCCGTTGCCTTGGGTAGATTGAGGCGGTCGAAGACTTCGGAACGTCCCTTCGCGGCGTGCTCGCCCCGGAACCCTCCCGTCGACAAGGGACCGCTGACTTCGGGTTGATGGTCTCATGGTGCTAACCACGTGTCCCGGCCGAACCTATTCCAGTTTACCCAATCTACTGCTGCAAGAAGCCCCGCCGCTTACTATCCGTCCGAAATGAATCCAGACAATCACAAAGGATGGCAGACCGATGAAGCACGTCATCACCGACAGCCACACGAAATAAGATGAAAAAGGCTCCGTTCTGATATTCATGCGACCCATGAAATCGACAATACTAGGTAAATGCAAGGAGATGATAAACAGGAGATCGCTGAAGCGAGGCAAACGCAGCTTGCAACAAAGCAGGCGAGCGCACAACTCCATCGATTTCCAACTGATTACACCAGCGTAAATGGGGAGCAGGATCACGGAAACGAGATACGCAATGGCCAACGTTTGGTCGACCCGGCTATATGGATCTGGTTGTGAGACTCGGTAAAGTCCAGCGAACAACACAACGATCTCGAGTGCGAGGGCAAACCGTCTAATTTCAGCCCACATATTATATTCACTCCTCAATGTATGCTTCTCATGGCTTGCAGATTACTCTGATTAGCGACAATGAGAATTCCCTGCGTGTTGCCTCGCCGGAGAGTGTTACCCAGTGGCGAGCAGTGATGGGATGCGACCTCAGGGCTCCCCCTGTCCTCCAGGCTCGATGATCGGCGACGTCTCCGCCGAGCCTGCTCGCTCCTGGCATCGATCTCCAGTATGCGCGAGCCGATGCTACGTCTCAAGCGTCGGTAACATTCCGGTGATGCACGGCCCCATTTCGGTAACGAGAACGATGAGTCAATGCGCCCGAGCAAGCCCCGTGCGTTGACCCGGGAATGGTGCCGCGTGGCACGCAACGGGTTGATGACGTCAATGAATCGTCGACCGATCCGAACGTGGAGCGATTGCGTGAGCGCATCCGTCGCGATCGGCCCCTCGGTTCGCCGATTTGGACGATTGCGACCGCCCAACGTCTTCGGTTGGAGCGGACTCAGCGGCCGAGCGGCCGCCCATACCGTACCCGGCCCGGGCCCCACTTCCGCGACCGTCGACAAAGGACCGCTGGATTCGGTTTGATCGTCTCATGTTGTTCGCCATGGGTTCCGGTCGAACTTGTCCCAGTTTACCCAATCTACCGTTGCAATTAGCAATGTCCGTCTTGCCGCCCTCCAGGCCCTGGATTACCCGGAAGAGGATCAGTTGTTCGAGGCTGGTGGCCACGCCGCCCAGCACCGAGGCGATGGTCAAGACTGCGGTGGAGAGGAGGAAATCGTTGCGACGGCCCAGATGGGCCGAGATCCAGCCGGTGATCGGCAGGATGGTGGCGTTGGCTGCCGGGTAGCTGGTCATGACCCAGTCACTGTCGTCCATCGTAGCCGAAAGGCCGCCCGCGATGTACCGCAGCGATGCCGTGGCGATCGTGGTGTCCAGGATCTCCATGAACGTGGGAACGACCACGGCGACGGCGACCAGCCAGGGGTTGACCGCCGGGCGACTCATGGCGGCTGGGGTCAGGGTCACGCTGCTCATTACGCGTCCTCCGCGGCGGACCAACGTCCTCTTGACAAGAATTCGTAGGCTCACCTCGATCACGCGTCGCCGGCCACCGAAAGAGGCGCCTGGTTCCCGGCTGCCTCGCTCTGGTACCCGGTTTCGGTCTGTAGGTGCTTGGCGATCAACTGGCTCATGATCGCGAACAACACGGCCGTTGACAGTCCAAAGAACAGGAGGCCGTTGATGGCCTCGAGGGGGCCGAGTAACCGCCACCGCTCGGACAGCAGGACGTCGCCATAACCGAGAGCCGTGCAATTTTGGGCGGACAAGTAGAAGGCCGTCTCCAAGGTCGAGACCTGCCCGCACAGCAAGAAAGGCCACCGCCCAGAGGGCGATCTGGGCCAGGTGCGCAGCCGCCATAATCGCCGTAACGATCGCCATGACGGCGGTACTCTTCCAGAATCCCAGCTCGCTGGAACCGCTTCGGATCACCCTCACCATCACACGCACAATAAGGTGCATCGCCGTGGCGTAGGCGAGCAGACTGCTGAAAAGCAGGACGGTGGCGATCATGAAGGGTAAGATCATTTGCGGGAACTCCACTTCCATCAGTCCTCACTCGCGCCTTGCGGCCGATGCGGGTGAGGGTTTGGCGTCCGTCGGGCCCGTCGGAAGAGGGGCCGATGGTCGCAGGACCGCCCCGGCATGGGGCCCCGTTGGCCGCTCCTTGTAGTACACGTAGGGGGCCACCGACAGGCCGACGAACAACGGGACCTTGTCCGGGTCGTAGTCGGTCAGCTCGATGCGGACCGGCAGCCGCTGGACGATCTTCACGAAGTTGCCCGTGGCATTCTGCGGCGGCAGCAGGGCGAGGGTTTGCCCGGTCCCCATGGTGAAGCCGGTGATGCGGCCCTCGAACTCATGCCGGCTCGCCGTACATGTCGACCTCACAGCGCACCCGATGGCCGATGCGCAAGTCCGCCAGTTGGGTCTCCTTGAAGTTGGCGTCGATCCAGATCTCGGTGATCGAGCGGACGGCCATCAGGCCCTGCCCCGCGGAGACATTGTTGCCGGGGTTGACGTTGCGGCTGGTCACCACGCCATCGATCTCGCTGACGACGTCGCAGTAGCGGAGGTCGAGCTCGGCCAGCGCGAGGGCGCGGCGGGCCTGGTGGAGCTTGGACTCGGCCTGCTTGATGGCGGGTGCCTGGGGAATCAGGTTGGCGAAGATGCGATCGAGATCGCCTTGAGGGTCTTGCTTCAAGAAGACGTCGAGGGCTTGCCTCGGGGTCAACACCCACGACCGGGGAGCGTACCCGATCAGGGCGACGCTGCGGTAACATTGTCCCAGCGCCTGCCGAACCGCCGAGTAATTCTGGTCGAGGTCGTTGGGGACCTCGCCCAGGTCGTGGCCCGTGGGAGGCTGGGCGGGGAGGCCCAGACCGACTCGCGACGCCAGGACGGCCTGCAGGGCTTGATCGACAGCCGACTCATCGACCTTGACCGTCTGGCGCCGCTGGTCGAGCTCCTCCTTGCTGATGCCTCCACTCGGCAAGAGTTCCTCGCCCCGCCTGAGGTTGTTCCGCGCCAGCTCCAGAGTCGCCTGCCTGCTCTTGAGGGTCGCGATGTTGGCCCGCAGATTGGCGACTTGGGTGTGGACGTCCTCGATGGCGCGCTCGAGCTGGAACCGATCGGCCTGAATCTGGGCTAGCAGGCCGCGCGTCTGCGCTTCGGCGGCGACCAGGTCGGCCTCGGCCGCCGTCACGGCGGCCTTCTTGAGCTCAACCTGGTCCTCGAAGGGTTCCTTGTCGAGCTGGACCAGCAAGGCCCCTTTCTTCACCCGGTCGTTGTCGTCGACCAACACCCGGCTCACCTGGCCTGAGACCCGGGGGGCCACCAAGGTCACATGGCCGTTGACGTAAGCGTCATCGGTGGAAACCGTGTTCAGCGCCGTTTCCACCGCCGGCTTCAGGTAATATCCCCCGACCGCCAGCCCGGCCGCGAGCCCCATCCACACCAACCATTTTCGCCAGCGGTGTGATGGCGGCCTGGCCTCGGCTGGTTTGGGCGGTCCGTCTGCCGGCGGCGCCTTGGGAGGATCGGTTCTTGCTTCCGTCATCGTCTTCGTAGTCTCATCATGAGTGCTTGCCATGTAGGTATTCCCTTTCGAGTCGGTCGTATCCGATGGTCATGACGATCGGTTCTCCTC
>CAWAAW010000026.1:0-31159 GCA_963779785.1 uncultured Planctomycetota bacterium
AACAGCGCAGGGGCAGATCCTCGAGCATCGAGAACCAGAGGTAAGTTCTCGGCGGCAGATCGCCTTCGTTCGACTTTCCTTTGAGAAACTCGGCGGCCGCGGCGAGGTGTCGAGGTGATTGACGCGCCTCCTTCGTGACCATAGAAGTGAATCGGCGGCATTCCCCAATGCGTCGCGGCGATGTCGCTCTTGCGATTGGCGACTAACGCCGCGTTCGTCGTTTCCTTGGTCGAGTCATGCGCTCGCGTTGTCTCGAAGGGCGGCGAACGCGGCAATCTCTTTTCCGGCCCGCTCGATCAGGCGTCGACTCCGAGCGCCATGCGCTCGGGGGCAGTTGGCAATAGCTTCTTCACGGCCGGGAGAAGATTTGTTAGCGGATTCACGTGTATTTCCTTACCGGCATCGCGAGGTCCACCTTTCTTGATCGCCCGATCCTCGGCCGCCGCCTCCAACAAAGCCGCGCACTCAGCGTGGCTAATCTGGCGCAGCTTCCGTGAGGATGCGAGATCGCGCCTTGAAGAAATGCCAGAACTCGAGCGGCAGCACAGTGGCCTGCCCATAGGCATAATCGTGGGCGAAATCCTGCAGGGTGGCGATGATTGTCGAGCCGCTGGATCCCAGAGCCAGTGATGGCCGGTGCCTTTAACTGTGGTCGTCACCGGCAGAAAATCCGTGGTGCCAGGCTGACGGAGCAGCGCCACAGGCAATGCGAACGTACCGTCCTGCTGAATCAGAGGCTTGTCCCAGCGACGGCCATCGATTCCCTGTCCGAAGTAGCTGGCATCGCGGCATTTGACCACCTTCCAGCCGAGCATGCCATTTTTCGTTCCCAACGGCGAATCGAGCGCCGCGGCAGGCACAGGCCTCAGGTCCGAAGCTCCGAGTTGAATCGTGCCGCCTTCGGTCTCTTCAAACCAAGGTGGAACACTGTCGCGAATGGGTTTTCCCGTGTGTGGGTCAACCTCGGCGATCTTCTGATGAAACTCGCCTGATCCCGGGTTGTACTCGTTGCTGATGCACAGAATCGCTTCCCGTCGTGGACGTAGGGGTGCGATTGTGGCATCTGCTTGTCGCCCGAGCGAACGGCCTGTTGGCCCAGGAAGACACTTCCATCTTCCAGCAAAGTCGCCATTTGCTGCGTGGCGACGCCGTAGAAAACATGGGCGGGGGAATCGTAGTGCTGCGCAGGATTACTGACCCAGTAGAAATGCCCCTCCCACTTTTGGTCGCGATAAGTCACTGCAAGATCGTCGCCGACCGGGACAATCCTGGCGATCTCGCATTTCTTCGGCAAATGCAATTCGTACTTCTTGACCCTACCTTCGCCGCCGATGACGATCGCGTGGATCTTGTCGGACACAACAATGTTGGGAAACGTCAGGTAAATACTCTCGCTTCCCTGGTGCCCGAATTGGATTCCCACGCTTTTCTGGCCGCGGACCTCCTCGAGAGCAGGCAGGCCATACTCATCGAATACACCGGCCTGTAGCGTCCGTCGTAGCATGGCGACTTGATCGGCGCTTTTGAGACGTTCCGCGATGTCGGGGAACAATCGGAGCGCATCCGGCCAGAGAGTTGACGCGAGTCGACTATCGGGCCATTTCAAAACCGGGCAGTCCGCTTTGCTCGAGGGCCGCAATGATGCTCGAGGTGTGCAGTCGCCACAGGTCCTTGATCCCTGGGCGATCGCGGGCGGCCAAGGGGAACGCCCGCTGTTCGAGAGTCGGTTGGCGATAACCCCGCTGCGCCGGCCCGCCGCGACATGCCAAGCGCCTCTTCCAGTCCTTGCATGATCGCGGCCTTGAATCGCTCATCCTTGGCCGACACGACGATGTCCTGGTTGCGGAGCGGATGGTCAACGCTCGCGGACAACCAACCCGAGAATGTCACCGTGGATTCCGGCGGCGGATCACCGACCTTGATTCCGGATCGAAGGCACGCCTCCAACACATCGATGTCGATGGCATCGGCGCCGTGGCGGCGGCCGACCGACAGCGAGAGAGGTACGTTTTCCGTCTTCAAGCGGGGCGCGAGTTTTTCGAGCATCTCCAGCGTGCGCTTGGGGGCCGGGATTTGATCAAGTACGATGTGGCTGAACCAGCCGGCGATCGGCTCGCCCAGCGGCGGCGCTCCCTGATGCTCGTCGTTCCACAGGAATTCCAAGACGCCCCACTCTTCCAGCAGCTCAAACCATGGCCCCAGCTTGCTGTCCCCGTAGTATCTCGGCTCTGGCCTGGTATGCCTCAACAGCGCCACCGCGAATGCCGGATTGCGAGCCACGATCCGCTTGCAGTGGGTGCTGCATGTCTTCCAGAACTGGTACGGTGCCCGACCCATCGCGGGCGCTTCAATGACCTCTTCCAGCCATTTCTCCAGTTCTTGATCGCCATCGAGCTCCGCGGCCTTGGCGAGCTTCGTGAAATCCTTGGGCAGCGCGGCCCAGGGGGACATGCCGCCGCGCGTCCGGCGCACACACAGGTCGCGAAAGATACTGAACGCCTCGCTGGCGCATACTGACTCTGCAAGTCGGCGGCATAATCGGACAGTGCATTGCCGGTGAGGCAGCCTCCCAGCACGAACTCCAGCACGACGTCTCGCGCGCCGTGCGCGATCCGACTCGAGGGCGTGGACGCGCTCGGATTCGAGCGACTTGTTGAGCGCGCGGCCTGCGTAGGTTGGATTGCCGAGATCCTTGAAGGTCCGCCCCACTTCCTCCCAGAACGGGGGCAAGAAATGGCGAGCCGACCGGCCGAGCTCGTTGGCCATGATCGTGTAGGCGTCCCAGGCGTGGCCGGGCTTCGACCTGGCCTGGCGAGCCGCAGCCTTCATGCTCTTGACAAGGTCCAGCGCGAAACGGGCATTAGCCGGATCATTGATCAATGCCCAGGCAGCGAACCCCAGGCTCTGGCGCTGTTGGAGCGCAAGCGGCGCAGAGACCGCCGGCGACTCAAACCCCAAGAACTCCATCGCCAGGTCTTCCGCCTGGCCCAGACGGTCCGATGCCAGGCGAATCACCGGGCGATCGCCCAGCGCGGGGTGGCGATAGGCCCGAGCCACGATCTGTTCGGTCGCGTCCGGGTCGACGTTAGCCTTCGCGAGGAGGAGACCGCCTGCTTGGAGCTGGACATCCGCGGCGTTCATTCCTCACCGCCTTCCTGCTTGTCGACCTTGCGTTTCGCATAGATCTGCGTAGCCATCCGCACTCCCTCGCTGAACGCGACACGGCCCACCTCGGCGATCTTGAGCGGCTTCTGGTCGCTGTCCACGAAAATCAGGTCTCCCGTATAGGTCTCCGACTCGGGGGAGTCGCTCCCGATCCAGTAACGCGCCTCGATCGGCTTTGCGTTCTCCCAGACCTTGCTGCAAGCGTAACCGCCGCGCACGGGATATCCGAGCCGACCGCAAAGTGCACTCGCGAAGTTGAGCTGCTCAAATCTCCCATTGCTGAAATCCCCGATCTGGGACAGTTCCTTCTGCTCCTTCGTGGCGGCGAAGGTTGGGCGGAAGATCTGTTCGATGGCCTGAGTAAACCCCATGTCCACGGCGATCTCGCGCAGCTCATCCAACCCGTCGATTAATATCGGATGGGGGATCAGTATCTGGACGGCCGAGATCCATTGCGTTTCCCCGTCTCGATCAACGACACCGATGCCCTTCGTCGGGTCAACATGGCGCAGGATGCCGGTGTGCGTTACATCGGTTTTGCCGCGGGCGTCGGCCGGCGTCACGACCAGATTGCGAAGCATCTCAGCCCAGCCGGGATCCGGCCAGACGGCCCGCACCACGTCGCACGGCACCGGCAGAGAACGCAGCATCCACACTTCGACGCGGCGCAGACAATCCGTCCGATGGTCGGCCAACCACTCGCACATTGCGGTGAGTTGCTCTGCCAATGCCGACTCTTTCAGCTCCTTGGGAACTGAAGCCAGTTTCTTGCCCGCGGGATTGCGGCAGACCAATTTGCCGGCTTCGATCCCCAGTGCGTAGCCATTTTCACCATCGAGCCAGGGGGTCGAATCGGCTATGGGTTTCTCGAGCCGTTGCTCTGGCGCGGCGGACTTGGCCATGAATGACTCCTCGAGATCGTTCGTTGAAATCTAGGACGCTGATGATCCGAAAGGGAGTAATCCACTCTGCGACTCAGGTTGCGGCGGGTCAGAAAAGCACTCGCCTCCTGCCGCGATGCCTCGCGCGTAACTGGCCGTCGCGATCCGAGAACCTCATTCGAAAAGGAGTATACCGGCCAAGCAGTGACGATTCCATCCATCGCGCAAGGCGCGTCGGTCCGACACACCACGGGCATTGTGACCGAGGCGGGCAGCCGAACGGACCGGATGTTCCGCCCAGCCGACCGTGACGACTTCGGCCCTCCGAAACACCAAGTTTCCGGCGCGGTCAACTCCTTGCGGTTGGTTGGCCTTGAGAACGTTCGACGGTCCGATTTCGGGCTCTGTTATGCGGTGGTCGATTCGAGAAGCTTTTTAAGGTTGGCGGCGGCTTCGCGCGTTTGTTTGCCCACGCCGAGACGGATCAGCGGCGACATCAGTTTGGCCAAGAATGTCTTGGGCGTGATTTCGATGACATGCGTGGTCAGCGCACCTTCGGAGGCTGCGGCGACTCGCAGATCGACCGATACATCAAACATGCTATCGAAGTACTTGCAGTGCAGCCGCTCGCCGGGCGTTCGCGCGACGATTTCACCGGCCATCTCGCTCGTCTTACCGCCTTGCCTGTAGACGTACCGCAGCTTGTCGCCGGGGGCGTTAGGCCCGGAACCAATTTTTTCCAGACTCACGCACGGCGGCAGCCATTTGGCCGTTAGGGGTAAGTCGTCAATTGCCGCAAACGCGCGATCCGGAGACGTGCGGACGGTTTCTGCATGCTCGTAGCGGATTGGCATGGAATGCTTCCTGTGGGTCACGCTCTCACCGGTCTCTTGAGCCGGTGGGGCCGTTCAACATATCACTGGTCCGAGGTTCGATTGCCGCACGACCAAGATAGGTGGCCTATTCCTTCGTTTCAAGGAGTTAGCCTGAACGACGGCTTTGGGCAACCGCCTCGGTCCGACTCACCGCTCGTGCGGCTTGAACCCGGTCGTCGTGTGGGGCTCTTTGTGGTACTCGTCGACCAGAAACCGCTCCAGCTCGGCGAAGGTGGCGGCTGATCGGCTGGCTGTCGTCAATGCGCAGGCGACTCCGACGGCCGACCGAGCAGCCGAATCGTCGGGCTTCTCGTCGGGCGCGTTGATCTGTACAATCGAATAGAGAGGAGTGTGAAGGTCCGGGCTCGCCGCCCACTCCGGTTGCGGCGGCGATCGTCGCCGGTCAGTTCGGACGGGGCCTGGCATAGGCGAGACCCGCAACCCATGAAAGTCGTGCTTGCCGAGAAGCCGTCGGTCGCGCGCGAGCTCGCGTCATTCCTCGGTGCTTCTTCGCGCCTCGAGGGCTATTACGAAGGCAAGGGCTATCAGGTGACCTGGGCCCTGGGGCACCTCGTCACTCTGATGGAGCCCCACGACTACGATCCATCCCTGAAGACGTGGTCGCTGGCGACACTCCCGTTCGTGCCCGAGCGGTTCGGGCTCAAGCCGATCGATGAGGCCCGATCGCGCAAGCAGCTCGCGGTCGTTCGTCGCCTCTTCCGCTCGGCGGACGAGCTGATCTGCGCCACGGATGCCGGCCGCGAGGGGGAGCTGATCTTCCGGTACATCCAGGAGTTGGTCGGATGCACGAAAAAACCCGCGCGACGGTTGTGGCTCAGCTCGCTCACCGAGTCGGCCATTCGCGATGCCTTCGGCCGGCTTCGTCCGCTCGCCGATTACGATGCACTTTACGCCGCGGCCCGCTGCCGGAGCGAGGCGGATTGGGTCGTCGGCCTGAATGCGACACGATTTTACACCGTCAGCCATCGCGCCGGCGGCATTCTTTGGAGCGTCGGCCGGGTGCAGACACCCGTACTGGCCATGATCGTTCGCCGCGACGATGAGATCCGCACGTTCAAGCCTGAGCCGTTCTGGGAGCTACTCACGCGCTACCGCGAGGTCACCTTCAAGTTCGCCGGCGATCGCTTCGCCAAGGAGGAAGACGCCCAGGCAACGCTTCAGCGCGTCCTGGGTCATCCGTTTACAGTGCTCGGGGTCGAACGGAAGCCGGAGCGAGTCCAACCACCTCAATTGTACGACCTGACCGAGTTGCAGCGCGATATGAACCGTCGTTATGGAATGTCCGCCGACGCCACGCTCAAGGCCGCCCAGTCGTTGTACGAGAATAAGCTGATCAGCTACCCACGCACAGACTCCCGGTATCTGGGCAACGACCTGAAGAGTCAAATTCCTGGCATCCTGGCCGACTTGAAATCGCTCAAGCCGGTGGAGATCGGCAAGCTGAATTTGCAGGCTCTCACCTTTACCGGGCGGATCATCAACGACGCCAAGGTGAGTGATCATCACGCGATCATCCCGACCGGCAAGCGTCCGGGCGAGCTGCCGCCAGGGGCACAGAAGGTCTTCGACGCGATCGTCACGCGCTTGATCGCCGTCTTCTACCCCGTCTGCGTCAAGGAGGTGACGACGGTCAACGGAACCTCCAACAAAGTGCCGTTCCGGGCCAAGGGTGTCCGCGTGCTCGATCCGGGTTGGACGGTCCTTTACCCTCGCAAAGACGACGACAAGAAGGACGAGGAAGATCAAGATCTGCCCGAGTTCCGTGCCGGTGAGAGCGGACCGCACGATCCCTCGGTCCGTCGCGGTGAAACGACACCGCCCAAGCCCTACACCGAGGGCAGCCTGCTCGGGGCGATGGAAACGGCCGGCAAGCTGGTGGAGGAGGATGCGCTCAAGGAAGCACTCAAAGAGCGCGGGCTGGGCACGCCGGCAACCCGCGCGTCGATTATCGAGACTCTGCTGGATCGCGGCTACATCACGCGCGACAGGAAGTCATTGGCCGCGACGGACCTGGGCCGCTACCTCGTGGCGATTGTGCAGGACCGGAGCCTCAAGAGCCCCGAACTGACGGGCGATTGGGAGGCGAAGCTTCGACAGATCGAGCGCGGACGATTGAACCCGGGCGAGTTCATGGCGGCGATTGTGCGTTACACGGGCGACGTGATCCGCTCGGACGACAACGCCGCAATCGATCCCGGCCGGCTCGGCGACTGCCCCATTTGCGGACGTGCGGTGATCGCGGGCAAGCGAGGATATGGCTGCTCCGGCTGGCGAGACGGCTGCCCGTTCGTCCTCTGGCGCGCATATCGGGACCACCCGCTCAACGAGGACCAGATCCGCGAGCTGCTCCAGCACCGCGTGCTGGGTCCCTTGACGATCGACGGCGCCATCGAGGTCGTCCTGCATCTCACCGACAACGGTGCCTTGACGGAGATCCCGGTCCCGACCGGCGGCCAGCGGAGGCCGGCCAAAAACGGAAGGCCTGCGAGCCGGTTGCCCGGGCATTCGCCCGGTTCGGGATCAGCCGCGGGTCCTCGCCGACGCAAGGGCACTCGGCGGCGGAAGGACTCAGGGACACAGGAACCTGACGCTGCGGTCGACAAAGAATCGGCGGCGATCTCACCTCGGCCCCGCGCCGGTGGATGGCTTTGCTTCCGTGGCATTGGGCAAATGCCCGTTGTGTGGCTCTGATGTCGTCGAGCAGCCCAAGTCGTACGGATGCAGCGGCCGGAAGCAGGGTTGCCGCTTCACCGTCTGGAAGTCGATCGCCGGCAAGGCGATCGGAGTCCGCGCGGTTCAATCGCTGCTGAAGAACGGTCAGAGCCCCTTGCTCAAAGGCTTTCGATCGAAGACGGGCAAACCCTTCGACGCTCGACTGAAGCTGGAAGGAGGCGAAGTTCGGTTCAACTTCCGATGCGAACGACCGTTTCAAGCGCCGGCCTGACCCGCCGGACAGCGCGTGATCACGGTCGCCGCGTCGATCATAGCTCTGCGAGCACGCGGTGCGCATGTGACCGCGAGGGCCCCGTCGCCGACGGCAAACGCGACCCGTTTGGTCGTGCCGCTACGGACGTCTCCGGCGGCGAAGACGCCCGGGCAGGTGGTCTCGACCGTACAGGGCTCGCGGTCCGACTTGGGCCAGCGGTCGGATTTCGCGGCATCGGCCCCGGTGAGGATAAAGCCCTTGGAATCGACCGCGACGCTCGGGGGCAACCAGCCAGTCCTGGGCTGCGCGCCGATGAAGACGAACAATGCCGAGCAATCGAGGTCTCGGGAACTCCCGTTCTGGACGTCGCGGAGCCGAACTCCCGCCATCGTGCGGTCGCCCTCGACAGCGTCCACCTCGACGTGGCGGAGGACCTCGATTTTCGGATGACGCTCGATCCGACGGGCAAGGTAGTCGGACATGCTCTTGCGCAGGTCACCGCCGCGCAAGATCAGCGTCGGCCCCGGCGGTTTGCTCGGCGAGGAACATCACGGCCTGGCCCGCCGAGTTGCCGCCGCCCACCACGGCGGCGCGGCCGCTCCGGCACGCGCGTGCGTGCACCGAGGTGCAGGAATAGAAGATCCCCGCGCCATCCCAACGCTCGCATCCATCGACCGGAAGGCGTTGGTAGTCGGCGCCGGTCGCAATCAGGACGGTCCGGCCGCTCACGATCTGCCCATCGTCGAGAACGAGCCGGTGCACATGGTTCTCGCAGGTCATGGAGCGAACCTCGACCGGGGCGACGAGCTCGGCCCCGAATTTGAGGGCCTGGAGGTAGCCCCGGTTGGCCAGATCCGCCCCGGTCAGTCCAGCGGGGAATCCCATGTAGTTCTCGATCCTCGAGCTGGTCCCCGCCTGACCACCGGGGCCGAACCGGTCGAGCACGATGGTGGCCAGTCCCTCGGACGCACCGTAAACGGCCGCCGCCAGTCCGGCCGGACCGGCTCCGACGATCACCAGGTCGAATGGCTCGGTGCGAATCCGCCGCTTCAGGCCGAGGCATTCCGCCAACCGCGTGACCGTGGGGCGTGGCGAGCGCGTGCCCCGGTTGCAGGCGACGAACGGCAATTGATCCGGGCTCGACCCCCAGCGATCGGAGGGCGGCCTGTCCATCCGCCTCGTCGGCGTCGATCCAGGTATGCGGCACCCTATTCTTGTCGAAGAACTCGCGGATCACTGTCACGTCCGGATCGCCCTGGTGCCCGAAGAGGCGCACGCCGACGAAACCGGAGCGCTCGAGCATGATCCGCCGCGTCTGGAACGCCTCGAGCAGCTTGTCGCTGAGGTCGGGGATCTCCTGGATCACCCGGCGAAGTTCGGCTTGGCTGACGCAGTAGGCCCGGCACGCCCCTCTGGCGTAGGCCGAGACGACCGCGGGGCGGTCGGTCAACAGCGAGACATCCCCGGAGAACTCGCCCGGCCCGTGGACGGCGACCGTGTGCGGCTCGGCGCGTGATTCGTCCACGATCGCGATCTCGCCCGACTCGACGACGTAGAACGCCACGCCGCGTTGCCCGGCCTGGAAGACCGTGTCGCCATCTTCAAACGAGCATACCTTTGCCAGTCCGGCCAAGCATTCGACCTCGGCCTCACTAAGTTTCGGGAACGCGAGGCGATCTTTGTAATCGACGTACGACATTGCCTAAACCTCCCAGGGCGCAGTCTTCCCATCCAGCCGTATCGGCATGGCCAAGTGCGATCCTCCCTCCATTCTGGGTCGGCCGTCAACCCCCGTTTGCGGGTTCGGCCGTTCTGTCGACGATCTCTGGATCGGAGATGAATAGAAGGTCTCAAAAGACTGCCGAGCGGACGAGACTTGCTCGGCACGTCTTCGCGGCTTTACGCGAGAATCCCCTCGATCGGCTTGCCGTGTTCGATCTCCAGCCGCTTCCGGCCGGGGATCTCGAGTCGGTGGGAATCGAGGCCGAGCAGGTGCAAGATGGTGGCGTGAATGTCGGTGACGTAATGCCGATTCTCGACGGCGTGGAATCCCAGCTCGTCGGTCGCGCCGTGGACGATGCCCCCCTTGATCCCGCCGCCGGCCATCCAGACCGAGAATCCGTAGTTGTGGTGGTCGCGGCCGTCGGCCCCTTGGGCGCAAGGAGTTCGGCCGAACTCGGTGGCCCAGACGACCACGGTTTCGTCGAGAAGACCGCGACGCTTGAGGTCGGTCAGCAGGCCGGCGATCGGCTTGTCGGTCTGCGCGCACAGGGTCGAGTGGTTCGCGCGGAGGGCTGAGTGGGCGTCCCAGGCTCCGGCCGCGCCTTCGCCGTGGAAGACCTGGATGAAGCGAACCCCGCGCTCGGAGAGACGCCGGGCCGCGAGCATCTGCTGTCCAAACGGACGGGTGACATCGTGATCCAGACCGTAAAGCCGTTGCGTGGATTCGTTCTCGTCATCGAAGCGAATGGCCTCGGGAACGGCCGTTTGCATGCGAAAAGCCAGTTCGTACGACTTGATCCGGGCACGGAGCTTGGCGTCGCTCGGGTACTCGAGCGCCGAGAGCCGATTGAGCCGGCCCAGCAGGTCCTGCCTTGATCGCTCCCTCGGAGGCGCCGACCGGCACTCCCGGCTTGGCGAACGGAAGCGGGTCGGCCGGATCGACCTTGAGGATCACTCCCGAGTTCTCGGGGCCGAGGTAGTTGGCGTCGGTGGCCCCCATGCACTGGTATTCGAGAGGCGGACCCATCGAGATGAACTGCGGAAGGTCGTCGCTGAGCGCCCCGAGGCCGTAGTGAACCCACGCGCCGATCGTCGGGAAGCAGCCGTCCAGCAAATGCCGGCCGGTGAAGAACTCCATCTGAGCACCGTGGTTGTTGTCGGTCGTATACATCGACCGGATCACGGCGAGATCATCGACACACTCGCGCACGTGCGGCCACCAGTCGCTCACCTCGATGCCGCTCTGACCCCCTTTTTTGAACCCGATCTGCGTGGGATAGATCTTGCCCTTCGTCTTGTCGATGATGTTGTTCGCAACTTGCTCGCGCACGTTCTTGAGATAAGGCGAGTCGAAGACCGTCGCTTTGTGCGGGCTCTCGTTGATCGTCTTGCCCGCGTTCTTCGTCAATTCGGGCTTGGGGTCAAAGCTCTCGAGGTGGCTGACGCCCCCTCGCATCATCAGCCAGATGACTCGCTTGGCCCGAGCCGGGAAATGGGGCTGGCCGTTGGGGGGACTCCAGCCGCTGAGTCGGATCGGCGCGGACGATCCCGTCGCGGTGGAGCATCGCCCCGAGGGCCAGGCCGACAAACCCCATGCCCATGTCCGCCAGGAAGCCTCGGCGGGTCGGCCCGCAGCAGCAATCAGCCAGATCGGTGTTGTCGTTCATGGCGGTCGCTCGGTTCATCGGATCGTGACAAAGTCGTTGTGGTTGAGCAACACATGAACCAGTGCCTGATCGTGCCGCGTGCTTCCGGGCTGGCGGTCTTCGTCCCCTCCGACCGCGAACGCCGCAACCAGGCGAACCAGGCCGGACAGGCACTCGGATCGCTCGGCCTCGGTTGGCCCTCGGCTGAGAATTCGCTCGAAAGCCGAGTCCACGAAGGCAGCCCGGCATGACGCGGATCGCTCCCCGACTTCGCGGTCGATGACACCGCGCGATCTCGCCGGCGCGCGTCAACACCATCCCGCTGTTGATCAGGGCGAGCGCTTGCTGAGGGACGATCGTCTCATGGCGACGGTAGCACTCGGTCACATTCGCCGCGTCGAACATGGTCAGGAGCGGGATATTGTCGCCGCTGGCATAACGGTAGTAAATCGTCCGGCGCGTCCCGGTCTCGGCGACGGCGACGGGCTGTTCGGGTCCGCCGATCTTGGGGTCAAGGCGGCCGGCCAGGAACAGCACGCTGTCGCGGACGACCTCGCCCTCCATCCTTTTGAGATTCGGCGCGCCACAGGTAACGATTGTCGGGGTCGATTTTGACATTCGGGTCATCGGGACCCGATTCGGATGATCGCATCCGATAGGCCCGCGAGGTGACGATCAGCTTGTGCAGGTGCTTGAAGCTCCAGCCCGATTCCATGAATTCGACGGCCAGCCAATCGAGCAGAGCGTGGTGTTCGGGCCGGGGCGTTCTCAGGCCGAAGTCATACGTGGAGTCGACCAGAGGCTCGCCGAAATGCCTCGCCCAGACGTGATTGACCGCGACGCGCGCCGTCAGTGGATTGCGGCGATCGACGATCCAGCGCGCCAGTGCGAGACGCCGGCCCGTACTGACCTTGGAATAAGGGGCGTTGCTCGGAGTATCGCGGTAGGTGATCTTGGCGCGAGGGAATTCGAGCGGGCGAGGCGTGTACGCCGTGGTGAGCGGCGCTTTTCGACGCCGCCTCGGCCTTCGCCAGAACCGGCTCCGAGGCGGCCACCCGCGCGCGGGCCTGCACGAGATCGGTCGCGGCCTTGGCCCGAGCGGCCTTGAGCGGATCGTCCTTTTGTGCCGACTCGGCCGCGAGCAGGCCATCAAGATGCCGGCGAGCGCGGCTCAGGTCTCTTGATGCCACTTGACGATTGGAATCGGGCTTCGAGGAATGCGACCTGACGCTGTGCGGCGTGAGCTTCTCGGGCCGCGCTCGACCATGCCTGGGAACCGCGTTCCTTCGCCCCTTGGTCTTCGAGCGCCTCGACGTGGAGAACCGCCTTGAGGGACGACCGCTTCGCCTGCGCCAGGTCGCAGAGCCGACCTGGCGATCTCGGCATCCTCACTGAGCCACTTGCGCAGCACTCTGAGCGATTGCCAGAGCTTCCACCGCACCGGCGGCATCGGCCGTCGCAGCCTTCAACGAGTCTGGATTGCCGGCACTCGCGGCAACTTTGGCCTCCGCCTTCCGGTCCGCTTCCTTGGCGGCGGCGAGGGCCTTCTCCGCTTGCTCGGCCCGTTTCCGGGCTTGCTCCGAGGCGGAGCGTGGCCTGAGCTGACCGCATTCTCGGCGGCCTGAAGAGCCTCGCGAATGACGAAATCTCGCTTGTCCGGGCAGGCGGCCGTGATCGGGAGTGGGACGGGCCTGATCTTGACCGAGCCGCCGAGTACGGCGGGGATCGCCGGGCGTCATCGGCCGCGACTTGTCGGGGCTGGCTTCGTCGCCTCGGACGAACAGAAAAGTCGGTGTTTCCATGAAGTCGTCGAACACGCGAGGCAAACCCGCCTTGGTGCGGTCAGGCTGACCGGGTACGCGGTCGATCCGGATCTGATAGGGCTCGAAAAAGGCCCGAAGCCGGTAATAGTCGGTCTGGGAGACCGGGTCGAACTTATGGTCGTGGCACCGGGCACACTGGATCGTGACGCCGAGGAAGGCGCGGGCGGTGTGCTCGACGGTGTTCGCCAGCCAGGCGTTGCGGTTGAAGATGTCCCAGTTGCGCACCAGAAACCCGGTGGCGCGGAGGGTGGCCGGGTCGTCGGGAGCGATCTCGTCACCGGCGAGCATCTCCTCGATCATCCGGTCGTAGCCCTTGTCCGCATTGAGCGACGCGACGATCCAGTCGCGCCATTGCCAGATGTGAGGATGGCTATACCGGATCTCCTCGCCGAGCCCATACCAATCGCTATACCGCCAGACGTCCATCCAGTGCCGTCCCCAGCGCTCTCCGTGGCGGGGGTCGGCGAGCAGGCGGTCGACCAGTCTCTCCTCGGCGTCTGTCGAGCCGTCGGCAAGAAACGCCTTCCGTTCGTCGCGAGTCGGTGGCAGACCGATGAGGTCGAGGAACGCCCGACGCAGCCAGAGGTCCCGGCTCACCAATGGGCTCGGCTTGAGCCCGTGGCCACGTAGCCCGCGCTGAGAAAGGCGTCGATCGGGTTTCGCGTCCCGGCGAGGGTCCGTGACTTGGGGAATCGCCGGTCGAACCGGAGGCTGATAGGCCCAGTGCCGGCGAGGGTCTTCGGGAGTCGGCTCCGGCAGGGGCATGAGCACCCTGGTCGATCCAGGCGCGAAGCGTCGCGACCTCGGCGGCGCTCAGCGGCACGCCTTCACTCTCCGGCGGCATGCGGTCCGAGCCGTCCGCCCCGGTCACTCGATCGATAATCAGGCTTTCCCCACTCTTGCCCGGTTCGATCGCGCGACCACTCTCGCCACCTCGGCGGACGAACTCCGCGGTGTCGAGCCGAAGCCCCGCCTTCTGGCGGATCGCCCCGTGGCAGCTCGTACACCGCGCGTGCAGAATCGGCTTGACCTCACGCCCGTAATCCACCGGCGGCGCAGCCAGCAAGGGAGGGGTCAAGGCCAGCACGAATGCCACGATCATCGGCTTGTGGTCGATCAAGTCGCCTCACACCTCGGAAGTTCCGTCGCGGCTTATCCCATCCATGTGGATTATCCCCGGAGAGCGAAGAGGGCGTCAAACATAATTTAAACAATCGGCGCCAAGACGGGTCCGCTTGGGAAGTCACAAGGTGAGGTCCTCGAAGGCATCCATCAACGAGAGCCGCGACCCGCCAAGTTCAGCGCGCGAGAACCGAATGAACCCGTATCGAGGCATCAGACCGTCACGACGACCTTGCCGATCTGCTGGTTCGATTCCAGGTAGCGGTGGGCCTCGACGATCTGATCGAGCGGGAACGTCTTGGCGATGATCGGCTTGAGGCTCCCTTCGGCGAGTCCTTCGTTGATGAATTGCTTGGCTCGTTCCAGGCGTTTGGGATCGCCTGTGATTTCCATCATCACATAGCCGCGAATCGTGAGCCACTTGCCCAGGACTTCCATCAAAGGCACGGGGGTCGGCTCCGTACTCAAAGCGCCGTAGAGGAAAATGGTGCCCAGATGGGCCGTCGCCTGGGCGAGCTTGGTCATGGTCGGTCCGCCAACGGGGTCGAACACGACGCCGGCGCCTTTGCCGCCCGTGATCCCGAGGACTTCCTTGACCAGATCCTGCTCGTCGGTGGCGATGACATGCACGGCCCCGGCATCAATGAGGGCCTGTCGCTTCGACCCGCCACGCGTGAGGGCGACCGGAACCGCACCAACCTTGTTGGCGATCTGGATCGCCGCGAGGCCAACACTGCTCGATGCCGCGGGGATCAGGATCGTGTCACCGGCCTTCAGACCGGCAATGTCGATTACGGCACCGTAGGCCGTCACGTACTGCATCCAGATCGCCGACGCCTCGACCCACGAGAGCGAAGCGGGATGATGGCTCACCGCATGGACCGGGGCATTCGCCAGTTCGCCGTACAGTCCGTAGGCGTTCAGCGAGAAGCTCGGAATCGTGCTGACCGCGTCGCCGATTTTGAAACCCTGGACGCCCGGCCCGATCGCGGCGACGGTTCCCGCCGCCTCGTATCCCAGACGAGCGGGCAGCTTGGGTTCTTCCAGATACTGGCCGCTGCGAAACATCGACTCGGCGCGGTTAAGCCCCAACGCATGGATGCGGATCTGGACCTCGCCCTTTCCCGGTGCGGGGACTTCGATCTCGTCAATCTTGAGGACTTCGGGCCCACCAGTCTGGTGAAATCGTACGACTTTCGCCATGATCGACTCCTCTCGAAAGTTGCCTCAGTGGGGACGGACTTGCCGCATTCTATCGGTCCTGGCAAGTGCGAAGCCAGACGTCTGACGATCGCAGGGGTCGAGCACGAGTTCTGAGTTCACCCCGATTTCGGTGCGCTGCTTTTCCCCCCCTTGCGAAGGGGGGGTTAGGGGGGTGGTCCCGGCGGAACACTGGCCTGGTACGCGGGTCCCGAACTGCTGGGCCTGGCGGAATTGCCGGCTTGGCCGAGCATGTTCGTTATGCCCTGTCCACCCCCCCTAACCCCCATAGGCGTTAACTTAAGGCTTGGCTGCCTGGCGTGTGAGACTGTATTCTTTTGGGGATGAACCCCAATGTATGTGCTCAAGAGCTGGATGACTGGTCTTTGGTCTGCCAACTCCTGCCGCCTGGGTGGCAGGAGCAGTCTCTCCGACTGGGGGCGATGCAGCGTGCCCGAGGCTTTCCCAACGCCGCCGTCCTGTTGCGAACCCTGCTGGTCCACTTGGCCGCCGGCTGTTCCCTCAAGGAGACCGTCACCAGCCCCAACAAGCTGGTTGGTGTGACGTCTCGGCGGTGGCCTTGTTCCAGAGGCTTCGAGCGGCCGAGCAATGGCTGCGCTGGATGGCCGACCAACTTTGGCAGCGCCACCCCACTCCGTCGTTGCCCCACGGCTACCGCGTCCGCGCCGTCGATGCCACGACCGTCAGCAGGCCCGGCAGCCTCGCCACCGACTGGCGGCTCCACTTCAGCATCAACTTGGAGGATTTGCAGTGCGACTTCATCCAAGGTCACCGATGTCGGCGGGGGTGAGACCTTCCGGCGTGTCCCGGTGGCTGCCGGCGATTTGTTGCTGGGGGATCGCTGTTACGGCACCCCGCCTGGGATCGCCCACGTCAGCCGGGGCGGCGGGCACGTCCTGGTGCGGGTCAACCATAGGACCTTGCCGCTGTTGCGACATCAAGGGAGAACCCTTCAGGCTGGTCAAGGAACTGCGCGGCCTGTCGGTGGGACAGGTCCGGGAGTGGCCGACCGTCGTCCGCCACGACGGGTGTGACTACCTGGGGCGACTGGTGGTGGTCAAGCGCGATCGCTGGTCGGCCGCTCTGGAGCGGCGGGCGTTGCGGAAGCGGGCGTCCAAGAAGCAGAAGAAGCTGTCGCGGACGGCTCTGTTCCTGGCGGGGTACTTCTTCGTCTGGACCGACGTGTCGGTGGAGACGCTGGAGGCGACGACGGTGTTGGCTTGGTATCGTTGCCGCTGGCAAATCGAATTGTATTTCAAGCGGATGAAATCGATCCTCGGACTGGGTGAATTGCCCAAGCGGAGGGAGGACAGTTGCCGAGCTTGGCTGCACGGGAAGTTGTTGGTGGCCTTGTTGCTGGATCGCTTGCTCGAGGAAGGTCGAGCATTTTTCCCCCTGGGGTTACGAGTTGGCAGCCGCGACGCAGTCGCTGGCGTGAAGTCCACTTCCTGCACCGCGAACTGGTGACGGCCATCGTGCCGCCCTTAGGGCTGACCAAGGTCAGACAACGCTGGAAAGACATCGCACGCAACCTCGCCGACTCGCCCAGGAAACGAAAACGGCAATCCTTAAGTTAACGCCTATGCCCTAACCCCCCCTTCGCAAGGTGGGGAAAGGGCTCGCTCGCATTGTCATTCGATCGCGCGCACCAAAAAGACGCGTCTCGAAACTGTCCCGCGAGCGCGTTCGACAGTGTCGTTTCATCACCCCAGGCCGAGTGTTCTCTTTTTGACGCGATCGATCAGGCGGAGTGAATGATCTCCATGACAATCCGTGCTTTCGGACCGTCGATCAGGCGCTGTTCCCGGCCGTTGGCGTGGTAGACGAGTCGGTTGTGATCGAGGCCGAACAGGTGCAGAGTGGTCGCTTGGAAGTCGTTGGGGGTCACGACATTCTCGACCGCGCGGTGACCGACGTCGTCGGTGGCTCCATAGGTCATGCCCCCCTTGATCCCGCCCCCGCAAGCCAGATCGAGAACCCCTGACCGTTGTGATCGCGACCGGCGGACGCATCGGCATTACCCTCGGTGACCGGAAGCCGGCCAATCTCTCCTCCCCAGTGCACCAGGGTGGTGTCGAGCAGCCCGCGCTGCTTGAGATCTTTGACGAGCGCCGCGGCCGGTTTGTCGGTTCGTCGACAGATCGCCGGGAGAGCGCTCTTGATGCTGGTGTGGGTATCCCAGGGCTGGCCGCCGAGGAAGATCTGGACGAATCGCACGCCTCGTTCCACCAGCCGTCGCGCGATCAGGCAGCGCGTTCCGTACTCGCGAGTCGGATCCTGGTCTAATCCGTAGAGAGTTTTGATATACGCGGGCTCGTTCGAGACGTCGAGCGCCTCTTTGGCGGTCGTCTGCATGGCGGCCGCGAGTTCGTAGGTCCGAATCCGGGTTTCGAGGTCGGACTCGCCGGGGTGGCTATCGAAGTGCCTTCGATTGAGCCGATCGAGGAGTGATAGATTCTGGCGCTGAGTCTCGCCGCGAAGATGGGGAGGAGGGTCGAGATTCAAGATCCGAGGCTCCCGCGGCCGGAGCACGGTCCCTTGATACATCGTGGGCATGAACCCGCTCGACCAGTTGCTGGTTCCGTCGACCGGAAGTCCGTCCGGGTCGGACAGGACCATGTAGGCCGGGAGCTGGTCCGACTCACTCCCGAGGCCGTAAGTGAGCCAGCTTCCCAACGTCGGCCGGCCGGTCACGCCGGCGATCCCTCCGTGGAAGAAGCGGATCGACACCTCATGGCCGTTGTGCCCGGTGTGCATTGAGCGAATCACGCAGATATCATCGACGATCCCGGCCGTCTCCGGCAGAAGCTCCGAGACCTCGGTTCCGCACTGCCCGTGCTTGGCAAACTTCCAAGGAGTGCCGAAGAGCTTCTTGCTCGCTCGGTTGACGAAGCTGAACGTGACCTCGCCGTCGTACTCACGGCCGTGTCTTTTTGACAATTCGCGCTTCGGGTCAAGCAAGTCGACGTGCGACGGGCCACCGTGCATGAACAGTGAGATCATCGCCTTCGCCCGCGGAGCGAAGTGCGGCGCACGGGCTCGCAGGTCCAGCGAGAGATTCTCACCGGGCTTCTTCGGAATGTCGGCAAGCGCTCCCTCCTGGCGAAGCAAGTCGGCCAGGGCGATCGCACCGACCCCGAAGGCGGTGCCCGCCAGAAAGTCGCGACGGGTCCGATAGGGTGGTTCAATCGACATAGAGGAACTCGTTGGAAATAAGGAGCTGCTGACAAAGATTGGTCAAGACGGCGAGCTCGCGATCAGGACCGGGCGTGGCAAGCTGGCGAGAACCGTACTCGCCCACCCATGCCGCCTCTTCGGGTGTGATCGCGCGCTGGTAAACAATCTTCCAGGCGTGCGCCGCTTGCCGAGCGAGCTGGTTCGTCGTTGAGCCCGCGGGGATCTCCTCGCGCACGCGACGGGCCAGGCGGCCGGCGTGGCTCAGGATAAAATCGCTGTTCATGAGCACAAGCGATTGCGTGACCGACGTGCTCGCAGTTCTACGGTCGCAGTTGACCGCCATCGCCGGAGCGTCGAATGTCGCGAGCAACGAGACCGGTTTCGTCCGGCGGACCTGAAGATAGAGGCTCCGCCGCGCGGAGTCGTTGTCGGGCAAGATATGGCCGACGGTGTCCTCGGCGACGGGCACGGGTGGGCCGTACGGAGTGAGGTCAAGCCGCCCGCTCAGGTGAAGGATCACGTCTCGGATCTCTTCCGCCTCGAGCCTCCGAAGTGGGAAATGGCTGTAAAGCGTGTTGCTCGAATCGAGCGACGAACTGGCCTGACTTCCTCGCGAGGATTGCCGGTACGTCGAGGAGGTCATGATCAGTTTGTGCACGCGCTTCAAAGACCATCGCTGGCGAACAAGCTCGTCGGCAAGCCAGTCGAGCAATCGCGGATGGGTTGGGCGAGTACCAAGCACACCGAAGTCGCCTGGCGTATCAACCAACCCACGGCCGAAGTGATTCAGCCAGATTCGATTCGCAAGGACCCGGCCCAACAGGGGATGCTTACCGTTGACAAGATGTTGCGCATAAGCGAGCCGGCGGCCCGAACTGGGCAACGAGGCGTCCTTCTCAGGAATCTCGTATCGCGAGCCTTCGGGCGCGGCGATGCTGAGATCACCCGGCAGGACCGTTCTCGTCGGCTGACGGTGGTCTCCGCGATAAAAGATCTTCGTCGCCGGCAAGACGCCCGGAACCTCGTCGAGCACGCTGACGAAATCTTCGACCGGCTTCTGCGCACGTTTGGCGTCGACCCGTGCCTGTTCCTTCTTCAGATCCTCAGCGGCGGCCGGGTCATACTGGTAAAGAACGCCCGGGTAATATTCACCTTGGGATTCGATGCGAGGAGACGCTTCTGCTCCTCGGTTCGGGATGCGGCCGTGGTATCAAAGCGCAGACCGAAGCTTGGTCCGAATCGGCTCGGGAAACTTGGCGAGCTCCTTCGTTGTGGCCGCTTCCAGGTAAGTCTTGGTTTTCTTATCAACGACCTCCTGAAGCTTTGCCGCCTCGGCCTCGATGGCCTTGGACTTCGCCCGGTCGGCGTCCTTGAACAGAGAGACCAGGCGTTGCGCGGGTCTCCGCCAGTGGTTGGTGTCGAGTGCGGGCTCGAAGATGGCTCGGAGCCGGTAGTAGTCGGCCTGGGGAATCGGATCGTAGCGATGGTCGTGACATTGGGCGCAGCCCACCGTCAGCCCCAGCAGCGTTGAGCCGACGATCTTGAGTGTGTCGGCCACCACCTGGTTCGCCGCGAGTGGCTCGTCCGCCGCGCCGGTCGAAGTTCCGTCGGCGGCGGTCCGCAGAAAGCCCGTCGCGGCGAGCAAGTCGGCTTTTTCCGGGGTCAACTCGCTCCAAGGGCGTGCGACCAGCTCATCGCCGGCCAGTTGCTCGACCACGAACTGGTCGAGCGGTTTGTCGGCGTTGATGGAGCGCACCACATAGTCGCGATACTTGTAGGAATAAGGTCGGGGCGAGTCCTCGTTGCCGTTCCCGTCCGAGTCGGCATAGCCTGTCACGTCGAGCCAGTGTCGCGCCCAACGTTCTCCGTATCGTGGCGACGCCATGAGCTGATCGAGCATCCGTTCGTATGCATTCTCGGTCGGGTCCGCAAGGAACTGGCGGATCGCGTCCTCGGAAGGCGGGAGGCCCGTGAGGTCAAAAGCCGCTCGTCGGATCAGCGTCCGCTTGTCGGCATCCGGAGCAAACGAAAGACCGCGCTCGCGAAGCTTCTCCAGGACGAATGCGTCGATCGGCGTCCGGACCCCGTCGTTCGGTCCAAAACGGGGCGAAGCGGGTCGTTGGATCGGCTGAAATGCCCAGTACGCACGCTCTTCGGGCGTCATGTCGATCCCGGGATCAAGGCGTTCGGGTTCCTGTCGACTTGCCAACGCCCCACCTGCGATCCACCTCTCGATCAGCGCGATCTGTTCCGGGGGCACCTTCTTTTCGGTCGGAGGCATTTCTCCCGCTTTGAGGCGCTCGACGACCAAGCTCTCGTCAGGCCGACCCGCCACCACCGCCGGGCCGCTGTCACCACCGCGTTCAGCGAACCGCTTCAGGCGCAGGTCGAGGTGGCCCTTCAACGCCTCACCCCCGCCATGGCAGTCGAGGCAGTATGCCTTGAAGATCGGCCGGACATCCTTTTCAAACGTCAACCGTTCACCCGCTTCGGCAGGAGAGAGACTGAGGAACCAGGCGAGGACGATCGCGATCGAATGAATCAGGCGGTGGGCCATGCTGGCAGTCTGCTCCAAGATCGATTACTCCCTCGGCCGCGGGGAATCTCGGCCCTTGCACGCCGGCAATTGTCAAATTATTGTTTAATCTCGCCTTCGACGCAAGGCGGATTCTCAGGCGCGGATCTCGCGCTTCCAGCCTCGGCTTCGATTATCATGACGTCGCGGCCGGGAATGATCGGTCAGCGTCGACATGACGGGGAGCATTCAGCCATGAACCAACTTTTCGTGATTCTTCGCGTGCTACTGGACCGGATGGCCACCAGGTTGATTCTGGCGTGCTTCCTGATCGGGACCGCGCTCGTGGCGACTTCGGCACGCGCCGAGGAACGTCCCATCAAGGGTGTTTCTTCATTGCAGAGGGCTCGGCTGCCTCGGGAGAATCTGCTCGTCTACCGCGGTCAGGACGATACGCAAAAACGTGTTGCGACGACCGACGATTGGCTTCGAAGGCGAAAGGAGATCGTTGCCGGGATGCAGGCCGTGATGGGACAGCTTCCCGGTCCTGAGAAGCGCTGTCCGCTCGACGTGAAAGTCGAGGAAGAGGTCGACTGCGGGAGTTATGTGCGACGATCGATCACATATTCCTCCGAGCCCGGATCGCGGGTGCCTGCTTATCTGCTGATTCCCAAGGAGGTCCTGCGCGGCGAGGGGAAGCGAGTCCCCGCGGTCCTTTGTTTGCACGGGACGGATAACGTGGTCGGCAACGGGATCGTCGTCGGGCTGGGGTCGCGTCCGAACCGGCAATATGCCAGCGAGCTCGCCGAACGTGGATACGTTACGCTGGCCCCGAACTACCCGCTGCTGGCGAAATATCAGCCCGACATCAAGGCCCTCGGCTGGGAGAGCGGCACGCTCAAGGCGGTCTGGGACAACATGCGCGGACTCGACTTGCTGGATTCGCTTCCATTCGTCAAGCCCGGGGCTTTCGGCGCGATCGGCCACTCACTCGGCGGACACAATTCGGTCTACACGGCGGTCTTTGACGAACGGATCAAGGTCGTCGTCACGAGCTGCGGGCTCGACTCGTACCTCGATTATTACGGCGGTGACGAGAAGGTCTGGCAGCACGAAAAGGGGTGGGCTCAGACGCGATACATGCCGAAACTCGCCAGTTACCGTGGCCGGCTCAAGGAGATCCCGTTCGACTTTCATGAGATGATCGGAGCACTCGCTCCGCGACACGTCCTGATCATCGCCCCGATCAAGGATAACAACTTCCGCGCGGAGAGTGTCGATCGGATCGTGGCCTCCGCGAAACCGATCTTCGCGCTTTACGGTCACCTGATCGGCTGCGGGTCGAACATCCCGACTGCGAGCACGACTTCCCGAAGGAGATGCGAGACAAGGCATACGCGCTGATCGACTCGGTTCTGCTCGCCGCCGGCAACGCCCGCCAGGCGACGAGCCGGCGGAAGAATGCCGAACGGCCGACCCGCTGGGTGAATGTTCGCGACCTGGACGTCGAAGGGAAGGGCTGGACCGACACGAAGTCGTTCTTCGATCGCCTGCCCGCGAAGGCCGAGGGGATGGTGCGTCGACCCGTTTGGGACCTGAGCCGGGACTCCGCCGGCCTTGTCGTTCGCTTCACAACCGACGCCACAACCATCCAGGCCCGATGGACGGTGATCTCGAGTCGCCTGGCCATGCCGCACATGCCGGCTACGGGCGTGAGCGGGCTCGACCTCTATGTGAAGGCGGCCGATGGCCGCTGGCGGTGGCTCGGGGTCGGCCAGCCTCAAGAGACCAAATCCAACACCTCAACCCTGGCGAGCGGACTGCCCGAAGGCCGTCGTGACTTCCTCCTCTATCTACCGCTCTACAACGCAGTCTCTTCGGTCGAGCTCGGCGTTCCCGAGGGCCGGGTGATCGAGAAGACCGCCGCGAGGGCGGAAGGGCGTCGCAAGCCGATCGTCTTCTACGGGACCTCGATCACGCAAGGCGGCTGCGCATCGCGTCCTGGCATGGTTCACACCGCGATTCTCGGCCGGCGACTCGACCGCCCGGTCATCAATCTCGGATTCTCAGGAAACGGCAGGATGGAGCCCGAGATGGCGACGCTACTGGCCGAGCTCGACCCGGCCGTCTTCGTGCTCGACTGCCTGCCGAACATGTCGGCCGCTGAAGTCACCGAGCGCATGGAGCCGTTCGTCCAGACCCTCCGGAAAGCGCATCCGGATACCCCGATCGTGATGGCCGAAGACCGCCTTTACAGCAATGGCACGGTTCTTCCGGGTCCTCGCAAACGCAACGCTGACAGCCACGCCGCACTCAAAGCGGCGTATGACCACCTCTTGGCCGACGGGATCAAAGGACTGCACTACCTTCCGGGCGCCGGCCAGCTTGGCGATGATGGCGAGGGCACGGTGGACGGATCACACCCAACCGACCTCGGATTCCTCCGAATGGCCGACGCCTTCGCTCCGGTACTCACTGAAGCCCTCAAGCAAGATTCGGAAAAATAGTATGTCTTCACATCATAGACGCAAGAAATAAAAGAACTCATATTCGAAGCTAATACGTCTTAATACTGTGGGGTGCTCCACAGGTTTTGGTTTGCTTGCGGCTCAATTTCCGCGGCTCCCCAGAGGAGTAAGTTGTGCGGTTGTAGAGGTTCTCCCGGGCTGATCGTGGCCAGGATTCGGCCGTCGGATGAGAAGCGGAGGGCGACGGCGGTTCGATAAAGCCCGCCAAGCGAAAGCAGTTGTTCGCCCGTCCTGATATCCCAGATCTTGACCGTTCGGTCACCCACGATTGAGGCAAGTGTCCTCCCATCCGGCGAAAACGCCAGAGGTCCGACAAAAGCGGGCTGAGCGGGGAGTTCCTTGATCAGTTCAAGGCTCTCCGACGAGTGGAGGTAGATCTTGACGGGATTGCGGTTGAGCAATGGCCAGAATGCGGCCATCAGCAGAAATCGCGGGATATCCGGTGAGAACGTCGTGGTGCCCGGCCGTCGATTGTTTCGATTGGCCGGTGCGGGGATTCCACCAACAGACAGAACCGTCGGGGAGCGCGGCGATCGCCTCATTCGATGGCGTAAAAGCTGGGCCGACCAACTTCTCGCAAGGGAAAGGAATCTCTCGATCACTCTCAAGGTCCAGGATCGAGGATGGTCCGAATTCTTCGTTGGCGAACGTGAGGAATCGGCTATTCGGCGAGAACAACGGCAGAGACCGTCTTCCGGGCTTTTGATCGAGGATGCCTCGCTGCTTGCCGGTCGCTACATTCCAGAGCGTGTGTCTGTCGTCTCGATCCGAGAGCGCCAGCCATTGACCGTCGCGGGAGAACGCCGCAAAAAAGGAGTAATCACCGTTGATAGGGATCGGTTTTCGCTCCAAGAGCGAGCCGGAATGAAGGTCCCAGCGCCCGACATGCCATCGGTCGCTCTGTTCCAAGGTCATGAGGGTCCGGCCATCATCCAGGAGCTCGAAGCAGTAAGGGAATGAAATCGGCAGCCGGAAATAGCCGGGAGATGGTCGAGCGTCCCAGAGTTTGACGGAGCCATCTTTTCCAGCAGAGGCGACGGTGTGACCATCCGGGGACAGGGCCAGGCTCCAGATCCGGTCGGTGTGTCCGAAGCGGTTTCCCATATTGTAACCGATCGTCGCGTCCCAGAAGCGAATTGCCGCATCGGCGCCGGCTGATATCACTGTTCGATCGTCGGCTAAGAACGCGACCGCGAAGATCCCTTTGGTGTGCCCCGCCAGTGAGTGTCGGATTTCGCGCGTGCTGACATCCCAGATTCGAACCAGCAAATCTCCTTCGTCCACGGTGGCCAGTTTGGTGCCGTCGTGCGAGAATGCGACTCCTTGGCCGCCCACGCCTGCGCCCAAGGGGGCGATGAGCGTTCTATCGGACAATCGCCATAACTTGACGATTCGTGCGCCCACAGTCGCCAGGATCGAACCGTCCGGTGAAATCGCCGCATTCTCGAGGACGGACTGGCTTGCTCGAAAACCACCTCGTGCGTCGCCGGTGCCGCGATCCCAGATTCTGATGAAACCGTCGTTCCGGCCGCCCGTGATGACTGTCTCGCCATCGGGAGTGAACCGCGCGATGACGGCGTCACCTTTGTGCGCGAGTCTTTCCAGTCGGAGATGGCCCGAGTTGGTCTCCCAGAGTTTGAGCTTCCCTTCGTCATCGACCGTGGCGAGCGTCTGGCCATCGGGCGAAAAAGCCGCAACGTTGACTTCTTTAAGGGACGCCTGAATCGTTCGCAACGGCTCCCAGGCTGTTGTGCTCCAGACACGAACGGCTCCATCCTTTCCCGCGCTGGCCAAGAGGTCTCCGCGTGGCGAGAACTCGACGTGGTGGACGTCACCTCGATGGTCGGCCAGGGTGCGCCGTTCGGTATGGCAGCGCTCGTAGAGGTAATACCAGGAGAAGTCTCGAAGATCGGGTTCTCCTGGCCGAGGCCGCTCTTGATCGAGGACTTTGAGTGCGATCGGAGTCTTGGAATCGGCGATCAACCGATCCGCCTCCCGGATGTGCATGACGTACCGGAGATAACGCTCGTGCGTTGCCTCCCGCGCCTGGCTTTCTACTTCCTTTTGGCGCGAACGGCTTCGGTCGGCTTGCAGACGAGCTTCATACCATTGACTACCCATCAGAAGGATGAAGACACAGGCTGCCACAATGGCCAGCATCGCGAGCGCCGCGGGATGTCGCCGGGCTCTTCGCGTGAGCTTCTCCCAACCTGCCGGCGGCCGGGCACGGGTGGGCTCGCCGGCCAGGTAACGGTCGAGGTCGTCCGCCAGTGCTGCCGCGCTGAGATACCGCGTTTCTGGTTCTTTTTTCAAGCATTTGAGCACAACCGCTTCCAGGTCGGAGGATAGGTCCGCGCGCAGTCGTCGGGGTGGGGGCGGATCATCGGCGATGATTTGCCTCAGGGTGTCGAGCTGGCCCTGACCCACAAAAGGCGGACGGCTCGTCAAAAGTTCGTAGAGGATCGAGCCCAAGCCGTAGACATCGGTCGGCGGGCCGATTGCTGAGAGTTTCCCCTCGGCCTGCTCGGGCGCCATGTAGGGCGGTGAACCGAAGGGCACACCGCTCTTGGTGTCGGGCCCCAGCCCGTCCGCGAGCTTCGCCAGGCTGAAATCCGTGATTCGCGGTTCGAATTCGGCGAGGGAACCTGACTTACCATCGTCGTCGTTCGGTGCCAGCGTGTGCTGAAGCAGGATGTTGCTGGGCTTGAGGTCGCGGTGCAGGATTCCGCGCTCGTGGGCGTGCCCGACAGCCCTGGCCAATTTGGCAACCAGCCGGGCCGCGTGCTGCGCCGGCACCGGTCGCGTCTGGTCCGAAAGCCAGAGCGCAAGAGTCGGACCAGGGACATAGGCGGCGGCGATGTACGCGACCGTGCCGACGCTGCCACTCTCATAGACAGGGACGATATTGGGATGGTCGAGTCCGGCGGCCGCGAGCGCCTCACGCTGAAACCGCTTTCGCGCCTCGGGAGTCACGAAGGTTTCGGGCTGCGGCAACTTGAGCGCGACCTGCCGCCGAAGCGCCGGGTCCCAGGCCAGGAAGACAATCCCGAAGCCTCCCTGGCCCAGAGTCCTCTCGATCTGGAAACGGCCAAAGCGGCGATCGTCTCCAACCGCAGGCGGTGCCGACTCCGATTCCGCGAATGAGCCGGGGTCGGCCGGCTTTGGTTCTGCTCGTCGATTCGTCTCCGGGTCGGTGCGTGGCCATGCCTTTTCCACCAATGACAGGAACGCTGTCAGGCGGTTCCATTCCGGTAAGAGCGAGGGGTCGACGGCCAGTTCCGTCGGCGTCGGCCGCGTTTCAATGCCGTCGGAAAGGCGGTCGTCGTAGGCGGCCAATGCGTCAGCCAGGAGATCTTCGGGGTGCTCACCCTCAGCGCCGCTCATGTTACGGACTCGTGCTGTCCGAGCTCTCGTCGCAGTTGCTGGATCGCCCGGATCCAGACCTTGCGTGCCGCGTCGGCCGAGCAGACCATCCGCCGGCCGATCTCGTCCCACGAGAGTTGTTCCTGGTGCCGCCAGGCCACGGCTTGCCGGTAATGCTCGGGTAATCTTGCTAGGGCTTGTTCCAGCGCATGACTCCACTCGTTTCGGACGGCGTGGTTGCTCGGAGAGGGCTCTCGGCTCTTGAGTGCCTGGAGCTCCGCGCCTGTCCTGGCCAGGAGCGGATCGAGGTTCACTTCGCGCTGAGTGGCACGTTTCTCGGTGGCCAGGTAGGAGCGCCGGATGTTGGCCAGGCGGCACTCAAGGATCTTCCGCAGCCAGGCGCGGGCCTCGGCCTTGGTCTTACCGCGGAATATGGCCAGGTGCCGTTGCGCTTCCAGGAACGTATCTTGCACCAGGTCGGAGGCGCCGAGCTTGCCTTGAAGCTCAGGCCCGATCGCGTCGTTGGCGATAATCAGAAGGTATTGACGACATCCATTCAGCAGCCGGCCGGCGTCTTCGTCACTCAGTGTCAGCTCCACGACTCAAGACTCCGGAAGCATAGATCATCATTTTCGAAAAAGCTCATCAAGTTTGCGGTCCGGAACACCGAAACACAAGCCGATTTTACGAATGAGATCCGGCGCGGAACCCTCGTGAGGATCGGAGACTTTTGTGTCGATCCGACAACCTCGGGTTGAAAATCAACACGAGGGCGTCCGATTTGTCACGCCAGCGTGACTCCAGGGTTAGCGGACGGTTGGAGTTAGCCAGTCTTCGGACGATCCGCGGGACCACTGTTACCCCGCCGAAGCGTTCTCCGTCCGCCCTTGGCCGACGTAGGTCCTTGCGTGGCAAGGATTGGAACCGGCGAAGAAACTGCGAAATGAACATCTTATCGGACGAACCGCTTCCAAGGAGATCAGAATGATGATCAGACGATTCCATCGTCTCTCGATCGCGACGGCGGCATTCGGATCAGGCCCGCTCGGCGTCGCCGACACGTGGCGGCATCGTCTTCAGCGACTTCGGACCCGGCGACACCTACAACAATATGATCGGCGGGTACTCGATCGGCAGCGCTCGCCGGCGCGTTCGGTCAGGTGGACATTCAGGGAGCCACCTTCACTGCGGAGCTTACCGGGACGTTGAGCGAGATTGATGTACCCTTCAACAATCAGGGCTGGCCGGGGCTCTTCAATCTGGGGCTGTACGCGGACGACGGGACGGGGAAGGTCGGCGCGTCTGCTCGAGTCGTTCCAGAACATCGGACCAGCGACGATGTCGGGCGGCATTTTCTCGGTGTCCTCAAGCCTGCACCCGCTGCTCACAACCGGGGACGCTTACTGGCTGATCGCCACTCCCGCTGACCCGTCGACTGCCGTCTACTGGAATGAGAACTCGATCCCAACCTACGGCACGATGTACACGGACATTAACGGCTCCGTCGCCTATATTACGAACCAGCTTCTACCCGCGTTCCGCGTGATCGCCGCGACCTCGGTGCCGGAGCCGTCGTCGCTGCTCTTGCTCAGCGTCGGAGGCCTGGCTCTCGTCGGCGCCCTGTCGCGTCGACGTGGATATTGGCGGGCGGTTTGATGTGCCATGAGTGAAATCGACGGAAACGTGACTTCCGCTCAAGCGCCGTCGCCGGAAATCCAGAAAAAGGATCGAAATCCATTCTGACAGCCACGCTCTCCACGCGCCGTCGCCCGCGATTCGCAGTGCGGCGGATAAGGATCGCCGTGTCAGTTGCGGCGGTAACGCTCGGAGCCGAACCCAACTTTGTTAAAAAGATTTAATTTGACAAGTTAACGTCCGAGTACGTAGTCTTTCGAAAGCTTGTTCGATCTTCTCGACTTCGGACGAATGTTCGCTTTTGATGTTGGGCATCGCAACCAGGGGGATCATTATGTTCGCTTTACTGCGTGCGCTTCTCGCCACCGGCACCGCGCTCTCAATTATCTGGATCTCCGCTCTGACTGCCGAAGCCAGTATCGTGACGATCAACTTTACGGGCACGATTACCGCGATCGACGATCCGTCCGGCTACATTTCTGGTTCAAATGTCGGTGATTCGTTCAGCGGTAGCTTGGTGTATGACACCAGCGCCCGATAGCCGTCCCCGGCGCAAACCCGGCTGAGTACGATTACTTGCCGACAAGTACTCCACCGTACGCCTCGCCTCTGGGCTTGACTTTCACGGTGGGCAGCCACACGTTCGACCCGAATTACTCAGGTGTTATGCAGATTCATGTGCAGGATGACTTGACGACGTCCATGTATCCTACCGCATTCGTAGCGGTGGCCTCGACACATGTGGGTACCACAGCGTCGCTCGCCGTTTTCGGCCTCGCCGACTCAACCGGCACGGCGCTGAGCTCGACGGCCCTGCCAACGAGCCTGGACTTTAGCAAGTTCGACGCGAGCGAGTTCTCACTGACGAATCCCAAAGGCGGACCGGACATCTTCGATGGAACGATCAACGGGACGGCCGTGCCTGAGCCCGCATCGGCGATGCTCCTCGGCATTGGAGCCTTGGCCATGGGTGCCTTTATTCTCCGGCGACGCCGATATTTCATCAGCTAAATCCAACAACGAGCCGCAACAGACCTAGAAATTCGGGTATGGTCCAACAACTCAGGTGCTCTGGTAACACCTTTTTGGAGTCGCAAGGCTCATCATACTGGCCCGAAGCGCAAGTGAGGGTTGGACTTCGCCTCGCTTACACCCGGGCTAGTATGGCCCGGTCGGATCGGTCATCCAAGGTGTACACGGCCTGTTTTTGGTTCTTAAGAGCCCCCGGCTGCCATCAATGCCCCACCGGCGATCAAGAGGGCGATGCCGAAGATCCACAACATGGGAGCCTTGGCCCCTCGGCCAACAACGGCGAAGACCGCGCCGACCCCGAAGATTGTGAGCCCGGCGATGATGAGGACCAACCGGCCGCCGGTCGACCGGTCCGGCGCGACGATGATGTTGTCCGGTGCTTCCGCGGGCAGCTCCCGAAGTACGGCGTCGATGCTCGGTTTGTCGAACCCACGCCGGGCCAATCGCGACGCGATCGACTCAAGGGAGGTCCCGTTGTTCCGAAGGTTTCTCGCGAGTGTGATCGCATCCCTGATGTGATCCTCGTTTACCATCGACGGCTGGTCGTCCATTGGAGAAGCCTCTCGAGAATCGACGAGAGAATCGACATTCAAGCCCGCGGTCATCAATCCCGATGTCAGCCTTGGTTTGTTGCTTTGGACCGTAATCGACTGATCCCGCACAAGGCGCAGCCGGCATGCGCCGCTGGGGCGCAGCCGCTTGTCGCGGGCTCATCGGCGGGGACATCAACGGCTGACGAGTCGGCTTTCGTCCCGCATCCGCCGGCGCTGCAATCGCAGTTACCGCAGCTTGACTCGACTTCTTCGTCCTCGTCCTCGTCCGCGGGTTCCGTCATCCAGTCCGGCAACTCACTCTCCTGGTCGATCCCGAACGGTTCGAGCACCACTTCGAGGTCGCAGGCCATGCGGAACCAGGCGCGCAGGGGTCTTACATCAAGCTGATGAGGGCCGAGGTAATGGAGGACCGTCGCGTTGCCGTCGAGGAGCGGCTCGACGTCCACGAGCTCGAGCGGCCACTCCCCCTCCTGGAGGATGCGCTGGCAGAGCGAAAGCGACTCGGTCGCAGCTCCTCCACCTGTTGTCTGCGAGTCAAGTCCTCCGGGCCGGCCGCGCGGAGTAGGTGGGGTCGGTCGGTCGGAGGGGACGCGCTAGCCGGGTTGTCCATGCTCGACGAAGCCGCCGACCCATCCGTTCCCAGCGCACTCATCCCACCGGCCGGCACCAGAACCTCCCCCATCTCGAGTCCTCGATGCGTCTGGATCACGACGAGTTGGTCCCGCTCCAAGGAGGTCTCACACCCTGGCAGAGCGGCAAACCTCCCAATATGGCCCATCACGCCGTAACGAATCAGATATGTACGCTCGTCCACCACATCACGCCTCCTGCTCGGGTCGATGCGGATGTCGAATGACTCACGAGTTCCTGCCAGAATCACTAGCTCCTATCAGATACGAAGCCGCGGCCGCGGACAAGACAGCACTGAGTATTGGGCTTGGGCCGAAACATTC
>CAWAAW010000027.1:0-78200 GCA_963779785.1 uncultured Planctomycetota bacterium
AGGCCCCACCTCATCACCGTGCGGGGCGAGGTGGTGGATGTGTATCGGAACCAGATTATCTTCTGGACCAGCATCGATGACATGCTGAGGCCGCTGCCCGCGAACTTGGAAAGCCCCCTATCGGACGGTACGCAGTCCGCCGGTATAGTCGCAAAGCACCTCCACGCCAGATCACCACACGGGCTGGATCGTCTCGGAGACCGCGTGCGGCAGGACACAGACGTCTGATCCGGTGTCGAGCCGGCCAGCGATCGGAACGGACCTGGTCTCGTCGCCGATCTCGCAACATCGACTTGGGCGCAATCCGAATTGCTGTTGCTCGCGCGGCGTGATGCCAAGAGGAAATGACGACGCTCAGCGCAGACGTGAACGAAGGGCGGCAAGTGGACGTGTGCCCGGCCGTCCTATACACTGACGAGAGAACGTGCCGCAACGGCGGCGACGTCCCCACCGACCCGGGCTTTCGATGGTGAATCCATGATGGGCGGACTGACTCCGGACGAGGACCTGGTTCGCCGCCTTCCGTTGCCGCTGGCGCAACTGTATCGCCGCGCGCACAACGCCAAGACGCCGCTCGATCGGCACAACGCGGCCTATTGCCTCTGGGAGGCGGCGCTGAAGCTGCTCGGCTCGGTGGCGATCGTCGCCTACGCAGAGCGCGGGGCGGTCGCGCCGGAGCTGGCCGACCGGCTCCAGAATCTTGGCGCGGCCAGCCTTGGGACACTGGTGGGAGTTCGTCCGGCTCCTCGTGCCGCCGCTGGCCGAGGCCGGCGACGAGGGGTTCCGCCAGGTGCGAGAAGCTCGTCCTCGGTCGCCAGCGCGACGACCTGCCACGCGCCGCCGGGCTCGACGCCGCCCTCCGCGAGGCCCTCGATGGCACCACTGGCGGCCGTGTCACGCTCCGGCTTAGCGAACTGTTCGAGCGGATGGTCCGATACCGCAACCAGGAGCTGGGACACGGCGCCCCGGGCCAGCGAGACGCCGCGTTCTACGATCGGATGGGCCGGGCCATCCTGCTCGGGGTGGGCGAGGTCCTTGGTCGGCTCGATGTGCTCGCCGGCCGCCGACTTGTCTACGTCGCCGACGTGCGCCGCCAGGCGTCGGGCCACTGGCTGATCGAGCGTTACGAGCTGGCGGGAGAGACGTTCCGCCGGCTCGAATCGCTGGAGCGGCCCGAGTCCGAGGCTTCTCTGCTTCCGCGTCCGGGGCGGCTCTACCTCGACGCGCCGGGCGATCCCGATCCCGGGCCGGGGCCGCGGCTGGTCGCTGCATCCGCTGGTCCTCGGCGACGTCGAAACGATGGAGGTCTTCTTCCTCAACGCCCGGCGCGGACGGAGGCGGACCGAATACCTCGGCTATCACCCCGGCCGCGTCGTCGAGCGCACGGACCTCGGCGACGAGCAGCGGCGCTCTGGCGCGCGTCCTGGGCATGGAGGTGGACCCCGCGCAGGTCGAGCGATGGGCCGCGAACTCGCAGGCCGAGGAGCCGCCGTTGCCCCTCTTGGACCTCGAGGAAGCGCCGAGGCGGCGGCTCGGTGAGTTCGAGCTCCTGAGCGAGCTGGGCCGAGGCGGCATGGGGGTCGTCTACCGTGCCTGGCAGCCTTCGCTCGGCCGGCAGGTTGCGCTAAAGTGTTTGCTGAAGGCCGGCGATCCCAAGGCCGACGCCCGGTTCAACCGCGAAATCCACGCCCTGGGCCGGGTCGAGCATCCGAACCTGGTCAAGGTCTTCACCTCGGGCGTCGACGCTGAGCGTTGGTTCTACGCGATGGAGTTGGTCGAAGGGGCAACCCTCGGGGCGGTCTGCGGGCAGTTGCAAAGCAAAGGCTCCGGCGCCTCGGAAGTGGACCTGGCCACATGGCATGCCTCGCTGAGCATCGCCTGCCAGGAGGTGCGCGACGCGGAGCGGCCGCTGAGCACCCTGGACGACGACGATGCGCAATCCGCCCGGCCCGGTCCCTTAACGCCCTCGCCTTACCAGGCCGGGGACCGCGGCTACGTCCGGCACGTCGTCGAGCTGGTCCGCCAGGTGGCCGACGCGGCGCATGCGTTGCACGAGGCCGGCGTGATCCACCGCGACATCAAGCCGGAGAACATCCTGGTCGGCCCCGAAGGATCGGAAGCGGTCCTGATGGACCTGGGCCTGGCGCAACTGGCCGATGAGTCGGAGGGCCGGCTGACCCGCACCCGGCAGTTCGTCGGAACGCTCCGCTACGCCAGCCCCGAACAGGTACTCTCCGTGCCGCTCGACCGCCGGAGCGACGTCTACAGCCTGGGCGCGACGCTCTGGGAACTGCTGACTCTCCGCCCGCTCTTCGGCGCCACCGATCAGACGCCGACGCCCGAGCTGATGCTCAAGATCCAGCACGGCGATCCCGACTCCCCGCGGCGACTGAACCCGCAGGTGCCCGAGGATCTCGAATCAATCGTGCTGAAGTGCCTGGAGAAGGACCGCACCCGGCGGTATGCAACGGCCTCCGAGCTGTCCGCCGACCTGTCGCGCTGGCTGCGAGGCGATCCGGTACAGGCGCAGCCGCCGACGCTCGGCTACCTCCTGGGCAAGGCGCTCCGCCGCCACAGAGGCCGCGTCGCCCTGGCCGCCTCGCTGTTGCTGGCCCTGCTCCTCGGGACCGCCACCGCCCTGACCCTCCAGGCCAACCGCCGCATCGATCAGTCGCGCAAGCTCGCGGAGAAGGCAAAGGCCGACGCGGAGTCCTCCCGGAACGAAGCCGTGATGGCGCGCGACGGTGAGGCCCAGGCGCGCGGGAAGATCGAGAGCTTGAAGGAAGAGCTTCGCCTGCGGCTGGTGCAAAACGTCGATCTCGCCAACGGATTCAAGG
This sequence comes from uncultured Planctomycetota bacterium, assembly GCA_963779785.1. Taxonomy (GTDB): domain Bacteria; phylum Planctomycetota; class Planctomycetia; order Isosphaerales; family Isosphaeraceae; genus CAVRFS01. Next base: position 2,838 of record CAWAAW010000027.1, read on the forward strand.
CGATCGATCAGGGCGACCCGTTCAGTTCCCTCGCCTGGTTCGCGGACGCGCTGCGGTTAGAGCCGGGAGACCCGCGACGTGAGGAGGCACACCGCATCCTGCTGGCGATGGCCTTGCAGCAGTGCCCGAAGCTCACACACGTTCTTTTCCATGAGGGCCGCGTGGTGCACGCCGAGTATCAGCCCCGACGGGCGACGCATCGTCACCGCCAGCGAGGACAAGACGGCACGGGTCTGGGACGCTGCCACCGGACAGCCCCTCTCACCGCCCTTGAAGCACAAGGGCTAGCGTGGTCCACGCCGCGTTCAGCCCCGACGGACGACGCATCGTCACTGCCAGCGACGACAAGACGGCGCGGGTCTGGGACGCTGCCACCGGACAGCCCCTCGCTCCGCCGATGAAGCACGAGGACTACGTGAACCACGCCGCGTTCAGCCCCGACGGGCGACGCGTCCTCACCGCCAGCGGGGACAATACGGCGCGGGTCTGGGACGCGGCCACCGGACAGCCCATCACACCGCCGATGAAGCACGAGGACAACGTGAGCCACGCCGCGTTCAGCCCCGACGGGCGACGCGTCGTCACCGCCAGCGGGATAAGACGGCGCGGGTCTGGGACGCCGCAACCGGACAGCCCATCTCACCGCCGATGAAGCACGAGGACTACGTGTACCACGCCGCGTTCAGCCCCGACGGCCGCCGCGTCCTCACCGCCGGCGGGATAAGACGGCGCGGGTCTGGGACGCGGCCACCGGACAGCCCATCGCACCGCCGATGAAGCACGAGGACAAAGTGAACCACGCCGCGTTCAGCCCCGACGGGCGCCGCGTCCTCACCGCCAGCGAGGACAAGACGGCGCGGGTCTGGGACGCGGCCACCGGACAGCCCATCACACCGCCGATGAAGCACGAGGCTGCGTGGATCACGCCGCGTTCAGCCCCGACGGGCGCCGCGTCGTCACCGCCAGCGAGGACAAGACGGCGCGGGTCTGGGACGCGGCCACCGGGCAGCCCGTCTCACCGCCTCTGAAGCACGAGGGCGAGGTGGTCCACGCCGCGTTCAGCCCCGACGGTACGCACAGCGTCGTCACCGCCAGTTGCGGACAAGACGGCGCGGGTCTGGGATGCGGCCACCGGACAGCCCATCGCACCGCCGATGAAGCACGAGGACTACGTGGTCCACGCCGCGTTCAGCCCCGACGGGCGACGCATCGTCACCGCCAGCGACGACAAACGGCGCGGGTCTGGGACGCCGCCACCGGCAGCCCATCTCTCCGCCGATGAAGCACGAGGATCGTGTGACCACGCCGCGTTCAGCCCCGACGGGCGCCGCGTCGTCACCGCCAGCGACGACAAGACGGCGCGGGTCTGGGACGCCGCCACCGGACTGCCCATCTCTCCGCCGATGAAGCACGAGGACAACGTGACCACGCCGCGTTCAGCCCCGACGGGCGTCGCGTCCTCACCGCCAGCAGAGACCAGACGGCGCGGGTCTGGGACGCCGCCACCGGACAGCCCATCGCTCCGCCGATGAAGCACGAGGGCTTGTGAGTCCACGCCGCGTTCAGCCCCGACGGGCGACGCATCGTCACCGCCAGCGAGGACAATACGGCGCGGGTCTGGGACGCCGCCACAGGGCAGCCCATCACACCGCCGATGAAGCACGAGGGCAGGTGCACCACGCCGCGTTCAGCCCCGACGGGCGCCGCGTCCTCACTGCCAGCGACGACAAGACGGCGCGGGTCTGGGACGCCGCCACCGGGACAGCCCATCTCTCCGCCGATGAAGCACGAGGGCACGTGAGCCACGCCGCGTTCAGCCCCGACGGGCGACGCGTCCTCACCGCCAGCGAGGACCAGACGGCGCGGGTCTGGGACGCCGCCACCGGCAGCCCGCTCTCACCGCCCCTGAAGCACGAGGCCAACGTGGACACGCCGCGTTCAGCCCCGACGGGCGCCGCGTCCTCACCGCCAGCGAGGACCATACGGCGCGGGTCTGGGACGCGGCCACCGGGCAGCCCCTCTCGACGCCCCTGAAGCACGAGGCCGGCGTGTACCACGCCGCGTTCAGCCCCGACGGGCGACGCGTCCTCACCGCCAGCGAAGACAAGACGGCGCGGGTCTGGGATATCCCGAGCGACGATCGGGACGCGGGTGATTTGATCCTTCTGGCTCACTTACTCAGTGGGTCACGGGTCGAAACGAGCGGTGCTCTCGTTCCTCTCACGCCAAAGGAATTCCGCGACGCCTGGCAAGCCCTCCGGCAGAAATACCCGGAGGATTTCGTGGCCTCCGATCGGGAAGTCCTGGCCTGGCATCGACGCGAGGCCGACGATTGCGAGGCGAAGGAGGTCTGGGACTGGGCCATCAGGCACCTCGATCGTCTGATCGCGTCGGAACCCACCAACGGAGGGCTCTACGTGCGATAGGGCCGACGCTTGCACGGAGTTAGGCCGGTTGAAGGAGGCCGTCGCGGACGATTCGAAAGCCATCGACCTGGAACACCAAAAGACGCCACACACTGGCTCAATCGAGGCGATGACGTACGCCGAGTTGGAGACGATGGGATCGGGCTTCCGCCGATTACTCGAAAGCCGTAGTGCTCGGGGCCGGGATACAGAAGCAGCTGGCGATGACCGGCCTCGCGACACTCAAACTGGCGAAAAATGACGTCGGCGCCTATCGGCAGGCGTGCGCGCTGACTTGCTCGGCCAACACAACAAGGACGACAATCCCGATGACGACTTCAGCGTGGCCTGGACGTGCGTGCTGGCCCCAGAGTCCGTCGCCGATCGCGAGGCGGTAGTGCGGCTGGCCCAGAGGGCGGTCGATGCCGCGAAGACCGACGACGACCGTCACGATTTCCGCAGCGCACTCGGGGCCGCGACCTATCGCGCAAGCCGGTTCGAGGAGGCGGTCAAGCATCTGAACGAAGCGATCAAGGCTCAAGGCAAGGGAGGCGACCCCACGGATTGGCTCTTCCTGGCCATGGCCCATCAGCGCCTGGGCCACATCGCAGAGCGCACGTCAATGGCTGGACAAAGCCATCGATTGGATTGATTCATCCACCAGGGACAAGCCGAAAGACGATTCCCTCGGCACCCGAATTGACTGGCGGATGTGGGTTGCCTGTGCACGTGTTGCGGCGCGAGGCCGAGGCCCTGGTCAAGGCGAGCAAGCCCGACGCCCCGCCCGGCCGGCCCTGATGGGCCACAGGCGCGGAGGCCGTCCGGGCCAGCTCGGACTCAGGTCCAGGACGACGTTCGAGTGATCGTCTCCTACCGAACTTCTCGATTGAACCCGCCGCGACTTGCTGTTGGCGGTGTGTGCCACCCCTGCTACCATACCGTGGTCAGGAGTGCTGTAAGGCCGTCTCGATTCGGCGGAGGTTGACTGGCGAATCATGAGCTCAACCGTCACGATGGCCTGGGAAATCTTGGACCGCGCGGAGCGAGCCGTGGCTACAGTGCGCGAACGACTGTTACGGGTCACAGAGGTTCTGAATCGGGCCGGCATATCCTACGCGGTCGTGGGAGGCCACGCGGTCGCCTCGTGGGTGACGACCGTCGATGTAGGCGCGGTTCGCAACACTCGCGACATCGACCTGCTCGTTCGGCGCGCGGACTTACCGGCCATCACGACCGCTCTCGAACAAGCGGGCTTCGTTCGCGCGGAAGTCCTCGACGTGACGGTGTTCCTGGACGGTCCGGACGCCAAGCCCAGCGAGTCGATTCACCTTCACTTTGCCGGGGAAAAGGTTCGCGCCGAGCACCCCCTGCCGTCCCCGGACCTGTCCACCATCGACGACCCGGCCGGCTTCCGCGTCGTCACGCTCGAGTCGCTGGTCCAAATGAAGTTGTTGTCTAATCGCGACAAAGATCGAACCCATGTGCGCGACCTGGTCGGCGTGGGCCTCATCGACCGGAGCTGGCTCGCCAAGCTACCGCCGGTACTCGCCGACCGGCTCCAAGGGATCCTCGACACGCCGGATGGATGACCTGGACGAGACTGATCGATGCCCCAGCGTCGTCAGAAAAACGCGGTGGCCAAGTTCTGACCCGGACCGTATCATCTCAAGGGCCGTCGAGGGACCGAGGAGCCGATGATGCCGCGCAAACCACCCGGACAAGACTCGCAAGTCATCACGTACCGTACCTTGTCTGGTTCGTCGCCCCAGTACCAGCGTGTGAACGTCGGGGAATGCACGGCGTGGGTCCAGACCAATCTGGAGTTCGATCTGGAGGTCCGAGGCCCCGACCAAAGGACCGAGAGCAAGCCGTACACCGTCGACACGTTCCGCGAGCACCACGGAGCGGTCGAGCCGACCTTGTACCTGACGCCGGGCGGAAAGTGGTTCCGGCGCGTGCTCTTCCAGGAATTACCCAGTCTGAGGCCAAAGCCCCCGGTCTACGTCGAAGTCAGTCAACCATTCGCCACGAAGTGGCTGTGGGCGAATGGCTATCCTGTTCCGGGTGGCCCCGCGCCGATCGAGGCCAACGCCCGGATTCGTCATCGGCAAGCCCCTTCTCCAGAGCAAGAGCACGCTCACCATCTTTGGCATGAGGGCTACCTGTCCCAGGCGGAAATCGCCAAAGAGATCGAGCGGCTCTTTCAGACGCCATACACCCAATCCCATGTCAGTCGCGCAGTGAAGCGTGTCGATGCTTGGTTGCAATCCATCAAGGTCAGCCCGCCGATCAGGCGCGCCAAGCGGACGGTCGCGGCGGATCCAAGCCGGAACGAGCCCAAGCCCAAGGTGTCCGGCGGCGGCAGGCGTGTGGTCCGAAAAGTCGTCGACGAATACGACGACTGACCGCGCAAACCTGCATAAGGAGGCAGTAGGCGGTCGATTCGTCGCAGGCTGAAGGCAATCAAATGAAGAGTGCCAACTAGCGACAGCCTGCCAACTACTTCCGCGAATCGACTGCCGGCTGCCTACTCTTGGACGAATCGGTGCGGCAGAGTGGCGATTAGATCGGCGGGGAGCGGGGCTTCCACTCGCAAGCCCTGACCAGTCGGAACAAGGCTACCTGTCACATTTTTCGGGGCCTGTTCGGCCCGTTGTGCGGTTACTGATCCGCGGTTTTGGGAAGGAAAACGGTCCCAGGCAGCCCAAAGATGCTGGCCACCGCATGCATTTGCTTGACCGTGAACGGACGCTTGCCGGTCGCCAAATCATTCACAGTGGCCTTGGCGAGACCGGCTGTCCGCGCCAGCTCCGCTTGTGACATGCCGCGCTCCTCCAGCATCTGGGCCAGCAGTTCGTGGGGAGGCAGTGGCGCCACGGAGTGGTGTTGCTGTTCGTACACGATCATCAGGTCGGAAAGTGCGTCCAGGTAGGCCTGCTTGCCGTCATCCAACTCCTCGCGCAACAGGTCATCGACGACCGCCTGAGCCGCATCCAGATCGTTTTCGCTTCTGATGCTCGTGAGTGGATGCCGTTTCACCAACGCCAAGTAGGTGTCGGGGATGGCGCCCGCTCGGACCGCGCTTTTCGGCCGGCTCATGAGATCGGTCTCCGCTTCGAAGGCCGCTTGATTCGGGGGGCTTCGGCCGCGCAGGTTGGCTCCGTTTGGGCGGTGGCTGGTGGCATCCGCATTGGTTGGGCCAATCCTCGCGGTCGTATTCAGCGTGCGTCATCACCCGCAGGATATAGACTTTGTGGCTCGCGTAAAACACTCGGGCGACAAGGCGGTATTTGTTGCCTCCCAGGTTCAAGACCGTACAGGTTCCCACCAGATCGGCTGACGGGAAGGTCCGACGAAGCTCGCCAAAGGTATGCCAATCCGCTGCCGAAGTCTGGGTGAACCACGCCCGTAGCGGCACTTCGGCATGCGCGTGGAGCCCCCAAAACTCACGCAGGCGCTTCAGCGACACGACCCACATAGGGAACCCTCGCCGCGAACTCGTTCCTAGCATGATCGATATTTGCGAACGCGCCAAGCTCAGCGTTCGATATTTGCGAACATTTCCCAGAGGCCAAGGGCCAGGGTCCGAGAGGCCAGGGGGAAGTAACCTCACACTCCTCGTTGCGGCCCAGACGGACGGAGTGGCCGGTGACCTCGAACGTCTTGGTCTGCGCCACCCGGTTGATCCACAACGACCCGAACTCGCATCGCCGAGTCCTCCCGACGTTCCGGTCTCGCGATCGGCGCGCTAAACTGCGATTATCACATCAATGGTGGGGAGACTTGCCGCTGTCGGCCTCTGAGGCGCGGTTCCATTGATTCTAGCCCCCGCGAAACCCGCTTGTGAATCCGGAGGTGGCGATCGCTGCCCGTTCTGCGCTTGCGCGGCGTCGACCGATTCTGAGTATTTCCCCACCAGGGGGTCAGAACTGATGAACGGTTTTAGCGAACGCAATGTCGGCGTCCATATTGAACTTTTCGAGGCATGCTCAACGTTCACTCGTGTTACAGCCTGTCTGCTCGCTGCATCGACAGAGTGCCACATTCGTCTCGAGGGCTCCGACGGTGTAGTCACCTCCGCGTCCGGTCCGATCGCTACTGGACGGAGTGACTAACTTGCCAGATGGGAATTGCACCCACTGAAGACCAACACCTTTGCACGGCGCACTTTGGCACCGTTCCCTCTCCGCCGTGTCGGACGAACCGTCGTCGATCCCGTCGCCAAGGTGCTCCAGCTTCGTCAGAAAAACGCGGTGGCCAAGTTCTGAGGCGATCCGTATCGTCTCCAGAGCCGTCGAGTGCCCCAGGAGCCAACGATGCCGCGCAAATCAGCCGGACAGGACTCGCGAGTCAGTACCAGCGAGTGAACGTCGGTGAATGCACGGCGTGGGTTCAGACCAATCTGGAGTTCGATCTGGAGGTCCGAGGCCCCGACCAAACGACCGAGACCAGGCCGTACACCGTCGACACGTTCCGCGAGCACCACGGAGCGGTCGAGCCGACCTTGTACCTGACGCCGGGCGGAAAGTGGTTCCGGCGCGTGTCCTTCCAGGAATTACCCAGTCTCAAGCCAAAGCCCCCGGTCTACGTCGAAGTCAGTCAACCATTCGCCACGAAGTGGCTGTGGGCGAATGGCTATCCCGTTCCGGGTGGCCCCGCGCCGATCGAGGCCAACGCCCGGATTCGTAATCGGCGAGCCCCTTCTCCCGAGCAAGAGCACGCTCACCATCTTTGGCATGAGGGCTACCTGTCACAGGCGGAAATCGCCAAAGAGATCGAGCGGCTCTTTCAGACGCCATACACCCAATCCCACGTCAGTCGCGCGGTGAAGCGTGTCGATGCTTGGTTGCAGGCCATCAAGGTCAGCCCGCCGGTCAGGCGCGCCAAGCGGACGGTCGCCGCGGACCCGAGGCAGTTTGAAGGGACTCGCTGACGCAAATCAGTATTGATATTTTATTTATTTTATGATTATGACCTCTTTTCCGTCGTGACTGAGCCTCACGTCACGGCCCTTGTTCATCAGGGTCGATGATCGAATCCCTCGGGCGGGCGCGCCGATGTTTCGGGATGGGTTCGATCTCGAAGCCGGGCGGGGCCGCACCGCGGAGGCGCAGCGTGAAATGCCGCGCCGGTCCGGCGAACGTCACGTTGAAGTATTCGAGGAATCCGGCGATCCCCCAGAGCCCCTCGTCCTGGCGTCTGTCGTCGAAGGCGATGACGGCCGCCCAGCGGAGCGTCAGGTGAACAAGCCGGATCCGCAGGTAGACAGCCCCATAGCGGACGGTACGCAGTCCGCCGGTATAGTCGCGAAGCACCTCCACCCCAGAACGCCACACGGGCCGGATCGTCTCGGAGACGGCGTGTGGCACGACACACACGTCCGATCCCGTGTCGAGTCGGCCGGCGATCGGAACCGACCTGGTCTCGTCGCCGATCTCGCCGACCACGACTTGGAGCATGGGGCGGAGGATCGCCGTCGTCCGATCGACGGGCGAGGGAGCGACGGCGTATCGGGTGTACCGGAATCGCATCGGGGGTCAGCCGACCGGGCGGTCGTCCGCGTGGGGAAGCCGCTGGTAGGTCACCCCGTAGCGGAGGCCGAGTTGGAACACCTGGTCCAGCACATCCCCGAGCTCGTCGCCGGACGCGATGATCTCGTAGTTCGCCCCGTCCGAACTCGCCCAGGCAACCCACTTGCCACCAAGCTGCCGCAGAGTTTCGGGATCGACCGAATCCCGCAGTTCAGGCTGCCGCCGCAGGGGTCTGCGACGCAGCTTGATGCCGCCAAGAGAGCGATGGGACGTTTGCATCGATCGTAACCTCTCTACCAGCGGATAATGGGATGCATGCCAGGACGATCTCAGACTTTTTTTTTCGCTCACATTCACACGATCCCCAAACGATACCTCATATCCTCGGACTTGGCCCACGGGTCGCCCGGCAGCAAAACGACCAGCTCGGACTAGACTTTCGGGCTTTTACAGGAGTCGTTGATAACGCAAGAAGGGCGGACCACCACGCGATGGTTTGCTATCCTGAGCGGTATTGAGGCACCCAGGGATCGCTCACCGCATGGAGGTCCGCCCGATGGATCAGCTTATCCCCTCGCTGGCTGCATTGGTAGAGTCGTTTCGCGACTGCTTTCACCCCAGCGTCTTCGGCACCTTTCAGGTTCTCATCGCTGGCTGGATTGTCTGCCTGGGCCCGCACACTATCAGCGGGGTCTGGCAGGCCACGGGTTGGGCCGCTCGGCGCCACCACGACACCGCCTACGCCGTATTCCGTTCCGCCGTCTGGGAGTGGGACGACCTGGGCATTGTCCTGGCCACCTTGATCCTCACTTACTTGGTCCCCGGTGGCGTCGTTTGGGTAGCCGTCGACGATACGCTTTGCCACAAGCGTGGCGCCAAGGTGGCCTTCGGCGGCATCTTCCTCGACGCGGTGCTCTCGTCCAAGAAGCACAAGACCCTCCGCTTCGGCCTCAACTGGGTCATCCTGGGCATCGCCGTGCCGGTGCCGATGCGCACGGACCGTTACTTCTGTCTGCCGGTGCTGTGGCGGCTCTACCGCAAGAAGGGGAAGGCCGGACATCAAACCCGACCTCAAGCCGCCGCAGCTGGCCCGCCAGTTGGCCGAAGCCAATCCCGGTCGGACGTTCTGGCTGGTCGGCGATTCGGCCTACGTCAACGCGGCCTTGTTGCAAGGCCGGCCGGACAACTTGGAGGTGATCGGTCCCTTGCACTGGAAGGCGGCTTTGTTCGCACGGCCCGAACCACCGCAGAAGGGCCGGCGCGGTCAGCCACGCAAGAAGGGGGAGCGCTTGCCGAACCCCAAGGCGATGATCGAGGATACGACGGCCTACCCCGCGGAGGTCTTGGAGATCGCCTTCCCCAAGCAGACTCGCAAGCTGCGGGTGCAGGTGATCCGCGATGTGCTGTGGTATCAAGGGTGCAAGACCGACCCGGTCATGGTCGTGCTGATCCGCGACCCGTTGGGTCAGTGGCGGGACGAGGCGCTGGTTGTGACCGACCCAACGGTCTCGGCCCAGTTCGCGATCCTCGGGTATTGCCGTCGCTGGAGTGTGGAACTGGCCTTTTTCGACAGCAAGCAGCACCTCGGCCTGCACGATCCGCAGGTTTGGAACGAGCAGAGCGTGGAGCGTGCGCCACCCCATGGCCTGGTTCGTGGGGTCGCTGGTGGTGCTCTGGTACTGTGCGGCAGGTCATGAGGGTTCGCACGTGGAGCGGGAGCGGCCATGGTACAAGGAGAAAGTCACACCGACGTTTACGGACATGTTGGGTGCCCTGCGGTTGCAATTGTGGGAGCAAGAGGTTTTCGGAGAGTCCGGTGTTGAAGCGCCTTCGCCAGAATGCATCTGGAAGCTACTCCACAGGCTATCGGCTGTTGGCTAAGGCCCGAAATTCTAGTCGGAAAAGACTCTGGCAAACGTGTCCTTCGTCGTTTGTTCCGTAAGCCCCTTCCCTTCCGCCGTCGACAGCAATGGACGGAGGTCGGTCAGGAGCCCGGGTTTCCGCAGCTTTGCAAACATCCGCTCCTCGGCCTCTGCCCGCGAAATCCGGAGTCCAGCCTTTTGCAGGTAGAGCTCCAGACATTCGACCACGCGTCTGGTGTTCAAACCCTCAAACACCACGAGTGCATGGGCCAGATCGTAAAGGTCCCGTCCCTTGTTACGCTGGAGCAACGCGCAACTTCGTTGCCAGCATTTCCTCCCGCGAGAAAGTGCTCACGGCCGCCCTTCCGGCAAACCACGGATTGTCCACACGGAACTCAACCTCGTTGGGCGGATCGTAGGCATCAATCTCCCAGATGTTGATCTCCACCTTCACCCGGATTTCCAATGGTGCGGCGGTATCCTCAGCCGGCGTTTTGAACCGCAGCTTGGGAGCAACCGGGCTCCGGACAAACTCCGCACGGCCGAGCCAGGGCTCAAGTACCTCGCGAACGCGCGCCAGAACCGGACCCACCGGGCCGCTCGTCGTCTGCACCAGGTCAATGTCCTCCGAATACCGCATCGGCACGGGGAAATGCAGTTTGTTGAGTGCGGTTCGGCTGATGCGAAGTTCGTCTTGACGTAAGGATTTTGGCATCAGCGTTTATCCTACTTTTGTTACGGATCGGCGAATATCTTTCGCATGGTGCGGCGTTGCGATTGGACCGTTGCGCCCAGCCGTTCCTCGATCCAGGCTTCCACCGCCTTCCAGGGTATTTCGTCCAAAGCTTTTTTGATCTCCTCGACGGTCCACTCGGACATCATGGCACCGAACGCCAACATCAACCCGGTTAGACCGCTCTCGGATTGCTGTCGCTCCAGGGTCTTCAACTCGCCGAAGAGGGATTCCAAGATCTCCGTGCTGCCGATCAGGCGTTCGCCACCGAGTCGGGCAACCCAGGCTTCCTCGGTGATGAAGCGGATCATCGCCTCGGCGGCGTCTCGCCCTGACAGCGACAGGTTCATCGCCTCATACTTCGGCCGCAATTCCGCGACTGAATCCCTGTCGATGCCGTGGCGGCGAGCTTGCCGCACCGCCACTTGGATCACTTCGTGCCACTGACTCCATTGCTCGATCGCCTGGCGATACTCCCGCAGCCAGCCGAGTTTGGCTTCCAATTGTTCGCGGTCGATCGTCGCCAACATCGCCCGCTGACGGTCGGAGAGGTCTTTGTCCTCTGGCCGGCATTGGTCGAGAACGCGCAGGCACCACCGCGCCCACCGTAGCGGCGCCGCCAAATTCATAAACCGTGCTTTGGGCCGAAGCCTCGGCCCCACGCACCACGCCAGGGGCGTTTGCTGCAACTTCGCCTTGGTCTGGCCGAGCTGGGCCACGAACCCGGCCCAGCGCTCATCGGCTTCCAGCAACCGACGCAGCAGGTTCGCTCCCTTGTGAGCCGTATCGCAAGTGGCGACCGCGTGCGGATGCTTACGGCAATATTGCTCGATGCCGGCTTGTACGTCTCCCCCTTGGTCCGAGACGATCAGCCGTGGCACCCCTGTGCGAACGGCTGCTTCCTCAAGGGCCTTCTCGACCGTCGCGGCGTTGGAATGGGCCATCGGCACCAGTACGATCAGGCGCAGATCCTCCTGCCGCAAGCATCGCTCGGGGTAGGGCAACTGGCTCAAGCGAACCCCGACGGCCGCGAAGCACTTCACCGCACCAATCTGAACCGTGTGGTCGGTCAGAATCGCCCAGTCGTCAGCCTTTTCGAGCGGCCGCCGCAGTGCGTACAACCCCAACCGCATCAGCCAGCAACGCACTGTGGTCCACGTCATTACGGCGGCGTCGGCCGTGTGACCTGCAAGAAAGCCGAGCACGGCCGCCAAGACCCGCGGTATCGAACGCAACGACAGCTTGGCCGCAGTCACCAGCCGCATCGCCAGAGCAATGCAGCGAACCGGCCACTGGCCGCCCACCGGATACGGCCCTATTGATCGACCTCGCATTGTCGCGGGAAATTGTTCCGGCTCTTTGCTTGCGGGAGTCGCCGCTAAGAGTACTGGCACCGGAAACTGCGGTTCGACAACCGGCATGCCGTTGGTCATGGGGGCGGGGGCAACGAGAGCCGAACTTGAGGAAGGCAAACCGACCGCGCTTGTCCAAATCGCCTGAATTTGCTCAGCCGTGAGGGCATCCGCTTGGTTCAGCGCCCCTTTTTTTCCGCCTCCTCTGAGGCGGCCAATTGGGCACGCAACGCGGACAATTCAGCTTCTCGCTCTTGCGATTGCTCCCGGATCTGTTGCAATTGCGACTCGAGAGCTACCCGCTCGGCCTGCTCTCTCTGGGCGGTTGCTTCTCCGGTCTCTGCACGCTGGCGCCAACGGCTCCGCGACCGCTCCACTGCGGCGACCTGGTTGCGCCACCGCTTACAATCGGCCCGAAGTTCGCGATATTTAGCTCGAAGCTTGTTGCGACTCTTGAGCAACGACGGAAGGAGAATCCGTTGCGGAGACTTGGCATCCTCGGCACGCTCCAAGATCCGCTTCGATCGATTCGCAATGGCTTCCATACCCAAGCTCCACTATTCCTGAAAAGTTCGTCCTGCGCGAAACAAATCGGATACATCTCTATAAGGCGACAATGTCAGGTCAAGCCCAACTTCGAATCAGCCTAGAGTGCGGTACCCCCGCGGAAGCGAAGCTGGCCGCGTAGAAATTCATCCGAAAAGATGTCCACGATAGCCCGGCTGATGATAAGATCCTGCTCCACCTGACGCATATCGACCCAGGGAACGACGCTGCTCCAGGCGATGATATTCATCATCGGGATCATTCTTCGACCTCCGGCGCTCGACGCACGACCACTCGCCAACGAAGATCGCGTTCGATCGGCTCCGGCTCAAGACCCGCCTCGCTTCGGTCGAGCTCCACCCACGCTGGCGGCTTACCCTCAACCCGCTTCTGAAACATCGGCGCCGAGCGATCACCGTGGCCAAGACGTTCAAGCAGGTGACCCAACCGCTGGACAACGGACCGCTCAAACGACGCTGAGAGGCTACCCAATTTTTCACGATCGATCTTTCCGCCGAGATCCGACAGGACCGTGGCGATATGGTCAATGCCCCCAGCCGCCCGCGGGTAACGCAGAAGATCGAGCGCGGTCAACTCGACTGACGACACTTTCATCCGGCCCGTATCCGTCTTGCGATCCTCAATCCCCGCGAGAACCGCCTCCATGTCCTTGCGGAAATTGAAGGCGACCCTTGACCGCCCGACAAGGAGCTCTGGCATCCGCTTGTCGGTGACCACCTGGAATTCCATCACCGCCTGGTGACTTGCCCCGTGAAGCTCCGCCGCCCTGAGCAAGCCCACATAGTACGGACGCCCCTCATGCTGCATCAGTTCGTCGATGTACCAGGAGGGCGGAGGCGCGCCCCACGACAGATATTGGGGCGGGACGACGACGTAGAAACCGTGCCTTACATTCACGAGATGCCCCCGGCGCTGGAGGCGCTCCGCCGCATCGAGGAACGCACCGGGACTGGTGCGCAGATCACGCACGGCCTCATCGCGCGAGAACACCGTTCGGCCGGCCGACAGCAGTCCGGTCAGGTAGGACGACAAATGCGTTCGGGTTCCTGAGATCATGCCTAAGTATCCGCGATATTCGCGGAATTTGCCACATGATTCTGTATGTCGAATAGTAACCTCTGGGAAGTTTGACGTCGAACCGAAGCACGAGAATCGGCCCGAAAGAGCGTTAGGCGCAGGTTGAAATGCTCGGTCGCTCACCTGCGAACGGCACGCCCGACACTCGGAATACCTCGCGCCGTTCATGGCGATCGCTGATCGGTTCGCTGATAAAAACGTGTTGGTTTTTGCTCGGCACAATCATAGCGCCCGGTCCTTCCGCGGTCGACTCGCCGGGTGAAGTCGCCTTAGCAGGCATCTCGAAGGTGCCAGCTCCTCGGCCTGAGCCAGCCGCTCTTCGCCGACTTGAACGGCCGCTCCGGCACGCCCGAGCCAGAACGCGGCGTTGACACCATGGCCGAATGGACTAGAATTCTAGTCCATGGCGAAGCGACCGAGATTCACGCTGACTTTTGCTCCGCGAGCGATCGAGCACCTTGATCGGATCGAGTCCAAGTACCATGGGCTGTTGCAGCGAACGATCAAGGAGCAACTGGCTGACACGCCGACTGACGAGACGAGGAATCGGAAACCGTTGGAGCCGCCGGCTCCGTTCGATGCCTCCTGGAAACTTCGCTACGGGCCCAAGAATTGCTTTCGGGTCCTCTATGACGTGGATTTGGCGTCCCGGGTGGTATGGATCTTGGCTATCGGCATCAAGGATCGAAACCGGCTCTTGATCGGCGACGAGGAATACGAGTCATGAGAATTGCCCCGCTGGCGGACGTGAAGGCCCGGTTGAGTGCCTATGTGGACGAATGTGGAGTCGATGGCCCCATCGTGATCACTCGCAATGGCAAAGCCGTCGCCGTGCTGCTGGTCCCCAACGATGATGACGATCTGGAACGCCTCCTGCTCGAGCGCTCTCCGCGCTTTCAGGCGATGCTCGACCGCTCCCGGCGGAGCATCAAGGAAGGGGAAGGCTTGTCCGAGGAGGATTTCTGGAAGGCTGTGCGGAAACGAGCGCAAGAACGAAAGGCTGCGGCCGCGGCAGACCGCGACACCAAACGCTGAGAGGCAAGGCGATCGCCCATCTTGGAGACCCGGAGTCGGGGAAAGATGAGCGGAGTCGATCGCGCCGGTGGACCCACGGTCTTTGCTCCCGGTCGTCCGCCCGCCCCGGTGTCGAGCACACTGAGCGGCAGAGTTTCCAGTTGAGACTTGGCCGAAAACCAGTGGGTGATGCATGGTTTGCCGTCCGGCGAAAAGGAGTTCTTCGCAGACCGCGCAATCACCGTAAACCGCGAAGTTTGCGTCAAGATTTAGCAACGTCCCCTTTTCTTTCTGCCCTTGAGGCGGTTTCATGAAGAAGCCTGACGCTCGATTTGATTAACAATGAACACGCTAGACATGCCGCAGACTGGTCAGATCGTCCATGTCCGGCAACGACAGTACCTTGTCGAAGACGTCGTGTCGGCAAATCAAGGCGACGATGCGACACTCGTGAAGATGTCGTGTGTCGACGACGATGCCCAGGGGCAACCGCTGGCGGTGCTTTGGGAAAAGGAAGTCGACCCGAGGATTCTGACCGGGGAGTCGTGGCAGGAGATCGCCGACCGAGGGTTTGATTCTCGCAACCTTTTCTCGGCTTATCTGCATACGCTCCGCTGGAACTGCGTCACGAGTACGGACGCGAACCTCTTTCAGTCGCCCTTCCGAGCCGGAATTCGGATCGACGCATACCAGCTCGAACCGCTTCGCAAGGCATTACGATTGCCCCGCGTCAACCTCTTCATCGCGGACGATGTCGGGCTTGGTAAGACGATCGAGGCAGGACTCATTGCGCGAGTTGCTTCTCCGAAAGAAGGTCCAAGACATCGTCGTCGCCTGCCCTCCTTCAATGCTTCTTCAGTGGCAGGACGAGCTGGAGGACCGATTCGGGATGGTCTTCCAGATCCTCGACAAGGAATACATCGCCAAGGTCCGCCAGGAACGAGGGTACGCGGTCAACCCGTGGACGACCCACTCGCGCTTCCTCGTCTCTCATCGACTGCTCATCGACGAAGATTACGCCGGAACCCTCCGCGACTGGCTCACGGACTTCCGACCGGGTTCGCTGCTGATCCTGGACGAGGCCCACCACGCCGCTCCGTCCAGCGGCGCGAAGTATGCCATCGACTCGAAGATCACCCGAGCCATTCGAGACTTGGCCGGGCGGTTCGAGCACCGCTTGTTCCTGTCAGCGACACCCCACAACGGACACTCGAATAGTTTCTCCGCTCTCCTCGAAATCCTCGACCCGCAGCGCTTCATCCGGGGGGTTCCCGTCAAGGGTAAGGAAGGCCGAACTCTGCTCGACGATGTCATGGTGCGCCGCCTGAAAGAGGACCTCCGTGCCGTCGAGGGCGGCTTTCCGAAACGCGTTGTCCGGCAGATCGACATCGACGGCCTTCCTGACGATGCCCCCGAGCTGAAGCTCTCCATCCTGCTCAACCAGTACCGTGAGCTCCGCGAGGAGCGGCTCAAGGTCGAGACCAAACGCAAGCAGGCGGCAGCCGCCTTGCTCGTCTCGGGCCTCCAGCAACGGCTCCTCTCCTCCATCGAAGCCTTTGCCCGAACTCTGAGAGTTCACCGCAAGACGATGGAGCGGCACTGGGCCTTGGCCGAAGCCGAGAGCGAGAAGACCCCCGAGCGGGAAGGCGAGGTCCAGCTCGATCTCATCTCCGCAGGTGTCGACAACGACGACGACCGGGCCACGCTTTCCGAGGGCGAGCTTGAGGCCGAGGAGGATGCCCAGATCGAGGCCGCGTCACGAGCAAGCGCGGGTGGAACCAAGACGGCAATTGCCCGAGAGCGGCAACTCCTCGAAGAGATGTCTCGGATCGCGGAGGAGAACCGGGGCCGTCCAGATGCCCGCATCCAAAAGCTTCTGGAGTGGATTCGGCAGAATCAGTGCCCGGGGCTGCCCTTCGTCCGGGGCGACTTCATCCGGCCCACCCGCCCAGTGGAACGAGACTCGCGTTCTCATCTTCACGGAATATGACGACACCAAAGCGCTACGTCGTCCAGCAGATTTCCGACGCCATCGCCGCAACCGACCGAGCCAACCAGCGAATCGCGGTCTACCACGGCCCGACACCCCAGGCCGAGCGAGAGGAGATCAAGCGGGCTTTCAACGCCGACCCGAAGAAGAACGCACTTCGTATCCTCGTCGCGACGGATGCGGCTCGCGAAGGTCTGAATCTCCAGACCCACTGCTGGAACCTCTTCCACATCGACGTTCCGTGGAATCCAAGCCGGATGGAGCAGCGAAACGGACGCATCGACCGCAAGCTCCAGCAGAAGGACGAGGTCTTCTGTCATTACTTTGTCTACCAACAGCGTGTCGAAGACCGAATTCTTCAAGCCCTGGTTCGCAAGACCGAGATCATCAAACGAGAACTCGGAAGTCTCTCGCAGGTCCTCGAAGGTCGCCTCGCGACCACGCTCAGCCAGGGTATCCGGCACCGTGATGTCACACTCCTTGAGGCGGAGATCACCAAGACTGACCTGGAGGCTGAGAGCAAGCAAACCGTGGAGGATGAACTGGAAGGGTCCCGCGAGCGTCAGGAAGACCTGAAAGCCCAGATCAAACGTCTCCAAGGACGACTCAAGGCTTCCCAGGATTGGATCGCGCTCACCGAGGACCACTTCCGCGACGCCATCACATCCGGCCTGGAACTGATGGGGGCAGAACCTCTGGAGCCATCGCCCGTCACCGCCGGAGCGAGTTCCAAGACCGCTCGATTCGTCTTTCCCGCACTCGATCAGCGACGGGGAGCCGATCCCACCTGGGCGGAGACCATGGATGCGCTCCGCGTTCCTCGCCGTCGCGATCAGAAGCCCTGGGAATGGCGCAGCACTTCCCCCATCCGACCGGTCGTCTTTGAAGACACGGGCACGATGGACGATGATGTGGTTCACCTCCACCTCGAACACCGGGTCGTCCAGCGGCTTCTGGGCTACTTCACATCTCAAGGCTTCATCTACCATGACCTGTCACGAGCCTGCCTTGCCCAGACGACCGACGCGATCCCTCGCGTGATCCTTCTCGGGCGGCTCTGTCTCTATGGTCCACGGGCCGCACGGCTCCATGAGGTGATCGTCCCGGTGACTGCCCGCTGGGTCGAGCTCTCCCAGAGGAAGGGACAGCCGTTGAAGCCCTTCAAGGAAGACCAGGTTGCTGAGTCGAAAACCCTGGACTTGCTCGAAGACGCCTTGCTGCCGACCGGGCATCCGAACGTCAATAAGGTCATTCAGGAAAAGCTCCGAAACGCGGCCCCCGAAGACATCCGGCAACTCCTCCCTCATCTTGAGGAACGCGGTCAACGGCTCGCCGAGGAAGCCCGCGTCGCCCTGGAGAAGCGGGCCGCTGAGGAGGCCGACGCCATGAAGAAGATCCTCGAGCAGCAGAAGCGGCGTGTGTCGGAGACCGCTCGAGGACTAGGCAGGGCGATAATCAGCTCCGAATGAGCTTCGCCCTGGAAGAGCAACGCCAGCTCGAGTCCGACCAGAGGCACTGGGTGAAGCGACTTGCGGCCATCGACCGTGAACTCGCGGAAGAGCCCCAGCGAATTCGGAGTATTTACGACGTGAAGGCGCAGCGGATCGAGCCAATCGGGCTGGTCTACCTTTGGCCGGTGACTGGATAACCAAAACCGATGTCATCCAGCGACTACGACTATCGCAGGAATAAAGAATGGCTCGGCTACCTCCAGCCGATGGGGCTCGTCGTATCGCCTCCCGCGCTCGCCGAGGTTCTCGCGTTTCCGAATGCGAACATCATTCCCGAGCACAATCGCTTCCTGGAGTGTGTCGGAGACGTCATCGGTTGCGGGCAAGGACGAGAAGGTCCCCGCCATCACCGATTTTCCACGCTTCTGTTCGCACGTATTGGGTTGGCGGCCGTCCGACCTCGTGGGGTCGAAAGAGGGCGGGCCGCTCCCCGATACGCTCGAATCGGTTTTGACCGAATACCACGAGACGCTCCGGCCCACATACGCCGTCAAGCATCCCGAGTCAAAATCCCAGAGCCAGTCTCCCTGGATGTTGCTGGTGAAAGTGCTGCCGGACGGAACCCCCTTCGACGACTTCATCGAGTCGGATAGTCATCACTGGCAGGTGAGCCCCCAAGCCCGCTTTGAGCGGCTGCTGCGCGATCCCCACATTTCGGTGCCGATCGGTCTCCTGTTCAACGGCACAAACTTGCGTCTCGTCTACGCGCCCAAAGGCGAGAGCTCGGGCCACCTCACGTTCCCGGTTCGGGCCATGACCGAAGTGGCCGGTCGGCCGATCTTCGCCGCGCTCGTCATGCTGCTCGGCGAGGACCGCTTGTTCACTCTCCCGGACGGCCAGCGGCTGCCGGAGATTCTGGAGAAGAGCCGGAAGTACCAGAACCTGGTCTCGACGAAGCTCGCCGAACAGGTACTGGCGGCGCTCTATGAACTGTTGCGGGGATTCCAGGGAGCCGACGACCAACGAAAAGGTGAGCTTCTCCGCCAGGTGCTCCAGGATGGGACCGATCTCTAATCCGGCAGCGCTTCCGATCATTTGAACGGCAGCGCTTCGGGTTCTTGTTTCCCGCGCGTCGATGAGACCGTTTGTCTCTCGTTCTTGTTCTCGAGAAGACGATCGTTTGACGGGCGGAGCTTCACGGTGCGTCTTGTTCCCCGCGCGTCGATGAGACCGTTTGTCTCTCGTTCTTGTTCTCGAGAAGACGATCGTTTGACGGGCAGAGCTTCACGGTGTGTCTTGTTCCCCTGCGCGTCGATGAGACCGTTTGTCTCTCGGTCCTGTTCTCGAGAAGACGATCGTTTGACGGGCAGAGCTTCACGGTGTGTCTTGTTCCCCGCGCGTTGATGAGACCGTTTGTCTCTCGGTCTCGTTCTTGAGAACACGACCGTTCGACGGGCAGCGCTTCACGGCGTGTCGTGTTCGCGGCGCTTCGAATCGCGGCTTCAAAGGCCGTTTCGTCCTTCATCTCGTTCCCAAGAAGATCATCGACTAGGCGAAGACCCGTTCGAATCGCGCTTTGATCGCGCCGCAAGAACCGGCTGTCCCGTTCTCTTTCAGCTGTTCCTTGAGGACGGGGCCTCTTGTTGACTCGCGTCAGTTCCGTACGCCTCCTGGACATAATCGACCAGCTCGCCCCGACCACATCTCCGGCTTGTTGACGAACGCGCTCAAAACTCAAAGCCACACCAGCCCACCCTTCTTCTCCTCGCTCGGGTGGACTACCATGGAACGGCCTGAAATACGGCTGACAATCGCAATCGCCGTCTCATTCTCCTCCTCGATGAGCTGGACTATCTGCCCATCGACAAGCGCGGAGCCGATTAGTTGTTCCAGGTTGTCGCCGCCCGTTATGAACTGGGATCGATCGTGATCACCACGAATCGACCCTTCCGGGAATGGGGCAAAATCCTTGATGTGGACAACACCCTGGCCACGGCCTTGATCGACCGGCTGATGCATCACCGAGAGGGGATTGTTATTGAAGGAGACAGTTATCGCATGAAAGATAAAGATCCTGATTCGACCGACCAGTGACTGAAGCGCGGTACGTCAACGTTCGGATCGGGTGTTCGATGTGAAGTGAGTTGGTTTTGGCGTGAGTGGCGGGGATCGTCCAGCCCACCCTCGAGCAAGCCCAGCCATCGTGCTAGGTCATTCGAGCGGCCGGTTCCTTGAAGAGCGGGCTCGCGTTGACCCCAGGCTCTGATCCAGAATCCGCGAGCAGCTTCCTGCGGGGGGCTTCGTCTTGGCGGTCTGGTCATCCTGTTTGTGGCCCGCGGCGGTCTGCGGCGGGGAATTGGCGGTGGCCCTGTCCACCACGCCGGACTCAACAAGCGCGAACGCCTGGCCGGCCCGTCCGTTCCAAGCTTTGTCACGCCAAATTCCTGACTCGCTTTGACTCCGCGCTTTTGGCAGCGTGCCGAGCAACGTGGGCGCACGCGCGAATCATGTCGCACCTCATGCATCCACCCGCCGCGCTGCCCTCATGTTGACCGAAATTGACTCCATTTCGCTGACCGGTCCCACAGGACGACCCCAACCAGGTCTATGCCGGGTTGTTGACGGTCCTGTTGCGGCTCGTGTTCTTGCTCTACGCCGAGGACCGGGGCTTGATGTCCGACCCTCAGGATGAGCTTTACCAGAACTATTATGCGGTCACGGGTCTGTTCGAGCGGCTCAGGGCCGACGCCGGACGTCACACCGACACGATGGATCGCCGCTTCGGAGCGTGGGCCCAACTGCTCGCTCTGTTCCGCATGGTCCACGACGGTGCCCGACATGATCGGTTTGCGATCCCGGCTCGCAAGGGCTACCTGTTCAATCCCGACAAGTACCCGTTCCTCGAAGGTCGAGCACCCGGCCAGACCAGCTTCCCCTCGATTTCTGACGAGGACGCGAAACAACCCTCGCGAACCCGCCGGGTCCGGATCACGGTCGATCCCCCTCACGTCTCCGACGGTGTCGTCTTCCGCGTCCTTCAGAACCTGCTCATCCTCGACGGCGAACGGCTCAGCTACCGCACCCTCGACGTCGAGCAGATCGGCTCGGTCTACGAGACGATCATGGGCTTTGACCTCGAAGTGGCCCGAAGGACGCTCGATCGCCATCAAGCCGGCCAAGCCGCACAAGGGAATCCGCACCCCTGCACGATCAACCTGGAAGAGCTGCTCGCGGTCAAGCCCGCCGACCGGGCGCAAGTGGCTCAAGGAGACATGCCGAATCAGGCGGTGACCGGCCAAGCCGCAGTCCGCGCTTGAAGGACTGCCAAGACGCCCGAAGATGCCGTCGCGGCTCTGAGAACGCAAGATCGCCCGTCGCGGCAACGCCGAACATCGTCCCGCCGGGCGCGATGGTCCTCCAGCCGTCCGAGGAGCGCCGGCGGTCGGGCTCGCACTACACGCCGCGGATTCTCACCGAGCCGATCGTCGAGACGACCCTCCGCCCGATCCTGGAACGCCTCGGCCTCAACCCGACGCCCGAGCAGATCCTCGACCTGAAGGTCTGCGACCCGGCGATGGGCTCCGGTGCGTTCCTGGTCGCCGTCTGCCGCTTCCTGGCCGACCTGCTGGTCAGGGCCTGGCACGCCCACAAGTGCGTGCCGAAGGACATCCCGCCCGACGAGGACGAGATCCTCCACGCCCGCCGCATCGTCGCCCAGCGCTGCCTCTACGGGGTGGACAAGAACCCGATGGCCGTCGACCTGGCCAAGCTCTCGCTCTGGCTGGCCACGCTGGCGAAGGACCATCCCTTCACGTTCCTCGACCATGCCCTCCGGCACGGCGATTCCCTGGTCGGTCTGACCAAGGCTCAGATCATCGGATTCCACTGGAAGCCCGACAAGCAGCGCGACTTCGCCCGTGCCGTCATCGAGGGGCAGCTCAATCGCGCCACTGGAACAGCGCCGCCAGATCCGCGAGGCACCCGAGGGGACCGCCGACGTCTGCTGCTGAGAAAGGTTGCCCTGGCGGCCGACGGCTTCATCAACCCGCTCGGCGCTATGGCGACCTGGTGGTCGCCGCCTTCTTCGCCGCCGACAACGACCAGACAACGGAAGGAACGACTCGAGATTCTGGCCGAGCACTGAAGTCGCTATCTCAGCGAATCCCCATAAACTGGAGCTACGCAACGCCTCTGATGCCGCTTGGCGCGACCTCCGCAACGGGGCGAAGCCGATCCATCCTTTTCACTGGGAGATCGAGTTTCCCGAAGTGTTCGACCGGAGAATTCGGGGTTCGATGCGTTCGTGGGCAATCCGCCGTTCGTGGGCAGGTAGCACGATTCGCGAGCCGCATGGCGAGTCATACCTCGATTGGCTCATGACGACCATCGATGAATCGCACGGCAACGCTGACCTGGTCTGCCCACTTCTTTCGTCGGGCGTTCGACCTGATTCGCAAGGGCGGTCGTTCGGTCTGATCGCGACGAACACGATCGGACAGGGAGACACGCGGAGCACCGGCCTACGGTGGATCTGCGACAAGGCGGTACTATCTACGCTGCGACCCGGCGCAAGAAATGGCCGGGCCTGGCGGCCGTGGTCGTCAGCGTGGTTCACGTCTCCAAAGGACAGATTCGAAAGTAGTATTCGATCTCGATGGACGCGACGTTCCGCTCATCACCGCCTACCTCTTCCACGCTGGCGGCCACGACGATCCCGCCAAGCTGAAAGCCAACGAAGGCAAAAGCTATCAAGGGAGTATCGTCCTCGGCCTGGGCTTCACCTTTGACGACACCGACACGAAGGGCGTCGCCAGCCCGATCGCCGAGATGCACGACTGATCGCCAAAGACCCAGGAATGCCGAGCGAATCTTCCCTTATATCGGTGGCGAGGAGGTCAACGATCACCGACGCATGCCCACCATCGTTATGTCATCAACTTTGGAGACATGACCGAGGAGGAGGCACGCTGCTGGCCGGACTTGATGCGGATCGTACGAGGAAAAAGTAAAGCCGAGCGCGACACGAGCAACCGAATGGAGAATCGCCCTGCGCTCGCTTAGCTCAATGGTGGTGGCAATACGCTGACAAACGTCCAGCTCTCTACAACGCCATCCGCGGCCTGGATCGGGTGCTGGTCCACTCCCTGACCAGTACACATTTCGCGTTTGCATTCCTTCCATCTAAACAGGTGTTTGCATCAGACGTTGAATCGTTTTTGCGATTCAGAGTTCTCGATTCTGGGTCTCATTCAGTCTCGTCCCCACGAAAATTGGGCACACTTCTTCGGGCGTCCTCTATGAAGATCGACCACGCTATACCCCTCCGACTGCTTCGAGACGTTCCCCTTCCCCAAGAACTTCGAGACCGATCCCACTCTCGAATCCGCCGGCCAAGGCCTACTACGAATTCCGCGCCGCCCTGATGGTCCGCAACAACGAGGGCCTGACCAAGACCTACAACCGCTTCCACGACCCCGACGAGCGCTCGCCCGACATCCTCAAGCTCCGCGAGCTGCACGCCGCGATGGACCGCGCCGTCCTCGACGCCTACGGCTGGACCGACCTGAAGCCGACCTGCGAATTCCTGCTCGACTACGAGGAGGACGAAGACGAGGACGAGTCCGGAGGAGGCCGCCGCCGCAAGAAGCCCTGGCGCTACCGCTGGCCCGACGACTTCCGCGACGAAGTCCTCGCCCGCCTGCTCGAACTCAACCGCCAACGGGCCGAGGAAGAGCGACTGAGCGGCGCAGCCGCCGAGGCCGGCGGGGGCAGGACCAGAAAGAAGCCGACGGGAGGGAAGAAGGCGGCTAGAAAGAACGCAGACCAACCCGACCTTTTCGGCGGAGTTTCGTAGGGTGGTGCCGAATCGCGACTCATCGCGGTGAGGTCCACCGAAACGGCCATGGCTCTCGGTGGGCCTCTCGATGCTTCGCACCGTTCGGCGCCGCCCTAAAAGGACTGACATGGCACGGAGAAGCCACTGGGATGCATCGAGCCCGGTATGATCAGCGTTTAATTCCCGCCTGGAGCCTAGTGAGGGTCTCCACACTGACACTTAATCCGAATCGAGCGAATAAGTCCCGTGCGGCGACCGCCGCGAGTTCGCGTGGTCGAGCGATCAATTCGGTCTGGGAGACCTCCCAGCGATGCTTCCAGCTCGGCATCTGGGTGGCGTAGATTGCGCTAAGGCCGAACCTGCTGTCCCACTCTACAATCTGTCGGCCCTGGAGTCTTTCGAGTTCGATCTCGACGCGCATGAAGGTCGCTCCGGCGGGCGAGAGTGCCAGCCGGGCCGCGAATTCAAAGATTTCGACAAACTAATAAACGGTCTGTATATAATAAAGGTGGCGGCCTGGCTGCCCAACCGTCGGTCCGCGGGCAAGTTCCCCGATTGATCTCTCCACTCTCCCGCGATGGCGAAAAAATGGATGAACTGGCCACTCAGGAAGAGGCGCCAAACCTCGAACTCAATCATCCCAGTCGGACTCTTGCCCGACCCAATCGGCTCCCTCGAAGCGGCTGGCTATGATAATCGATATGGGGATAGTCCCAACCTCGAAGCCGGACCGATATTCTTCTCGACGATCTGGAAAAGGTCCGAGTCATTCGGGATATGGTTTTCCTCAAACGTCGCGGGCCGGATCACGACGCGCCAGTAACCGCGCGTGCGGATCTTTTCCAGGACGGTCTGTGCTTGGGCGATGCTCATTCCATCTCCTCGATCTGTTTCTCGAACAGGACCTCATCCGATGGATGAGCCGATGTGCCCGGCAGGGTGGGGAATAGGCCGTTCTCCTGGGCTCGGGTCACGAACTTACGCACACCCTTGTCAATCGCTAGTTCGAGCAGTTCCGCATTTCCTCTTCGGACGGGATTTCGGACGTTTCTGGCTTGTGACGCGCCCTCACATAGCAGGCGCCCGGGCGCAGAACCGGGACAGCTTTTCCGGTTCATTATATTCCTTTGCGCAAAGGATCGGGATATCGTCAAATTGGTGGACACGAATGAACACAAACTTCTTGCCCCAAAAAATGTGCAACCGCGGCTCGAAACGAACACATGGGCTCGCGTATTCATTAACAGATGCCGATAGGTCATCGTAGTTCAGCCAGGACTCCGCTTGCTCATCACTCAGTCCGACAGGGTCCAGCTTCGTCGATTCTTCTACCCCGAGGATTACACGCCCGCCGTCACGCCGGTTCGCCATGCCGAGAATGGCCCGAACGACCCTCGCGAGGAATAATCTATCTGTTCTGATCCATGCACCCTTGAACTCCACTCCATCG
Source organism: uncultured Planctomycetota bacterium (assembly GCA_963779785.1). Taxonomy (GTDB): domain Bacteria; phylum Planctomycetota; class Planctomycetia; order Isosphaerales; family Isosphaeraceae; genus CAVRFS01. The sequence continues at coordinate 28,106 of CAWAAW010000027.1, forward strand.
GTCTCATAACCTCTAGCCAGCAGGCTCTCGAACTCCTGTTCGGTCACGGTCGCGTCCTCGCTTCAACCCGGTTTCTCGACCTGATGGTCATTATTGGCTAGCGCACGGTATCAGGTCAATTCGATCAGACGGCTTCGCACGCATGCATTGATATTTTGCCCCGCTTCGCAGGAGAAGCGAATTGTGAACGCACTGAGTTCACAATTGAGCGTGGGGTATGGGCGAGGGTTCGATCGCCGAAACCTTTACTATATGGTTCGATTCGCCGAGGCCTTCCCCGACGAGGTGATTGTCTCCGCACTGCGGAGAGAATTGAGCTGGACGCACTTCAGGGAGATCATGCTCCATCGACAATCCGCTGAAACGCGACTTCTACGCTGAGATGTGCCGGATAGAGCGATGGAGTACGCGCTCGCTTCGTCACTATGATCGGCCATCTCCCGTTCGAGCGAACGGCCGTCAGCAAGAAACCGGACGACCTGATCGCGGCCGACATCGCTGCGCTGCGGGACGACGACCGGATGACGCAAGACCCTCCACGGCTCGATTCGTCGCGCTCGCAAACGGGTTGGTGGTTGCCGAGCGGGACAATAACACGGAAACTAAGACTCATGCGAGGACGCCGGCACCGCCGCGGCGAACCCCCAAGAAGGGGCCGAAAGGATAATGCGATGACCTCTGTCGAAGTTCGCCGAAGTTTGGTTGAAGCCGTGAAGCTCGACCTGGTCGGTCCCGAGAACGGCTCCGACCTCGAACACGAGGTCCTCAGTCAAGCCCCGTCTCGCTGGTACCTTACCGGATTCCTGGTCCCGCTCGAAGCGAGCGAGTCCCAGCGGAGCGACGAGACCGCCGATGACGAAATGGACGGTGCCGCCGATGAAGCAGGGGGAACCGACGACGCCCATGAGCCGGAGAAACCGGCCGCCCGTCGGGCGCTGCTCCCTTCCTCCATGGGGCTGAGCCTGCTCATCTCCCCGGAAACGAAGGAGTTCAAAGTTCTTGTTCGCTGGGGAGACTACAGCCAGGAAATCCGTCGCGGACGCCACGAAAGTTCCCGAGGTCGAGCAGGATGTCCAATCCCCTGGAGTGATCCTGCAGCCCGTCAAAGGCCCTGTGACCTGGAAGCGCACACCTCGTGAGGAGGTCGTCCTCGTCAAGCTTCCGGCCGCAACCGCAAAACCGAAGCCTATCCCTGTTCCCAACAGTGGTGAGTCGACAGTTCGCATTAGAGCTGTCGCTGCTCGTCAGGCCGGTCCAGGCTGTCGGAATTGCACAAGGGATGGTGCCGCCAGGCACTCGCTCGGTTTCGATTTTCCTCGTCAATCATCGCCGTCCCGCGCCCGATGACCTGAGAGACACGCGCTTCGCCTTCCAGGCCCAACTTGTGGTCGAGTCTCCGCAACCGCTCGTCGCACGGCCGAACGTCTGCGGTCGCGATGACGGCGAGTGGGACGAACGCATGGGCGAACTCCAGTATCGTGACGTCTACGAGTACGCCGTCGGCCACAACGTCGCCACGCACGCGATCGTCAGCCCGGTGGGGAGTGCCACACCGTCCAAACGTGTTGGGTTCCCGACGCTGAAGTGGAGTTTGTCGCCCCTTCTGACATTCAAGGCGTCACGCTTGAGATGGAGCGGTTGGCGGTTCTGAGCGGCCCGGACCAAGCCCGCGACCAGCTCTTGCCGTTCGTGAACCAGTATCGTGAATGGATAACAAGCCAGAAGTCTCTCGTCCCGGCAGACCAGGCCTCGCGGCGAGAAGTCTCGGACGAGCTGCTTCATCGGGCCGGGCACGCGGCCACCCGGATCGAGGACGGCATCAAGCTCCTCGCTGATCCCCAGGTGCTCGACGCATTCCGAATCGCCAACAAGGTGATGGCTCGCGCGGCCCGCCAGCGATTCGCGGTCCTTCAGAACAAGAAGCCCGCAGAGGTTGAGTCACCTCGCTGGCGTCCGTTTCAGCTCGCCTTCGTGCTGATGAACCTACCCGGAATCGTCAATCCTCTCGACCAGGACCGCGAGGTTGTGGATCTCCTGTTCTTCCCGACCGGCGGTGGCAAGACCGAAGCCTACCTCGGCCTGGCCGCCTTCACGCTCGTGTACCGAAGGCTGAAGAACCCCGGCATCCAGTCCGCGGGGCTAAGCGTTCTCATGAGGTACACGCTCCGCCTGCTGACTCTCGACCAGCTTGGCCGTGCCGCGACCCTCATCTGTGCGATGGAACTCGAACGATACAACGACCCGGACAAGTTGGGTCCGTGGCCGTTCGAGATCGGACTATGGGTCGGGCAAGCGGCCACGCCCAACAGGATGGGACGAAAGGGAGACAATGATCCGCACTCGGCGAGGTTGAAGACAATCTCGTTTCAGAACGACGATCGACACCCATCGCCCATTCCGCTCGAAAACTGCCCATGGTGCGGAACGAAGTTCAAGAAGACGTCGTTTTCGCTCTGGAAGAACGGCAGGCTCAATAGCGACGAACCTGATGAACTGCGGGTTGTATGTGCCAACCGAGACTGCGATTTTACCCGCAATCGTCCGCTGCCGATCCAGGCGGTCGACGAGGCAATCTACCGGCGATTGCCTTGTTTCATGATCGCCACTGTCGACAAGTTCGCGGCCATGCCCTGGACCGGAGAGGTGGGGGCGTTCTTTGGTCGCGTCGATCGCCACGATCAGAACGGATTCTACGGCCCCTGTGATACCGGAATCGGTCGGCCACTCGCGGCTCCGCTACCTCCCCGGACCTCATCATCCAGGACGAGCTGCACCTGATCTCCGGGCCAATGGGGTCGATGGTCGGTTTATACGAATCGGCTCTCGATGCGCTCTGTACCCGAGAGGTCGGTGGCAAGGCGGTCGGCCCCAAGATCATCGCCTCGACCGCGACCGTCAGGAGGGCCGAGAAGCAGATCCTGCTCCCTGTTCAATCGCCGAGTCGTCGACGTCTTTCCTCCGCCCGGCCCGAATCGGCGCGATTCCTTCTTCGCCGAGACCCACACGCGAGAGGAAACCAATCCCAGGCTTTACCTCGGTATTGCCGCTCAGGGACGAAGCCTGAAGGTCGTCATGTTGCGTACCTTCCTCGCTCTTCTGGGTGCCGCTCAGAAGGCATACGAGGCCGATGGGGGGAAGAAGAACCCCGAGAACGCGGCGGACCCTTACATGAGCCTGCTGGGATACTTCAACAGCTTGCGAGAACTGGGAGGCAGTCGCCGCATCGTCGAGGATGAGGTGACGATTCGCTTGACCGAGTACGGCGGCCGAAAACGTGTCAACCAATCCGAGGGGCCTTTCGCCAATCGGACGATCGCCTTCGAAGTCGTCGAACTGACTTCTCGGGAATCCACGAACAAGGTCGCGGACGCCAAGCGACGGCTGGCGATCCGGTTCCATGAGAACGAGCATGTCGACGTCGCGATCGCCACGAACATGATCTCCGTGGGTCTCGATATCACTCGATTGGGACTCATGGTTGTCCTGGGGCAGCCCAAGACGTGCGCCGAGTACATTCAGGCGACCAGTCGTGTCGGCCGAGACCCGAGGCGGCCGGGCCTGGTCGTTACGTTGCTCAACGTCCACCGTCCCCGCGACCGTTCCCACTACGAACGCTTCGAGGTCTTCCACCAAGCGTTTTACCGATCGGTGGAGGCGACCAGCGTGACGCCCTTCTCACCCCGTGCCCTCGACCGCGGCCTGGCTGGCACTCTCGTGGCACTGGCTCGGCAGAAGGGCGAAGGGATGACACCGCCCAAGGGGGCGAGCGAGATCTTGACTCGAAGACAATCGCTCGAATGGGTGGCAAATGCACTCGCCGACCGCGCCGCCCAGGCTGCCGCTCACGTTCAGAACGATCCTGAAGCGAAGGAAGCTCTGCGGGTTCGGGTCCGTCAGCGTGCGGACGACCTTCTCGATTCATGGGAGAAAATCGCTCACGACTACCGACAAAATGCGATCGCCCTGCAATACAATCGGTCCGAAATCGGCGCGGCCCAACCGCTGCTTCGCGAGATTCTTGACCCTGAACTGGCCAGTCTTCCACGCGTTCACGGGAAGTTCCGAGCGAATCGGTCGATGCGAGATGTCGAGCCGAGCGTCAACGTCTTGATGCGCACTCTCGATCGCCCTGACGACGATGTCGAGCTTCTGGAGGAATCCTCATGACGACTCCACGTTCCAAGAAAATGGTCAAGCCGCACGGCCAGCTTCGCCAGAGCCAGGTCGTCACGACGTTTGGTCCCGGCTCGATGCTCGACCTGCCGAAGTCGTCCGTCATCATTGCCGGGCTCGAGTACTGGGACAAAGGCGAACAGATCCTCGAGCCCCGGCTCGTGGACAACCTCAAGGACTACTTTGAGAAGCAGGGAATCAGGGTTCCGGACCTCGCGCTTCATGCACCGCCCCCGGACGATGATGACCCAGCCTCCAAACGGAAACCAAAGATCGTCGCCTGGCAATTTCCGGAATGGTTCATCACGCACACCGTCATCTCCAATGAGTACGAGAAGGGGCGTACGGCCCGTGCCCGCCGCATGGTCCACCGATCGGCGCTCACGAAGGGGCGATTCATCGACGAGGATCGAGTTCCTCAGCCAGTGGTGCCGGTCCGCTTTGTCCAGGCATGTCGGAAAGGGCACATCGACGACATCGACTGGTACGCATTCGTCCATCAAGGTCAGTCGGATTGCAAAATGGCACGGCGGGCTCTCTGGATGGACGAACGGGGAACCAGTGGTGACCTGGCGGAGATCGTGATTCGCTGCGAGTGCAAGGTCGAACGACCATTCTTCGAGGCCACTCGGATGGGGGAGAATCCCCCGCTCGGCAACTGCAACGGCTCGCGACCCTGGCTCGGCCCGTACACCAAGGAATCGTGCGGGGCTCCCAATCGTTTGCTGGTTCGATCGGCCAGCAACGCCTACTTCCCCCAGAAGATCAACGTCATCTCCCTACCCGACCGGGATGAGGCCGTTTCAGAGGCCGTGGACCGGGTCTGGGAGCACCATCTCCAGTACATCGAGGACATCGAGGAACTGAAGAAGGACCGAAAGCGAAAGCCACCGATCGCCGCGGCCCTGGAAGGCCTGACCGATGAAGAAGTCTACGAGGAGATCAAACGCCGCCGAGGGGACGGCTTCACTCTCGGGGAACAGAAGTCGGTCAAACAAGTCGAACTCGAAACCCTGATCGCGAGCCGTGAGGAGATAGGGTCCGATAAGCCGGATGGCACTTTCTTTGCAGCACTTTGCCCACCGCCCAGTGGAAGAATTCCACGAAATGGCCCTGGATGGACGTCGTCGAGCGGGTCGTCCTCGTTCATCGACTGCGTGAGGTCACCGCCCAGGTTGGTTTCACTCGATTCGAGTCGTCGTCTCCTGACGTCCAAGGGGAGCTTGAAATGGGGGTCGTCCAGGCCCCCCTGGCGCGAGAGCTTACCTGGCTACCAGCAATCGAGAACCGGGGAGAGGGCGTCTTCTTCCAGATCAAGAGTGAAGCAATCGACAAGTGGTTGGCACGTAAGGAGGTCCAGAACCGAGGCCGAAAGCTTGATGCGGGCTTCGAATGCTGGAAGGCGGATCACAAGCAGTCAAGACGGGTATTCCCGGGACTGCCTTATCTCTTCTTGCACTCACTCTCGCATTTGCTGATCTCAGCAGTTTCACTTGAGTGCGGTTATCCGTCCAGCTCGATCCGAGAACGGATTTATGCGGGCGGCGGGGGCTACGGAATCCTGCTCTACACCGGATCGCCGGACTCGGAGGGGACGATGGGGGGACTGGTGGAAGCCGGTCGCCAAATCGCACGTCACGTCAAGGCTGCCATCGACCTCGCACGACTCTGCTCGAACGACCCGGTTTGCGCCCAACATATCCCGGACAATGCCCACGAGACTCGGTTTCTCCACGGCGCTGCATGTCACGGTTGCCTGCTTATTCCCGAGACCTGCTGCGAGCAGCACAATGACTTCCTCGATCGATCCCTGGTCGTGTCTACCGTTGACCAACTGGGAGCGGAGTTCTTCGCGAGTCAGCTCTCATGAGTTCGATCCTCTGCCGCTTGACCACCGATGATCTCGAGACAGCTCTCGGCAGCTCTTCGATCGGGAAGACTCCGACTCCCATTGACCGCATTCGCGCTCCGCCGATTCATCTCACAAGACTTCGCTGATTCGATTTCTTCGGAACTTCAAGAACGGGCTGACAGGGGCTATTCATCAACGCAGCTTGCGGATCTCGCGGACGTGATCATCCACGACCGAGCCGAACATGGCTCTGCAAGAGACCTGTTCGACCTTGTTTGGACTGGGCCTGAGACCGGCGGAATCGCAAATCGCGACACAGGTGTCGTGGTCCGTGAGTTATTTCATACCGCCAACAAATCCGTGATGCTCGCTGGCTACGCGGTCTATCAGGGACACATGGTTTTCCGAGCGTTGGCTGATCGGATGGAGCAGATTCCCGACCTGAATGTCAGGATGTTCCTCGACGTGCGAAGGGCCGATGGCGACGCGTGTAGCGAGGCCGAGGTGGTGAGGCGTTTTGCCGCTCGATTCAAGGAGAAGGACTGGCCAGGTAAGCGCCTACCCGAGCTTTACTACGATCCCAGATCGGTCGAACTCGACCCACACCGCCGGGCCAGCCTGCACGCAAAATGCATCGTGGTCGACGAGATGCAGGCTTTCATTTCTTCGGCGAACTTCACGGAAGCCGCTCAGCTCAGGAACATCGAAGTGGGGGTTCTCGTCCGTTCTCCCGCCCTTGCACGTCAGCTCATCCAGCATTTTGAAACCTTGGCCGCCGCACGACTCCTTAAGCCGATTCCTCTTGGATGACGCCGCGTCTGCCCACCGAGGTCCACTGCGGACATTCGGAGGCCGATCTCCAAAAGAGACCGCCTCACTCGCCCGACACCCTTCCGACATGCGGCATGGTTCAAAAACGGGCCGTTTTTGAACCATGCCAATATTTCCTTTCCAGCCCACAAGGGCGAGTCGCGCGACGTCGGGATCACATACCCCTTCGAGCCCGAACGAATCGTCGTCGATCCCGACGCCAAGCTGCTCCCGCTTCGTCAGAAAAACGCGGTGGCCAAGTTCTGACCTGAACCGTATCATCTCAAGGGCCGTCGAGGGCCCGAGGAGCCGATGATGCCGCGCAAATCACCCGAACACGACTCGCGAGTCATCACGTACCGGACCTTGTCTGGCTCATCGCCCCGTTACCAGCGCGTGAACGTCGGTGAATGCACGGCGTGGGTCCAGACCAATCTGGAGTTCGATCTGGAGGTCCGAGGCCCCGACCAAACGACCGAGACCAGGCCGTACACCGTCGACACGTTCCGCGAGCACCACGGAGCGGTCGAGCCGACCTTGTACCTGACGCCGGGCGGAAAGTGGTTCCGGCGCGTGTCCTGCCACGGAATTACCCAGTCTCAAGCCAAAGCCCCCGGTCTACGTCGAAGTCAGCCAACCATTCGCCACGAAGTGGCTGTGGGCGAATGGCTATCCCGTTCCAGGTGGCCCCGCGCCGATCGAGGCGAACGCCCGGATTCGTAATCGGCAAGCCCCTTCTCCAGAGCAAGAGCACGCTCACCATCTTTGGCACGAGGGCTACCTGTCACAGGCGGAGATCGCCAAGGAGATCGAGCGGCTCTTTCAGACGCCATACACCCAATCCCACGTCAGTCGCGCGGTGAAGCGTGTCGATGAATGGTTGCAAGCCATCAAGGCCAACCCGCCGGTCCGGCGCGGCAAGCGGACGGTCGCGGCGGACCCAAGCCGGAACGAGCCCAAGCCCAAGGTGTCCGGCGGCGGCCGGCGCGTGGTCCGAAAAGTCGTCGACGAATGCGACGACTGACCGCGCGAACCTGCATAAGACACTTGCATAACCGCCGCGAAAGATTTTTTAATGCCTTGCGCTTCAATGGCTTGCGCGATTATGCAAGCGCAAATCGGTCTATGCGTTCGCATCGAAGTAGCGGGACATGGAACGCCTCGGCATCGTCGCCGACAGGCCGGGACCTCCGTGCCTCCCGGGGACGCCAGCCGCAGGTCTGGTGCGGTATGTTCCGAGCCTCCGAGCCAGACGCAATGCTCGAACGCCTGATGCGCGACATAAACGATTCTGCCGTCTCAGCTTGCCACGAGCCATCGATCATCGGGGGCGGGCGATACGGAGACCTCGTGAAAAGCTGCCAACCACTGCCAACCACTGCCATTTCCTACGGGGCTTCCGAAGCCGTAACCCCAAGCGAGCCATTGCGATTGGGCAAGGCGCGTCCATCGGCAATTGGGCGCGCGAAAACAGGGCGGATTCCGACAAGTCGGAAGGTCATATCCGGACTGTCCCTGATCGGTCAGAATGGTGCGCGGAGGTCGGGATGGTGGAACAGGAGTCGTTGGTGGGACTCCACCGCCGCCCGGCGTTCCCTCTCATCGCATGTCAATAAGTCGCCAGGGGAATGAGGAAAGACCATGTCCAAACTCGACGAAATTGTGAAGGTCGCGGTCCACCCCGCTATCGGGATCGCGCGGGTGGGGAATAGCCCGACGGATCATTTTTCGCGCCTGAGGTGCCAGGTGAGGCCCCGTCCGACCCCGATCTGTTCCGCGATGCCCAGGGCCGGATCAAGCGCCAGGCCGTTCGCTTCCGGATCTACGGGCTCAACCAGCACGGTGAGGTCGTGCGGGAGCTCACCGCGAAGGATCCCGGCGTAGAGATTACCTGGAAAGTGCACGTCGCTAATACAAAGGCGGCCTGGTTCGAGTTCCAGATGGCTTTTGATATCCCCGCTGCGAAAGGCGAGATTCCCGGCGTCAAGCCCTTGACGAGCACACTTCGCAATCCAGCGGTCTCTTGCAAGAATCGCGATATACTCGTGATCGATCCAGGGCCTCGGACGATCCAGGGTGCTGGGGTCAATCAGGCTGGAGGAGACCCCAGCTTTGCGTTCGACACGGGGACGTTCTTCGGAAAGCGCGTCTACCTTGGCGAACTCCGGACGGACCACGAAGGCCGTCTGGTCTTCCTCGGTGGTCGGGGCCTGTCGCAGCCGAGCGACGACAAACACCCGCTCCAGCCCGGCGAGTTCGCCAACAACGACTACTGGCATGACGACGTCTCCGACGGTCCCGTGGACGCGACCGTCCGGATCGGCGACCGCGTTCTCGAGGCCACGGGCGCCTGGGTGATCGTGGCCCCTCCAGACTATGCGCCGGGCATCTCGGCGGTCGTGACTGGCTATGACCTTGTCAGCCAGGCCGCGACGGAATTGGATGCGAGTTACACGGCCGGTCGGCCCTCATTCTCGCGGGAGATCCTGCCGCTCTTGGTCCGCCTGGTGAATTACCAGTGGGTGAACGCCGGCTTCTTCGAGGAGTTCGGCTGGGGCTCACCGATCGACTTCAGCCAGCCCGACCTCGCCAGGCGGCTGGGCGACCCCAGCGATGCGAGCCTTCCTCTGCGACTGTCGGTCTTTCGCCGGTTTCGCGACCCGAACGCCGTCGAGTTGCAGGCCAACGCCTGGCCGTCGATCTATGGCGACGCGGTCGAGTTCTCCGCCACCGCCATCGATCCGCTGGGCTGGATGCCGATCCTGAAGAGCCAGTATGAGTCACTGAGACGCTGGGCCGAGGGGGACTTCGACGTCGACCGGCCAAAGGGTTGGGCCGAGATGACGGAGGCAGAGCGTGCCGTCGGCCTTGATCGAGCGGCGCTCGAGCACACGATTGGAGGCCCATTTCACCCCGGCGCCGAGTTCACCTGGCCGTTGCGGCAGCCGATTCTTTACGACGCCCCGTTCCGCATCAAGAGGCGTCAGGGTCCTCCGCCCGACCTGGGCTTACAGCTCACCTCGGCCTTGGCCCTGATGACGGGCGGCCCTCTGGACGGCTCCGGCCCCGGCGACCTGAGCCGTTGGATGGCCGTTCCCTGGCAGGCCGACACGGCGAGCTGCCTGTCGGCCTATCGGCCTTACGCGGGAGAATACCTCCCCACGTTCTGGCCCGCGCGGGTGCCGAACGACGTGCTGACCGACGAGCAGTACGCCCAGATCATCGACCCGAACTCCTCTGTCCCGGTAAAGGAAGCCGCGTTCGATCCGAACCATCGCGAGAAGTGGCTGCGGGGCATCGTCTATCCCTATCACCAGGTCTATCCGCCGGTGAGAATCACAGACCCGCTGCCGACCCGTGTGTTCGTCGAGAAATGGTGGGAGGTTGGCATCGTGGTGCGGCGGCCGGGTCCGCCGGCACCGTCGGTGTTCCCGGAGCAGTTCTGGGTCGAGAGTGGTCGATCGATCGTGCAAACCAGGGCGCTATCCGCGCAGGCCACGGCACCTTTGTGGACCGAAGACCCGAGGGCTCGGCGATGATCGGCATCATCGAGGTCGATGTGGCCGTCATCGGCCAAGGGCCGGCCGGCTGTTCGACCGCGATCAGCCTGGCGGATCGCGGTCTCCACGTCGCGATGCTGGCGAAGGCGGACAAAACCCGCGACAAGGTCGGCGAGAGCCTTTCGCCCGGCGCGGGTCGCGTGCTCCGCCAGCTTGGCGTCTGGGATCAATTCGTCGGCGACGGCCATCGGCCTTGTTACGGCAACCAGTCGATCTGGGGAGGGCCCGAGGTCCGTCGCTATGACTTCCTCTCCGACCCTCGGGGACATGCGTGGCATCTCGACCGCCGGCTCTTCGAGCGGCGGCTGGTCGAGCGGGCCGAGCAAGCCGGCGTGCTGCGGATCTGTCCCGGCTCGCCCACCCAGGTTGGGCGTGACCGAGGGCGCTGGCGGTTGTCTTTGAGGCCGGGCGGGCATGAAGTCTCGGCTCGGTTCGTCGTCGACGCGACGGGCCGTTCTTCCTGCTTCGCGCGCCGGCTTGGCTCCTACCGTTTAACGACAGACCGGCAGGTCGCGCTGGTCGCTTTCCTGAGCACAGACCGGATGGCGCCGGAGGACCGGACCACCCTCGTCGAGGCCGTGGAACGCGGTTGGTGGTACTCGGCGATCCTGCCCGATGGACGACTCGTCGTGTCACTCCAGACCGATCCCGACTTGATCGAACGGGAGATGCGCGACCGCCTGAGAGGATGGCCCTCCTTGCTCGCTGAGACAAATCTGACCCGAAATCGTGTCGGAGATTGTGCTTACACGCTGACGGATTGGCCCCGGATCGTCGCGGCGTCGGCGGGCCGCCTTGATGTCTTTTCCGGCCGGGATTGGCTCGCCGTGGGCGACGCGGCCATGAGTTACGACCCCCTGTCATCGCACGGCCTGACCGTCGCGCTTCTAGCTGGCCTCGACGCCGCTGCCGCTGCCGCGTCGGCCCTGGATGGCGATTGCCACGCCCTGCCCACCTACGGCGCGATGCTCGGCCGGGTTTACGCCGATTACGAGGCCCTGCGTCATGCCCACTATCGCTCGGAGGCACGCTGGCCGGGGTCCGTCTACTGGGGACGCCGTCGCTACGATCACGATTGACGTGTGATTTGGGATGGACGCAATTAACGATCTGGGGAAAATTCCGCTGCCGCGGTCGAGCTTTTGAGAGAAAACCGACGTTAAGGTAGGAATCGCGGAGAATCTAACAGGTTCCTGGTGGTGTGGGATGTTTTGAAAAGAGGCGGAAGCAAGGCAAGGAGGCCTGGCATGTCGTCCCTGCGGTACGACCCGTCTCAACGGCTGGGACCGATGGGCCGTTGGAATCGACCGGCCTGGGAGCAAAGAGCGACTTACGCCGATGAGGAAGGCGAGACGGAAGAAGGCGGTCGGTCGTTTCTGTCGGTTGTGGTGCCTTCGAAAAACGAGGCGGAAAGCCTGGCGCAACTGGTGGCCGAGATCGCTCGGGCGCTGCGTCCTTTGTGCGGAGATGGTGGGGGACCGCGCCGGCCGAGCGGTTTCGAGATTGTCATCGTCGATGACGCGTCGACCGATCAGACTCGATCGGTACTGGATGATCTGGCCCTGGTTTATCCTGAGTTGAGTGGAGTGTGGCTGGCAGTCGGCGTTGGTCAGTCGGCGGCGACAGTGGCCGGCATTCGCGCCTCCCGAGGAGATTGGATCGCGACGCTGGACGCCGACTTGCAGAACGACCCGGCCGACCTGGTGCGGCTCTGGAACGCCTTGCCCGGCCATGACGTCGCGCTGGGCTGGCGGGTCAAGCGCCAGGATCTTGGTCCAAACGCGTGCTCAGCCGCTGGGCGAACGGGGTGCGTAACGCGGTTCTGGGCCAGTCGATCCGCGATACGGGGTGCTCGGTCCGGATCTTCCCTCGCGTGCTGGCCTTGCGGTTGCCGATGTTCGACGGCGTGCACCGGTTCTTGGGGCCGCTTTTGTTGCGGGAGGGATGTCGACTGGTCCAGGTACCGGTGCGGCATCGAGCCCGGCCGCATGGGCGGTCGCACTATAACCTCTGGAACCGCTCGCTCCAGGTGGTCGTCGACTTGGTTGGCGTGACCTGGCTTTTGCGACGGCCGGTGCGATATCAGGTGCTCCCCCGGTGGGATTCGCGCGAGGCGGCCGGCCAGACCGAAGCCAGAAGGACCGAGCCATGTCGAGCCTGACGTTCTGGTTGATGATCGGCTTTTTGGGCCAGGCCTTTTTTACCGCGCGGTTCCTGGTGCAGTGGGTGGTCTCGGAGCGGAAACGCGACTCGGTCGTGCCCGTCGCGTTCTGGTGGTTCAGCCTGTTGGGAGGGGCGGCCCTTTTGTCTTATGCGATTTCCCGACGCGACCCGGTGATCATCGCCGGCCAAGGGATGGGAATGGTGGTTTATACGCGGAACCTGATGCTGGTGGGCAAGGCCAGGCGGCGGGTACAAGCCTTCGCAGGATGCTCTGTGAGTACTGATTCGGCAGCGTTGCTCGCACGGTGTCCGCTAGAATGCCCGGCCCAACAGCCGGTCGACGGCTAGACCGATATCGGGGGGGCGCATCAAGGATTCGCCGACCAAGATGGCAGAGACTCCGGCGGCTTCGAGCCGCTCGACGTCGCGACGAGTGCTGATGCCGCTTTCGCTGACGAGCACGACTTCGGGGGGAACCTGGTCGCGCAGCCGCAGGGTATGCTCGATGTCGGTGACGAAATGCCTGAGGTCGCGGTTATTGATCCCGACCAAATCGGCGCCCGAGGCCAGGACGCGAGGCAAGTTGGCCGGATCGTGCAGCTCGACCAGAGCGGCCATTCCCAGGCTCCGCGCCTGTTGGAGCAACTGGGCAAGTGTGTCGTCGTCAAGGATCTCGGCGATCAGGAGAACCGCGTCGGCGCCGGCTGATCGGGCCTGGACCACCTGGTAATCGTCGATCAAGAAATCCTTGCGTAAGAGAGGAATCGTGGCTGTGGCCCGGACCGATGTCAGGTGGGTGAGGCTGCCCTGAAAGTAAGGGGCGTCGGTCAATACGCTGAGGCAAGAGGCGCCATGGTCCTGGTAAATCCGCGCGACGGCGACCGGGTCGAAGTCAGCCCGGATGACCTGTGCGGATGGACTGGCCTTCTTGATCTCGGCGATGAGTCGGATCGGGCCGGGGCCGGCCAGCGCCACCGCGGAAGTCGCGGACCGGAGGAGCCAAGGTCAACTGCTCCAGCAGCTCTTCGAGCGGCCGTTGCCGCCGCTCCGCTGCCACCTCATCTCGTTTTGAAGCCACGATCTCATCCAAGATGGTCGTCGTCATGGCGTGTCTCGATCCGTCCAATCACCCAGGCGTGACCACTTTCATCGATCACATGGTTCAGACGGCGCGAATGCCCTCCAGGCTCATACACAAAGTTTTGGTGAAAACGAAAATTCGCAGGGGTCTCCTCTACTTTAACTCAACGACGGGGCGTCGGCGCAGGGGTGTCCTCGCAGATGGAACACAGCCACGGGGCCTGAGCGATTGCGAAAATCTCCTAGGAAATGCCGGATACAACGGTTCTTGAGGCCGGTCGACAATAATTTTTTGAAGATCCGTGTTTGCGAATCGCCTTGAACGCGTTATAGAAATAACAACTTCGATTACACACCGTTGTCGATCCGCTCTCCGACTCCATCACCCGTCATTCACGCATGATCAGGGGGTGAGGTGGGACTTGGCTGGCCGCTGTGTGCGATCGCTCAGTGGGGTCTGGCACCAGGAAGACTCGTGAAATAGCAATCTCCACGGATTGAGCGCAAATTCGCGTGTCGAACTACGCGGCTCAGCTACAGCAAGGTCGGTGGCATGGAGGCGGAAGGAGAGCTCATGATGGCGACGATCGTGCAATGTCCCAATCCCGGGTGTGGTCGAGTCTCTCAGTTGGGCGATGATCCACTGGGCCGGATTTTCCGGTGTCCGCGCTGTCTCACGAAGTTACCGGCCGCGCCGGCGACCGCGGCGGACGCAGGATGGACGGCTGTCTTGGGGCATCATCCGCGTCCTGACGCGAGTCGATCGAGATTCGGTCGGAATTGGGCTCAGTCGGCGGTGGTGACGGCCACCGGCGGGGTTGGGTCTTGGGGTTCTTCGGGCTTTGAGAGTGGTGACGTTCTGATCGACACACTCGGTCTCGGCCGGCAGGGTGACGACGATCCGTTCCATCCCGGGCTCGGGCCCGACGACAGTGGCGAGGTGTGCATCGAGCCGTTTTCCCACGGCGGCAGCTCGGCTTTGGGATGGGGCAGCATGACCAGGTCGTCGAGCTCGAATTCGGCGTCGATATCGGTCCCGGCATCCTCGGCGACAACCAGCACGAAATTGCAACCGGCCAAGAGTTTGGCGCTGGGGCGGTTCCGGATCACGGGAGTTCTGGGAGAAGGTCAGCACGCCACGGTTTATCGCGCGTACGATCCGATCCTGGAGCGCGACATTGCGCTCAAGGTGCCGCGCCAGGGGGTGCTCAAAACGGCCAAGGCGATGGCGCGGTTCTTGGGTGAGGCCAAGGCGCTGGCACGGTTGCGGCATCCCCGGATCGTGCCGGTCTATGAGGCTGGCTGTGCCGGTCAGCGGCATTTTATCGCCATGGCGCTCATTGAGGGCCGCAGTCTCGCCGAGCGGCCAGCCCAAGAACCGCTAGCACTCCGCCGCGCCACGGAGATCGTTGCCGATTTGGCCGAGGCGCTGGCCCATGCTCACGCTCAAGGGGTTGTACATCGCGACGTCAAGCCGGCCAACATCCGGGTCGACGATCAGGGCGCGGTCTACCTGATGGACTTCGGCATCGCCTACCATCCCGACTCGGGCGAGGTCCCTCTCCCACCTGGCATGATCCTGGGCACTCCGGCCTACGTTGCTCCCGAGCAGGCCCGGGGAGGGCAGCCCAACGTGCTGCCGGCTAGTGATCAGTACAGCTTAGGCGTGGTCCTCTACGAGCTGCTTTGCGGTCAGCCTCCCTTCTGCGGGCCTGCGTCGTACGTGCTCTTCCACGCGATGCATCTTGACCCCCCCTCGCCGCACACAGTCGCCCCCGGGATCTCTCGCTCCCTGGCCGCGATCTGCCTGAAGGCCCTGGCCAAGAGCCCCGATAATCGGTACGCCGACTGCCAGGAATTCGCCGACGACCTGCGGCGCTGGCTTCGTGGCGAATCCCCCCTGGCTCACCGTCGCGTCTGGGCACGACTGCGGGGGTAATTGCGTCGTAGTTGCTAGCTCCTAGTTGCCACTTAAGTCAGCGAATAAAATTCAGCACATGTTAAGTATGAACTAACAACTATCTGGCGATTGGTTGAAGCTCGGTGGCTTCGACCTCGGTCTCGATCTCCGGGTCGATCTGGATTCCCGCCGGCGCGTCGATCGCCTCGGCGAGCTTGGGAGACGTTGGATCGCCCATCGCCAACGGCCAGATATGGAATCCTCCCCGATAGGCCGGGGGGATCTCCCAGAGGCCCCAGATCCCTTTTCCCTCGTTATAGCCTTGATAGGCCACGTCGTGCTTGCCGATGTATCGCTTGGTCCACCAACATTTGCCGTCATCGAGGCTATACTGGCCGCGAATCAGAAATGGGCCGATCATGTCACGGCCGTCGCCAGTCATGACTCCCTGACGAAAGCTGAGGTGCAGCTCCATCGTGTGCCGGCCCGGCAAGTGAGCCATCAAGAAGAAGCCGAGCCATGGCCCGGAGGGGAAGCGGGGGTCGGACTCATCCGGAAGCTCAGGCTGTGAAGGCGGCGGCTGCGGAGTCATCGTGATCGTGGGCCTCGCGGATTCGCCAGCCGGCCTCAACCTGGCTGGCATTGAGGCCGCAATCGATCATTACTCCGAGTTTGGTCCGAACCCTCGCACGATGTCAATCGCCTGACGTATCTCGCGCCGCGGGACCTGATCGTTTTTACGTCATGAGACGACGGCCCTCGGATCAACCAGCTCACAATCGTCTCGGTACGCTCCGCTGCTTCCCCGATTGAGGCTGGCCGAGCCACACCTGGTTACCGTCTTCGTGTCTTGGCTTTGGCAGAATACTTGGGCGGATCGTACGAGTGCCCACTCCTCAGTTGGGCGAGAAGCTTCTTGCGCTGTGGACTGTTTCGGTTTATGGCTCCCCAGGGCTTAACCTTCCCCTCGCTGCATCCCGCGAGAAAAGCCAATATTCCGAGGATGGCAATTCGCATGGCTTCGCGTCTGCCGATCCGGCGGTTCAATTCGCTCATGACAAATCCAACCCATGGGTTTTGCAACGGACGGTCGGGCGCAACAGGGCTCTGCGGCTGTGTATCTATTCCGGCGATTCCGTCCGAAGCCGCTCATCCAATGGTAGGGCATGATGTCATGTGGAGCAAGGGAAAATTGAACGGTTGTGTCAGTGCGGGTCGGTTCTAGGCGATTAATTCCGGGATTGGTAAGGTGCTGGGAGGCAGGATGTGGACGGGCCGATCGGCCTTGTCACGGATGAAGGCATGGGGGTTGATGCCCAAGTTGTGATAGATGGTGGCCAGGACATCGAGGTAGTGAACGGGTCGACTAGCGGCCGAACCGCCCAGCTTGTCGGTCGAGCCAATGATCTGGCCGACCTTCATGCCTCCGCCGCACAGGAGAGCCGAGTTCACGCGTGCCCAGTGATCGCGCCCGGCATCCTTGTTGATCTTGGGAGTGCGGCCGAACTCGCCCCAGACGATGACCGTGACGTCGCGGTCCAGGCCGCGGGCGTAAAGATCCTCGACCAAGGCGGAGATCCCCTGGTCGAACAGCGGCAGGTGCTGGCGGAGCCAACTGAAATTCGCGCCGTGAGTGTCCCAAAATCCATAAGCGACTGTGACACAACGCGCCCCGGCTTCGACCAGCCGACGGGCGATCAGGAGTTGGTCGTTCCACATCGGTGCGCCGTCGCCCAGGTGTTTCGGCGAACCGATGCCGTAGCGGTCGGCGCAACTTGGGATCCTCGCGGGAGATGTCGAGGGCCTTGGCCACTTTGTCCGAGGTCAAAACGTCGAAGGCACGGCGGTAGACCTCGTCCATCCCACCGATCTCGGCGTTATCCACCCGGCGGCGGAGCTGGTCGAACTGGTCGAGCAACCCGCGTCGCTGATCGAATCGTCCAGGGGAAACATTCGCCGGAGGCTTGAGCAGCGCCAGGTCGTCGCCATCCATACGCGACGCTTTATAGGTATGCCCCAGGAAGCCCGGTCCGGGACTGTTGTACGGCCGGTGTTGCATGACAGGGAACAGGTCGACGAACGGCGGGACGAGGGGGTTAACCGGTCCTTGCATCCGGGTGATCACCGAGCCGAAGCTGGGTTTCCCCTCGCGCTGGCTTTGACCCATGGGGAAGCCGGTCACGTTCTGGAAGCTCGAATGTTCGTCAATCATGCCCACGATCGAGCGGATCAGGGCGACCTTGTCGATCACGCCGGCCATTTTGGGTAGCAGCTCGCCGATCTGGACGCCCGGCAGCCGGGTCGCGATCGGCTTGAACTCGCCGCGGATGCCCACCGGGGCGTCGGGCTTGAGGTCGAAGGTGTCCTGGTGCGCCTGGCCCCCTGACAGATACACCATGATCACCGATTTGTGGGACGACCGCGAGGATTTTGAGGATGCACCACCGGTCCCGAGTGACTCAGCTTGCAACAAGGCGGGCAGGTTCAGCCCACCCATCCCCAGGCCACCGATCTTGAGAAACGACCGCCGCGACAATCCGTCGCAATAACGATTGGGCTCACTCGGCCCCCACAAGCTCAGCATGGTCGATCCTTCCCGCGTCGAGGCTGGGGTCGGGGTCCGCTTTGTGGCACCGAGGGCTTTTCACCTATCTTCACCACAATCAATTATTGTTCAACAACAGTGTAACAGCGGTTTTTCCCTTGGGCAAGAGCGTGGGGCAGAGCGAGCGGTCGGTCACCATGACCGCGGCCGTGCCCAGGCGGGCCTCAGCCCGGGCAACCCTTGCTTGCAGCCGCCTCCACTATTGACTAAATGACTTTCCCGACTTCTCGCGTGCGCGCTTATGGACACTTGGTATAAGCCAAAACGCCGGAATAATCAGGGCGCACTCAGATCCGGAGTGGTGCCCGAAAACAGGCGTTTTTGAACCATGCCGGATAGGGGACGGGACGACGTCGCGACCTCGTCCTGAGCTGGTCCCCCGCCCCGGCACGATGCGTGCCCCGTGCGGCGGTCGAGCCGGGACGTCCCCGCCACTTCGCGGCCCGCGGGAGCTGCCCCGCCATCGGGCCGGCTCCGTGCCCGCGCGGCTTCCCCGGGCCGGTCGTCATTCGCTCCGCGCGAAGACCGGCTCCGGGAACGCCAGATCCATCATCAGCGCCCGGAAGTCCTCCCGATCGCGGAGCGGGTCCAGGGCGTCCTCGGTGCGGTAGGCGTCGGAGCTGCGGTAGCCCATCGCGGCGGCCCGGCGCAGCAGCGCCATCGCCGCGTCGGCCTTACCCGCCGCCGCGTCGGCCGAGACGCCCGAGCCGGCTCGGCCGGCCGGGCTCGCCAGCGCGGCGCGGCGCAGGCGGTCTCGAACCACTCCTGTCCCGTTCGCGACGGCAGGCTGTCCCAAAGCGTCAGCGCCTTGCGGGCGTCGGCCGCGGCACCGGCAACGTCACCCAAGTCCCTGCGGGACAGGCCGCGGCGGCGGACACTCCAGGCCAGGTGGCTGCGATACGTACCTCGCGGCACCGGAACTGGAGCGAACTCAGAACACCCACACCGTCTGCGTGGACGAGATGACGGGCATCCAGGCGTTGGAGCGGACCGCCGCCGCCAAACCGATGATTGCCGGGAAGCCGGCGCGGATCGAGTTCGAGTACGAGCGACGCGGGACGTTGACTCTGATCGGCAACTTCCAGGTGACGACCGGGGAGCTGATCGCTCCCACGTTCGGCCCCACGCGCACGGAAGCCGACTTCGCCACCCATATCGAGCAGACGATGGCCACTGACCCGAGCGCGTCGTGGGTATTCGTGACGGATAACTTGAACATCCATTGTTCGGAGACCTTGGTACAAATGGTGGCCAAGGCCTGTGAAATCACCACGCCGCTGGGCAAGAAGGGAGTACGCGGGGTGTTGAGGTCGATGGCGAGCCGCCAGAAGTTCTTGTCGGAGCTGAGTCACCGCATCCGGTTCGTGTACACTCCCAAGCACAGTTCGTGGCTGAACCAGATCGAGACGATCTTCGGCGTGATCATGAGGAAAGTGGTTCGCCGTGGTTCGTTCAAATCGGTGGATGACTTGCGTGATAAGCTGTCGAATTTTATCGGATATTTCAATCGAGTATTTGCGCATCCCTTCCGGTGGACGTACACGGGTCGTCCCCTGATGGCGAAGCCAGCGGCGTGAAACAGGGCAAACTAACGAACAATGGTAAACTAGCGGCATCATTAGCATTCAACTACGATTTGCCGGTCTAGCGCCTTAGAGCGGTTCACGCTTGTATGGCGTACGGGCCATACCAACCCGAAGCGCAAGCAAGGCGAAAGCCGCCGGAACCCTCGCTTGCGCTTCGGGTTAGTATGATTGCCGTCGCTGACGCTCTGTGCGCAACTCAAGCGTGAACTGCTCTAAGGTCATAGTCGTCGAGTTTTGAGAAAGTCGGAATAGTCGGCCGGCCCGGTTAGTCTACATATTGGATACGAGATACACCGGCATGCGGAGGCAAAGCCCATGGCCAGCAATCTGAGCGGGACGGCTTTCCGATCGATCCGCGCGTTATTCACCGCGGGGACGGTCGGCGGGCTGACCGATGGACAACTCCTCGAGCGATTCACCAACCGCGACGGCGATGGCGCCGAACTGGCCTTCGCCAGCTTGGTCGAGCGGCATGGTCCGATGGTCCTGCGTGTGTGCCGGACCGTGCTGCGCGACGCCCATGAGGCTGAGGACGCCTTTCAGGCAACCTTCCTCATTCTGGCGCTCAAGGCCGGGTCGATCCGAGGGCGGGATTCGCTGACCTCGTGGCTCTACAGCGTGGCTTACAACGTCGCGGCGACCGCACGGTCGTCCGCGGCCCGGCGTCGCTCACACGAATTGAAGGCGGCCCAGACAAGGTCGCTCGCCTTTACCGAAGATGCCCCGGATGACCTCGGCCCGGTGATCCATGAAGAGCTCGACCGAATCCCCGAGCGGTATCGGGCCGTTCTCGTGCTCTGTTGCCTGGAGGGGCTCACTCAGCATCAGGCGGCCCAGCAACTGGGTTGGCCTCTCGGGACCGTGCAAAGCCGGCTGGCACGCGGTCGGGAGCGGCTGCGTGCTCGACTGGCGCGACGTGGCCTGACCCCTTCGGCGACGGTCTTGATGTTGCCGCTCTCCTCAGAGACGGCGCAGGTCGCACTGCCGGCCGCGCTCGCGAACTCCACGGTACGGCTTGCCCTGACGATCGGTGCGGCACGGGCGTTGGCGATCGGGGTGGTCCCTGTCGCCGTCATGAGCCTTGCAAAGGGGGCGATCAGGACCATGTTCGTGAACAAAGTGTTGACGACGGGCGTGGCCGTGCTGCTGGCGGCCGGGGTGATCGCAACCGGCGCGGCTGTCTACGCCTATCAGGCCGCCAAGCCAGATCCGGCCACTGCGCGACCGGGAGAGGTAGTCGAAGCGAGAGCAACCGGCTGTCGCCAATTCCGATAACGGGTTACTGACCGTCACGGGCGTCGTCCGCATGCGGGACGGTTCGCCAGTGGCGGGAGCGACCGTGCGATCGATTTACCGGGTCAGATGAACCTTCGACCGTCGCCCGCACGGACGAAGCCGGTCGGTTTCAGCTTCAGGCCGTGTTTGGTAACGGCTGTCGCCTGCATGTGAGTTCGGCCGACGGCAGTTATCAAACAGTATTGAAGGTACGGACGGTCGCCGCCCGCACCGTGTTTGCGGCCCCTCTGGAGTTGACGCTCTTGCCGGCGCTCCACCACGGAGTCACCGTTCTGTCGGAAGGGCGCCCGGTGGCCGGAGCGCAGGTCGCCGCCTTGGGAACCGATTTCCAGGTTCAAGGTGTCACGGGCCAAGACGGCAAAGTGCGGCTCAGGCTTCCCGCGAAGGAGCGGCTCAGCGAGCTGGTCGCCTGGCACCCGACGCTGGGTGCGATGCGGCAAGCGAGACCTGGAGAATCACCCTCGTGAGGGGACGACCGAGCTATCACTCCTCCCACCTGCGCCGCATACGATTCATGTGGTCGACGTGGATGGCCATGGGATCGGCGGGGTCGAGCTCGGCGTCAGCGTCCACCCGGAAGACTGCGATTGGATCGTCGCTAAACATTTCAACGAGGCCCATGTTCGCACGGATGCCGATGGAACAGCGATTGTGCCCTGGGCGCCTCGCGAGAAGCTGCAATACGTCGAAGTCGACATTCTTGGTGCCGACTGGAAGGTTGATGAGACCGATCGCAAGCAGATTGCGGCGGGGATCACGACGGTTCACGCCCGACGCGAGACAGACCGTGCAAGGCCGCCTCATCATGCCCGAGGGCGCCGATGCCGAGGGAATTCTGGTTACGGGCTTTGGTTTTGGACCGGCGAACAACGGAGATATTCCGATACGCCCGCGCACGGCGAGACGGGACATTTCAGTCTTCGCGTTCCCTCCGAGCATGGTTATGTGCTGGGGATCGAGGATCTCAAGTGGGCCAGCGACCCTTGGACGGGCATGATTCTCGGCAAGGATTCGGCCAAGCCCGCGGAGATTACGATGAAGGTCTATCCCGCGACGCCCTTGACGGTACGGGTGACGCGCGGGCCGCAGCGCGAGCCGGTCGTCAATGCCTGGGTGGATCTCGGCACCATGGCGGACGGTGAACTGGACCGACAGCACGGGTAAGAAGCGTTCGGGAACAGCGCGGCGCTTCGAACCTGGTTAACGACCGATGCCGATGGCGTGGCCAGGGCGGGCGTGGGTAAGGGAAAGCACGCAGTTGCGCTTGAGCTCGGGCGACTGGAACGAAGAGCGGAACCATCCAGGTAACCTCAGAAAAACCTGTCGAAGTCGAGTTCCACCGCTCCTGGAATGGCGAGCAACGAATTACCGGCCGATTGATGTTCGACGGGACGCCCTATACGCCTTCTCCGACACTGGTGGCCCGCGCCTGGGGGCCACAGACCCTTCATCGACTCCCCCTCGCCTTCGAGCCCGTGGTTCACCCCAACGGATCGTTTGAAGTCGCGTTCGATGCCGAATCCGCTTCGTTGTTCTTCATCGATCGCGATCAACAGCGAAGCGGCTTCGCCGAACGGGTTCATGGCGACGCCGATGTCGACGTGACCATGGAGCCAACGGCAACGTACAGCGGGACACTGGTGGACGATAACGCTCAGCCCGTGGCGGGCCGTACTCTGGAGATGTATGTGAAGACATCAGGCAACAAGCCCGTCGCGGCGCAGCAGACCGACAAGGCAGGGCGTTTTCGATTCACGGGCGTGCCTTCCAACGTGCCGCTCCAGTTCAGTAACCGATACGAGGTCGATGGTCCGGAGTGTTACGTCGTCAACGGCGATCGAATGTTCAACCCTGACGAAGTCAGGGAGAATGATCAGTTGAAGCTCCATCGGGGAGACCCATCATCACCGAATGTGCGCTCTGCCGTTCCGCTGGCCAAGAGTGTCGAGAACATTTGCCGGAACGCCCGCTCGAGTGGGATGCGCGCCTGGTGGCGCTGCTGGGCGATGATTCCGGGGATGCGGCCAGAACGATCGATCAATTGTTTGACTATGACGACGAGCGCACGAGGGCCGTACTGAGCTATTTGACGTTGCGCGTGGACCCTGCTCAGCTCAAGAGCGAGGCCGCGATCCTCACCGAGTACGGCTGGCCCAGGCCGGCGCCAGGCGAGATCGTGCTCGTTGCGCTGGATGGCGACCAAAAGATAATCGCGGCCCAGCGAATCGCGACGAACCAGGTCGCCACCGCGGTGGGCATCGGTGTGGATTTTCTGAAGCAGCACAGACCGCCTGCACACAACGCCCTGACCTTGCTGGCCGAGGCGCGAAGCGACGCGAAACGGAGCGGACGCCGCGTGTGGGTCATTCAGGGCGGACCGCGGTGCGGCCCGTGCTTTCGACTGGCCCGCTGGATTGAAGACCATCACGCGACCCTCGATAAAGACTACGTTGTCGTCAAGTTGATGGACGGTATCGACGAGCATGTCACCGAGGCGATCGCCGGGCTTCCGATCAAGGACGGGGACGGAATCCCCTGGTTTGCGATCACCGAACCCGACGGCACCGTCCTGGCGATCAGTCGAGGCCCGCTGGGCAATATCGGATTTCCCAGCTTCCGTGGAGGAAATCCGTCATTTTCGGCAGATGCTCGATGCGAACCGTTCAGAGGATGACTTCCGACGAAGTGGATCGACTCATCAACTCGCTTTCATCGGGTCAAGTGAGACCCAGCCAAGAAATCGAAAATGATCAATGACCCGAGACACGGTTAGAGAGATCGCCGGACGGAGCCGGCTCCTACAGGATTTGTTAGAGACTGTAACAAAATGAACCTGAAGGCGAGCGTCGCCCTTCAAAAACCGGCCCTCTCGGCCACCCTCTCTTCGCACAGCGGGGCAAGGGGTTTTTTTGTTGTCGTTTCCAACGCCTTAGCCACTCGCCGGGATCGCTGGTTTCTGATACCATCGATCAGAAATGACGCTGTTGGCGGTTTGTTACGAGTGGCGTGGCGACGGAATAAGACCGTCCTCTCATTTCATTGCGGAGGTTGCCATGGACAAGTCCTCGATCGACGCACTGGCCGGGCGTGTGGAGACCTTGGAGCGAGAAAACCGTCTCTGGAGGTGGGGAGGCGGCTTCTTCCTGATCGCAGTCCTCGTGGTCATGGTCGGCGGGGCTCAGAGAGCCGCCAACCCGAAGGTGGTCGAGGCCGAGCAGTTCATCGTACGCGATAAGGACGGAAAGGAACGAGTCCGGCTGGGACTCGCGTCCGATGGGGCGCCGGCCCTCTTCCTCCGAGGCAAGGAGGGCAACAATCGGGTCATTCTCCAGGCGAGCGATGTCGATGACTGCGGTGGTCTCTACCTCTACGGCTCGGGTGAGGAGAGTGGGCTATCGGTTGTTTTGAATGGCGGTCTCCGAGCCAGCAACTCTCCCTCCCTGTCTCTGAGGCACGACGACAAGAGGCGGCTCAACTTGAACGTCGACACCACCCACCTGCATCCTTGGCTGAGGTTTGAGGACGAGACTGGTATCTTGTTCCAAGCCCCGGAGCCGGTCGTCAAGCGGCTTGTGCGACCTTGACGTTGGTCCTGGAACTGAGCGTCTAGAGCGGTTTTCCGATGAATTGCGCACGATCCATACTAGCCCGACGCGCGAGCGAGGGGACCGGCTGTGCGTCTGGCGCCGGCCTAGGCCAACGCCCCTCGCTTGCGCGTCGGGCTGGTATCATCCGACATCGCGGCCTATTTGTGCGCAACTCGCGTGTTAACCGCTCTAAGACGGAGCGCGCTAATCTCTGGTGGTAGCGCGGATTCCCACCCGGTATCGCGGAAGACATCGCGTATGTCAGCCTGGGGCAGATGCTGTCGTCATAACGAGGCTCCGACCCGCTCGAATCCGGCGATCATTCTTTCGCTTTCGGCGTCCCTTGCCCACGGCGTACGTCCCAGACGATGCCGGAGCCTTGGCCGAGGCCGGTGAATAGCCGCATCCCGTCCGGAGAGAACGCTATCACGCTGGCCCGGCCGTCGCCGGGCTCGAGTGTGAGAATCTGCTCGCCGGTCTCGATGTCAAACAGGCGGATCGTGTCGTCGCCCATGTCGTCGCCGTACCGGATATCCGAGGTCGCCAGCGTGCGGCCGTCCGGGCCGAGCGTGAGTTTGCAGCCGTGCTGGTGCGGATGCTGGATCTTGCGGCGCATCGTGCCGGACTCAACGTCCCACACGTAGACCCATTCCATATGGGATGACACCAGGGTGCGTCCGTCGGCGCTGAACGTGGCCTCCCAGATATCGGGCTCGCGGGGCCGCTTGGCCTTCTGCTGCTCCGGAGTCCGCCATTCGGCCAGGAACCGGCGCTGTTCGTGGCCGGTGAGTGCATTGAAGCGGATCACGTTGCCGCCTCTCAGGGCCGCCTGGAACCAGGGCGACTTCTCCTCGAATTGCATGCTGGCCACTGGATAGAACCCAACCCGCTGGTCCTCGGGCGGGTTGGCCCAACGGGTACGGCCCGTCCCGACCTCGACCCCGATGAAATGCGTATCGCCGAATGACTGCCGTGCGACGTGGCGACGACGACCATCCGCCCGTCGGTCGCCAGCGCCGCCCATCGGATCGCTTTCTGAGGGACCTCACGCACCGTCCGGCCACTGGCGGCCTCGTACATCGCAACGATCCCGTCGTCGTGGTTCACCGGATCGTCTCGGCGGCCGGCCGCGATCACGTGCTGGCCGACTCGCGAAAAGCCTACGAACGCCGGGTGGGCGTTCCAACCGCTCCGGCTGATGACGGGTGCCAGGAGCTTGTGCCAGATGAGCTTGCCGGTCGCGGCGTCCCACACCCGCACGAAACCATCGTTGTGCCCAGTGACGATCCGATCGCCTGACGGCGACCACGCGCCGGATACCGAATAGCCGACGGGCGTGCTCTCGTCGTGGTGTAGCCGCCGCCCGGTCGATACCTCGAACAGCCCGATTGTGTTGTCGATCGGCATGGCGACGAGCGTCCCATCGGGCGAGAACGCCGGCCGCCGGCCCCACGAGCCGGGCAGTTCGATCGTCCGTTCGGCCTGGCCCGTCGCGGCGTCGAGGATACGCAGCCGGCTGAAGTCGCCCACCGCCACGTGCCGGCCGTCGCGCGACAGGGCCCCATAGCCGAAGCCGTAGTCGTCATCGCCGTGGTAGTCTGCGACGCGCTCACCGGTCTCGATGTCCCAGAACCGGACCTCGCTCATCATCACGTTCGTGTGGTTGCCCTGGAGCTTGGTCTCCTCGCGCCGCTTCGTGGTCTGCCCGACGGACATGATCCGGCGCCCATCGGGGGTCACCGCCGCGCAATTCAGTCTGGGATTGATCGCGTCTGCCGCCGGCTTTCCGTGCGCACCGGGGATCGTTGCGCAGAAGCCGGCCATCCCCGATGCGCCAGATGAAGAGTGTCGCATCGCCGCAAGCCCCCGCGACGAGCCGGGTCCCGTCGGGCGTGAACGCCAGACATCCGATGCCTTGCGGGCCCATGACGGACCCGGCGGCCTTCAGTGCATCAAGCTGGCCAGGCGCGCGGTCCGATCGCGTCGTGAGGTCTCGCGCGACTTCCGCGGGCTTCGCAACTCGCCGCAGGCGGACGACATCACCGCTCGCACTGGCCATCAGGCTGGCGTCGGGCGAGAACGCGACGTCGTTGACTCCTTGCTCATGCAGTTTCTCGCGGAACAGCAGACGGTTGCTCCGCAAGTCCCACAATGCGACCTCACCGCCGTGTTCCCCCCAAAGCAATTTCGTGCCGTCCGACGAGAACGCGAACGATCCGACACCACCTTCCCGTTTCCCCGGCGCGACGATCTGCTTGACCTGCTGGCCGGTCCGCACGTCAAAGATCACGACCCGCGGACTCGGGGCATTGGCGTCCGCGGCGGCGATGAGCCGGCCGTCGGGCGAAAACGCGATCGCCATGATGAAACTCTGTGTCCGCAGATCGTCCGTGCCGATCCGCAGTAAGGCTCGCGGCGGCAAGATCGGTTTGGCCAAGTCCGTCTTGGATGGGCCGCTCAGTTCTTGAGCGGCCGCATCGGGCATAGCCGGCGCCTCGGATTGCGCGGCGGACGGTACCAGGGCGAGGATCGCGACGGCGAGAGGCAAAGCCCATCTCCATCGAGAAGGATTAGGTGGACCGCCCAGGAGCTGCTCGACCCTATCGAACCATTGTCCGATGACGGCCCATCCTGTTGCGGGGATCATGGCCTCCTCCATCGCGTTGTTTCAAGTGAAGAACGGCGTGAGGCACACCGAGGATATCGACGTCCATATTCTCACGACGATGCGGACTGGGGAAGATGTCGACGGCGCGGTTCAAACTTGGGGCGAAACGAGTAACAGCCTGCCAGTGGGGCGGACATTCCTGTCCGCCACAGGGGCCAGCGGCGGACAAGACTGTGCGCTCCACAGAGTTGTCACCCAACTTTGAACCATGCCATGTCGACGGTGCGGCGCGGCGCCGCGGACCTCGGCCAGTACCAGGTATCGGACTCGGTGATGACGATCGGCGATTGTTGGGTTCCGATGACCGGCATGTCGTCCCCTCTGGCGCGGCATGGATCCATCCAGGCTGGCGGCAGCGCGAGCACGACGCAGCGCCAGCGGATACCATCTGTGCCCGATAGCCGGTTCCTTATTCCACGTCGCCACGGCACCCGCGATGTTCACCACCAGCCCGAGCGTGCCCACGATCAGGGCATGCCTCATGGGCCGGTCCGTCGGTCCGATCACCGTGAGCGGCCGCTTCCCGCCGCTTATTCGTCGCCCGACGGCCCGTACATACCGGGAACCGGGATGTCGTTCAAGCGAAGGTAGACGCACAGTATGGCCCGGTGATGGATGATATGGTTGAGGACGAGTGACCGGACCACTGCTGACCGTGGCATGGTGAGAATCGGCTTGCCGGCACGCGACAAGGTCCACATGCTGCCCATGTCCTGGTCTGTGGCCGCCATAATCGCCTCTCTCGCAGCGGTGACATTTCGGTCAAAAATCTCGAGGATTTCCGCCCGGCTAGCCAGCGTCGGCATCTTGTAAGGCTCGCCGCCAACTGGAGCGATATCCAGCGACAGCTTATTCAACGTGTGTACGAGCCAATCGGGAAGGTTCGCCAAGTGATTGGCGTTCCAGCCGATCGTGTGCGACTTGGGATGAGGTTGCCAATCGAGCTTGTCATCCGGAATGCGTTCGAGCACCTTGCGTGTGCTCGCCATTTCCTGATCGAACTCAGGCAAAACGGTTTCGGCGTAAGTCATGAGATTCTCCCACGAGATAACGGTGTCTGCGGCTCGCGAAATGAGCGGCCATCCGCGTTAGGACTCGTGGATTGGAACCAAAACTCACCCGTTTGTCAACACCCGTACACTAATTCCCTGGAAATGGAGTCCGTTGTAGGGTGGCGTCGAGCCACGATTCATCGCGGCGAAGGCCCACCGGAGTGCCGCGGCGATTCTCATGGCAAATTGGGAGTGTGCGCCCGATTATGGAAGCGTCTAAGGTCAAGGAGCGGACGATGCCTCGGTTTCAATACGTTGGAGGCCAAGAATGACTCAACCAAAGAACTCCGATCCCTCACCCAAGACGCAAGATGTCGGAGATGATCTCGGAAATGGAGGCAGGCTTCATTCGAGGAGGCAAAACGGTTGATGAGAGGCAGAATCGACTGACCGCTGCCTGTTCCGCCTGGAACTTGGCTTGCGCATCGCCCGAGGTTCGATGGCGGCAACTTGAGCAGTACGTGGAAGGATACCTGCGATTCAATCCTGCGACTTCTCCAAGTGAACTTGCCAGTATCCGCACGGTGATGGAAGCGCTGATCGAACATAAGCTGAAAATGCTCCCGGACGACCATCGGCAGATCATCAGTTCCAGGGTCATCATGGTCGGAAACGCCTTCCGCATCGAAGTCGAGTCGGCCACTTTCTCGTAATGGGCTCGGAAAAGGGCCGCAATTGGACATTGAACATGACATCTGACAACGACAAGCCACTGACCCCACAGCAGGCCCGACAGAAACTCCTGAGGGGCCTGGCCGATTACCTCGCTGGCAATGATCCGGGACCGATTGTTTTCCGCCTCAAGCGGTCCAAGAAGGCCAGTGAGACGTATCCGCTCAAGCTCACCCAGCAGCAGCGGGAAACATTGCTCCGTTGCACACAACTGGGTCGGGGCCTGGAGAAAAAAATCGAGCAGGCCGGGGACGGCACGCAGATCGTTGGCGTCACCCGGAACCAACTGGACAAGATCCACGATCAGACTGGCCAAGCCTTCTACTATGCAACGAGCGCCGACAAGAAACGTCTGATGGCCGTGCAGGGAAAGGTGGACAAGTTCTTCGAGGAGGAATACGCAGAGGTCTTTGAGATGGAACCCGCGAAACCCAGAAAGCGAAGGACGACCGAGCCGCCAAGGCAGGTCTGAAGAAGGAGTCCGTCTTGGCGCGACGAAAAACGCGAGCACTCGGTGCAACTCTCAGGAACAAGCCGTAGTTTGGCTGTCCTGGGGCCAGGGATCGGAATTCACGATTGCTCGGGTTTATCAAGCGAGGACGAGCCGCGAATTCTTGAACTACTCACTCAACTTGAGCACGCCACGCCGCCGCATCTCAGAGCTGCCGTGGCGGGAGATCTCGCCTCTCGGCGTGCCCTCGCTCTTCGCCACATGGGTAAGCTGGGTCTGGCGCTGCTTGAATGAAAGACGCTCGACAAGCCCGGCCAGATGCCCGTTCGTGACACCTTTTCTCCAGTCAGCGTAGAAGTTTGCGGTTCGCCGCTGCCATCCCCTTACTGTACATTGTATTATGTGGTAACCAAAACCGGAACGTGAAGTCCCTCGTCTTCCCGCACCGCCTATTTACCGGCTGGACAGTCCGAAATCATGCTTGTTCTACCTGATCATGTTACTTTGTTCAGTATTCAGCGGAATACGGAAGTACAGGCCAGGCTGGTCCGATTGACCCGTGACCTCGCAGCCGACCGGATTGACGGAGAATGGTGGAAGCTGGAGGTCTCCAAGAGCCTCAGGGCGAAGGAAGGTGATCATCATTGGCGCTGGCGAAAGATCGTGGGCAAGCACCGGAACGATCGCTCGTGGGAAACGCTAGCGGTTCGAGAGCGCAGAGCGGGGCAATAGAAGGCGCGATCGCGTATCGAATCGACGCATTGTCCCAGATCGACAGTGGCGAGGGGACCGTTTACGCCGACCGTTTGGCGACCGCCCCGCGCAATCGCCCTGGCTCGTGAATGCTCCAACCTATCGAGGAGTGGGAACGGTGTTGCTGCTGGCCGCGGTGCGGCACAGCTATTTGCTCGGCCTTGGCGGACGGGTTTGGTTGTCCTCGCTGCCGAGCGAGCGAACCCGCGAATTTTACGCGCGACGAGGCTTCCAGGTGACCTTTGAGCACGACGATGGTACAATCGATTTTGAGCTGCCGACCGCGAGGGCGGTGGCATGGCTCGAAGAGGAAGGGTATCTCTGATGGCTAGCAAAGATGACGATTTTGTGCCGGTGACCGGCGGAGTCGATCTCGCGGACGACTATCTCCGCGGTGATATGGAAGCGTTGCGCGACCTGAAAGTTGAGTCTGAGCTCGACCTGCACATCGTCCGTTTGCTCAGGTTGCACCCGAACCTCAAAGTTGGATTTCGCAATCAGGATCTGACTTGCCTTGACGACGAGACCAAAAAAGCCTTCATTCAAGACATGAATGATTTGCTGGGAATCAAACCCTTGCGTTCTCGACGGAAATGATCTCGGACGTAGAGGCCAGGGAGTTCGCGAAGCTAAACTTCCCGGAAGCGCCGGAGAAGCTCGCGAAACATCTGGGAGTGATCGTCCGCGAGTCCCCAATGGGTGGCTGCGATGGATGGTGCCTGACGACCGGCCCCAAGACGATCATCCGAATCAATAGCAAGCTGTCAGCGACGCGGCGACGCTTTACACTAGCTCACGAGCTAGGTCACCTGATCCTTGGGGTGCCGACCGTAGTCGGTGAGTCTTTTGAGGACATGCTGCGTTCAGATTCGGATGAAGAGCGACAGAGTCAACGATCTCGCATCAGAGTTGCTGATTCCGACGGACGTCGTGAAGGCTTCCTTGCCGGAACTTCCCGTCGTGGCCGCCGCGCTCAAGAAACTGGCGAAGAAAGCCAACGTATCCGAACTGGCGGCGGCCATTCGCGTTTGCAATTTGGCACGGCGATTGGTCTGGTCAACGCGTCCGTGGTGCTGTTCGACGGCGAGCAGATTCGCTGGCAGTGGTCCAGGACACTGTCGATGCCGCGACTGACCGCCGTCGACCTGCTCGCCAAGGCTCGAAACGCAGCCCCCAACGCCTTCCGCCATCCAAGAGAGAAGGGAGACGTTATCGTTGCATCCACGATCGAAAATCCCTTTTTCGGATCCGCCACGCTCTTTGTGCAATTGCTTCCCGTTGAAGTTGGCATGACGCTGTCGCGACATGAACGGCGCATGGAACTTGAGGCCCAGCTCTTTCAGAACAACACAATATTACGCCAACAAATCTCTGGATGTATGGGGATACACAAGAGCCGTCGCGAAAATAAAACGCTCGCGGAATCGGAATCGGACTTTTGGAAACGCTATCGAGAAAGGCTGAAGAATACGCCCCTGGATAGCAAAGCCGGGCGAGAGTACGTGAAACTGCGACTCAGCGAATGGTTTTGATCGCCAGAGGTAGCAGCTACCGATCAAGGCGATTTTGGTCGCGAAGAATTTCCGGCCCGCCGCCACGCCCTTCCGCTCCGGCTCGGTACGGGGTCGGCTCCGCCTCGACCCCGACCGGCCTCCGCTTCAGGGCACCTGCCTGCTTGGTACACCCACCAACTTGACCCTATTCCTGGACTGCGGCCACGCGGAACCCCAGGAAGTTGTACCGGTACTCCGGCGTGTACCAGAAGCGGTACGCCGGGCGGCAGTACCCGGGGTCGCCGTTCCAGCTACCGCCCCGGATCACCCGGGACGAGGCCTTGGCCGTGTTATGCGGATTCTCCCCCGGCGACGATTGATAGAACTTGGGGTCATACCAGTCGTCGCACCACTCCCAGACATTACCAATCATGTCGTACAAATGCCAGGCATTGGGCTCGAACGAGCCCACCGGCGCCGTATAGACAAACCCATCGTCCCCCCGAATGCAGGTTGCGTTCGGAAACACTTTCTTGAGCGAGGCATCGGCGACATTGGCGATGCGGACCAGACTTTCCGGGTCGTCGTCGGCCCCGTAAAGCCCCCCGGTGCCGGCCCGGCAAGCATACTCCCACTGGGCCTCGGTCGGCAAGCGGTAGCCGCGCTTTTTCTCCTTTTCCTGTTCGTTGAGCCATCCGAGGAACGCCACGGCGTCGTTGTGGCTCACGCAGACGACCGGATGATCGTCCCCCTGGGCGAAGCCTGGGTTTCGCCAGTTCGTCGTTTCGCCCGCCTTCTCGGCTTCGGTCTTGTAGCCGCTGCTCTCCACGAACCGGCGGAACTGCCCCACCGTGACCTGATGTGCCGCCAGGTAGAACGGCCGTGTGATCTTGACCGGATGCTGCGGCTGCTCGGCGTCGAACCACTCGCGCTTGAGATCGGGAAACTGCTTCATCAGCTTGTCGATCTGGTCCTTGGTCGAGCCCATGAGGAACTCGCCGGGCTCGATGCGCACCATCGTCATGCCCAGGGACTCGACGAACCAGGGCGCAGGAGCGGTCTTCGGCGTCGTCTTGGCTGCGGGTGCGGTTACCTGGGGTCCAGTCGACGTGCCTGCCGGGAGCGGACGTCGGGGCGGCGATTGGCGGAGGCGGTGTCGACCTTCCCTCGCGGCTCCTGGACGCCCGCAAGCCGCTCCAGCACGGCGGCGAAGTCCTTCGGGCGTCGGTCGATCTTCTTCGCCGTGCATCGGCCCAGGAGGTCCTTCCAGGGTTGTGGCAGAGTATCGAGGTCCTCCTGGCCGGGAACCGGCTTGCCAAACAGGGCGAAATAGCAGGTTCGCCCGAAGCCGAAGACGTCGGAGTGCGGGCCGACCTCTCGTGACCGATCCGGATCCAGTTGCTCGGGGGCCGCGTAATGCAGCGTGCCCGCGACGGCGCTGCCGATCATCGACCGATTCAGGCTGGCTGCCCGGGCCTGCGAGGCCTGGACCAGGCTGCGCCGTAACGACAGGCCGAAGTCGATGACCTTGACCTCCCAGCCCCGTGCCGTCTTGCGGACGAGCAGGTTGGCTGGCTTGACATCGCGGTGCCAGATGCCCGCTTCATGAGCCGCCTTGAGGCGCTCGAGCCGTCTGCTCGGCGATCGACAGCAGATCGTCCGGCGCCAGCGGGCCGTGTTGGTGGACGTGATCCTCCAGGGTCAGGCTGCCGGCGAAGTGCTCGATCACCAGGTACGGTCGTTGCTTCCGGACCTCGTCGACGAAACCGCAGGTTTCGAGATGGATGATTCCGGGGTTTCGTAAGTCGCGCAAGATCCGGGCTTCTCGGAAGACCGTGGCGACGTCCCGGTCGATCCCCGCCGCCTCGAAGGTCTTGATGACAACCTGGTGGTCCAGATAGGTGTCCTCGCAGAGGAACGCGACGCCGAACGCCCCGGCGCCCAGGATCCGCTCGACCTGGTACTTGGTCGCTGGCCAGGCGGCGAATCGGCCATCGGCGGCGGCCGCCTGCCGCAATTCGGCGAGAGCCTCGTCCCACGATCGCAGCTCGATCGCGGCCCGGTAGGCCGCGTGGTGGGCCTCGGCTCTGGAGGCCGGTTCATCGAGGTGCCGCGCGACCTCGCGGGCCTCGCCCAGCGCCCCCTGGAAGTCGCCGGCCACGATTTCCAGCCGGCTCAGGTCGAGCCCGAGCTGCGGGAACCGCCGCCGCTGATCATCGCTCAGTGCCCGATACCGGCGCTTGACCGCCTCAATCAACTCCCGCTCGTGCTCGTCGCGATAGGAGACGCTGTGCCCGGCCGTCAATTCCCGGCGCAGCAGCTTGAATTGATCGGTTAGCCCGTGGACGTCCGCATGCAGGCTCAACACGGCGTCGCGCGGTCTCGACGACGACGCCCTCCATGCGGGCTAGCCCGTCCAGCGCCTCTTCGAGCGCCTGGCCGTGCCGCTCCTGCATCAGGGCCAGGAATGCGAATCCGTCCTGCACGCGCCGGTCGATCGTCGTCAACTTGACCCACGCCAGCTCACGGGCGAGGACCGAGTCTTCGCCGACGGCGCGACGGAAGTAATACTGGACGGCCATTGCCAGCAAGGGTTGGCCCCGCGTGGGCGTCACCGCCAGCAAGCCGCCGAGGTGGCGATACCCCAGACGCTGAAGCTCGCGCGCAATTTCCTCGACCAGGGAGCACTCGGCGGCCAGCAGCGCCTCGGGATCGTCGAACCGGGCGAAGGGGCCGACTTCCTCGGCGAGGATCTCTGGACGGAACCCTTCGCTCGTCGTCAGGTGCCCCTTCGCCCTGGCCTGGCGCAGCTCCTTCAGGGAGGCGGTCAGGTAGCCGGGATCGTCCTCCTGCACGGCGGATTCGAGGAACGACTTGACCTGCTCGCGAAGGGCCTGGTCCTCGGCCGATGCGAACCGGTCCCAGAACCGCTGGCCGCCCAGGGCGATCTCGATCGTCTTCCACGCTTTCTCGTTCGACTGGGCAAGGGCTTCGGTCAACCTCTCGCTATGGTCGGTGAAGTGGCTCCGAACCCCCTCGACCGCCTTCTTGACCCAGTCGCCTGCGATCTTGCCGGCGGTTTCCTCGGCGATACGACCCAGGACCTTGGCGCCATCCTTGACGACAACTTCGGCCACGCTGCCCACGACGTTGGGATCAAGGACATGCCAGACGGCGAGCGTCGAGGTCTTCTTGTAGATCAGCATCGGTCACTGGCTCGCGAGGGGCCCGATTGCGATGTTGCCCGGCTTCGGCAACGCAGCCCGTCGCGCCGGGGTCAGTCGCACCCATTATTTTTACGCCAGCAAGCCATTCGTCGCGAGTGGGTCGTTTATTCGACCACCGCACCGCCAGGATGCACGCTTTGCGTCCCCGTTACTCGGCGCTCACTGACTGCATCTTCTGCAGGGAAAGACGCTTCGGGCGTGGTGGTGACATCGACGCCACGACGTCTCAAACCCCCGGCAATGGCCGGACGGCAGTTCTCATCGAGGTGGAAGCGAATCGTCCGAGCCATTGGCCTTCCGTGCTTTGAGCAGCTCTTGCAGCCGGGACGGTTCCGCCTTGGCCCTCATCTCTTCGACGAATTTCCGGCCTTCCTCGATGTCGGTGTCAATCCGCTGCCGGTTCTCGTAGTAGTAGGCGAGAGCCGCATGCACGTCCGACAACGTGATGGTCGGATACGACGACACGATTTCATCGGGGCTCATACCCATCCGTTCGTACCAAATGGCCACGTCCTCGACGCTGATGCGGTGACCGTCGATACGGGGCCTGCCACCGCAGGTACCGGGGGTGCTCACAATCCGCACGCGATCCCGTGGCGGGCTGCTCGTCGCCTCGCTGCTCTCGGTCTTACTCTGGATGGTTGTCGGTTTCATGGTGGTCATTGTATCACAGGTTGTTTCTGTTTATCTTGAGCATGATCGACGTTTCTTAGAGCCTCGCTGAGGTCGTCGTGGGTAATCCGATCCTGGCGGTAGAGGTCGATGAGGTAGACTTCCTTGGCCTCGCGGTTGGGGTCGGCGCCCTCGGTGAGAAGCCGCTGCTCGATATTCCGCGGGATTTCAAAGCTGATCGTCATCTTCCATTTCCTCGTCCGCCGTCTGTACGAACTTCGCCACTCCGCGGTAGAGCGGTTGTCCTTTCTTTTTACCAAGAACGACGCAAGGGATCAAAGGTTCACTCGCAGGCACTGAAGATCCCCTGATTCCCGGTTGTGCGTCATGGAGACGTCGGCACCTTGGGGACTTCACGAACTTGATCGAAAAGTGGCTCGGCCGAAGTTGCGCCCATCGGCCAATCCCTGGTCGTCTCGTTATCCAGGCCGGAGCCAATCGATCGACCGACATGGTCTCATTCGCCGAGCCTGAAAAGCTCGCGGAGGATCGACCGCTCCTCGCGGACGAGGTCGAGCAAGACGCGCTCGTCGTTCTTCTGCACATACCGCAGGCCAACCCCGAACAGGCGGACCGCCAGGGACAGGTCCGGATGTCGTTTCGCGACCTCTCGCCAGACGCTCGCCCAGTCGTCGAGCGCGTCCGCCGTCGCCTCGGCGTAGACCTTGTTCGTGAGGCTTCGGACGAGCGCGTCGCCGATCATGGCGAGCGGGTCCGGGGGGGCAGAGGCTCCGGCGGAGGTCTCGGGCGGCGGAATCGTCGCTTTCTCAGCCGTTCGTCCGCTCGCGATCTTTCCGCGCGTCCGCGCCAATCTCCACCAGTCGAGCGACGCGGTGCGCCCACACCTTTCGGTCGGTTGACGTGCGAAAGACCGTCGCGATCAGGTCCGGCAAATATTGAAACTCCGCCCCGGGATTCGGCGATGGCGGCAGCTCGGAACAGATCGGAGAGTGCTCGTTCGGCTTCGTCCCAACGTCCCAGCAGAACATGCGCTGTAGCAAGCGTCTCGAAGACGACTCGGATGGGCTGCGCCCAATGCAATCGCGTGATTGCAAATCGTCCAGCGCCTCGCTGGTCCGGCCCAAGCCGAGCTTAGCTCGGCCGCAATTTGCCCAGGCAACTGCATTTGTAGAGTCGATTTCGATGGACTGCTTGAGGGCGGCTAGGGCCTCCTCGTGACGGCCAAGGTGGTTTAGAGTCCACCCCATGTTGTTCCAGGATGGTCGCATACTTTGGATCGAGCTGGATCGCCCGTTCATAAGCGGCCAGGCCTCCTCATGCCGGTCCGAGATCGTCCGTAGTTCGTCTTCCTTTTCGTCCCAAGCGACGGACGAAATCAGGGTCAAGTTCGATCGCCCGATCGAAGGCAGCGAGAGCCTCCTTATGCTTGCCAGGTCGAGAGTATTCTTCCAGTGAACCAACCAAATTGCATGTATCTTGGGGCGATGCGATTGCCTGTCGAGCGAGCATTTGATGCCTCCTCATACCGACCAAGACGCTCAGCATAGTCGCCTTGCGTAAGTTGGAATCTATGAAATCGGGTTGATTTCAATGGATCGTTCACAACTGATTAGGGCCTCTGTGAAACGATCAAGTTTATATAAGGCGAACTCTTGCCATCCCAAGCGTCAAAAAGTCTGGGTCGAGAGCGATGGTCCGATCGAAGGCAACGAGAGCCTCCTCGTGACGGCCAAGTCCGACCAGAGCAAAGCCACGACCGCAGGAGGCGATTGCATTTAACGGATCAATTTCGTTCGCCCGATCGCATGCAGCCAAGGCTTCCTCAAGACAACCGAGATTGAATAATTCTTGGGCAGCCGCAAGACTTCTCGACGTTGTATCCGCAGTGGCTGCGAGTTCGACGAGCACCCTCACAACCTCTTCCGGCTTACCGGTCGCCCGGGCCGACTCCAAATCCCGGTTGAGGGCCTCCTCGACTGGACCCGGAATATCCGGCCTGTGGGCCTGCAGCACGGCGTGAAAGTATCGCCGTTCCAGTTCGGCATCCGCCGGCAGGCGTTGAAGCCGGTCCTCGACCCCGGCGCGGTCGTACCAGATGCGGAGGAATTCGACGATCAGCCGGATCGGCTCGCGCTGCGGGTCCTTGACCTCGACGCAGAGCCGCATCAGGGGCTCGGTGAGTTCGTACCGCGACTCTCGCCCGACGCTCTCGGCCGTCACATAACCCTTGTCTTTCAGCGACTTCAACTGGGCCGCCCCCGCCTGTTCCTTAAGGAAGAGCTCGGTCGCGATCTCCTTCACAGGTACTGTGTGGATCTGGCGGCATAGGAATTCGACGATCTCCCGTTGCTGGTCCGGCAGCCATCGCAGCCGCTCCTGGTAATACGGGGTGAGCTCGTCCAGTAGCTCTTCGAAGGCGGTCACCAGGTCGTCGAGGTTTTCCCGGGTGGCGAACTCGGAGAGGATGATGAAGACGCGGTGGCTCCCGCCGGCGATGTGGCGGATCGCCCGCACCCGGGCCCGACCGGTCGCGGTCTGGAGGAACGCGGCGAGTGCGGCGTTGCCGCCTCGCTCCGCCAGTTTCCTGAGCAGTTCCAGCGCCTCGTCAGCCGTGAGCGGTTGGAGGCGTTCGATCTGAAAGAAGTTGAAGAACGGCCGGTCGCGGTCGGACATGTCCTTGGTGAGCTGTTGGGCGGTGGCCAGGGTGATGGCAACGGGATGTTCCTGGAGGAACGCCCGCCACCGCTTCTGTCCTTCGAGCTTCAACCCCCGCATCGCATCGTCGAGGTTCTCGACCACCACCAGGAGGGTTCGCGTTCCTAGCTTCTTGAGTAGGTAGTCAGTCAGGACGGCGGTTCGGCGGTCGTCGGCCGCGTTGTCGAGCTGGTCCCGCGGCGGTGGCGGAAACTCGTCGCCGTACTCGGCGTTCAGGGCGCGGAGGATGCGGAGGAGGAACTTCCAGAACGACGTCGTCGTCTCGTCCTCCGGAAGCCAGGCGATTCGCAATCGCTCTCTCACGGCCGGATCTTTCTTCAGCCGGGAGAGGAGCAGGACGACAAGATGGCTCTTGCCGCACCCTCTCGGCCCGACGGCGAGCAGGTGGTGCTTGGTACCGCCCAGCACACTATCCCGGAGCCGTTCGAGCCAGACCTCCGCGAGCGTGTGCCGCTGGACGAAGATGGCCTCCAGGATCTCCGGATCGGTGCGGTTGGGGCTGAACCGGGAGACGAACGCACGGCTCGCCATCAGTTGAGCCCCTGTTCGATGACCCACCACCGACGGAGCAAAGCGTGGCGGAAGGCGTAGCGCCCGTCCGTATCCCGGTCGAGGTAGTGGTCGACCGCCAGCAGGCGGAGCAATTCTCGCACCTGGTTCTCATCGGATGCGCCCGCCGTCTTGGCCACGTTGATGAGTTCCGCCTGGCCGAGCGGGCTCGTGCTCGCCGCCGCATGGTCGAGCAGCGCGAGGACGACCGTTTCTTGTCCGGGATAATATCCGTCGATCCGCTTCTTGAAGTGCCGGAGGTCGCAGGGATCATGCGGGGCGGTGAGCAGTTTCTTCATCACGAGGTCGATGTCTGCCGGGGCGACTGGAGCCCGATCCGCCCCTCATTCGGAGTTCGGACACGACCCAGTGAATATAGAAAGGAAAGCCGCCCGTCTGCTCGGCGATCTTCTCGGGAACGGCCGGTTCGGTGATCAGGCCCTCTCCGGCGAGCAACCGAGACGCAAGTTCATTCGCAACGGGTTGGTCGAGGGGCGGAACCTCGACGAGGGTCATGTCGTTGACCGGCTGGTTCTTATAACCCTGTTTCTTGAGAGTCCCCAGGACGTGATGCATGCCGATCGATCCGCATAGCACCATCCGAAAGCCCTGGCCTGTGGTCGAAGACTGGCGCAAGGCCCGCAGCACGTCCAGCACTTCCATCGCCGTTTGTTCGCCATCTCGCTTGGGATCGGCGATCGCTGACAGCATCCACGGCATCTCATCGAACAGGAAAACCACCCGCTTCCCGGCAGCCACCTGCTGCTCCACCAGGTCTTCGACGGCTCCGGTCAGGAGCCTTTTCCAGTAGCCGTCCGGCCGATCCTTCTTCTCGGGAAACTTGACCGGACCGACCTCTCCTCCGCCGAGCAAGCCCAGGAAGCCCTGAAGTCGATGCCCTTGCTTCTTCCAGCCGGTGAGCCGCTCGTGGACCTTCTCGCAAACCCTCTCGGCAAACTCGGCGGCCGAATGGACGTTTTCGAGGTCGAGCGACACCGGCTCCCATCCAGGCGGCGGCTCCGCCTCCATCTTGTGAAGGATGCTCGTCTTACCGATCCGTCGCTCAGCCTCCATCCGCAAACTGTTGCCTTCCAGGATTCGCCAAACCTGGGCGATGAACGGATCACGACCGAAGATGTCCTTGATCGATAATTGGGCACCAGGAGCGGCTTTCATGGTCCCTCCAGTAAAGAGGCAAGACGTACAACAAAATTATTGTACAATGAAAATTTTGTATTTCAATCTGGGTCGCTATTTCTCACGTCTCCGGATCTCTCAAAGCAAATTGGGATTGCGTGACAACCGATTCGTTGATCCGCTTAAGCCTATCGATCGGATTTTAAAAAACGTTACTCGCTTCATAAAGGCAATTTGACATTCTCATCATGCCGATGAATGTAATCAGACGATCGCGACGTGGGCCGCCTGCCCTGGCACAGGGCCTTGACCAAAGTTGCGTGCGTCGAGCGAGAACCGGCATCGTCGGCGAGCCGCCGAAAGGACACAGGCGCAGTCGCGCCTGGCGAACAAACACAATCCTTGATTCGGAACGTAAAACACGATGATCTCCCCTTCGTCAGATGATGCGGTCTTCGACATGTCCGCCGAGGGCCAGGGACCGGTCGAGGTCTTGCTTCGCCGGGCCGCCAGCGCGCGGGCCTTTCGTTCGGCTGATGGTAGCCTTTATGCCCAGGTGCCCGTCAGCGAAGGCAAGAGATCTGTGGGCTCAAGTCGGCCGAATTCCGAGACTGGTTGATCGAATGGCTGCGAGGCTGATTGAGGCGAGCTCCTGAAGAATTACTTCTTTTCTCAAACATACCGTATAGTGACTTATCTGACTCCGATGGTACACTCGGAACATCAGCGATTCCCCGACCCTTCCTTTCCTCCAACTCGCCCGGTGAAATCGGAGAGCTTCTCTTGGCGGACGCCGATCTCTATCGCATCCAGGAGTTGCCCCCTGACAATCTTGGTGGTGCCTCGGGCGACAAGCGAAAGTTCCGACTGGAATTCATCGGCAAGACTCCTACGGAAAGGTTTCCATACACCGTAAGTAACGAAGTGGTCTCCGCGTATCTGGCCACCGTTCTGGGCTTCCAGACCCCCAACGTGATCCCGTATCGGATCGAGGGCGAGCCGTTGGCTCTCATCCTTTGGATGAGCCCGGCTGCTCGTCAACAAGATGGCCCACCGCTGTCGAGTCGTGCCCTCGCCGAGTACCTGGCAAATCCCGATCACTTGGAGGAATTGCACGGAGCCATCTTGCTCGATCTGTTCCTGGGCAACACGGATCGCTCGTTCGGTCCGGAACGGAGGAACATCGCCGTGGACGAGACATCCGGAAGGCTGATTCTATTCGACTTCGGCAATGCCCTGTTCTATCGCCATCGAGAACATATAGGCATCAAAGCCGGCATGCCACGCTTGCACGCAGTCGCCGAGGACATGCGGAATATGTTCGACAAGCGGGAACACAATCCGGCAAACTATTATTTCCAGCTTCTTCGTGAATGGGAGTTGGTGAAACGTTGGTGCGACCGGATCCGGCAGCTTCCGGATTATGTTCTGGAGAACGCTGTCCGCCGCATACCCGCGGACATTGAACCACCGACACTCGAAGAGCGTGAAGGACTTGTCGCATTCCTCAAGGATCGTCGAACGTATCTCCTGGACCACATCCGGAGCTGCCTGGACCTTTTCCCTGGCCTTTCTCCTGAGGGCCACTCATGAACGACTTCCGCTACGCCCTGATTCGCTTCGTGCCAGATCTGGAGCGGATGGAACCCTTCAACGTCGGGATCATCTTGCAAGGTCAAGGACGCCTTGACTTTAAGCTAAGTCCGCACGCCGCCAAGAGGAAGGACGTCGACACGACGATCTTTCAGAAGTGGCGGGCTTTCCTCGAGGAGGAGATCCGCGGCGATGCGGTTCCCTTCCTGCAACCGCCCAGAGATTCCCGAGAATTCCTCAAGTACCTCGCCGGGCTGTGCGATCAGACGGTGACGATCAGCCAACCACTCTATCTGGCCGAGCGTCCGGACGGAGCTTTCGACGGGGTCATGCAATCACTCTACGACCGACTGGTAGCCCCACCCGATCAGCCAAAGAGAGAACAGGATCCCCGCCCCACATCGACTTTCAGGGAGCTGGAAGAGACCAAGCAGTTTCGGAAACGGGGCATGAAGAAGCATCCCTATATCGCGTTCGCCTGGTATGAACCGCTGGAACGCCTATCGGCAGGTCCTCAATGGTGAGAATATCGTGATCGACAAGGTCGAGATCGGTCACCTCGTGGGTCTGACCGCCGACGAGATCCAGAAACTCTCCAGCGGCGTTGGTCAGTTCCTTGACCGCTTTCTCGACGCAAACTACTCTTCGATTCCTCGCCGCTACGTGCTGATCGCCGACCAGCTCGAACAGAAGTTCACCGATCAGTCGGACGATGACTTCCATGCCATGACAGAAGAACTCCAGAAGGTTGTCGATGACGTGAAGCGTCGAGGCGGGGGCGTTATCCGAGATCCGAACCAGGTGTCGAGTTTCGCCGATGAAGTCGATGGTAAATTACCAACTCTTGAAGAACTCCAGAAAGCTACGCGCTCCGTCAATGTTTGATTGACAGGGAATTCTCGATAATCCGAGGATTCGTTGTCCTCCCTCGTGAAATCGATCGGCCTTTCGTTCGAGGGATGGCATCCCGGAAGGAACGACCCGCCGAAATAGTGCGCATGATGTGAACGACGGCGCAAGTGCGATGACGCCTCGGCAGATCAAGCGCCGCATCCTCGAAGTGATCCATGAACTCCAAGGCGACGACGAATCGTCGGTCATCTGCGAACACTCGAGTCGCAGAGAGAACGGGATTCGATCTGAAGGTTGTCCGCGATTACATGGAGGTGGTGATCGTTGAGGGAATGCTAACCGATGGGAGCGACAGCGGCGGCCGTGCCGGTGCGATTACCGCTCGGGGCAGGATAGCGCTCAGCAAGAAACCTCGACGATCGCCTCAAGGGGACATCAAAATGACTGGGACCGAAATACGACGA
Source organism: uncultured Planctomycetota bacterium (assembly GCA_963779785.1). Classification (GTDB taxonomy): domain Bacteria; phylum Planctomycetota; class Planctomycetia; order Isosphaerales; family Isosphaeraceae; genus CAVRFS01. The sequence continues at coordinate 70,977 of CAWAAW010000027.1, forward strand.
CGCATCCTCCAGACGATCCGGGACAGCCAGTCAAATTCGGGAATTACTGTTCAGGACTCTGTGATCGCCGAGAAGACAGGGTCGTCCGTACAGAACGTGCAGGATCATCTCGACGTTCTTGAAGACGAGGGGAGGGTGCAACTAGCGAAAACGACCGCAGGTTACGGGGCCTGGATGACTGCACGAGGGCGACTCGGCCTCCAAGAGCCGCTAGAAAGAGAGCTCGTTACGAGCATGGCCACATTGTCAAAAGATGCGATCAAACGGCTCATCCTCGCCGCAATACACGAGGGTCAGGGTCAGAACGTCTGCGACGCTGAAATCGCCGAGAAGTCCGGCCTGGACCTCCAGGTCGTGCGTGACCACCTCGACGTCCTCCGGGACGAGGAAATGTTGGTTCTCGCCAAATCCTTGGATGGTAGCCGCAGCGCCCGCCTCAACGCTCAGGGGCGGTTGGCACTCAGAGAGAAACGGACGATGAGCGAGCCTGTGAATCTCTACCCGGTCGAGATCCAGGAAAGTCTGGCCAGGTTCCGGGTCGATCACCCCGACGAGGCCAAGGTCGCCTTCATCGTGATGCGCTTTGGGCAGACGGGCCTCCATGAGAAGGTCGTAAAGGGCATCAAGTCAGCCCTCGAGCCTCACGGCATTACAGGCTTGCGGGCCGACGACAAGCAGTACCACGATGATCTCTTCAATAACGTGCTCACCTACATCCACGGCTGCGGACTCGGCATCGCAGTTTTCGAGCGGATCGAGTCCAATGAGTTCAACCCAAACGTCTCGCTCGAAGTCGGTTACATGATGGCACTCAGGAGGCCCGTGTGCCTGCTCAAGGACAAGACCTTGGGCTCTCTCCATAGTGATCTGGTGGGAAAACTCTATAGGTCTTTCGACGCCCAGGACCCAATTCGCTCGATCCCGCCGGTATTGTGTCAATGGCTGATGGACAAGGGCTTGGCATGAGTTCGAAGGCTTATGTCGTCGGACAACCCAGTCCCGGCATCCACCCAATGCCGGTCCACACTCAACACTCGATGCCCACGCGGGAAACGATTCGGTTCCTCCCCAGCCGCGCCACTGTCATGTATGGGAACCTGGAAGAACCGATATGCCATCGGAGTCCCGCTCTAACCGATGGTATGATCGTATTCACATAATACGATTTTATTCACGAAGAATTTCCCTGACCGCGTTCATGCCCTTCCGCTCCGGCACGGTACGAGGTCGGCTCCGCTCGACCGGCCTTCACTTCAGGGCTCTACATGCCTGGCTCACTCACCAGCTTGCCTCTATTCCTGGACTGCGACCACGCGGAACCCGAGGTTAATGTCCCGGCCCCCCGGCGTGTCTCTGTAGCGGAGCGCCGGGCGGCACTGTCTCGGGAACTCAAGCCAGCTACCACCCCGAATCACTCGGAAATAGGTCCTCGGAGGCTGCTGTGGATCGACGCCACCCGCGAGTTTATCCCCGTAGAAGTCAGCGCACAGCTCCCAGACATTCCCCAGCATATCGTGAAGGCCCCACACATTCGGCTTTCGCGTCTTCACGTCATGAGGTTTTTCGCCCGAGTTGCCGAGGTACCAGGCGTATTCACCCAGCTTTCCCTCATCCTCGCCCGAGGGAAACCGAGTGGTCGTTCCCGCTCGCGCCGCGTACTCCCACTGTGCCTCGGTCGGGAGGGAGATCTTCAGGCCGGTCGGCATCTGCTCGCCCTGCCGCAACAGCTTGGTCAGTTCCACGGCGAACGCCTGCGCCTCGCTGTGGATCACGTTGTACACCGGCAGATTCGCGGCCATGGCCTTGCTCGACCAGTCGAGGTCCGTTTTCATCACGGCCTGCCAGAGCCCCTGCGAGACCTCGGTTTCCAGCATCCAGTATCCGCGCGTGAGAGTAACATCGACCTGGTCTTCGTCGTCACTCCGACCATGTTCCGTTTTCGGGCTGCCCATCCTGAACGAGCCAGGGGGGCACCAGCGGAAGCGAATCTCCTGGTTGCCGACGCGGGCGATCTTGAGGTCACCAGCCTTGACGCCCGCCCATCCGGCGACGGACGCGGTGGATGGAGGAGGGGCGCTTGGCGTTGAGGTGGCCGCGTTCGATCTGGCCCAAACCTTCAGGGCCTGAATGTCGGCCGCGCGGATATCAGTTCGGAGTCCTTGGCTGCGGCTTGCTGGTTGGCCTTGTCGCGCTCGGTCTCGGCCGCGGCTTTCGCCTGAAGGGCCGTCTCCTTGGCCGAGCGTTCAACTGCCACCAAGGCTTCGGTGGTCTGCTTGGCGGCCTCGCGTTCCTGTTCCAGCTTGGCAGAGAGGTTGTTGGCCCGGGTTTCGGCCGCGGCCTTTGCGTCGCGATCGCGGAGGTTCTGCCCTGTCAGCATGGTAATCTGGGACTGAAGCTCATGGATCTGTCCGGTGCGTTCCTTCTCGATCCGTTCGAGGCGGTCGACTTCAGTGCGGAGGGCACTGCTCGCGTTTGGCGGCGGCGAGGACGGACGCACTCTCCGCCGTGCGACGGGCGGTGAGCTCCTCGGGAGTTTCCTTGTCCTTGAGCCAACCGTCGAGCGCCTGCTGGGCCAGGCCGAAGAGGTGCTTGGCATTCGACCACTCGCCCGCCTTCCAGGCTTTTTCGGCGTCCTCGGCGTCCTGAACCATCCGCGCGAAGATTGGGTCGGCGGCCCCGCGCTCGCGAAGCTTGGCCGAAAGGACGTCGCGCGTCCGCTTAAGCCGGGCCCTGGGCTCGGCCACGCTCTCGGCCTCAAGATTGCGGTGGGCCAGCTTGGCCAGCTTGGCGTGGAGGTCGCCCAGCGCGACCCACGCGGCGTCGGTCTCGCCGTGCTCGATCAGGTCGGCGATTTCGATGTCGCGCTGTTCAAGCGCCTGGTGCTCCCGGGCGATCGCCTCGGACTCCTTGTGCCAGGGGGCGAGCGTGAGCACCTCTCCCAACGCCTTGCGGAGCGGCAGGCAGCGCTCCAGGCCGAGTCGGAGCGCGACGACCTGTTGGAGTGTGTCGAGCAGCTCGTGGCGCGAGGACGTCGGCCCGGTCGGTCTGCCCTCGGGCGAGGGCCGCAGTCCCGGTCGTTGGTGAGCTTCTCGACGCGGGCGGTGAGCTCTTCGACCTTGGGATGCTTGTCGTGCGATAGCTGGGACGCCCGGCTACGGAGGGCCGCGATCTGCTTTTCCTCGACGGCCCGCAGCTCGGACCAGTAGTTCGACCACCCGACCCAGGCCACGGACAAGGCCGCGACCAGGAGCGGCAAGGCGACCAGCAGCGCCACCATCGCTTGACGCTTGCGCACGGCCCGGTGTGCCCGTCGTTCTCGCCAGGCGCGCAGGTCGCGGGCGACGTCCGCGGCTTTTTCGTAGAGATCAGGGTCGATGGCCTTGTCTGGGTTTTTCGTCCGAAGGGCCTTGACCAACACCCGCGCCAGCTCGACCGGAAGCGCCTTGCGTGCTCAGGGCGGCCGCGCGGGCTGGATCGTCTGGAAACTTCGGATCCGGCGAATCACCGACCAATGTTTGGAAGGCCACGGCCGCCATAGCCCGGATATCGGCCCAAACCGCCAAGCGAGTCCTTGCCGCTGAGGACGGTAGGGTCTTGGGAGCCTGCTGTTCCTCCAGGCTCGCTGAGCGACTGAGCGCCGACCCTGTAGAGCGGCTTCGCCTGCCCAAGGTCGATCAGACGGACGACTTCGTCCTTCTGGACCAGCACGTTATTTTGGGAGACATCACCGTGGAGGATGTCGCAGGAGTGGAGTCGCTCCACGGCGATGAAGCAGCGCTCGATCAGTTTGATCGGCTCGTCCAGATTCATCGGCCCGCGGATCGCGGACATAGTTGAGGATCGGACGGCCGTCGATCCGCTCGGTGACCAGGAACGGCTGAACGGTCGGAGCGGCGGGGCTGTCGACGTCCTGGTAATACATCAGGTAGGGCACAACATCGGTCGGGACGTGCTCCGAAGCCGAGAAACTTGACTTCCCGGCCGAAGCAGGCCAGCGCGTGTTTGTTCTCGGGCTCGACGATCACTTTGACGACCAGCCGCCGGCCCACGAAGGCCCCCTTCGACCTTTTCCCGCGCATCGAAGACGACGGCGGTGGCGCCGGCGGCGATCTCGCCCTGAAGTTCGAGGCCCTGGCGCTCGATCGCCTGTCGCGTGGTCTCCCAGACCCGCTTGCGGGCGCGGTCGTCGAGCCCGGCGGCTTGATGGATGTTCATCATGCCGAGCGCGGAGTCGGGCGGCGGATTGGCGTCCTTCGGCGGCATGGTCGGAATCCTCCCGGCTCGGGTCATGGGAATGTTGGGTCAATCGTCCAGGGCCTTCGCGAGGGCGGCGATGCCCGTCGTCGAGGGTCTTGCGGACGGTCGTGGACGCTTACGGTTCAATTGGTCGCCAATCTGGTCGCGGGTCATGCCGTCGACGAAGCGGTGCCGGAGCGCCCAGCCTTGCAGCCGTCGTGTCTTCGTCCTCGCTATCGCACCAGGCAATCGATGAGGTCGAGAGCCCTGATCGTGAGGTCCATGCCGGTCTTCTCCTTGAAGAAGTCGCTGGCGTTCCTCGACCAACGGGGCGATGGAGTCGAAATTTCGTAGCTTCTCGCGACGCAGGTAGTCGCGCATCTGGTTGGAGACGACGACCGACGCCCACTTGCGCAGCTCCGTCGCCGACTTCGCCCGCCAGAATTCATCGGGGCGCTTCTCCAGCACCTTGGTGAAGAAGTCGTTCATCATCGCGGTGAATCGGGCTGCCCCGCCTTCGCCCGCCGCCGCGCCGAACTTGGCGAGCAGGAACGGCTTGAGGACCTCGCGGAAATGGCGATCGACGAGCGTGAAGATCTCTTCCTCGATCGCCTTACGCTGGTCGCTCGGCCCTTTCGGCAATGCGATGGAGGGCGTCAAGCAGTCGGACGATCCGATTCTCGTCCTTTTGGCGTTGGCTCATGGATTCGCTCATTGCATCGACTCCCATCGACGCCGCCTCGCCGAAACCGCTGTGGATCTCGGCGAGGCGATGTCTCCTCCGCATCTTACCGGAAGGTCTGACCCGGGTCATTCAATCACTCCTCGTTTCGAGCTGTGTAGTCCGGATCGTTGGCGGGCTTGGGCTTGGCGGTCTCCGGTTTCTCCGCCCGGATCTCGGCCTGAACGGCCTTGAGGGCCTGCATGCGGTCGAATTCTCGAACGATGGTCTCGAGCGCCGGCCGGGTGGCGGTCGGGGCCAGCGTCCGCTCGGCCTCGTTTCGCGACTCGAGCTGCGCCACCTCGTCGCGGAGCCGGCCCAGGCTCTCGCCAACCGACTCGCGCGGGGCCTTCAGGCTGTCCGAGATCGCGGTCACCAAGGCGATAGTCCGGCCCTCGATCTCGGCATGCTCCCGACGCGACTTCAACAACGCCACCTCGTGCTCGGCCGCATCGAGGGCACGCCCGGAATCGGCCAGGGCTTGCTCAGCCTGCCGCTGACGGCTCTCCAGCCGTGTCAGCGCGTCACGCTTGATGGTTAGCTCTTGCGTGTCGCGGGTGCGGCGGGCCAGGAGATCGTCGATCTCGCGCTGAAAGTCCCCCAGAGACAGCTCGGCGGTGGCGAATTTGACGGTGGTCCGTTGCCCCCGGGTGGCAGCCTCGAGGACGGGACACGCCTCGGCCAGCACGCGGCGATCGCGTTCGGCCCGTTCGGTCTGAGCGTTCAGTTCATTACGGAGTTGTTCGATCTGGCGGGCCGACTGGTTCAGTTTCACCCGGCGCTCGACCAGCTCGGCCCGTACCTGGCCCAGGTCATTGTCGAGCTTCTTGTCGCGCACCTCGCGAGGCAGGCCGTCGGCCAGCCCGTCAACGGTCGTCTGGGCCGAGGCCCGGACATAACCCGCGGCGTCACGAAACGACCGGCCCGCCACAACCACCAGCCCGACCATGAGCACCACGGCACCGATCACGATCTTACTCAAAGTGTTCATAACTAACCCCCCATCCAGGTCGAAGTTCCCCAGGACTGGCCAGGCCGCCCCCAATGACGGTCGCTACGACCAGGCGGGTCACTTCTCCATCGGGGGGAGAACGAACAACGGGACCTTCGCGGCGCGCCGGTCTCAATAATTTTTTCAGAATAGTGAAGCTTGGATGGATGTATCGTCAATCGATTGCCGATGCGCGGTGTGACTGCCGATCGAAAAGCGGGTAGGACAGAGCGTCGCTCTCCTCCGCAGAGCGTGGCCCTGACCCCGGCGGGCGCAGCGAACGGCCTGTCAAGATCGGCGGTGAAGAGTGGTCGGTAGTCGATCAACCCGGGCATACACCTTCGTCGTCCCGAAGGACTCTTGCCGTTCCCCACGCCCAGCCGCGATGGCTTGATCAAGCGGCTCCGTCCCCATGTCAACGTCAGCGAATTCGACTTCCGCCTGCTGATCTGCTGGCCGCCCGCAGAAGGGGTAAAAGGTGGGTCCGGATTGCTCGACCGTTGCAGTAACGAACGAGGCCCTTTGAGCCCCGCAATTCAACTTGCAAGTTGCCTATATGTAAAACTTAAAGTTAGGTCTGCGGTAAGTTACGGTCGGATTGGAGATAAGGATTTCTCCGACAGCATCCGAGAAACCAACGGTCACCGGTTGGGCATCTCCGATGCGGCAGGCGTTGTAGTTGAGCTTCGTCAAACCGAGAATGTCTTTGGCCACCTGCTCAATCGACGCCTCGCCATGCTGGATGTCGATGCGAAGTGGCACGGGAACTTCCCAACCGTCGTAGGTCGCAAGACGTGGTTTGAATCCGGCTCCGCACAAATAGCCGGTTCGGTCGTTGATTCGCCAGAACGTCCCGCGGAGGACCGGCATCCCGCCTGGCCGAAAGATGCGTGCCCCAAAATCATCGCTCCGCACGCGGACACCGACGAGAGAGACTCCTACTGGGCAAGCTTGCTCGTAACCCGCGAATTCCTCGTCACTGATGATCGAGCGAGAATGGAGAAACACTTCCTTAAGCGGCTTCCCGCCGCTGTCCTCATACGTTTGGAGCACTCCCGCCAAGAGGTCGCGGGCGGCTCTCCTCGAGAGGTGGAACTGTTTGGTGTCCGGCGAGTACCACGGCCCGTATTCGCCGAGGAAGACGACCCCATCGCCGTCTTTCAGAAACATTTGAGCGGCACAACAAGCCGTGTTTGTGCTGTCTTCGGTTCTCCGGAAGGCTAAGCCGATGTAGCAAACTCCGTCCCTTGCTGTCGCGAGTCGCCAGGGTTTTCCG
>CAWAAW010000028.1:0-80677 GCA_963779785.1 uncultured Planctomycetota bacterium
ATGAATATCCATTCCGTGACATCAATAATTTGATAGGTAACGATAACCGCTTCGACGGCCAAAGAAAACATTTTCTTGCTTGATCTGGATTTTTTTCTGGACACTGCCTACGCGGTCAGGTAGGACTGTAGCGTTGTCGGAAAATCCACCATTCGATTGCCATGATTCGAGGCAAAATCGACAGTGTATCCGGTCTGCGAGGCAACTCTCGCAAACGGCCGGTCTGGTCCTTGGCAGGAACCTGTAAATTTCGGTAAGACTTGAGCAATGTTCTAAGGCCGATCCACGGCGCGCGAGCCGAGTACCAACGTCCGGGGGAGCCTTGCTCGCCCATGCGCCATCGCATTGCTGGGATGTTTTTCGGTAAGCCGGTTTTTTTCTTGATCGTGATATGGGTAAGGCGGAACTAACGAAATCCGCCCGAGCTGTGGATCCCTTCGTTCCAATGGCTGCTCAGAGGAGTTCGCACCGATGTCACGCCCAAACCCGCTTGTTCGTTGGGCCGGTCTGTTGGCGGCCTTTGCCCTTTCCCTCGCGATTGCCGCGATCGACCGTGCGCATTTGCGCAGGCGACGAGTAGCCAGCCCGCGCAGCCTCCTCCGGCTCCTCTGACGACGCAGGGCGGCTCGACCTTGCGTTCCCGGTCGCTGTCTTATCAGGAACCGAAAAAGCAACCGACGCCGAAGCGGACCATCAAGGCTCACGTTGTCGCGCTCGACCAGCCCTACATGTGGAACCGCCTGGGCGCGAGCCAGCCCAACGCGATGGTCTATGCCCTGGCGCGGGACGTGGTACCGACCGATTACGATCCGTCGATCAACCCGAAGACCGGTATGAAAGATCAGGACAAGACGTTTCCACCCCCGCCCTTCAGCACGTACAAGCCGGGCTGCGTTCGGCTGCGGGAGGACAGGCGCCCCCGGCCCCTCGTGTTGCGGGCCAATGAGGGCGATTTGCTCGAGGTGCACTTCACGAATCTGCTGGCGACGGCGCCGCCGCCGATCCCGAATGGCCGGAACAATACATCAACGGAGACGCGGTACGCCGGCTTCCACGTGATGGGGCTCGAGCTTTACAAGGACGGCGGGATCGGAAACGACTCGTCCTGGGTCGGTACCAATCCGCCGGTGAATCCCACCAGTACGCAACCGGGCTACGTCACGCCTCTCGCCCAGAATGGTGGTGAGCCCGGCAGCGTCTGCGCCTCCGGCGCGACGAAGGTCTACAAGTACTACGCCAAGGCCGAGGGGACGTACCTCGTCCACAGCTTCTCGGCCGACTCGCCGGGGGCGAACCAGATCAGCCAGCTTCAGTCCGGGCTGTTTGGGGTGGTCAACGTGCAGCCGGAAGGGGCTGAGTACTACCGCAGCCAGGTCCTCGCCGACGACCTGGGTAAGGCGACGTACTACATCTGGGAGAAAGACTTGCAACCGTGGCTGGCCCGGAGTCGCGGCTTGATCCTCGACACTCCCAATATCGCCGAGCGGCGGCAACAGGCCAGACTCAACGTGATCCACCTGCCGAAGCAGTCGGGCGTGTACTATCTTGACGAAGCGAAACAGACCGACACCAACATGCAGATCGCCCTCCAGCTCGACGCCGCGGGAAATCCCGAGGAAGCGGAGATCGACGGCGTCAAGTACCCCGTCTATATCCTGACGACCGTGGTGCCCGCACGCGAAAACCAGCGTCAACTGCGGACGCTCAAGACGACCTCGGTGGTTCTACTGACTCGCAAAGGTGACCCGCCCGGTATGCTGCGACTCTCTCTGGCCAGCGGCCAGCAGCTCGTCAACTACGTGTCCATCTACCCGAGGGAGGCCAACTACTCGAGCGGGCAGCCGATCCCGTTCATCACCCCAGTCCTCAGCATGCTCCACCCGCGCCGGATCCCGTCCAGTTCCCACACACCAACAAATTTGAACTGGTCTGCGGCGACTTGACCGCGATCATCACCGGGCCGGACCACGACCGCTGGCCTTACTCGACCAACGGCCCGCTGTTCAATGAAAACCCGTCATCGCCCGACCGCAGGCAGCCGTATCGCGAGTTCACGATCGTTTATCACTACAACTTTCAGAGCGTCGCGGCCTTCCCGCAACTCGAGTCGACCGGGCAGGGAAACTATGCGAACATGGGCGGCGACTTCTTCGCCATCAATTACGGCTGCGCGGGGATCGGCGCCGAGATCCTGGCCAACCGTCTCGGCGTCGGGCCGATGGGTCGGAAGGACGCGGTCGACCTCAAGTTCGAGGAATTCTTCCTGAGCTCCTGGTCCTGCGGCGACCCGGCCATGGTCGTCGACGTGCCGGCCAACACGCCCAACGAGGCCGTGACGATCGATGGGGGCTTGAAGATTAAACAGGTATTCAGCGTGCCATCGTCAGCCGCGCTGATCGGCGAGCTCGACGGCGGTACCCTTCCCACCTCGTTCGTCACCCAGTTCAAAGATCAAAAACCTCCGATCACCATCCCGGCGGGGACCAAGCCGGCGACCGTGACCAAAGGGGCGCGGTGGACCGTCGCCGACAGCGGCGGCAATATCTATACGATCATGTTGGAAGATTGTAACGGAACCGCGACGCTGGCTGTGACTTCGCTCGCCGCCCCAGCAACCGCTGGCCAAGAGGAAAGCCACGAAGGCCTACTATCCCGACGATCCATCGAACGTCTACCACAGCTACATGCGGGACCACGTCAAGTTCCGCGTCTTGAACGCGAGCGAGGGCATCACCCACGTCCACCATCAGCACGCGCACCAGTGGCTGCATTCGCCCAATAGCGACAACGGCCAGTACCTGGACAGCCAGACCATCGTCGCCGGCTCCGGCTACACGATGGAGATCGTCCACGGCGGCAGCGGCAACCTGAACTACACGGTGGGCGACTCGATCTTCCACTGCCATTTCTATCCGCACTTCGCCGAAGGGATGTGGTCGCTCTGGCGCGTCCACGACGTGTTCGAGCCCGGGACCAAGCTCGACGAAAAGGGCATTCCCGACACCCGGGAAAGATGGAACCGGCCTACCCCGACGGCGAGATCGACGCCGGCACGCCGATTCCGGCCCTCGTGCCCATGCCCTCGCTCGCCATGGCGCCCTACCCGGCGCGGGTGCGTCTGGAAGCGGAGGGCCGCCGCGTTGAAGTGGAGGCCCAGAACCAGGCGGAAATCGACGAGCTGCGGAGCGAACATCCCGACGACCCCGGTCAATGGCCGGAACCGAATTACGCGAAGAACCCGGGCTACCCGTTCTTCATCCCCGGGATCTCCGGCCACCGCGCTCCCCACCCGCCGCTGGATTACGCCTGGAAGGAGGACGAGCACGGCAATCCCATCTACGACCCCAAGACCGGGAAAAAAGTGTACCTGGACGGCGGCCTGCCGAGACACGTGGTCCTGGACGGTGATGTCGTCAGGAATTACTTCACCAAGTGGGATTTCACCAAGGATTTCGTGGTCGTCGGCGACAAGCCGCCCTACAAGGCCAAGGCCGGCGGCCTGGTGGCGTACGAGCTGCCCCAGGAAGGGACGGCCCTCGAGAAGGCCGCCATGCAGACCCATTCCACGCGCCCGCCGCTCGTACATGCCCAACGGCGATCCCGGCAATTTCATCCTGAATGGTCTACCGGCGGTTCCCGGCGCTCCTTACGCGCCGCCGGGCGTCCGCGGCGACGGCGAATCCAACGTCAACATCCGCCGCTACAAGGCCGCCATCCTCCAGATCGATACCGTGTTCAACAAAAAGGGCTGGCACTTCCCGCAGCAACGGATGCTCACACTCTGGGGAGATGTCGCACCGACGGTCACCGGCGTGAGGCCGCCACAACCCTTCTTCTTCCGCTCCAATACCGACGACACGATCGAATACTGGCATACCAACCTCGTGCCCAACTACTACGAGATGGACGACTTCCAGGTCCGGACCCCGACCGATGTCCTGGGCCAGCACATCCACCTCGTCAAGTTCGACGTCACCTCCTCCGACGGCGCCGGCAACGGCTTCAACTACGAGGATGGCACCTTCAGCCCGCAGGAAGTGCGCGAGCGGATCGCCGCCATCATGGCCAAGGGTGGGATCTACCAGTTCGACGATCGGGCACCTTTTCAGACCAAGGTCCAGACACCCTTGGCCGTGAAATCCGTCGCCGAGGAATACCCCCTGCCGGGCCACCCCGGCAAGAGCCTGTTCGGTCAGCCCCCTCCGTTCCAGAACTGGGACGGTGCCCAGACCACCATCCAGCGGTTCGATACCGACCCGACGCTCAATAACGACGGGCTTGACCGCACCGTTCGCTCCGTATTCACCCACGACCATTTCAGCCCCTCGACCCACCAGCAGGCCGGCTATTATGCGGCGCTCCTGGTCGAACCGGACGATTCGATCTGGAAGATCCCGGTCATCACGGCGGATACCAACGGCAAGTCGACCGTGAAGTACAAGCAGGGCGGGTCGCGCTTCGACGGTGGTCCGACCAGTTGGCAAGCCAACATCATCACGGTCGACCCGGCGCAGAGTTACCGAGAGTTCGCGTTTGAATTCCAGGACATGCAGCTCGCCTACCTGGCGGGCAGCACGCCGAAGTTGCGGACTCCGTCGCAGCTCCTGCCCCCGCAGCCGCTGTTTCCGTTCCCTCGGCCGGCGCAGAATGCCGTGTTGAACGAACTGACTCTGACTTGGGTGAGCCGATTCCCGAAGTCAACGGCGGCAAGATCGTCCGCGACCTACTCGCGAGCAACGGAATCACCCTCTCGGAAGACGCTGTCATCAACGCGGGGATCGCTCCCAATACGTTCGTCATCACCGACCCGCAGGCGAAAACCCCGGAAGGGTTCGACACGACTTACCCGATCACGACGATCGATGGCGTTCTCAACCTGTTCACGCCGAATATGAACCCGGGGTGGACCGACCCGTTATTCGCGGTCGCCTCGCCTGGAGGGAACTCCCCGACCCCGAATCCGCAGTTGATCAGCTTCGGCACAATGGGCACGTATTCCGTGAACTACCGCAACGAACCATTGCCGCTGCGCGTGGCTCCGGTCGCTCCCGCCCCCGGCGTGACGAATCCACCCGACTCCACCGACCTGGCGTTCGCGTATGCGTCGATCAAGCGCGGCGACCCTGACCTTAATGTGCAGCCGGTCTCCTTCGCCATGCCACTGACTCTGAAGCCGCTGTTCGCCGCCAGGCAGCTCGTACCGCCGATCATCCAGGCATTCGCCGATGGCGGAATCACGCTCACGAACACCCAGCGCTCAAGGCCGAGATTCTGGTCGACACCGTTTTTGGCAACGGATGGCTGGTTTTCAACCCGGACCCGTCCGGTACTGGCTCGACCACCTACGCGGTTCGCGATCCGGGCCCTCCCTTACCGCCGAATCTCTACGTCTTCACCCAGACCCCCGCTTCCCCGCGTTATTCGCTCAATGATAACCTCAAGCCACTCTTCGTGGCCGGCAACCTTGTGCAGCAGATCATCACGGCATTCGCCAATGTGGGAGTCACGCTCACCAATACTCCGACATCGAAGGCCCAGATCATCGACGACCCGGTGACCAAGGGGTGGCTGGTCATCAACCCGAACCCGGGCGGGACGAGTTCGACCCTGTACACCGTTCGAGAACTCGGCCCTCCCTCATTTCCATTGGCTCTTTATGTCTTCACGCAATCCACCGGCGTCTTTCCGCCGCCGGTCGTGCCGCTTTCGGCCGATCCCAAGGATGGGGGCGTGGCCGGCCTGGACCCGTTCACACCCATGATGCGCGCCTACGTCAACGACCGCGTTCAGGTCCGGGCGCTGGCTGGGGCACACATGAACGAGCATAGCTTCTCGATCCACGGCGTGAACTTCCAATTCGAGCCCTCTTACACCAACTCCGGCTTCCTGAGCACGCATGCGATCTCGCTGTCGGAGCACTTCGAGATGGAATTCACGATGCCCGCTCGGTCGGCCGAGCAGAAGAACGATTTCGCCGACTACCTGTACGCGCCGTCCGCCAACGGCCAAGGGCAAACCAGCGGCTCGTGGGGAATCCTCCGCTCCTACGACGGTGCGAAAGGCGATCTCGGCAAGGAAGGGTCGTCCGTCTATCTCGAGCCCCTCGATAAGGATCACCCGAAATACACCGCGCCGGCGACGATCGACTTCGCGGATCGCTTTAAGAAGGCCAAGAACAAGCAGGAATACACGGTGATCGCCACGACGGCCCAGCAGATTCTCCCCAGCGGAACGCTTTACTACAACACGCGCGGGCAGGCGACGCATAATTTCCCGTTCCAGGCCAAGGGAGGGGCCCAGACCAAGCTCGAAAACCCGTATGCCCTGGTCTATGTCGACGCCAACGATCTGGACAACCCAACGGATCCCAGCACAGCCAAGCTCAAGAGCGACATGCGAATTGAGCCCCTGATCCTGCGGGCGAACGCCGGCGACTGGATCAAGATCACCTTGATCAACCAGTTCCTGACTTCCGCGAAGACGTTCAACGGCGGAACGAAGATATCATCGTTTCCGGCCGGCAACCCGTTCATCAAGCTGAGTCAGACGCAGGTGGGAGCGCCGTCGTACGTCCTCAATACCTCGACATTCGCCGGCCTGCACCCGCAGCTCGTCGCCTACGACGTCACTTCGGGTGACGGCATGAACGTCGGGTTCAATCCGACGCAGACGGTCGACCCGGCCACGAACACGACGAGAACGTTCTACTGGTATGCGGGCAACTTGTCGTTCGACGAAAACAATAACCTGGTCGAGACACCCGTTGAATTCGGATCGGTGAACCTGGCGCCCGCCGATCCGTTGATCCAGCACCGCAAGGGACTGATCGGCGCCCTGGTCATCGAGCCTTATGGCTCCTCCTGGCCAAAGGCGCACAATGACCTCAAGAGCGCACCGGAGTATCAATACATCTATGATAGCGATGGAAACGTCACAAGCGTGAATCCCTCGTCGACCAAGACGCGAGCCATAGCGACGGTGACGAAGGCCGGCGTCACGCTGTTCGACGAGCTGGTGCTGGCGATGCAAACGGACGCTTACATGTATGAACAAGCACCGATCGGCGTGAAACCACCTGCGAACCCACCGGTCCTGGTCTATACGAACGCACCGGCCCTCAACTACCGCACGGAGCCTTTGACCTATCGCTACGCGGCGCTTCATCGGTTTCGGCACCCGCCGCCGCGCCGGCGGGGACGGCCGCGCGGCTGTCCAACGCGCTGGTTACCCCGGATCTCACAACCGGAATAATCTTTACGCCCACGATGGCCGACCCGCAGACGCCGGTCCTCACGACCAAGGCCGGTACTCCGGTTCGGGTGCGCTGGATGTGTCCGGCTGGCGCCGGCAGTGACTCCGCCGGGAGCAGCCAGGTCCTCGCCGTGCACGGGCACGTATTCCAGGAAGAGCCGTACATCAACGACTCGAAGGAGCTGGGCTTCAACCCGCTCTCGCAGTGGATGGGCGGCCGGTTCATCCTGCCGGGACAGACCGTGGATATGCTTTTCGCCAGCGCGGGCGGCTCGTTCGAGGTCCCGGGCGATTACTTCTACGGGACGTTCATCGGTCAGACCGCGGGCACGGCACCAGTGATCTCCGCACCAGGTGTCACCCAAAGGTTACGCTGCCCGGCCCCAGCCAAGCGCTGTGGGGCTTGCTGCGAGTCCAATGAGTCGAGGTGACCAGACGAACGATGTTCGTCGCTGCGCGATCGAAAGCCGGCACAATCGCTTCTTTCCACCGTCTGTTTTTGTTGCGCGTCATCGGTACGTCCCCCCCTTGAGAAGGGGGGGCAGGGGGGGTTAAGAGGCATAGCCGGTACGTTGGGCCGATGGGACAATTCCGCGGAGGGCAGCCGTCCCGGAACCGCGCACCAGGCTGTGGTTACGCGGGGATACCCCCCTGCCCCCCCTTCTCAAGGGGGGGACAACGCGCAATGGAATCCGGATGAAGACAAGGCCTGTGCAAGACGAACGTCCGGACCAACCATGAAATCGCATCACACGCAGTCGTACGATCATCGGGGTCGTGGTCGTTGGTCTGGTCGCACTTGCCGCACTCACCGCGATCCGCGGCAAGGCAACGGTCGGCGATTCCGTAAATCCGTCTGTCCCCCCCGACCTGCCCAAGGCGGTCGCGACGGCAACGCATTTCACCCAGGCCCGGTCGCTCTTCGTTCAAAGCATCAGCCGCGAGGGAATTGCCGTCGAGTTCTCGATTCAGCACGTCGACCCAACGAAGGCCCAGGCCAAGGAGCTGCAAGAGGGCGACGACGCGCGGATCCGGTTTACGATCACCGACACCGCCAGCGGCCGGCCGGTCCGTGCGATCAACCCCGCGGCATGGATGGATTTGGTCCCCAAGGACGAGATCCGCGGCGCCAAGACGTGCGAACAAAAGGTCAAGGCGTTTCTGGGCGGCAGCATCTTCGGCCGGGCCGAGCTGGACTTGAATGTCTACAACGTCCTGACGCTCAACGACGAGGCCAGCATCTCCGTCGTGGATCCGCTCTTCAGCTTCGGTGGTACCAAGTTGCTCGGCATGGTCGTTCTGGAGAGCCCGGGTGAAGACTGGGCCATGACCTCGAATGAAACGCGCATCTATGTTTCGCTGCCCGACAGCAAAAAGGTCGCGGTGGTCGACACGGCCGGCTGGACGGTGATGCGGAATATCGAGCTGGACCGCCGGCCCGGCCGGATCGCCCTGCAACCCGACGAGAGCGTGCTCTGGGTCCTCGACGAGGAAGCCGGCACAGGCAAGCCCGAGATATCGGGGGTCACGGCGATCGACACAACCAAACTGGAGCGGGTCGCGCGGATCAATACCGGACGCGGGCATCACGAGATGGCTTTCAGCGACGACGGCGGCCGAGCGTTCGTCACGAACGAGCGAGACGATACCGTGTCCATCATCGACACACGGTCGTTGAAGAAAGAAGCGGACGTGCCAACCGGGTCCGGGCCCGGTTCGGTCGCGTTTTCACCGCTGGCCAAGATGGCTTATGTTTCGGCAGGCGACGGCACCGTCACCGTTGTCGACGGCGCCCGCCGCGATGTCGTCGCGCGGATCAAGGCTGAGCCGGGCCTGGGTCAGATCCGGTTCGCGCCTGGCGGCCGGCTCGGCTTCCTCGTGAACTCCTCCAAGGATGTCGTGCACATCATCGACTCGGCCACGAACCGGATCGTTCAGACCGCGGACGTGGAAGATGAACCGTACCAGGTGGCTTTCTCCGCCGAGTTCGCCTACGTGCGGCATCGAGGGAGCGAGAACGTGTTGATGCTGCCGTTGAAAGCCGTGGGTGTCGAAAAGCAGCGGGTGCAGGTGTTCTCGTTCCCCGGCGGCAGGATCCCCCCTGGAAAAGCCGCGCGCCTGAGCTCCGCGGACACCATCGTCCAGGCACCCGGCGAAAGCGCGGTGCTCGTGGCCAGCCCCATGGACAAGGCCGTCTCCTACTACAGGGAAGGGATGGCCGCACCCGTCGGGAACTTCAGCAACTACGGCCGGCAGCCCCGGGCCGTGCTCGTCGTCGATCACAGCTTGAGGGAGCGCGGTTCACCCGGCGTTTACGAGTCGGTGGTACGCCTGCGAAAGCCCGGCGATTATGATGTGGTGTTCTTCCTGAATTCCCCGCGCATCGTGAACTGCTTCTCAGCCACCGTCAAACCGAACCCGGCGCTGGAAGCGAAGACGACGAGCCGGCAAGATCAAGATCGAGCATCTGGTCGAGCCGCGCCGTGTCAACGTAAGATCGACCGTGGCGCTCAGGTTCCGATTGACCGACGAGCAAACCAATGCCCCCATCTCGGGGCTTACCGACGTGGAGGTGCTCACCACGCTCATGCCGGGCACCTGGCACAAGCGGCACGTGGCATCACCCAAAGACGATGGGGTCTATGTCCTCGACTTCGCACCGCCGCGACCTGGCCTCTACTATATCTATCTCCAGTGCCTGTCGCGCGGGCTGGGGTTCAACAACAATCAGTACCTGGTCTTGGAGGCGCTCGATCAAGATGAAAAACACCAATCAAATCGATAAGTGGATGGCAATTCTTGGTTTGTTCTCGTTCCCACGCTCTGCGTGGGAATGCCGTCCTGGACGCTCCCGCGTCCGAGAGCCTGCGTCGACCACGCAGAGCGTGGAAGACGGCATTCCCACGGGGACCGTGGGAACGAGTCTGGAAATCGATAAATGGATGTATATCCTTATTTTGTCCTTGTCGTTGATCGCCGTTCAGGGCTGTCACAATTCCCCGACAAGTGCTGCCGCTCAGCCCAATGTCAATGACAATGCCGAGCCGAGTTGCTGCAAGACGGAGACGCCGGCCAAGAACCGGCTGCCGATTCGCAACCGCCGAAAGTCGAAGTCGTGGCAGGCAAACTGACCATCCCCGACGTCACGCTGATCAACCAGGATGGCCGGCCGGTGAATCTGGCTCGCGACCTGGCCCCGGACAAACTCCTGGTCATGAATTTTATCTTCACGACCTGCAAGGGAGTGTGCCCGCCCATGGGTGTCAATTTCGGACAGCTCCAGAAGCGGCTTGCCGGCCGGGTCGGCAAGGAAGTGAACCTGGTCTCAGTCAGCGTCGATCCCGTGACCGACACGCCGGAGCGGCTGAAGACCTGGGGGCGCAGTTCGGCGCATCCGACGGCTGGACGTTGCTCACCGGTCAGAAACAAGACGTGGACCATTTCCTCAAGGCGCTGGGCGTATTCGCCGCGAACAAGACCGAGCATTCGCCGTTCATCCTGATCGGTCGCCAATCGGATGGCCGCTGGCAGCGCATTCACGGATTGACCCCGGCCGACAAGTTGTCCGAGGTGATCCTCGGCTTGCTCGCCTCGCCGGACACGCATCAAGCGGCGTCCAATCCGGCGGCCCAGCATTACTTCACCGACGTACCCCTGATCGACCAGCACGGCAAGGAGCTGCGGCTCTATAGCGACATTCTCAAAGGCAAGGTCGTGGTGATCACCCCGTTCTTTACGACCTGCCGGGGCTCTTGTCCCCAGTTGCTCGACACGTTCGCCAAGTTGCAAAGCCATTACGAGGACCGTCTGGGAAAGGATCTCTTTCTCGTCAGCCTGACGGTTGATCCGGATACGGACACTCCCGATAAGCTGAAGGCCTACGCCGAACAATACCATGCCCTCCCGGGTTGGTACTTCTTGACCGGCGACAAGACGAATCTCCACACGGCGCTCACCAAGCTCGGTCACCGCGTCCAGGCCAAGGAGGACCATACCAACATCTTCATCATCGGCAACGATAAGACCGGCTTATGGAAAAAGGCGATGGGACTGGCACCACCCGCGGAGATCATCCGAGTCGTCGAATCGGTTTTGAACGACAAGCCCTCATGAAGAATCGTCTTCGAGCGCATCAGCGATCTTTCGCGTGTCTTCGGCTGATCATCGCCGGCCTGTTCCTGATGGCGATGACTGGATGCTCGGTTCGGTCATCACCGTCGGGTTCGGACAAGCCCTCCGCGGCGGCCCAGGCTGTCGTTGGTGGCGAGGCTGAGCGGTTGGAACGGGGCAAGGCGATCTATCTCAAGGGGATCAGCCCGTCCGGTCAACCGATCAAGGCCCGGCTGGCGGGGAGCGGCACCGACGTGCCCGCCGCGGTGTTGACCTGCGGAAACTGTCACGGCCGCGACGGCATCGGCAAGGCGGAAGGAGGGATCATTCCGCCGACGATCACGTGGAACGAGCTGACCAAGGACTATGGCCGCTCGCACCCGAGCGGCCGGCAACGACCCGCCTACGACGACCGATCGGTGGGCCGGGCGATCACCATGGGACTGGACCCATCCGGCCGGACGCTCGACTCCGCCATGCCGAGATACGCGCTGACCCGGGCGGACCTCGACGACCTGGTGGCTTATCTCAAGGAGCTGGGGCGAGACTCCGACCCCGGCATCACCGACCAGACAATCGTTGTGGGTACGATCCTGGCCCCGCCTTCGTCGATGGGCGAGCTGAACGTTGCCGTCAAGTCCGTGCTCACCGCCTATTTTCAGGAAATGAATCAACGAGGCGGCATCTATGGCCGAGCTGTCGAGTTGCGCTGCCTGGACGCTTCGGAATCCGCCGAGGAGCGGGCACCCGCGGCGCGACGATTCTTGAAGAGCCAGCAGCCGTTCGCACTCGTCGCTCCTTTCATTGCCGGTTCGGAGGATGAATTCACCGATGCGGCTCGCGAGGAGAACGTACCGGTGCTGGGTCCGTTCACGCTCTATCCCAGGTCGCGCTATCCGCTGAATCGTCACGTGTTTTATCTCCACTCGGGGCTCACGGACGAGTCGCGGGCCCTGGCCATATTTGCCGGCGATCGTCTCGCCGGTCGGAAGCCGGCCGCGACCGTGTTATTTGACGAAACCGACGTGGAGTCGCGCGGCGGCCGAGGGCGTACGGGCCGAATGTGCACGCAAGGGCTGGGAACAGGTCGAGCTCCTACCCGTCTCGCGAGGCGCGGATTCACCAGGGTTGGTCGACCACCTCAAACGCAAGAAGGTTGAGGTAGTGTTCATCCTCTCGCCTGAGGCTCCGGAGGTCATCGACCTGCTCGGCTCCGCCTCGACGGACTGGCACCCCCTGGTGCTGATTCCCGGTGCCCTGGCGAGCAAGGAGATCCTGGAGAATGCGGCCGGCGTCCAGGACCGTCTTTTCTTGTCCTTTCCGACGTTGCCTCTGGACCAAACGCGGGAGGGTATCGCCGAATACGAACGGCTGGCTGCCGCCCACGGGTTACCCAGAGGCATCGCTCATCCCAGATCGAGGCCCTGGCGGCAGCCAAGATCTTTGTCGAAGCCATGACGGCGGCAGGTCGAGCCGCCAGCGTTGAAAAACTGATCGAGCAACTGGAACATTTCTATCAGAAGCCGACCGGCTTGACGCGGCCGATCACCTTCGGTCCGAACCGGCGATTCGGCACCGGCGGGGCCTACATCGTGGGCGATCGACCCGAAGCGAGCCAAGCTTGTGCCCGTGAGCGGCTTCATCGAGCCTCAATCGCATTGAAAAGGCGTGTTCGGTAATGCAGGTGAGCGCTGATCCATATTTTCGCCGCGATCTTTTCCCCCCCTTGCGAAGGGGGGGTCAGGGGGGGTGGTCCCGGCGGAATGCTGGCCTGGTACGCGGTTGCCGGGTGGCCAGACCCCGGCGAAACGCCGCCGCGGCCGAAGGTATTGGTTATGCCCTGTCCACCCCCCCTAACCCCTCCTTCACAAGGGGGGGAAAAGCATAGGCCGGCCTAGTCCGCTTACGGAAAACCATGGCATGCTGGAGTTGTTTGTCGTGATCAACTGCGGTCCGTGTGCCCCGTTCATTGGCGGGTGTCTGGCGAGCCTCGAGTCGCAGACCTACAGCAATTGGCGCGCAATGGTGACCGTCGATCCTTGCGGTGATGAGACGTATGACGAGGCGATCGAAGCTGCGCGACGAGACCGGCGGATTGCCATCCGCCGGAACTCGCTCCGCCGCTACTCGATGGAGAACCTCGTCTGCGCCATCCGCCAAACGTCGCTCGATCCGGAGGACGTGATTGTCATTCTCGATGGTGACGACTGGCTAAACGTCGACCACGCTTTGTCAACCGTTGCCGAGACGTACAACCAGCACGACTGTTGGTTGACCTATGGCAGTTGGGTTTCCAACGTCGCCGGGCGTCATTCCGGCAAGTGGCCGGCCTATCCGGCCGGTACCGAGGACTTCCGCGCGGCCCCGTGGCTGGCGACCCACTTGCGGACCTGGAAGAGGTGGCTGTGGGACCTGGTCAACGATGATGACCTGCGGGACGATGAGGGCCGGTATTTTCGCGTGGCCGTCGACATGGCCGTCATGATTCCGCTGCTCGAGATCTGCGGGACGAGTCGAGCACACCATATCGCCGAACCGATCTATTTTCTCAACCGTCAGTACGAGTCGCGAACCGACGATCGACGGTATCGGGAGCAGCAGCGCAACGATCGGATCATCCGGTCCCGGTCCCCCTATCGGAGGCGATCCGCGCGTTCATGACGTTGCGTGCATCAAGGCCCAGCCCGTGAGTGAGACTAGTATATCAATAGTCGAAGAATCGTAATCATAATCGTAATCATAATCGTACTCGTAATCGTACTCGTATTCCTAATCTTAATCTTAATCTTTCTCTTAATCTTAATCTCAATCCTATCGGAGGAGCCGATCCGCGTAAGTCATGACACTGAACGTAGTCTGCATCAAGTGGGGTACGAAGTATCCCCCGGAGTACGTAAATCACCTGGGACGGGCCATTCGCCGCTGCTTGACGATCCCCCACCGCTTTGTCTGTCTGACTGACGACCGCGGCGGGATCGACGACGACATCGAGACCAAGCCCTTTGTCGAGGATTTACCCGGCTGGTGGAACAAGATCGCCTTGTTCAAGTCGTCGATCCACGACCTTCAAGGCACGCTCTTGTATCTGGACCTGGACATGGTCGATCGTACGTAACATGGATGAGTTGTCGACCTATGACGGACAGTTCGTCGCCATGCCGACGTTTCGGAGAGAGGGTGAATTCGCCTCGGCTCTGATGCGGTTCGAGATCGGCCGCTACCAGCGAGTTTGGGACCTCTTTGAGCCACGTGCTCAGGACGTCATGCGAGCGATCCAGGGCGACCAAAACTGGATCAATGCGTGCTGCACAACCACCAGGGAGCATGAATACACGCGGAAGGTGCGCGAGCTGTGGCCGGAGGTGACGCCGGAGCGTTGCCTGATCGATCCGCTGCCTCGGCCGTGGTTCCCCGACTTCAAGGGCGAATTGCAAGATGGGCCGCATCGGCTCTCCGACGTTGCCAAGGTGATCGTTTTTCACGGCAAGCCGATGGTCCACGAGGTGGATTGGGTTGCCCGGATTTGGCGAGGCGAGGCGCACGTACCGGATGAGCAGCGAGACGATTAACGTCCCGCCGGGACCCCTCGGACCGTACATGATCGCCTGATCACTCGCCCAGTCTCGGCCAATGTGCTGTAACACGCCGGCGTTATAAGTTCAGCGGAAGTCGGCGGTCCGGACTCGTGCGAGACAGAGCTTGGCCTCCTCGCGAGAATCATTGCTGAGGAAATCTGACCATGTTGCTGCTGCGACAATCTTTGCTGCGATTGCTCATCGCCGGCGCGGCGCTCGTTGGTTGCTGTGCGCCGGCTCTGGCCCAAGAAACGCCGCGGTTGCAAGAGAAAAGCCCCCCGGCGGCGTCGGCGAGACGGTCCGTGCGGACCGACATTCCACTGGATGTGCAAGCCCGCCAGACGGCCGAGCGCGCGATTCCTTACATCGAAAAGAATGGCACCGCCTGGATCAAGGAGCGAAATTGTATGGCGTGCCATTATGCCGGTTATATGCTTTGGTCGTTGCGCGACGCCAGCCAGCGCGGCTTTGGCATCGACAAGGGCAAGCTTGCCGAGTCGACCAACTGGGCAATCAGCCAGACGGATGTCCACGGATTCGGCTACGAAGGTGCGGCGCAGATGTTGATCGCCCGCGATCGATCGGACCTGAGCGAAAATACCGTCAAGCGAATCGACGCGATGCGCGACGTGATCATCAAGGGCCAGAAAAAAGACGGATCCTGGGTACCAGGCGGCCAGCTCCCAGCCCAGAAGCGGCCGCTTTTCGAAACGAAGCAGGTGAGCACGATGCTGTGCGTACTGGGCCTGGACTCGCTCGACCAACCGAGCCAAAAGGCCATCGCGTGTCGCGACAAGGGTCTCAAGTGGCTCAAGCAAACTCCGCCCAACGGCCAGAATCCGCCGGTAAGCAGCGAGTGGTACGCGACGCGGTTGCTGATCGAGAAGAGGTTTGGCGATCCGAAACAGGTCGAAGCGATCCGCGAGCAGATTCTGGCGGCGCAGCAGCCCGACGGCGGCTGGGGCTGGCTTCGCGCGGACAAGAGCGACGCGTTCGGCACCGGCGTATCGGTCTACGCACTCAGCCAGGTAGGGGTACCCAATTCACATCCGGCCATTCAGAAGGCCTGGAGATTCCTGATCGAAACGCAGACTGACGATGGCTCCTGGATCGTCAACGGCACGAAGAACGGCACCAAGGATAAGCCCCATCCTTTCAGCAGCTTCTGGGGTTCGACCTGGGCTTTGCTCGGCCTTTGCCATTCGCTGCCGGTCCACAATCCGCCTGGAAACCAGGCGCATGTCGGCGGATCATGATGCCGCGATGGGCGCGTGGTTGACCGGAAACCCCCCGGTCTGACTCCGACGCCCCGCCAAGTCTGACAGCCCGCGACAACGGGGAGAGAGACGGTAAGCCGTGACGAAACCGACGATACTTGTGGCAACGTGGGGCGATGGGCTGTTCGCGGTCACCGGCGACCGGCGCACGCAAGAGATTGCGAACCAGCCCGTCAGAGGGCTCGCACCGGATGGACGCGGCGGTGCGCTCGCCATTGTCGGCGGACATTCTTTGCGCAGGCGTGCACCAAGAGGCGAATGGGCAATCCTCGCTATGAGCGAGTTCGACCTTTCGTGCTGTATGACTGCTCGAGACACCATCTACGTTGGAACGGACGATGCACGCATGCTGCGGCTGAGCCATGGGGGCGGTGTGCTCGATCCGATCGATGGTTTCGACAGCGTCGCGGGGCGGGATACTTGGTTTGCTGGTTCGGCAATTGTTAATGGGCAGCGTGTTGGGCCACCGCTAGGTATTCGCTCGGTCGCGGCCAACTCGAACGGGAGCATACTGTTCGCCAACGTTCACGTGGGAGGCATTCCGCGTTCAATGGATGGCGGAAGAACCTGGCAGCCCACCATCGATATCAACAGCGATGTTCATGAGGTGCGCGCGCACCCGGCAAATCCGGACATTGTCGCCGCGGCGTCCGGTATGGGCCTTTGCATTAGCCGCGACGCAGGAGCAACGTGGACCATAGAACGCGACGGCCTACACGCATCGCACTGCTCCGCGGTCGCGTTCTCGGGCGATGACATTCTCGTCTCCGCGTCGACAGATCAATTTGCGGCCCAGGGAAGAATTTATCGCCGGCCGATCAGACCGGATGGACACATCGTGGCCGTCGAAGGTGGCCTGCCTACGTGGATCAATGGTATCGTCGACACAGGTTGCATCGCCACAAACGGCTCAACGATTGTGGTGGTTGACAGAGCGGGAACCCTGTACCTGTCAACTGAGTTCGGGCGGGCCTGGTCACGGAGCAGCAGCGAACTACCAACCCCGAGTTCCGTTCTCATCTGTTGACCAAAATCGAACAGTTGAGGCTTGCTCCCAATTTGGGAAATGACCGAAAACCCGTTCTAACCCCGTCCCCGCGCTGCTGTCCCCATGCTGTCCCCGTGTTTGCCGAAACGAGCGATGCTCAAGGGTAACCTGATGGACGCGGCAGACTTTCGTGAGATGGCGCTGAGCTTCGACGGAGCGGAGGAAGGTTCTCATATGGGGGCACCCGACTTCCGTGTCGGCGGCCGCATCTTCGCGACGCTCGCAATGCAGCACCTTGGGTTTGGTAACCTGATGCTGTCACCCGAATTGCAGCAAGCACTGATCGCCGAAGCACCGGAAGTCTTCCTCCCGATACCTGGTGGCTGGGGGAGGATGGGATGCACGCACGTCCGGTTGGCTGAGGCGAGTGCGCAACAGATGTTCAAAGGCCTCAAAGTCGCGTGGAGCTTGCGCGTTGATAAGAACAACAGGTCGAGGTCTTCGAGGCCGAGACGGCCACGCGGAAAACCATAGCCTCATCGTTGGCGCGGAGTCAGACGGGGTTTCGGGTATTTTCTTGGGAAATCACCGGAAACCCGGTCTGGCCCAGTCCCCGCGTCCAAGTGCCGGGCGACCCGTCCCCCGATGACAGCCACCAGGAGAGGCGGGATGCAGAAGAACGCGATCGGGATAAGGACCGCGAAGATCACAAAGTAAGTCCATTCCAAGGCACGTTGGCCAGCCGGGCAATTCGGCGGGGGCGCCACGGATCCCGAACAGCCGCGCCAGGCCATAGAAGCACGTCAAGGCGATTCGTCGGCTAATCGGAATGAGCATGCCGATTGCCGTCCCGGGCGAGATCACGCAGGAGGTGAAAGTGGCGAGGGTCGCCACGGAGCCGGCGGTGACATATCCGACGGTCCCGGCGGTCTGATCTCCTCGCCGCCGCAAGCGGTAGACGCCGACCAGGAGGGAATTGATCATCGGCAGCAGGAAGAAGGCGAAGACTGCCCATCCGTCGGGTCCACGCTTGAGGAGTCGACCGGCCAGCGTGCCTGGCAGTAGGGGGGCTGCCGTAGTCGCCCGTTCTTGCTGCGTAGGGCTGAGGCATGCGGCCCTGATCACCGCGAAATCCAACGCGATGACCAGGATCGCGAAGCCGATCGCGCCCACGGAGAGTCCGGCGGCCTTTTTCATGTCCATCCTCCTTGAGGATCTCAGGTTACCCCAATCTCGAAGCCCAGGCAAGGGTGGATACTGGATCACACGCGCCACGCTTGGCGTAGGGTCAAACCGGGTTCTGCAGCCCATAATGCCGTTAGACTTGCCGGTGAAAGTCCGGTCGTGGAAATTGACTGTTTATCCACGTAGTGATATTCGACGTTGGCTCGGGGTGACCCGGCCAGCGAAAGCTCGAATGTAAACGTCCTCGAAAGGAGGGCTAGCCAGCTCGCGGGCCGTAACAATTCCTATGGTTTTTATGGTATGAGTGAACTCTGCAGCCTCGAAACGACCAATGTGATCGCCGAACCCGTAACTCGGAGGTGAAGGCTAAAACCGAGGAGGAAGCAACAGTCATTTGCACTCTTCGGGGTCACCGGGGTAAGGGAGGCGGCACGCGAGCACAGTCCAGCGGAGTAAATTGGGGAACCTCTGGATTCCCACCTGAAAGCCGATTTCCTAGGGTGCAGCAGATTCCGCCGCGAAACCATAAGTGGCGGGGAGGGATTCAGAGGGGCGGATGAGGCCGTAGTAAGCGATGACCTATCGGGACAACATAACCCGATGGCGAGCCAAGGGCCTCTGGATGGACGTGTTGGAGTTGCTGGGGATCGTGCCACATTGAATCGAAAGGTTCTAGAACGGGTAATCCCTTCGGGATCATGTATTCCTGGGAGTTGCAACTGCGGTGGCGTATAAGACGGAGTCGTAGGGCGGATGTGGACGGCACTTAAACCCTGGGCATTCATCGAAGGTCGCCATTGACGGTCCATTTGAAGCCGTACTGGGGAAAACCCGCCGTACGGAATTTTAGAGGGGGAAGGGGAAACCCGAAGCTCGATCGAGCCCGCCGGGCGCCCCTTCCCTACTCGGCTCGGTTTTTTGTGGGAAATAATCGGAAAAACCCATTCTGACCCTGTCCCCGCGCAGGCCAAAAAAACACGAAGCGGCACCATTTCTTCCATGCCTGGATGAGCGCTGTCCAAAAGCTCATAGACGCATCGGCTCATCAACCGGACACCTTTTCTCGCCGAAACTTGGTCTGAGCCCGGCTTCGGCTAATCCGACGGAGTTCGATGTCGAATGCTATGAAATCGAAGAGCAAAAACTGTAAAATATACAGGGAGATTACGCCTTGAATGATAATTAAACAGAAGTCATCATCAAATTTATGTATAACTGAACTTATTGATAAAAAATCACAGATAGAGAGACAAGTATTATTCCCGTTGTTAGGCTCGGGTCGTACGTCGCTCCTCGGATAATTAATCTTCACTGCGATGACCGGCAATCCAAAGAAGAAAAAAATAATCATCTCCAAGTCCGTCGCAATTACCAGGCTATCGGTGTCGAAGTGGGATAGAATAAGCGCGATGAGAGCGATTAGGATTATGGCATCGATGAGTCGGAGTTGCACCATTGTCGTGCGCCGATCGATTATTGATAATCAAAAGCTGACCGTACCATCATCCTCGGCTGACGCATAGGGGGTTGGCGCGGGTAATAGGATGGTGTGATTCTTTCATGCCGCTTATGCGGTACCCGGTATGATGAAAATGGCGTCGAGCTGAGGTAGTCTGGGAACTGGAGGTGGGCATCGGGTCCGTGGTCGTTTGAACAATGGAGCTTCGAACCCGCGTGTCAGTCTGACCCGGATGTCGCTCCGAACCCGGTATTGTTGCCCCCGCTCGGCGGGTGAGCACGTGGAGCAGACTGTTTCCACTGCGAGATCCTCCTGTGCCCACCTCTCTCGCATCGGGAATGTGTCGGTTTGACGGTGTTGGTGCGGCGGCAAACGTCCCTTGCATTAGCAACATTGCACCTCATACCTCCGCGGGGGCCTGGGGGCTGTGTCCAATCTCGTCCGCATTCCTCCCCGAGTTTTCGGAGCAGTTCATTTTTCCGACGCGCAAAATGAACCGACACCCTCCTATTCGTGTTGACAGGCCGGATTGTGGACGACGAGGGCCAACCCTGCAACACGGGCGACGTGCTCCTTGGCGTTCGTCTTCCCTTCCTGGCACCCAAGATCCCCGAGGACGGCCGCTTCCGGATCGAGGGTCTCGTCCCCGGGAAGTCTTACACGCTTGACCTAATCAGGGGCAACATGCTGGTGAATCTCGTCGTCAAGGACGTGAAGGTCGGGCCGGGCGAGGTCAAGGATCTTGGCGATGTCGTGCCCCAACCGCCCCGAGGCCTGTAGTGGATTGCCGTGCGGCTCCGACGCCGTCCAGCGCCTGTTGAAAACTCCCGCCACGAGCCGTTAGCGTCTTCCAGTCCCACCGAATGATACCGATCGGGAAATCAGAGCCAGTTTCGATCGTTTGGAGAGAGCCACCCGAGTTGCCGTGGATCCTCATGTCTCCTTCTGAAGCGCTTTTCTCAAACCGTTTCGTCCTTTGTTTGTGTTTGGTTCCACCGAAGATCCATGCAGGCATAGGTCTCGTACCTCGTTTCGATCGAGCTGAGCAAATTCCATGCCGGATTGCTCGCATCCATCCTTGCGCCGACGTGGGCCAGCCTGGGGACGCTCCCTGTCGGTCGCTGGCTCGCCCTGGCTTGTGCGCGTCGGTGTCGTCGGACCGACGCGCACAACGTCGATCGTACTCCCGCTCGTATCGCTGCGCGTAAGTCACGCGCGGAATCGACGAGGCCGGAGCCGGGGCCTCGAGACCGGCCCCGGGCTACGCCTATGAACATTGACGCGGCGGAGCTTGGCTTCAATCTGCGGGCGAGCTGCTCACGAAGTTCTCCGCTTCGTCCGTGCTCCCGTTGCCTTTGTACTTGGCCACCTGCGGATACGGGAATAACGGACGGGTCCGGGTCACTTTGCCGCTTCGGTCCCGGTGCTCCGCCATGAGCTTGTCCGGGGGCGTGCCCTCCTCGACCCAGCGCAGGATCGCCTCCATCTGGCCGACCGGCGTGGCGCCAGGGCCACGGAACCCGTGATCGACGCCCGGCGCGAGAAACAGGCGAGCAAACCGCCCGACCTCTTCCCTGCCGCCCATCCGCTGTAAAACACGCTTGTAATAATCAATTGTTCCGTCGGCCGGGATGAGCTGGTCGGCCAGGCCGTGCATGATGATGATCTTGCCACCCCGGTCGCGAAATCGTGTCAAGTCCGGGTCGTCGGTCCCGATGACGGCTCCGAATTCCTCAACCGATTGCTTCCACAGCAGCTCGAACCCCGACGGCGTGAGCGTCGTCTAGTCCCATTTCGGGTCTTGGTGCAGGAAGTATTGGCACCATTCCCGTGGTATGGAGAAGGGCTTTCCCAGTGAGCGGCGAACCACCCGTCCCGGCGAGGGCGGAAAGGTCCGTGCCGTGCGCCAGGCCGTACCACAGGAAACGTCCCATCTTGACCCCGGGGACCTTCCCAGATCTTCCGGACCACATCCGCGTCGGCTTCGGTGAACGTGCTGTCGCCGACCTTGGTGCCCACCAGCTCCTTCGGATCGTAGGTGCAACGCGACGGGATCATCAATCACGCCGTCGGTGACGCCGTCCATGGCGTCAGCATGACGCCACGGCGGCGGCGGTTGCCGCATCGAGCTTGGCTTTCGGCACGAAATTCCCGCCGGCAACCATGACCACTTGCGGCCAGAGATCCGCGGGGAGGAAGCGATGCCAGTTGATGGCCGGACAAGCGGAGATGATGCCGTCGTAGTCCTCCGGGTAGCGCTGCGCTTCCATCAATCCCTGGCGACCGCCCGTCGAGCCGCCCACGAAATAGGAATACCGTGGGGCTTTGCCGTAGAACGCCTTCGTCAACGCCTTACCCACCACCGTCATCTCGTGGATGCCGAGGTACGCATTGTCCTGGACGGCATGCCAGTCCAACCGGCCGTCCGCGCCCAGGGCAAAGCTCCCGCTACCCCCTTCGTGGCCGGTGTCGGTGGCGGCTGTCGCGTAGCCCGAACGTACCGGCCCGCTCAAAGCGGCGGGATTCCCGCCCAGAAAGCCCCCTCCGCCAGTGCCTTGGAATCTCCCATTCCAGCCCTTCGTGGGCAGGGCAACGAACACCTTGACCCGACACCCCGTCGGGGGATGCGTCACGGTCGCTCTGACGCGGCAGGACCCGTCGGCGGCGTTGAGCTCGACCGAATCAATGGTCGTGTTCGGGAGCGAGACCTTGGTCAGGCTCTCGTGCGGGATCACCGGCGCGTTGTCCGCGAAGGCCGGCTTGGGCGGGGCCTCGCCGACCTGGGCACGAGCGACGGCGGCCGGGAGTGCGACCAGGACGGTGAGTATCCCGATGCGATGTCGCGCGAGGCCCAACGTCGAAGGAAGGGCCACTGCAAGCGCTCGAGTTACGTTCGATGGGATCATCTTGGCTGAGCCTTTCATGAAGCACTCGACTGCCGACTATCGCGGGGCTAACTGGCTGTGCGCCTCGCGGCAAGCCGGGCGACGTGCTGACCACGGAGACGGGCGATGGCCAGGTCGTCAAGCTACATCGCGGGGTGGGGCACGACAAGACCGAGGGCCGCGCTCTCCTGGCCGGGACCATCGCGCCTTCGGCTAGCGATAAGGTTTGCCCGGAGTGCCCTGTGCGTGGCTAAGTTAATCGATGGGAGAATCTCAATCCCTGAGCAACTTCTCCGAGGGGGGCGTCGCACCGACCGAACTGCCAGAAGCGACGCCAACGGCACAGAGAAAGAGGCCACTGGTACTTCCAAAGCCCGCCTACGGGACGGACAATCGCATCGCTGATCTTGAACCACAATCCATCGATGATTCGTGACCACTCTCACCTTCTACTTCTTACCCCGCTTTGATTCTGCTCTTTCCAACTGCTCCTTCACTCTGAACTTCACAATTCTACTGATCAGGGCGTAAGGAATGGGTTCATCAAGAGGAAACTTCAGGTTTCCCTTCTCACCTTCTATAGGGCGAAATCTCGGCTTTCAGTTTCTCGTCTCCCTCCACTGGCGGGTAGAGTCCAATATGCTTCTTGAAAGCGGCGAAGTGGATGAGATTGCCCATCAGAGCGAAGGTTGGCATTTGATAGCTGATCTTTTCCTCCGCCTCCGGTGCCGCTTCTCTGATCGTCGATCGTATCTTCTCCAAGATTGATTGAACCTCGGGTGAAAAGGACGCAATGTATTCATCGATGTTTCTGGGTCGCAATCGTTGATTTTTCATGACTTCTCCTTTGATCCATCGGCTGAACTCCGCGCCGCTTTTTAGAGCGGTTTACTTAACGGATTGCGCACGCCATGACAGCAACGGCGATCATACTAACCCAAAGCGCAGCGAGGCGATCACAGCCAGAACCGCTGAGTCGGGGTGTTGGAAAGGGGGTTACGCGAGTTTAAAGGGCGAATTTAGGCCGTGATTTTCTGTTCAAGTCAACTGAGTACTTACCGAGCCGCTTGACTGAAGTCGCCCGCATCTGTGTGGGGGCGAGGGCATGTCAGGACGTTGGGCCGATTCGACAATTCGGCGGAGCACAGCCTCGGTCCTGGAACGCTCATCACCGGCAGTGCCTTGACGTCTGGTAGTTAATCCCCGCCGCATTCAGGCTGCTCCCCTCCTGGAACGGGAAGCCGGCGAACGGAATCCAGAAAGTCCTTGAGCTTCTGTGCACGGGGACGAACAGCCACATATTGTCTGCATACCATCGCATATACATCTGGGAATCGAGAACGGCCCGTCTCGTAGGGGTCGGCTCGGAGATGAACGATCGACGGCCAGCCCGGCACCGAGCGGACGCCAGTGGCAATATTGCCCGTCAGGACGGCGAAGTTGACCTTCCAGTCGTTCCAGCGGACGGCGTTCAGCTCGCCCCCCTGCCCGAAGTAGATAGATCTCCTCGCGCGGGCCTTTCTTGACTTCACCCTTGAAGAACGGCAGGAAGTTGGAGCCGTCGGCATGGACCTTGAAGGTCCTGCCGCCTGCCTCATAGCCCTGCTTGAGCTTCTCGACGATGTCCGGTTCGCCTGCCGCGGCGAGAAAGGTCGGCATCCAATCCTCTTGCGACATGACGTCGTTGATGATCGTGCCAGGCTTGATCACGCCCGGCCAACGCACCAGGCAGGGCACGCGGAAGCCGCCCTTCCCAGGTCGTGCCCTTCTCGCCGTGGAACGGCGTCGTGCCGCCATCCGGCCAGCTCACGACCTCCGCGCCATTGTCAGTGCCGTAGATCACGATGGTGTTGTCGGCGATCTTCAGGTCGTCGATCTTCTTCAGCAGATCACCGACCGTGTCGTCGTGCTCGACCATGCCGTCGGGCTACGAGACCGATGCCGGTCCGTCCGTCGGATTCCTTCTTGAGGTGGGTCCAGACATGCATTCGGGTGGCGTTGAACCAGACGAAGAACGGCTTGTCTTGCTTGACGGAGCGATCGATGAAATTCGTGGCATGCGCGAGAGATTTCCATGTCGATCGTGGGCATGCGGTGAGTCGTCAGCGGACCCGTATCCTCGATCTTCTGCTTGCCGACTCGCCCCCATTTCGGGTCGACCGTCGGGTCGTCGACGTCCGTGGCCGTGCAGTGGAGCACTCCCCGCGGTCCGTACTTCTTTTTGAATTCCGGGTCCTTGGGTAGTAGTAGCCTTCCGGCTCCTCTTCGGCGTTGAGGTGGTAGAGGTTCCCGAAGAATTCGTCAAAGCCGTGCACCGTGGGCAGATGTTTGTTGTTGTCGCCCAGGTGGTTCTTGCCGAACTGGCCGGTCGCGTAGCCCTGCGGCTTAAGCAGGTCGGCGATCGTCGGCGTCCAGTCGGGAATGCCGTGGGGCGAGCCTGGCATGCCGATGGTCAGCAGGCCGGTACGGAACGGATGCTGCCCCAGGATGAAGGAGGCACGCCCGGCCGTGCAACTCTGCTGGGCGTAGAAGTCGGTAAACATCGCGCCCTCCTTGCCAATGCGATCGATGTTGGGCGTCTTGTAGCCCATGATGCCGTGGTTATAGGCGCTGATGTTGTGGATGCCGATGTCGTCAGCCCCAGATGACGAGGATGTTGAGTCCCACGCGAAGCGACGAGCCGTGGCTTGGTCGTCTCCGCGCCGCCGGGCGAGTAGCACGTTCTGGCCATCCCGAACAGGGTTGTCAACGCTCGGCATCACTTCGGCACCCGCTGCGGTTGCGCGCGCCAGCGCGGGCCAGCGACGCGACGGCTGAAGTCTCTTGTGGCGGCAATGAAGAAGTATGCGCCGAGCCCTACGCAGGCCATTCCCATCTTCGTTCGAGGAGCATCGTACGGCATCGCGCAAGGCGCCGAGAGTCCGGCGAGTCGCCCGGCGGCGGAACGGACGGCTTGAACTCCGGGATGTCGTGACTCGCCGGGGGCGTCGTCGACGGGTTGGCGGGCGGTACTGGAACAGGAACAGGGACCAAGCTCGGGTTTGAACTCGGTTTCGAGGCGGAAGGTGTGGTGCTGGCTCCGGAGCGCGAGGCGGATTTCGGATCGCCGCTGACTTGTTCAAGCTTGGATTCGGGCAGCAACAGGTCGACGTCGGCCACCGCGAGCTTGAGCGGCTCGGGGGCTTGCAACGGCGCCGAGGAGGGTGCGTCCGCTGAGCCCGGCACAGTCGGCGCGGACGGACTGGCCGCGCCGACGGGTGTCAGGCCCATGATGGCGGATGCTCCCCCTGGTTACTTGAATTCGCGGCCTTGGAGAACGAAAGGATCTTTTCGGCGAATGATCGTGCCTGTTCGCGGGTCCGGACGAGGATGGCAATGTTGACCCAGATGAACCGAACCTCTGTTCGCCAAAACCGCGGCTCCTGACGGCTTTTTCCCTAATCAAGGGTAGTAATAGAGCTGTATAGTTGCGCCATCGGGATTATCGATCGTGTCGGTGCCGCCGATTTCGAACACGTCGCTGCAACTACTAGCGCCTTGTGCGGTGTACGTGTTGCCACCGGCGACGCCGCCGTAGGGATCGAAATAGACGTAGTTGAGAGTGCTGCCGCCGGTGAAGTTGTTACCCGTTCCGTACCCGACTATGCGCGATTCGAGGCTGGTGTTGTCCGTGAACGTATCATGGCCCAGTTGTCCGCCGACGTAGTAGACATTGTAAATGTGGGTCAAGGCCGGGTTGAATTCCTCGGATTGCCCGTTGAGCGTGACTGCGACGAAATGATTGGAAGGATCGATCGAGACCGCGGCCGTGTTACCGCCGGAATTCCTCGCGGGCTCGATCACGAGAGTACCGTACGCCGTCACCGAAACGCCTGATATGCCGCTCAACAATGCGCGGCCTTCCAGCGTCTCCAAACCAATCGGCGAACGACGTCGCCCAGCGGCAGGGCGTACTTGGCGAGTGCGGGGACCCTCAGAAACCAAACCCATGATTCGACTCAGAAAAGACATCAGATGCTCCTCATTGCTGTAGATGGCGCACTGGGGGACACACCCGAGTCCCCCTCGAACGGACGGAGAACGGGTCAAAGTCCCTGGATCACTCTAACGCCTAGGTGATCCTAAGTTCTTTGGCTGAAGTCGATGCAAAGAATCATCTAATTGTTGATCCCATGCATTCTAACGAGTTTTCAGCAATGTGATCGTGCAGGAAAGACACAAATGATGCTTCCATCAATGAAATGATGAAAGCGTTGGTTCAACCACCTCCGGGTGAGACACTGATGCACCATCGGGAGTACGGCCTCGACAATGAGAGCAGAGAGCAGTCTTCCGAGAGATAGCGTACGATCGGTGTACAGCCCCCGCGGACAGACCCCGCTGCGAATCGGCTTAGCCTCGTGGCCATAAGCCAACGAAAACCAGTGCGGCTCGACGACAAGAATTCAAGAAACGAATGCCGGGGGCCGATTTCTCACAATCAGAGGAAGGGGACATGCCAACATGTGTGTACTCACCGCACTCGGTTGTACTTCGCCTTCACGTACGCCTGGACCCATCATTCTCGGGCACGCAACTATGTAGAACTCCACGATTAAGTAGGCGCTTTGGGCGAGCTGAGCAAGGCGGCGGATCCTGTCGCCTGCTCTGGAACAACAAAGATCTTCGATGATCTTGACACATAACGCGAGACTCGGAATCGAATCGACGAGAATCATCTTAGCGTCGCAACGGCCGAATAGAATTTCGCCATGTTCCGGCGCGATCGGGGCCGACCCCAACTTTCGGGCACGCCACTGGATTGGAGACCGCTTGCATTATGTCGGTCCCCGGTTGCATCATGTCGGGTCCCTGGCTTATCACTGCTCGGAGCCCCGACGCGCCAGTACACATCGTCCATCGAATCGCTTGATGGACCACGCACGTATGGCGCCACTCACTTAGGGCTTGACCCATCGCCCCACCCGATCAACCGAGGAACCACGCACGTGTGGCACCACTCGTTTCAGACATGATACACCGCCCCACTTGAACAACTGAAGTATCACGCAAATATGGCGGCACTTACTTTACAACGAATCAGTCTGAGTTGATCTTCTGAGGGCGGCGAAATTCTAGCACCGCTCTTGCGACGACGCAAGTCGCCGCTGAATTTTTCTCAAAATCTTCGCGCCACTGATTTGCCATCCGTGGACGATAGTTGTCAAATCGAAATAAACCTTTATAGGCAAATGATGTATATCCAGCGTCAACTATATAATGTACTATACGAACACGTCGGTGAAATTCTCATGAAGTTCGGAGAGAAGCACCCTCCTGGATCTGAGGCCGAAGGCGTTCAAACCTGACGACCCGTCTGCTCACAAGCCGAGGTCTTCTGACGATTCCCCCAAGGGTCGTAGTAAATTTTCATCTTGACGTGGTTTTTTTTAAACAAAACGGCTTGACAAGCGCGATCCTACTACGCTGTTTTCCGAAGTAATTCAAACCGATAAACCGGGTTGGCGCCGTTTGCGGGTTACATAAAACCTTTATTAGTAGGTGTTTGCGTCGATGTCGTGTCGCCGGCATTCACTTTGTAATCGGCGAATCTTCACCAGGTTATTTCGCCAGTCTTTGTCGCGTTAGCTTCTTGACTCTTGATTTCGGTTCGACTAGGTTTCGATATGACAACATTCAATGATCCGCCACTGGGTTATCAACCCGTGGGATTTGGGTGTTTTCTGTACGTTACGTGGGTATGCAATGGAACCAGGTTGGGCGTCGGACGTTTTGTTCGCGCGAAGCATGGAGGCCGAAGGCGTCGTAGGAACTCAGCAGCGTTATTCAAGAGCTACTCTGACTTCTTACTCCGTCGGTGGGAACATCACTCACTCGATTGCGATTGATTGCGTGAGAACATTCTTCTGATGCCGAGGTGCGCTTTTTCACGCTGCCCATGACGTCAATTTAATGTTAGGTTCCGATAAGGAGCCTGTAGGTTTTGAGCACCAGGAGGAATGATCTGATGAGCTCTCCAGTTCAGCAACGTTCTTTTTCTTGGCGATTCTTGCAACGCTCCCTTGCGTTCGCATGCGCCACGTCGCTTCTGCTGGGATCTTCCGCTAAGGCAAGCAGCACCGTCCTGGCATTTGGCCAGCAGAATCCCGCTGACATCATCACCGCGACCGTAAGTGGCGGCGTGACTTCACTATCAACGGCCGGCAACCTTGACGGCGCGGGCGTGTCCATCCCGGTCTCAATTACGAACTACTTGGGCGTGCCCCAAGTCCCGTTTCCCATTCTCGCCTACGAGACCTTCGTTGGCGTACACAGCACCGGTACCGCAACGACCGTTGCGGGCACGATTTCTCAGAATTTTGTCGGAACGATCGATTTCACGGTTAGTCCCGGAGTTGCAGGTCCGGGTAATCCCGCTTTTCTCATTGCGACGTTCTCCGGCCCCAACGGGACGTTTTCGGGTGGCGCAGGCGGTGGTTCAGCGAGTCTGAGTGCGTCAGAACCCTCGGATACCGTCACTTTCACGGTTCCAGGGCTAACCTTCGCCAACGCTGCTATCGCACTCGGTTTCTCCGGCATCGTCATCCCTCCCGGCTTGAGCACCAGCGGCACTACCGTCGGCCCGTTCACGGCACAGGGCGCGGGCACGTTCAGCGCGACGGTCGTCCCCGAACCCAGCCGCACTTTGTTTGGCCTCTTGTGCGGTGGTGGTGGGCACGCTCGCCTTCGGGCGCAAAAAGATGAAGAATCAAGGCTGAACTGGCCAAGTCCTGGTCCTGTTCTTGCTTCTTCGTCATTCTCGTATCAACTCCGGCAAGAGCGGTCTCGCGACCGCTCTTGCTTTTTTTATCGGCACTCCAGAAACGCTCGGGAAAGAATGAAGGCCCCAGGGAAAGCAAACTGCATCTCGAGCGGCCTATCGCTTGCGAAACGGAACCCACGACTCAGCCACGCGATACATATAAGTCCAATTGCTGCAATGAGTTACGATCAGGACTCCCGCTCCGAACCGATCGTGTCGATCAGGCATGTCCCAAATATAAGTCCATTTTCTATAATGAGATGCTGCTAGGAGCCCTACCTCGAACCGGTTGTATCGATTATTCCTGTGTCACACGTAAGTCCAATTGTCCTAAGGAGATAGCGCCAAACACTGCGGCTTCGGACCGGTTGTATCGATTATTCCTGTGTCACACGTAAGCCCAATTGCTGTAGGGAGATACTGCCAAAACCCGTGCTTCGGACCGGTTGTATCGATTATTCCTGTGTCACACGTAAGCCCAATTGTTGTAAGGAAATACGACCAAGACCTCAGCGTCGAACGGGTTGTATCGATTATTCCTGTGTCACACGTAAGTCCAATTGCTGTAATGAGATGAACGTTTCTGGCGCGGTTCCGATTATTCCTGTGTCACACGTAAGTTTTCTCGCACCAACGATATACTGCCGAAATGAAGTTTCCCCGCCCTACGCAAGTGTGTGCGCTCAGCGCAACAAGAGGTCGTCGTGGCCGACCGACGTCATTCGCCGTCAAATCCCGAGTTTCGTCATCTCGGCCTCGCCATCAATCTTGTTTCGCTGCGGGGCAATCCTTAATATCCGTTCATTTTTCCGACGCGCAAAATGAACGGAAACCCTCCTATTCCTCAAAAAGCGAATCCTGGGAGGGGCTCGCCAAGTGTCTCCAGGCGGAGTTCGGCAAGGGCTACGACCCGTCCAACCTCCGCAAGGCGGGCGTTCTTCGTGACCTACCCGATCCGTGACGCACTGCGTCGCGAATTGTTTCGCTCCGCGAAGGGTTTGCTTTCGCGGCGCGAGCCGAAAAGGTGGTCGCGACGCGCGTGGAGTGTCCGGAGACCACGCCGGAGCAGTCCTTTCGCGGAGCGAAAGGCATCATCGGTTCTATCTGCGGCTGGAGGTTTTGGCGTCGTCGGGTAATTCGAGCAACTGGCCGACAACGAGCTGGCTTGGGTCCTTGATGACGTCGCGGTTGAGCTCGTACAGCTCGTCGGCGCGGTGGTAGTCGCCCAAGACGTCGCGGGCGATGGACCGCAGGCTGTCATTGCGGCGGACCTTGTAGACCGGGCCGCGGCTTGGAGCCGGGTCGGTTCGTCGCGGACGCGCGACCTGCCGGACCTCGGGCTCGTCGATACTGTTGTCATTTTCCTCGTCGGCGACTCTGGCCAAGCTGGTGCGCAGGCCCACTTTGTTTCGGCTGGAGGCCCCGTCCGAGACCGGCAGGTCGAGCTCGGAGACGTTGCGCAGCGGCCGGCTCGTGGGTTTACCGGCGGCCGGCGATCGCGGGGATGACAAGGATTCCGCCGCCAGGTCGGTCGCGTCGTCTCTACGAGAGATGCGCTTCGCCATGCCGGGCGGATCGATGTAGGCGGGGTCGAGGTCTTCGACAGCCGGGATGATAATCTCGTCGTTCACGTGCAGTACGCTAATGTCCGGGTACTTGTCGGCGTTCGCCTTCCACAATGCGCGGTAGTAGCGGCCGGAGCTATAATAAAGGCGAGAGATCAACCAGAAGTTTTCCCCCTTTTCGACCACGTGCACGTTGGATTCGACTCGCGAATGTCCGGTGTTGCGAGGCCGAGCCGTACCCGAAGCCGAGCCAGCGGTTGTCCGCTCGCCCCCAGCTTGCGCGGCCACGCCACTCGCCAGGTCTTGGGACTGCGGCTGCGACGATTCTTCACCAAAACTGACGACATCGCGGGAACGGGCGCGGCGTGCTTGCTCCGATCCAGATCCGGCCCCAGTCCCAGACGCCGGCGCGTCGCCGTCGACAGAATCGACGTCCTGCTCCCGGCCCAAGTTCAGCTTGCCGATGCTCGGCAGTTCTACCCACCCCGCACTCTTCAGAGCCTCCGTCGTACGCGGGCCCTCCTTCGCAGGAACGGGAATGGGAACAGGAACAGGGGCAGCAACTGCGGCTGCAACGGGAGTGGCAACGGGCGGCGGATCGGCAACGGGAGTTTTGACCACCGTTTCGTTCGCCACCGGCGCCTTGGTTGGGGGAGCTTCGGGGGCTGACGGCAAGTTCGCGCCAGCGACGCTCGTGGCGGCCTCCGCGGCCGGCGTGGGCTCATCGTGTTTGGGTACGGTGGTTGGCAGTGGATCAGACTTCGGAGACAGGTTGTCTTCAGCGTGTTTTACGTGGCAAACCCGGTTTCGGATCGGATTGCTTGAGGTCCGTCGCCGCCTGGACCGTCGGCGAACTCGCCGGGCTGGAGGACGGTCCGGGAACAGGAACAGGAGCGGGAACAGGGCCAACGACTGGGCTCGGGCTCGGTTTCGGAACAGGCGGCTTGAGCTCCGGGATGTCGTGACTCGCTGGGGGCGCCGTCGACGGGTTGGCCGGCGGCACGGGAACAGGAACAGGCACTGGTACAGGGACCAAGCTCGGGTTGGGGCTCGGTTTCGAGGCGGAAGGCGTGGTGCTGGCTCCGGAGGGCGAGACGGATTTCGGATCGCCGCTGACTTGTTCAAGCTTGGACTCTGGCAGCGACGGGTCGACGTCGGCCACCGCGAGCTTGAGCGGCTCGGGGGCTTGCACGGGCGTCGAGGAGGGTGCGTCCGCTGAGCCCGGCAAAGTCGGCGCCGACTGACTGGCCGCACCGACGGGTGTCAAGCCCACGATGGCGGATGCTCCCCCTGGTTGCTCGCGTTCGGGAAGCGTGGGGGCCGGATCCGGAAGCGTCGAGCCCAGAAGCGACGGGCCTGCTTGAAGGTCCGGGGGCGGAACAGGATCGGGCTCTGTTGTCGTCGATCGGCTAATCGGAGAAGACGCCGGCGACGAAGATGGTGGGGAGCTCGGCTCGACCTCGAGCGGGGGATTCCGCCTCGGTTTTCCGAGGAAGACCCGGCTTGTCTTGCTTGGGTAACGTCGACGCCAGCATGGGGCTTTCCCCAGGCTCGGCGTCGTTCTTTGTCTTTTTCCTTCCTTTTATCGTTGGCGAGTAAGGGCGCGTCCGCCTGGGTGAGGGGTGGGGCCGAGGGGCGGGATCCTGGCTCTTTGTGCTCGCGGTCGTCGCCGATGGGGACGGATGATGATGATGATGATGGGGCTGACGAGCCGTCCCCGGCCGCGGGAGCGGAAGAAGACTGGCTGCGGATCGCGACGGTCGGCGGATCCTTGTCGCCCTTTCCCGGATGAAAGACCAGGGTCGCGGCCAGGATGGGGACGGAAAGCCCCGCGGCCAGCGATGCCCGAGGATAGCGAGCGACCGCGCAGACCTCCCACGGCCACCCCGATCAAGGCGCGCGGCGTCGAACGCTGGCGCTTGCCCGCGGCGGCGGGATTCTCCGAGACGGGCGTAGACTCCGTATCGACAGAGGGGATCTCCGTCTTCGGATCGGTGTCGCGGTCGTTGGGGGCCATCAAGGCCGGTCTGAAGAGGACGACGGGTTCGGGCATCGTTCCACCACCCTCAGTTTGGCGCTACGCGCTCGCGGGTTAACGGCCGCTTCCTGGGCCGTCGCGGTCACGGGTTTCTTGGTCAGCACGGTCAGCCTGGGATCGGTCTTGAACGCCCACTTGACGCGGCGGTCTTCCAGCGAGTGGAAGCTGATCACCGCGGCGCGTCCGCCTGGCGACAGGACCATGGGCACCAGCTTGAGCGCGACCTCGAGCTGGCCGAGCTCGTCGTTGACCGCGATCCGCAGCGCCTGGAAGACGCGGGTGGCCGGGTCAATCGGCCCGTGCCGGCTGCGGCTCGGGACGGCGCGGCGCACCAGGTCTGCCAGTTGGCCGGTGGTGCCGATCGGCGAGTCGCGACGAGCTTCCACGATCCGACGGCTGATCCGTCGGCTGAACCGTTCCTCCCCCAGGTCAAAGAACAACTGGGCCAGCTCGGCCTCCGGCAGTCGGTTCACCAGGTCGGCGGCCGTCGGACCGGCTGCCTCGGGGTCGAACCGCATGTCAAGCGGCCCATCGCTCGCGAAACTGAACCCACGGTCCCGCCAGGCAAGCTGGTCCGACGACAGCCCAAGGTCCAGAAGAACCCCGTCAACCTGCCCGATCCCCAGCTCGTCGAGCACCTGGCGAATCTCACTATAAGCCGCGTGGACCAAGGTCACCGGCAAGCTCGACCCTTGAACCGATTCCAGAGCCAAGGCCAGCATCGCCGGGTCGCGGTCCAGGCCGATCAACCGCCCGGTCGATCCGACCCGACTCGCCAGAGCCACCGCATGACCGCCTCCGCCGACTGTCCCGTCCACAAGAATCGAACCTTCCCGAGGCGAAAGCCACGCCACCACTTCGTCAACCAGAACAGGCTGATGGACCGACGCCATGGCCGCTTTCGTTGTCGATGAAAGTGAGTCGAGTCGCGGCGGCGACTGGCCGCTACCAATGACGGCGGTCACCCACCAACCTCAAGGCAGCGCCCGGAACGGGTCGCGCTCGGAACCAGACATGAGACAAGGCTGACTCTAACCGAACCGCCTTGGCTGTCAAGCTCGGTACACGTGCCCGCCTCGGAAACGCAACAACCGCGACCGGACCACCAATCGGCCGCGCAAGAATCCCACGCGTCGTCTCTTATCGTCATTTCCACGGTCCGACTTTGGTTGCGGAACGGAAGAAGGAGTAAAAACTCGCCAGTGCCGCTGTGCTGATCGTCGGTGTGTTCCCTTAACTCTTAACTGCAACAGCCTTTGAGGCGATGAAAGGTTGGCGTTGACCGTGCTTAAAGGACGGATTCGAGGCGCGTGTTTTTGTTGCGTCGATCGAATGACAATGCGAGCGATTGAGCCCTTTCCCCCCCTTGCGAAGGGGGGGTTAGGGGGGGTGGACAGGGCATAACGGACATGCTCGGCCAAGCCGGCAATTCCGCGAGGCCCGGCAGCTCGGGACCCGCGTACCAGGCCAGTGTTCCGCCGGGACCACCCCCCCTAACCCCCCCTTCGCAAGGGGGGAAACGCGCAGCGGAATCGGGATGAACTCGAGACATGTGCAAGACCAACTTTTCATCAGGTCACCACCGGCGAAGACCAGGGGAACGGTGCCGGCGCATGGTGATTTATTCGAGCGCATGGTGATTATTTGCCGCATACGAATAACTCGCTTTGCTTTGTCACTCCAAACACGCTAACAATGAGTGTGCGACTTGCAGTGGGATTCGATCATGTACGACGTGCGAATTCCTCGAAACTGAACGCGTTGATGTTTCTGTTCCGATGATCGGAATCGAGCTCGACGTCGCGTAACCGGGTTTATCTCGGGGACAAGTTGGCGCTCGCCGCATGCCGCCGATCGGTCGATTGGATGGTGCGCGCCGGCGATGGCACGCAGTTTGGGGGTCTGGCGACAGCCGAGACCGGATCAATTGGTAATCTACTCTCAATTCTCGACATTAATGAAGAGGAACGGTATGCAATTCTTGAAGGGACCTTGGCTCGCGGGACTGTTTTCCGCGCTGCTTTTCACGTGCGCCCCGGCGAACGGGGGTAGCATCACTGTCACCGATGACTCGGGCGGCGGTTCCCTTATCTCGGTAACCGGCACTGCCACTGGCGGCACCGTCGTCGGCCACAGCACCGACATCAATACCTTCGAGGTCAACGGTGTAACCGGTCTGACCATCCCCACGAGCGTCATGATTACGATCACCGACGGCACTATTGTTTCTGGTGTCCGAAGCATCAGCGCTTCGGGTCAAGCGGTGTTCGGTACGACCTCGGGCCACGAGGCCATCCTCAATTTTACCGCGACAGGCATTGCCTTCGGGACGAACATCGACCTTTCGGGCACGGTCGGTTCGTTGTCTGAAAACGCGTACCCGGGCTACGACTTCAGTCTGCTGGCGGCGAATCCCATCACGCTCTCCATCAACCGCACCAATACGAACTACACGAATGTGTTGGGCCATAATGGCGTCGTGATTAGCCACAGTGGTCTTGGCTACCAGATGCAGGCGCCGGCCGTGCCTGAGCCCACCTCGATGGCCTTGCTGGGCATCGGCCTGAGTGGACTGTTTGCCGTTCGGCGTCTTTTCGGGCGGGCCTTGGTTGCTTGATCGAGGTCAAGGCTGGGCTGATGACAAGTTGGGCGTGCGAAGCTTGGTGTTCATGACGAGCACGCGACGCGTTCTTTCCCCTTGCGAAGGGGGGGTTAGGGGGGTGGTCCCGGCGATACCGGAGCCTGGTAAGCGGTTCCGGGGTGGCTGGACGCGGCGAAAACGCCACCTCGGCCGAAGCGGCTGGTTATGCCCCATCCACCCCCCCTAACCCCCCCTTCGCAAGGGGGGGAAAGGGATCGTTCGCTCTCGCCGTCTCCGTCGGCGCAACAAAAGCACGCGCCTCGAAACCGCCCATCAAGCACGGTCAACCCTGAGTTTTCATCAGCCCACCCTGTCCGCCCCTTCGCAAGCGGGGGAAAAGGAAGCGCGTTCCTCGCTCGAGGTGTGTTGTCGCCTGGACTCGGCCTCGAAGAAATGATAGTAGCGCTCCTTGTCCGGGACGTTGGCCGCCCAGATGGCGGCGCGAGGGCCAAGCTGGACGTCGGCGAACACTGCGATCGGGATGTTGGCAATCGGTAAAGGACTCTCACACCAAGCGAGGAAAAGGGTCACCTGATCCCAAAACCACTCACGAGGCACCACTTGATCGACGGGTGTATCGTGGTGGTACAAGCGTGCCCAACGATCGACCAGGTCGCGTCCATCCCGCCGCACCAGCACCACCGAGGCGACTGTCACAAGCCGAGCGTAGAACTGACCCTCCCACATCCCATTGGTGAACATCAGCGCGGCGGAAGCGTCCTCAACCAGGCGCCACAGGTCATCGAGCGGTCGCCGCACCAGCATGTCGGCATCGATCAAACAGAACCAACGCTCGTCGGTGAAACGGTCCATCGCGTTTCGCAATACAAACGGTTTCCGGTTGGCCATATCAGCCCGCCTCATCTCCGCGGGCTTGGGCGAGTTCAGGCAGATC
Organism: uncultured Planctomycetota bacterium; assembly: GCA_963779785.1. Lineage (GTDB taxonomy): Bacteria > Planctomycetota > Planctomycetia > Isosphaerales > Isosphaeraceae > CAVRFS01. Next base: position 36,672 of record CAWAAW010000028.1, read on the forward strand.
GTCCCGGGGTGCGATCGCTCCAGCTCCTGGAGCTGGCTCTCATCGAGGCCGACCGTGTCGCACAGGACGCGCTGATCTCGCTCGAACACGGCGAGCGACCGTAGCAGCAATATCGCCCAGCGGTGATAGGCGGAGTCGAATTGCAGGACGATCATGATTATCATCACCCGATGGGTTATGTCACTCTCAAAGGTCAGCATGCCCCATGATCGATCGACAGGGCCTTGGTGATGAAAGTCATTATCTCTCCTCTCCGCGCACTCGACCATTACGTCTCCCGCGAATTCTCGTTCATCATTCGCGACCTGATCCAGTCATATGGATGGAAGCACATCGAGGTCACACACGCTCCACAGTCAGCCCGGTCCCTTGGCCGAAAAGCTGAGACAGGAGCTCGGCCGAATGCCCGAGGTGATTCTCATCTGGGGAGCGTCGTGGTTCATCACCGCCAACTCGGAGCAGATTGAGAGCCTCGACTGTCTCAAGGCTCTCGTCGCCGACGATCTGCACTGGGGTTACAACGAAGAACGGCGCTGGGGCCAATGTTTGACGTACATGGTCGTCGACCTCGTCTTTTCGACGTACGGCTACGTGTTCCACGAGTATTACCCCGAAGTCCGCGACTTTTGCCGCTGCGTCTGGCTGCCTCACTCGGCCTCGCCGGACTTCCTCATTCCGTTCAACCCCGAGGCTGAGAACACACTGCTGCTCAGCGGTGCGATCTCGGGCTGCTACCCGCTCCGCGAGAAGATGAAGGCGCTTTGCGACACGGGCCGGCACCGCATTGTCCACCATCCTCACCCGGGCTATGGGACGCATTTCGACAACGATGCCGATCGCAGGGTTGGCCGAGGCTACGGCCGGCTCATCAACGGCTGCCGCGCCGCGTTCACGGACTGTTCGACCTATCGCTACACGGTCGCCAAACACTTCGAGATTCCGGCCGCGGGCGCACTGCTGCTGGCCGAGCGCGCCATCGCCGACCCACTGCTTCAATTAGGTTTTGTCGAGGGCGAACACTACATCGCAACGTCGGACGAGGACCTGGAGGAACAGGTGCGCTACGTCCTGGACGAAGCCAACCATGCGGAAGTCGATGCGATCCGGCGGTGCGCTCAGGCATTGGTCTGGGAGCGCCATAAAACGAGCGATCGAGCCGCTTCGATCGACGCGGTCTGTCAGTCGTCTCGGTGAGACATCGCGTGAGCCGGGCCCGCGGCAATCCGAGCGGCGGGTTGTGCCAAGGTCCGAGACAGTGTTCAGTGTTCGGTGTTCGGAGTTCAGTGTTCAGTTGATTGAAGTTCGGATCCCGTGGTAAGGATCGGTGCGGCGCAGGCGTTTTACTGAAAACTCAGGCGCCTCCGGAAGACTGATCACTGATCACTGAACACTGAACACTGAACACTGAACACCGAACACCCAGCACAACGGAGCTTTTCCTTTGCAACGAGTCGATTTCGACGCGATCTATCAGAGCAAGCGGGCCGAGGGCCGGTATGGCTGGCATGATTTGCCTCTCTATGCGGAGCGGGTCGCGGTGGCCGAGGCGTTCCTTGCCCGCAACCAGGCGAAGGCGGGGGATCGCGTCCTCTTCCTGGGCTGCGGCTCAGGCCACACCTTGCTGGCCATGGCCCGAAACGGATTCGAGGTCGCCGGCATCGACATCTCGCCGGTGGCGATCTCCTGGGCCCGCGAGCAAGCCGCCGAAGCCGGACTCCGCGCCGATTTGCGCGTCGGCGACGTCGTCACCCTGGCATCATATCCTGACGCGACGTTTTCGTTCGTCGTCGACGATTATTGCCTCCAATGCGTGATCGGGGCGGATCGCGCGACCGCCTTCTCCAACATATTCCGAATTGTCGAGCCGGGCGGCGCGTTCCTCGCGGGGACGGATTGCACGAGCGACCTGAACATCGCTGCGTCCGAGGATCCCGTGTTCGATGGTCGATCCCGGTGCTTGACCCGTGATGGCATCCCCTACTCGTACTTGACCTTGGATGGCGAGCTCGAAGCCGAGATCGCCAGAGCCGGTTTCCTGGTCCGATGCCGCGGCGAGCGCTCGCGAAAACAGGGGGCGCCGACTTACCACGCCGGGCGGCAATGGATTGATGCCGTGAAACCGAGATGAAGCTGATCATCTCGGAATTCCAGGCGATCCGCGCGTTCGTGAGCCATGAGTTCGCCGCGACGATTGAGGAGCTGGTCAGCACCTTCGGCTGGAAGCATGTCCAGCCGGCCGAGCTCCGCGCGGGTCGCATTCGGGCGAGCTTGGTGGACATCCTCGGCGGTGTGCCCGACGTCATCCTGTTCTGGGAGGGCTACTGGTTTATCAACGGCCACGCGGACGAGCTCGATGGCCTCGACTGCCGGAAGGCGCTGTTCGCGGACGACATCCACGACCGCGGGAATGACCGTTTCTACTTGTTGTGGGCGGCATTCCTGATTTGCGACACGATTTTATGTACTTACAAAAATGCGTTCTTGCAGTTTTATCCCGCATTGGCCGCGAGGAAGGAGGTCGTGTGGGCGCCGCACGCAGCCTCGCCGGAATTCTTACTCCCCTTCAATGAGCGCGCTGAGAATTCCATACTGCTGAGTGGGGCCATCGGCGAATCCTACCCGCTCCGCCAGCGGATGAAGGCCCTCCACGACCTGGGGACCTGGCCGATCGTCCGCATTCCCCACCCCGGCTATGGCCAAAGCTACGACCATTCACGCGATGAGCGTGTCGGTGCCGGCTACGCCCGCGCGATCCATCGATACCGCTCGGCTTTTACCGACTGCTCGATCTTCGGCTACCTGGTCGCGAAGCACTTCGAGATCGCCGCCACCGGTGCCCTTCTTGTGGCGGACCGCGCGGCCAACGGCCTCCTCGCTCAGTTGGGGATGTTCGAGGGTGAGCATTACATCGCAACGTCGAACGATGACATGGAGGAGACGATCCAGTTCGTCATCAATGAAGGCCATCACCGAGAGCTCGATGAAGTGCGGAAGGCGCGGACAGCGCTTGGTCTGGGAGAAGCACACGACCAGGGAACGGGCAAGGCTCATCGACGCCACGTTCGCCGGCCGATGAAAGTGCGCTGGAATTACGGCGCTGTTTCCCCCCCTTCACAAGGGGGGGAAAACGCTGAATCGGGATGAACGCCAAGCTTGTGAACGCCCAGTTTTTGACTGGTTCAGGGCACCCTTCTCGCCGCGATCGCGGGCTGTGGACCTTTCTTGCCAGGGCCGATGGGAGCACCTTTCTTGCCGATGACGGGCGCCCCTTTCTTGCCGGTGCCCTTTTTGACGACACCCTTCTTGACGGATTTCTTCGACTTCTTCTTCGTGACCGGTCCCACGCTGAGCGCTCTCACGATAGCGAGGGAGACGGCCTTGGTGACGTCCGCGGCGGGAGCAATGCCTGTCTGCAGGCTTCCCAGCAGCGCCTTGGCTACGGGAACCGTGAGATTGACGCAGATCAGTCCCGTGTTGATAGGAACATTTCCCCCGCCCTTCTTGCCCTTGCCCTTCCCTTTTGGCCCAATTAACTTGCCGCCCATATGGCTACTCCTGTGAATGACATGACTGTGAACGACTCGGGAAAAAGAAGACGCGGAAGCCCTCACCTTCGGGCCGTGGTCGCAAATGGAAACTATCGAGCCTCGCACGATTGATGTCAAGGGATAACCGTGATCGATACCCGCGATTCATGCGAAATGCTGCTGTCAGTCAAATCGGGTCCGCGTCGACCAAAGGGAATGCCAAATCACACGATAGTTTGATATGCTGTTTACCGGTTTGGACTCCGATCCGGCGCGGCGGCTCAAGGCCGGCCACGAATTGGGAAAGATGGAATGCCGGGCAATGACGTCATTCAGGGCCTCTGGATCGGTGACGAGCTGTCGACCATGGAGCGGCTCTCGATCGCGTCGTTCTTGGCACAAGGTCATCCGTATCACCTTTATGTCTACCGGCCGGTCTCGAACGTCCCTCTGGGCACTTGTTTGAAAGATGCAAGCGAAGTCTTACCCGAGTCCATGATCTTCCAGTACCCGGACTATGCATCTTACGCCGGTTTCGCCAATTACTTCCGGTACAAGTTACTGCTGGAGCGCGGCGGCTGGTGGGTCGACACCGATGCCGTCTGCCTTCAGACCGTTCGATTTCGCCGATGAGTACGTGTTCGGCTCCGAGTTGACGACCGAAGGGACAGCGACGCCGACCAGCGGCTTCATCAAGGCGCCGGCCGGGAGCGAGGCGATGGCCTTCGCCTGGGCACAGTGTCTGAGTAAAGATCCGGGCCGGCTCACCTGGGGCGAGACAGGCCCCCGATTGGTAGGCGAGGTCATCCGCAAGTACTCCCTGCACGCTTTCCTCCAGGACTACCGGACCTTCACGCCGGTCGCACACTTTGAGTGGGAACGAATCCTCGCGCCCGGCTGGACCGCCGGCTTCCCCGCGTTGACCTGCGCGATCCACCTCTGGAACGAGAAGTGGCGGCGCGGCGGTCAGGACAAGAACGCCCTCTATCCCTCGGACTGCCTGTACGAGCGATTGAAGGCCATGTACCTCGGATCGCCGGCCGATCAAGGAGGCTCGGTCGTATAGAAGGTATTCGTGACGCTCGAGGAATTCCTCGGCATATTCCTCGATCCCACTCAGGTATCGCTCCCGATAATCGGCGGGGAGTCCTCGGCGCTCCATCGCCGCGTCGGCCTCGATCTTCCAGTGGGAAGCAGGATCCGACTTGGACCGCCGGAGATAGATCGCGACCGCGCAGTCCCAGGCGTGGCTGCTGGATATGAACTCCTTCGAAAAGATTCGCTCCAGGCCGGGGCTTGTCGCCAGCATGCGCCTGGTCTTGCGATAAGCCCGCGCCATCGCATCCTGGAGCAGGATCCAGTGTCGGCCGGCCGTCTCGTCGTCGATGCGGTAGATGAACCTGAGATGCTCGATCGCGCCGACGAGTTGCTCTGACTTCGAGTTGTAGCCGATGACGTGAAACTCGTCCTTCATCGTTCCAGGCAGGATCTTCGCGGGATGGTAGAGCATGCCCTCTTGAGTCGGGATGGTGAGGTTGTCGTGGTCCATGAAGATGATCTGGACCGTCCATCGGCCACCCTCCCAAACGCTCTTCAGCCCGACGTTTCGCGCGACGAATGATTCGCCGTATGAGTAGGTTCGCAAGGCGAGGACCGTGGCCCAGAAGGTACCCAGTTGCCGCGTCAGCGAGGCGTGGACCCGGTTGGCCCTGGCCCGATTCTCAGGCCGGGAGAACGCGGCGTCGAGATAGGATTCGTGCGACTCATAAGGCCCGTCCGGAGGTTTGTAGAGACCCAGAACCTCCTCGAGGAGCGTGTCGGCGAAGCGGCGGGCCTTCTTGAGAAGGCACACACGACTCCGGTCCGTCGCCGAAGTAGCGGAGGGCCCCGTCGCTCGCGAGATAACGCGACAGTTGCTGGAGCCGGAACGACGTCGACCCGACAAGCATCGATTGGCCAGGTACGGCGTACTCGAAGAATCGCAGCGTCTCAGCCCACGGACCTTGGAGCTCCGATAAGCAGCCCTCGCCTCGTTCCTTGGCGAACGATGCGATCGACTGGCTCATGGCCTGCCGCATCCTCGGGAAATCGTCGCCGAAGATGCTGGGATCGGAGAAGTAATCGATCAGGTGCTGACACGGCCCGTCTCCGACGGGGAGGGTATTCGGATAGGCGATGGCCGTCGCGATCGAGATCGGTGGTGGGGATCGGTGCACCAGCCAGTAGATTTTGGCAAGGCAGGCCGAGCTGCCCGCCTCCCACTGGAGCATGTCGGCCGAGCTGCCGCCGTTGAGGCGGTGGGACGGCGGCAACGGCCGGCCGTCCCGATCGTGCACAATGTTCAGCGGCAGCTCCGAACGATGGCCGGCACGTTTGATCTCGATCTCAAGGCTACTCCCCGGCGGCTTGACGGTCAGGACGACCGTGTTGATCGGCTGCTCGACGAGCGCATTGAGCCGCGAGCTGGTTTGCCGCCCTACCCAGAAACTCTCGCTGTCGCGAGTGAGGGCCCGCAACAGGCCAGCCTCGAAATTCGGGAGATGGGAGAGCTTGCGACGGGACTCCTCGTCGGCGTAGATGTAGGTGAAGTCGGTGGACTCGCCACTCGACCGGCGGACCTGGGCGCGAATCCGTTCGGCCACGTCGTCCGGATGGAAGAGATAACGGGCAAGGGATAACTTGCAGCTCTCCCCACGCGAGATCGCGATGAAATCCTGGAGGGCCCGCGGCGTCACCCGACCCCGGCCCAGCGGCGACAGCACCCGGTCCAGCCGGCGGAGCTGGCGGCGAAACTGGCGGAGGAAAGCGACCGGCTTGGTCGTGGTATAACCCTCCTTCAAGACCGCGACCGTCACTCGGGATTCCGATCCTTCGGTGCCCAGCAAGCCGATCAAGCCGAGGAACGCCAGGGATTCGTTCGTCTCTCGCGCGGAGGCGAAGGAACTGTTGCTGGAGCATCAACGCGGCAAGGCAACGGATCTCCCACGCCTGCGCCGGCGCTCAGTGCCCAGGCTTCGCCGGCGGTCGGCGAGAGTCGCCAGTAGCAAGCAGTGACTCGACGAAATCACGATGATACTGATGTCGATATCGCAGGAACGCGCCGATCAGATCCATCGCCCGTGGGTTGCCGGCAAGATCGTCCATGACGACCTGTTCGACCGCCGCATCCTCGCGGAGTGTCTGGTTCGGGCTCATTGCGGCATCGACCTCGGCGGCATGGTCACCAGACGGGAATAGCGGTTAGCTTCCTCCGAGCCGCCGGCCCAACTGTAGGAATGCTCGGTCCGGAAGTGAGTCGCCGTGCTTGGCGTCGACCAATCCCATGAAGTCCCGGTTGCGAAATCGGAGATACTCTTCGCTGCGATGGTCCTTGTGGTGAAGGATGGAGACGCCTCTGGCCACCGCCATGCACCGGCTTCGGCACTGGCTGACTCGCCAGTAGTAGTCCATATGTTCGTTGAGAGGCATGTCCTCATCCCAGAGGACCTGCCTTAACAACTCACACCGAAAGAGCCCGAAGTTCATGATCAACTGGCACGGCTGATAGTCCACGCCACCAGGCGTGCGCCTCGGTGGGTCGGTTGATGGGCTGATCACGATCTCGTCGCCCTGTCGACGGTAGTTGTGGGCCCAGCAGATCATCCTGTGCGGCTCGATGATCTGACCGCCGACGCCGGCGATCTCGGAGTCGTGAGTCAAGACGTCCAGCAACGGCTCGATTCGCGTTTCCTCGAAGAACTCGAAATCCTCCTCGCAGAGCAGGAGCAGCGGCGTCGTCACGGCCCGGGCCAATCGGTTGCGGCCCCGGCTCAGGTTCGACTCGGTGTGCACGACCACGACCGGCAGGTCCGGATAGAACCGTCGAATCGACTCCTGGAGGCGCAACAGCGCCTCCGGGCGCAGGAATTCGGTGATGCCAATCGTCACCAGGCCGGCCAGGTTCCCCCGACGACCTGGTCCGGTCTCATCGGCTCTCCTCATTCGTCGACCAGCTCCAACAGACACGTCTCGCCCAGCGAGGACAAGGGGGTGAAATCGGTCCTGCAACGGAAGTCGCCTCGTGGGTGGGAGATGATCGTATTCTCGACCGAGTTATAGATCATGTAGCAGATGGACCGCGGCCAGGGCGTGATATTGGGAGTGGATCCGTGAACGTTGTTGGAGTGGAGAAACACGACCGAGCCCGGGGGACCGATCAAAGCTTTGATGCCACCCTCCTTGACCAGCTCCGCCACGATGTCATGATCGATCTCCATGCGGTCGGGAATGTAGATGTGACCGCGTTTGTGAGACCCGGGGATGACCATGAGTGGAGCGTTGCAAGCGTTGACATCGTCGAGGTACACGCCGACCAGGACCGCATTCTGCCCTTGCAGACCGTCTTGGCGGTACCACTGGTTGAAATCCTGGTGCCAGCCCCAACCCCCGCCCGTGAAGCCGGAGTTGAAATTGATGCGGGCCTGGTAGACGTACGCCCGGGTCCCCAGCAGTTGTTCGGTCGGTGTGAGTATTGTCGGATGGCACCGGAGCCGCCGGTACGCCTCGTCGTGAACGTCCACGCCGAAAACGACCTTGAGCACGTCGTCGCCGGTTGGCTCGAGAACAACCTCGGGGCCGCGCCGGCGACTCAATGTCTCGAGACCTTTCCGTAACGGGCCAAGCTCCTTGGTGGAAAACAAGCCGGGGAAGAAGAGATATCCGTCCCTGGCGAACTGATCCATCAGGTGATCGCTGAGCTTCATCGGACCGGCACCTCACCCGGGTCGAAAGAACAGTCTGATCGATAGCTTGCAACTTGTGTGTGCGGGCGAGCCGTGTAAAATGGGCTTCCGCCTCGCCCGAGGGAATCGCTCGGATTATCATCATAACGACTCGGTTGTCCCGAGCCGACTAGCTTGAGCTTTTTTCTTACCGCGAGACTCATCGTCGATGCTGAGTCCGACCCGAGATGCCGGCCTGGCCGTCGATGGTGGACCGCCGGTCCGCTCCCGGCCGTTCGCACCCGCGTGTTTCCTCAGCGGCGGCGAACGAGAGCTGCTCCTGGAGTGCCTCGAGAGTCAACAGTGGTCGAGTTTCCGGGCCGGTACGCCTGGCCCGGAGATCAACCGGCTGGTCGGCTTGTCCTCGGAGGAGCTCGATCAGTACGGGCGCTCGAGGCGCGGTTCGTCGGCGGGAAGTACGTCCGGCGGTTGGAGTACCTGTTCGCGCGCTACACCAACACGCGGTTCGTCGTCTCGGCCAACTCCGCGACCTCGGGGCTGGTCATGGCCTTGGGAGCGATCGACCTGAACCCCGGCGATGAGGTGCTGGTGCCGTGCATGTCGTTTCACTCCACGGCCACCAGCGTCTTGTTCTTCAATGCCGTGCCCGTCTTCACCGAGGTCAAGCCCGATACCTACTGCATCGACCCGGCGGACGCGGAGGCCAAGATCACCGGCAACACCAAGGCGATCCTCGTCGTGCATCTCGGCGGAAACACCGCCGACATGGACGCGATCATGGCCTTGGCCCGTAAGCACTCGCTCAAGGTGATCGAGGATTGCGCCCAGGCTCCGGGTGTGACCTACCGAGGGCCGGCCCGTCGGTTCCATCGGCGACGCGGGCGTTTTTTCGCTGACCGAGACCAAGAACATCACCTGCGGCGAGGGAGGACTAGTCGTGACCGACGACCCCAGAATCGCCCGGAAGGCGCGGCTGATCCGCAATCACGGCGAGGGAGTGGCCGAGGCATCCTGGCCGGACGACGAGCTGGTCAACGTGGTCGGCATGAACTTCCGCCTGACCGAGCTTGCAGGCGGCCGTCGCCATCGGCCAATTGAACAGCCTGGACCAGCGGAACGCCGTGCGTCGCGACAATACCGTCGTACCTCCTGGAACAGACCGCGCGATTTCCGCAGTTGGTGCCCCCGACGTCCGAACCCGGTGCCGACGCCGTGTGCTACATCTTGAAGTGGCGTTACCAGCCTCGGCCGGCGACCCCGACCGCGACACGCTCGTGCGAGCCATGCGGGCCGAGGGCATACCGCTGGTCGACGGCTATGCGCGACTGCTCCACGAGCTGCCGATCTTCGCCCGCCGCATCGCCTTCGGCCCGGCATGGCGCCCCGTTCGCGCCCCCGTATCACAACGGGCCGCTCTCGCTACGGCACGGGAACATGCCCCCGCTCGGAAGAAATCAATCGGCAGTTCCTCTGGTTTACCCATGTGCACCCGCCGAACAACCGGAGCGATATGGACGATGTCGTGAGGGCGTTTGGAAAGGTCCTGAGAGCATGAGCCTGGAAAACCAGGGTCGAACGATGTCCGCACATCGAAACGGCGACGGCAAGCTCTCTTGGAAAGACATGGCTCGTCAATGGCTGGGTCGCATCTGCGTCCCGTGCTTGCCGGAATCATATGTGGCAACGGTCATCGATGATTATTACATCGATCAAGAGCCCAAGAGCTTTTTCAAGCGAGCCATTCGCGACGAGCTGACGCGACGGCTTTACGAGGGCCCGGAGGCCGAGATCAGGGCCGTGAACCGGAGCTCTATCTGGGGGGGCACGGCCGGCGTCCGGTGGCACGAAGGCGGGCGCCAGAGGTATGAACGGGATCCGAGGTTCCTGGAGAATTACCTCAAGACCCGCAGCCACATGCTGGAACAGATCGCCTGGCTACTGGCGCACTTCCCCTTTATCAAGAACGTGTGTGAAATCGGCACGGGCAACGGCTTGCTGATGGAGTACCTGGCCGCCACGCTGACCCAGATCGAGCGATTCCAGGGGATCGATTTGAGCGCGGAGCAAATCGCCAGGAACCAGGCGGCCTTCGGCGAGTCGAAGGTCGAATACCTCCACGTCGAGGCAACCGAATACGTGCTGCGGCACTGTCGTCCAGGCACGCTCTTCGTGACCTGCGGTACGTTTGAATGCATCACGCAGGCCGAGGTGGAAGAGATCCTCGAATTGACCCGGCGGACCGTCGATCGGGTCGCCTTCGCGATCTGTGACGCCATCAGCCCCGACTATGATGCGGAGGTCGAGCTCGACTCCCGGCCGCGCGGCGACCTGTTCTTCAGCCACAACTATCGACATTTGTTCGAGAAATACCGTTACGAGATCTGTTTCAACGAGGTCGAATTCCCCAAGCCGATTTACAAGCGACTGTCGATCCTGGCGACAAGCTTCCCCCGCGGCGAGGTCAAGCCGGATAACCAAACTCCGGATTGAACGACGGGCAAGCCGCCATGATTTCGCGAGCGAATTGTTGTGGCTCGGGCTCCTGAGCCGAGCGCCGGTAGTCGACCGAGTTGGCGGTGATCCGCCCTCCATGCCGGTCGGCTTCATGCGGCCGTTCGAGCCAGGTGGACAATCCCCGAGCGACGTCGCCCTCCAGCGTCGGCCAGCTCACCCGCTGCCGGAAGGCTTCGCGGTATTCGGCGCTCGATACGAACTCCTCGTAATGACAGACCGTGAGCCGGTCGGAGGGCCACGACCGGCGCAATTCCATCACCGCTTGGGCGGTGTCGAGCAGCCGTTGCCGGCGGTAATTCAGGTCCCACGGAATACGTTGATTGGTTTCATACGTCGAGAGGGCGACCTGCCGGAGGTCGCGTACCAGCAGGACGAGGTGTTCGGGTCCCCATGCGACGGCCTTCCGAATCGGTTCGGCGAGGACTTCCTTCACGCCCCACTTTTCGTGCTTGCGGGCCCAGCCCAGGATGTTGCGACCGTGGTAGCCCAGGCTGGCGGCCTGGGTGCGGAGTCGCTCGGCCCGAAACCCGCCGTCGAGTCGGCTCGTACAGCACGACAGTCCGCCCGGCGACGGTCATCGCGTTGCACAGCATCGTCGTCCCCGACTTCGGGACTCCCGCCAACACCACGTCCAGACGACGCCTCATGAATAGCCGCCTCGATCTTCATTCAAGCCGTTGCGAAACTTTCGATATCGTGCTCGCTCAAAGCGAAGCGATTCGGGACCAATTTGCTCCGCCCACCTTCCAGAAGGAGAAGAACAAGCGCGCACAGAGTTGCACAAGGCCAAAAACTGCGCCACAGCGTCACAGCCTTGCTGGCATTGGACTTACGTGTGACGCGTGAATAATCGGAACCGTGTTCTTCAGATTAACTTGTGAAGCGGCTTGAGTTTACGTGTGACGCATGAATAATCGGAACTCTGGCCTTCACCGGGGGAATGGGTGGCTGCGCTGGTCAGGCCCGTTTGCCCTCGGACGTGGGATTGACTGGAGTGATGAGAAGATTGTCTTGCACAGGTTTTGAGTTCATCCCAGTTCGTTGCGCCGTTTCCCCCCCTTGCGAAGGGGGGGTCAGGGGGGTGGTCCCGGCGGAACCAGGCGCAGGTTCGCGGCTTCGGGTCGGCTGGACCGGCGGGATTACGGCGTATTCCGAGGCTCTTGGTTATGCCCTGGTCTCCCCCTGCCCTGAATGTTGAAAAGTTGGTGTTGTACAAGCCTTGTCTTCATCTGGATTCCGTTGCGCGTCGTCCCCCCCTTGAGAAGGGGGGGCAGGGGGGGTATCCCCGCGTAACCACAGCCTGGTGCGCGGTTCCGGGAGGGTTGTCCTCCGCGGAATTGTCGCATCGGTTTAACGTACTAGCTGTGCCTTTTTACCCCCCCTGCCCCCCCTTCTCAAGGGGGGGACGTACCGATGACTCACAATAACGATATACATCTTGAATCCACCATTGTTGCTCGGTAAACCCTAACTTTTCATGATCGCAGTCTCGCCCTCCCCGGCATCTCGTTCTGTTAGGGAATCTTGGGCTTCGCGGCCGGTTTCTGCTCTAGCTCCACGATCAGTTTCTGGAAATCTTCCCGCTGGCGGAGCGGGTCGAGGCTCGGATCGGTTCGGAAGGTGCCGACGTCCCGGTAGCCCATAGCGACGGCCTTCCGCACGAGGGCCATCGCCTGGTCGGCCTCGCGTTTCCCCTCGGCGGCCGAAACCCGCGCGCCGTCGCGCCCGGCCAGGCCCGCCAGCGCCGCGCGGCAGCAGCCCGTTCCGAACCAGTCTTCGCCAGACCGCGACGGCAGCGCTTCGAATACGTCCAGAGCCCGCCGGGCGTCGGCCGCGGCGCCTGCGCAGTCGCCCAGAGCGAGGCGGGCCAGGCCGCGCCCCCGAAACGAGAAGGTCAGGCGAATGCGGTATAACGGTGACGTCGGGTTCTCCGCGACCAGCAGTTCGCGAATGGTCGTCGCCCGTTCGTGGCCGTCGCGCGCCTCGGCGTGCCGGCCGAGGATGCCGGCAATGGAGGCGAGGCCTCCAGGGCGTTGGCGAGTCCCTCGCGGTAGTCGGGGACCTCGGGGTTGTCGTTAGCCAACTTCTGAATGAGCGCGAGACTCTGGCGGTATTCGGCCTCCGCTTCAGCCAGTTTGCCCGCGCCCTTGAGCAGGTAGCCGAGGTTGTTGTGACTGTTCGCCAGGCCGAATCGGAATTCGGTGACGGCGGGGTTGTCGCCGGCCAAGTTCTGGGAGATCGCCAGCGCCCTGCGGAGCTCGGCCTCGGCCTCCGACAGCTTGCCCATCTGCTGCTGCACTACGCCGAGATTGCTGTGGGTCATCGCCAGATCGCTGCGGAATTGCGTGACGGCGGGATAGTCGTCGGCCAGCTTTTGTAAGAGAGGCAGCTCCTTGCGCCACTCGGCCAGCGCTTCGGATAGCCTCCCCGTTCTCGTCAACAGGATGCCGAGGTTCTTGTGGCTGCCCGCCAGCCGTCGTCGGAATTCGGTGACGGCGGGATAGTCGTCGGCCAGCTTCTGCCGGAGCGACAGCGCCTTGAGGTACTCGGCCTCGGCCTCCGAACTCTTGCCCGTGTCGTCGAGCAGGATGCCGGTGAGGCTGACCGTGTCCGCCAGACTCCGCCTCAATTCGGCCGTCGCCCCAGGTACGGCGGCCAGCGGCTCCAGGTCCGCACGTGCCAGTCGGCAAAGCGATAGGGCCTCGTCGTAGCGGCCCGCGCTGTAGAGCAGCCATCCGAGACGCCACCTGCACTCTCCCAGGTCAGTCCGCACCGCGGCGCCCCGCGATTGTCGGGGCTAGCTCGACCAGCAGGGCCTCCGCCTTGCGATACGTTTCTTCCGCCTCCTTGGTCTTGCCGGTGGACTGGAGCAATAAGGCAATGGCCGTCAGACTGCGCCCCACTTCGGCCTTGATCTCCGAATCGGCCGGCGATTCCGCCGCCAGCGCCTCGCGGGCGGCGAGGACTTGCCGGTGGGCGGCCAGCGCATCCTCCCGCCTGCCGACCTTGTCGGTCAGCTCGGCCAGCGTCGAAGTTGGCCTGGGCCAGAGCACGCCGCGAGGCGAAGTCCTTCTCCTTGCCCAGCAGCGCCCCGAGCTTGCCGTAGAAGTCGGACGCCGATTTCAGCAGCCGGTTGCGCAGGTCCTTGAATTTCTCCTCCTTGAGCAGGAAGTCCTCGCTGACGCCGGTGTGGAACGTCTTGATCGCGTCCTTCGCGAGCTCGTACCGCGCCTGCACGGCCGCACGCGATTTGGTGAGCTGGCCGTTGGCTTCATTCAGGGCCATGTTCGCCTTCGTTTCTCGGGCCAGCGAGGCCGAGAGTCGGGCGTTGGCCACCGTCTGCACCGCCGCCACAGCCACCAACCCGCCCGCCACCGCCAGCAGCACCAGGCTCGCCGCGATCACCTGCCCCGTGTGCCGGCGGACGAACTTGCTGAAACGATACCCCGCCGAGGCGGGACGGGCTTCGACCGCCTCATCGGCCAGGTACCGCTGGATGTCGCGGGCCAGGCCGCTGGCCGTCTCGTAGCGGCGCTCGCGATGCTTCTCCAGGCACTTCATCACCACCCAGTCCAGCTCGCCGCGCAGCAGCGCCATCAGCTTGCGCGGCTCGGTCTGCCGCAGCGCCGCCAGCGAGGGGAGTGACTCATCGGTCGAGAGCCGCGTGCTCGGCTTCGACGGCTCTTCCTCGCGGATGATGCGGATCATCTCCGTCAGCGCCGCCTTGCTCAGCCGCTTGGCGTCGATCGGACGCAGGCCCGTCAGCAGTTCGTAGAGGATCACGCCCAGCGAGTAGATGTCCGCCCGGGTGTCGATGTCCTCGCCCGAGAAGCCCGCTTGCTCCGGCGACATGTATTCCAGCGTGCCGACGACCGCGCCGAACTGCGTGGACATCGACTCGTCGGTGAGCTTGCCGGCGGTGGCCTTGGCCACGCCGAAGTCGATCACCTTGGGCACCGGCTTGCCATCGATGATCGTGACCAGGATGTTGGCCGGCTTGAGGTCGCGGTGGACGATGCCCTTCTGATGCGCGTGCTGCACCGCCTGGCAGATCGGCACGAAGAGTTCGAGGCGTTCTTTGGTCGTCAGCCTGGCTTCGTCGCAGAACTTCGTCAGCGGCAGGCCGTTGACCAGCTCCATGACGAAGAACGGCTGTCCGGTCGGCGTCAGGCCGCCGTCAAGCACCTTGGCGATGTTGGGATGATCCATCAGCGCCAGCGCCTGGCGTTCCTGCTCGAAGCGTTGCAGGACCGCTTTGGAGTCCATGCCGGTCTTGATCAGCTTGAGCGCCACCTTGCGTTTGACGGGCTCGGTCTGATTGGCGACCCAGACCTCGCCCATGCCCCCTTCGCCGATCTTCTCTTGGAGCGTATACCGGCCCGCGATGACGCTGCCGGGCCGCGACATCGGGCCGTAGTCGGCGGTCTTCGTGGCTGGGAGCGGCGGCGCGTCGACTGGCTCCGGGCGTGCCGTCGAAAGCGGCGTCGGGCCGGGCCTGGCCGGGGACGGAATCCCCGGTCGGTGCCGGCGGCCTGTCGAGAATGTTGCCCGACCTCTCGTGCGCCGCCAGCAGGGCCTCGACGGCCGCACGAAGTTCCGGCCGGCCGGCGCAGGCCTGATCGAGGAACGCGGCACGATCCTCGGGAGACTGGGATAACACGGCTTCGAACAGGGTTTCTTCGTTCATGGCCGAACCTCGCGCTACGAGTTTGGAATGGAGCTCATTCTCAGTGCGAGGAAAGGGCGTCGCCGGCGCCAGGGTTTTTTTCGATTTTCTCACTCGGACTCGCGCCTTCCATCTCGCGACGGAGCCAGGCCCGCGTGTAAACCCAATAGCGGTCTGCGGTTCGGGCTGAGATGCCGAGGATATCGGCGGCCGCTTCACCGGTCAGGCCCGCGAAGTATCGCAGCTCGACCAACCGGGCTTTTACCGGATCGCGCTGGGCGAGTTTGGCCAGCGCGTTGTCAAGTGCGAGCAAATCCTCGTCCGGCTCGGTCGAGGCGGCGATGTCGGGATGGAGTTCCTGCCGCTGCCGTCCGCCGCCGTGGATCTGGCAACGTTTCCGGCGGGCGCGTTCGATCAGGATGCGCCGCATGGCCGTCGCCGCCGCCGCGAAGAAATGACCGCGGCCGTTCCAGTGCGGGGCGTCGCCTTCGGTGCCGACCAGCCGGAGGTAGGCTTCGTGCACCAAAGCCGTGGCCTGGAGGGTCTGGCCCGGCTGCTCGCGGGCCAGTTGCTGTGCCGCCAGCTTTCGTAGCTCGTGGTAGATCAGCGGCAGGAGCTGGCCGGCAGCGCTGGGGTCGCCCTGTTCGATCGTCGAAAGGATGCGCGTGACCTCGTTCATCGCCGTGAGCCGCCGTGAGGTTCTTCAGTCGCTACGCGGGCATCAACGACCCGGTTCGAGATCCTCCCGTCCTTATCTCGAAGCCGATCGTACCCGTAAACTAGCGTGAATTCAATTGAAGAGTGGTCTCCGAGAAGCAGAACGCCCCGGATTGACGTCTCGCAAGGGTCCAGGGTAGGTTTGGGCGAATGTTTCAACCAGAGAACGACAGGCACTGCCGGTGTCCAGCCGGCCGATTACGCCGGCAAGGACGATTCGCACGCAGGCGCATACCAGCCCGACGCGCCAGCGAGGGTCCGCCGGTCAATCCCGCTGTTCCGTCACTTCCGCAATGCGCCAACGTGACGCATCGCGCTGGTGAAGCTGTTAGTATGGACAATTCATCCATTTTCGCTGTTGGTTGGGGGCAGTGGCACGGTGAGGAGATCACGATGAGTTTCGGTCGCCGGAAGCTGTCTGGCCGCGAATGCGAACCTCCGATGCCCGAGGCTCTTGCCTACTTCCTGACATGGACCACTTATGGGACGTGGCTGCCCGGTGACGAACGGGGGTGGGTCCAGTACAGGGATGGAATGCAGCTACCCGATTCAATCATGGAGCGGGAGGCAGCCGCACGCATGACCGAGGACGCCTGTCTCCTTGATCACGAACAACGCCGGCTCGTGGAAACGACCATCACGGACCATTGCCGGGTTCGGGGCTGGAATCTCTACGCCGTCAACTGTCGCTCGAATCACGTTCATGTCGTCGTCGCCGCCGCCAATCGGCACCCGAAGGACGTCCGCGAACAGTTCAAGGCATGGTGCACCCGGCGACTCAAAGGTCTGGAACAGGAGCGGAGATGCCGAGGCTCGGCTCATCCGTCACCCGCACCAGAGGAACTGATCCGTGAGAAGTGGTGGACCGAACGCGGCAGCGGATTGTCCCTCAATGACGAGGACGGAGTGGAGGCAGTCATCCATTATGTGCTCGATGCGCAAGATCTTCCGCGCGAGCTGCGCCCGTGACACCAGCCCAACGCGCCGGCGAGGGAAACCGCAGGGGACCCTCGCTGGCGCGTCGGGCTGGTATGTCGGCCCGGCGGATGTCGGAGTATGCGCCAGTGGCGAGCCGGGGTGACCGTCGCTAGTGCATCAGACTGGAGTGCGACGTTCTTCATTGCCTGGGTAATATTTCCAAGAGAGGATCGACATGAGCGACGTGCTGAACAGCGAATACCTGGACCTGATTTTCCGCGCAGGCCGGACGCACAACGTCTGGCTGGACAAGCCCGTGGAGGACGCACTGCTCGAGCAGGTCTACGACCTGGCGAAGTTGGGTCCGACCTCGGCCAACATGTGTCCCATGCACATCATCTTCGTGAAGTCGCCGGAGGCGAAAGAGCGGCTGAAGCCCGCACTCGACGCAGGCAACGCTGGACAAGACGATGAAGGCTCCCGTCACCGCCATCATCGGCATGGACATCCATTTCTACGAGAAGCTGCCCGAACTGTTTCCGCACGCCGACGCGAAGGCGTGGTTCAAAGACCTGCCTGAGAACGTGCTTGAGACCCTCGCGCTGAGAAATTCTTCGCTGCAAGGCGCGTACTTCATGCTGGCCGCCCGGGCGCTGGGGCTCGATTGCGGACCGATGTCCGGTTTCAACAACGCCAAGGTGGACGAGGCGTTCTTCGCGGGGACGACGGTCAAATCGAACTTCCTCTGCAACCTGGGTTACGGCGATGCGAGCAAACTCTTTCCACGCTCACCGCGCCTCAGCTTTGACGAGGCGTGCAAGTTGGTTTGACGGAATCGCCCTGCCACAATCGAGGCTCCGCCATGCGAACCGCCATCGTTGTGTTCGTCGTTTCAAGCGTCTTCGCGCAAGCCCAGGCACCGCCGGGCGAGAACACTGAGGCCGCCCGCGCGACCGAAGCCGCGGCCGTCGCGAAGAAGGCGGCCGAGGCGTACAAAGTGACCACGGCCGAAGCCGGCGGGGACGCCTTGCGGCTTGAGCCGAAGTCGCTCTTGCATTGGTCGAATCCGGTGATGGGCTCATTCCACGGATCGGTATTCCTCTGGACCGCGAAGGGGAGGCCCGCGGTGGTCGCGTCGATCTACAAGAAGTACAAGCCGCGCCCGCTCCACCTGGGGATCGAATTCCACTCGCTGACCGAGGGTCCGGCGACCGCCGAGAGGGACGGGCGCGCCGAGTGGTCGCCCGTCCGAGGCGGGGTCAAGTTCCAGCCAGTCCCGGGCGCCCCCGCGCCCGCCGACACGCCGGCTCGGCGACTCCGGCAGATGCGCGCAATGGCCGCGGAATTCTCCGCCACGAAGACAGACAGGCAAGCGCTCAGCCGCCCGCTCCGCCTGCTCACCCAGCCGGTCTACCGCTCTGAGAGCACCGACCACGACGGCGCCCTGTTCGCGTTCGTCGAGGGGACCGACCCGGAGGTCTTCCTGTTGATCGAGGCCCGCGCCGGCGACAAGGGGCAAGCCTGGCATTATGCCCTGGCACGGATGAACAGCGTCGAATTCCGTGTCGCGCATCGCGGTCATGAAGTCTGGTCCGCACCGGTCATCCCGTGGTCGCAGGCGAGGAACCCCCGCGAGCCGTACACGCTGATCATCTTTCGGCCCGGCGAGGGCGTCAACCCGCCGGAGCGATCAGAAATCGGCCCGGACTAACGATCCCCAGGAGGCAGCCAAATGTTCACAAAACTCGCCGAAGCGACTCGGCTCCTGTGCACAAATCTCGGCTTGTTCAGCGCGATCATCCTGACCGTCTGGCTTCCGGGAAACGTGTTGGCCAATTACCTCGCTTTCTACGTGTACACGGACGATGAAGTCTCGCGAATGATGCGGTTCACCAATATATTTGAGGGGATTTTTGGAGACTGTAGCATCAACGGTGCTCCTTTTTTCCAGAACCTCGCGGTAAACTACCACCCTGACAAGGATTGCTTCAGGAGTGACATCAATGAGCCCGCCCGGTGACTATATCGCGGATGTTTCCGAGGGGATCACACGCCCTGAAGATCTGCCCGCGCCCCGCCTGGAACGACACAGTCGCAACTACCCAAGGCGTCGTTGCGCTGGCTGTGGCCACAGCGCCCGCCGCTATGGCGTCGCACACCGTCGCCTCCACGACCTCGGCGACTCCCGCCGCGGCCGTCCTATCGACCTCGTCCTCCTGCAGTCCCAGCATCGGTGTCCAACATGCCGGCGATGCTTCCTCGCCGACGTGTCCGACTTGGCCCTACCTAAGTCCCGTTACACCCTCAGGGTCCAACGGACCGCCGTGCGACTTGCCATCGAGGACGGACTCCCCTATCGGGCGGCCAGTTGGCATCTGTGGCGGGACCACCGCGTCTTTGTCCCCTGGCCTACGATCCAGAACTGGGTCGAGGCGGCTGGGAAAAAAAAGCCTGGCCGACATCGACACCGAATACCTCGACCGCGTCCTAGCGACCTTCAGCGGCTATCTGGCTATCGACGAGTTGTATGACGGCCCGTTCTGTGTGATCAGCGTCGTGGACAACCGGATGTATCAGCGGTTGGCCTACCGGGTGTTGGAGAAGAGCCCGACGAAGAGGGACGTCCGTCGTTTCTTGCGTGAATTCGCCGCCCGACTGGCCTCCCGTGGCTGCCGGGTGCGAGGGATCACGACCGACGGATCATCGCTGTATCCGCAGGCATTGGCGAAGGTTTTCCCCGGGCCCCACCAGGTCTGCGAGTTCCACGTGCTCAAGGAGATCACCCGAGCGATCCTGCACACCCTGGCCCAGGTGCGTAAGCAATGGCAAGCCGAGATCCCCAAGCAGCCGCGCGGCCGGCCCAGCCGGTCCGGTGCGAAAGCGGCTCGGCGTGCCCGCCGGATGCAGCAGCGATCCAGTGATCTGTTCGCGAACCGCCATCTATTCGTCCGACGTCATTTGCGGCCCCCCCAGAAAGAGACCCTGCGACAATTGACCCGGGGGCTGCCCCAGTTGCGGACGTTGCGGGAGATTATGGACGAGGTCTACCGATTGTTCGACCGCCGCTGTCGGACGGAAACGGCGCTCGACCGGCTGGACAAATTGCAGCGGCGGGTCCGTCGATTCCAGCGGTTGGCGAAGGCCCTGGCCCCGCTCTTCACGCCGAATCTGGAGAAAGCGTTGACGTTTTTGGACGACAAGCTGCTCCCGGCGACGAGCAACGCCGTGGAGCGAAGTAACCGTCGCTACCGGAAGGCTCAGCGAAGCATCTACTCGGTACGGACTGCCCTCACATCCGCCAGCGAATCGCGTTGGACATGCAGCGGAGTGAACGGACAAGAGCCCGAGAACAGGCGACGCAAACCTTGCGGAACGCTCGTGCAGGGGGAGGAAAAGAGCACAGTTGATGCTACAGTCTCGATTTTTGGGCCAATTTACGTCGCGGCGATGATCCATGCTCTCTCGAGAATCAAAGAAGGGCAACGGCCCCGCTATTTAGAGTCGATGGCCGTTGGATTCCGCAACTGGGGAAGGCTCTTCTTCGTTCGATTGCTTGCTGGCTTTCTGATTGTCCTCGGGTTCATCGTGCTCATTGTTCCGGGAATTGTTCTCTCGGTTCGCTATTCATTGTTGGACTCGGTTGTGGTGATTGAAGGCGCCGGCGCCGATGAAGCCAGGCGCCGAAGTACCGAACTGACCAAGGGCATCCGTTGGCAGATCTTCTGGGTGTGGATCTTGTACGTCGTTGGATTCATCCTCATTTGGTTCCTCATGTATCTACCTGTTCTTTATTTCCCAGATCTGGATACAATGGCGACTGGGGTTGTCATGGACTGTGTATTGGACGTCGTGTTCGCGATCATCCAAATCGCCATGTTCCTGTATTACTGGCAGGCCGTTCACAAAAAACCTTTGATCCCCTATGCTGACGGACGGATTGACTATGAGCTGTATCCTTGATAAGCATGAGTGAATCGTTTTCTAGCGAAAGGAAAACCCTGGCATCAGTGTTGTCTGAGCCGTCGTGACGCTCTCGGCCCGCGCAAAAGGAAGGACAAGGTCGTTCATGACGCTTCGCAGGTCGTTCACCATCCTCGATGCGCTGCTCTTAGTGGCGTCCACCGCGATTGGCTTGGCTTTGTGCGTTTCCTTCTCGCGAGTAATAGACCCATTTCCGATGCCGCCGATGCCGCCACCGCCGGTAATTCAGGCACCGGCGCTTATCAACATTCCGTCACGGCGAGTGGGCGAGTACTGCCGGTATATGTCCTTTTTCCTGGTTGTTTGGACGCCGACGGTTCTTTTTATGAGACTGCGAAAACCTCGTCCACGCCTACGGTTCATTGGGCGTTATTGCGGGACCTCGGCTTGCGTTGCTGTTTTGGCGGTTTTGTTCTCCGATACCGTGCGGGTGCTCCTAAACCATGGGGCTCTGGCGGCGAGGGGAGCCGATTCGTCCGTGGCAGAAGCAGATGGGCCGTTTGAGATCATAAAGAACCTGTCGGGGACTGCCGGGCTGGCCATCATCGCGGCGTGGTGCGTGCTGGCACTCATTCGCAGACTTCAGTTCGATAGAGGCTGGATTGAAATGTCCGGGCTCCTTCTGGCAACCTCCTGGATAGTCCTGCCCATTTTTGAGGATCTCCTTACGATCGCGACGCTTGTGTGGTAGGTGCGGAGGCAGAGTCACAGGCGGAGGCAACGGCGGAAACGGAGGCAGCGCGGCGAAAGGGGCAGGCCGGGTTTTCGGTTATTTCCCACACAAGTACCCGAAACCCGGCCTGACCCCGCGCCACGCACTGTGGAATCTCATCGCGCCGGTTTCGTACGCCGCCCGATCTGGATTTCACGTGCCGACCGGCTTGCATTTGTATCGCGATCGGGATACATTCCACATAGATTACCGGGAGGTTAAGCAATGTCCAGGAAAGTGAAGGCCAACGAGGCGGCGCCCAAGTCCAAATCCAAGTCCTCGGCCGAGAAGACCCCGGCTACCGCCAAGGTCGCCCAATCGGGAATGATCCGCGCCGGATCGCTCCCGAACTGAAGGCCGAGGCCGAGAGCATCCTCAATCAGATCGGCCTGAGCTCGAGCGACGCGATCCGGATGTTCTACAAACAGGTCACCCTGCACCGAGGGCTGCCGTTCGAGGCACGCATCCCCAACGCGACTACACGCCAGGCCCTGCTCGATGCCGAGGCCGGCAGAAACCTGACGCGCTACAACGACACCGACGACTTGTTCACGAAGTTGGGTGTCAAGCGTGGCCAAAGCTAAGCCCAAGACGGCCCAGCCCCCTCCGCCCCTGATCCTCGTGACGACGACCCAATTCGAGAGAGACGTGAAGTGCCAGGAGAAGCGCAGTAAGTCTCTGGACAAGCTCCATACGGTCATAGAGACTTTGCGCAATCGCCGGCCGCTCGATCCCAAGCACAGAGACCATCCTCTCGGCGGCGAGTGGAAAGGTTGGCGAGATTGTCACATCGAGCCAGATTGGCTGTTGATCTACCGGAAAGACGACGCGACTCTAGATCTCGGTCGCACCGGATCGCACTCCGATCTCTTCGAGTAGAGAAGCCGAAACGGGAACAGGCCTGAAACGCGGACCCAGTTGCGCGGGGACAGAAAAACCCATGGTGGCGTTTCATTTTTCCGATGCGAAAAAACGATCCGCGGGGCGGAGGGGCCAGACCGAGTTTCCGGTTATTTCCCACAAAAAAGCTGAGACCCGGTCTGACCCCGCGCAATAGGCCGATCCATAACGGCCGTACGGGTGCAGATGCTCGGCGTTCGCTATTCGGTCCGGGGCCTGATGATCGTGGTGGCGGGATTCGCTGGCCTGTTCTCTGTCCGTTCCTTGTGGACCGTGATCGTGCTCGCATTTGCCTGTCCAGTCTTCGCCCTGATTGCGCCCCGATGGCTATTGTCGCGAGATTACAGGCGACCCGCGGCAATCTGGTTCGGGATCGTGGCGACAACGGTCAACGCGCTCTACGCTGCTTCTTGCATCTACCCAATTGAGATCGTTCTGATCATCCTTTTCATTTTGCTGTTTGCAGCGGTCCCGATAATCCTCAGCTTCGGGGTGGCCTGGGCTACCATGGCGACGAAGGAACTGCGCTCCGCGGCGCTCACCGCTGGCCGCTTGGCTGTTGGTTATCGCGGTGACCGTGATGCCTCTGACGACACTCTGCACACTGTGGCCATTTCGCATGTTCTTCTTTGCCGTCAAGCCCAGCATGGAAAGCTTGGCTGATCGGGTTGTCGCCGGAAGTGCTTTTGGGGCCCCACAATGGGTCGGTCCGTTCCGGCTGGTCAGCTCGGAGGTCGACCCCGCAAGTGGAAACGTGTACCTGTGGATCGACTCGAACCCGAATCACCCCGCTGGGTTCGTCCGACTTGGTCCTCGTGCTCCCTCGCGTAGCGCATCTGACGTAATGAATTTGGATCTTTACATAAGTGGACGATGGTGGTATCGAGAGGAGGACTGAAGGGGCGGTGGAAAACTCGGCGCGGCGACCGGGTCAGACCGGGCGCCGCGCACTCTCAGTTACGCGGCCCCCGAGACCGCATGGCTCACGTGTCGGACAATAGCAGCGCCGTCGCAGGCATAAAGGTCAGCGCCGCTAAAGGGGTTCAGTTCGAGCAACCGTAGGCCGGTATCAGCTTCGCACACGTCGAGAACGTAGACAGGATCGGGTGCTGTTATCCGCTCCGCCACCTGGGCCGCGAATTGCCACGCCAGACCGTGGGGATCGTCCGGCGTGGCGCTCGGCCCTCGGGAATGTATCCGCTGCCCGCGGCCACTTGTCGACCAACGACGACGTAGCGCCGCTCTCTCAAGACTCGCCGGAGGGGTGCAATGACCACCGGTATCTCGGCGTCGTCGTAGTAGAAGCCGTAATCAAGTGTGCCGAGACTGATCTGGCCACGGCGAACGACGCGCCCAGAGAAGGGCTTCAAAGGACTGTCTGGTCGCACGAACACCGAATCGGCAACTCCGAGCCGGTCGAGGATGACGTCGGAGTCTGCGATGAATCTTGAGGCAGGATGGATCTCCCAGCGATCGTGGAGTAGCCACTCCGTAGCGGCAGGATACCAAGCAGAGCAGTAGAAACTCGCCGTTTGGCAATAGGCGCCCGGTTTCCACGGGAGTTCCCGCGGGATTCGATCCGCGTTCCCAAGGCTGCCATGAAAAAGGATGGCCCCGGTCAGTCGCGGTCGCACTGAATCGGACCACCATTCATCCGACCAATCGATCACACGGTGCCCGGCCGCCGATGCGGCAGGGCGAATCGGGTCGCCGCTGGCGAACACATCGCGTTCCAAAACCCATGTCATCGAGGGGCCAGGCATGGACTTCGCGTTCCTCCCGCGGCAAAGGTCACCCGCCGAGTTCAGGTACTCGCACGCCTACCCGATCCTATCGCGCTTTCTCCGTTCAAGAACAGGCAAAGCCGTGGGATTCCTGAACGGCTCGGTGAGCCGTTACGAGGCGACCTTGCGCCGCAGGTCATGATTCGCGACGATCCAAGTATCGGACAAGACCTCACCAAGCCAATCAGTGGGATGGGTTGGCAGCCGGACTTGGTCGGGGGACACCGGAAACTTGTTCGGGGGACACGATGTCTAACTCCAGTCGATATTTGAGCATGGCGTCCCCGGAACCCGGCCCGTAAAAAACGCCGGGAATCTCAGCAGGGATGGGGTGCCGACTCGTGACAATCCGGTCGTTCCGTAAGTGACCACGGTAAGGTGCTCTAGGTGCCGGAGTCCGGCCCAAACCGCTTGACGAGGGTGACCTCGTTCCCCCGGTCGTTGTAGGAGAGGACATCCGAGAGACCCTTGGCGAGCATGATGCCAAAGCCACTTCCGCCTCTGCCCAGTTCTTGGTTGCCTAGCTTCCAGGAATCCTTCGCATCGTCCCCCGATCGGATTGGGGCGGGCGGGCTGTGAACGAAGCCCGGCCCCCGATCCAGCACGATCACGGTGACGTCCTGGGGCCCGACACGGCACGTGACGAGGGCCCACGGCGCCTGGCCCTTCTCGCGCCCCCACTCGATCGCGTTGCCAGCCATCTCCGACGACGGCCTGCCGGAAATCCTTGACTTGCCGTGCCGTCAGCGGTGTCCGCTCGAGCAGGCTCGTCACGGCCCGCATGAGCTCGTCGAACTGCGCCATCTCGTGCATCTCGAACACCAGGTCAGCGTCGCCTCCGGGAGGAGGCCCGGACCGGTCATCACCCGTCGCCGATAAGCGAGCCATCATTCCCTCCAGTCTGAAAGAGATCTTGACGAGACATCCCCTCCCGACTCCCGACGATCGATCTTACTACAAATCGATCAAGGTTACTGCTGAAAAACGTCGCAAGGGGGCCAGCTCGTGACGTTTGGGCCATTCCGTAGCGAGTTTCTCGGAACCGCTCACCGGCGTGAAGGCGGGAATACAGCGATTTATTTACACGAAATCAGTATCCACCCTTGCCTGGACTTCGGGAGCGGAGTAACCTGAGATCCTCAAGGAGGATGGACATGAAAAAGGCCGCCGGCCTCTCCGTGGGCGCAATCGGCTTCGCGATCCTGGTCATCGCGTTAGATTTCGCGGTGGTCAGGGCGGCATGCCTCAGCCCTACGCAGCAAGAACGGGCGACTACGGGTGCCCCCCTACTGCCGGGCATGCTGGCCGGTCGCCTCCTCCGCCGTGGACCCGACGGATGGCCGGTCTTCGCCTTCTTCCTGCTCCCGATGATCAATGCCCTCTTGATCGGCGTCTACCGCTTGCGGCGCCGAGGAGATCACACCGCCCGGACCATCGGATATGTCGTCGCCGGCTCCGTGGCGACCCTCGCCGCTTTCACCTCCTGCCTGATCTGGCCCGAGACGGCAATCGGCATGCTCACTCCGATGAGCCGACGAATCGCCTTGGCGTGCTTCTATGGCCTGGCGCGGCTGTTTGGGATCGTGTGCTGCCCCCGCCGAATGTGCCCGGCTGGCCGAATCGTGCCCTGGAATGGACTTACTTTGTCATCTTCGCGGTCCTCATCCCGATCGCGTTCTTCTGCATCCCGCCTCTACTGGTGGCTGTCATCGGGGGGCGGGTCGCCCGGCACTTGGACGCGCGGGGACAGGGCCAGAACGGGTTTCCGGTGATTTCCCGCGAAAATATCCGAAATCCGGCCTGATCCCAAGCTAACGACGAGGCTATGGTTTTCCGCGTGGCCGTCTCGGTCTCGAAGACCTCGACCTGTTGTTCTTATCAACGCGCAAGCTCCACGCGACTTTGAGGCCTTGGAACATCTGTTGCGCACTCGCCTCAGCCAATCGGATGTGCGTGCATCCCATCCTCCCCCAGCCACCAGGTATCGGGAGGAAAACTTCCGGTGCTTCGGCGATCAGTGCTTGCTGCAATTCGGGTGACAGCATCAGGTTGCCAAACCCAAGGTCCTGCATGGCGAGGGTCGCGAAGATGCGGCCGCCGACACGGAAGTCGGGTGCCCCCATATGAGAACCTTCCTCCGCTCCGTCGAAACTCAGCGCCAACTCACGAAAGTCTGCCGCGTCCATCAGGTTACCTTTGAGCATCGCTCGCTTCGGCGAACGCCAGAACATAGCCGTCCGGATCACGAACCCCGAACCTGCGGGTGCCGTAATCATGGTCCTCCAGCGGCCAGACGACCTTAGCTTGTCCATTGACCGCATCGTATAGCTTATCGACGCCTACAACACGAAAGTACAAGGTGCCGGCGCGGGAGAGGGTTACATCGGGTTTCCGGTCATTTCCCAAATTGGGAGCAAGCCCGAGCCGTTCGATATTGGTCAACAGATGAGAACGGAACTCGGGGTCGGTAGTTCGCTGCTGCTCCGTGACCAAGCCCGCCCGAACTCAGTTGACAGGTACAGGGTTCCCGCTCTGTCAACCACCACAATCGTTGAGCCGTTTGTGGCGATGCAACCGGTGTCGACGATCCCATTGATCCACGTAGGCAGGCCATCTTCGACGGCCACGATGTGTCCATCCGGGCTGATCGGCCGACGATAAATTCTTCCCTGGGCCGCAAATTGATCTGTCGCCGCGGAGACAAGAATGTCATCGCCCGAGAACGCGACCGCAGAGCAGTGCGATGCGTGTAGGCCGTCGCGTTCTATGGTCCACGTCGCTCCTGCGTCGCGGCTAATGCAAAGGCCGATACCGGACGCTGCGGCGACAATGTCCGGATTTGCCGGGTGCGCTGCGCACCTCATGAACATCGCTGTTGATATCGATGGTGGGCTGCCAGGTCCTTCCGCCATCCAGGGAACGCGGAATGCCTCCCACGTGCACGTTCGCGAACAGGATGCTCCCGTCCGAGTTGGCCGCGACCGAGCGAATACCGAGCGGTGGCCCAACACGCTGCCCATTCACAATTGCCGAACCCGCAAACCAAGTATCCCGCCCCGCGACGCGGTCGAAACCATCGATCGGATCGAGCACACCGTCCCCATGCCTCAGCCGCAGCATGCGTGCATCGTCCGTTCCAACGTAGATGGTGTCTCGAGCAGTCATACAGCACGAAAGGTCGAACTCGCTCATAGCGAGGATTGCCCATTTGCCGTTTGGTGCACGCCTGCGCAGAGAATGTCCGCCGACAATGGCGAGCGCACCGCCACGTCCATCCGGTGCGAGCCATCTGACGGGCTGGTTCGCAATCTCTTGCGTGCGCCGATCGCCGCTCACCGCGAACAGCCCATCGCCCCACGTTGCCACAAGGATCGTCGGTTTCGTCACGGCTTGCCCTCGCTCTCCCCGTTGTCGCGGGCTGTCAGAGTTGTCGAACAAGGCCATGCGTTCTCTCTAGAGAGATCGCCGGACAGAGCCGGCTCCTAAAGGATTTGTAGGAGGGAGCTCCGTCTCCCGATCTCGATTCTCGCCTTGAGGGGGTCTGAGTCGCAATGGCACAGAAAACCGGCGTAAGGGCCTCGGTGGCGCCCGGTGGGATGGTGAAAAATTGGGGTTTATCGAGCTCGAAGGGCGGATTCAAGTCGTGTGTTTTTGTCGCGCGTCATCGGTACGTCCCCCCCTTGCGAAGGGGGTTAAAAGGCATAGCCAGTACGTTGGGCCGATGCGACAATTCCGCGGAGGACAGCCGTCCCGGAACCGCGCACCAGGCTGTGGTTACGCGGGGATACCCCCCTGCCCCCCCTTCTCAAGGGGGGGACGACGCGCAACGGAATCCGGATGAAGACAAGGCTTGTGCAAGACGAACTTTTCATCACCCCAACCGCCCGGTGTCGGATCGGGCATACCCCACCAACCCGCATGGCTTCCAAGAGTGCCCCGTCGGTGTCCTCATTCCCCCAGATCTGGTAGACTCAAAGGGTCGCTCGGGCGGGCCGGTCCGCCGAGCTTGATCGTCAGGCCACTCGAGTGCAGCCCAGCAATAGGCACTTGTAAAATGGGTCGCTATGACCTTCGTCAGCTCTGTGCGTTCGTTCTCGCGTGCGGCGTGTACTTCGGTGGACTCCCGCACATGTATTTCCTGCGTCTTCGCGGGATCGGTGCCGACGACTTCGCGGCGTTCGCTTTCGAGGCGATTCTCGCGTGGCTTCTGCTGGCGGCCGTCTACGTCTACTGGCGACAGTTCACGCCGCTGGCGGTGCACTGCCTTTGTGTGGCGTTGAGCCTGCCTATGCTGCTCGGTCACCCGGACGTCATCGTCCAGGCTGGACATTTCGCCTGGGCGACACTTGGACCCTGCTGCTCGGCCAGTATCCTGATCAGTTTTCCCGTATCGTTGGTACTGCTGGCTCTCTCTGCGGTCTCGGGTCGTCGCATCGAACCGTTGACGAATCGCCTTTTCACGGCCTAGAGCGCCTAATCGCTCTAATCGTCTCGCTGCTCATCCGGAACGTGCGCCTCGCCTCGCCAAATCCGGGCGACCCAATCCACCTCGTGGACCATCGGCTTGCCGTGGAAAACGATCACCTTGGAAACGTCGGAGAGCCGGTGCGGCCCATCTTGCAACTCGCCCTTGAAGTCGGGGAACCACGGCCGAGGAAGCGGATCGATCAGGCAACGCTCCGGCGTTACCTCCGGCCATAGCTCACGCACCTTCCGCGTATATTCATGCTCCCTGGTGGTCGTGCAGCACGCATTGATCCAGTTCTGGTCGCCCTGGATCGCTCGCATGACGTCCTGAGCACGCGGCTCAAAGAGGTCCCAAACGCGCTGGTAGCGGCCGATCTCGAACCGCATCAGAGCCGAGGCGAACTCACCCGCTCTCCGAAACGTCGGCATGGCGACAAACTGTCCGTCATAGGTCGATAACTCATTTATGTTACGCACGATGACCATGTCCAGATCCAGATACAAGAGCGTGCCTTGAAGGTCGTGGATCGAGGACTTGAACAAGGCGATCTTGTTCCACCAGCCGGGTAAATCCTCGACAAACGGCTTGGTCTCGATGTCGTCGTCGATCCCGCCGCGGTCGTCGGTCAGACACACGAAGCGGTGGGGGACCGTCAAGCAGCGGCGGATGGCCCGGCCCAGGTGATTCACGTACTCCGGGGGATACTTCTTACCCCACTTGATGCAGACTACGTTTAGTGTCATGACGGACACTTGGGATCGCCTTCTCCGATAGGAATGAGATTAAGACTGGGAGAAAGATTAAGAGTAAGATTAGGACTAAGAGTAAGAGTAGATAGATTAAGATTAAGATTAAAAGTAAGATCGTGCAAATCTTATAATCTTGCTCTTACTCGCAAGCCGGACCTTCGTGCAGACGACGTTCACTGCGCGGATCGCCTCCGATAGGGGGACCGGGATCGGATGAGCCGATCGTTGCGCTGCTGCTCCCGGTACCGTCGATCGTCGGTTCGCGAATCATACTCACGATTGAGAAAATAGATCGACTCGGTGATATGATGTGCTCGACTCGTCCCGGAGATCTCGAGCAGCGGGATCATCACGGCCAGGTCGACAGCGACGCGAAAATACCGGCCCTCATCGTCGCGCAGATCATCGTCGTTGACCAAGTCCCAGAGCCACTTTTTCCAGGTCCGCAAGTGGGTCGCCAGCCACGGGGCTGCGCGGAAGTCCTCGGTGCCGGCCGGATAGGGCGGCCAGTTGCCGGCATGACGCTCGGGGACGTTGGAAACCCAACTGCCATAGGTCAACCAACAGTCGTGCTGGTTGTACGTCTCGGCGACGGTTGACAGAGCATGGTCGACGTTTAACTTGTCATCACCATCGAGAATGACAATCACGTCCTCCGGATCGAGCGATGTTCGGCGGATCGCGCATACGAGGTTCTCCATCGCATAGCGGCGGAGCGAGTTCCGGCGGACGGCGATCCGACGGTCTCGTTGCGCGACTTGAGCGCTTCGTCATACGTCTCATCACCGCACGCATCGACGGTCACCAATGCGCGCCAGTTGCGGTAGGTCTGCGACTCAAGGCTCGCCAGACACCCGCCAATGAACGGGGCACACGGACCGCAGTTGATCACGACAAACAACTCGAGCATGCCACGATTTTCCTTACGCGGACGAGGCCCATGTTTTTTCCCCCCCTTGCGAAAGGGGGGTTAGGGGGGGGTGGTCCCGGCGAGAACTACGGCCTGGTACGCGGTTGCGAGGTGGCTGGACCCCCCGCCGAAACGCCGCCGCGGCCGAAGGTATTGGTTATGCCCTGTCCACCCCCCCTAACCCCCCCTTCGCAAGGGGGGGAAAAGAACAGCCCCCCCTTCGCAGGGGTGGGAAAAGCACGCGACGAAATCGGCAGGGGCGCGCGGGGCATCACAGAACACATCCTTTCAATGCGATGGGGGCTCAATGAAGCCGCTCACGGGCACGAGCTTGGCTCGCTTGGGGTCGATCGCCACAATGTAGGCCCCGACGGTGCCGAACCGCCGGTTGGGACCGAAGGTGATCGGCCGCGTCAAGCCGGTCGGCTTCTGATAGAAATGTTCGAGTTCGTCGATCAGTTTTTCAACGCTGGCGGCTCGACCCACGGCCGTCATGGCTTCGACAAAGATCTTGGCTGCCGCCAGGGCCTCGAACTGGGATGACCGATGCGCGCTGGTTAACCCGTGGGCGGCAGCCAGCCGTTCGTATTCGGCGATACCCTCCCGCGTTTGGTCCAGAGGCAACGTCGGAAAGGACAAGAAAAGACGGTCCTGGACGCCGGCCGCATTCTTCAGGATCTCGTTGCTTGCCAGGGCACCGGGTATCAAGACCAAGGGGTGCCAGTTCGTCGAGTCGGAGCCGATCAGGTCGATCACCTGCGGAGCCTCAGGCGCGAGGACGAACACCACCTCAACCTTCTTGCCTTTGAGGTGGTCGACCCACCCGGGTGAATCCGCGCCTCGCGAGACGGGAAGGAGCGTGACCGGTTCCCAACCGTTGCGTGCACATTCGGCGCGTACGCCCTCGGCCGCCGCGCACGACTCCAAGTCGGTTTCCTCAAATAACACGGTCGCTGCTGGCTTCCGACCGGCGAGACGGTCGCCGGCAAAGACGGCAAGGGCCCGCGACTCGTCCGTCAACCCCGAGTGAAGATAAAACACGTGACGATTCAGCGGATAGCGCGACCGGGGATAGAGCGTGAACGGACCCAGCACCGGTACGTTCGCCTCGCGAGCCGCGTCGGTGAATTCATCCTCCGAACCGGCAATGAAAGGAGCGACGAGTGCGAACGGCTGCTGGCTCTTCAAGAATCGTCGCGCCGCGGGTGCCCGCTCCTGGGTGGATTCCGAAGCGTCCAGACAGCGCAATTCGACAGCTCGGCCATAGATGCCGCCTCGTTGATTCGTTTCTTGAAAATAGGCGGTGAGCACGGATTTGACGGCAACGTTCAGCTCGCCCATCGACGAGGGAGGGGCCAGGAACGTGCCCACAACGATTGTCTGGTCGGTGATTCCGGGTTCGGAGTCTCGCCCCAGCTCCCTGATATAAGCCACCAAGTCGTCGAGATCCGCCCGGGTCAGCGCGTATCTCGGCATGGCGGAGTCGAGCGTTCGGCCGGATGGGTCCAGTCCCATCGTGATCGCCCGGCCCACCGAGCGGTCGTCGTAGGCGGGTCGTTGCCGCCCACTGGGGTGCGAGCGGCCGTAGTCCTTGGTCAGCTCGTTCCACGTGATTGTCGGCGGAATGATCCCTCCTTCCGGCTTGCCAATGCCGTCGCGGCCGTGACAGTTTCCGCAGGTCAACACCGCGGCAGGCACGTCGGTGGCGCTCCCCATCAGCCGGGCCTTGATCGGTTGACCGGACGGGCTGATCCCCTTGAGGTAGATCGCCTTGCCCCGTTCCAACCGCTCAGCCTCGCCACCAACGACAGCCTGGGCCGCCGCGGAGGGCTTGTCCGAACCCGACGGTGATGACCGAACCGAGCATCCAGTCATCGCCATCAGGAACACGCCGGCGATGATCGGCCGAAGACATGCGAAGGATCGCTGATGCGCTCGAAGACGATTCTTCATGCGGGTTTGTCGTTCAAAACCGACTCGACGACTCGGATGATCTCCGCGGGCGGTGCCAGTCCCATAGCCTTTTTCCATAAGCCGGTTTTATCGTTGCCGATGATGAAGATGTTGGTATGGTCCTCCTTGGCCTGGACGCGGTGACCGAGCTTGGTGAGCGCCGTGTGGAGATTCGTCTTGTCGCCGGTCAAGAAGTACCAACCCGGGAGGGCATGGTATTGTTCGGCGTAGCCCTTCAGCTTATCGGGGGTGTCCGTATCCGGATCAACCGTCACGCTGACGAGAAAGAGATCCTTTCCCAGACGGTCCTCGTAATGGCTTTGCAACTTGACGAACGTGTCGAGCAACTGGGGACAAGAGCCCCGGCAGGTCGTAAAGAACGGGGTGATCACCACCACCTTGCCTTTGAGAATGTCGCTATACAAGCGCAGCTCCTTGCCGTGCTGGTCAACCAGGGGTACGTCGGTGAAGTAATGCTGGGCCGCCGAATTGGACGCCGCTTGATGCGTGTCCGGCGAGGCGAGTAAGCCGAGGATCACCTCGGACAACTTGTCGGTCGGGGTCAATCCGTAAACGCGCTGCCAGCGGCCATCCGATTGGCGACCGATCAGGATGAACGGCGAATGCTCGGTCTTGTTGGCGGCGAATACGCCCAGCGCCTTGAGGAAATGGTCCACGTCTTGTTTCTGACCCGTGAGCAACGTCCAGCCGTCGGATGCGCCGAACTGCGCGCCCCAGGTCTTCAGGCGCTCCGGAGTGTCGATCACGGGATCGACGCTGACTGAGACCAGGCTCACTTCCTTGCCGACCCGACCGGCCAGCCGCTTCTGGAGCTGTCCGAAATTGACA
Source organism: uncultured Planctomycetota bacterium (assembly GCA_963779785.1). Classification (GTDB taxonomy): domain Bacteria; phylum Planctomycetota; class Planctomycetia; order Isosphaerales; family Isosphaeraceae; genus CAVRFS01. The sequence goes on from CAWAAW010000028.1 coordinate 70,041, forward strand.
CCCATGGGCGGGCACACTCCCTTGCAGGTCGTGAAGATAAAATTCATGACCAGGAGTTTGTCCGGGGCCAGGTCGCGAGCCAGATTCACCGGCCGGCCATCCTGGTCGATCAGCGCGACGTCGGGGATGGTCACTTTGCTTGCCAGGACTTCGACTTTCGGCGGTTGCGAATCGGCAGCCGGTTCCTTGGCCGGCGTCTCCGGCTCGCAGCAACTCGCCTCGGCATTGTCATTGACATTGGGCTGAGCGGCAGCACTTGTCGGGGAATTGTGACAGCCCTGAACGGCGATCAACGACAAGGACAAAATAAGGATATACATCCATTTATCGATTTCCAGACTCGTTCCCACGCTCTGCGTGGGAATGCCGTCTTCCACGCTCTGCGTGGTCGACGCAGGCTCTCGGACGCGGGAGCGTCCAGGACGGCATTCCCACGCAGAGCGTGGGAACGAGAACAAACCAAGAATTGCCATCCATTTATCGATTTGATTGGTGTTTTTCATCTTGATCAAGAGCCTCCAAGACGAGGTACTGATTGTTGTTGAACCCCAGCCCGCGCGACAGGCACTGGAGGTAGATATAGTAGAGGCCAGGTCGCGGCGGTGCGAAGTCGAGAAGATAGATCCCATCGTCTTTGGGTGATGCCACGTGCCGCTTGTGCCAGGTGTTCGGCATGAGCGTGGTGAGCACCTCCACATCGGTAAGCCCCGAGATGGGGGCATTGGTTTGCTCGTCGGTCAACCGGAACCTGAGCGCCACGGTCGATCTTACGTTGACACGGCGCGGCTCGACCAGATGCTCGATCTTGATCTTACCGGCTCTCCTCTTCGCGTCCAGTGCCGGGTTCGGTTTCACGGTGGCTGAGAAGCAGTTCACGATGCGTGGGGAATTCAGGAAGAAGACCACATCATAATCGCCGGGCTTTCGCAGGCGTACCACCGACTCGTAAACGCCGGGTGAACCGCGCTCCCTCAAGCTGTGATCGACGACGAGGACGGCGCGCGGCTGCCGGCCGTAGTTGCTGAAGTTCCCGACCGGTGCGGCCATCCCTTCCCGGTAGTAAGAGACGGCCTTGTCCATGGGGCTGGCCACAAGCACCGCGCTCTCGCCGGGTGCCTGGATAATGGTGTCCGCGGAGCTCAGGCGCGCGGCTTTTCCAGGGGGGATCCTGCCGCCCGGGAACGAGAACACCTGCACCCGCTGCTTTTCGACACCCACGGCTTTCAACGGCAGCATCAGCACGTTCTCGCTCCCTCGATGCCGCACGTAGGCGAACTCGGCGGAGAAAGCCACCTGGTACGGTTCATCCTCCACGTCCGCGGTCTGAACGATCCGGTTGGTGGCCGAGTCGATGATGTGCACGACGTCCTTGGAGGAGTTCACAAGGAAGCCGAGCCGGCCGTCAGGCGCGAACCGGATCTGACCCAGGCCCGGCTCAGCCTTGATCCGCGCGACCACATCGCGGCGGGCGCCGTCGACAACGGTGACGGTGCCGTCGCCGGCCGAAACATAAGCCATCTTGGCCAACGGTGAAAACGCGACCGAACCGGGCCCGGAGCCGGTTGGCACGTCCGCTTCTTTTTTCAACGACCGGGTATCGATGATGGACATTGTATCGTCTCGCTCGTTCGTGACGAACGCTCGGCCGCCGTCGTCGCTGAAAGCCATCTCGTGATGCCCGCGGCCGGTATTGATTCGCGCGACCCGCTCCAGTTTGGTTGTGTCGATCGCCGTGACTCCGGATATCTCGGGCTTGCCTGTGCTGGCTTCCTCGTCGAGGACCCAGAGTACGCTCTCGTCGGCTTGCAGAGCGAGCCGGCCGGGCCGGCGGTCCAGCTCGATGTTCCGCATCACCGTCCAGCCGGCCGTGTCGACCACCGCAACCTTTTTGCTGTCGGGTAGCGAAACATAGATGCGCGTTTCATTCGACGTCATGGCCCAGTCTTCACCCGGGCTCTCCAGAACCACCATGCCCAGCAACTTGGTACCACCGAAGCTGAAGAGCGGATCCACGACCGAGATGCTGGCCTCGTCGTTGAGCGTCAGGACGTTGTAGACGTTCAAGTCCAGCTCGGCCCGGCCGAAGATGCTGCCGCCCAGGAACGCCTTGACCTTTTGTTCGCACGTCTTGGCGCCGCGGATCTCGTCCTTGGGGACCAAATCCATCCATGCCGCGGGGTTGATCGCACGGACCGGCCGGCCGCTCGCGGTATCGGTAATCGTAAACCGGATCCGCGCGTCATCGCCCTCTTCCAGCTCCTTGGCCTGGGCCTTCGTTGGGTCGACGTGCTGAATCGAGAACTCGACGGCAATTCCCTCGCGGCTGATGCTTTGAACGAAGAGCGACCGGGCCTGGGTGAAATGCGTTGCCGTCGCGTCCGCCTTGGGCAGGTCGGGGGGGACAGCCGGATTTACGGAGTCGCCGACCGTTGCCTTGCCGCGGATCGCGGTAAGTGCGGCAAGTGCGACCAGACCAACGACTACGACCCCGATGACGATACGACTGCGTGTGATGGATTTCATGTGTTGGTCCGGACGTTCGTCTTGCACAGGCCTTGTCTTCATCCGGATTCCATTGCGCGTTGTCCCCCCCTTGAGAAGGGGGGGCAGGGGGGGTATCCCCGCGTAACCACAGACTGGTGCGCGGTTCCGGGACGGCTGTCTCGCGCGGACTTGTCGCATCGGCCCAACGTACTGGCTATGCCTCTTAACCCCCCCTGCCCCCCCTTCTCAAGGGGGGGACGTACCGATGACGCGCAACAAAAACAGACGGTGGAAAGAAGCGATTGTGCCGGCTTTCGATCGCGCGCGAGGAGCATCGTTCTCTGGTCGCATCGCTCATTGGACTCGCAGCAAGCCCCACAGCGCTTGGCTGGGGCCGGGCAGCGTAACCTTTGGAGTGACACCTGGTGCGGAGATCACTGGTGATGTGCCCGCGGTCTGACCGATGAACGTTCCGTAGAAGTAATCGCCCGGTACCTCGAACGAGCCGCCCGCGCTGGCGAAAAGCATATCCACGGTCTGTCCCGGCAGGACGAACCGGCCGCCCATCCACTGCGAGAGCGGGTTGAAGCCCAGCTCCTTCGAGTCGTTGATGTAGGGCTCTTCCTGGAATACGTGCCCGTGCACGGCGAGGACCTGGCTGCTCCCGGCGGAGTCACTGCCGGCGCCAGCCGGACACATCCAGCGCACCCGAACCGGAGTACCCGCTTTGGTCGTGAGGATCGGCGTCTGCGGGTCGGCCATCGTGGGCGTAAAGATTATTCCAGTTGTGAGATCCGGGGTAACCAGCGCGTTGGACAGCCGCGCGGCCGTCCCCGCCGGCGCGGCGGCGGGTGCCGAAACCGATGAAGCGGCCGCGTAGCGATAGGTCAAAGGCTCCGAGCGGTAGTTGAGTGCCGGTGCGTTCGTATAGACCAGGACCGGTGGGTTCGCAGGTGGTTTCACGCCGATCGGTGCTTCTTCATACATGTAAGCGTCCGTTTGCATCGCCAGCACCAGCTCGTCGAACAGCGTGACGCCGGCCTTCGTCACCGTCGCGATGGCTCGCGTCTTGGTCGACGAGGGATTCACGCTTGTGACGTTTCCAGCGCTATCATAGATGTATTGATACTCCGGTGCGCTCTTGAGGTCATTGTGCGCCTTTGGCCACGAGGAGCCGTAAGGCTCGATGACCAGGGCGCCGATCAGTCCCTTGCGGTGCTGGAGCAGCGGGTCGGCGGGCGCCAGGTTTACCGATCCGAATTCGACGGGTGTCTCGACCAGGTTATTGCTTTCGTCGAACGACAAGTTGCCCGCATACCAGTAAAACGTTCTCGTCGTGTTCGTGGTCGGGTCGACCGTCTGCGTCGGATTGAACCCGACGTTCACGCCGTCACCCGAAGTGACGTCGTAGGCGACAAGCTGCGGGTGCAGGCCGGCGAGTGTCGAGGTATTGAGGACATACGACGGCGCTCCCACCTGCGTTTGACTCAGCTTGATGAACGGGTTGCCGGCCGGAAACGATGAGATCTTCGTTCCGCCGTTGAACGTCTTCGCGGAAGTCAGGAACTGGTTAATCAAGGTGATCTTGATCCAGTCGCCGGCGTTCGCCCGCAGGATCAAGGGCTCAATTCGCATGTCGCTCTTGAGCTTGGCTGTGCTGGGATCCGTTGGGTTGTCTAGATCGTTGGCGTCGACATAGACCAGGGCATACGGGTTTTCGAGCTTGGTCTGGGCCCCTCCCTTGGCCTGGAACGGGAAATTATGCGTCGCCTGCCCGCGCGTGTTGTAGTAAAGCGTTCCGCTGGGGAGAATCTGCTGAGCCGTCGTGGCGATCACCGTGTATTCCTGCTTGTTCTTGGCCTGTTTAAAGCGATCCGCGAAGTCGATCGTCGCCGGCGCGGTGTATTTCGGGTGATCCTTATCGAGGGGCTCGAGATAGACGGACGACCCTTCCTTGCCGAGATCGCCTTTCGCACCGTCGAAGGAGCGAAGGATTCCCCACGATCCGCTGGTTTGCCCTTGGCCGTTGGCGGACGGCGCGTACAGGTAGTCGGCGAAATCGTTCTTCTGCTCGGCCGACCGAGCGGGCATCCTGAATTCCATCTCGAAATGCTCGGAGAGCGAGATCGCATGAGTGCTCAGGAAGCCGGAGTTGGTGTAGGAGGGCTCGAATTGGAAGTTCACGCCGTGGATCGAGAAACTATGTTCGTTCATGTGTGCCCCAGCCAGCGCCCTGACCTGAATGCGATCGTTGACGTAGGCGCACATCATGGGTGTGAACGGGTCCAGGCCGGCCACGCCCCCATCCTTGGGATCGGCCGAGAGCGGCACCACCGGCGGCGGAAATACGCCGGTGGATTGCGTGAAGACATACAGAGCCAATGGAAATGAAGGAGGGCCGAGTTCTCGAACTGTGTACAGGGTCGAACTCGTCCCGCCCGGATTCGGGTTGATGACCAGCCACCCCTTGGTCACCGGGTCGTCGATGATCTGGGCCTTCACTGTCGGAGTATTGGTGAGCGTGACTCCCACATTGGCGAATGCGGTGATGATCTGCGGCACAAGGTTGCCGGCCACGAAGAGTGGCTTGAGGTTATCATTGAGCGAATAACGCGGGGACGCGGGGGTCTGAGTGAAGACGTAGAGATTCGGCGGTAAGGGAGGGCCCGGATCGCGAACCGCGTAGGTGGTCGAGCCTGTACCGGCCGGGTTCGGGTTGAAAACCAGCCATCCGTTGCCAAAAACGGTGTCGACAAGGATCTCGGCCTTGAGCGCTGGAGTGTTCGTGAGCGTGATTCCGCCATCGGCGAATGCCTGGATGATCGGCGGTACGAGCTGCCTGGCGGCGAACAGCGGCTTCAGACTCAGTGGCATGGCAAAAGAGACCGGCTGCACATTGAGGTCGGCGTCGCCGCGCTTGATCGACGCATACGCGAACGCCAGGTCGGTGGAGTCGGGTGGATTCGTCACGCCAGGGGCGGGAGCGACCGGCGCCACGCGCAGCGGCAATGGTTCGTTGCGGTAGTTCACGGAATATGTGCCCATTGTCCCGAAGCTGATCAACTGCGGATTCGGGGTTGGGGAGTTCCCTCCAGGCGAGGCGACCGCGAATAACGGATCGGTCCAACCCGGGTTCATATTCGGCGTGAACAGGTTCAGAACGCCGCCGATCGTCGTGATCGGGTAAGTCGTGTCGAACCCGTCCGGGGTTTTCGCCTGTGGGTCGGTAATGACGAACGTATTGGGAGCGGTCCCCGCGTTGATGACAGCGTCTTCCGAGAGGGGGATTCCGTTGCTCTCGAGTAGGTCGCGGACGATCTTGCCGCCGTTGACTTCGGGAATCGGCTGACCCAAAGTCAGACTCAGCTCGTTCAACACCGCGTTTTGCGCCGCCTGAGTGAACGGAAACAGCGGCTGCGGGGGCAGGAGCTGTGAGGGAGTCTGCAACTTGGGCGTGCTGCCGGCCAGGTAGGCGAGCTGCATGTCCTGGAACTCAAACGCGAACTCTCGGTAACTCTGCGCCGGGTCGACCGTGATGATGTTGGCTTGCCAACTGGTTGGACCACCATCGAAGCGCGACCCGCCCTGCTCGTACTTCACAGTCGACTTGCCATTGGCATCCGCCGTGATGACGGGGAACTTCCAGATCGAATTATCCGGTTCGACCAGGAGCGCCGCGTAATAGCCGGCCTGCTGGTGGGTCGAGGGGCTGAAGTGGTCGTGGGTGAACACGGAGCGAACGGTTCGGTCGAGTCCGTCGTTATTGAGCGTCGGGTCGGTATCGAACCGCTGGACCGTGGTCTGGGCTCCGTCCCAGTTTTGGAACGGAGGGGGCTGGCCGAACAGGCTCTTGCCGGGGTGGCCCGGCAGCGGGTATTCCTCGGCGACGGATTTCACGGCCAAGGGAGTCTGGAACTTGGTCTCAAAAGGCGCCCGATCGTCGAACTGGTAGATTCCCCCCTTGGCCATGATGGCGGCGATCCGCTCGCGCACTTCCTGCGGGCTGAAGGTGCCGTCCTCGTAGTTGAAGCCGTTGCCGGCGCCGTCGGAGGACGTGACGTCGAACTTGACGAGGTGGATGTGCTGGCCCAGGACATCGGTCGGGGTTCGGACCTGGAAGTCGTCCATCTCGTAGTAGTTGGGCACGAGGTTGGTATGCCAGTACTCGATCGTGTCGTCGGTATTGGAGCGGAAGAAGAAGGGTTGTGGCGGCCTCACGCCGGTGACCGTCGGCGCCACGTCTCCCCAGAGTGTGAGCATCCGTTGCTGCGGGAAGTGCCAGCCCTTTTTGTTGAACACGGTATCGAGCTGGAGGATGGCGGCCTTGTAACGGCGGATGTTGACGTTGGATTCGCCGTCGCCGCGCACGCCCGGCGGCGCGTAGGGAGCGCCGGGAACCGCCGGTAGACCATTCAGGATGAAATTGCCGGGATCGCCGTTGGGCAAGTACGAGCGGCGGGCGCGTGGAATGGGTCCGCATGGCGGCCTGTTCGAGGGCCGTCCCTTCCTGGGGCAGCTCGTACGCCACCAGGCCGCCGGCCTTGGCCTTATACGGCGGCTTGTCGCCGACAACCACGAAATCCTTGGTGAAATCCCACTTGGTGAAGTAATTCCTGACGACATCACCGTCCAGGACCACGTGTCTGGGCAGGCCACCGTCCAGGTACACTTTTTTCCCGGTCTTGGGGTCGTAGATGGGATTGCCGTGCTCGTCCTCCTTCCAGGCGTAATCCAACGGTGGGTGGGGAGCGCGATGGCCGGAGATCCCGGGGATGAAGAACGGGTAGCCGGGACTCTTCGCGTAATACGGTTCCGGCCATTGACCGGGGTCGTCGGGATGTTCCCTCCGCTGCTCGTCGATCTCGTCCTGGTTCCGGGCTTCCACTTCGACTCGGCGGCCCTCCGCTTCCAGACGCACCCGCGCGGGGTAGGGCGCCATGGCGAGCGAGGGCATGGGCACGAGGGCCGGAATCGGCGTGCCGGCTTCGATCTCGCCGTCCGGGTAGGCTCGGTTCCATCTTTCCCGGGTGTCGGGAATGCCCTTTTCGTCGAGCTTGGTCCCGGGCTCGAACACGTCGTGGACCGCCAGAGCGACCACATCCCTTCAGCGAAGTGCGGATAGAAATGGCAGTGGAAGATCGAGTCGCCCACCGTGTAGTTCAAGTTGCCGCTGCCGCCGTAGACGATCTCCAAGGTGTAGCCGGAGCCGGCGACCACGGTCTGGCTGTCCAGGTACTGGCCGTTGTCGCTATTGGGCGAATGGAGCCACTGGTGGCGTGCTGGTGGTGGACGTGGGTGATCCCCTCGCTCGCATTCAGGACGCGGAACTTGACATGGTCCCGCATGTAGCTGTGGTACACGTTTGATGGATCGTCGGGGTAGAAGGCCTTGGTGGCTTTCCTCTTGGCCAGCGGCTGCTGGGGCGGGGGAGCCGGGAAGGTCACAGCCAGGGTCGCGGTTCCGTTGCAATCTTCCAAAATGATCGTATAGATATTGCCGCCGCTGTCGGCGACGGTCCACCGCTCCCCTTTGGTCACGGTCGCCGGCTTGGTCCCCGCCGGGATGGTGATCGGAGGTTTTTGATCTTTGAACTGGGTGACGAACAAGGTGGGGAGGGTCCCGCCGTCGAGCTCGCCGATCAGCGGGGCTGACGATGGCACGCTGAATACCCGTTTAATCTTCAAGCCCCCATCGATCGTCACGGCCTCGTTGGGCGTGTTGGCCGGCACGTCGACGACGATGGCCGGGTCGCCACAGGACCACGAGCTCAGGAAGAATTCCTCGAACTTGAGATCGACCGCGTCCTTCCGACCCATCGGCCCGACGCCGAGACGGTTGGCCAGGATCTCGGCGCCGATCCCGGCGCAGCCGTAGTTGATGGCGAAGAAGTCGCCCCCCATGGTCGCATAGTTTCCCTGCCCGGTCGACGCGAGCTGCGGGAAGGCCGCGACGCTCTGAAAGTTGTAGTGATAAACGATCGTGAACTCGCGATACGGTTGCCTGCGGTCGGGCGATGACGGGTTTTCATTGAAGAGCGGGCCGTTGCTCGAGTAAGGCCAGCGGTCGTGGTTCGGCCCGGTGATGACGGCGGTCAAGTCGCCGCAAACCAGCTCAAATTTGTTTGTGTGTGGGAACTGGATGGGATCCGGCGCGGGCGCGAGCATGCTGAGGACTGGGGTGATGAACGGGATCGGCTGCCCGCTCAAGTAGTTGGCCTCCCTCGGGTAGATGGACACATAGTTGACGAGCTGCTGGCCGCTGGCCAGAGAGAGTCGCAGCATGCCGGGCGGGTCACCTTTGCGAGTCTGTAGAACCACCGAGGTCGTCTTGAGCGTCCGCAGTTGACGCTGGTTTTCGCGTGCGGGTACCACGGTCGCCAGGATGTAGACGGGGTACTTGACGCCGTCGATCTCCGCTTCCTCGAGATTACCCGCGGCGTCGAGCTGGAGGGCGATCTCCATGTTGGTGTCGGTCTGTTTCGCTTCGTCAAGATAGTACACACCCGACTGCTTCGGCAGGTGGATCACGTTGAGTCTGGCCTGTTGCCGCCGCTCGGCGATATTGGGAGTGTTGAGGATCAAGCCGCGACTCCGGGCCAGCCACGGTTGCAAGTCTTTCTCCCAGATGTAGTACGTCGCCTTACCCAGGTCGTCGGCGAGGACCTGGCTCCGGTAGTACTCAGCCCCTTCCGGCTGTACGTTGACCACCCCAAACAGCCCGGACTGAAGCTGGCTGATCTGGTTCGCCCCCGGCGAGTCGGCCGAGAAGCTGTGAACGAGGTACGTCCCCTCGGCCTTGGCGTAGTACTTGTAGACCTTGGTCGCGCCGGGGGCGCAGACGCTGCCGGGCTCACCACCATTCTGGGCGAGAGGCGCGACGTAGCCAGGTTGCGTACTGGTGGGATTCACCGGCGGATTGGTACCGACCCAGGACGAGTCGTTTCCGATCCCGCCGTCCTTGTAAAGTTCGAGCCCCATCGCGTGGAAGCCGGCGTACCGCGTCTCCGTTGATGTATTGTTCTGGCCGTTCGGGATCGGCGGCGGCGCCGTCGCCAGCAGATTCGTGAAGTGCACCTCGAGCAAATCGCCCTCATTGGCTCGCAACACGAGGGGCCGGGGGCGCCTATCCTCCCGCAGCCGAACGCAGCCCGGCTTAAACGTGCTGAAGGGCGGGGGTGGAAACGTCTTGTCCTGCTCTTTCATACCGGTCTTCGGGTTGATCGACGGATCGTAATCGGTCGGTACCACGTCCCGCGCCAGGGCATAGACCATGGCGTTGGGCTGGCTCGCCCCCAGGCGGTTCCACATGTAGGGCTGGTCGAGCGCGACAACGTAAGCCTTGATGGTCCGCTTCGGCGTCGGTTGCTTTTTCGGTTCCTGATAAGACAGCGATCGGGAACGCAAGGTCGAGCCGCCTTGCGTCGTCAGAGGAGCCGGAGGAGGCTGCGCGGGCTGGCTACTCGTCGCCTGCGCGAATGCGCCACGGTCGATCGCGGCAGTCGCGAGGAAAAGGGCGAAGGCCGCCAACAGACCTGCCCAACGAGCGACAAACGGATTTGGGCGCGACATCGATGCGAGCTCCTCTGAGCAGCCATTGGAACGAAAGGATCCACAGCTGCAGGCAGATTACGCTAACTCTGACTCACCCATATCACGATCAAGAAAAAGACCGGCTTACCGAAACACCCAAGCAATGCGATAGCGCATGGGCGAGCGAAGCTCCCCCGACTTGGTACTCGGCTCGCGCGTTGTGGGGCGACCTCAGAAAATTGCTCAAGTCTTAACGAAATCTACAGGTACATGCCAAGGACTGGACCGCCCGTTTGCGAGAGTTGCCTGGCAGACCGTATGCGCTGTCGATTTTGCCTCGAAACCTGGCAATCGAATCGTGGATTCTCCGACAACGCTATAGTCCTACTTGGCCGCGCGGGCGGTGTCCAGAAAAAAATCCAATTTAAGCAAGAAATTGTTTTCTTCGGCTGTCGAAGTGGTTATTGTTACCTAATCAAATCATTGATGTCACGGCGTGGATATTCATGCCGTTCGTTGCGCTTTTCTTTTCCCCCCCTTGCGAAGGGGGGGTCAGGGGGGGTGGACCAGGCATAACTAACAGCTTTGGCCGAAGTGGCGGGTCCGGCCGCACCGGAACCGCCT
>CAWAAW010000029.1:0-495889 GCA_963779785.1 uncultured Planctomycetota bacterium
GAAAAAGTTTTTCCGCTGATGAGGTGATTTTGGACTCAACGGCGAGATTGAGTGGTGACGGGGGCGGCCGATGAACGTGTCAGGCCGATGCCGGTGGTCGATTTTGCCCGAGTCGGGCTCCGTCACGCAGGCCATGACCGGGGGATTGGGGGAGGACCATGATGCCTGACTTGAGTCGCCGAGAAGCCCTCAAGCTGGCCACCGTCATCGGTGTAGACGCGATGGGATGCGCCCATCGCCCGGGCCGCGGACGATCCCAGGGCAATCCGGAAACGGTCGAGGATCGCATATGAACAAGCCGTGTTGGCGGATCGTCCGGTCGCGTACTGGCGGTTGGGGGAAGCCTCCGGGCCGACCGCCGTCGACGCGACCGGGCACGGCCACAACGGCAAATACCACGGTCACGTCACCTATGGCGAGACCGGTGCGATCGAGGGCGATCGCAACACGGCGGTCGGGCTCCGGGCACACGAGTATGTGGAAATCCCCGACAGCGTCCACTTCAGCCAGCCGGAAAGCCATGCGGGGCTGACGGTCGAGGTCTGGATGAGGACCGATGCCCTGGATTTCCCTGGACAAGCGGCCCACCTTCAGGATGATCCCTACGTGCACTGGCTCGGTAAGGGTGTCGCGGGACAGTACGAGTGGGGGTGCCGATTTTACAGCCTGCACAAGGATCCGCGGCACCATCAGCTCTCGTCACGGCCCAACCGGATCTCGGCGTACATTTGGAATTCGGCGGGTGGCGAGGGCGCGGGAGCCTATTTCCAGGACAAGCTCGTGAAAGGGCGATGGCTCATATCGTTGCCTGCTACCAGCCGGGCGACAAGACGAATCCCGCGGCGGGGGTCCAGATTTACAAGGATGGTCAATTTCGCATGGGGCCGCCTTCGCCTGGGACGCTCTACAGCAACCCGAAGTTCCTCATCATGCCTGCCCACGGGACCGCGCCGTGCGGCTCGGAACGCGCGATCTCGGCAGCTTCCTCTATGGCGGGCTTGACGAGGTTGCGATCTACCCTTACATCCTGTCCGCCAACAAGGTCGAAGAGCATTACAAGATCGCGATGGGGGACTGAAGCGACGCAGAAAATAGGGACGCAGTCAATTTCTTCGCTGCGTCAATACTCGCTACGTCCCTGTTTCCCTCCCCCAGTCCCGGATTCCGGGGAGGCGGCGGGTGGTCGGGCAACATCTTCTCGAACCTCGTGTTACGAACTTTGCCTTTGAATCCGGCCACAGTGTTATGAATGGATTTGCACGATCCTACGCGTGCTTCTGCAACACGATATACTCGAACTCATCAGCCACCGGATTGTTGTTTGTGCCGAAGTTGACCTTACGGAATGGGCTGGCCTGGCCGTCCACCGCCGTCGGGATCGTAACCGGCGTCTTGGCGACGAGGGACGTGAGCCTGATGATGTCTCCCGACTGGATGTTCGTCAGATCCGTACCCAGCGGCACGACACCATCGTCAACATTCCCGTCGGACTCAAATCGGTGAGGACACGGATTGAAACGCAAGTGTACCCGTGTTTCTCGATCAACATTCGGGTGGTCGGCCAGGCATGGACGGACGCTGCGGAAGCATGTTCCGCGCCGAGCAGGACGACGCCGGGCGTGACGGGCGACATGTGGCGATCCGCGATTTCCTCGAACAGATGTTGAGCCATGCGGGCATCGCGGGCTGCTCCCTCGAGCACAGAGGTTCCGATCGGAAGGACGTAACGCGGGTTGGCGCGAATAAAGTCCAGTACCTCCTGATAGCGGCGCGGCAAGACGCGTCGTGCAATTTCCAGGGTATCCGTGCCCGGGTGCTTCGGATCAAATTTCGGCGGCAGCGACTTGTCGCGCAGGTAATTCCTCACCCCGACCCGCACTGGGCCGGCGTTGAGATAGCTCTCATTGGCGAAATACCGATAGCGGGGCTCCTTGAGCAACTCGAGCAGCAGTCGAACCGCCGCCGTGGTTCGAATGTTCGGCTCCTCGCTGCTCAGGCGGGCATGGGTCTCGCCGACAATGGCGACGTTGTGGTTCTGGGTGATGGTCGTGCTTGTCTTGGCGTTTTTGGTGATGTAGTCCTTGAGCTCATCGGCCAGCGCCATTAGCGTATCCTCCAAAATGGTCTACTTCAGCCCCTCGTCAAACGGTCTTATGCAATGCCCGATTGGGGCGTCGGGAAGCCCCGTTACACACAATGCGCCGTCCAGTCCGCAAATACCTCACCGGAGCTCGGTTTTTTCTAAACAGGTGCACGCATTGGGGAATGAAAGGCAGACGACCACTGGACGGAGCCGGCTCCTGCAACGAGGCGGATCCGCAGCTCTTTTTGTAGGAGCCGGCTCCGTCCGCCGATCCCCACTTTCCTCTTGAACGGCAGGCATCAAATGCGCCTGTTTTCGCAAGGGATGACTCCATCCCTCGACTCGGCTATCATGGAGTGGTCGAACGAAGGTGCGCCTCATAACGAATGGCGCCGTGTCGTATGTGATGCACGTAAAGGCCGCGCTGAAGCATGTGATGACACGGATCTGGTCGCCGCCTTGAATCGGCGTGAACCGGTTCCAGGGGCCGACGAAGGACACCGCGAATGAAAAGCCCCACAGAACCCGACCCGCCGGAGCTCGGCGGCTACCCACGAGATCGGGTGCAAGACGAACCGAGGCCGGCTTGCGAGTTGCTGCCGTTGGTCTACGACGAGTTGCGGCGGCTCGCGGCGCAACGGCTGGCGAAAGAGGCTCCTGGTCAGACGTTGCAGGCGACGGCGCTGGTCCATGAGGCGTACCTCCGGTTAGTCGGCGAGACTCCCGATCGGCCGTGGGACAGTCGCGGCCATTTCTTCGCCGCGGCGGCCGATGCGATGCGCCGGATTCTGGTCGATCACGCCCGACGCCGTCACCGGCTCAAGCGAGGAGGCGACCGCGCCCGAGTCGACCTCGACCGGGTGGAATTGACCGCCCCCGGGATTCACGACGACGTACTGGCCCTCGACGAGGTCCTGGAGCGGCTGGCTCAAATCGAACCGGTCAAGGCCCAGGTCGTCCAGCTCCGCATCTTCGCGGGCTTGACAATCGGCCAGGTGGCCGAGGTCCTCGGTCTATCAATTTCCACGACCGATCGCTACTGGGCCTATGCGCGGGCCTGGCTTCGCGTCGAGATGGCCGACCGGGAATCGACGCTCGACGCCGACGAAAACCCCGGCGATTCTGAATAGCACTACGAGCCCGCGACGCCGGCGAGCGTCGCCACAAGCCACTTGGTCGAAGTTGACACCGGCTCCATGCTCGGAAAAAAAATTCGACTTCCCCTGAGGTGTTTGGTGACCAGATGGCGCATTGGGAATAGGAACGCTTCCCGATTCCGCAGTCACGGCCTGGCCGGGTTTCCCCCCAAACGGCGAATTGAAATGTCACGGGAATGTCTTTTACCCATGAGGTCTTCATTTACACGAGGGAGGATTTCCAATGGCTGGGGATGTACTTGGGGTCAATGCCCCTGGCAACTCGTCGTCGGTCGGCGATTTAGCGGATGATCCGGGCGTGCAAGAAATGCGCTTGGCACGCTTGAGCAGATGCGGAAACATTTGACGTTTGTGCAGATGTCGATCGCGACGTTGGAACAGGCGTTGCGCAGCCCAGGAACCTTGAAAACCTCGCACGCACGCAAGCAAAAAAGGTGCTGCGCGACTGGGTCCTGAGTGTTGTCATGGAGGAAGGATGGATAGAAGCCGTGCTCGGGGCCCAATACGACTGGATGGCTTTCAGGGACTTGGCTGCTCGGGCCGCCGCAAGCGTCGGGCAAAAAATGGAGGACGAAAAGCGCAAAGGAACCATATAAAGCGCCTGACCATCCTGTGCATCTTGGTGGTGGGCATTACCGCCGATTCGGTTAACGCTCGTTGGCATACTATTCCTCGTCCCGACGGTGAAACGGGCCATCGACGGGGCGCCGCTGAGTTTTACACCTGGCGTGGCCGCCGCCGTCGGCGTGTTTCTGTGCGCTGTTGTCCACTTCTCTCTTTTGATCAGGCGGAAGTCCGGTGGCCGTTCAGGCCCGCCCAGTGCCTAACAAGAGCGCCGTAGCGAACGGCGGCGGCCTGGTCACTTGGGCGTCGTCGGCCCGGAGCGTGCCGCCGGTGCTCGCCTGGGGCCATTGGTGTCAATGCCCGGGTCGTCCGGCGGTGATACCGTGCCCATCGCGCCGCAACCACTGAGGTGGTCACCACCGGACCGAAAAAATCGTACCCTGTCTGACCGATACCGACAATCCTGCTCGCGCACGGCGCGAGCATGGGCGCTCTCATAATACCTCCATTGAGGTTGAGAACGCCTCGAACGCTCAAAAAACAGGACGACCCTGAGGTGATTGCCGCCCGAACGGCGCACTGGTAACAGGAACGCTTGCCGATTCCGCAGTCGCGGCCCGGCCGTGTTGGGAAGGTCTATTCGCCGTGGTCCGGCAAAAGCAGGGGAATCTGACAAGAATCTCGGACCTCAGCCGGCAGCCAATAGCCTCTGGGGCGGCTTCGGGGTGACTGAGGCAGGGCGTCGTTCCAAATGAAAGGGCGATAAGCGTATCGCAAAGGCGAACATTAACCAGTAACAAGAGGAGGTCAGATCAATGTACGAACAACTCATAGGCAAGCTGCGGAATACCCTAAAATGGCAGTTGGAAGATGAAATCAAGAACTTAGCAATGAGTTCCAGAGAGGCCGTTTCATGAGCAAAGAACCTCCGTACGTGTGGATTTTCGGCTGTTTCGGCGCGTCCGGGCTCCTCAGTCTTCTCAGGCTGCTCGATAGTCCCAGCGCCGCAAACATCCGAACCCTCGATATCATTCGTCTCATCGCAACAGGAATGTGCCTTGGTGCCGCTCTCGTCGCGTTGGTCCTTTTCTTTGTCTATCGTGGCCGTCGTGCACACTGACGTTGGTCATTTCGGACGAACAACTGTCCAGTTGCTATGGGAAGACCAACCTTTGCGCTCGGTTCGGCTCCGCCTGGCTGTCGGTGCGAGTTTTCGCGCGAAACCATTGTCTATGCATGGTCGGGCGCTGAAGATGGTGTCCGCGTCCTGGCCCTGAAAGAAGCGCTATTGTTAGGGCGAGTCGGTACCCCTCGGCGGAGGCCTGGCCGTGCATGAGGAATCGATCTTCTTCGCAGCGCTGGAGAAACGTACACCCGCGGAACGCCAGGCGTACCTGGAGAGTGCGTGCGCCAGCGATGCCGAGCTGCGCCGCCGCCTGGAGGCGCTCTTGAAGGCTCACGAGCAGTCGGGCGACCTGCTCGATTCACCGGCCAACCTCCTGAGGGCGGCCGCCAAGGGCGCCGACACCCTGCTGGAGCGTCCATTGGCGGGCACTCCCGAGGCGATCATCGACAAGCCTAGCACGGAGAGCCCTGGCACCGTGATCGGCCCGTATAAGCTCATTGAGCAGATCGGCGACGGGGGCATGGGCAACGTCTGGATGGCCCAGCAGACCGAGCCGGTCAAGCGCCTCGTCGCCGTCAAGTTGATCAAGGCCGGCATGGACTCCCGGTAGGTCATCGCCCGCTTCGAGGCCGAGCGGCAGGCGCTGGCCCTGATGGACCACCCGAACATTGCCCGCGTGCTGGACGGCGGCACTACCAGCGGTGGCCGGCCGTACTTCGTCATGGATCTCGTCAAGGGGGTGCCCATCACGCGCTACTGCGACGAGCACCACCTCACGCCGCGGCAGCGGCTGGAGCTGTTCATCCCGGTCTGCCAGGCGGTGCAGCACGCCCATCAGAAGGGCATCATCCACCGCGACCTCAAGCCCTCCAATGTCCTGGTCGCCCTCTATGACGGCGACCCGGTGCCGAAGGTCATCGACTTCGGCGTGGCCAAAGCGGCCGGGCTACAGTTGACCGACAAAACGCTGGTCACCGGCTTCGGGGCGATCGTCGGCACGCTGGAATACATGTCGCCCGAGCAGGCGGAGATCAACCAACTCGACATCGACACGCGCAGCGACATCTACTCGCTGGGCGTGCTGCTGTACGAGTTGCTTACCGGCAACCTGCCATTCAGCCGCAAGGAGTTGACCGAGGCCGGCATGCTGGAAATGCTTCGGGTGATCCGGGAGCAGGAGCCGACGAAACCGAGCACGAAGCTGAGCACGGCGGACGGCTTGCCGACATTGGCCGCCAACCGCGGGACGGAACCGGCAAAGCTGGCCAAGCTGCTCCGGGGGAACTCGACTGGATCGTGATGAAGGCGCTGGAGAAGGACCGCAACCGCCGCTACCAGACGGCCAACGGCTTCGCGATGGACGTGCAGCGCTACCTGGCCGACGAGCCGGTGCAGGCGTGTCCGCCGTCGGCGGGATATCGGCTGCGGAAGTTCGCACGGCGGCACAAGACTGAGCTGGCGATGGCCGCGCTGGTGCTGTTCTTCTTCGTGCTTTTGGGAGGAGGCGGCGGCTGGGTGATGCGGGACCGGTCGGCGCGGGAGGCGGAAGCGGCCCGGCGGCGGCGGGAGCGGCAGGCGAAGGTGGCCGGGGAGGTCGAGACGATCTTTAGCGGGGTGGACCGGCTGGAGACGGAGCAGAAGTGGCCCGAGGCCCTGGAGGCGGCCCGGCGGGCCGAGGCGGCCGTCGCCGTCGGCGAGGCCGACCCGGCAACTTCCGGGCGGGTCCAACAGCGGTTGAGGGAACTTGAGTTCGTCGAGCGGCTGGAGCGAATCCGGATGGAGAGGACAACGCAGGTTGAAGGGGAGTTCCACATTGGCGTGGCGGATCGGGACTACGCCCGGGCCTTCCGCGTGTACGGCGTGGACGTCGACGAGTTGCCGGTCGAATCGTCGATCGATCGACTCAAGGCCCGCCCGGCACTCGCGGTCGTCTTGGCGGTGGCGCTGGACGACTGGGTTCGCGCCCGGCGCCGGGTCTCGCAAGAGGATGTCGGCCGCTGGAAGCGGCTGGTGGCCTTGGCACGCGGCATCGACCCGGAGCCGCTGCGGGACCGGTTCCGGGCGGCATGGGGCCAGCCCGTCGCCAACGTGCCCGACGACCTGTACCGGCTGGCCGACTCGATCGACGTTCGGGACCCAACACACGGCGACGCTCGGCATGCTGACCCTCGCCCTCCAGCAGGTTCAGCATACGGACTCCGCGCTCCGGATTCTGCGGGACGCGCACTACGTCCACCCGGGGGATTTCTGGCTCAATTTTGAGCTGGGTAATGTGCTCCAGCAGCAAAAGGACTGCGACGGCGCGGTTCGGTTCTACACCGCGGCCGTAGCCAGCCAGCCGAGTTCGGCTGGCGCCCACAACAACCTCGGCTACGCCCTGTCCGCCCAGAAGAAGCCGGACGAGGCCATCGCCTGCTACCGCAAGGCTATCGAGCTCGACCCCAATTTCGTCGGCGGTTACCGCAATCTTGGCCTCGCCATGCGCGAGCAGGGGAAGCTGGACGAGGCCATCGCCAACTTCGAAGAAGTCACGCGGCGCCAGCCGGAGTTCACCGAGGCGCATTTCGGACTTGCTTCCGTTCTTGCTCAGGCGAAGCAATGGGATCGCTCGGCGAGTGTCTACTCAGCAGCACTGAAGCGGTTTGGCGGCGAAGCTTGGCCTGGGCCGTGGTATGAAGCCATCCGCTCGGACGAGGTTTTCACGCGATTGACGGCCCAGCAACCGGAAGATCGCCTCCCTTGGATCATGCGGGCTCGCCTCCATGTCTTTCAGCGCGACTGGAAACGCGCCGCGGCGGACTATGCCCACCTGAACGAATCGTGGGCAAGCATCGAGCCCGGCCGAACTCGCTCCCGAGAGCGAAGACCTGTTCAGCTATGGCTGCCTGTTGCTCTTGCTGGGCGACCGCCACGGCTACGAGCAGTTCTGCAAAAAGTGGGCGGATCGGGTGGGCGACTCCCCGGCTTGTCAGTACAGCCTGGCGCGCGTCTGGGCGATCGGCCCCCGGCCGGTTGTCCCCGCGCAACAGACCGTCGAGCGGGCTGGGAAGATCGTGCAGGCTGGCGGGTATCCCTGGGATCGCCACATCCTGAGCCTCGCCCACTACCGCAATGGGGAATTCGAACTGGCGATTGAGCGCGCCCTTGAGTCGAACGGGGGGAATTGGCGCGGGAGCGCAAAAGCTCTCAACTGGGTCGTCCTGGCGATGGCCCACTCCCGCCTGGGTCATGCGGCGGACGCGCGCAGGTCCCTGCAGCAGGCCCTCAAACTGGCCGGCCGAGCGAGCCCCGAGCAACTCCCGGGAGTGGAATGGCCCGACATGGCATCGCCTGACGTCGTGGAATTCGAACTCCTTCGCCGCGAGGCCGAGGAACTGATCAACGCGAAATCGAAGGAGAAACCGGACCAGAAATAAGGCTGAACATTCGCCCGGTGATTCGGTGTTCGGGCGAAATCAGCTAATAGGTCCAGGAACACGGTTTACGAACTCGTTACGTCGATTGCTCCGTCGTCAAGACTCGGCTTTTACACTGATGGCTTGCGCCGGGATCGACTTGGGGGCGAAGCCCAGAATGACGCGGCAGGGGGCGTGTTCGAGCACGTAGCGGGTATTGGAGGCGAATGCGGTGGTATCACCGCGGCGATAAACGCCGCGCAGGCTCATGAAGATGGCGTCGAACTTGCCTTCGACGGCGGCCTTGACGATCTCGGGACCGGCTTCCCCGCGGGCGACGCGCCACTCGACTTTCCGCCCCAGTGCATTCGCCCGTTCCACTCCGCGCTCGACTACGAGTTTCGCTTCCTCGACTGGGTCATGGCCATCCGCCGTTGGCGCTTCCTCGGCGACGTCGAGCAGGGTGATCTCGATGGCCGGATCGAGGAAGCTCACGACCGTGTCGAGGAAGTCCGCGCTCAACGGGCTGCCGTCATAGGCCAGGAGCAGCCGTTCGACTCCGTGCCAGCTCTTGCGGAGCTCGGCCAGCAGTTGCGCGGACTCCGGAGCCGCGGCGCCCGTCTTGGGGATCTGGCTGCCGCCGGCAATGTCCAGCCGCACGTCGCGGTCCTTGCCCAGTACGCGAATCGATAACGGCTCCGGCTTGGGTCCACACAGGTTCAGCCAGTAGAGGGCCACCTGGTCGAGCTGGTCTTCGGGACGGAACTTGTTGGACGGACCCATGATCAGCTCTTGCACGCCGACCGTCTTGGCGGTGCGAGTCATCGCATAGAACGGCTCGTTGGTCGGTACGATCACCGGCTTCACCGGTTTGCCGGCATGCTCGGCCAGATTGACCACCGCGGTCAGAAGCTGACGGTCGACGTCGCTGATCGTCGGTTTCAGATCGTCTGAGCCGATCGGCAGGACCGTCGCGGTCATCACGACGACCTCGGTCGTCTCCGGGTCGGTCTCCGCCAAGCACCGCTCGAGCATGCCCAGGTTATAAGGTGATCGGATCGCCACCAGCTTGCGGTAGGGCTTCGTCAGATTGAGCGACTGGACGCTCAGCTGTTCGGACTGCTTCTGGTTGAACTGCTCGAGATGTTCGTGGTGATCGGTGCCGCCCCGACGCCAGCGGTGCACGTGGTCGCTCAGCCAGAACACGCTGAAAAAGGCCGCGGTGAATGCCACACCCGTGATCGTCGCCACTTCCTTGGTCAGCAGGTTGGCGATCGCCGCCGTCGCCAGAGTCAGAAAGATCAATGTCATGCCCACCGGGATGTCGAACCGCTTGGTCCGGATGTTGAACGGAACTTCGTACTCGCGATGGCCGGCGCGCTTGAAACGAAGGACCAGCATCGACATCGACATGAACACGAAGCTCCAGACCACGCCGAACGCGTAGGCCTCTCCCAGCGCCAGCACGTTGCCGCGGCTAGCCAGGATCGTGACGACCTGAAGGATGACAACCAGGTTGATCAGCCGCGAGCTCGTGCCAAACCTGGGGTGAGGCTTGAGGAACCAATCCGGCAGGACCCCATCTTCGGAGACCCGGTTCAACACGCCGTTGGAGCCGACGATCGCCGTGTTGACCGCCCCCGAAAGGATCAACGATCCGACGACGACCACCACCCCGTTCAAAGCCAGCCGCGCCCACTGGGGACCGACGACGTTCATGGCCAACCCGCCAATCAGATTGCCGCTGTATCTAGACATTCGTACATTATCGGGGATGATCATCACCGCGAAGAAGCTGATCAGCCGAGGTGAACAGCAGGCTGTACAAGAAAACAACGAGCGCAGCGCAGCTTGAAGTTCTTGAGCTTGGGGCTCTCGACCTCGCGGTAGACCTGTGCCAGCGTCTCCTCGCCGCTCATCGCCAGGATCGAGTGGCCGAACGACATGAGGATGCCGATGACACCGATGAGGCTCAACCAGTGGCCGTTGATGTGCTCCGGCCGTAGCGATTCGCCCAGGGACGTCTCGCCGATGAAACCCAAGGGATCGACCTGCTTGCCGAACGGGTCGGGGATCGGCTTGCCGTCGACATCCACCTTCTTGGAAAGGTTGGGCATCGGCGAGGGGAGATTCAAGGGCTTGTCGCGGACGGCCAGCGTCACCAGGCACCAGACGATCATGATGACGCCCATGACGGTCGTCGCCCCCATGATCCGCAGCGCCTGGTCGCTCGATTCATGGATTCCCTTGGTATTGACCCGCCAGAAGTAGAGAGTCACCAGGATCGCGATCCCCGCCGACAGGCCGTTCTGGTGGACCATCAAGGGGCTGTCGGAGCCCATCTCGAACAGGTCATTGAGCAGTCCGATGATGTATTGGCCGGCGGTGACTCCGCTGATCGGACCGGTCAGAATGTAGTCGAAGAGGAGCGCCGAGACCGCCAGCCTGGCCGGCCCGCCCCCCATCGCTTCCTTGACGATGCGGTACACGCCGCCGCGCACGAACATGGCGCGAGCTCTCGATGTAGATGCTGCGCACCGCGTAGCTGAACAGCATCACGGCCAGGATGAACCAGGGCGCCGCCCGGCCGATCTGCGACTCGACGATTCCGCCGATGTAATAGGCCGTGCTTGCCAGGTCGCAGAGCACCAGCGCGGCCGTTCGCCAGAACGAGATGAACGTGAACATCACGCTGGTGACGACCAAGACCTGGCCGGGCGTCGGGCTGCGCCGGCTGGGTCGCGGTGGTGCGAGAGTTCCGGATGGCGCGGCGTCGGATGGAGTTCGAGGGAGGATCGACAGCGGCCATCAGCAATCAGTTCCGGGGAGGATCGAGCAGGAGCGCCTTGACCAAGTGGATGATTACAACGGAGTTGCAGCGCGATCGTCAAGAGGGGGAAGCCCGCTCGGCCCCGGCGCTCTTGCTCGGACACGGCGGCGTCGCAACCGGCTCTCGAGCCAACCGCCAGCCCAGATCAATACCACTCCGATCAGGTCGAGCAAAATGTATTCTATTGCATTTATATTAAGTATGATAAAGCCAAGGACCGTGGCCGTCGGACTCTGCTGGTCCGGCAGACTCGTTAGCCAACGAACCAGTTCGTCGTCGACGAGCTTCCCGATCGGCCCCGTTGGCCTTGGCCCCACGCGCCTCCGCACGGCCAGGGTTGCCCAACGCGTACGCTGGCCGTTGGAGCTAATAAACATCATCATCATCAATGTGACGAAAGCCACCAGACCTCCGAGGAGCATGCCGATGATCCGAGGCTCCAGGGCTGGCGGGCGAACCAGCACGAAGAACATCCCAGGTTGAGCGTCAGGACCATGATCGTGAACGGCGAAAACACCAGGATCCACCAGACACCCTGGAAGAGCACCAACTGGAGCGCGACCAGGATGATGAACAGCATCAGGGAGCCGATGGAGACCTTGATACCGGAGGGCATGGGGTGGCTTCTTTCCTTGTAGGTCAGGCTTTCCAGACTGGCCTACATCAAGGCGCACCAGGTTCGAGTTGATGTGACCAACTCGCGGCCAGGCGGCGGGCCACCTCGGCGGCGACGGCCTCGGTGAAGCTTTCGGTCGACTCCTGGCCGCCCAGGTCCTTGGTGCGGACGCCTTGGCGCAGCAGGTCGAGCGTCCCGTTCTTGACCGCCTGTCCCACGGCGATCTCGCCGAGCTGATAGAGCAAGAGCGAGAGCGCCAGGAAGATGGCCGTGGGGTTGGCGAGGTTCTTGCCGGCGATGTCGGGGGCCGTTCCGTGGGCCGCGTCGAACAGGGCGACGCGGACCACGGCCGCCGCGTCGAAGGCGAGGTTGGCGCTGGCGCCGATTCCCAGTGAGCCGGCCAGCCCGCACGCCATGTCCGAGAGGAAATCGCCGTACTCGTTCAAGACCAGCACGATCTGGAATTTCTCCGGGCGCCATGATGACCTTACCCAGCAGTGCGTCGAACAGCTCGACGGAGTGCGGCACTTCGGGGTACTGCCGCGCGACCTCTTGCGGCGACTTTCTCGAACAGGCCGTCGGTCGCCTTCTGAATCGTGTACTTGGAAGCGCTCGTGACCCGCTTCTCGGTCTTGCGGGCCAGGCTGAAGGCGTACCGAGCCGCCTCGCGGACCGGCCGTCGCTCGACGATCCGCAGGCTGACCGCGCCATCCTCGCCGATCATCCGGCCGGGGTCGTCATACGTCCCGCCGGTGGCGATCCGGACGATGTCCAGGTCGAGCTCGCGGCGGAAGTTGGTCGGCACGCCGGGAATCGTGTAGACCGGCCGGTGGATGACCGACAGGTCCAGCCGCCGCCGCAGGACCGCGTTGGGACTCTCCTCGGCCGTGGTCGTCGGATGCTTGAGCGCGACCCGGGTCGCCGTGATCTTCTCGACCGCCTCGTCGTAAACGGCCTTGCCGCGCGCCCTCCGGTTCTCCAGGCGGAAATCGACCTCCACGAAGTCGAGATGGACGGGCAGGGCGTCGGCCAGCCGGTGGATCGCCGCCGACAGCTCGGGGCCGATCCCGTCGCCCAAGAGCTCCGTCACCTGGTAAGTGGGACGCATCAGCGGCAAAGTCTCCAGTGCGGTGCGATTGGATCGGTTCACTCATGAGTTGTGCACAGTGCGACAGCAGCAGCGATCATACTAACCCCAAGCGCCAGCGAAGATTCCGGCGGTATCACGCGACGGCGGGAGTTCCCTCGCTGACGCTTCGGGTTATTTTTGCCCGTTGGTGGCACCCGCCGTAGTGGAGGGTCATCCGAGCGTGGACCGCTCGCGACCGGCGGGCGCCGGACCCAAACTTCGCTCGGGCACACAGTCTCAGCCGGCATCGAGAGATTTCCGATTGTACGGGCGAGTCCGCAAAGCCGTCAAACCTGTTGCCGCGCACGAGGATCTGGGCCGGTCCGCTTGGCAGCGGGTCACATTGGGATGTATATTAAGTTGAAACGCATCGGCTCGCGTTCCACTCGGCGCGACCGGATCGGTCTCTAATCTTCCTATGACGTCCGACCAAGACGGTGGGTGAATCGTTAAGCATGCGCTGCGTTCCATAACGAACGGCGCGTTGACGACGTCTCCGACACCGGGCGGGAGAGCTCTGATGTCCACCGCGGGGAAAGTTCTTGTCGTACTGGTCACGTTGACCACTTTGGTCTGGATGATCCTGGCCGCTGGGGTCGCTCAGCTTAATCGCAACGGAAATAAGGCAGTTCACGATCTGAGCGAACAACTGGCGAAGGCCCAGGTCGATCTCAAGCAGAATCAAGAGGACATCGTCAAGTTTCACGACGAAACCTCGTCGATCCAGCAACAAATCGACCACGACCTCACCGTGCTTCGAGCTCGTTTGAACGGCGTCGAAAGGGCGCGGTCCCAGGTCATTGACGGTCTGGCTCGCGATAAGTATCAGCTAACCAGCGTCGAAGAGACCATCAAGAGCGCCCAGACCGCTCTCGAACACCGCAACGAGGAACGACAGGCTGAAGAAAAAGCGTTGGCCGCTACGAAAGCCGAAGTCCAAACCCTCATGGCTGAGAGCAGCCAGCTTGCGAACCAGCTCAAGGACTTGCGCGAAAAGTTCCAGACTGCGTACAAAGCCAATGTCGAGACACTCGGCAAGACTCATTGAATTGAATTGAATCAATGATCCGAGACGCGGCTGGAGATGTCGCCGGACAGAGCCGGCTCGTACAGGATTCGTAGGAGGGAGCACCATCTCCCGATCGGAATTCTCGCCTTGTTTCGGGCCGTCGAATTGAAATGAGCAGTACGCGATTGGGTGAAATGGTCAGGAAGGACTGGCACAGCGGGAGTGGCGAACAAACCGGTTTTCTCAGCCGATCAGGAACCAGTCGCTCCGGCTCGTGCGAGCCGGTCCGATGTTGGAGACGCGGGCTGGGTTGGCATTGTCGCCAACCGGAACTCGGGCAGCGGTCAAGGCTTGCGCTTGGTCAGACGACTCGTCTGCGCGTCTACGCGGTTTGTCGCTGCGGTCGACGATCGCCTGGACTCCCGAAGAGCGTTCCTCGCTGGTGAGTGAATCGGCTCGCGACCCAGCGTGCCGTTGCCTGGTGGCGGTCGGCGGCGATGGCACGGTCTCGGCCCTGATCAATGAACGGCCGGTCGTCCCGGTCACCGTGCTCCCCGCCGGCACGGAAAACCTGGTGGCTCAGCATTTCGGCTTGCGCCGCGACCCGGAAGCCCTGGCTAATACGATCGCCACCGGCTCCTCGGTCCGGGTTGACGTGGGCCAGGCCGGGGAACGTCGATTTCTGCTCATGGCCGGCTTCGGATTCGACGGCGACATGGTGAGCCGGCACCATCAGACCCGCGTGTCCTCCTCCGGTCGGATCCGGCCGACCCACCGAATCGCCTACGTCGAGCCGGTCTTCGGGCGAGTTTTTCCTACCGGTTTCCGCCGATCTCGGTGAGGATCGACAACGATGGGGCCGAGGAAGTACTGAGCGGGACCACGGTCTTGGTGTTCAATTTGCCACGCTATGCCTTGGGCCTGCCGTTTGCTCCCGAGGCCCGCGACGATGACGGCTGGCTCGACTTGGTCGTCTTTCGCGAACCCGGGCCATTCCAGGCTTTGTATTACCTCTGGAAGGTCTTGCTCGGCAGTCACCTGGACGATCCAGGCGTATTTCATCGCCGGGTCAAGAAAGTGGTTGTAACCGCGGACCATCCGATTCCCGTCCAACTCGATGGCGACCCGGGCGGTTACGTCCTTCCGCAAAATTCCGCGTTCGTCGATACGAGATGCCCCCGTCGTCGCGGTGAATGGGGCTGGTCCGGCGCGGAAACCCGACGAAGGACTTGCAGGCCAATCGCTCACTCATTGGATCGTGCAGATCCTGCCGGCCGCGCTGACAGTGTTTGCCGCGGCCGATCGTCCGCCTCAGCCCGCTCGTGTTCCGCTCGCCGGAGGCCCGCGCTAGACGATAAGATCAGGCCACTATGGCCGATTCCATCGGTGATTCATTTCCGTTTCGGAGCGGATATACCAGGAGTTCGGGGCGTGCACGCGAAAGGAGGCAAGGATGGCTCCTCCCAACCCAGTCACGATCGGTCCGGTCCAGATCGGCAGGAATCGCCCGCTGGCCTTGATCGCCGGCCCGTGTGTGATGGAGCCGGGTGACATGACCGCGCGCATCGCGCGGCGGTTGGTCGAGATCTGCACCACGCTGGGGGTTCCCCTCATCTTCAAGGCATCGTTCGACAAGGCCAACCGGACGTCCGGGTCGAGTTATCGCGGGCCCGGGTTGGTCGAAGGGAATGAAGATCTTCGCGCAAATCAAGGCCGAGACAGGCTTACCGGTGACGACCGACCTGCACGAGACCATCCAGGCCGGCCCGATGGCCGAGGTGGTCGACTTGATCCAGATCCCCGCTTTTCTGGCGCGTCAGACCGATTTGCTCGAGGCGGCGGCGCGGACCGGCCGGCCGGTGAATGTCAAGAAAGGGCAGTTCATGGCCCCGTGGGACATGACCAACGTCGTGAACAAGCTGACCGAGTCGGGGGCTTCCGGGGTGCTCTTGACCGAGCGCGGCACCACGTTCGGCTATGGCCGGCTGGTCAACGACTTCCGCGCCATCCCTCAGATGCAGTCGACCGGCGCGCCTGTGGTGTTCGACGCGACCCACTCCGTCCAGCTTCCCAGCGCCGGAGCCGGCGGCACGGTCTCCTCCGGCCAGCGCGAAATGATCCCCACGCTGGCCCGCGCGGCCGTCGCCGCCGGTTGCGACGCCCTGTTCCTCGAAGTCCATCCGGACCCGGACCGGGCTTTGTCCGACGGCCCTAATTCCCTCCGGATTGACGACTTAGAAGGATTGCTCCGTCTTCTTCTCCGAATCCGAGCGGCGATCAGTTGATCTCGGTCAGACGTTCCAGCCGGACTTGGAAATTGTCAGGCTGGAGAGCCTGAACTACGGCAGTCCCATGGAGCGAATTCGCCACGGTGAGCCAATCCGGCATGTCGGCGACGAACCTTGCTGGCTTATCGGTCGTACATAGAGAAAAATCGAGCGCCAGTACGAAAATGAAATGCCTTCGTGCGCGCGGTTGAAAGCACTTTGTTCCAAAACACCTGTTTTCGCCCGGCGACCCCCGAATGCTCGACTGCTGCTTGCGCCGTCGGCCTGAATGCCGGCCATCGACTGTTCCCATCGCTCTCGAACCTGCTGGCGACGACGGACCACCATAGGAGTCTCCCGGTTTGAAGTGTCGTGTTATTCTCTGGGCTGGACAAACAGCGGCCGTTCTGGGGCTTGCGGTGCTGACGGGTTGTGATTACGCGGCTCCCGACCCGGCATTGGCGACGAGCGGCACCAGCAGACCTGGCTATCTCCCGTCCACTGGCTCGAAGTCGTCGCTGCCGGGTTCGACCGCTGGCAACAAATACGCCTCGGGCCCCCGCACGCAGGAGGAACGCACGGCGATCCTGGAGAGCTCGATCACGCTTATTAAGGGGGCGGCCCTTCAGCCCGGTGGAGATAATTTCCGGCTGGCGGTGCAGAAGCTCAATCACTACTTCGAGGGGACCAAGCCTACTGAGTACGAGCTTGGGTCGACTGCCCGGGAATATCTGCAGACCCAGTTGCCGCCTACCGAGCTCAAGGAGCTCGAGAACCGAAGTTGGTTGCTCCGCGACGCGCGACATCTGGAAGACTGCATGATGTATTACGGGATTGCGACCCGGGTGGCCCGCACCGGCGAGGAGCTGGCGCAGGTTCGCCGACGTGTTCGATTGGGTCGTGCGGCAGACCCAGTTGGTGCCGGCCGGCTCGTTGCGAGCGGAACGGCTGGGACAGGCGTATGCCCGACCCTACGACGTACTGCTCCGCGGCATGGCCACCGAGGCGGAAGGCTTCTGGGCCGAACGAGCCTGGCTGTTCATGGCACTGTGCCGCCAATTGGGAATCGACACCGGCTTGATCACTTACACCAAGAGCAACTCGCTCGAGCTCGTGGTCCCGAGATATGGATCGTTGATCGAGATCGAGGCTACCCTGGCTGGCGTCAAGATCCCGCCGAAACCGCCCATCATCTGGATCTGCACGGCCTTGATCGACGACAAAGCGTACCTGTTCGACGCCCGTCTCGGCCTGGAAATCCCCGGGCCTGATGGCGACGGCGTGGCGACACTCGAACAGGCCCTCGCCGACCCGTCCATCCTCGAACGGATGAACCTGCCGGGGCAGTCCGCTTATGGAACCAGCCGCGCCGCACTGTTGGCGAGTCCGAGCAAAATCGGCATCCTGATCGACTCGAGCCCGGGTTATTTTTCACCCAAGATGAAGCTGCTCCAAGGCGAGCTCGCGGGCAAGCACCGGACGATCCTCTACCGAGACGCCGCCGAGCAGCGAGATCATTTCACTCAAGTCCTGGGCCAGACGGAACGGTGGAGTCGACTTCTGGATGCTGCCCTACCAGGTCTCGGACCGCCTGTTCAAAGACCCACGGTTCGTCGAGTCGATCCAGGCGTCCTTGTTTCTGTTCAATCGCGAGTTCCCCCTGGTTTATGCCAGGGTCAAGCAGCTCCGCGGTGAGATCGATGAAGCGATCCAGGCATACGTCAAGCTCCGGTTGAAGGAGAATGCGCCGTCGGTCACCGACAAGAAGAAGACGATCCCCAAGGAGGTTCAGGATGCCCTGGATATCTACGCCGCGTATTACCTGGGCCTGGCCCACCTGGATCGCGACTCTCAGCGACCAGACCGAGCATGAGAAGAACCTCGAAAACGCCGCGCGAGATGTTCGAGACTGACGCTCAAGCTCTTGCCCGAGCCCGGCCCCAACCAGCCCTACTACAACATGTTCCGCTGGGGTGCCAACGCCAATCTGGGCCGGATCTACGAGGCCAAGAAGGACTATGCCCGCGCCATCGCGCACTACAGCCAGCGCGATCCGACCTATCAGTTCGTCGGCAACCAGATCCGTGCACGAGACCTGGCCTTGCGCGATCCGATGGCCGGTGCACCCTGCGCGCTCCCCGCTGCGCCGGCGCCCAAGCCATTCGTACCGAGGCCCGCGATGCCCAGCACCGCTCCGCGAAACTCCGCCCCAGTGGCCAAGACCAAGCCGAGGATGTAGAACCAGATGCCGGCAATGCTCCGGACCTCGGTCCGGAGCATTGAATAACAACGGTGCGACACAAGGCGAGAACTAGGATCGGGAGACGGACCTCCCTCCTACAAAACGTTATTTCACTCCGAGCAGCTTCAATTGCGAGAGTACGACGCTACGCACCGAGAGCCCGGAGTCGGAAGCGGTTGTGACAGTGTGCAAGGTCGGCAAGTCCCACGAACCGATGCGCTTCCAGCGCTCCTGGATCGTCTCGGTGGACTTGAGCTTGCCGGTGGCGGCATCCCAGTACTGAACGACGTAACTATGCGGCAAGAACCGGCCCTCGGGGTTGGTCTGGTTGTCCAGGATTGTGATCGTCATGTGTTGCTTGCCCATCCGGCGATTGACGACCATGATCTGGCGATCCTTGATCCGGTAACTCGAGGCCATCTGACCGCCTTCGACCGTGATCAGCCGGCCGAACGGGTGCTCGTTGTCGGAGTCAGCGAATCGAAAACGCGGGCCGTTGCGAGTCGGCGGAGTCGGCCGACGGCGGAGGGAGACGATGCATGGCCATCGATTCGAACTGGTTCGTGAGCCAGGGAAGCGCGACCGGGTCGTCGGTCTTGACGTCGACCGATCCGTCGGCGTGGACAGTCAGCTTGCCAGCGAACGCTCGGCCGTCAAGCTGGCCTTTGATCTCGGCGGAGAAACCGGGGAACTCGCGCCACGCGGCGCGGTGTGCGATCGCGTCCGTGAAGAGCGCGGTCGCCTCGGGTTCCGCTTCGCCGTTTTGAAGCGGCCAGCTCAAGGCCAGCGTGGCGAACTCGCGAATCTCGTCATAAGGCTTGCCAGCGAGCGTGCCGGGCTGTTTGAGCGTCTCGCGGACGTAAACCGAATAGCGCCCGGCGCTGATGGAGTCCAGATCGCCGTTCCGTCGGGAGCAGCCTTGATCGTTTCCTCGCTCAGCTCCGAATCAATCCGAGTGAAGACCGCGCCCGGAATCGGCTTGCCGTGCCGGAGCGCGACCAGACGCACCCGGCCGCCGGAGGTATTCCCTTTCCCTTTCTTTGTCGCTTGCGGAGGCATCGTTTTCGAAGGTTGGCTGGATCTCGAAGGGGATTTCCCCTTTGGGCTTCATCCGGTTCAGCTCCGCCGGGATGCCGGCCATGGCCTTGGGGTAATAGCGGAGCAAGAACGGAGTCTGGTTGGGGCGGGCCAGAACTCCGTACTGGCATTCACCGACGACGACCAGGCTGCTCTCGGACGGCAGAGCGGCCCGCAGACGGTCCGCTCCTTCATGAACGGCCAGCTCACGAAACACGCCCGGCTCGGTCTGGGCCCAGAGCTTGGTGTGCGCCACCTTGGCGATGAGGCGGGGGTCGCCGGCCTCGGCCTGCTCGCTGAAATAAACTTCAGCCGTCCGACCCGCCTCGGCTTGCGCTCCAATCCGGATGAACAGGAAGTGGGCCCGGGCTTGACCGGCATGGCACAGCATGACGACGAAAGTCGCAAGCCCCGCCCCGATCCACCGACTCAGCGCACGACGACGATTCATGGAAAATCCTCCAGTTGGCGTTGAGCTTTCCGCGGTCAGCGAGCCGCCGGAGCGCCAGTCACTCGATTCGCGCTGAATGCCGACCACTGGAATCCGATTGTGGCAATGGCGATCCGAACGGACAAGATCGCTATGGAAGGAACCACGGATTTGTTACGCTAAGGCCCGAATATCAACGGGTTGCCACGAGGGGGACCGTCCTCGGATCGAGCAAGAACCGTTCAACCGATGTGGAATGCCAGAGGAAATCGAATCGCACATGATGCCGGACGACCACGCGAAGGCCGATCGCTCTGAATCCGACCGAGCCGCGATAGCGCCGGCGATGGCCGAGAGCCGGCCGCTTTCACGAACGAACGTGCGTCCGCCGCGGCCAATCCGCGAGAGTTTGCCGCCGGCCGCGGCGCCGGGAACGGATCGGAACGGCAGCCCGAACGTTGTGCCCGAGAACGGCGACGCCGCCAATGCGGGCTGGGTGATCGAGGCGGTGGTCAGCCCGTTTCAGTGCCTGTACCAAGATGCCCTTCATTTCCACACGCAGAGCCGGCTGGCGCGATCAGAGAGCGAGGCGAGCCGGCTGGCGCGAGCGGCTTTACTGCTGTATGTGTCAAGCGCCGAGGCATTGGTACACCAGGCCGCCGAGGAGTTAGGCCGGCCCGAGCTGCGAGGATTGCTCGCGGATTCCAGCCGGCCTTTGCCGCTCTTCGAGGTCTGGCGGCTGCTACCGGCGATCGTTGCCCAAACCGGTCTGCCGACTCGCTCGTTTGATCCGGAGCTGCCTCCGTGGCCCCAGTTCGCCGAGCTGTTGATGCTTCGGACATCGTGGGCGTACCCTGGTCCGGCGTCACGCCGCCGCGCGTATTACCGCTCGGCCCGTCGGGACGGCGATTACGAGCCACTGGAAGGGCATCAAGTTCCGGCAGGTCTGGGGCGTGCGCCGGCCCCGGCTCAACTGGCCTACCCGCGCACCGGCTTGCCGCGCGATCCATATGCCCTCCGCCCTCGTCATCTCGACACGGCGCGCGGCGTGCTGGACGCGTCGATCGAGGCCCTCGACGGTTGCATGGGCGGCTCGCTGACCAAAGGCCAGCGGCACCGTCGCGAGCCCGTCCGCGTGGTCCACCCACCCTGTGATGCCAACGTCAAGTGATCCTCGCGGCCGCCTCGGCAGCGTCTTGCCAGCGGCTTGCGACATCGGGATGGAGCCTGAGCTCATGCGGGTCTTGATGGTCACGTCGTTTCCGATCCCCGGCGAATACGACGGCACGGCGATGCTGCCGATCAAGATCATGCGCGCGCTCAAGTCTCGTGGAGTGGACGTGGTGGTGGCATACCTGCGCGCAGGCCGCCGTGGGGAATACGCATGGCGCGAACCGAATTCGAAGGGACACCCGTCTACCAGGTCCCGCTATCGGGCTGGGCGAGCGGACTGGGTCTCAAGCGGATCGCTCGCGAGCATCCCTTTGACCTGGTTCACGCCCAGCACTACGGCGGCGCGACGCGAGCATACTTCGCCTGTCGAAGGTACGGCTGGCCGATGGTCTACGAGATCCACTCGTTGCTCGGCGATGAGGTCGCGCGCGATTCCTTGGGACGCGGTCTGACCTTTCGAACGTACTTGAACCTGGAGAAATCCGTCTTTCGCCATGCCGCCGCGGTGATTGCCCTGGGTGAGCCGGTCAAGCAGGTCGTGATCGCCGAGAAAGGGGTGCCAGCCGACCGAGTGAGTGTGATCTACCCCGGCATCGACCTCGGCGAGTACGACGTCACCGACTTGAGCCCGCGGCGATCCCCGGGATCTGTTCCGAGCACAAGGTCGTGATGTACGTGGGTAGTATTGTCCATCCCAATCAGGGTGTGCCGCTCTTGATCGAGGCTTTGCCCGAGGTGTTCGAAGCCGTGCCCGAGGCGCGCTGCGTGCTTGTCGGCGGTCCCGCCGAGGCGGGCGAGACTTACCGCGCCCAGCTCGACCGCTTCGGCGATCGGCTCACCGTCCTCACGGGACGCACGCCAGCCCAGGTGGTTGGACTGACACGCCGCGCCGACGTTCTGGTCCACTCGAGGTTGGCGTGCCGCGAGAATTACTCGGTCCAGAGCAAAATTGCCGTGTATCTCGCCGCCGGCCGTCCGATCGTCGCCACCGATTTTGGTGACTACCAGCAACTCTTGGGCGATACTGGCGCGGGCCTATTGACCACAGTCGACCCCCGGTCGATCGCCCGGGCGATCATCCATGTCTTGACCGATTCCGCGCTTGCCGACAGACTGGCCGCCGCGACCGGCCCTGTTGCCCGGGAATTCTTCGCCATGGACCGCAACATTGACCGCTATCTCGAGGTCTATCGCCGCGCAATCGCAACCGGTCCTCACTGACCTCTCTATTATTCTGTCAAACCACCTCCAGCCTTCGATTAAGCTGGAGGCCTACCGGCCCGGTCTGGAAAACTGATGCGTCCTCGACGGGACTCTCATGGCTCCGTGCCGCCGGTCATTGCGAGAGCGCATCCGTGGCTGCCTTTTTCATCCAAGGATCGGAACTGTTTGCCGCGGCCGTACGAAGCGCTGCGATGGCCTCGGTACTCTTCGATCCAAGGAGTCCCAGCCCGAGCTGCGCTGTCTGATACCCTTTCTGGCCAATGCGGAAGCCGGTCAAGACCGTCATGGCTTCCGGACTCCGGCCACTTTTGTCGGCGAGCGAATGGGTCAGCAAATTCGCCACGTCCGGTAGTCTCGAATCGTCCGGGCCGACGATCCGGCAGAGAGCCTGGATCACATGAGCACGCACCAGTGCATACGCCGGGGTCTGAGGATACGAGTCGTTCGAGGCCGCCAGGAGCGCCGTAACCGCTGTGTCTTTTTCTGGGGCGTCTCGAGTGACAATCTCGCCCAGCGCGTTGGCGGCGTGGGCCTGAATCCATGGTTGGTCTTTCAGCAGCGCGATAAGTTTCGGAATCGCTTTCTCCGATCTGGGCCCGGCACTGCCAAGGGCCGTGATCGCCGCGATTCGAGGGAAATCCTTCGGGTCATCCAGCACGGCAATCAGTTCTGGAATCGCCACTTCAGGAGCGATATCGGGGTACTTGCCCTCAACGGCCCTCATGGCCGCGTTCAACGTGGTATTATAATAGTCGTCGCTGGCGTGGATTGCCCGCACCCAACGTGGCCACGGTCCCCATACAGTCCGCCAAGTCAGAACATAAATGCCGCTCGCCACGCCGCACAGGCCAACCACGACTAGCATCGTCCTGGTCTTCATTCGCCACGATCGCGGTGTGCGAACCATCACTCGTCCTCAGTCCGGTCCATTTTCGACGCGTCTTGAGTGCTTGAGACTAGCAAATCCTCTGACAAACGTCAATGGACGTTCCGCTCTTAATTCCGGTCCACAGGTTCTCGTTTCCAGATTGTTCTAACCTTCTTTTTCCTAACCCGCTTGCAATCAGGTAAGCTTCCTGGAAATATCGAACGTTAGGCAATTCATCTCCCTCAATCACACGTCGACGACTGGACTTGCTATTAGTCGGTCCTCGTGAACGATGGTGCTCACGCCATGAACGAATCTGCGACGCATTTCATCAGTGTTTGTCCCCACTGCTCGGCCAGCGTGAGGATCAACCGCGGAGTCATTGGCCATGATGTCGTCTGCAAGCACTGCCGCGGCACGTTTCTGGCCGACGCATCGAAGGAGTTTATTCCATTAAGTACGACGGAAGACAGGGCCGGTCCGTCGATCGAGCATCCGGATCAGGCCGAGCGAATCGTTGTCAATTGCCCGAACTGTCAAGCGACTCTGCGCGTCCGGCGTGTGTATCTGGGCAAGCCCGTCCTGTGCAAGCAATGCAATCACACGTTCCCGTTGCGGGACCCAGCGCAGCAGGAGACGGAAGCGGCCGCGAGCGATTCGGGTACGATCTCGAAGGCAAGCCTCCCGCAGATCGAAATCGAGAGCACGAGCCCGGCGACGGCTGGCGAATACGACCGGCTTCGATCGGAGCATGACCGGCTGCTGGCCGAGCACAAGCAACTTCAAGAGGAGAGCAGCCAGCACGCGGCCAAATACGCCCATTACAAACTCCAGTACAAGCAGGCCTTCGAAGAGCTCGGTCGCGTGACGGCCGATCTCGACCGAATCCGTGGCCACCTGGGAACAGTCGCGCCGGAGGAATTCAACGCATCAAGGAGGAGGGGGAATCACTTCGCGCCGAGGTCAACGGTTTGCGAGACTCAAATCAGCTCCTGAGCGCGGAGAATGCCGCACGCCAGCACCTGGCCGCGGAACTGGAACGACGTGAGTCGGAATCTGCCACCGTCCGCGCCGAGCGCGAGGCGCTCGAGCAACAACTCAGGCAAAGGCATGACGAGTTGAATTCCATTCGCGCCGAGCGTGAATCGCTCAGCCAGCAGCTCAAGCAACGCGGCGACGAACTCGCCGCCGCAAGCGCTGAACATGACCGACTAAGTATCCAACTACGAGAGTCACTGAGCGAGGTTGACCAATCGCGAGCGGCGCAAGCCGATCGTGACCACGCGTTCCGCGACGAGAACAACAAGCTGCGCGGCGAGGTCGAGAGTCTTCGCCAGGTTCTCGCCATTGCCGAACAGAGCCACCGGGCCGACCTTGACCGGCTCAACGAGCAGCTTCTTCGGGCGAGCGAGCAGGGAAACGAGCGAGATGTGCTCCAGGGTGATAAGGACCGGCTGCTCGCCGAGGTCGACGGTCTCCGCGGGGCCCTCGAGCGCGCTGACATTACCCATCGCGTGGAGCGGGATCGAATCCACGACGAGCTAGCCGCGCTCAGCGATCGGCATCGTCAGCTTCGCGACCAGCAGGAGTCGGCCGTTGAGCTATCGAAACAACACCAGGAACGAAACCAGGCGCTCGCCGAAGCTCACGAAAAGCTCAAATCCGACTATCGGCAGATGCTCGACGCGGCGGAGACGCGATCCAAGCAGGTTGATCCAGCCCCCGCGTCGCCCGCTCTGAGTGCCGAGCTTGAGTCGCTACGGCGCCAAGTCGCCGACCTGAACCGGCGGCTCGCGGCAGCGGACCGCAATCACCGTGAGCTGGTTCGGATGCTGGACAGCATCGGAATCAAACCAGGCTGGGCACAGGAAGAATGGTGAGGCAACACCCGCCCCTTGGGACCGACCTACCAACGCTGCCGCAAACCTGGTCGCCCGTCCTGACCGGCGCGTCGATCACGCTCGTGGCTGGCGCGATTGTGCGGCGTCAAGCCTGGCGGCAACCGACCGGCTCAACGAACAATTTCGATATCAACGCATTTCGAGCGCAAGCTTGAGCGGTTGCCGGACATTTCCGGCACCTACAGGATTTGCTAGATCGAGCTCCGTCTCCCGATCCGCATTCTCGCTCTGTGTCGGGCCGTTAAGATTAATAGCCGTCACCCACCTCCTCCATTTCGTTGTCAATGCTCCGCGACTGGCTGTCAGGTAGCCAAAGCGCGCATGGGTCGTTGTCTCTTGGCATCAGTTTTGTTGATTAATCGAGCCGACAGGGGACCGCTCTTGACTTTGTCAATTGGTTTGATTGAGATAGGGCGCATGACGGATTTATTCTCGATCGATTTGATCGACAATATGTCGGCAGCCCGACGACCTGCGCGGCGAGGAGGTCAAATTGATGGCCTGGTTCAAAGTTGGGTAACACGAGACTGAGTAAAGGGGGGTTTTCTAAAACGCCTGTTTCCTCCATGTTGGTGTTGGGGGTCTCAATCCCACACCATCACAAAGGAAACAGGCATGGACGCCCAAGCTACGTTCTCGTGCTCGTTCACGCAATCCGACCTCGGTCCGGTCGTGGAACTGCCCGGCCTTCCTCAGTGTCCGGCCCAGAGGCTGCTACCCCAGGAGCGGCAGGATCTGGCCATCCAGGTGCTCGCCGGCGCGGGAACGGTCTCCGAGTTGGCCCGGGAACATGAGGTCAGCAGGAAGTTCCTCTATCAGCAGGTTCACACCGCCGAGCAGGCCCTCAGCCAAGCTTTCGCCCCCCCTCCAACGCCCCCCGACAAGGTCCTTTACCATCTGCCGGTTACCAAGGCCTGGCTGCGGCAACTGGTCCTGAGCTTAGGGTTGATCTGCCATAGTTCATCCCGCGGTGCGGTCGAATTGCTTCGCGACCTCTTCGATTACCCGATCTCCCTGGGGACCGTGCACAACATCATGCACAGCCCCGTTCCTGATGCCCAGAGAATCAACCAGCAGTACGACCTCTCCACTATCGGCATCGGCCTCCTCGATGAGATCTTCCAGGCGGACGATCCCGTCTTGGTGGGGGTCGATGCCCAATCCACCTTCTGCTTCTTGCTGAGTCAGGAAGAGCACCGCGACGGCGATACCTGGGGCGTCCAGCTGCTGGAACTGGTCGATCGAGGCTTCGCTCCCGATGCCACGGTCGCGGATTTCGGCTCGGGACTCCGCGCCGGGCACCAGGAGGCTCTCCCTGAGGTCCCATGCCGCGGTGATGTGTTTCATGCGTTGTACAACCTTGGGCCGCTGGCCCGTTACCTGGAGAACCGGGCTTACGAAGCCATGGACGTCCGGGCCAAGCTCGAGCGAAAGCAAGCGACCGCCGAACATCGTCGTGGCCGCAAGGACCCGAGTCTGGCCACAAGCTATCGTACGCACGGTCGGCTGAGGCCAAGGCGATCGCGTTGGCTGACGAGGTGGCGTTATTGGCCCGCTGGCTGCGGCACGACATCCTGTCGGTGGCTGGCCCGGAGTACGCCATCCGCCGCGATCTGTTTGACTTCGTGGTAGCGGAGCTGCGCGCGCCGCGAGTTGGCCTTTCCGCATCGGATCAGACCGGTAAGGACCTTGCTGGAGAATCAGCGAGACAACCTGTTAGCCTTCGCTGTGGACCTGGACCGTGATCTGACGACCTTGGCCCAAGAGTGGCAGATCAGTGTGACGACCGCCCGGGAGGTCTTGCAGGTCCAATTCCTGCCGACGTGGGACCCGAAACGGTGGCGTCGTGAGGCAGCTCTGCGAGAAACACTGCGAGGGCGTTATCACGGAGTTTGTGCCGACGTACAGGAGCTATCCGATCAGGTTGTGCGTGCCAGCAGTCTGGTCGAGAACCTCAACAGCCGGTTGCGAACCTACTTCTTCCTGCGGCGGCAGTTGGGGACGGACTACTTGACGTTGCTTCAGTTCTTCCTGAACCACCGCCGGTACTTGCGCAGTGAAGACCCCAGTCGTGTCGGGAAAAGTCCCGCGGAGTTGCTGACGGGTAAGCCGCACGCTCACTGGCTGGAACTCCTGGGGTACACGCGGTTCTCGCGGAGCTGAAGCCTCAGCACGTCAACCGGGGCTCGTGTAAATCCGCTCCAACGCGGGACCGATCAGAGTCCGCGCTGAGAGCCCAAGTGTTACCCGAAAACGGGCGTTTTTGAACCATGCCAAATTGATGGTTGGCCGACGCGGCCTAATCGCTGAGCTCCAAAGCGTTTCGCCTCGAAACCCGCTAGCGCGTCGTCACCGTTGTCGTTTCTGGGCCGAGCCAAACACCCCTGCATGCAGGGACGTTTTTGATTCCGTTTACCATTCATCCAAGGAAGCTTGCACCTATGGCCATCGTGGACATCACAACACCCTTGCGAAATCTCGAACCTGCGGTCACACTCAGGAGAATGAACAAGCTATTCAGGCGGGCGAGGTACAACATTCTGCCCTCTCGCTCAATGGAATACACCGGATGTAACGCACCCAACCTAGGGGACCAGGCGGTCTTCTTCGCGATCGCTCGGCTGTTTTCCGGCGTCACCGTGGCCTACCCAAAGCATGCTGGTCAACAGTTCGGTCGCGTGCTGCGGCGATGGGAGAGCCGTCAGAAGCGCCTGGCATCGATTCTTGGTGGCGGCACGGGCATCGGCGCGGGTTCTTGGAGTACTGGCCTTGCAAACATGTACGAGGAATCACTGAATCGGACCGGGCTGGGGTACGTTTTTGGCACTGGTGTGCAGGAACTTACTTTTCCGCCTGAGAATGAGTGCTACCTTAAGGATCCGTCGACTTACCACAGATGGATTGGTCTCTTGAAGCGATCTCAGTACGTCGGTGTGCGCGGTCCGCGAACGCAGGCGGTCTTTGCGGAGTTGGGAGTGAAGTCAGAAGTGATCGGCGACCCCGCCTGTGCTTTCGTGGGACGAGAAGGATTCTGGCAGCCCAGATCACGTTATCTTGGTGTCAACGTCGGTCACGGAGGAGGCTCCATGTGGGGTGATCGTCGCGAGTTCAACGAGGCGATGGGGAAATTCGTGGCGGGTGCGACGCGGCAGGGCTGGAAGATCGAATTCTTCGCATTGATGCATGATGACGTTGATATCATCAAAGAAGTTGCTCAGATCGGAGGGATCGCCGATCCACTCATCCATTGTGAGTTCTTCGATGCGGATCGCTACATGGCACGTGTCCGCAAGATGCAGGCGTTTGTTGGCATGAAGCTGCATTCTGTCATACTGTCCGCCTGCGCCCACGTTCCTTCCATCATGCTGGAGTATCGTCCCAAGGGGATCGACTTCATGGCCTCGGTTGGACTTGAGCAATTCAACGTCCGCACCAGCGAAGTCGAGCCCGCGGCCCTGCTTGATATGCTTTCGGAGTTAGTCGACCGTGGAACGTACTGGTCCGAAACGATTCGACGCAGATTAACCGAGTACAAGAGAATTCAGGAAACCAGGGCAAGAGAGCTGATCGGTCGGGCAATCGATGAAGGTTTGAACAAAAAGTCACCACATCGTATCTCGAGGAGGTTTGAACAAGACTTACCTGACGTGCAGGAGCCGCAAGGGGAATCGAGATTCCAGATTGAAAACTCCCGATCCGTTCGCAACGGGTAGTCGGGAATCTCGATTCCGGTAATCCGATCAACGATTGAGGACGTGGTCTGCTCCAAAAGAACAACAGCCCGACACAAGGCCAGAACGCGGATCGGGAGACGGAACTCCCTCCTACAAATCCTTTAGGAGCCGGCTCTGTCCGGCGAGCACGCTAGCCTCGACCGATCGGTTGGACAAAATTCGTAGAGGCCGAGCGGCAGGGCACCGACAGCGAGCAAGGCCCTCGATCGCCGGTTTGTGGCGCGTGGGGCGCGATTCCATCGGCGGCGGCTGATCGGTATTCATGATCGATCGGATTCCGAACGAATCTCCGGTGGCGTCGAACCCGCCGCGCCGACGACCCCGGCGCCGCCGCGCCTTCTCTGCCGATCAGGTGAACGATGGCATTACTTCGATATTTCGATGAAAGACTCCATCCCAATCGCATCGAGCGCTTCTGTCAAAGAGTCAACCGATGTATGTTGACACCGAGGTGCGTGAGAATCTCACGTAAAGCACCATCTTCTGACGACCGACACGGAGAATCCGAGAGTGTCAGCCGAATCGTCGTTGCATTCTTGGGCTCTAACCACTATGGAAGCGCGCGAGTTGCAGCGGCGGCTGGCGTCGAGTGTGGACACGAGCCGGCCGCTGGTACCCATCAAAACCTTGGCCGGCGCCGACGTTTCGTACGATAAACGCGATCGCTGGCTTTACGCCGCGGTGGTCGTGTTGCAGTGGAAGACCTGGGACGTAATTGACCGTGTGGGCGTGGTCGCTGAGGCGAAGTTTCCCTACGTGCCGGGCGTGCTGAGCTTTCGAGAGGCACCCGCGGTGATCGAGGCATTTGCCCGGCTGAGGGTTCGGCCGGACGTCTTGGTTTGCGATGGGCAAGGGATTGCACACCCTCGGCGCCTGGGACTGGCCAGTCATCTGGGATTGTGGCTGAATCTGCCCACGGTCGGCTGTGCCAAATCCTGGTTCCATGGGGACTACGAGGAGCCTGGCTTGACTCGCGGCGATTGGTCTCCGTTAACCGACGCCGATGAGACGATCGGCGCGGTTGTGCGGTCCCGCACCGGGGTCAAGCCGCTTTTCGTCTCGCCAGGACACCTGTGTGACCTGGCCGGTGCGATCGAAGTCGTCCTGAGTGCATCGCCAAAGTACCGGCTGCCGATCACCTCTCGCCTGGCCCACCAGTACGTCAACGATCTCCGACGAGCCGGTCCGGGAGCAGACGCGCTTCAGAATGGCAGCGGCAGTTCCGGTGTTCTCGAACCGGACGGCCAGTCAGGCTGAAGAGCTCGGCAAGGGGATTGCAATCGTCGGCGTCTTTGCCTATGCTAAGAAACTTAATAGTGTAAACGGTGTTTCAGTAACGGCTTTGATGAGAAGGCCGGTGGTATTGGGGCGTGCGATGGCGATCACGAAGGAGAAAAAGCAAGAGATCATGGGCAGCTTCGGGCGCGGTGAGTTGGATACGGGTTCTCCCGAAGTCCAAGTCGCGCTGCTGACTGCACGGATCACCGATTTGACCGATCATTTCAAGACACACG
Organism: uncultured Planctomycetota bacterium; assembly: GCA_963779785.1. GTDB lineage: Bacteria > Planctomycetota > Planctomycetia > Isosphaerales > Isosphaeraceae > CAVRFS01. The sequence continues at coordinate 30,340 of CAWAAW010000029.1, forward strand.
CCAAGGACCATGCCAGCCGCCGCGGACTGCTGCTGATGGTTTCCAAACGATCGAGCCTGCTGAAGTATCTGCGGCTGCACGATCGGAAGAAATACCTTGAAGTGATCAGCCGTTTGGGAATCCGCAAGTAACGGCTGGCCGCGGGACTCCGGTCCTCGGCCAGTGTCGTCGGTCGCGTGGATCACGCGTGCCATTCGGCTCTTGCCGTGGCCAGCACTGGAAGACTGGCGCGAGGCCGTGGGTTTCCCGGATTTTGACTCAGTGTGCTCGATGGCTTTGGCTCGTTCGTGACGGTCTCGATCCTGTCCTGAGTCCACTCGCTCAAGTTTCGCGATAGTTCTCGTACCCTTTGAGAACTTCGCCTTGAGTGATCGTGGTGCCTCGGACGACCGAGAGAGGGTTGCGGCGCTGCCAAACCGGGCTTGTCCCATTGCCCCCAACCCTTCTGGCCTCGCAAGCGCGCGGCGACGCAGGTAGTGTCCATGTCCAGTACACCAATTTCCCGCAAGCTTGTCGAACGGACGATCGGCGGCAAGCTGCTGAGCATTGAAACGGGTTATCTCGCCAAGCAAGCCACGGGTTCCGTGGTCGTGCGAATCGGCGACACGATGACGCTGGTGGCCGTCGTGGCCGGTCCGGGCCGCGAAGGGCTAGACTTCTTCCCGTTGACCGTAGACTACCGCGAGAAGACCTACGCCGCGGGCAAGTTCCCCGGCGGCTTTATCAAGCGGGAAGGCCGGCCGACCACCAAGGAAATCCTGACGTCCCGGCTGATCGATCGACCGGTTCGACCGCTTTTCCCCTCGTCGTATCGCGACGAAGTCCAGATCCACGCCGGTCCAATTTCCGCGGATCGCCAGAACGACGCGGACATCCTTTCGATCATCGGCGCATCGGCGGCCCTCGTGCTGGCGCGCGTTCCTTTCATGGGCCCGATCGGGGCGATCCGGTTAGGGCGCGTCGATGGCAACCTCGTGGCATTCCCAACCGCGCGTCGAGCTCGAGAACAGCGATCTTGACCTGATTGTTGCCAGCACCGACAAAGCCGTGGTCATGATCGAGGGATTCGGCGAAGAGTTGCCCGAACCCGAGATGGCCGAAGCCATATTCACCGCGCACCGTCTCAATCAAGAGGTGATCGGGCTCCAAAAGGAGCTCGTGGAGGCCCTGGGCTTGCCACCGTGCGAGAAGCCGGAGGCCACCGTTGACCCGCTCAACGAGACGATTTACCAGCAGTATGGCGAGGCGCTTCGCCAGGCGAAACAAATCATCATGAAGGCGGAACGGAACGCGGCCGTGCGGTCGCTCCTGGAAACCATCACCAAGGACCTCGTACCCGCGGCCCGGGACCCCCTCGGAACATGGTAACCCCGACGAGTCATCGAGCCCGCCGCCGAGTCCTGTCACCGCGGGACGGGTCAAGGCCGCGTTCAGTGTGTTCGAGGAGCGGGTCGTCCGCGAGCTGATCCTGGACGGCAAGCGGCCTGACGGCCGCGGAGCCAAGGATCTGCGGTCAATCAAGTGCGAGGTCGGTCTCTTGCCTCGGGCTCACGGCTCGGCGCTGTTCCAAAGGGGCGAGACTCAGGCGCTCGTGACGACCGTGCTTGGCACGTCCGCCGACGAACAGCGCGTCGACGGGATCATGGACGAGTACAGCAAGAAGTTCATGCTCGACTACAACATGCCATCGTTTGCCGTCGGCGAGGTCAGACCCATTCGTGGGCCCGGCCGCCGCGAGATCGGCCACGGCGCCTTGGCCGAACGGTCGGTCGCACCGATCTTACCCGGTCCCTCCCACTTTCCCTACACCATCCGCGTGATCTCGGACATCCTCGAGTCGAACGGTTCCAGTTCGATGGCCTCGGTCTGCGGCGCCACACTGAGCCTGATGGATGCCGGCGTGCCGATCAGCGACCCCGTCGGTGGGATCTCGATCGGCTTGGTCCAGGACGAAGCTTCCGGCGCCACATTCTGTTGACCGATATTATCGGCGACGAGGACCACTACGGCGACATGGACTTCAAAGTCGCGGGGACCCAGCGGGGCATCACTGGTATCCAGCTTGATCTGAAGAATCAGGGGATCACCGAAGCGATCATCTCCGAGACACTGGACCAGGCTCGCGAGGCTCGGCTGGAGATTCTTCGCGCCATGCTCCGGGCGATCAAGCGGCCGCGCGACGAGATCTCCTCCAATGCTCCGCGACTAATCCAGATCCAGATCAATCCCGAGAAAATCGGCCTGGTCATCGGCCCCGGAGGCAAGACGATCCGCCGGCTCCAGGAAGAGACCGGAGCCAAGATCGACATCGAGGACACCGGAATCGTCACGCTCTCCAGTTCGGACGCCACCGGCGCCGAGGCCGCCCGCGACAAGATCGTGGCCATGACCGAAGGCGTGCAAGTCGGCCGGATCTACGAAGGACGTGTGACGTCGATCAAGGAATTCGGCGCCTTTGTGGAAATCCTTCCTGGCAAGGACGGCTTGGTTCATATCAGCGAGTTATCCGATGGATATGTCTCCAATGTGAGCGAAGTGTGCCGCGTGGGCGATACCATGCTCGTCAAAGCCATTGCGGTCGACGATCAGGATCGGGTCAAGTTGTCGAGGAAGGCGGCCCTGGCCGAGCGGGGCCAGCCCGACGAGCTCGCCGGGCGGACTCGACCCGCGCCTCCCGGAGGTGGCGGCGACCCGCGTGGACCGGGCGGCGGACCTCCTCCACCGCGGCGTCCCAATGGGGGCGGTGATCGCGACCGGGGAGGCTACGGCGGCGGTGGTGACCGCGGCGGGCCTCGGCGCCCCTGACCTGACCGCTTTGGATCGGATCGATCGTTCGGGCCAGTGTTCCTGCCCGGAGTCTCCTGGGGGCTGATGCCAATCAACCGATTCGCGTCCCCTGGGCTTCCGGCAACCGGTGAGTTCTCTGATGGCGAACCTCGTGCCCACCGCGCTCTCTGAACCTCAAATCGAACCGCACTCGGAGCCGTGCGCGAGGCTAATGGCAATGCGACTGGCAGCGCCGTCGCCTCGGCGCGAGGGGTGACGTTCGCCCACTCTGGCGGGCGAGCTCAGGCGGTCCAGCCATCGCCGCCGGCGGACGAAGAGCCGGAAATCACCAAGCGACTTCGCGCCCAATATGCCGAGATTTCTGAACTGGCCGGCGGCTTGGCTCATGAGATCCGCAACCCACTCTCGACGCTCTCCCTGAACCTCGACCTCCTGGCCGAGGACTTTCAGGACGCCGAAACCGCGCGCGACCGCCGCGTGCTCAAGAGAGTCGAGCGGCTCCAACATGAGGTTCAGCGGCTGTATGGGATCGTCGAGAATTTTCTCCGGTTCGCCCGCGTTCAGGACCTGAAGCTGGAGCCAACCGACTTGAATGCAGTCGTCGACGAACTCCGCGACTTCTACGAGCCCAACGCGGCATCGCGGGGAATCGTGATCCGCACGCAGTTCGCGGCCGACTTGCCCTTGGGTCTTGATCGATGTCGACCTGTTCAAGCAGGCCATCTTGAACCTGGTGCTCAACGCCGATCACGCGATGCCCTCGGGCGGCGAGCTGATCCTGACGACCCGCCGCGAGGACCCTTGGATCGTGCTCGACGTGATTGACACCGGCCAGGGGATGACCGACGAGGTCCGTGCCCGGATCTTCGACGCCTTCTTCTCGACTCGCCCGGCAGGGAGCGGCCTTGGCCTGCCGACCACCCGCAAGATCGTCGAATCTCACGGCGGCACGATCCACGTGAGGAGCGACCCGGGCAAGGGATCCCAGTTCACCATCCGGCTGCCGGTGTGCGACGGATGTCTCCAAGTTCAGCACGCTCCCGCTCCGGACGGTGTTTCCCCTCCACCATCGTTCAACCCAGGCTGAGATTCCTTCCTTCAATCCATCAAACGAGCGCGAGCAAGGTCCGATGGACCAGCAGATCCGCGTCCTTGTGGTTGACGACGACGAGCCGCATGCCGCGGCGGTGGCCGAGAGCCTCGAGCGCGTGGGCTACGAATGCGTCCTGGCCACCAGCGGTAGCGAGGGACTCAGGCTCATCGAAGAACAAACCTTCGACATCATCATCACTGACCTCATCATGGAGGGGATCGGCGGCCTCGAGGTCCTGGCCAAGGCCAAGCGCGAGCTGCCGGACGCCGAGGTCGTGATCCTCACCGGCCATAGCACGATCAAGACCGCCGTCACCGCAATGCAGGCGGGTGCCTCGACCTACCTGACCAAGCCACTGGACATCAACGAGCTTCGAACCGTTGCTGACAAGGCGTCGCACTCGCGGCGCTTGCAGCGCTCCAACATCGAGCTGCAAAAGCAGCTCAACGAGAAATTTGGCTTTGAAGGAGTGATCGGCAACTCGCCGGCCATGCACGCGGTCGTGGCCAAGCTCCGCCAGATCGCGCCGACGTCCGCTTCGGTCTTGCTCACCGGCGAGAGCGGCACCGGCAAGGAGCTGGCCGCCAAGGCTCTGCACATTAACAGTCCTCGGAAGAACAAGCCGTTCGTGCCGCTCAACTGCGCCGAGCTCAGCGAAAACGTACTGGAAAGCGAGCTCTTCGGACACGTCAAGGGGGCGTTCACGGGCGCTGACCGGGATCGCGTCGGCCGATTCCAGTACGCCAACGGCGGCACATTGTTCCTCGATGAGATCGGCGACATGCCCATCGCGATCCAGGTCAAGCTGCTTCGCGTGCTGGAGGCGGGCGAAATCGTCCGAGTCGGCACCAACGAGCCTACCAAGGTCAACGTCCGCTTGATATCGGCGACCCATCGCGACCTGGCCGACGCAATCGCCGAGGGTCAGTTTCGCCAGGATCTGTATCACCGGCTTAAGGTCGTCAGCGTCAAGATTCCCCCGTTGCGCGAGCGTCGAGAAGACATCCCGCTCCTGATCGACCATTTTCTCAAGGAGTTCACCGTCTCGCACGGGAAAACGATCAAGGCGATCACGCCGGCCGTGCGCAAGGTGCTGACGGCCTATTCGTGGCCGGGCAACGTCCGCGAGCTGAAAAACACGATCGAAAGCATGGTTGTGATTGACACGGACGGCCTGATCGATGTCGATGACTTGACCGAAGAACTTCAGGTCGCCACCACGACGGTCCGACGCGATGGCCCTACCGGCGTTGATTCCCTGGTCGGCAAGTCGCTTGAGGAAATCGAGAAGAATTACATCGCGGAGACCCTCAAGATGACCAACGGTAACCGCGAAGAAGCCTCCCGGATCCTCGGCATCGGCGAGCGAACGCTCTATCGCAAGATCAAGGAATACGGCTTCGCCTGAGTCGCCAGTCCGGCGTCGCGGAAAATCAGAACTTGGATCAGGAGGCGGAGCTCCCTTGTGCAATTTGCCTGTCGGAGCCGGCTTTGCTCCGGCGACCTTTCGGCCCTATCTCGGGTTATTAATATAGTTAGAGCACATCCAGGTGCGTGAACTGTTCGCCGAGGACCAGTCGGCTGGGGCAATTCAGCCAGCGGTCGAGGAGGGTCGAATAGACGCGCCGGAAATCGATTGCGTATCGAGGGTCGCCGTCTTCGAGGTCGGTCAGGTTGGGATAGGGTCCGTGGAGGCCGGGACGGACGCCGGGTCCGGCGAGGAAGACTGGCGCGGCGGTGCCGTGATCGGTCCCTCGGCTGGCGTTCTCGGTCAGCCGGCGACCGAACTCCGAGAAGGCGAGCAAGATCACCCGCTTCTCCTCACCCGCTCGCTCCAGATCTTCGAAGAATGCGGAGAGAGATTGACTGAACTCCTCCAGCAGCGAGGCATGCGCCGGGAGCTGGCTCTGGTGAGTGTCGAATCCATCGAGCTGAACGTAATAGATCGATGTCGACAGCCCCGCCTTGATGAGCTGGGCGACGAGCTTGAGTCGCTGCGCAAGGCCAGTGTCGGGATAATCGGCTGCCCGGTCCGACTTGCCGCCGCGGAGGATTTCTTCGATGCGGGCACTGCTCGCGAAGGTAACGACCTGGCTCCGCTGGATGAATTGGAGGTGCGACCCCGCCGCGCCGCGCGGCAGGCCGGCGATCCGATCGAGCGCAGCGCGCTGGGTGGCGGCGCCGGCCCGTTCGGGGACGCCCAGGCGGCGGATGACCTGGTCGAGATGCGTCAGCGAAGGGACGGTCAACGCGTCGCCCGACAGGGCGCGCGGCAGCTCGGTGTCGCCAATATGCATGGCCGAGCCGTCCCCCTCGGCTACGGCCGATCGCCGGCCAACGCCGCGGTTGAGCCAGCCCGCCGTGTGAGCGTCGGGCTCGAGCGTCGCTGTCTGCCAGATCGCCATCGATTCGAAGTGCGAGCGGTTGGCATTCGGGTAGCCCACGCTTTGAACAATCGCCAGCTTTCGATTGTTCAATAGCTCTGACAGACCGCCCAGCGACGGATGCAGGCCGATATGGTCATCCACCTTGTGCAGCGAGCCCGTGGCGATCTGGAGTTTCGGGCGGTGCTTGCGATACGCATCGTCGCCATACGGCACGACGGTGTTGAGCCCATCGTTGCCGCCGTTAAGTTCCAGGACGACCAGCACCCGTCCGGTTGACTTGTCCCCAGAGGGCACCGCCAGGGCAGACTGGGCCAGGAAGCCGGGGACACTCGTGCCGCACGCTAGCAGCGTGCAAGAGCCCAGTCCGAAACGGAAGAATTCGCGACGCGTCGAGTTCATGGGGATCTCCTTCTGAGGACATAGGGACGATCGATCAAGCGAGTTGGAATTCAGGGCAGTGGAGCAGGATTTGGAGTGCCTTTCGAAGGCTGTCAGGCCGGCCGTCGCGGCTCGTCTCGATTGCAAGGTTTCGCGCCTCCGGGTCAAGGTCGTTCTGGACCAGGACGTCCACCATCCGCTCGATAATTCGACCCGGTGCGATTCCTCGGCCGCCGGTCCAAGCGACGGGGTCGAAGGGCTCGATCGCCAGAGAGGAGTTGCCCCAGATTAGGTCGGCCGACCAGTTGCGCGGGCCAGCATGTTGGAGCTTGAAATCCAGGCGCGGCCGCCGTCCCAGCCCTTAACATTCGGCGGGTAGAAGAGGCTCTGGCCTTGTCGGTCGCAAATGGAGCCCAACATCACCAGGTCAACGCGGGAGCGCGGAATCTTCAAAATGCGGACCAGACCCGCGCTGAACTCGATCGGGCTTTTGATGAGGCGCCGGCGCACCTCGCCCGTATAGAAGTGCCGTGAGCGGAGGATCAAGCCGAGAACCGGGCGAATCGAGAAGTGATTGACGCGGATCTCGTCGGCCAGCGGCCGGAGCAGATCCGGTCCGGGCTCATCGTCATCGCGGACGAAGAATCGGTAGAGCGCGCGGGCGAGATGCTCGGCGGCCGCGGGCTGTTCCAGCGCAAGTCCGACGATGTCGGTTGCGTTCCACGGTCCGGTCCGGCCCAGAAATGTCTTCATACCGCCGTCGAAACCTGCTTGATCGAAATGGATCGGCGCGGCATAGTCGCCCTCTTGGCCGTCGGTCACCCAGCCGGTGAGCGCCGGGCGGCCTGGCGGATGTCGGCCTCGGTATAGTGGCCGGCGCCGAGCGTGAACAGCTCGAGGAACTCGCGGGCGAGGTTCTCGTTCGGTTTCTTCTTGCGGCTGCCTGCGCCGTCGAGCCAGACCAGCATTGCCGGGTCCGAGAGAATCGCGACTGCCAACTCGCGGAAGTCACCAAGCGCGTGCCGACGGAACAGTTCGTTTTGCACCAACATCCGGCCAACGTTTTGGACCTTGCGGTTGCTGGTGGCGAAGTGGCCGTGCCAAAAAAGCGTCATCTTCTCCGTCAGCGGGTCAAAGCCGAATACGATCCGGAAAAGCCAGTATGCTTTGAGCCGCTCGACCTGCATACCGGAGGCGTTCAAGACACCGTCGTGCAAGCCGTCGATGGCGTTTCGCTCCTCCTGAGTTGGGTCCGGTGCGTGCAGAAGCCTCTCGACGCTGACGGCGGGACCGGCCTTGAGATCGCGCTCCAGCTCGGCCAACGTCGCCCCGAAGCCGGCGCGGCGGTGCAGGTGGGCTACCTTGCTGATGTCCCAGGGCTCATTAGTTTGGGGCTCGTAGGCGGCCAGGGAGTCTTATTAATATTCATAACAATTAGCCTTTAATGGGAGCAATTCGGTCGGCCGGAGACCCGCGCTGAACAATGGCATGGTCATTTTTTGATGACGAAGTTGGGCAGTTTTAGCATCTCGCCCGGTTTGACCTGGAAATCCAGCCTCGGCTCTCCCTTCCGTCGGTCAAACCCTTCAAACGTCGCGATCGCATAATTCAAGCCGGGAATTAGACCCGAAAAGGTTGTACGGCCTTGATCATCAGTGGCTGACTGCCATTCGTGGTGGTAGTGGTAATTGATCCACATTCCCCAGTCTCCTTCGAGATTGTCATCCACCTTGGGGTCGAAGAATGTGGCGGCCATGATGGTCCCGGGCGCGAACATGGCATACAGGTGGAGGGCCTCTTTCTTGAGGGGCTCGCCCTTGCTATCGACGGCGAGTACGGTCGCCGAACCACAGGGCTGGAGTCGAACGGTTCTGGGAGGTCCGGATGCCTCGGCGCCGGTGAATTCCAGAGTGAATCCGAGCTTGTGTTCCGGGTCGAAGAGCCAGGCGGTACCGCCCTTCTCGGGGTCGCAGCCGGGGAGCACGACCTCGCTACCGCGCGCCTCCAGATAATTCCAGAATGCTTGCCAGTTGCAGAAGCTTGCGGGGAGATAGGATCGGCTAACTATGGTGAATTTGTCGACCGGCTTGCCGTCCGGCGCTTGAACCTTCGCACGGAGCGTGACGCCCCGGCGCAGGGTCACGGCCACATCGTGGGGATCCGAGCCCGGGTTCAGGTTGAGGGCAATCAAGCCGTTGGGATAGTTGCGAATTCGGCTCGGCCGGCCAAATTCGAGCTCGCCCTCGGATGTTTCGATGGAGACATAATCCAGCGTGGGTCCGAGGATGAGCAGGTGACCGGGTCCGGGGGGTACGGCGATCCGGAAAGTGCCGTCGGCAGAGCTGACGGCGGAGGTCAGGGCGTCGCGGTACCACTCAAAGTAATAGGTGACGCCTGGCTTTTGATGGGGGTTGTTCGCGGCGCGTGGCCGGTACAAGACCAGTGCACCGGCCACGGGCTTACCCGAGGGAGACTCACTCACGCGGCCGCGCACCAGGATTCCCCGCTTCAGGGCTACGTCCGCCTCGAGGCGCGCGGACTGGGAGAACGTCAGTCCTTTCTTTTCGACCAGGTAGGGCTGGCCGTCGGGCGGAAAGACCTTGAGCGTGAACGAGTCGCCAGGAAAGGGATTCAGGGAGTACCGTCCGTCTTTGCCGGTCCGGCATTGCACGACGTTGTCGAAACCCGTGAGGGCGACCACCTGCGCACCCGCCGCGGGCTGGCCGTTATCGGCGCAGGTCACACGCCCCTCGAGGATCCTCGCTGCCACCAGGGAAAACGGCGTGTCCTTCGTATCTGCACGCAGGCGCGGCTGAGGCTGCACCCGCTGAGTGGCAAATCGCGGGTGTGTGAATTCGATCCATACTCTCTCTTTACTCAAGCCCGGAATGAGGAATCGCCCCTTGTCGTCGGTGGTTATCGCGGGGAGCAGGGGGGACGCGTAGGGCGGCACTGGCTCATTCGGGATAAGGGTCTCTCGAGTTGTCCCCATGCTCGTCACCATGATGGGCTGGACGGTGACCCCGGCGGCAGGCTGGCCCTGGGTGTCAATCAATCGGCCCCGGATCACATGCTCACGATCGAGCTTGATCGTGATATCCTGAGCGAGCGCCCACTTGTCGAGCTTGACCGTGACGTGACCGTGGCCCTTGGCCGTCGCGTGCGCGAAGACCTCCCATGCAGGTTGCGAGGGGCCTGCGGCGGCCGTCGCGCGGAAGCGTCCTTCGCTGTCGGTCTGAAAGGGTCCCGTCACCCCGAAGGTGATCGGAAGGCCGTTGTGAACGTAAATCCCGAGCGGACGCTCGGTCCGGCACCACAACTCCGCCACCAGGACGACCTGCCCGTCGACGACTGGCTTGCCGTCGGCATCGAGGAGGCGCCCGGTCACGGTCAGCGTTCGATCTTGATCCTGCACACGGTCCTCGGCTGTCGCGGGGCGCGGCGGGAACGGCGTCGCCAACGCGACCAGCGCGGCCAGTCTCAGAAATTGTCTCAATGCGCATGAGTTATGGCTCCGAGTGTTGAGGGGTCAGTCAGACTTCGAACAACGGGTGAAACTTTGAGCGGTATCATCACGGCGACGGGCGGCTTTCCCAGATTCGGACCCTGCCCTCGTCGTCGACCACGATGAGTCGTGAACCATCGGCGCTGAATCGGAGATGCTCGGCCGGCCGGTCGGTCTCAGCGATCGTCAAAAGCTCACGCCCGGTGGCCGCGTCCCAGACCTTGACTGTACCGTCGCGACTCGTTGAGGCGATTCGCCCGCCGTCGGGGGTGAACGCCAGCGCGACGATCGGGCCGGTATGTCCTCGGAGACGGGCGAGCTCACGGCCGTCGGTTGCGTCGAAGATTCGGCCGTCCGCGGAGTTGGATCCGAGATCGGCGGCCGCGAATCGGCGGCTGTCGATGCTAAACGTCACGGGGACGGTCGCGCCCCTGGACGGCGAAGAGATCGCTTCCCGTGGCCGCGTCGACGCACGTCAAGGCTTGCACGGCGGGCTCCGGCGAGCCGGTGCCGGCCAGCATCAGGCGCGTTCCGGCGGAGTTGAATAGGGCGGATTGGTGTACGGTGAATTCGCCTGTAGCCTTCGTCGTCTCGCCCTCTCGCAACGTCACCTCTTTTCCGCTCAACATGTCCCAGATCAAGACTCGCCCGACGGAGCTGGTGATGGCCAGCCGGCGGCCGTCGGCGCTGAAGGACAAGCCGGAAGTCGGTGTTGCGGTCGGCTTGAGCGACCACTTCTCTGTGCCGCCGTCAGCAGACCAGACGCGCAGAGTCTCGCCTCGGTACTGATCGCACACGGCGGCGATCAGTTCGCCGTCGGCGCTCAGCGCAAATCGTTCCACGCGGTCCTCTCCCGCGGAGATCGCACAGATCCAACGCGCCCCGGGCAGGTCCCAGACTTCCAAGGTGAACTGGCCGCGAAGAACGGCAAGCCTTCGGGTGTCGATGCTCAGAGCGGCTTGGCGGATCGGCTCCGAGTCGGCGCGAAGGACCGCGGTGATCGCCAGGGCTGGCGCGTCCCAGAGCTTGACCGTTCGATCCTCGCTTACGGAGGCGATCCGCAAGCCGTTGGGTCGGAAGGCGACGCCCCAGACGGCTGCGCCGTGGCCTCGGAGCGTGAGGACGGTCTCACCCGAACCGGCCTCCCAGAGCTTGACGGTCCGGTCCGCGCTGGCCGAGGCGACATAACGTCCGTCCGGGCTGAAGGCGACGCCGGTGACGAATCGGGAGTGGCCGCGGAAGACGACCAGCTCGCGGCCATCCGCCGCGTTCCAGATTCTCGCCGTGCCATCGTAGCCTGCCGAGGCAACAAGCCGGCCGTCGGGGCTGAAGGCCACTGCGTGGACCAGCCCCGCATGCCCGCGGAGTGTTCGGATCTCATCGCCCTTCTCCGCATCCCAGAGCTTGACGGTCTGATCGTCGCCGGCCGAGGAGAGTAGGCGGCCGTCAGGGCTGAACGCGAGCCCCCAGACGGCTCCGGAGTGACCGGCGAACGACCTTAGCTCGGACCCCGAGGAGGCATTCCAGAGTTTGACCGTTCGGTCCGCTCCGCCCGAGGCGATCCATCGCCCATCCGGGCTGAACGCGAGGCAGGACACGCCGCGCATGTGGCCTCGGAAAATGAGGGCCTGCCGGCCAGTCGCCGTCTCCCAGAGCCGGACCGTACTGTCGCGGCTGGACGTGGCCAGGCGATCTCCCGAGGGGCTGAACGCCAGGCCGGTGATGGCATCGTCGTGTCCGCGGAACGAGCGGACTTCCCGGCCAGTGTCCGCGTCCCAGATCGTGACGAACCCCGGCTCGCCGAGTTCGCCGCCAGCCGCCGCCACCATGCGGCCGTCGGAGCTGAAGGCCGCGGAGGCCGGCTCCGCGAGGGCGGCCATCGAGAAGGTCTCTCCGTGGCAAAGCCGTTTGAGGGCACTCCACTCCCAATGGCGCAGCTCCGCTGGGCAGGTGTCGAGGAGCTTGTCGGCGCGACGGACGTTGTTGGCCATTACCTCGGGCGCGGCCAAGGCGATCGTCTGATCGTACGACGTCTGCTGAGCAACCTTCAGAGCGAGCTGCTGGTCGCGTAGGGCGGTTTTGTACTTTTCGAGGGCGAGTTCCGTCTCCTTCGTCCGCTGTGTGACCTCGATGTTCTTGACTCCGATCGTGACCACGACCGCTACGACCGCCAGGGCGCTGATGGCCACAAGCGCCGCGGCCGACTTCCTTCGGCGGGCCCATTTCACGAATCGCTCAATCGTACCGGTGCGCCGCGCTCGGATCGGCTCGCCCGCTAGCCAGCGCTCAAGGTCATCGGCCAGCGCTTCGGCCGAGCCATAACGCCGTTCTGGTTCCTTCGCCAGGCATTTGAGGCAAATCGTCTCCAGGTCGCGGTCGACGCGACCATTGATGGTACTCGGTCGCTCCGGCTCCTTTTGGACGACCTGAAGCAAGGTGTCGAACGGCGTGTCGGCGCGGAACGGCGACCGCCCGGTGAGCAGCTCGTACAGGATTGCCCCCAGGCTGTAGACGTCGATCGCCGTGCTCAGCACCTTGCAGCCCGACGCATACTCCGGTGCCATGTAGCTGGGAGTGCCAACGATGGCGCTCGACGACGGAAATCCTCCTTCGCCCGCCAGCCGCTTGGCCAGACCGAAGTCGGTGACGTGGGGTTGGCCTGATCGATCGATCAGGATGTTGGCCGGCTTCAAGTCGCGGTGCAGGATGCCGCGCTGGTGGGCGTAATGCACGGCGCGGGCGACCGTTCTCAACAGCTCGGCCGCGGCCTTCGGCACGGCGACGAACCGCGACACGTCATCGGCCAGACTGCCTCCGTCGATCAATTTCATGGCGAAATACTGCTGGCCCTCGTAGTCACCTACCTCGTAGAGCGGCACAATGTTGGGATGATCGAGCTGGGCCACGCTTTGGGCCTCGGCGCGGAAACGTTGAACGTCGGCCGAAGTCGCCAGATGCCCCGCCAGGATCATCTTGAGGGCCACGGTGCGGTCGACTCGGACGCTGCGGGCCTTGAATACCACGCCCATGCCGCCTCGGGCGATCTCGGCGATCAGCTCGTAATCGCCGAAGCGATGGCCGGCGTAGCCCTCCGCCCCTACACCCAGGGCCGTCGGTGACGCGGGGAACGGTGTCGTCGGCTCGGAACCCCGTAATGGGGACATCAGACGGTCGAACTGGTCCTGGTCGGCGAAGAACTCGCTCAGCTCCGTGGCCAGCTCGGGATTACGGAAAAGGAGCTCGTCGCGGTCGGGCGACTGGCCTTCCTCGACGGCTCGCAAATAAGCGGCGATGACCACGGCCAGGCGCTGGTCGTCAGATATCGATTTCTTGGACTTGGCGGTCATCATTGGTTACTCCGAAGCACGGAGGATCTCGCGGAGCTGCTTGAGCCCGCGCTGGAGCAAGGAGGCGACGGCGACCGGGCTCCTATCGAGCTGCCGGCCGATTTCCGCCAGGGACCAACCCTGGCAGTGCTTCAGCAGGAGCGCCTCGCGCTGAGCCTCGGGGAGCGCGGCCAGCGCCCGAACCAGGAGTAGGGCCTGCTCGTCTCGCTCGGCCCGCTGGCTGGGTGACGATTGCTCGGCGACGAGCCACGCGCCGAGCCTCGCCGAGGATTCCTCCAGCGACCGCTCGAGCGATCGCTCTAGCGCCACATCGCGACGCCCTCGGCCGTGGTCGCGGACGGCGTTGGCGAGTGTGCGCGCCAGGATCTGCCGAAGCCAGGCAGCCAGCTCCGCGGCCGTCCGCCCGCGGAACTGCCCGAGGGCCTCGTACGCCTTCAGGAGCGTAAGCTGAACCACGTCAGACGGATCGAGCTTCCCACGCAACGCCGGACTGAGCTGAAGCCGGGCCAGGATCCGCAGGTAATCCCGGTGCTGTTCCAGGTCGAGTCCAGCAGCGTTCGGTTTTTCGTCCGGCATGAGCGGTCCTCCTCTACGATTAGAGACACCAGATTGCCAGAAACTCATCGCCATTTCTGAAGACTTCCCGCGCCAGCGGGCATGCCCGTCAAAAAGCGCCGGCTGTCACGCCAATCTTTATGAACGGAAGATCAGGCTGTATAATACCTGTGTGACGAACCCGGGAGATGCTCGCGATGGGAATCATCCACCAGTTGCCGGCGAACGTCGTCAATCAGATCGCCGCGGGCGAGGTTGTCGAGCGGCCGGCGAGCGTGGTCAAGGAACTGCTGGAAAACGCGATCGACGCTCAGGCCACGCGCATCGACCTGACGGTTGAGCGAGGCGGCAAGGATTTGGTCCGGGTTTCCGACAATGGCGCCGGAATCGCTCCCGACGACCTGCCCCTGGCCTTTCAACCGCACGCGACCAGTAAGCTCACAGAAGCCGATGATCTCCATCGGATCCAGACGCTCGGCTTTCGCGGCGAGGCGCTGGCGGCGATCGCCCAGATCGCCAAGATTCGTTGCCAGACCCGCCAGGTCGGCGCGGCCGAGGGTTCGGAGCTGAGCATCGAGGGAGGCGTCTTCGGCCCGATCAAGAAATGCGGCTGCACCTCGGGCACCGTGATCGAGGTCCGGAACCTCTTTTACAACGTACCGGTGCGCCGCTCGTTTCTGAAGTCCGACATGACGGAGTCCGGCCATGTCGTCGAGATGTTTTCGCGGATCGCCCTGGCATACCCGAAAATCCACTTGACCTTCCGCTCGGGGACCAAGGTCGTCCACGACCTGCCGCCTGTCGCGGGCACTCGCGAGCGGATCGCGGTCTTCCTCGGGCAGGAGCTGGCGGACTCTCTGCTATGGGTCGAGGGCCGACTCGAGGGGATGCATTTGTGGGGTTATGTCGCCCACCCGTCGCAAAGCCGCTCGACGCCCAAGGGACAGTTTCTGTTCCTGGGGGGCCGCTACGTCCGCGATCGGTCGCTCAGCCACGCCCTGAATGAGGCCTATCGCGGGCTGTTGATGGTCGGCCGGATGCCCGTGGCGTTCCTCCACTTGGAGATCCCCCCGGAGGAGGTCGATGTCAATGTCCATCCGACCAAGATCGAGGTCCGGTTTCGCGACTCTCAGCGCGTCTACAGCCACTTACTTTCCACGCTGCGGCAGACGTTCTTGAAAAGCGACCTGCACGCTCGGCTGCACCCGCCGGGAGAAGCACCTTCGCCCGCAACCGCCGCGGCAACCCGCGCCGAATTGCCGCCGCAGCCCAGCAAAGGATTCGGTATCGGCGCCGGTCCTGGCCCCAGCCTGGGGCGGTTCGACCTGGCCGGCGGTCCCAACGACCGTCAAACGGTTGCGGGCTGGTTCGAAGCGAGTGGAGAAAAGCCGCGAATCCCTGACTCGATCGGCCGCCAATCGCCGCCGCCTTGGGCCCAATCGCTGCCCCTGGGGTTCGCCGTCGGACCGGGCGGATCGTTCGACGAGTTCTCCGCGAACGCCACGCCTGCCGAGACGGCGATCTCAACTCCAAATCGAACCGCGGTACCGGTGGATTCCCGCGATCTGAACAGCGAGTCGCCCGGCGCCTCGACCAGCCCGCTCGAAACCGAGGAACCAACGGCGATCCAAAGCGGTGACGCGCCCTGGCTACCATCGCCACCGCCGCAGGCGTTCGAGCCGGCGCTCAATGCGATCCAGGTCCACGACAGCTACCTGATCGCCGCGACCGGCGACGGGATGATTGTGATCGACCAGCACGCGCTTCATGAACGGATCTTGTACGAGGAGCTGCGCGGCCGGGTCGCGCGCGGGCAGGTCGAATCCCAGCGACTCCTGGTTCCTGAGCCGGTGGACCTGACCTCAGCCGAAGCGGCCCTGCTGCTCGAGCAGCGTGAGTTGCTCGGCCAACTTGGATTGGACGTTGAGCCATTCGGCGGCGATACCGTCTTGGTGCGAAGCATTCCCGCGATGCTCCCGCATGTCGTTCCGGAGCGGTTGGTCCGCGACCTGGCCGAGCACCTTCGGACCCAGCCCTTGCCGCCTACCCGCGACGGCTTGCTGGCCGATCTTTTGCACATGGTCGCCTGCAAAGCGGCCATCAAGGCCGGTCAACCACTGTCACCGGCCGAGATCGCCGCACTGCTCGAGCGCCGGCACCTCGTGGCCGACTCGCACCACTGCCCTCATGGCCGTCCGACTGCGCTGGTCTTCACCAAGGCCGACCTCGAGAAGCAGTTCGGCAGGATTTGAGAGTTATCACCCTGAGGTAGAACTGGGCGGAGCCGTAAAAAAGGGTCGCGGTAGCGGGCGCCCATGCGGGCTGCCCGTTCCGCGACCCCGAGACTGCTTATTCACCCACTCTTGCGGAGTTCGGGACCAATTCAACTCCGCGGATGGCGATGTTCGCTGTGGCGAAGGGCCGCCATCTCCCTAACGCTCAACTTCCCAGAAGCCAGCAGATGATCGACCGCCGCCGCTGAGTGGGCCTTCTCGATGAGCGGATGGCGAGCGATCGTCGCGTGCCGGACCGCGCCCCGCGGGTCGGGAGCGGGACCTGCCAAGATCTTCCCAGAGACTACCGCGACATAGTTGGTGCCGGACACCCCACCTTCGCCAGCGAGTGGTACGCCTGTCGCTCCTGTCAGGCCGCTTGGCGTCATGCCGTTCACCGTGAGACGATACAGTACGTGGAGATCCAGCCTCTGGGCCGGGTCAATCGTCACAGTGAATGTGGTCGGGTCGTAAACAGCGGCCCGGATGTGGACGCGCTTCCCGACCTTACCGTGCGGGCCCAATAATGCAATTTCGTAGTTGTTCACGTTCTGCGCCGTCGTCGCGTCGAGCGCTGAGCTGAAGGTCAGGACCAGCGACGTTGGCTGAGTATGGAAGCCGAAGCGTACCAACTGCACGACGGTCGGCGGAGCGACGACCACCGTGTAAGTGAACTGATCAGCGGAGGAGACGGCTGACGTGCCGCTCGGGGTCGTCACGGTCACGTTCACGACGCCAGTGCCCGACGGACTGACGGCCGTGATCGTCGTCGCGTTGACGACGGTGAAACTTGTTGCTGCGGTCGTCCCGAAGTCGACCGCGGTGACGTCGGTGAAGTCGGTGCCGGTGATCGTCACCGAAGTGCCGCCGGCTGCTGGACCACTGGTTGGGCTCAGGCTCACGACGGTCGGCGCCGCGGAGGCCAAGACCACGTTTAGCGTGAAGCTCTGGGTGGGGTCCACACCGTTGGTGGCGGTGATGGTTATCGCGTAGGCGCCGACGGTACCCGTCGGGGGTGTGCCGGCGAGCGTGGCCGTGCCGTTGCCGTTGTCCACGAAGGTGACGCCCGTGGGCAGCGTCCCGGTCTCGCTCAGCGCCGGAGTCGGGAACCCGGTGGTTGTCACGGTGAACGTATTGGCCTGGCCGACGATGAACGTCGCGCTATCGGCGCTGGTGATCGCCGGGGCCTGGTCGACGGTGAGCGTGAAGCTCTGGGTGGCGTCGGGGGTCACGCCGTTGGCGGCGGTGATCGTCAAGGCGTAGGTGCCGCCGGTGCCCGCCGCGGGAGTGCCGGCGAGAGTGGCCGTGCCGTTGCCGTTGTCCACGAAGGTCACGCCCGTGGGCAGCGCCCCAGTCTCGCTCAGCGCCGAGGTCGGGACCCCGGTGGTCGTCACTGTGAACGTGCCGGCGGTGCCCGTCGTGAACGTCGTGGCGTCCGCGCTGGTGATCGCCGGGGCCTGGTCGACGGTGAGCGTGAAGCTCTGGGTGGCGTTGGGGGTCACGCCGTTGGCGGCGGTGATCGTCAGCGCGTAGGTGCCGCCGGTGCCCGCCGCGGGCGTGCCGGCGAGGGTGGCCGTGCCATCGCCGTTGTCCACGAAGGTGACGCCTGAGGGCAGCGCCCCGGTCTCGCTCAGTGCCGAGGTCGGAACCCCGGTGGTGGTCACGGTGAACGTGCCTGCGGTGCCCGTGGTGAACGTCGTGGTGGCCGCGCTGGTGATCGCCGGCGCCGCGGCGGCGGCCACGGTGAGTGTGAAGCTCTGGGTGGCGTCGGGGGTCACGCCGTTGGTGGCGGTGATCGTCAGCGGGTAGGTGCCGTCGGTCCCTGCGGCGGGTGTGCCGGCGAGGGTGGCGGTGCCGTTACCGTTGTCCACGAAGGTCACGCCCGAGGGCAGCGCCCCGGTCTCGCTCAGGGCGAGGTCGGGAACCCGGTGGTCGTCACCGTGAACGTATTGGCCTGGCCGATGGCGAATGACTGGGCGTCCGCGCTGGTGATCGCCGGGGCCTGGTCGACGGTGAGCGTGAAGCTCTGGGTGGCGTCGGGGGTCACGCCGTTGGCGGCGGTGATCGTCAGCGCGTAGGTGCCGCCGGTGCCCGCCGCGGGAGTGCCGGCGAGAGTGGCGGTGCCGTTGCCGTTGTCCACGAAGGTCACGCCCGTGGGCAGCGCCCCGGTCTCGGTCAATGCCGAGGTCGGGAACCCGGTGGTCGGTCACCGTGAACGTGCCGGCGGTGCCCGTCGGTGAACGTCGTGTTGTCCGCGCTGGTGATCGCCGGGGCCTGGTCGACGGTGAGCGTGAAGCTCTGTGTGGCGTTGGGGGTCACGCCGTTGGCGGCGGTGATCGTCAGCGCGTAGGTGCCGCCGCTGCCCGCCGCGGGAGTGCCGGCGAGAGTGGCCGTGCCGTCGCCGTTGTCCACGAAGGTCACGCCCGTGGGCAGCGCCCCGGTCTCGGTCAGTGCCGAGGTCGGGACCCCGGTGGTGGTCACGGTGAACGTGCCCGCGGTGCCCGTGGTGAACGTGGTGGTGTCCGCGCTGGTGATCGCCGGCGCCGCGGCGGGGGCCACGGTGAGAGTGAAGCTCTGGGTGGCGTCGGGGGTCACGCCGTTGGCGGCGGTGATCGTCAGCGCGTAGGTGCCGTCCGTCCCTGCGGCGGGTGTGCCTGCGAGGGTGGCGGTGCCGTTACCGTTGTCGACGAAGGTCACGCCCGTGGGCAGCGCCCCGGTCTCGCTCAGAGCCGAAGTCGGGAACCCGGTGGTCGTCACCGTGAACGTACTGGCCTGGCCGATGGCGAATGCTGGGCGTCCGCGCTGGTGATCGCCGGGGCCTGGTCGACGGTGAGCGTGAAGCTCTGGGTGGCGTCGGGGGTCACGCCGTTGGTGGCGGTGATCGTCAGCGCGTAGGTGCCGCCGGTGCCCGCGGCGGGTGTGCCGGCGAGAGTCGCCGTGCCATCGCCGTTGTCCACGAAGGTGACGCCCGTGGGCAGCGCCCCGGTCTCGCTCAGTGCCGAGGTCGGAACCCCGGTGGTGGTCACGGTGAACGTGCCCGCGGTGCCCGTCGTGAAGGTGGTGCTGGCCGCGCTGGTGATCGCCGGCGCCTGACGGCGGCACGGTGAGTGTGAAGCTCTGGGTGGCGTCGGGGCTCACGCCGTTGGCGGCGGTGATCGTCAGCGGGTAGGTGCCGTCGGTCCCTGCGGCGGGCGTGCCGGCGAGGGTGGCGGTGCCGTCGCCGTTGTCCACGAAGGTCACGCCTGTGGGCAGCGCCCCGGTCTCGCTCAAGGCCGAGGTCGGGAACCCGGTGGTCGTCACCGTGAACGTGTTGGCCATGCCCGACGGCGAACGTCGCGTCGTCCGCGCTGGTGATCGCCGGCGCCTGGTCAACCGTGAGCGTGAAGCTCTGGGTGCCGTCGGGCGTCACGCCGTTGGTGGCGGTAATCGTCAGCGCGTAGGTGCCGCCGGTGCCCGCCGCGGGAGTGCCGGCGAGAGTGGCCGTGCCGTCGCCGTTGTCCACGAAGGTCACGCCCGTGGGCAGCGTCCCGGTCTCGGTCAATGCCGAGGTCGGGAACCCGGTGGTGGTCACCGTGAACGTGCCCGCGGTGCCTGTCGTGAACGTCGTGGCGTCCGCGCTGGTGATCGCCGGGGCCTGGTCGACGGTGAGCGTGAAGGTCTGGGTGGCGTCGGGGGTCACGCCGTTGGCGGCGGTGATCGTCAGCGCGTAGGTGCCGCCGGTGCCCGCCGCGGGAGTGCCGGCGAGGGTGGCGGTGCCGTCGCCGTTGTCCACGAAGGTGACGCCCGTGGGCAGCGCTCCGGTCTCGGTCAGAGCCGAGGTCGGGAACCCGGTGGTGGTCACCGTGAACGTGCCCGCGGTGCCTGTCGTGAACGTCGTGGCGTCCGCGCTGGTGATCGCCGGGGCCTGGTCGACGGTGAGCGTGAAGCTCTGGGTGGCGTCGGGGGTCACGCCGTTGGCGGCGGTGATCGTCAGCGCGTAGGTGCCGCCGGTGCCCGCCGCGGGAGTGCCGGCGAGGGTGGCCGTGCCGTCGCCGTTGTCCACGAAGGTGACGCCCGTGGGCAGCGCCCCGGTCTCGGTCAGTGCCGAGGTCGGGACCCCGGTGGTGGTCACCGTGAACGTGCCCGCGGTGCCCGTCGTGAACGTGGTGGTGGCCGCGCTGGTGATCGCCGGCGCCGCGGCGGGGGCCACGGTGAGTGTGAAGCTCTGGGTGGCGTCGGGGGTCACGCCGTTGCCGGCGGTGATCGTCAGCGGGTAGGTGCCGTCGGTCCCTGCGGCGGGTGTGCCGGCGAGGGTGGCGGTGCCGTCACCGTTGTCCACGAAGGTGACGCCCGTGGGCAGCGCCCCGGTCTCGGTCAGAGCCGAGGTCGGGAACCCTGTGGTCGTCACCGTGAACGTATTGGCCTGGCCGATGGCGAACGACTGGGCGTCCGCGCTGGTGATCGCCGGGGCCTGGTCGACGGTGAGCGTGAAGCTCTGGGTGGCGTCGGGGGTCACGCCGTTGGTGGCGGTGATCGTCAGCGCGTAGGTGCCGCCGGTGCCCGCCGCGGGAGTGCCGGCGAGAGTGGCGGTGCCGTCGCCGTTGTCCACGAAGGTGACGCCCGTGGGCAGCGCCCCGGTCTCGCTCAGTGCCGAGGTCGGGAACCCGGTGGTGGTCACCGTGAACGTGCCCGGCGGTGCCTGTCGTGAACGTGGTGGCGTCCGCGCTGGTGATCGCCGGGGCCTGGTCGACGGTGAGCGTGAAGCTCTGGGTGGCGTCGGGCGTCACGCCGTTGGCGGCGGTGATCGTCAGCGCGTAGGTGCCGCCGGTGCCCGCGGCGGGAGTGCCGGCGAGGGTGGCGGTGCCGTCGCCGTTGTCCACGAAGGTGACGCCCGTGGGCAGCGCCCCGGTCTCGGTCAGTGCCGAGGTCGGGAACCCGGTGGTGGTCACCGTGAACGTGCCAGCGGTGCCTGTGGTGAACGTGGTGGCGTCCGCGCTGGTGATCGCCGGTGCCTGGTCGACGGTGAGCGTGAAGCTCTGGGTGGCGTCAGGGCTCACGCCGTTGGCGGCGGTGATCGTCAGCGCGTAGGTGCCGCCGGTGCCCGCCGCGGGAGTGCCGGCGAGGGTGGCCGTGCCGTCACCGTTGTCCACGAAGGTGACGCCCGTGGGCAGTGCCCCGGTCTCGCTCAGTGCCGAGGTCGGTACCCCGGTGGTGGTCACGGTGAACGTGCCCGCGGTGCCCGTGGTGAACGTCGTGGTGGCCGCGCTGGTGATCGCCGGCGCCTGGGCGGCGGCCACGGTGAGTGTGAAGCTCTGGGTGGCGTCGGGGGTCACGCCGTTGGCGGCGGTGATCGTCAGCGGGTAGGTGCCGTCGGTCCCTGCGGCGGGAGTGCCGGCGAGGGTGGCGGTGCCGTCACCGTTGTCCACGAAGGTAACGCCCGTGGGCAGCGCCCCGGTCTCGCTCAGAGCCGAGGTCGGGAACCCGGTGGTCGTCACCGTGAACGTGTTGGCCTGGCCGATGGCGAATGACTGGGCGTCCGCGCTGGTGATCGCCGGGGCCTGGTCGACGGTGAGCGTGAAGCTCTGGGTGGCGTCAGGGGTCACGCCGTTGGCGGCGGTAATCGTCAGCGCGTAGGTGCCGCCGGTGCCCGCCGCGGGAGTGCCGGCGAGAGTGGCCGTGCCATCGCCGTCGTCCACGAAGGTGACGCCCGTGGGCAGCGCCCCGGTCTCGGTCAGTGCCGAGGTCGGTACCCCGGTGGTGGTCACCGTGAACGTGCCCGCGGTGCCCGTGGTGAACGTGGTGGTGGCCGCGCTGGTGATCGCCGGCGCCGGGCAGGGGCCACGGTGAGTGTGAAGGTCTGGGTGCCGTCGGGGGTCACGCCGTTGGTGGCGGTGATCGTCAGCGGGTAGGTGCCGTCGGTCCCTACGGCGGGTGTGCCTGCGAGGGTGGCGGTGCCGTCGCCGTTGTCCACGAAGGTGACGCCGGTGGGCAGCGCGCCGGTCTCGCTCAGAGCCGAGGTCGGGAACCCTGAGGTCGTCACCGTGAACGTATTGGCCTGGCCGATGGCGAATGACTGGGAGTCCGCGCTGGTGATCGCCGGTGCCTGATCGACAGTGAGCGTGAAGCTCTGGGTGGCGTCGGGGGTCACACCGTTGGTGGCGGTAATCGTCAGCGCGTAGGTGCCGCCGGTGCCCGCCGCGGGAGTGCCGGCGAGAGTAGCGGTGCCGTCGCCGTTGTCCAGGAAGGTGACGCCCGTGGGCAGCGCCCCGGTCTCGCTCAGAGCCGAGGTCGGGAACCCGGTGGTGGTCACCGTGAACGTGCCCGCGGTGCCTGTCGTGAACGTGGTGGCGTCCGCGCTGGTGATCGCCGGCGCCTGGTCGACGGTGAGCGTGAAGCTCTGGGTGGCGTCAGGGCTCACGCCGTTGGTCGCGGTGATTGTCAGCGCGTAGGTGCCGCCGAGGCCCGCGGCGGGAGTGCCGGCGAGGGTGGCGGTGCCGTCACCGTTGTCCACGAAGGTGACGCCTGTGGGCAGCGCTCCGGTCTCGCTCAGAGCCGAGGTCGGGAACCCGGTGGTGGTCACGGTGAACGTGCCCAGCGGTGCCCGTGGTGAACGTGGTGGCGTCCGCGCTGGTGATCGCCGGTGCCTGATCGACGGTGAGCGTGAAGCTCTGGGTGGCGTCGGGGGTCACACCGTTGGTTGCGGTGATCGTCAGCGCGTAGGTGCCGCCGGTGCCCGCCGCGGGAGTGCCGGCGAGAGTCGCCGTGCCATCGCCGTCGTCCACGAAGGTGACGCCCGTGGGCAGCGCCCCGGTCTCGCTCAGTGCCGAGGTCGGAACCCCGGTGGTGGTCACGGTGAACGTGCCGGTGGTGCCGGTCGTTAACGTGGTGTTGTCCGCGCTGGTGATCGCCGGCGCTGGGCGGGGGCCACGGTGAGTGTGAAGTTCTGGGTGGCGTCGGGGGTCACGCCGTTGGTGGCGGTGATCGTCAGCGGGTAGGTGCCGTCGGTCCCTACGGCGGGAGTGCCGGCGAGGGTGGCGGTGCCGTCACCGTTGTCCACGAAGGTGACGCCCGTGGGCAGCGCCCCGGTCTCGCTCAGAGCCGAGGTCGGGAACCCTGAGGTCGTCACCGTGAACGTATTGGCCTGGCCGATGGCGAATGACTGGGAGTCCGCGCTGGTGATCGCCGGTGCCTGATCGACGGTGAGCGTGAAGCTCTGGGTGGCGTCGGGGGTCACGCCGTTGGTAGCGGTGATCGTCAGCGCGTAGGTGCCGCCGCTGCCCGCGGCGGGAGTGCCGGCGAGAGTCGCGGTGCCGTCGCCGTTATCCAGGAAAGTGACGCCCGTGGGCAGCGCCCCGGTCTCGGTCAGCGCCGGAGTCGGGAACCCGGTGGTGGTCACGGTGAACGTGCCCGCGATGCCTGCCGTGAACGTCAGTGGCGTCCGCGCTGGTAATCGCCGGGGCCTCGTCGACGGTGAGCGTAAAGTTCTGGGTGGCGTCGGGGGTCACGCCGTTGGCGGCGGTGATCGTCAGCGCGTAGGTGCCGCCGAGGCCCGCCACGGGAGTGCCGGCGAGGGTGGCCGTGCCGCCACCGTTGTCCACGAAGGTAACGCCTAAGGGCAACGCCCCGGTCTCGGTCAGCGCCGAGTTCGGTGACCCGGCGGTGGTGACCGTAAACGTGCCCGCGGTGCCCGTCGTGAATGTTGTACTGTCTGCGCTGGTAATTGCCGGCGACTGGTTGATCGTCGCGAAGTCAGTTGCCTGAACGCTGCCAAAGCCGGTCAGACTGATAAGCACCACGCCGGTGGACGGAGAACTGACCGTTGGCGCCACGCCGCCCGTGCCGTAGTTCAGCGTGGCCGTGCCAGCACTGCCATTGAGCATCAACGTCGTGCCGTCCGCGACGCCATCGCCGGTGACGTTGACCGTGTCCGAACCGGTGCCCGTATCCAGCGTCGTCGCAGTGGTCGCAGTCGTGCTGTTCACGTTGAACGTGTTGCCACCTGACCCATCCAGAACCATCAGGCTGGCGACATTCGGAGTCGAACCGTAACTAAACGCGGGTGTGCTGTTGAAGTCGACCTGGGTGGAACTGA
The DNA here is from genome assembly GCA_963779785.1 of uncultured Planctomycetota bacterium. Lineage (GTDB taxonomy): Bacteria > Planctomycetota > Planctomycetia > Isosphaerales > Isosphaeraceae > CAVRFS01. The sequence continues at coordinate 54,736 of CAWAAW010000029.1, forward strand.
CGTTGATGACTTGCGCACTGGTATCTTGCGAGTCATCGACCGTAATCGCCGCGGACTCGGTCTGGAGTGCGATCGAGACGTCCGCGGTGACCAAGGACTGAGCGAGCCCCGTCGTGCCAAAGTCGAAGGTGTCCGACAGCGGAGTGCCGGTGGGATGGGGGAGTGAGGTATCAACAAATGCTGCGGTCGTGCCGAGTGAGGTGACCGAATAGTTGATATTCTCGACGTTCTGGTCGAAGGAAAGCGACGTGAAGTTCTGAGTTGTCATATTGACTGGTGTGAGTGTCGCCTCGGTGCCGGTGACCTGTGTGTAGGTAAATGCAGGGTCCACGGTGAGCGGATTCACACCTTCAGTATCGTCAAATGTGTAAGTGTCGGAGCCGGCGTTGAACGAAACGCCGACCGTGCTCCCCAAGGTCTGGGAGAGCAACGACACCGCGCCGGCACTGGTGACCGAGAGCGTCGCGGTGAGCAGCGTCCTCGGCTCCATCCATTCGATTCGCGGACGGCACGAGTTTGACCGCCTCAAATTGTGGTTCCGCCGCACCGTAAATGGACGTTTGAGCATTGCAATTGCCTCCAAAGCAGTGCCGACTTGATAAAAAACGGAATTAGAATTCTCTGAGTCTGGCTGGTCCGATGACGAACTTCACGGAATGGCTGGTTCAAGGCGACCGGCTAAGGGGCGGAGCCAGCGAAAACATAGCACGTCAGCCGATCCCGAGCAAAAAATGACTTTGCCCGACTCGTTTCTAGTCGTGCCCACTAGGGTCACTGACACATCGAACGAAAATCCGTTGCGACCCGAAACATGCTTATATTCGGACTAAAGTGGCTGCGGATATTTCGGTAGCTTCGATTCCCGCCGGCTTCTCTGCGTGTGGCGAGTGAGCATTCACGGAATCATGGCAGCCCGAATCAATGCCTCGCAGTTTTTGTTCCAGTATTCGCAATCGTTGCTCGAGCGCCGAAAGTTCGACGACCGTGAATCGGTACTTTCAACGACCCAACGCTTCGGTAGGAGTTCCGATCCTTCACAATGTGCCGATTGACAGGAATGGATTTCTTTCAGGCGTCGTCATCGTGCTCCCCACTGCTCCTAGTCGCTTTGCCGGTTGGCCTGCCGACACGCGGTTCTGGTTCTTTTCCTGCGGCCGCCCGGGCCTGACCACGCGGCAGGTTATGTTTCTGCGCGGACAATCGACCAGACGAATCTTCTGGTCTTCCTCGGACGAAACCTTCCGAAATCCCCACGACCGGGATACTGTCGACCAATCTTACTCTAACCGGAACACCTTGTTGAGAACCGCTATTCGCTACGGATTTCTCATAATCCCCAGAATACGTAGACCAGTTTAACGATCTCAGCCCAATATGCAAGGAAAAAATCGGACGGCTCAAAACTGGCAAAATGTCCGTGACTGTAGACCATACGTCCGCCGATGCGGTCCCGCTAATCGCGGAACGTAAGCTTCGGGCCCGGTTTGGATTGGACGTCGAGTCGTTCGGCGGCGATATTGTCGTGGTGCGCACATCCCGGCGATGCTCGCGCAAGTGGTTTGGAGCGGCCAGTCCGCGCACCTGGCCTGCGCACCCCAGGACCGAGCCCTTGCCGCCGCCCCGTGCGGGCTTGCTGGCCGAACCGTCGCACGTGGTCGCGTGCGAAGCGGCGATCATTGTCGGCGGACCTGCCGTCGGCTCAGTCAATCCGCGGGGGCGCCCGATCCGTCGCCCACGGCCACTGCCTCGCGGCTGGGGCCGCGCGCATTGCTTCGGGGGGCAGGTTGTTCCAGATGAGGCCGCACGCCTGGCAGGGTCGGAATCGTTCGGGCATTCGGACGTGGATGGATTCGCCGAAGTGCCAGAAGAGCTGCCGGAGCCGGTAAATCCCGTCCGGCTGGAACAACGAGCATTGTGCCTCTGAGTCTGTCCATCCGGCTTCGGCCCCGTCGTCGCTACAGCGCGGGCACGGTGCGTAGTCCACGTTGACCTCGTACCCCGACGGGCAGAAGCCAGTGGGACCGATCCGTCGAGAGAACCGCGAGAGCGGCGAAACGGTCCACGTTGTGAACCATCCTCGCCCGCGCCGGATTTCAACGGGTGAATCCAGGAATTGTTAATGCATACGACGGCGTGCACGCGGGTTTGAGCTGGGCGCACTCAGATATCTGGCCGGAAATCCTAGAATACATGAAAGACAATTGATTTTACACATGCGTACGCCGATTCACAAAAAAAAGCGATCGGGGCCGGAATTGCGTCCGGCCCCGATCGCTGTTCGGGAGCATCCCGTCTGAAACGGAATTCCGCTCAACGGAGGTGACGAGCGGAATGTTTCTCCTCGACGAGCGCCTTCAGCGCCACGTCGTGGACACTGGCCTTCTGGGCCACATGCTTGGCCGGGCTCTTGATCACAACATGGGCTTTGGCTTTCTTATGCTCCTGTGCTGGCGGATCGGCACCATTGGACGCGCTGGTGCTGGTCGAGAAAATGGGGCTCGCGCCTCTGGCAACAACCGGCAAGAAGATGCCGCTGTGTACCGCACCGACCGGCGGTCCGCCGACGCCGCCGTTGGCGTCATGGCCGTGCCGATGATGGTCTGGGGGGCGAAGATCTTGTCGTGGTACGCCTGGAGCTCGGCGACGAAATCGCTGCCGTTGATGCCGTTACCCGAGGGGAACGAGCCGTAGAAGACACCGTCGAGATGGTTCTCGGCGATATCCTGCACCGACGAATTGCCGTTGCTCGAGTCGCGGATCGTGAACAGGTAGAACCCGCCCCTGATCATGTGCACCGCTGTTGAACGTCACGGCGACGTCGTAGCGAGCCGGATCGTTGGGTCCGCGGTCTCGGTGACGTTGGTCACGATCCACTTCCCGGGATACGCCTTGTTGGCATGAACCTTGGTCAACAGGTAGTTGGAGGAGTCGAGCAAGGTGCTGACCAAGACTCCCGCTAGGCGCTGCCGTTGGCGGGACCGGGTCTTTGATGATGAAGTCGACCTCGCCATTGAGCCGGTTGAAGAACATGCCGTTGATCACCGGGCCGACCGTGTCGATCAGGAGGTTGGACGTGATCGTGACCGGAGCGACGGTCGTGGTCTGGCCGAACTGGTCGACCGCGGTGGCCGTGATCGCGTAATGGCCGTCAGCCAAGACCACGCTCGACTGATGTTCCACGAACCGTCGCTGCCTGCCTGGACCTGGCCGATCGATGAAGGGGGTCCCGCTGGGAAGCAGCGGTCGCCGACAGGGTGACGTGCGAGAACGGTTGCGAGCTGCCGAAGAAGTCCGGCTGGGTGACGTTGGTGACGTCGGCGGTGCCGTTCGACAGACCGCTGTCGCTCGCCGGATTGAGGATTCCGGTGAGCACGATCGGGATGTCGGCGACATTCGCGGTGTTGACGACGGTCAGCTTGGAGCCACCCACGTCCGTGACAAAGACCTGGATCGTGTAGTGGCCGGTGCCGCCGTTGACGCCCGACGTCGGCGTAGGTGTGAGAGCCGGAAACATCGAACGCCGTACCGATGCCGCCGGGCTGGCTGACTGTTCCGGCGGTCATCGGGGTACCGTCACCCCAGTCAATCGTGGCCGTGAAGTCACTGAGCGGCGCCGTGGGGTTGTCGTCGTCGAATGTGGCGACTACGCCGCTAAAGACCGGCGGGGCGAACACCGGAAGCGGGTAGATGGCCGCTTCGGTCGTGTTGATGGGTGTCTGGGCCGGAGCCGTCAGCGGCGGCGTCGGCGATGATGGCCGAACCAGAAATCGTCGTGGTCGAACCGCCGTCATCGGTCACAACGACGGTGTAGCGCGTATGTCCCCTCCTCGAGGTAGTCGTGCGAAGCGAAGATCCTGTAATCACGCCCCGTTGTTCGAGCCGACGTGAGGTGAAGTTCGCTGCGGTCAAGGTCTGCGGGGCCGAGCCGTCGCCCCAGTTCACCACGGCGGAACCGGGGGCGTGGTAAAGTCGGCGATTAACGACGAACCCTGCGGGGGCTGGGGTTGGCATCGATGAAGGTCCCGAGCAGACGTGGTCGCCGGGGTCGAGTCCCCTCGACGCCCGTGATCGTCCGTGCCATTGGAGCTGGTCAGCGGAGCGTCGAGCACGGTGACCCCACCGCCGGGAGGGCTGGTCAGGGTGGTGGTCGCGCCCCCGAGGGTCGTGATGATCACGCTGAGGGGATCGGGCGTGCCCGCGGCGGTCTCCTCCTCGTAGGTATGGCTGCCGAGGACCTCGAAGATCGGATCGCCCGGATTTGTCTGCGGACGTCAGCGGGGTGACGCCGATCTCTTGGACCACGAGGTTGATGCCCGAGACCGTCGGGCGTACCGTCGCCCCAGCCGCCGATGGCAAGCTGGGCGTTAACGTCGGCGACCGTCGCCAGCGTGTTGGGGTCGGTGAAACGTTGCCAGCACGAACTGGCCGGTGTTTTGCCCTCAACGGCGGTGAAGTTGTCGGTAGAGCCGGTCACCGCGAGGTCGGTGACAGTGGCCGTGCCGGTCACGTGACGCGTGGAACCGCCGACGTCCTTGACAATGATGCTGGTCGTGTAGACGCCCGGAGCTCGCATAGATATGGCCCCCCTCGACATCGAAGACGCCCGGGGTCGCGGTGGCGACGATGGTGCCGAGCGGAATTCGGCGACCCGTCGCCCCAGTCGATGATGGCGGTGAAGTCGGTGACCGGGGCTGCGGTGTTGGCGTCGGTGAAAGTGCCGACGACCGTTGTGGCGGGCAATGCGACCCCGGTATTGGGGGTCAGCAGAGTCGGTGCGCCGGCGGTCAGCGGGGCGTCGGCGATGACCGCCAGCGCAGCCGCCCGAGGCCGTGACGCGGCGGTGCTGGGTCGGATGTGTCGGTGACCGACACCAAGACCTGGTACGTGCCCTCCTCGGGCAGCGTGAAGGCCGGGGCGTGACCGATATAACTGGGCCGGACGTGCCTTGCTGGGTAACGGTAGACGGCCCCGGCACGGGTGGTCGAATAGCCAGTTGGGACCGGTGATGGCGATCGCGCCGCATAGTCGCCGACCGGATCGGCACCGCCGGCATCGATGAAGGTGGCGATCGGGCCAGCAGGCGATCGGCAACGCCTTCGGTCCCGACGATCGGGAAGGCCGGTCACGGCGAGCACGCCGTCGGTCACAGTCGCGGTGGCGATGTGGCGCGGCCGGTGCGTCGACGCGGGAATAGTGATCGTGACCGGAATGCCGCCGACTGACCCCGTGACCGAGCCGCCGATGAAGCTGACGGTCAGGCGCGGTCGTATAAGTCCCGGGTTCGGTGTAGGTGTGCGTCCCCGTGACGTAATACACGCTCGGGTCGCTCGCGTCCTGGGTGATCGTGCCGGCCGTCGTCGTTGCCATCGCCCCAGTCGATCGTCGCCGTGAAATCACTCGCCGGCAGGTCCGCGCGGCGGAGCGTCGTACCGCTGGGAAGAGTGTGGCGATCGGGAAGGTAAACGTGCCGACGAGCGCATTGACGAGCTGGAAGCCCTCGACGCTGTTGATCGGGGTCGCACGGCGGGTGATCACGACGGGCGGCGAGGAGCGGCGTCGATGATGTTGATCGCCTGGTAGTTCATTGCGTCGACCGTGCCCGAAGCCAGGGATGCTGATGAGCACTTCGCCGGGGAGCAGTCCCGGCGTGACCGTCGGGACCATCGCCGCCCGCGTTGTAGTTCAGCGTGTTGGTGCCGGCTCCGCCGTTGACGGATCAGCGTCGTGCCGGCCGCGACACCCGATGCCGGTGACGTTCGTCATGTCGTCGTCCGCGCCGCCGACAAGCGAGGTGGCGACGCCGGCGGGGTCGCGACGAACGAGACCGTATTGTCGGCGTTGGTGGGCGTGTTGAACGTGAGGCGTCGCCAGGCCCGTGGATGGCCGTCGGGATGTTGACGACCCCGATGACGCCCGATCGCCCGGCGACCAGTGGACCGAGCGGCGTATTGAACACGATGTTCGTCTTGTTGGCGATGTTCGTCGTCTCGAAGTTGAGCGGCGTCGAGGCGTCGGCGTGTTGGCGAACTGGATCGTGTCGAGAAGCCGAGGACCGTCGGGCCGTCTGTGCACTGAACGACTGATCGGGGTAGCCGAAGTCGTTGAAGGTGTAGATGGTCGCCGGGGTCGTGTCGTTGATCGGCTGGAGGCCGGTGTAGTCGAGGCTGGTGGCCGACTCCGAGTCGAGTCGGTGAAGAAGATCGAGCCGTACTGGCCGACCTGCGGGAAGACGGTCTGGATCATTGGCGTTGTGGGTCTCGCTGGCGAACGCGCCCGAGGGGAGCTCGCCGGAGATGTTCAAGGCGTGGCTCGCTCCCGCTGACCGGGGCCGCCCGCGTTGAAAATCAGGCCCGGCGAGCTGCCGGTGGGAATCGGGTTGCCGCCGCCGCCGAAGTTGAGTTCAAGGTCTGGTCTTGCGTCGGGTCGGTGTCAATGGTCAGCGAGGCGAGCGACGGCCACGTTGTAGGTGATATTGTGCGGCAGGTTCCCCAGCTCGTCGGACAAGCGTGCTCGTCGTCCCGTCGCTGGACAGGTCCAGGTGTGGGGGAGACCATCGTTCGAGAGGTCGACGACCAGGTTCGTGGAACCAGGGGCCTCGTTGACGTTGACCGCGCCCAGGATGGTCGTCGGGTTACCGTTGCCGATGGTGACCGAGTCGGGACCGCCGGTGCCGACGAGATCGAGCATGCTGCCGGCATTGGTCGCCGTAGACGTCGACCGAGTTGGGGCCGCCGGAGCCCTTGTTCAGGGTCGTCACGGTGGGCGACGGGAAGAACGGCGTTGGCGAGCGTGCCGTTCGACGGTGAAGGTGTTGCCGCCGGAGCCGCCCGTGACGGTCAGGCTGCTGATGTCGGAGTCGGTGTAGTTGATCGTGGCGGGCGACAAGCCGGTGACGGTGCCGGTCGTGCCGTTGTCGGTGATCATCGCGGTCTGGCCGGTCGTAGTCCTCCGAGTCATCCAGGGTCAGCGACTGAAACCGAGGGCGTTCGTGACATTGATGGTGCCGCTCAGGTCCTGCATGCCGACACCCGCGAGTCCGCCGAGCGTGACCGTATCCAGCTCCATCTTGGCCGTTGATGTTGAGCGTGTTGGTGCCGGTGGCGAACACGTTGACCGTGTCGTCGCCGGTGCCGGTGTTGAGGTCGGTGTCTCACGAAGCTGGTCGTGTCATTCACGATGAACGTGTTGCCGCCGCTGCCGCCGTTGATCGTCAGCGGCGAGGTCAGATCGCCCGGCCGGTAGGTTGTCGTCGCGATCCCGCCGCTCAGGGCCACGCTGGCCGAGCCGGATAAGCACCGATTGCTGTCGTCGTTATCGAGCGTCCAGGTTTGGCCGGTCGTGTCGTTCTCGTCGTGGAAGGTCAGGGTGTAGAAGGCAGGAGTGTCGACGATGTTGATCGCGCCCAGGATGCCCGCCATCGTGCCGGCGCCGCCGGTCGAGCCGATGTTGACGAAGTCGTTCGCGAGCGAGTCCTGCCCGTCCATACTAGATTGACGGGCTCGATTGTCGGCGACGACGTTGACCGTGCTGCCGTCATCACCGGTACTGACATTGAGCACGCCGAGGTGCCGGTGCTGTTGACGTTGATCGTGTCGATGCCGCCCTGGCCGTTGACGTTGGTCGTGACGAAATCGGCCGTGCTGTTGATGTTGATCGTGTTGTTGCCGTTGGTAGCCTGATGAGTCGTGTTTTCGGCATTCAGGGTCAGCGTGCCGATGTTGTCGTCATAGGTGAGGCCACCGAAGACGATCCGGCTGACGGTCGTGAGTGATGGTGTAAGTGTCGTTGAAGTTGGCGTCCGAGTCGTCGAGGGTGACGACATCCGCTGAACTGGTGCCGCCAAGGATCGACACGGGACCGGCAGGTTATCGAGACCGCCGGACTCGGCGGCGTTGCTGAGATTGAAGAAGTTCTGGTTGGCGCCGCCGGTGATCGTGGTGGTCGTGCCGGCTTGGGTGTCATTGATGTTAAAGGTGACGCCAGTTCCACCAGACGTGCCGCCGGTGATGTTCAGGGCCGTCACGCCGGCGCCGTACTCGATGGCACCGGCGAAAGGCCCGAGATTCATGGGCGTCGAGTGATCGTGAGCGTGGTGGTGGCTGTTGTGTCGGCGCTGTCGTCGAGGTTCAGCGTGGTCGTGCCGCCGGTGTCGTTGACCGTCACCGGGCGCTGATCGTCGCGCTGAGGTTGCCATTGCCGACGTTGACCGTGTTCGTGCCGCCCCCGAGGTCGATCGACAGCGGTGTGCCGATGCCTGGAGAGGTGTCACCCAGCACGTTCGCCGTGTCATCGCCGGCGCCGCCGACGATCGTGGTACTGGTGGTGGTGGCGTTGAATGTCGAGTGGATGTTGAACGTGTTGCCGGCCGGACCGCCCTCGAGGAGATACGAATTGACCGGCCCGAACGACGTGAAGTTGATCCCGCCCGTTGCGCCGCCAGGGCCGGTGATGTCGCCCAGGGTGCTGTAGAAGTTATAGGTCCCCGCCGCTTGGGTGCTCGTCGCGTCGTCAATGATCACCGAGATATTCGCCGGTGTCCCGACCACGCCGAGGTTGAACTGGGCGAAGATATTGCTCGCCGGCGCTCGCTGGGTCGCCGAGGGTGATCGACGAACCCGCGCCGGTGGTCGGCGTGAGGTTGATGGTCGACGACGTGGTCGCGGCCAGGGTCTTGGTGCCTGGCGATCGATCGGATCCCAGTCGGTCGAGAACGTCATGCCGTTGTCCTGGCTCCATTCGAGGAGCGGGTTGCCGGAGACCATCACCTCGTCGATCAGGATCGGCCCGCCGGTTGCGGCGACGGGGCTCACCGTCGCGATACTGCCCGAGAGCGAGAAGGTGTAGGACAGCAGCGTGCGGCTCTCGAGCGACTCCAACTGATAAGGTCGCTTCCGCTTGGCCCGTTTTTGCCCAAGTTTGTTTCGATGGGCGCGTGCGCGCTCAAAACTCGGAAAATTGCTCAAGGCTTTCAGCATGACAAGGTCCTCATTCACCGGTAGTAAAAATGTACGATTGAACAAACGCGCCGAGTGTCAAACCGGTGCACACAACGAAACTGGGCTATCCAAGGCGCGAAACGTACCGCGATCACGTCCCACCACTCTTGGCCGGGCACGAACGACCAGTGATGAGCCCCATGCGCGTCCTATCCCAAGCCTGTCTCTGGTTCCAAGTTCGACTCGGGAGCCAGAAGCGAGCCACCTACTCCATAATGTGCGAAAATCCGAGGTCTCGGGGACCGTTCAACAGCGAGTCGCAACCGGTGAGATCGCTCGGGTCACTGACCCGATCGACCCATCGATTCGCCCGAATTCGCTTCAAACCTTTGGCTCCTCGTCAAGAAGCACGCCTCTCCGCCGTGGTCAGCGCGTCGCCAATCTTTAGAAAGCCAAGCCTTCCCTGTCGCCCTTCGCGTTCATCGCGCTCCGTGTCATGCAAGCCGGGATCGCTTCTCATCAAATTGCAGGCTTGCTGACACCGCCATCTGCCGGAACTTTCGCTCAGAGGAGACAGAACAAAGGCAGTTGCTCCGCCGCTTCCAGAATCCCGCTGCAATCACACTGTTTTAACGAAAACGATCAATCGCCATGAACATCGCATACTACCCAGATACACCAATCACTCTAACCGTCTTAGAACAATATGCAACACAAATCTCTTGAAGCCAAAAAAAGCTGAGCGATCGCCAGGTCGCGCCCGTCCGGTCGTTTTGAGTCGGGTCATCCGGGAACACTGAGTGTCCCAATGCTATCGAGAGTAGCCGCCGGGTAAACATCGGAAGACTCGTCGGTTATCAAAAGCGCCTTCGGTGTCAAATAAGGCTGGTTGTTGGTCGACAGTCTTGGTGCATTGCCCCCCGGTCATACTTCATGTGGATGAGTCACAATTGTGAGCGCACCCAATATAGAGAACAAAAATCGGTTGGGAAATCAATAATGGTCTGGGAACCTTTGGTAATTTTTTTGGAAAGGGGGAATTCGGTCGAATTCTAAGTCTCGGGCATTTGAGCAATCTACATCAACGGGCGCAATGGGTTTGGTGACAATCTCCCGACATAGCACCGAATTCATTCCGTTTTGTCCCCTCGTTCGCGTTTCTCGCTCGGACGTGAATCAACAAACGGAGAGAATTCCGTTCGACGACCATGAAAAAGGCGGTCAGTCAGATCGAGCAGATTGAGGTTGTCGCCCAGCCGAATGCACCCAAATGTCAATCATCGTGCCCCACGTTCAGCGATCGATGCCGGTCATGCTCCGAATTTCGACTGTAAAATATAATATTTAATGTGATGTCGATTGAGATATAAATCGATTTAATTTGTCGATCTTGTGTGAATTACGCCGAAAGAAGCGACGCGGTGGCAATGTACGTCCCGATATGCCGTTCCTGGTTGGGTTGATCAATTCCGAATGTAAGCCTTTTGGGAACTTAGGGGATCGTGATGGCACAGCAAGCTTATAGTACAGAATTTAGATGGAGAGCCGATGAGCGACTGATTTTTTGGGCGATATCTTGTTAAAACTGCGCTTGATCGAAGCTCCCGTTCCGGTAAGCGCGGTGATTCCGACTTTCCCTGCATGGGAAGGCGGGTTGGAATAATCGAGAGGTGCTTGGGCTTAGTCGGGTCTGAACTGTGCTGAGTTAGGTGAAACGGACACAATGGAGATTTGACGCGCGACATCGCCCCCTTTCATCACGCGCGAGGGTTGTCGTACAATCGTCGACGAGCCTGGACCGACTTGATCGGTCCGAGCGTTGCCACGAAACGAAGCAGCGGGGGGCGTCCCGGGTCGGGGACGTTGGTAGGCGATGATCTGCGTAACGATCGGGCGAGGGCGAAACTCTTCGCTCATCGAAGAATGGAAAGAGGCGGCCGAGGCTGGCGCGGACCTGGTCGAGTTACGGATCGACTGTCTCCGCCGCGAGCCAGACCTGAAGCGAATTCTCAAGGAGCGTCCGACACCGGTGGTCTTCACGATCCGCCGGGGCGTCGATGGCGGCTTATGGCGCGGCAACGAGGAGAAACGGCAGCAGTTCCTTCGCGAGGCGATCGCGCTCGGGGTCGACTACATCGACCTGGAGATGGACATCGCCACCAAGATCCGCCGTTTCGGCAAGACCAAGCGGATCGTCAGCTACCATAACGTCAAGACCACGCCGGTCGACGCTGCAGGACATCGCGGAAAAGTGCGAGGAGTTCGACCCCGACGTGGTCAAGGTGGCCACGGCGGCCACGAGCTTGGCCGAGGCGTCGCGCGTTCTGCACCTGGGGGTTACCGCCAAGTCGCCGACGATCGCGATCGCGATGGGAGAGATCGGCGTGTTCACTCGGATCCTTGGCCCCAAGTTCGGGGCTCCGTTCACTTACGCCGGCTTCAATCCCGAGCGGGTTTTCGCCGCGGGAATGCTGCCGTTCAAAGTGTTGAAGAAGGATTTCGCCTTCAACGAAATCGACAGCAACACGGAAATCTACGGCGTGATCGGCGACCCGATCGAGCAGAGCCTCAGCCCCGTGGTGCACAACGCCGCCTTCCGTCAGCTCGGCTTGAACAAGGTCATGGTGCCGTTCCTGGTCCCCAACGGCGAGCTGCCGGCCTTCTTCCAGCGAGTTGCTCTGGCTGGACATCAAGGCGTGCAGCGTCACGATCCCTCACAAGGAGGCGATCGTCCCCTTGCTTGCAAAACAAGGAAGGGGCCGTCGATCGGACCGGGACCTGCAACACGGTCATCTTCCAGGAGGACGACAAGCGGGTCGGCTATAATACCGACTATCGCGCGGCGATGGATTCGCTCGAACGGCGATGGGAGGCCGCGAAGGCGATGAGGAGACCTCCAGCCCCCTGTTCGACAAGCAGGTGCTGATCCTGGGGGCCGGTGGCGTGGCGCGGTCGATCGCTTTCGGCTTGACGCGCCGGGGCGCTCACGTGACGATCACCAATCGCCACGACGAACGGGCGACCCGGCTCGCCGAGGAAGTCGGCGGCCGGACCGTCAACTGGTCGATGCGGGCCAGCAATATCCTCGACGTCGTCATCAACGCCACACCCAGTCGGCATGCACCCAAACGTGGATGACACTCCACTCCCTCCCGCGGCATTCAGCCGGAAGGAAACGTTGGTTTTTGACACGATCTATCACCCTGAGAACACGATGATGCTTAAACTGGCACGCGAGCGCGGCTGCCAGACGGTGACCGGCGTGGATATGTTCTTGCGACAGGCCGCGCTGCAGTTCAAGCTCTATACCGGGCAAGATGCGCCGGTGGAGTTGATGCACGAGGTCCTGAAACGCAAGCTCTGGCCGATCAGGGACGAATGACGAGCCATCACCCCTGTCCTCCAGGTCGTCCGGGTCAAGGCTTGGCGCTGATCGGCTATCGCGGGACCGGCAAGTCAACCGTGGGACGGATCTTGGCCGACCGACTGAACCGGAAGTTTCTCGATGCCGATCTCGAGATCGAGGCGCGCGCCGGGCGTTCGATCCGCTCGATCTTCACCGAGTGGGGGGAGGCGGTTTTCCGCGACTGGGAGGAACAGACGCTCGCCGAGTTGACGTCGGCGTTTCCTGACGCGATCGTCGCCACGGGTGGCGGCGTCGTGCTTCGCGAGATCAACCGCCACCGGATCCGCGGCTTGGGCTTCGTCGTCTGGCTGAGGGCCGACGCTTCCGTAGCTGGCGCACCGGCTGGAATCCGACAGTCGCGGACTTGCGGACAGGCCCGCGTTGACGCCGGCCGGGACCCTCGCCGAGATCGCCACGGTCCTTGAAGTCCGCATCCCGCTTTACCAGGAACTGGCCGACGCCGTGATCGAGACCGGCGACAAAACCCCGGACGAGGTCGCCGACGTCATCGTGGGCCGATGGCCAGGACATTCTGAACGAAACGATTGATTCCCAGTCGAGTTGCCACTCGGCGACCGGAGCAGTGTCATGTCTGTCATGTGGCCGATCTTGGTGATCCTTGGCCTGGGTTTCTTCGTGATCGGCACCGTCGTGGGCAGTTTTTTGAACGTCTGTATCTACCGGATACCCTGGCAGAAGAGCGTGATCTGGCCCGGTTCACGATGCCCGGTCTGCTTTTCCGCCATTGCCGCGCGCGACAATGTCCCCATCATGAGCTGGATCGCCTTGCGGGGTGAATGCCGCGGTTGTGGCACCTCCATCTCGGTGCGTTATCTCTTGGTCGAGATGTTGGTCGGCTTCTTGTTCCTGGGGGCTTATCTCCTCGACGTGGTTCCCTGGGACCGGGGAGATCTGGGGACAGATTTCCCCGACTCAACTGGTGGCGGCTGCCTACCATGCCGTGTTCCTGGCACTCCTGGTCGCCGCAACGTTCATCGATTACGACTGGTGGGAGATCCCCAAACAAATCACCGATACGGGCATGGTCGTCGGGATTGTGCTGGGGACGATCTGGCCTCAGGTTCGACCCGGGCCGGCGGCTGCCATGACTCACGTTCAGGGGTTCGCGGTCGGCATTTTGGGTATGCTGGTCGGAGCCGCACTGACCCAAGGCGTGCGCAAAACCGCCGGGTTCGTCTTTCGCCGCGAGGCCATGGGTTTCGGCGACGTTCATCTGATGGCAGTGATCGGCGCTTTCTTGGGCTGGCGCGCGGCCGTCCTGACATTCTTCGTGGGTCCATTCTTCGGGCTGGGCCATGCCTTGTGGAGGTTGTTAAGGCTCATCGTCAAGAAGCTTACCGGCGGAAAATTAACCGGCGCCGATCACGAACTACCTTATGGTCCCTACCTGAGCATGGCGGCGGCGACACTCCTTTTTCTTGGGCCCTGGCTTGGTCGTGACGGGGCTCGGGGACTCTTCGACGAACTTTACGTGATATTCTGGTGGTTGTTAGGCGTCAAGGACCTTCCGTTTTGACCTTTCACGATTGCGCGTCAACTCGCACCCAAGGACGCGCGCGATCGGCATTTCACTTGCGTGTCGGGGACCTGACGGGGGTTCAGCTCTCCGCGACGAGGCACACCGATGGCTTATGAATACAAAAGACGCAGACCGTCGATCATCCGCAATTTTTGGGTGTACCGGCGGCTGATCGGCACGGCTGTCCTCTTGGGACTGATGCTCTGGTTCATCTGGGCAAACAACGATCCAGGTCACCGTGGCGTTCCCGTTTGGCGTAGCCAAGATCGCCAGTTCGACCGGCGTCGTCATCCTCGTCAGCTTCATGGCCGGCTCGTTGGCGACCGTTCTGGTCTTCTCCGTGTTCTTCGCTATCCGGAAGATCCGCACCAGTCAATATCCGCAGGATCCTCCCAACCAGAACGACCTGGCCTCGGATCGTCCTCCGGCGGACTATGCGGCCAAAACAACCGAGGGCTTTCCCAACGCTCACTGGTCAAATTGACGAAAATAGATCGTGGGGATTTGTTGGATGGAGTCCGCATCGACCTCGACTGTATATCCGGCGGGACACTTCATTGCGAACGCGACTCTCGGCGCAATTTGTTTCCGACCCGCGACTCGGCGGACGATTCGTGTTCCAATGCGCGCGCGCTCAAGCTGGCTGGAAACGGCCGACCTGGCTGCGCTGGCGCGGCCTTGGTCTGGCTGGGAATGAGCATGATGGCGGGTTGTTCGGGACGCGAAACCTTCCTGACGGGCGGACCGACCGTTGGCCAGCTCAAGACGAGTCTGAGCCATCTGGAATACGAGAACCAAGCAGTTGAAACGATCGGTCACCAAGCTCGAGCAAGAGAATCGCTCGATCGAGGATCGCCTGGTGCAGGAGCAGCTTGACAACGGTGAGCTGACGGCCAAGCTTGACGACGTCCGCAACTTGGGGAGAGAACGCGGTCTGGACTTGGACACGCGAGTTGGCTCCCATCGTGACGATGAGGGCAGCACGGCCCGAACTCTGCCTGCCGGGCCAGTCGACACGGAAGCGGCGCAAGCCTCCGTTCGCTGTGATTCCCGGCCGGGTCGAGATCTTCCCACCGGTCGAGGACGACACGGCACCCAAGCCGCGTGCCGACGGCAACGCCAAGTCGCGCCGTTCCGACCCGGACGTGGACGACGACCTGAATCGCCATTCTTACCGGGCTGGCGGACTGCGATGGCTGCCCGTGGCTAACGGAACGGACGATTCCATGTCCCAGGTCCATTGAGAGCGATCTGTGACGGCGGTACCCTCCGCGTGCCGCGGGAAACGGACCGAGATTGACGTCCCTTGTCCATCGACCGAGTCCAGGACGATTGCTCCTTGAAGCTGAATCACCAGCTCTCGACAGATCGCCAGTCCCAACCCACTCCCCTCGATTCCTGAATATTCATCGCGGGCCAGGCGGAAGAACGGCTCGAACACCTTGTCGACCGCTTCCGTGGGGATGCCTGGTCCTGAGTCAGAGACGGTCAGCGACCAGGAATCGGCGTCGACTTTCCCAGTGATGCGCACTTCTCCGCCTTGAGGCGTGTATTTCAGGGCATTCGAGACGAGGTTGCCGAATATTTGTTGACAGCGTGATGCGTCCGTGACGATCACGGACTCCGGCAGCTCCGCGTGGGACACCCATTTGATCCGTCGGGACGAAGCGAGCGGGGCAAACTGTCGATCGATTTCGTCAATGAGCGCGCCGACCGTGAACGAACCCAGGCTGAGCGGGCGTGAGCCCTGAACGATTGCGGCATAGTCGAGATAACCGCGGGTCAGCCGTAGCAGGTCGTCGCAGAGCGAAACCATGGTCAAGAGGTGGCCGCGTTGTTCGGCTGTGATCGCGGAGGGGGAATCACCGAGGAGCAAGTCGAATCCCGTACGGAGCGATATCAAAGGGCGGCAGAGCTCGTGGCTGAGATTGGAGAGAATCGACCTGAGGGCGCCGTGGTCGATCAGAAACGGATCGCTCCCCTGGACTGGGCGTCCCAGCGAGATATGCGGTGGTTCGGACATCCATGGCCTGTATATCCTCGCGCTCATGCTTGCGTGCAATTGCGCGACAGAAGCCGATTTGCACGCCAGACGACTTGGGCGGCGGTCCCGTCCCCGATTACCCGCGGTGTTGTGGTGATCCCCGCGATCTTCTTGGCTAAAAGACGACGATCTGATTGGCCAGAAGAGGATGGCCGTCGGTCAGGTCGAGCACCGCTTGGTGCGCCAGTTGCTTGGCGTGGTAGGTGCGCGAGCGACCTTGAAGGATGATTTTCTCATCCGAATAAACAACGTGAAGGTCACGGATCCGACCGTTTGCAACCCGGTTGATGTGACCTTCAATGAACTGGGCGAGCTCTTGATGGTTCTTGCCGAGTCCGAACCGCCGAAGCTCTGTAGTCGAGTTGTACATCGGCATGCCAGTCTCCCACTTGATCGGCTTCACGGTTGGGCAACGCAACAGCGTAGGGCTTTGCCGAACGAGCAGATTGGGAGGCGGGCTCGAACCTTGAAACTTTCGAGACCTGGGAACGAACGACCATTCATCGCATGAATGCGGACAGGAAAGTCGTTCGTACCGTCCTTGATCCCAACCGCCAATCAAATCGACCACAACGGTGATTGTAGTCGAGATCAGGAGGAACTGAGTGACGTGCCCAACTCCTCCCAAGCGAATCAAGACTAGCGACTGACTGCCGTGGCGTCAAACATTATTCGCCTTGCGGCAATTCATAGTGGCGACGAAGGGGTCGCGCTACCGGGAGGGCCTGGCTGCTGATTAGGGGCCTCGAACAGCTCATCCGTCTGGATGATCGACTCGGCCAGTTTGGCCATGGGGATTCGCCGATCCTGGCTTTGACGTTGGAGGAAACGGAAAGCTTCGCTCTCGCTGAGATGACGTCGTGTCATCAAGATTCCCTTGGCTCGTTCGATCAGCTTGCGCTCGCGCAAAGTTGATTTGAGCTGATCAACGTCCTCCTGGAGTCCTTTGAGCTCACGCGCGCGAGCCACGGCAACCTGGACGGCCGCGTGCAAGCTCGCGTTGGTGGCGGGTTTGAGTAAGTACGAGATCACGCCATCTTCGACGGCCTGATCGATCAGGTCGGCATGGCCATGGGCGGTCAGGATAATCACGGGAGTACCCGGATCCTCCACGATCTGCCGGGCGGCCGAAAGTCCGTCCAGCCCAGGCATCTCAATGTCGAGGAAGACCACGTCGGGCAGAGCCCGCCGGCACATCTCGACAGCACGTTGTCCGTCGCTTACCACCGCGACGACATCGTACCCCAACGAATCCAACTGATTTTGCAGTCCCACGGCGACAGGTTTTTCGTCGTCCGCGATTACAACACGATAAGGCCGAGTCATCGCCATACTCCCTCAAGGCACTCTCAAAGTGATGAGGATGTTCTCACGCAGTTGATGAGGATGTTCTCACGCAGTTTTGGTGCCACTTCAAAACTTTCCGAACAGCCTCGTTGCGATCTTTGACCGAGACTCCACTCGTCGATGAGCGAACACAGCGCACAATCAACCATCGACTATGGAACGAACAAGGGCATGATCGAACTGCACGCGGCCAAACGGCATTGACGGCCTTTTGGCGGCGGTCAGAATGCGGACTACAGAATATCCTGCCAGGGTTGGGCGTCCCGGTCCGTCTCTCTACGCCTAAAATAAGTACTACGAAGGAGTCCATCGAACGTGACCCAACACTCGTGGTCAATCTGGTCATTCGAAGATCTTGTCGTCGGCGACGAGTGGGAGAGCCCACGACGGACGGTGACGGAAACGGATGTTGTCCGGTTCGCCGGACTCTCCGGGGATTTCAACCCCCTCCATACTCGACCATTCCGCCACGGAAGCCAACCCGTTTGGCCGGCCGGTGGCCCATGGTCTGCTGGGCCTTGCCATTGCCAGTCGGTCTGATGAGCCAGGCTCCGCGCGTCGATACCCTCGCCTTCCTTGCCATCCTTGAATGGACGTTCCATCTTCCGATTTTCTTCGGTGACACGATCCACGCACTGTCCACGATCGAGGCCGTGCGTCCGCACGCCAGCGGTCGACGCGGTGTCGTAACCTGGCACCGGCGTATCATCAATCAGAACGGACAGTGCGTACAAGAGGGTCGTACGCAAACCCTCGTGCGAGGACGAACTCGGAAGCCGTTCAAGAAGAGTAACCCAATCGACGATCAAAATGCAACACTCAGCGTGGATTCCACCGAAACGAACGATGATCGATTAAGCAGCGACCATTAATACTATCGTAGTCTTCACGTCGGCGATGACAATGCTATTCGAAAGAATCGATGGCGGCATCGGTCCGTCCCGTTCAGCCTAATTACATCAAACGAGAGCTTACACGTTCCCACGCACAGATGCCAGTCAGTCCTTCTGACGATCGGGACCGCAGCTCGACTTGTAGGGCCGTTTACCGATCCAATCGTCACACGATCTCAGACGAGGTTGTGCACGATATCGACGGCGGTTGCCTGAGTTGAGAATCGAATGATTGACGTCGTGGCTGGCGAAGTTCATCATGGCTGGGTTGAATTCGGCGTCGAACCTCTCAATCGCTCACCAGGAATGCCTGCTCGTTCAGCACGAAGCATTCAGAATCGATCCGCGTGAGTGGTAGGTGGATGGCATGTCGGAACCAAGGAACCGAACGGTCGCCCTGGTGTCGGGCGCTGCCCAAGGGATCGGGTTGGGGATCGCTCGTTCACTGGCCTCGGCCTCCTATAAGGTTGTGCTCGCTGACGTCGAGGACGATCTGGTTCAGCAGGCGGCGTCCAATCTAAGGGGACACGGGTTTGACGCGATCGGACAGCATCTCGACGTCACCAAACATGGCGACTGGGACCGCGCGGTCGCGGATCTGAAGGCCCGTTGGGGAGGTCTGGATCTCCTGGTGAACTGCGCGGGGATCAGTCCGAGGGGAACGGCCGAATCGACCGACGAGGCGCTCTGGGATCTGACCTTGGCGGTCAATCTCAAAGGTGCGTGGCTGGGAATCAAGGCGGCGATCCCCGAATTGAGACCGCGGCGGGGAACGATCATCAACATCGGCTCGACGCGAGCGACCCGGCCGATGCCGGGATTATTCTCTTACGTGGTCAGCAAGGCCGGCCTCTGGGGTTTGACCCAGCAGGTCGCCGTCGAGTACCTGGCCGAGGGGATCACTTGCAACATGATCGCCCCCGGCTGGGTCGACACGCCCAACGAGCGGCTGATCCAGGCCCGATTCGGGCGGCCCGATTTCCCCGACGGGATCCGCAACCTGACCACGCCCGACGAGATCGGCGCCGCCGTTGTCTACCTGGCATCGGCCCACGGACGTAAGATCAACGGGGTGATCCTCTACCTCGATGCCGGACTTCAAATCGCCGACGACGCCGGCATGGTCTATCTACCCGATCGGAGCCGACCGCCTTATGAGCAACGTATCGAAGGGGGCACGCGCGAAACGCAGGGTCCTGACGATTCCAGGTCAGTGCACTCAAGTTGAAACCGAGGAATGGCTGGGGAGCGATCACCATGAGCGAGTTTCTTTACTGTCTCAACACCAGTACGATCCGGCCGACGCCACTCCTGAAGAAGATCGAGATCGCCGGCAAAGCCGGTTACAAGGCGATCGAGCCGTGGAACGACGAGATCACAGCTTACCTGGATCAAGGTGGAACTTTCGCCGAGCTGAAACAGCGCCCTGGCCGACGCTGGTCTCAAGGTTGTCAGCGTGATCGCACTTCACAGTTGGATCACAACGGAGGGGGCTGAATACCAGCGTGTTCTTGACGAGTGCCGGCGCAGGATGGCTCAAGCCGTCGAGCTGGGGAGTCCCTACATCGTCGCCAGCCCGCCTCAGCAGGTGGTCGACTTGAACCACGCCAGCCAACGATTCGGCGAATTGCTCGCGATTGGAACGTCGATCGGCGTGGTTCCCTCGATGGAGTTTCTCGGTTTCGTCGACGGCATCAAGAGCGTCGCGGCGGCCTGGGCGATTGCCTCGGGCACCGGTGATCCCCGGGCGACGGTGGTGGCCGACGTTTTCCACATGATCCGAGGTGGGGGCTCGGTCGACGACCTGCTCTTGCTCGCAGGGAGAGCGTCTCGCCTGTTTCCATATCAATGACCTGCCGCCGCAGCCCGATCCCCTCACTCAGAAGGACGAGGACCGCGTCATGGTCGGGGACGGGATCGCCGATCTCCCACGCGTGATCGCCAACTTGCGTTCGATCGGTTACCGGGGGCCGCTCTCACTCGAGCTGTTCAACCGCGCGTTGTGGGAGCAGGATCCGCTCGAGGTCGTTCAGCGAGGGCTCGAGCGGATTCGAGGTCTGGTCGAAACTTGACGACGTCCAACATTCAATACTTGGCGAGGCCACCGGCGGCATGTTCGGGGTCGACTTGTCGCGCGACCTGAGCGGCCCCGTCGAGCATCATCTTGAGCTCGCTGTTCACGGCGATGAACTGCCAGCCTTCACTGGCCCGTTTGAGGGCGTCCGCGGCTGAAAAAACGTGAAGGCCGCAGGGGAGTTTATTGCGCTGGGCCGATTCGCGGATCCGGGTCAGGGTTGCTTCGAAGACGTCCTTGTTCGGTGGTGTCCCATCGGCCGCCTTCATCGAGAACGCGAGATCATTGGGGCCGACGAACACCGCATCGACGCCGGGACGGCATAGATTTCGTCGGCGATCTCGACGGCCTGGATGTGCTCGGTCTGGATAATGACCAGGATCTCGTCGTTGGCTCTCGCGTAGTATTCCTCGGCGGTGGCACCGAAGTTGATGGCGTGCATCCCTCCGCCGACCGAACGGTTGCCGCGAGGGGGATACTTGGTCGCGGCAACGATCATCTCGGCCTCGGCGGCGTCCATCACCATCGGCGCGACGATTCCCATGGCGCCGCAGTCGAGGACCATCTTGATGTATTCGTGTTTCCCGGCCGGTATCCGGGCCAGCGGGACACAGCCGGCGTCGGCGATGGCTCCGAACATGTAGGCGGCGGTCTGGATATCGGTGTGGGTGTGCTCCATGTCGACGGTCAGCCATGGAAAACCCGCCCGCGCCATGAACCGAGCCGCGGCAACGCTCCCCAACGACAGCCAGGTCCCGATCTGAGGTTTCCCGGCACGCAACGCCCGTTTGACTGGATTCTCTTTCAACGCAATGCCTCGACAACGCTCACCAAGGATCAGACGACCCGCTCGATAATCCCTCACAAGACAGAAACAGAGTTTCGCACGTCCCGGCCTCGGGAACAAGTCTGTGATGGGTCAGGGCCGGGCCGGTTCGTGATTCTGGGACTTCGGCTCCACGATCTCTTTTGAAGAACGCGTTTATTCTCAAGAATTGGGACCAGCCGACGAATACGATCAGTGGCACCAGCCTGAGTATCCCCGACCGCGTGTTCTTCGTTCAACGGTCCTGTGGAAGGATAGGTTCAAATCGATGAGAGCCACGACTGGAGCGCTTCTGTTCTGCCTGGCGTCAGCCGCGTCGTTCACCCAAGCCCAGCCGGCAACCAAGCCGCTGGAGCCGGTCAAGGTCCTCAAGTCTTCCGACCGCGATCGACGACTATGTTGAGGCAGAGATGCATAAGCGTCATATCCCGGGCGTGTCGATCGCCATCGTGCAGGATGGCAAGGTGGTTCGGGCGAAGGGATATGGGATGGCGAACGTGGAGCTGTCGGTTCCCGCGACGGAGAAGACCGTCTATCAGCTCGCCTCGGTGACCAAGACGTTCACCGCCGCCGCGATCATGATGCTGGTTGAAGAGGGCAAGCTCGAGCCTGGACGACAAGATTTCGAAGCACCTCTCCGACTTGCCGAAAGCCTGGGAAAACGTGACCGTCCGCCAATTGCTGAACCATACCTCCGGGATCAAGAGCTATACCTCGGTCCGGGATTTCTTCAAGACGGCCCGGAAGGACTATAGCCATCGCGAGATCCTCGATCTGGTGGCGAAGGAGCCCATGGATTTTGCCCCCGGCGAGAAGTGGCAATACAACAACACCGGCTACTTCTTGCTCGGAATGCTGATCGAAAAGGTGACCGGCAAGACCTACGGTGAATTCCTGACCGAGCGCATCTTCAAGCCACTCGGATATGTCGCAGACCCGAACGAACGACCTGCACGCCATCATCCCCAACCGCGCACAGGGCTACGAATGGGAACGGCGGCGTCCTGCGAAACGGAGAGTACGTCAGCCCGACCCAGCCGTTCTCGGCAGGCATGCTCGTCTCGAGCGTCAGCGACCTGGTGAAGTGGGACGCCGCGCTCGTTTCGGAAAAACTGCTCAAGAAATCCACCTTGGAACAGATGTGGACGGCGACCAAAACGAGCAAGGGAGGAGTGGCCGACTACGGATTCGGCTGGCAGGTCGACAAAGTGAATGGCCATCGCCTGATCGCCCACGGAGGGGGCATCCCCGGTTTCTCCACGCAGATTTCGCGCTTCCCGGACGACAAGCTGACGGTCATCGTCCTGACCAACTCGGGTAACGGCTCCGCGGGTGCGCTCGCGCAAGGCATTGCCGGTCGGATCGTGCCGGTCTTGATGAAAAAGGCGGAAGAGCCGATCGCCGACAACGACCCGCAATCCACCGAACGATTCAAAGGTCTGCTCCTGCGTGCGATGAAAGGCGAGGCCGATCCCGAACTGTTCACGGAGGAGGCGAAGAAAGGCGCTGGTTCCTCGGATCAGGGAAGGCAAAGCGATGTTTGCCCCGTTCGGCGCACTGAAGTCGTTTCAGCTCCTGGAGCGGAAGACGACCGATCAAGGCATGCAGTTACGATATCGCACCATCTTCGAGAACGAGACGCTGAATCACGATATTCGTCCTCGACAAGGCGGGCAAGATCGCGGGGTTAGCGCTTCGGCCGGCGGAGTAATGTGTGCTCGTGGTTTTTCTCGCGTGTAAGCCCACCCAAGGATCAAATTGAGTTCTTAGCAATCGAATGGCCGGGTCTGTCAGCTCGGCCGACGGATCCATGAGTTCGCTTAAGCGAGGAGCTGGCAAGGCAGACGCGTGACACCGCCGGTCCCCTCCTGGCGCGTCGAGTCGGTATTTCCAGCGGAGCCGGGCTGTATCGGATTTCCGACGGAAGATTGGCATCGAAGGGAGCGGGTCGCCGACCTCGACAGAGCTCGACATAGGCCGTTGGGATCTCTCCGCCGATGTACGATGCGACGATCAGAGGCTTTCCGGGCGGAGCCTCGAATGGTTCGTCCCCGAATTCGTCCCAGATCGCTTTGTGAATTCCTTGGGGATCGCGGGCCGTTGGCGGGAAAAGATCGACAACCAGCAAATTCACCCCTTGGTTCAAGATATCGGCTGCCTTCTCTACAAACGTTCGAATCGCGTTGCGGCTGTCCTTGTTCCCTGGGGAAACAATCTCGATGATCGCGACAACTTTCCCACGCCCATGCCTAATAACAACCCGGTCGGCTCGCTTCGCGTAGTTAATTCTCTCGAATTTGGCGATCACGCGAGCGGTCGGCGGGGCAGTCGGCGACGGCGATGCCGCCTGGGGTCTTCCTTTCAGCTCGCGTGCGTGCAGGGTGACAACATCCGGGATAGGGCGACCGGTGACCTGCTCGGTCATCGCCATGTATGCGGGTGGTAAAAGGCCGCTGTTCAACACGTTGGTCAGGTTCACCACCCAACCCTGGTGGAAGTGGTGAAAATCACCCGCTTCGAGTCGAGTCCAGTCGTGAATTGGCATGTTGAGCCTTCCATGGGTTGTGGTTATTTTATCGTGCCCCTTGGGCCAGAGCAATTTCCTCGTCGAGCTGTGCGCAACGCAAGAGTGAACCGCGTTAGGAGATCCACCCGCCGACTTCCGTTGCCGCGAGCAAACTGTCACTGGACAGGGTTGTTCAGCCAGTTGAGGATCATCGCCTTTTTCGCGGCCGAGAGGTCGCGGGTCACGGGCATGTACAACGGGTCTGTCGTGGGCAGACCGAAGACCTTCTGGAGCATGGTTTTCGCGGCAACGACGCTGCTGAAGCTGGACAAGTCAACAAACTGCTTCATCACGGGGTAGAGATCAGCATACTGCTGAAGAATCGGCTGAACGTCATTGGTCCAGGTTGGATTCGCCGGAGCCGTATATCCTGACCACACCAGGGCATTCAGAATGCGGCTCGCGTTGCCCACCGTGCCGACCGGCGGAGGCGCGTTGCCAGGCCCGTAAGTCACGCCGTAAACCTGGCCGTCGATGTATTGACGCGGCTGGCCCGGATCGGACGCCTTGACCGTGACCACCACGGTGCCGTCCGCTCCGGTGGTAACACTCGCGGGGAACGTGAAGGCCGACGTGGGTAACCCCACAGTCTGAGGACCCGGGATCGGCCCCTGGGTCGTTTGTCCTTGCATGATCGATGGATCATATCCCAGACTGATCGTGAGGCCGCTCGCTCGCTTGCCGAACACGGTCGCGTAGTACTTTGTCGTCGCCGTGTCGCCCGGATTGAGGCGGAACACCGTGGCGTCAGCACGAACCCAGGTGCCGTCGTTCGACTCGGCCAGCAGTAGAGGGTTGCCAGCTCCTGGTTGCACGACTGCCAGCGGCGCGGACGAGGCCTGTTGCAATTGAGCGTCAGACAGGGCAAAAGAGACGATTCCCGCAGTGGTGGTGTACCAGTTGGGCGTGGCGTAAGGGATTGTCCCGATGTTGATAGGGGCACCACCAGTGGCGGGTTGAAGCACCACGAGATTCACGGCTCCCAGGTTGACGAAGGGGCCGCCAGGCGATTGCGTATTCAGACTATTGCCGAGATCAATCGTGAGCGTCTTGTCGACGATCTCCGCGTAGGCGGAATTGAGTGTGGACGCGGGGACTGGGTCGAGCACGCGTCCCGCCACGAAGAACGACGGTTCCCCATCGTGCTGAGGACCGATCGAGCCGACGATCCGCCCGAGCGTGAAATCGCTCGTGGTCGAATCATCATTGAATCCATCGACATTGAACTTGATACTTAGCTGACTTGGTATCCCCTTGGCCGACAGCTCTTTCAAGTACCGGGACGTGCCGGTGCCTGCCCATTGGATCGACTGCAGGACGCTCTGAAACGCCGCGCCGAAGAACGAGTCGGCACTGCCCGTGGTGAACCGAACGAAAAGGTCGAGGAATGACGCGACCGCATAATCGCCAGAGAATCCCAGGCCGCTCGTCGTCTTGCCCACGAAAACCTTCAAGCCCCAAATCTGCGACGTCGACTGATTCTCGCTGTCGAGATCGACCAGCTTGGCTTCGACTCCCGTGGTGTCGCCTGTCAGCGGTGTACCCACGATCGGGTCGACCGTTGAATCCTCGCACGTCGTGCCGTCGGAATACACCACGCCAGTCACGACGCAATTGACGAAGCGCCAAGCACCCGTGCCGCTCGGGTTCCACCAGCCGTTGGGTTGGTTCCCTTGCTGAGGTTGCTGGTAACTCGGCTGAAACGTCGCCGTGTCAAAATGCTCGGGGTCGTTGTTTACCGTTGACGGATCGGCCTGAAACTGGCCGCTGAAAATCAGTCGTGGTCTGCCAAGGTAGCTCATCAGCGTATGTCCTCAAATCCAGTATTGTTCGCCGATCGAACGGTCCGCGATGGGATTGCAAACGGCGGCCCGGACCACTTCAGCAGATCATCACGGCTTGGCATATTCTTTTTTCTTGAAGGGCGTTTTTCAGACGATCTGTCATGAAAGCAACCGTCTGCTCCCAAACACGAAAAAACCGCTCATGACGCACGCTACTACGCCTGACGTCATCATGCAACGGGGCTGTGCCTACTCGACCGCCAAGACGCTGATCGTCTCGGTGGAATCGAGACTTCTTGCCGAGTTGGCCGAGGGTCCGCTGGCACTCGATGATGATCGTCCCCGGCCTGGCCTTCGTGAAGGCGGGGGCCGTGCCACAATCTCGACGCAATGGTCGCGCTCGGCATGCCCCGCGAGCGCGCCCGAGCATGTGTAGACGGGTCGACTTCGTCGTCAGCCCCACTCGCTCCTACGGTTGACCCACGGGAACGGAAAATCGGGCACGGGCACGCCGAGCTCGCGACAGATCGGATCCCATCCCATCGCGGCATGCCACTCCAACAGTCGGCGTGGCGGAACGGTTTTACGCACTTCGGCATTGTGCCGGTCGTAGGCTGCCATCAACGTCTCTGCGTCATCCCAATGCGGGCTGCCCGCGAATCGTTCCAGCAGCGCCAGCAGGCCGCGGCCTTGGTTCCAGTCGGGAGCGAGAGCCATCCGCGCGTAAGGGAGAATTGTCTCGTTGACGCTGTGCCACCAGGTCTCGGCGTTGTCGCGCAGGGACAGCAGCACCAAGGCATCGGGATTCACGTCGCTCAGCTCACGCCAGAACATCGAGGCCGGCCAGTCCACAGCGGCGATGTAGCCGTCCATCAATTGACCCCAATCGGGAGAGTCGCCCGCCAGCGCCTGATTCCAGCCCGTACCAAGATCGAAAGGATGACCGGGAATCGCACTCATGTGGCAGCAACGCCCGCCCAGCAAATGTTCGAGTGCGATCCTGAGAGATTGCGTACCCGTCCGCGGCAGGCCCCGCGCCGATGACACTAAGTTTCATGGCACCTCCTATGAAACGAGTTGACCGTTTCAGACCAGCCACCGGGTTGTCGACGTGAGCCAGCCGTGGGTCACTGGCTCAAATACTCGACGGCAAGCGGCGATTTTATCCCCCGGCAATGGCCCCGACGACCAGAAGGGGCTCCGCCCCTAGCGCGACCGCGTCCGGCAATGGGGTGTCTGGATGTTCGTGGGTCAGGTCCTGTTCGCAGGCGAAAAAGCGCAAGAACGGTCGGCGTTGCTGGGTCACGTGGTCGCGGATCGTCCCGCGCAACATGGGATAGCGGGCTTCGAGTGCGTCGAGGACCGTGCGCAGGGTGGCCAGACCCTCGACGTGAAGTTCCACCTCTCCGCTGACGCACGCCAGTGTGCGGAGATGGTGTGGGAGAACGACACGGATCATGGCAGTGTTTGGACCTCGACGGACACCACGGCTGGCAGATCGCGAACGATGGGAGCCCAGTTGTCGCCGGCATCGGCCGACGCGTAGACCTGGCCGCCCGTGGTTCCGAAATACACACCGCATGAATCGAGCGAATCGACCGCCATCGCGTCGCGCAACACGTTGACATAGCAGTCGCGTTGCGGCAAGCCGTTCGTAAGCGGCTCCCACTCGTTTCCGCCGGTGCGACTTCGGTACACCCGCAACTTGCCTTCGAGCGGGTAATGCTCGGAGTCGCTCTTGATCGGGACGACATAGATCGTCTCGGGCTCGTGGGCGTGAACGTCGATCGCGAACCCGAAATCGGTTGGCAAGTTTCCGCTGACCTCTTGCCAAGAGTCGCCGGCGTTGTCGCTGCGCATGACGTCCCAGTGCTTCTGCATGAATAGCACGCTCGGCCGCGACGGGTGCATCGCAATTCGATGAACGCAGTGACCAACGTCAGCGTTCGGATCGGGGATGAACTCCGAGCGTAGGCCACGGTTAATCGGCTTCCAGATCTCGCCGCCGTCGTCGGTTCGAAACGCCCCCGCCGCGGAGATCGCGATGAAGATCCGTTTGGGATCGCTCCGATCCAGGATGATCGTATGCAGGCACATCCCGCCCGCGCCGGGCTGCCAGCGCGGCCCGGACTCGTGGCCGCGCAGCGCGGCGAGCTCCTGCCAGGTTCGTCCGCCATCCGTTGAACGGAAGAGGGCGGCATCTTCCACTCCGGCGTAGACGGTATCCGGATCAATGAGCGACGGTTCGAGATGCCAGACCCGCTTGAACTCCCAGGGGTGCTGCGTGCCGTCGTACCACTGGTGAGTGCCCGGGACGCCATCGTACTTGAACTCGTTGCCGACCGGCGCCCACGTCTTGCCACCGTCGTCCGAGCGCTGGATCATCTGCCCAAACCAGCCGCTGGACTGCGACGCATAGAGCCGGTTCGAGTCAACCGGCGAGCCTTTCAAGTGATAGATCTCCCAGCCCGCGAAGTGGGGGCCACTGATCTCCCAGCTTTCGCGGGTGCCGTCCGAGCTCAAAACGAACGCGCCCTTGCGCGTGCCAACCAGTACTCGCACTCCGCTCATTTTTCTTACCCCTTCTCGTCAGGCGTCGGCCCTGGCTCAATTCGATCGCGGCGCAACCATGATCGTTCATTAATCGCATTCTGTTGAAACATGCTTAGTATTATCGTACCGAGCGGCGAGCTCGCTCCAGTCGGCGAATGCGCCGCTACTCAGGCTTGCCGCCGGTTCCGTCATCGCGCGTCACTCCGCAAGTGCGATGGTGCGTCGACAGGCGCCTCAACCATCGACGCAACCCGATCAGCCGGATGTGAATGCGTCCCGTAGTTTTGGTGTCATGATAAGCCTCAGTCGTCGATCGCTTGGTAGGCCAAGGTCCAGAAGTCGCGACAGACGGCCGGAGGATTCGGGGAAGTCCAAGCGCGTTGGGTCATCAGGATCGTGACCATGTCTTCCCGCGGGTCCGAATACCAGGAGGTTCCCAAGCCGCCATCCCAGCCGAACTTTCCGACTGGCCCCGCGATGTCGACGCGCCGGGTGACGACAGACATGCCGAATCCCCAACCATGGCTGTCAAAGTAGCCCGGAATCAAACCGGACACCGGCTTTCTGCTCGGGGGTGAGCTGGTCGGTCGTCATGGTCTCGACTGATGGCCTGGATAGGAGACGCTCCTTCCCGAGTTTGCCTTTGTTGAGCATCATTTGGCCGAAGGCGAGATAGTCGTCGATCGTCGAGACCAGTCCACCGGCGGCGGACGGAAACGCGGGAGGGCGGCTCCACTGGCCGCCCTTGGCTTCATCGTATAGCTCGAGCGCCCCGGTTTTGGTATTGACCTGGTAGCTGGTGGCCAGCCGGTCGATGTTCGCGGCCGGCACGCTGAAGCTCGTGTCGTTCATGCCGAGCGGTTCGAAGATGCGTTCTCGGAAGAACGTCTCCAGCGGCTGGCCCGAAGCGCGGGAAACCAGCACGCCCAGCACTTCAGACCCGGTGTTGTACATCCATTTCTCACCGGGCTGATGCATCAGCGGCAGCGTTCCCAAGCGGCGCACCACTCGTCCGGCGCCGGCGGCGTCAACGGCGCCGGCGGCCCCTGGCCGAGGAGCAGTTCGCTGATGGCTTTTTGGATCGGATACGTGCCCGGCGGCGCCATGACGATCCCGAGGCCCCATGCGGAAGGTCAGCAGGTCCCGCACGGTGATCGGCCGGTTCGCGGGAACGGTGTCGTCGAGCGGCCCGTCGAGCCGCTTCAGGACCTTGCGACTTGCAAGTTCCGGCAGCAGCCGATCCACCGGCTCGTCGAGGCGCAGCTTGCATTCCTCCACCAGAATCATCGTCGCGGCGGCCGTGATCGGCTTGGTCAGCGAGGCGATGCGGAAGATCGTGTCGCGCCGGATCGGGGTCGCGGCGCCCACCGCCATATTGCCAATCGCATCGACGTGCACCTCGCCCCGCCGGCTGACCAGCGTGACAATACCTGGCACTTCGCCGCGCTCGACATAGCCGGCCATCACGTCGTGCATGCCGGCTGAGCCGTGCCTTGGAAAATCCTCCAGTATTCATCGCACGCCCTCTCCCCGCCGTTTCATTTGACGTTTGTGGTCGCGTTCGCGCGGCCGCCGGCGGCTGCGCGACCACGGCGGTGGTGGCAACCAGCACCACGGAGGCCGCCGCGGTTTTCAATAATTTTCGCCGGTCGAGGCGCACCCCTTTCTCTTCCAGTCGGTCCGGATCGGTCTCGCGCCGTTCTCGCCACGCGCTCATCGATGAATTCTTCCTGCGTCGTATCCTCGGCGATCTTCTTTTTTGTCGCGCGATGAAGCGATCAAAACTTATGATCCGCGTTAAAGTACTCGAATTTCAGCCGATAGACCCTTGGTCGACCGGAGTCGCGCACACCGAGCAGGCCCACCTCTCTAGCACGCGCAGGTGTTTAGAGAACTGTAGCTGGGTGATGCCAAGTAATTGCATCAGATCGTTCACGGGTCGTTCACCTCGGGCGAGCAGGTAGAGGATCTGTCGCCGCCGATGTTCCGCGACCGCGCTGAAGGCGTCCGAGGTCGCTGGCGAGCGTACCCTGCGGAGATCATATACCTTAATGGGAATATTTCAAGTGGAAAAAAAGTCAGAGAGGGAGAATTCATGGTCTTGCGCGATCGCGCGTCCTCGCATCGATTATCTCACCGCTCACGGCGTTCAGCCATTTTAGTCAACGTCACGACACACGCCGAGCAATCGGATCGGGAGACGGAGCTCACTCCTATAAATCCTGTATGAGCCGGCTCCGTCCGGCGATCTCGTGAGCCATGTCGCCGGTCATTGACTTGAATCCCGCGCGATGGGGCGGCCCAGAGGATGGTACGCTGGATTGCCGAGTCGGGCCTGCGCTCACATGCTACAATAGTGGTCGCGAACGGTCCGAGCACTGGCGAGTGGAGATACCCTATGGTCCCGGTTCCGCGTAATCAGCTTGGGTTTGCGATCACGAATCTGTTCGAGCAGCCCGCCCTTCTGGCGTGACGCAACGTCGTTCCAAGTCACGAGGAAGCAGTCTCCTATATCCGATACTTGGTTCTTCCCTGAAGGTGGCTCGACCGAGAACATGCGCATCACAATAGTCACCGAAACGTACTTTCCCCAGCTCAATGGAGTTTCGAGGACGCTGGGGGAGCTGGTCCGGTTCTTGACGGAGAATGGCGACCAGGTCCAGTTGATCTATCCCGACTACGGCGAAACGGCGGTTGGCACGCAGGTCCACACGGTCCGCTCGATTACGGTACCATTTTATAAGGAGCTTCATCTTCCCCTTCCGCCCTTTGGATCGGCCCATCGAGCCATCGAAAGGTTTCGTCCGCACATCGTTCATATTGCTACAGAGGCCACACTCGGGTGGAGTATCCTTCGCTTCGCCTTGCGACGCCGGCTGGCGGTTGTATCGAGTTTTCACACCAATTTCGATCAATACAGCGACCATTATCAAGTGGGTTGGGCGCGCGGCGTTATTTGGCGATACTTGCGCTGGTTTCATAATCAGACGCGGGAGACCTACGTCCCGTCGGCAACCACGATTCGTGCGCTGCACAGCCTGGGTTTCGAGCGGACGGTATTGTGGAAACGGGGAGTGGACAGCGCCCTGTTTCGGCCTGACCGAGCCGGCCGGCTGGACCTGCGACTCGCGCTCGGCTGGTCACCCGAGGATGTGGTGATTACCTACGTGAGCCGGATCGCCCCTGAGAAGAATGTCGAGTATCTGGCCGAAGCGTTGGCGATCGTGTCAGCGCGACGGCCCGAGGTCCGAATCCTGTTCGTGGGTGATGGACCGACACGTCCCATTCTGGAAAAGCGACTCGGTCCTGCCGCTCGATTCGTCGGCTATCGCAAGGGCGAGAATCTGGCCGACCACTACGCCGCTTCGGATATCTTCGCTTTCTCCAGTTTGAGCGAGACGTTCGGCAACGTGGTGCTCGAGGCGATGGCAACCGCGCTGCCGGTCGTTGCCCTACGAGCCGGCGGCGTCGGCGAGATCGTTCAATCCGGCACAACGGGGATTCTGGTGGAACCGTCGGAGCCTGCCGAGCAGTTCGCTTCAGCCCTGCTCTCACTGGTCGAAGATCGGGCAAAGCGTCGCGCGATGGGTGAAGCCGCGCGGGGCTACGCCCTTAGCCAGACCTGGAATGCGATCATGGAGTCGCTCCGAAATCGCTATCAAGCCGTGACCGAGGAGCAGGCTGGCTGCCCGAGCGAGCAATCGGTGAGCCATTGAGCCCGGAGGCGCCTTTCGAACCAACTGCTTCAAATCGGCCGAAATCCTCGCGCTTGACCCACAAGAACCCCGCGCCAGGCCCGACCGAAAATATCGCGCGTTCAAAAATGCTCGCAGATCAGCAAACGGCGGGTATCCGGTGAAGATCAACTCGGGCGGTCGGCGCTTCAAGGTCAGCATGATTTCATCGATCCGCGGCTGGATCAGAGGATGATCGCGGCCGGCCTGGTCGCGAAGCAGGTTGTCGACAAAGAAGTGCCGTGTTGGGCTGTCTAGCCTCGCGTAGAAGTTCAAGGGGCTTTGCCAGCCCCAGACGTAGAGGTGAGGATCATCCCAGATGGTTTTACGCCGGCCAATCTCGCGGCCGATCATCCGCAGCTCAACCCATTGCCTGCCACCTTTGTAGCGGATCGTCAACTCCTCGGGAGCGACAAGCAAGTAATCGCGAACTTGGATCCACAGAGTCGATCCGATCGCGGCTGTGAGAACGATCGCCGAGTTCACGGCGATCAATGACCGTCGCAGGCCCAAGGTCGCTCGCTCTTTCGATACGAACGCTTGGCCGACCGCGACGACCGCGTCGGTCGTGCAGAGTGCGACGCAGATCGCGACGCCGGCGATCGGCAGAAGATAGTAGTGCTGCCAGTACAGGCCCGGCAGGGTCACCTGGGCCCACGCCGAGATCATCCAGAAGGCGACCAGACGTCGCACGGGCCCGGTCTTGGAACTCACCAACAAGTACATCGAGCATGGCACCGAGGCTAGCCAAAGCGGCCAACTGCCAGTCCCCCACCAAACCAGGTAGGTCGTCGTTCCAAATGGCCAGGGGAGCCGGCCTGTGGGGTCTGCGTTGCCGGTGATCCAGCGGACGAGACTCGACGGAGCATTCGCTTCGGGCAAGGTGTCGGTCGTCAACGCACGGCCGTATAGAAATATATCTTCGTAGGCCGGTCGACCCGCGCCCGATACGATCAGAATCGTCACCGCGATCGCCACCAACGTCGCGAATCCCAGGCCGAATGCCAGGAGGTCGAGAAAACCTTGGGTTACGCGTCGTTGTGTCCGATCGTCGCGATCTCGACGAGCGACAAACAGCGCCAGGGTGAAGACCACGGCGGGGACAATCGCCACTTGCTTGATCAGAGTGGCCGCCGCCAGACAAAGGCCGGAAGCGCACAGATACCGCCGATCCGTTGGATCCCAGCCCTTGATGAAGAGTGCCAGTGCGGCCACGGCAAAGAAATTGATGAAATGCTCCATGTTGGCGCCATTGCCGAAGAGGCAGGGGTCGGTGCTCAACAGGACAAAAAGACCGGCGGCCAGGCTAGCCGAGCCCGGTCCGCCCAAGCGAAGCGCAATCCACCATACGAGCCCCGTCGTACCGAGGATGAATGGGATCGGCATGACCCGGATCGCCAGCTCGTTGTAGCCGCCGATCGCCACCGTCATCGTGTACAACCAGTATCCCAGTGGCGGCTTGTTCTCCGTCAGGTCGCGATACAGGACGTCCCCTTTGAGGATGCGACGCCCGATGTAGGCATAAGCCGCCTCGTCACAGTCCAGTGGTTCACTTTCTCCGATGGACATGGGCCAAATGCCGAATCCAATCGCCGCACGCAGATGCGGTCCAAATGTATGGGCGCGGTACCAGACAGCGATCAACATCAGCACAATGAGGATCAGCCGAGACCAACGCATCAGATTCATTGCCACCATCGCGGTTGCAAGGTGCGAACCAGCCTGAACAAACCACTTTTCCCGTTTCTGGATACTCGTTCCGATTTCGATCAATGAAGCCGATAAAGGCGAACAGGATAGAACGATTCTCGCGAAGAGCGAAACAGCTCGTGGTCGTCAGTCAAATGCAACTGGACGCGGATCTGCTCCAAGTAAGGACCCCAAACTTCGGGATCGACGTCAGGCGGCGGTTCGAAGGAGCCCCAGAGAATGTGGGTGACTCGATACTGCTTGATCACCTCGTCGATCCGGCGCGGATTATAGTTCCGGGGCATGAGGATCGTGGTCCGGTCGCTCGTGACCCGCAACTCCCAGGGGAACCAGGTCATGATTCTGGCATCGCGAGGGATCTGCTCGGGGTGGGCCTGGATATAATCGCCCGCCTGGCGCAACGCCGGCCAGTGGAGTTGAAACGGCTTGACCAGCCATGACGCGTCGTAGGCCCAGGTCGGGTCCGCCCAGACCAAGGCGCAAAAGCCGGCGAGCAGCCAGGGGACGGCTTTGCCGTCGATCCGCCGTGCTTCTCGCCATTCGATCAACCCCGCGACCGCTGTCGGCAGCGCCAACGCATAGACAGGCAAATAGTAGCGCCCGAGCTGGGCAACCTGCGTGACGTCCGCGATACTCTTAAGTGTCGCGAACACGAAAACGACGATAATGGTCGCGATCAAAAGATCGGTATCACCCCTCTGCGAATCACGTGACGCGAAACGCCGCATAAATCCCAGCACGATCGGTAATCCCACGATCATGGTCGAGTACAGGACGATGATTAAGATTGACTTGATCTTGACTCGAACGATCTCTGGCAGATTCGCCAGAGTATAAAACTGGGAAGGGAGCGTGTTCCCCTTCTCGTAATGGTGGACCGTCCAGGAGAAATTGTATTCAAAAAACCCTGTATAGGAATAAAATGGTGTTCCATATTCTTGCAGGGTCATCCATGCCCAGGGGGCGATTACCACGATGGCCGTCGCTCCCCAGAGGAGGAGCGGTCCGAACTGTTTGCGGGCATGAGTGACGAGGGCGAATAGGCCCGCCGCCGCCAGTATCGCTAGCCCGGTCGTGCGCGACAGCACGGCCAGGCCGCCACACAGTCCTGCCGCCAGTGCCCAGATCCAGGCCGATTGCCGGCTTGATTCGGCGCTCCAGACCTCAGTCAAGGTCCAGACAGCCAGCATCGACATGAGTGCGACCAGGCTTTCCCGGAGCACGAATCCCGCGTAGATTGCATGGACCGGCAGAATCGCCAGTACGGCCATGGACCAGATCGCGACCCGGCAACCGAATCGCCGCCGGGCGAAGCCGTAGAGCGCTGGCAGTGCGAGTAAGTTCACGAGAAAGCTGCACGACTTCGCAACCGCGAGCCGTGCGTCGAGTGAGCTATTTGGCCCCAGTCCCGCGAGGCGGAAGGCCAGGGCTCGCACGTAGGCGTCCAACGGGGTGGCCCAATCGTCGAGTACGCCCCGACCTTCTAGGATTCGGTCGTATTTCCTGAAGAAGCTCTCGACATAGTGCTTGACCGGCCCCTCGCCCCGGAGCACCGAGGTCGCCACTTCCAGGTAATGACAACTATCACCGGGAACGAGCGGCAAATTGCCGCCACATATCCAGATGACCGCGCGTAACGCGTAGCCAATTCCTATGATGGCGACCCAGTTTCGTCCGTGCCGGTTCAGCCAGGGTGCCAGAACAAGGGCCACCACAACAAAGGCCGAGCCAATCGCCATGTGCCAACGAACGAGCACGAGCTGGGATGGGCGTCGAATCTTGGCGAGGAGCGGGACCTCATAGAATTGGTGTGCGACGGCGTCGAACGCCAGAGTAATCCAACCGTACTTGGCATCTAGCCAGGCGCCAACCGCCGCCACAACCGCCACAATCAAGGCCAGGGTAAGCCAAGTGCGTCCGGTCGATCCTGGCATCTCCCTTGGGGCTCCCCGGCGATCGCGACGTCGGACGCGAAGCAGAAGATCAGAACGGAGTGTGTCATGGTTTCTTCGCCTTGAGCATGGCCTCGCGACGGGCGCGGAACTCGCTGCCGGGCTTCCACTCCGGGTATTTATCCCCCTGGGCGACGCGATAGCCGAGCTCGGCGAGGAGTTGCGCGTCTTCGACGGCTCCCGAAAGGTCCCAATCGGGTTTCACCTCGTCGCTGACCTTGTGGTAATCCTTGGCTGTGTACTCGTCGTGCTTTCGCTGGCCGAAGTCGGCGGGCTTGCCGACGTATTGACGACCCCCATCAGGATCGAGAGCGGGGACGCCTTGCTTGGCGAACTCGAAGTGATCGGAGCGGAAGTAATAGCCCTTTTCCGGTTCAGCATCGGGAAGGACCGTACGGCCGTGCGCCTGGGCGAGCTCGACGAGCAGGTCGTCGAGCGTCGATTGGCCCATGCCGATGCTGATGATATCCTTGGTTGGCCCCCAAGCATTGATCCCGTCGATATTGATGTTGGCCAGCGTACGATCCAGGGGATACAACGGGTGCGTCGCGTAGTACTTGGCGCCGAGCAATCCCTTTTCCTCGGCGGTCACGATCAGGAATAGGATCGATCGTTTGGGGGCTGGCTGAACCCGAGTGAGCGCGCGGGCGATCTCCAGCACCGAGGCGACGCCCGAGGCGTTGTCCAAGGCTCCGTTGTAGATCTGGTCACCTGAGAGCGCCGGGTCACGGCCCAGATGGTCCCAGTGTGCCGTATAGACGACCGTTTCGTCCTTGAGTGAGCGATCCGACCCTTCTAGCTTGGCGACCACATTGCGCGACTGGACCTCGCGGAGCGTGTTCGTGATTGCGAACTGAGCCTGGCAACTAAGTGGCTCGGGCCGAAAATCGCGGCGAGTCGCGGCCTTCTTGAGCGCTTCCAGGTCACGTCCCGAGGCTTGGAACAGCTCCTTGGCCTTGTCGTGGGTGATCCATCCCTCGATCTCCACGCGGTTCGGACCACGTGCACCGGGGGTCGCCGCCGGGTGCCCCCTGTCCGGCCTGAGGCTGGGCGATGTCGAAGTTCTCCCGGCTCCAGCTTCCCTTGACGACCTCGAAGGGATAACCGGCCGGCTTGGTTTCGTGCACGAGGATCACGGCCGCCGCCCCTTTCTCCGACGCGATCTCGTATTTATAAGTCCAGCGGCCGTAATACGTCATCGCCCCGCCTTTAAAAAAGGCTGGATCGAGCTTGGCCGGGTCCTTGGGATCGGGAACGGCCGGGTCATTGACCAGCATGATCAAGGTCTTGTTGCGAACGTCCATCCCCTTGTAGTCGTCCCAGCCGTACTCGGGGGCGACCACGCCGTAGCCCACGAAGACGACCTCCGAGTTCACGACCTTGACCTCCTGGGCCATCCGCCGGGAAACCGCCACGAAATCGTTGGGAAAATTCAGCCCGATCGTGTGGCCACCGGACTGAAACGAACCCACGACCCGCTTGGCCTGGAAACCAACCAGCGGAACCGTCTGGAGAAACGTGCCGTCCGGGTTTCCCGGCTTCAACCCCATTTTTTGGAATTGGTCGGTCAAATAGGCAACAGTCTTTTCCTCGCCCGGTGTTCCCGGACCTCGGCCTTCAAATTCATTCGAGGCCAGGACCTTGATGTGGTCCAGGATCTTCGCCGGCTTGATACTCTCCAGCGCGGGCTTCAGATCAAGCGCGGCGCGGCTCCCGCGAACAATCCAACCAGGAAGGCACTCCCAGCGATTCTTCGAACGTAACTTGACATGAGCTCCTCGGGTTCGACAGTTCCAGGCAACCGAAGCAGAAACCTCGCAACCAACTACCGGAGATTCATGATAAGATCCAGCGCGTTCGTTCGCGACAGGTCAATTCCACCAAATTGCAACGCCATTCATCCTTGATCGGCCGATCTCGATCTCCGCCGCGAAGAGTGCTGCGCAAGACCGCAGCGAATCTGTCGCGGGACCATCCGCAATGGGTCATTGCGTCGTCGTCGTCAAGGCGCTACGATATCGGACCGTCCGATTCTGATCGTGGAAACGTCAGGATTGTGGAAATACCAATTCACTCTGCACCAATGACACCGTAAATCGAGGTGACTTGCCCATGTCGCTTTTCCTCACGTTGCCGATCTCGGGTCAGGGAACAATCACCGACGTGGACACGGCCCGGGCCTTGCCGTCGGTCATGGGCGACCCATTTGGATTCACCGATGTCTTTCTGTACTCGCACGGCTGGTGGACTTCGGCCGAGTCGGCGATGATCGATTACAACGCCTTTTCGGTCGGCGTCTGCGCGGATCGTCCTTGGCTTGGGGAGCGCTGTGGGTCATCCCAAGGCGACGTCGCTGGGGATCGGCCTGCACTGGCCGGCGATCGTGAGTGAAGACCCCCGGTCAATCCTCAACGTGGTTCAGCCGCTCACCTTTTTCAACCGGGCGAGGATGGCCGACATCGTTGGTGCGAGCGGCGCCTCGGCCTTGCTGCGCCTGATCCTCACGGCCACCAGGCCCACCGGGACACCGCCGCCGAAGATTCACTTGGTGGGCCATAGCTTCGGCTGCAAGGTGGTCTGCTCGGCCCTCCAGGCCCTGGCCTCGACCGGCCTGTTGAACGGCGTGAGCGTCGATGTCGCGCTGATCGAGGCGGCTTTCGATCAAGACTCGCTGGAGCCCGGCAGGGCTTACGGTGATGTCTTCAGTCAGATTCCCCAGATTCGGATCTTGGTGACCCATTCCGACCTCGACCTCGCCCTCAGGGATGCCTATGTCGCCGCCGGTATATTCAACCTGCACGGGGGTCCCAAGCCAGCTCTCGGTTTCGCCGGCCCAACCTCCAGGACGCCCAACGCCGCCGGCGCCACCCAGATCGCCGTTGACGTAGGATTCACTCGAACGGGAGCTCCCGGTCTCACGGGTCCGCTGGTCGTCGCCAACCTGACGCCGCTGCACCAGCACGACGGATGGAAAGTGACTGATCCGCTTTCAGGGCATCATTCGGACATCTTCCAGGAGGAGATCTACCAGCTCGTCGCGGCATTTATGTTCCCGGCCTGAACATGCCGCGCCGTTGCCTGGTGAGACTCGCGCGAGCAGCTTCCTGGCTACTGGTTCGGGGCGCGAAGGAGATCGCCAGCGGCGTCGGCCACGAGTTGGACAGCGTCCAGGCCGGGGCCGACTCTCTCATCTGGCAGGGTCGGCTGTGCTCAGCTCCGTGTTTTCTCGATCCTCATCCAGTTCGCCTTCCAGCATCTCGTGCTCGAGATCGCGTGCCGAGGCCGTGAGTCCACGCACTTCTTTCAGCTTGGCCAGGTAAACACAGGCACCGACCAAACCACTGGAGTACAAAACGACGCGAAAGCCCATCATCGCCAAGAGACCGCCGTTGTGTCCCACGAGCTTGAAGAGCTGGTCGCTCACGCCTTCGGTGAATCCGAGTGCTCCAAAGGGAAGTGGCACCGCCATGCTGAAGAGCGTCAATGGGACGACCAAGAAGTGTTGGGCGAGGGTGGTGGACATGAAAGGGAAGAGCATCTTGTCAACGAGGAAGAACGCCAACACAATGAGCGAGTGGTTGACGATGGCGAGCCCGGCGCAGGCAAAAACCACGTCAAGGCGGCCCCGATAGGTCGCGGACATTTCGTGCAGCTCGGAAACGATCAGCCCGATGCGGGAGTGTTCTCGCTGGAAGTAAGGGAAAATCCGGCTGAACACTTGGGCGAATATTGCCACCAGCGCGAGCACGCCCAGACCGGTGGCGGCCCAGGCCGCCATGATCAGCTTTTGAACGTTGGGCGGCGCATTTCCCCAGGCGAATCCGCCCGCGATCGACGCCAGCACGAACAGTCCCAAGAGTCCGAGAATCCGGTCGATCACCATCGATGCGACTGCCTGCGTCTTCTTAATCCGCATCCGTACGAGAAAGGCCGCCTTGATCAAATCGCCCCCCACCGCGCCCGGGATCACCAGGTTGAATACCTGGCCGATGAAACCGAGCAGAAACGTCGCGCTCAAGGCAAATTTCGGCTCGATCACCCGAACCAACAGCAACCAGCGGACGAACGTGATGCACAGGGCGATCAGAAAGATCGCGATTGCCAGGAAGAGCAAACGAAGGTCCAGCGGCCGACTGAAGACCGTGCGGATCTCGTCTCTCTTGAGCCAAACCATCCAACCGAGCAGACCAAATGCCAGTGCGACCAAGCCGGCGTTAACGAACTGACCGAGCCGCGGATTCTGCGTCGAGGTTGTCATGAAATCCCGGTCGTCCTCGCGGGTGCACGTTTGAACGGAAACCGAATTGATGGCACCTGGTCAATTCAGATCAAAGTGTCCCTTTGGTAGAGGGGACACCGATGCATCGCGGGTCGATCTCAAACGCCATCGCGGAGTGCTCGGGCCGTCGCCTTGAACACGGCCTCACTGATGTGGTGCGTATTGCGGCCGTGGTGAAGAACGACGTGCAGGTTCATTCGTCCTTGAGTGGCGACCGCCTGCCAGAAATCGGCGACCAGTTCGCTGTCGAACGTGCCGATCTTGGCCGCCGGCATCGCCACGTTCCAGACCCAGTAAGCACGTCCACCCAGATCGATGGCGCTGGTGACGAGTGTTTCGTCCATGGGGAGAATCGAGTGGCCATAGCGCCGAATGCCGGCTCCGATCGACTAACGCCCGGTCGATCGCCTGTCCCAGGCAGATCCCCACATCCTCGGTCGTGTGGTGTCCATCGACGTGCAGGTCGCCCGTGCAGCCGACCGTCAGGTCCACTAGGGCATGACGAGCAAACAGCTCAAGCATGTGATCCAGGAAACCGATCCCCGTCGCGACCTGGGCCTGGCCCTGGCCGTCCAGGTCGAGCCTCAATCGGATCTCGGTCTCACGCGTCTTTCGCTCGATCTCGGCAATACGGCGAGGTGCGCTCAAGTTCGGGGTTCCTGGGGGACTCGCGGAAAACAACAGAGCCCCCATGATGTCCGCTTTGGCCTAACCATGCAAGAAGGGTCGCGGTTAGGGCCGGAGCTGCGCGTATCCACTCTTGCAAGCGCCGTCCCCAGCGTGATTCCGGCAAACCTTGGCATAGGGCCAGGGCTTCCAGAACTCGCGCGGGGGTCATCATCGGCAGACACTCGCTCCGCTCGAGCGACGCGTAGCTGCCGTCATGCTGGAGTCGGCCGAACCAGACGAACGCCCGCTCTTGGCATCGTACCTCCAGACTTCGGGAACTCTCAGTGCGGCGTAGATTGGAAGCTTACCCAGAGAATCGTCAGGTTGTCGACCTCGATCGCCAAGTCCGGTGGCGGGTCAATGGCCAGGTCGATCTCATCCTTGTCGCGGATCAGTCGGCTCGTGGGCAATATAGAAGCTCGTGTCGGCCTCCTTGCCCACTTCCTCGTCCTCAATTGCGAAAAGTCGTCGACCGCGACTCGGTACATGGAATATCCAATACTTCCGCCAACCTCATCACCAACTGGCCCAGCCGAGCGGTCGATTTCTCATGGCGGTATTGGGAGACATGAACTCCAAGCGTCCCCTTGTAATAGGCCATCCTCAGATGACGGTTTGCGTCATCGTCCCGCATCCGCGCGTAAAACTCCCAAGGCACGTTCCGAACCACCACGCGGTCACAATCACCTTGCGTTCGTCTCGATCGGGAGAAGGAGCAGTGAGAGTTGACATCAGCGGCCCTCTGGACCGTCTTCAGCTTGTGGATCCGAAGTGCTTTTCTCTAATAGGTTTCCGTTCAGAGCCACCTCTGGGACTCGAACCCAGGACCCCAGCTTTACGAAAGCTGTGCTCTACCGACTGAGCTAAGGTGGCGCAAGGGCAGGGGGGATGCGATCTCAT
Organism: uncultured Planctomycetota bacterium; assembly: GCA_963779785.1. Classification (GTDB taxonomy): domain Bacteria; phylum Planctomycetota; class Planctomycetia; order Isosphaerales; family Isosphaeraceae; genus CAVRFS01. The sequence continues at coordinate 95,949 of CAWAAW010000029.1, forward strand.
CCCACAGACCGCATCTCACAGTAAAGATAGGCTTCTAGGGTGTCAAGGCAAAGCGCTTTTGCCGCGCTGACGACTCTCTGCCTATTCTTCGTCGGGCGCCTGGTCGCCGCGGCGTAGCTTGGCGAGCACGGTCAAGTCTTCAAGCGTGGTTGTATCGCCCGTACTGTCAACGCCCGCGGCGATATCGCGCAGTAATCGGCGCATGATCTTGCCGCTGCGTGTCTTGGGTAGCGCATCCGTGAAGCGAATGTCGTCCGGTCTGGCCAGCGCACCGATCTCCTTGGTGACATGCGGCGCGGAGTTCCTGGCGGAGCGATTCGCTCGGTGGATGACCCGACTCAAGTGTCACGAAAGCGGAGATCGCCTGTCCCTTGAGATCGTCAGGCTTGCCCACCACGGCCGCCTCCGCCACGTAAGGGTGGCTGACCAAGGCACTCTCGACCTCCATGGTTGAGAGGCGGTGACCAGCGACGTTGATGACGTCATCGACGCGGCCCATGATCCAGTAATTGCCATTCTCATCCCGACGCGCTCCATCGCCGGTAAAGTAGCAGCCGGGGATGTCACTCCAGTACTGTGCTTTATATCGTTCATCATCGCCGTACAATGTGCGGAGCATCGACGGCCAGGGTTGCCTGATGATCAGGAAACCACCTTGGTTGGCACCGCACGACTTGCCATCTCTGGTGACGATGTCGGGGACAATGCCCGGCAACGGGCGTGTCGCGGACCCCGGGATCGTGGGCGTGGCCCCGGGGAGGGGCGAGATCATGATGGCTCCGGTTTCGGTTTGCCACCAGGTGTCCACGATCGGACACCGCCCGCCGCCAATCACATTGTGGTACCACATCCAGGCTTCCGGGTTGATCGGCTCGCCGACTGTCCCGAGCAAGCGGAGGCTCGATAGGTCGTGACGGCGAGGGAACTGCTCGCCCCACTTCATGAACGTACGGATGGCTGTTGGGGCAGTGTAAAGGATCGTGACCCGGTAGTCCTCGATGATCTTCCAGAACCGTGCTTCGTCGGGCCAGTTGGGAGCGCCTTCGTACATAACACAAGTCACGCCATTCGACAGGGGGCCATAGACGAGATAAGAGTGACCGGTAACCCAACCGACATCGGCCGTGCACCAGTACGTGTCGTCGGGCTTGAGGTCGAAGACCCACCTGGTCGATAAGGTCGTCCCGACCATATATCCGCCGGTCGTGTGCAAGATTCCTTTGGGCTTGCCTGTCGACCCCGAGGTGTAAAGGATGTACAGAGGATGCTCGCTATCGAACGGCTCGGCCGGACACACCGGCGACGCGTTGGTCTCGAGCTCGTGCCACCAATGGTCACGCCCTGACGACCAGTTCACGGGCGTTCCCGTGCGCCGGTAGACAACCACGTGCTGAAGCGTGGGACAGAGGGCTGCGGCGTCGTCGGCATTCTCTTTGAGCGGGACGAGCTTACCTCGACGATAACCCCCGTCAGCGGTGATCAGAACCTTGGCTTTGCAATCCTGGATCCGGCCCGATAGCGCTCGGCGCTGAAACCGCCGAAGATCACCGTGTGCGGCGCGCCAATCCGGGCGCAGGCCAGCAGTGCAACCACCAGTTCGGGAACCAGCGGCATGTACACGGCCACGACGTCGCCGCTGCGCACACCCAAGCTTTTGAGCACGTTGGCGAATTTCGAGACCTCGCGCAGCAAGTCCTGATACCGCAACACCCGGCGCTCGCCGTTCTCTCCCTCCCAGATCAAGGCCGCCTTGTTCTTGTCAGGACCCAGGCAGTGACGATCAACACAATTGTACGCGGCATTGAGCCGGCCACCTACGAACCATTTCGCCGACGGTGGTTCCCAATCCAACACTTGGTCCCAGGTTTTGTCCCAATGCAATATCCGCGCTTGCTCGCCCCAGAACCCCTCGGGATCATCCTTGGCGCGATTCCAAAGTGCTTCATATTGGTCAAGACTGGAGATGGTGGCCTTGCTGGCGAAAGCCGGCGGGGGAGCGAAGACGCGGGTCTCTTGCAAGACACTGGTGATCGAGCCGCCGCCGTGGTCAGAGGTCATGGTCGCGAGACTCCGCAGTCAGGGGCGAGAAACAAATGAAGCTGGATCTTAAGACGGATCTCCATGATGAGTCAATCACCCGGCATGGACTTGGGTTGGGTCGTCATCTGGCCAAGCAGACTGTCCAGCCATTCCGGTGTGACGACCCAGGGTTCGGCGGGGAGCACCAAAGGGTCGAAGCGATCGATGGCGTCGCGAGGCATCATCGGCGCGATCGAATCGGACCAGCCGCACGAATGGATCAAGGTACCCACGAGTCGTCGTGGATCGATCCCGCTTCACGAAGGCTGGACAGCTTGATCGAGCCGTCTCGCTTGGCGAGACGACGGCCGTCGGGCCCGACGGTTAGCGGCACATGTCCAAACCGAGGCTCAGGCCAGCCGAGCTGGCGGTAAAGTAAGATCTGCCGAGGAGTGCTGGGGACAAGGTCGGAGCCTCGAATGACTTGACTCACGCCCATGGCGGCGTCATCAGCGACCACTGCGAGTTGATACGACGGGCCAATCGTATGTCGGGCGACGATAAAGTCACCGTCCAACTCGCGATGGGTCCAGCTCCATGGGACCGAGGAACAGGTCATCCCATTTGACCAGTCCCGGGGGCACGCGAAACCGCCACGCGAACGGGCGGTCGCCTAGGGCACGGGCATCGACAGCGCTACGGTGCGGCACAGGTGCCGGGATAGGTTGGCCCTTCGTCTTCGAGGTGCGGCGCACTCGCGGCTCGCTGGATGTCGGCCCGCGTGCAAGTACACGGATAAACGCTTTCGCTCGCTTTGAGTCGATCGAGCACGTCCTCGAAAAACGGTAGTCTTTCCGATTGCGATGTAGGGTGCGGAAGGACCGCCGACATCGGGACCCTCGTCCCAGTCGAGTCCTAACCATTGGAGGTCGAGCCGGGTCGCGATCCGAGCCTCAGGGCGAACCCGTGAAGCGTCCAGATCCTCTATTCGAAGGATGACGCGGCCTCCGGCGTTACGGGCGGCCAGCCAGGCGATCAGAAACGTTCGCGCGTGTCCCAGATGAAGACCGCCCGTCGGCGAGGGGGCCAGCCGGCCCACCACCGGCGCCCTGTGTCTTTTCGGCGGTTCACGCTCAGTCATCTTGAGTCACAACCATCCGGCGGCAGACCCGGAACGAAGGTTCGGCTGGTTCCGGATCGCTCAATCGGCTCTAATGGATGAAGAACGCTCGGTATCGCTTCGTCTGGACATGATAGACCAACGTCGAACCACCATAACGTTCAATTTCCCAGGATTCTTCCCAATTGAGGAGTCATTAATCGTGGATGCAGAGCTGAAACGGACGGCCAAGAGTGTGATCGACAAGATCCGCCAACTTCGAGACTCTCTTTGACTTCGGCGAAAAACAATCTCAGCGTGACGAGCTCGAGAAGGAAATGGGCAGCTCGACGTTCTGGAACGACCAGGACAAGGCCAAGCAGGTCATCAAGGAGCTCAAGGGCTTGAACACCGTCCTCAAGCCGTTCGAGGAGCTCATCAAGCAGGCGGACAACCTCGAGGCCACGATTGAGCTGGCCGAGGAGGCCGAGACCGACGAGTTCGACGACGAGATCGCCACGGCCTGCAAGCAAGCCGATGCTGACTTCGAGTCGTTCGAGTTCCGTTCGATGCTCGGAGGTCCGAACGACCACTGTAACGCATTCGTCACGATCCACGCCGGAGCCGGCGGGACCGAAGCGTGCGACTGGTCTGAAATGCTGCTGCGCATGTATCTCATGTGGGCCGAATCCAAGCGGTTCGCCACACAGATTACCGACCGCGAGGATGGCGGCGCGGCGGGCATCCAAGAGGCGACAATCCATATCAAGGGAGAGTACGCCTACGGCTACCTCAGAGGTGAGACCGGAGTCCACCGCTTAGTCCGGATCAGTCCATTTGACTCGGCCGCGCACCGGCATACATCGTTCTCCTCCGTCGACGTACTGCCCGAAATCGATGAGACGATCGACATTGTGCTCAAGGACGAAGACCTCAAGCGTGATGTGTTTCGCTGTGGTGGGCCCGGCGGTCAGCACCAGAACAAAACCGAGTCGGGCGTCCGATACACCCACCTTCCCACTGGGGTCGCCGCCGAGTCGCGCAGTGAACGCTCGCAGCACAAGAACGGTAACAACGCCATGGCCCTTCTCAAGGCCAAGCTCATCCGGATGGAGGAAGAGAAACGCGAGGCCGAGTACGCGAAGAAGTACGACGAGAAGGGCGAAGTGAGCTTCGGCAACCAAATTCGCTCGTACGTGCTTCAGCCCTACCAGATCGTCAAGGATTTGCGGACCGACTATGAAGTCGGCAATCCCCGTGCCGTGCTCGACGGCGACATCGACGGCTTCATCGAAGCTTACCTTCGGATGAAGCTCGCCAAAGGGGGGAAGGACCTGGCCAAGTCCTGATCGCGTGCACGACCTCAATTTTTCCTGGACCGAGAGTGAAGACCGGGCGGTGATGTCCGCGCCGGGTTTCCAGGTTAGGTTCGTCCGAACCGATGCCCGCTGGACGCATCACCTCGAATTGGACGGAGTTGAGGTCGTGCTGGCCGTGGAGAATGACACGGACCGCAACGATCCGGCACGGGTCGTCAGCCCCGTTTATCAGGAAGTCCAGCATCACAAACTCCTCGACGGACCGGGCCTTTGCGGCTTATTGACCGGACAGCTCGCCCAGCATCATTTTTCCGCGGCCGTGAAGCTGTTCCGTGACGTGCAACAACCCGATCGCCTGGTTGTCGACATCGATGTCGCCGATCGTTGCCGGGCCCCGGTCGAAAGCCTGGCGGCCACATACTTGGTCCGTCTGGACAGCGGCGCGCTCGTCGATGCGAGTCCGCGAATGATCGCGTGGAACCCATTCGGTCCATCGCGGCCTCGGCTCGAGCTCGATGTCGAATCGCCCAGCGTTCTCGCACTCGCCGAGGCCGGGCGGCACGCAACCCGCGTACAGGCCCTCGCCACGATCCAGCGCGGGACCTTTACCCACCGCCTGCGCTACCGGTGGTTCTGGACGAGTGTACCGAGCTTGACCTGATAGACGGCGTAATGGCCCTCAACGTGCAGCAATTCCAGTGGCCCGGGGTCGGTCGATCGGTCGCTGGCGCTGGGGGCTGCGGCGACGATGTACGTCGCCCCTTGCCGGATGGCCAGTGCGGCCCGTTCGGCGTCGGTCTGTTCTTGGTAACGTGATTCAAAGCCGTGACGGTCGGCCAGGTAAGCACAGACAAACTCGGTGGGAGAGCCGTGAAAGTTGACATGTTCCTGAAACCGTGAGAACCAGTCGGCCAGCCCTGCCGCGTTGTATGGACTGGCCGCCCGGTTGAAAGCGAGACTCCGCAACGACCAGAGCCGAAATGTCTTCGGCCCGGGCGGCCCGATAAATCGGGCCGTGGACGGCGTATGGTCGCGGCACCAAAGTGCCAACCGTTCGATATCATCGGCCGGAACCGCCGCGAACCGGCAACGGTTAATCAAGCTCTGTACCAGACATTGGCGTGAGACGGGGTTGTCGAGCGGAATCGCCGCCGCGAGCAGCGCTGCCAGCGGAACAACCCAGGCCGCGACGAATGCCCCGCGCAACCGCCGAGTCATCGTCCCCGGATTCCACGCGGCCAGCTCGCCACACTTGCGCGCTCGCGGCCGAGGTATCCGACGAACAAGCCAATGCTCAGAGCGATTAGCAACGTTCTGTTTCCAAACTCTGTGTCGTGGTGCGCCAGGAAATTGAAGCCGAGGGCGAGCACGCCGAACCAGGCTGCGGCGTCGAAGACAGTCCAATCTTGGAGGAGGGCGATAAACTCTCCCCGCCTTGCGAAGGGGGGGCGAGGGGGTGGGGTGATGAAACGACAGCTCTGGACAAGCTCAGAGTTCATCCCGATTTCGGCGCAGCACTTTTCCCCCCCTTGCGAAGGGGGGGTGAGGGGGGGTGGTCCCGGCGGAACCGATGGCCTCGGTACGCGGGTCCTGAGCTGCTGGGCCTCGCGGAATTGCCGGCTTGGCCAAGCATGTTCGTTATGCCCTGTCCACCCCCCCTGACCCCCCCTTCGCAAGGGGGGGAAACGCGCCGTGAAATCGGAGTATCGCGCTCGGTAATGTGGCTCCGAATGGCTTCGACGGCGGAGACAGTCAGCTCGGCCAAGGTCACAACCACCAGCAACCAGTCGCCGCCGAATGCAAACGGGATCAAGGTCGCGCGCAAACGGCCCAGCCAGCAACCCGATCGCCAGAGGACCACCAGCCGTCCAGAGACGAGAACCAGGGCTATGCCACGCGCGATCGTCGCCATGCGAAAGGGTTGGAAGACGGTCACCCGCAGTTGATGACGTACCTCGATGGCATACCACGATGCTCCTAACCACAACAGGATGATCGTCAAGAGCACCGTCAAACGACGTTGGGACGGCGACCATACGCGAATCGGCTCCGACCCTTGGTCGCTTCCTCTCGCGATTTCCGTCCGTGCTCGGCAATCGCCGGCCAAGGCCAGTGCGGTGAGAACGAGGTAACAGGCCCAGGCCAGCCATTGCGGCATCCTCCACAAGTGGGGCAGCATGTGCTGGGGGCTTTGCAGCTCGGCGGTCAGGAGCCAGAAATCGTGGGCTGGCATATCTCCCAGCAGCGAAGAACCTGGCCCCAGGTTGACAGCCAGTCCCGGAATCACCGCGACCGCCAGTCCGGCCACGCCCATAAAGGCCGTGCGGCGGCCGACTTCCATCCATCTGCCCAGCAGACACCAGACCGTCCAGCTCGCTCCCAGCACGATGGCGAGCTGCAATCCGACCGAAGGATGAATCAGGGTCGCCAGCGCGAGTGTGGCCATCGCCCGCGTCTGCCCGCGCGGGATCGGCCACGACGTAAGCGAAAGCCAGCCAGCCCAACGCGAACGCTGTCAATCGATCGAGAACCATCGCTTCAAAGAGATGATTCGTGCCGATGTTGCCTGCCTTCGCCACCAACACCAGACCGACGGCAACCAGGCCAACATTCGACCCGGCGTTGGGCCAGACCGCCCGCGATAGGCGATCCACCCCCAGGCAAGTCGCGCCGAAGGTCAGAACGAAGATGGTGAACAGACCGGCCGACAACCCAAGCGGTCGCGTCACCAAATCCAAGACCATCAGCGAGCCGCGATGCGGGTTGAAAGCCTCAAACGCTTGGACAAAGGGATCATCCGCAAAGACGCGAGAGTCCTGCTGGTGCAAGAGCAGCGGCAGCCGGTAGGCCTGGTCGCCGTCCAGGCTGTGATAACCGCGACAAGTCAGGTAGAAACCAAGGATCAAGGCATAAAACAGCCATCGCGGTTGCGCAGGGCCTGCGCGAGGTCCCGGCGGAGCGTCCCCAGACATCGGCGGGCTCCTTCCCAGCCAGTCCCGAGGCGTATACCAAGACACCTCGCGGTCATGATTCGCCGGCGAGTGTGTCGATACCGGGTCGTTCCGTCAACGTCAGTCCGACGGCTTGGACCTCGCCCTCAGCTCGTTCTTGATGTCCTCCACGGCTCGTGCGACCTCCTCGTCGAGAGGCTGGGCTTCAGTCTGAGAAGACGACGAAGATGGAGAAGATGAAGAACCGTCACTGGCAGTTTGGTCCGCATTCGGCAATTCCAACTTGGGTGATCGGCTTGCCGTTTTGACGGTTGGGCTGGCGGTCGGTTCGTCACCGGCTGTAGTCTGCGAGCGCTCGCCCGGACTTTGCACGCCCATGCGCTGGATGTGGCCGACATAGTGCCGGACCGGGGTCGACGCCCAGATCTTTGAGACCGGTTGATATTGCTCGTTGCATTTGAAGGCCCAAGATGTCTTGACCTGCTCTTCCGCCCAGGGCATCACACCGAGATACTTGACGGCATGATTCTGAACACCGGCGGTTAGGAAGGCCGCCGCGAGCAGTCCTTTTGACGCACCGAGCAAAAAGCCTGCGAATTGGTCGTTGCGGCCCGACTCGCGAATTCCGGGAATCTCCGGCCTTCGCGTCATCTTGATGATCAAGGTGCAGAACCCCACGAGCACCACGTAGGTTACTGCGGCGGAAACCCACCAGAGCAGCCGGTCGACCAGATCAGGCGGGATCGTGGGTAAATACGGAAAAACATACGGCTTAGCGTAGTCGCGCACTGGCTCAGCCAGGTAGACGCACGCGATCAAGCCCGCGATTCGCAAGGCTTGACTCACAAATCCCCGGTGCCACCCTCGAAACGCCGCTATGAGGATGATGACGCCCAAAGCCAGGTCCAAACCCATCGTCGGCCCCCTCACTAGACATTCTCGGCATGGTGCCCATTCGAAGATTCGTCGCCCGTTGCGATTTCTTCACGGAAAAACGTTTGGCGTATCGTTACGATCGGTTTCCGGTGGGTTGCAACTTCAGTCAAAGGCGGAGACGATGAACATCGCCGACAGACGGAATGCCGAGCTTTGTTCGGGGGAACCCACTGATGCGTCGATATCGATTGGGGACGTCGCAGTTATGGGGAGTCCGGCGAGTCCTCGTCGCGGCAAACCTCATGGCGGTAACCGCTTTGGCGATTCTGGCCGGTCTCGGTGTGGCCGCACGCGGCGATGACTTTGGCGGGCTCGAGGGAGCATATCTGTTCGAACTGTCCCGTCGGCCGGACGCTCACAGACATACATCGTTGACCCTTCGCGAACTGGAAGCGTTGCCCGCCGTGCTGCGCGGCGAGAGCGCCGCCTTGGTGATCGCCCAGACCGACCAGGGGAACCTCGCAAAAATGCTCGTGTCCCTCGGCATGCGCAAGCGTAAGCCATCCGAGCAGCAAGGACAACTCGTGCCCGTCCTGTTCCTGGAGCGATACGAAACGATCGACGCGGGCGATCACCGGTCGATCAAAGCGCACGGCAAAGAGCTCATGCTCTTTGACGGATTTCAATTCGACCTCGATACGGGCCAGGTAGTTCCCCAGGGCTTGGTGGCGATATTCTTTTCTCGACTCTCGGTCCGGACGGTCCAAAGCTGACTTCCCTCGAGAAAGATCACCTATACGTGTTCGACAAGCCCTTGCCGGCCCCTCCTTCCGCACCCGGCCGGCCGTCGACTGGAAGGATTGTCCAACCAGGCGATTACGCCGGCCGCTATCACCTCATCGCGAACGGACAATGGTCGGGAAATCTCGACTTGACCGTCGATGCGGCTGGGACGGTCTCCGGCCGATTCTTGTCGGATTTGAACGGTTCAGTTTATGCCGTGACTGGCCAGGTGGCGGGGGAAGCCCCAGAAAAATCGCATTTGATGTCCAATTCCCTCAAGCAAGGCAAAGTTACGAGGGGCTACTCTGGTCCGAGGGCAAGAACGCGTTCGCCGGCACGCTTTCCATGCTCGATCGCCCATACAGTTTTGTCGCGATCCGCGACGGGACCTCGCTCGCACCGGAGGGGATCGACCTGGGCGCGGCCGGCCGATCCTCGGACAAGGCAAGCCGCCGAATCCTGATTGTGACCCTGGATGCCGGGACTGATGAACGACTCACGCTCGACGGCCAGCCGCGTCCCTTCGCGGAGCTCCCCGAGGTCCTCAAATCCAAGCTGAATTCGCAGCCCGCCACCATTGTACTCCTGCGCGTACCAGAATCGGTCCCATTCGAACGAGTTCGCCGCGCCGTCAAAGCGATCGAGGACGCTGGGATCAAGTCCATCCGCCTGGCGCCGACAACCGACAAAAGCGACTGAAAGAAGAGAGAGAATGGTCGCCTAAGAATTGGAGAAGTTTCATGACAGGTTCGTTAGTATTTCCCAGGGTTCAGGCAATCCCGCAGGTCGGCCGAGCGAGTCTGCGCCTGGACGGCGAGGATCGTGTTGGCTACGACTTTGGAGAGGGTGGGTCGCGGCCGTTTCTGTATCCCTTAATCGGGCCGTCCGGTGCTCAGCTCACGCGGCTGGGCCACCCGGATCCGATCGGCCATGAGCACCACAAGTCGATCTGGTTTGGTCATCAGACCGTCGCCGGATTCAACTTCTGGGAGGAGCGGCCCAACACCGACATTCGCATACGCCACCGCTGTGTGCGACTTTACCACGACGGGACCGATTGGGGTGGTCTGGTGGCCGACCTGGACTGGTGGGCGCAAGGACAATCAGTCCTGCGCCAGGAGCTGACGATCGTGCTGGAGCCGGCCCGTTTCAACGGCTTCATGGTGGACATCCAGTCGCGGTTTGAGTCGTCGGCCCAGGTGCCGATCGAGCTCGGGCGGACCGACTTCGGATTTCTGGGGGTCCGGGTGGCCAAGACGATGTCGGAGCGATTTGGCGGCGGTCGACTGACCGACGCGGAGGGCTCGCGCGGGGAGCCGGCGATCTTCGGCAAATCGAGCCGCTGGGTCGACTACTCCGGGCCGAGTGCACCTGGCAACGTCGAAGGGATCTGCTTGATGGACCACCCTTCCAACCCCAATCACCCCACGCACTGGCACGTTCGAGCCGATGGTTGGATCGGTCCATCGTTCAACCACAACTCACCTCATGGACTGGCCCGGGACCATCCGGTCTCTCTGCGTTATCGCCTTCTGGTCCATTCGGGCCATGCCGATCTCCAGGTCTTGAACCGAGGTTGGGAGGTATACGCCCGAACGCCGGCATACGAGATCGTTCCGCCGCACCAGAATGAGCTCGCGAGCCTGCGCCGCCGGGAGGTCTCGGCTTGACACGTGACATGACGGAGGGCGTGTTGGGGTATGAATACTTAGTTCGTGATCGACGCGGCTTCATATCCAAGTACGACTTCCAGTGCCGCGAAATCAACGGGTTTTACGAGGAAATGATCGAATCCGGCGCAGCGCCCGCTCTTGGTCAAGCTCGCCGCCATAACCGGAAACCGCGATGATCTTTAATTGATGAACACTCCGCTGCCGCCGGAGGTGCTCCGCGACTTGGTAACCATCAATGCCGGGAAGTCCGATATCGAGGAGGATGACATCGGGTCGCTGGGCCGCCGCGAGCTCAACCGCCGATAGTCCGTCATAAGTGCATAGGACCTTTTCACCCTTGAGCTCCAAGACCTTGGCCAAGCTTTGAGCGGCGTCGCGATTGTCGTCAACGATCAAGATATGAAGTGGGCGACCGCGGGGGCCCGTCCGTCGTGAAGGCGCGGTCGTCGTTGACATCGGCTCGATCGCACACAACGGTAGGGTGACGGCAAACTCGCTTCCCTTTCCAGCACCCGCGCTCGAGACCGAGATTTGGCCACCGTGCAGCTCCACGAGGCTGCGTACGAGCGTCAGCCCGATTCCGAGACCTCCCTGAGCCCGGTCCAAAGATCGCTCCGCCTGTACGAACAAGTCAAAGATGTGATCTTGCAACTCGGATGAGATACCGATCCCCGTGTCTCGCACGCGTAGTACGGCTTGGTTTTCTTCGCGAGTGAGCGAGATCGTGATCTGACCTCCCGCCTCCGTATACTTCGATGCATTGTTCAAGAGGTTTGAGACGATTTGCTCGAGACGAGTCGGATCGCCCTCCACCAGTACAGGCTCGGGCGGAAGCACGGCACTCAGCTCTTGTCCGCAGGTCTTGGCCAGTGGTAATGCAATTTGGACGGCATTCGTGATGATTGTCCTGAAGTCTAGAGGCCGCGTGCGGATCTCGACCTTGCCTCGCGTAATCCGCGAAACGTCGAGCAGGTCTTCGAGGAGGCGTGCTATGTGTTGGATTTGACGGCGCGCGATCTCGAGTGACTGCTCGATCAAAGGGATTTCACGCCCGTGTAGTTGGATGATCTCGAGGGAGTTCGACAGCGGGGCCAGGGGGTTCCGCAGCTCGTGAGCGAGCATCGCAAGGAACTCATCTTTGCGCTGACTCGCTTCTTTTAGCTTCTCCGCCTGCTGCAAGAGCTGCGTTTGCATTCGCTTCTGATCGGTGATGTCGGAAACGAGGCAAATGGCCCCCCTCAGCGTGCCCTCTTCATCCTGAATCGGGTCGACGCTGACGTGGAGCCAGCGGTCGCCAAGGGAGACGTCTCGCGACTCCCGGCTGCCGGACGCAACCATTTTCGTGAAGATCGACTCGTGACTTTTTGAGAACTCGCCCCAGAGATCGGTCAGCTCCTTGCCGATGATCTCGATCCAAGGCCGGCCCATGATGTGCTCGAGCGTCCGGTTCACCTGCACGACATTGCCCGAGCGATTGAGGAGCATGACGCCGTCGCTAATGGCATCAAACGTGGTCTGCCACTGGCGGGTGGAGAGTTGAGCCGCATCTTCGGCTTTGCGAGTCCGGAGAAGGGCCCGGATGTTGGCGACCAGCTCGAGCGGTTCCGCGACACTGGTCAAATAGCCGTCCGCACCACTTTCGAATCCCTGAATCCTATCCTCGAGATCGACGAACGTTGTGGAGATGTGCAGCACCGGGATCTCGCGCGTCGCTGGGTCGGACTTGATGCGCCGGCAGACCTCAAGCCCGCTGATGTCCGGCAGCTTGACATCGAGCACGATCAGGTCGGGCCGCGCGATGACGAGTTGCAGGGCCTCGTGCCCGGTGCTGGCCTCCTGGACAACGAAACCCGCGCGTGCGAGCGTCTTGGCGATCGTGTATCGCTTGACGGGATCGTCATCGACGAGCAGTATCCTGGCGGCCGGTTCACTTGCCATGAGACTATTCCTCGGCAGCCCGGCGTGACGGATTCAGCCCGGCCTTTTGCAGCGAGTCTCTGACCTGGGCGATCCGCTCTTCGTACGATTCACTCCCCTTCAGCAGGATGGCGACCGCACTTTCGGCCAGTCGACGGTGTTGATCGTGGTCGAGTGTCCGCGATGTATCGATGATAACGGGAATTCTTTTGGTTTCCACATCCGACTTTAGCCGGTCGAGGATCGCGAAGCCGCTCATGTCGGGCAGAAGCAAGTCGAGGAAGACCACGTCCGGCTGTTGTGCGCGAGCGGCGGTAATCGCGTCTTCTCCGTTCTCCGCCTCGATAATGTCAAAATCATCAAGAGCGGCTAATGTTTCCTTGAGGAGATTTCGGTCGCTCTCAGAATCATCCACGATCAACGCCTTACCCGGTTTTGTTTTTTGATCGAGCGTAAAAAGCGCAACCAAGCGCGTATCGTCGTCGGTCGTCGGATGATAGACACGGGGAATGACGGCGAAGAAGGTCGAGCCGGTCCCGAGCTCGCTCGAAACCGAAACGCTCCCGCCGAGGAGTTGGGCGAGCTTTCGAGTCAGAGGCAATCCCAAGCCGATCCCTTTGTTCCTCGACTGTAGGCGGTTGTCGACCTGACCATAATCTTCGAAAATTCGAGACAGGTCCGCCACGGCGATCCCGATACCGGTGTCCCTGACCGAGAACGTAACCGCGTCATCGGGGCCTAACTCAGCGGTGACTCGAATCTCGCCTCTCTCGGTAAATTTCACCGCGTTTGTCAGGAAGTTCCGCAGAATTTGCGCGATTTTCCCCTCATCGGTGATCAAGGCTGGGATTCCTTTCGGCTCCACGAAGACGAGAGAAACGGCCGTCCGTGCGATCATTGGCCGGATCGTTCCCTCAAGACTTTCGAGAAGATTGTGGACATCGAACGTGCCAATTCGAACCACGGCCTTGCCGGCTTCAACCTTGGCTAAATCCAGCAGGTCGTCAACCAATGTCGACAGTCCTTCGGCGGCATGCCGGATGAACCGGACCTGTTTGTCTTGCTCCGCAGAAAGCTCGCCATCGCTTCGCTCCAGGAGAAATCTGGTCAGGCTCTTGATCGAGTTGAGGGGCGAGCGAAATTCATGACTCATCTCGGATAGAAAACGCGATTTCAAATCCGACAGACGCTTGAGTGACTTGGCGCTATCGTCCAGCTCGGCGTAAAGGGCGACCACACCGCGGTTGGTTTCATCGAGCTCGCTCGTGTGCATGCTGGCGATCTCCGCCTGTCGATCGCGCAGTTCCTGGAGCGTACTCAGCAGCTCCTGGTTTTGCTGACGGAGCTCCTCGAGAAGTCCCTGGGGGGCATGCCGCGCCAGCTCGACCGCGATCCGTGCGACCTCCCGAGAACTGAGCACAGCCACTCGCGGCAATCGCTTGGCCATTGAGACAATCTCACCGTCCTGCGGCGACGACTCGATCGAAAACTGATCCATCAATCGTTTCGCTCCGAGGATGCCCGGTGGGTCGCGATCGGCGACGATTTCTCGGCCATCGAGGATGGCCTGAAGGTTCTTGATGCCTGGCGCTGTGCACGGACGCGGATCAAGAGGGCTGGCGCCGAGTTGTTCTCGACGGCAAACACGACCTGTCCTCCACCTGCATATTGAAAGGCATTTCGCGCGATCTCGGAAGTCGCGGTGGCGACGCGCGTCTGATCGAGTGGTGCGAACCCCAGTAGGCCGGCGATCTGGCGCGCCCGTTGACGAGCGAGCACAATGTCGACCTCGAGACGGACCTCCAAGGTAAGAAGGGGGAGGCTCATGGCTGCTCGCGCCTCCCTTGTCCAGCCGCCACGATCGTCACGTCATCGCGCCCTCGCTTGTGATCCCGATATAAAACGCCGGCGACAAGACTGGGGTGGCGTTGAAACAAGCCGGGGTATTGGTTCAGTTTTCTCTGCGTGCCAAGGCCGTCGGAGTGCATGATCAGCAGTGAGTCGTCAGTCCAACGATAATCGAACGCCTGAATCCGGCGAATGATTGAGCCGACTGTGCCGTTTTGCGAGACCAGGCTGGTCGATCGACACGTTTTGGTATCGAGGATGACGCCGGAGATATTGCCCACGCCAGCATAGCGGCACTCTTCCGTTGCCGGATTGAGCCGAGCGATGGCGACTGCCGCGCCTCGAGTGCCGCGCAATGCGGAATGGGTTGCCTCAAGAAGCTCGACGGGTTCGTAGCTGGGGTTCGCGTGGAAGGAGCGCAGAGCCTCCTGCGCGGCTTCCGCTGCAGGGAGACCGTGTCCTAAGCCATCAACCAGAATAACGAAGACGCAACCATTGCGGTTGATCGTGGCCCAGGCGTCGCCGCAAACCAGTTCACCCGGAGCGGGAAGATTGACGGCTCCAATCTCCATTTCGGTAATTCCCGTAGACGCGGTGCGCGGTCTGACGAGGAGACGAGCCCAGAGGGCTGTCCCCATCGTTGGGACGGAATAAATCTCGAAAGCGTCCGCGAATCGGCGGATGGCTCCTAAACCGGTCCCCGGCGAACCGGCCGTCGAGTAGCCGTCGCTCAGACAACGGCCGACGTCGCTCATGCCCGGTCCGCTATCGAGCGCAAGGATCTCGAGTCCAGCTCCGCCCCGCCCCGACTCCGCGTCTCGGACGATCAGTTCTCCCTTTCCGGCATGCTTAATCAGATTACCCGCCGCCTCGGTCGCCACCAGTGCGACTTTGCCCTGACTCGTTGCATCAAAACCCAACCGCGCAGCCAGACTCGCCGTCGTTCGCCGTGCCTCCCCGACCTGCGTGGCTTCATCAAGAATGACGGCAATCGACTGGCCGGTGGCCGCGATCATTTCCACCTCGTTATAGCAACGCGCGTTCCTTCGCCAACCCGTGAGTCGATATCAAACTCGTTAACCAGTCTCTTGGCGCCCCCCAATCCTAATCCCATACCTTTTCCCGTGGTATAACCGTCTCTTAAGGCTTGTTCGATGTCAGGGATACCGGGCCCTTGATCCTCAAAAACCAGGCGTAGGCCTCGTTTGGTGCCGTTTTGAAGGGCTTCCAGGCGTACTGTCCCCCCGCCTCCATAATCGAGCGAATTGCGTGCCAATTCGCTCGCCGCGGTCACCATTTTCGTCTGTTCGACCAGGCTGAACCCTAAATCCAGCGCCCATTTTCTCACTTCTTGACGTATCAGCACGATGTCGGTCGAATTACGGATTTCGAGGCTGTCAGTCTTCGCGACGGCCATCGTCGTCTTTTCTCCTGTTTCGCCCTTTCTTATCCCTGAGGAGCTGCATTCCCTTTTCCACGTCGAGCGCGGTGAGGACACCAGGAAGCGCCAGGCCCAGCTCGACGAGCGTAATCGCGACGGCCGGCCGCATCCCGACGACCACCGTCTCGGCATCCAGCACGCGGGACATAGCGGCGATGTTGCCGATCATGCGTCCGATGAAAGAATCCACCATGTCAAGTGAGGAAATGTCGATCAGGACCCCGCGCGCCTGAATCGCGAGGATTTGATTGGTTAAGTCGTCCTGAAGGGCCATGACCAAGCGATCGTGCATATCAACTTGGACGGTCACGAGGAGGTACTTCCCCATGCGGAGAATCGGGATATGTTCCATGAGGGCCTCTCCGTCATTTTCGGATGTTGATGCGCTTGACAGTCCGGCCCGTTTTCTCTAGGGCGAGGGCGAGGGCGTCGGCGAGCGTTGCCTTGGTCGTCACATCCCCCAAGTCCACGCCGAGGTGAACGATGGTCTGAGCGATTTGCGGACGAATGCCGCTGATGATGCAGTCAGCCCCCATCAGTCGGGCTGCGGTCACTGTCTTCAACAAATGTTGGGCCGTCAGGGTATCGACAGTTGGTACGCCCGTGATGTCGATAATCGCGAGAGCCGAGCCTGTTTCCACGATCTTTTGCAACAGACTCTCCATGACGATCTGAGTGCGGGCGCTGTCGAGCGTGCCGATCATGGGCAACGCCAGGATCCCCTCCCAAAGCTTGACGACCGGAGTCGAAAGCTCGAGCATCTCCTCTTGCTGGCGATTGATGATCGCCTCGCGCGACTTCTGGTAAACTTCGGTCGTATACAGGCCAAGTTTGTCGAGGAGCTCGTTAATCGCCCATGTCTCATCGGCCAACGCTTGGCCGTTGCCCTCGAATTCACGACGGAGGCACTCGAACAGCGGCTTCTTCAACGAAAAGATGAAGGAGGCGGTCTCCGAGGCGCTGAACCCCAGTGCAGTCCGGGAACGCGAGACGTGTTCCAGGAGCTCGCGCACACCGCTCCATGCCGGGGACTCGATGTCCGAGCCGCTCGTGATTCTCCAACGACGTTGCGGAGCAGGCCGATGAATTCCGCGCATTCCTTGCGGAGCTCAGACTCCTTGGGCGACGCACCCCGGTAACTCCCCACCGACGACTGGTCCTTCAGCCAGTCCGACACGATCCTAGCCTCATTCTTCGCGAGAATCGCTGAGAGACCGGTCTTGACCTGACTATTTACGCTCATTTGCCTGTACTCCTGTGGAGCTGCGAAGAAGGTCCTCAGAGATTCGTTCGCGGGGTGAACCCGCTCGGCTCGAGTCGCGACCGCCGGCAGACATGCGTCAACGTTTCTTGATGAGACTTCCTCGGTGTCGATGTCGGCGTTCTTTGACCATTACCAAGCGGATCATTCTAAGACAAAGGTGAGGCCATTATTAGCAGCCTCCCGGGAATTTTGCCATTTCTTTGCCGCGAGACCGATCTCGCAAACTCTCTCGTGCCACGCGGCCGCTTACGGTCAGCGGTTTCACGTCAGTATCCAGCCTTTTTGTCGAATCGAGGACCGTCGCTCCGGACCATCTGCCACGACACTCGATTGGCGAAAAACTTCACCCGTCGGGCGTTGGATGACGATCGAACGCCAGATGACGGGTTGGAACATCTAGGGCCGCCTGAGGTCCTATGAGATAGGAACTCAGGTGCCACATGGCACGAGATTCAATCGCTCCGCGGCTGGCCGAATCCATAGGGATGCACAAAAGCCCTGGACCGCGCCGCCAAGGATACGCCCTTTCCGGCCTGGCTCATTCGCGATCGCCGAAAGACCCGTGCGCCGTTGCCTCGGGCCGATTTGTGGCCGAAGACAGAACGCTACGCCGTTTTGTTGATGAGAGGAAGCAAGGTCCTGAAATCAACCGGCTTGACGAGATAGTGATCGAAGTCACCCGGCTTGGAGAGTCGCTCAAACATATTTCTGGAATAGCCCGATATGGCGATAATGATCGTGTCCTTCAATCGGTCGTCGCTCCTGAACTGCCTGGCCACCTGATAACCATTCAGGCCGGGAAGGCCGATATCCAGCAGGAGGACATCGGGCTTGCGGTTCTTAGCAACAGTCACTGCATCGCGGCCATCGTGGACGGCTTGGACGTCGAAGCCGACGAGTTTCAGCAGGATCGATAAACTAATAGCCAGGTCCTGATTATCATCTGCAATCAGGATAAATCGCCGCCGGAAGAGGCTCATCGGCAGCTCCAGTACAGGATTGAGGTGACGTTCAAGAAATCGAAGAACGCCATATCGAAGAACGCCTCACGCAAAGTTGCGCAGGGCGAAAAGAGACTGATCTAATGTTACGCAAATCGTGTGCCGTCAATGGAGTAATGGATTACCGCTTGGATGGATCGTCGGACTTCAGATCCAAGAGCCCGCGGAGTTCGACGTAACTGACGGGTTTAACCAAAAGATGATCGAACCCTGCGGCCTGACTGCGTCCTCGATCTTCCTCCTGTCCATAGCCCGAAATCGCGACGATCAGGGTATCTTTACCATCATTCCTCCTCCCTGAGTCGCTTTGCGACGTCATAGCCGGTCATCCCCGGAAGGCCAAGGTCGAGCAAGATTAATTGGGGCCGGTAAACACGTGCGATTTCGATGGCTTCGGCACCGCGAAGGGCGGTCATTACCTCATGGCCGGCTAATTTAAGCAAAATGGCCATCCCCTTAAGCGTATCGACGTTGTCATCAACGACAAGGACACGAGCTTTCCCGCGTTCTTCATGGGGTTCCTTCGCCAGCAGCCTGGCTGCATGTGGTCGCTTCGCTGCTGGGAGGCGGATCGTGAATTCGCTGCCCTTTCCCAGCCCTTCGCTGTCCGCCGTGATCTGTCCGCCGTGCATTTCGACCAGCTTTTGGACGATGGTCAGCCCGATGCCGAGGCCGCCGGCGGAACGGGCCGACGATTGGTCGGCCTGGTTGAAGAGCTGAAATATCGCCGGTAATTTGTCTGGCGGGATGCCGATGCCGGCATCCTTCACGCGGATGACAATAGCACGACCTTCATGGCCCGCCGAAAGCTGAATATGCCCACCGTTTTCACTGTATTTGGCGGCGTTGTTCAGGAGATTGACCACCACTTGTTCGAGGCGGGTCGGGTCGGCGTCGACCCAGAGATTGCCCCGGTCGATCGTCATATCGAACGAGTGCTCTCGCTCTTCTACCAGCGTCTTGGCGGTCTGGGCGGCACTGTCGAGAATTGGGGTGGCGTCGAGGATTTCGCGGCGAAGCTCGATCTTGCCGAAGTTGATCCGGGAAATGTCAAGCAGGTCGTCGATGAGCCGGGACAAGTGCCCGGTCTGCCTCTGGATGGATTGCGTCGAGTAATCGCGATGCTCTTTGATGTCGGTCAGGGTCAAGAGCATGACGGCGTTGCTAATGGCGGCGAGCGGGTTCCTCAGCTCATGGGCCAGAATGGCCAGAAAGTCGTTCTTCTGTTTGTCGTGTTCCTGAAGCTGGGCGACCAATCGTTCCCGATCCTGCTCTGCTCGCTTTCGGTCGGTGATGTCCATTCCGGTGGGGGCGAGAAAAATCACGCGGCCCGATTCGTCGCACACCGGATTTAGGGCAAAGTCCGTGACCCGCTCGGTTCCGTCCGCCAGGAAGTACGGCAATTCTCCTCGGTACGTCCGACCCGCCGACGCCTCGGCGGCCTGCGAACCGGATCTGTTCCTGAACCTCCTTCGATCCATGCCACCAGGCCGTTTCCCAGAAGAGTTTGCCGAGGACGTCTTCACGGCGGTATCCGCATGCTTCCAGAGCGGAACGGCTGATGTCGATGAGCGTTCCGTTGAGGGCCGTGATTCCGCAATAGAACTGGCTCTGATCGAAGAGAGCCTTGAATTTTGCGTTGGCCAATGCTGCGTCGGCTACCAGCGCTCGTTCGCGTTCTTCCGCAAGTTTCCGTTCGGTAATGTCGGTGATAACACCGGGCAAGGTGACAGCATTCCCGTTCTGGTCACGCTCAACCTTGCCACGGGCTTCGACCCAGCGAATCTGGCCGTCGTTGCGGATAACGCGATATTCCGCCCGGAAATCCGTGCCGGATTCCACGGACTGCTGGATGCGGTCGGCGACATGTTCCCGGTCGTCGGGATGGATGATCCGGGCGTAACTTTCCAATTTTTCCTCGGTGGCTCCCTCATGCGAAATGGCGAAGGTACGGGCCATTTTGGCATCGGTTTCGACACGGTCATTGACGATCTCCCATGTCCAGACAGCGCTCTTCCCCGCGGCTAACGCCGAATCGAGGCGAATTTGTGCCTCGCGGAGGCTCTGGCTTCCGGCGTCGATGGCATCCAGGTTCGTGTGCATTTGCACGGCAGCGGACGCGAAGATTGAAAGGTTCGTCATCACACGGGTATGTTCGGCGTCGAACCGCTTTCCCTCTTCGCTGGCCACGATCCATAGGGTCCCGATGGCGGTGGCGCCTCGATAGAATGGGATGAGCAGCAATTCCGCGACGTGAGGAGAGAGCTCGGCGATGTAAGGATAATAGCGAACGGGGTTAGTCATTAGCTGGGGTGCGTTGCGGTCGAGGACGACGCCGCACGGGCTGAAATCTCGAGGAGTCGTGCCTCCGAGATAGGCCTGGAAATCCCCGGCGGTGGCGTGCCAGCGGAAGATGGGTTTACGGTCGTCGCTTTCCAAGATGCTGATGCCAGCGGAATCGGCCTGGCAAAGTTCGAGGGCGGTCTCCGCCAGTTTCTGAAGGATGGAACGCGGCGCCTCGGCCATATGACGGGCCAGGTCGACCAAGGCCCGATTCTCGGCCGCGTAGTCGGGCGGCCTTGCGGGACGTCGAGCCAGCTCGAGGGTGGCATCGATGTCCTGAAGCGAGCTACTACCAGCGGATATGCGTGGCTTGCCCATAAAAAGATTCTATCGGCCACAGCTCCAAATTGCGATCGGATCGACTGCTTCGAGCGAGATCTGATCGCTACGGCGGCCGAAGAGCTTGGTGGTTTTGCGTGATTCGTGGTTGGTGGGTCGCTGGCCATTCTCCAGGCTGCCAACCCAATGCACTGAAAGCGAGCGGCAATCTCGCCCGAACCACACCGCCTACAGTCGCCGTTCTGTACTCCTGGAACCGGCCTGGTGATGCGAGCAGCGATGCGATGATCGCGATCAATCGAAGATCACGCTTTCGAATGGATTCTTCACCGCCGTCGACCGTGGGTCTCCCTAGATTCGGACGAGTCTCGGCACGCGGATTGCATTCTTAAAGTCGATGACCAACGACAATTTGAAGCCGGATGCTTCTCGCACGCGCGATATGTGATATACAGCTCCCGGGTTCAGATTAGTTTCTAAAATGATCTCACTTTGAATGCAGGAGTCCCTTATGCAAGCCCTCACACAGTTGCCTCTCGTTTTCGCGGCGGCCCAGTACTCGTTGCTCTATCTCCTCTTCGGCGGCGGGATTGGCGGCGCGATCTTGATCTATGTCGCCGCAAAGGCGCTGGGTAAATAGCCTAACGCCAGATCACTTTTCAGACCAGTCAAAGAGAACGCCCTTTCGACGGTATCCGCCTGCGAGGGGGGCGTTCTCGTTCGTTTGATCGGTCTATGAATTCACCAACAATCCCTCGCCTTTCGATACCATTCTGATCGCCATCGTCCGGGAAAGTTGCGAGTTGTGCGTCTTCTCGTAAAACTCAAGACCTTTTCGGTACCCGGCGCTACCGGGATCGTCCCCGAAATCGCCCATGATGAGGTCCGCCGTTCATTGATCCGAGATCGCGCGGTCAAGAACCCCCGCATCGAGACGCCGCATCGAGAGGGGCTCACCGCGCACCGCCGCACCGTGTGGCACGATCTTATCGTTGCGTCGCGGCGGAAGAACCCATTCGCTGAAAGTTGCAGAACGCGGTCTGCTTAACTTCTTGTTCACGCTTCACAGATACGCCAAAGGATCGTTTTTCGCCGCAGTTCCGTCCCGCTCACTCGACCCCGATCTTGATTACCTCGCTGGTCTCGACGACGTGGGTTTCGGCCTCGAGACGGTGGCCACTGAGCGCCAACACATTCTTGCTGATCTTGCTGCACAGCTCCTCAAGCGCGAGGTCGTTGAGGTCGTTGCCGAACGGGTTCTCGATCTCGACTCCGATCTCCTCGATCCCGAAAAAGGTGTACGCGACGCCCAGAACGGCCGGCACGGTGAGCCAGCCGAAGGGATCGACCAGCGCGAACGGAAGCGTACAGCAGTAGACGATCATCACACGGCGCAGGTGGACCATGTATGCAAAGGGAAGCGGCGTCGAATTGATTCGCTCGCAACCACCGAGATAATCGACCAGAAGCTGTACGTTCTGGTCGAGCGTTGCCAGGGTGATGTCAGAGATCAGGCCTTTGTCGCGGGCCTCCACGAGCAACGAGGTGAGTCGTTTCGAGACCGTCAGCGCGGGATGGTCGGAAGACTCGACCTTTTCCGAAATCGCGCTGAGAAATCTCGTCCGCGAGCGGACCCAGTCCATCGGTTCCTCGTAACACATTCTTGACGGCGTACGGAAACGCTCCGACCCAGCGGATCAAGATATCGAGTAAGTCGGGGTCGCTCCGGAGGTGCACGGAGGCCGCACGGGTCAGGTTCCGCGACTCGTTGACCAATCTCCCCCAGATCTCTCGGCCTTCCCAGAATCGGTCGTACGAGGAGTTGGTGCGGAAAACCAGGAGCAGCCCCAATGCGATGCCGACCAGCGTGTGCGCGGTCGCGGGCATCCCCACTGGCTCGACGTGGTTATGGAATGCGACCACTCCGGCCGCCCAGGCCACACAAAACAAGACCCTCACCGTGATCTCGGGGATCAGAGAACCCTTGACGTCAAAGAGGTGGTCCGACCAGCGGTGCGGATTGTAGTGGATCATCGCGATCGGGCTCCAGCGGGAATATCAAACGGTTCAAACGCTTCTCGTGATCGGCTCTCAGCCTGTTGAGTCGTTGAAATACTGCTCCACCATTCGCGGTGTCGGCCGAATCTGTCCGATGGATAACGCGTCCTTCCCCCGGTTTTCGATGCTTAGCATAAACAAATCAATATGCTTTATCTATCTCGTCATCAGGAAATGGCTTTCTTAAGGCCATCGTGGGACGCTTTCTTGGCCATCGTGGGAAGCACCTTGTTGAGCTGATTCTCGGCACGGCAACAGTTCTTCAGTTGATCTTCCAGCAGTTTAGCGAATGTTGGCAACTGCATATGGGTTCCCCGGATGAGAGCGCCTCGAGTAAAGGGCGGCCCGAATGACGCACGAGTGTCCGATTGAAAAGTAAGGCGAATGCTCCGCACAGATGAAAACGTCACTCGCAAATTAAATGCCGATTTCCAGCTTTCCTATCGATACTAGCGACGATGGCAATCAGCTCGTCCGTCTGCCTGATGAGGGACAGCAAGGTGCTGAAATCGACGGGCTTGTCCGGGGAGTGGTCGAAGCCTCCCCACTTGGCCCCGCACGGCAGCATTTCGGGGGAGTAACCGCATAGGGAGATGAGCAAGGATGTCCCTCGGTTTGGAATCGCTCCGGATCAGGCCTGCGACCTGATGAACATCGAAGATAGGGACCCGGATATCGAGGAGGAAAACATCTGGTCTGCTGATCCTGGCGACGGATACCGCATCACGCCCATTCTGGACGGATTCGACGTCGAAACGTAAGCGTCCGAGATGACCAGTGGCGGCCTACGACGGGGTCGCCCCGGGCGGGCGAGGACTCACCAATACCCCGCCACCCGCAGCACGATCGAAAGCCCTACCGCGTCCGCCAGCCAGTACGCCTCGAGGATTCGACCGAGCCGATCGAGCCACCCCGGCTCAGGCCGCCATCTCCGATCGAGCGCCAGCACGGCCCAGACCGACGCCACGGCGATGGCCGGGGGCGTCGGGTCGATAATCTGCTGGGCGATAAACTCCCAGGGCTGGTCCGCCCAGCCGACCCCCGACATGGAGGTGATGACGACGTGGACCCGGAAGGAGAGCGAGATGCCCGTCGCCACGATCACCCCGACGCAGGCCGCCAACCCCGGCGGCCTGGGCCGACGCCGACTGGGCCCCCGGCCGACGGAACTCAACGCCACCACCATGCAGGACAACGGAAGCGCGACGGCTCGCGTCACGTGCGCGATCGCCACCCCCGGGGTCCTCGCAATCGAGATCCGCCCCAGGTGGTACCGCGCCAGCGACCGCGACCGCCGCCGCGGCCACGATCTCCATCCAGTCGATGATCCCGAACCGACGCGCCGAGGGTCGTCCCATCGTCCCCTCCCCAATCGATCCCCGCCGATTGGGGCAATTATTCCAGGATTCCATTGACTTTCACAGATCCTGGTGGTGTCCGGCGGTCGCTGCAGAGGGTACCACGGATGGGGTTCCGGGGACACAATACTCAATTATCGACGGAGTTCGCTATGGTGTCCCCGCAACCCGTTCGTCAATCCAATCTTGTGCACGAGACCAGGCAGAAGTGGGATCAGTCCGGTCGGGATGGCGGCGAATGAGCGCGGCTTGCTGGCAGCAACCCGTTCCACTCAATGCTGGTCGCCAGCCAGAAAACTCATCAGGACGGGTCATTTTTTGAGGGCAACCCCCATTGCAACTCCGCCCGATTTGCCTGGCTCGTGCAAGTCGGCTCCTCGCAAAGGCTTTAACTGCCGCGTCAACTTGACCCAAGCTCTGCAAAGCTTCGCCGAGCCTGCGCCACGAGCCGGCGCAATCACTGTGCCAGCGAGAACTCCGCGGTTCGTCCCGGCTCAGGGATTCGCGCAAGGCGATCGCCATACGGTACGGGCTCGAGCGACTCACCAGGATGGCCTGCATCTGCCCGCAAGCGGCCGATGACGTGATAGCAAGTCGAAAGATTGCACGCAAATCCCGCATCTTGCGGCTGGACGCGGAGGAGGATATTCGGAAGAGCTCGGCGGCCCGGTGGAAGTGAACAACGGCGCTCGCCTCGCGGTCGACACGGTCCTCTAGGGTGGCGAGCCAATAAAGACACTCGCCCAGTCTCTGTTGGCCCATGGGCGACGAAGGTGTTCGGCATGGAGAAGTTCGTCCAAGACCGCGGCGGCGCGGGCGAGGTGATCGATGGCATCGGCCCGGCAGTCGATCCGGTCCTCGAGCTTGGCAAGGTGCCAGAGCTGTTCGGCCAGCGAATCCCGGTCGCTGGTCGACGACGGGAGTGCACCACAGATCTGTTCGAGAAGCTCGCAAGCGCACCGCCCGTGGGGAATGCCCTGCGCCGGATCCGCGTCATCTTCTATCGAGGCGAGCGTGGACCAGATAGCGATCAGACGACGACGAGCCTCATCCGTCGTGGGCGATTCCTGGCTCAGTTCCTCGGCGACCGGGAGCACCTCGCGCAGGGATGCGATTGCCTCGGGCCTTCGACCGAGACGGGCTTCGAGAGCGGAAAAGGAGATGGACGTCCCGATCCACGCCTCACGAGCACTCCTATGAGCCCCCGTCCGATCGGCCTGAGACCGGCCGTTTGCCATTGTGTTGTAGACTCGCCACTCCGCGAGCGACCGGCGGAGACGAGCTTCCCCCTCCTCGAGGCGCCCTAGCTCCAGCAACACGTGTGCCTCGGTGCCAAGAGACCTGGCGATCGTGTCCCGAACCGGCAGGTCTTTCGGATCGTCACGAGCCAGATTCTCGAGAACCGTCCGCGCCTTCTCATGAGCACTCAGTGCGTCCCCTCTGGGAAGGATGCGGTCGACGAGATTCAACGAGCCTTCCGTCGCGGAGATCAAGGAAAGTCGTATCTCGGGGTATGCACGAGCCCGGTCCACGAGCTGGCCGATCAGGGAGTCGAGGATGCGCCGGGCCTGCTGTGTGTCGCCCTCGGCCTTGCCCCCGGCCGTGGTGCTAAACTCCACTAGGAATTGAATCGTCTGATGCGCGGAGGTCAGGGCATTCACGGCCTCGGCGCGCTGGTGCTCCGCTCGCCTCCATTGCCAGGTAATTCCCGCGAAAGTAGAAGCCATCGAGAACACCAGCGACGCCGCGAGCCCCGTCATCAGAGGCTTGCGCCGGCATTTCCACCAGAACGCGACGAGCGCGCCGACGCGGCGGGCCCGAACCGGCTCGCCACGCAGGTAACGACGGAGATCCGCCGCGAAGGATGCCGCGTCCGGATAGCGATGACCGGGCTGCTTGGCCATCGCCTTGAGGCAGACGGTTTCCAGGTCGCGCGGGATCGACTGATCGAGCCGCCGCGGCGGCCGCGGGTCCTCGTCGCGGATACGGGCCAGAAGCACCGGCTCGCTCCCGTAAAACGGGCGCACGCCGGTCAACAATTCGTAAAAAATGACGCCCAGGCAATAGACATCCGCCCTTCTGTCAACTCGTTCGTTTCCAGCGGCCTGCTCGGGAGCCATGTATGCCGGCGTTCCGATGATCTGGCCCTTCTTGGTCAGCGTCGCTTGGCCGGACTCGCTCTTGGCCAGGCCGAAGTCTGTCAGGTGAGCCCGGTCCTCCTGGTCGATCAATACGTTCGAAGGCTTGAGGTCGCGGTGAATGACACCAGCCTGATGCGCATGATCGAGCGCATCGGCGAGCGAGGCAACCCATTCCGCCGACTGGCGAAAACTCGGCCGTTCGGCCGTCAACGTGTCGGCCAGATTCTGGCCTTCAACGAGGGCGCTGACCAGATACGACTGACCGTCGAACTGGCCGGCATCATAAATCGGCACGATATGCGGATGCCTCAGGGCCGCCGTGCTACGGGCCTCACGCACAAATCGTTCGATCGCTTCCGGCGTCTCTCGATCCCCGGCCCGAGGCCGCTTGAGGGCGACCGGCCGATTCAAGACGGTATCCCACGCGCGGTAGACGACCCCGCAGGCCCCCTGGCCGATCACGTTCTCCAGGTCGTAACGGCTGATCTGTACTGGCGGCTTGGCGGTGCTCTCAGCCTTCGCAGGAGCCTCGGGCGTGCCTCGCATCTCGTGCGCAACCCGCCGGCGCCAGTCGGCCTCGGCGCCGATCAGCTCGCGGAGCGCTGCCGGATCGCTGCTGAGCTCGGGAAATCGATCGAGATATTGGACGAGGCTCAATGGCTCGCCGGCACGTGATCCTGACCTCAAGTTCCTCATGCACCAGCTCCAGGAGCAGTGCTTTTCGGTCAGGGATCCCCTCGGGGGCGTAGGCTTCGATCGCTGGCCGTTCTCCCCGCTTGATCGCCTGGCGAAACGAGCGGACCACCGCCTGGAGGTCGTCCCAGGCGTGGCTATCCAGCTCCGAAGCGGTAACGCTTCCGACCCTGCCCTCATCTTCGGTGAGGCTACTTCGCACCAAGGGCGAGGACCGGCGAGATGCGGATTCGCCTTCTGGTCGCTCTCGCCCTGGTTTGCGCAGGCCGCCAATCTCGGAAACACGCTCTTCTCCTTCGCGGATCAGGTCGCTTTCACGCCCACTTCATCGTGGTCGGCAATTCGGAGGAGCCGGCACTTGGCACGCTGTCGGACGCGGCGTACCGTACGCTCGGAGCAGTCGAGCTGCTGGGCAACTTCCTCGGCGGTAAAACCCATGAGGATTCGTTCCACGACCGGCCGATCGTCGAGCGCCATGGTGCCCAGCAACTCTTGGACGAGCTCGGAAAGGCAGGCTGCTTCGACAGGGCCCGGCGCGCGGTCAATGAGCGACCATGCCGCCGTCCCTGCCTCGGCCAAGGGCACCTCGCGCCTCACGTCCCGTCGGGCCGCCCGGACGAACCGGCGTCGCTCCGCGCATTTACGCACGGTGATCATCGCCAGGATCGACCAGAGCTCATCCCAGCCGGCAAGGTCGAATTCGCTCCGCTGGTTTCGGAGGAAGAAGCTCTTGTAGGCCGAAAGCACGATATCCTCAACGTCGATTCGGTTGCGCATCCGCGCGTCGAACTGCCGCGCCGCCACCGCGAACAACTGGGAAACGAAGCGCTGGAAGACCGACTGCGGCCGCTGCGTCATCGCCGGACCGAAGCCGAGCCATCATTTCATCGAAGCTCTCTTCGGAATTCATTCTCGAGTCCTCTCCAAGCAAGGTTGCAACTTCGGAAACAAGCAAGCTCGGGAAAGGACTGCCATCTTCGACGATAACCGGGGCGTTTTCAAGTACGAGCCGCGACTTAACCGAACAAATCGGGGCTTTTGCTGAAATTTATCAAGAATTAGTGGCCGGCTCGCGGCGCTCTTGGCAAGTGATTTGGTAGGGACGGATGAAAAAGACCCCTCTTTTTCAAGATCCTCAGGGTGGGAACGCTTGCCTAAGATTCTTACCAGATCCCGTAATTTGTACACCCCCGGCTGCGGGACGTTTGCGGCGTCCGGTTGGGAACAAACGATGTGCAGTGTTGCACCTACAGACCAAAAGTCACCAAGCAGAGGAGAACCATGATGATGACCCACACAGGCCGGCTCGCGCTGGCCACGGCGATGCTCTGGGTCGGGTTCGGCGTGGGTGGCAGGGCCGAAGCCGGCGGAATCGCACTCAATACACCGGCGGGGCTCAGCGCCGGCGAGTCTTTCCGTTTCGTCTTTGTCACCGACGGAACTACGGCCGCGACGTCGAACAACATCGAAGACTACAACAGTTTTGTGAACGCACAAGCGGGAGGCGCCACGTACAACGGCTCAGTGGTTTCGTGGGTCGCGATAGGCTCGACGGCAACGGTCAACGCGATCGACAATATTGGCCAGACCCCCATTTCCGGCGTGTATTTGGCTGACGGCACGCTCGTCACAACGTCCACGACCACCTCAGGTTTATGGTCCGGCTCAATTCTCAACCCAGTAAATGAATTTCTAACCGGTTCTACCACGTCCGGGGACGTATGGACGGGAACTCTGGCTTCAGGAATATCCTCGACCAGCCCGTTGGGAGCCGCGTCGGGCTTTACGACGGCGGGTGCCACCTCCAGTGCCGGATCCAATTGGGTGTCCGGCCCGGGATTCAACTACACGGGGGGTTTGCCCATGTATGGGATCTCGCAGGTCCTCACCGCCGCATCAAGCGTACCCGAGCCTTCAACCCTGTTGATGGCGGGAACAGCGATCGGCGCGGGCTTCGCTTTCGGTTGGTCCCGCAGACCTAGGGAAAAGCGGCGGCAGAGGCAAATGCGGCAGCCCGACGCGCCCGAGTGAGAGCCACACGCGTTCCGTGGGTCGGCCGCGAGAGTTGCGGGGACAGCATACCCAACGATCGACGGAGTTAGGCATGGAGTGCCAGGAACCCGCACGTCGTGGACATCGTCAGAGCCTCTCCCAGCCGCCAGCATCGTTGCCAGCACATTTTGAGCCGCTTCAGGGCGTGGAAGTCGCGACTGGATCTCGGGGAAAGACCGCGTCGGCAATCAGGTCGCGGAAGTCAGCACGGCCATGGAGTCGCATCCTTGTCGACTCCGGTCGCCTTAGTCAACTGTTGAGGTCTCCGGCCGCTCAGTCCAAAAGGAAAGGCCGGGGTTTCGGCGGAAGACCCCGGCCGAGTGCAAGTTTTCTTGGTCCGGATCGTTGCCAACACCATTGACAAGCGGTGCCGCGCTTTTGAGAAGCGGAGTGCTCAATCCGCACGGTACCGCCGAACGATTTACGCCAGATTTCAGGCTGCGCATCGCTCATGTCGCGAATAGGTAGCATGCACGGCGAATCCAGAGGATACTCCGTAGCGTCAGTATCCCTAACGACTTGACTCTACATCATTCGTCGGTCACGTTTATCGACCCGATTCCAGGCATCACGCGTGGCGTGCTTGGCCTTATCCCACGCCAGTCTGGAGCGATCCTTGGCCGACTCCCACTCGCGCCTGAGCTCGGGCTCGGCTTCGTCGAACGATCGACCTCCATACAGGTGATGCGACTCCCAGCCGTACTGGTAGGCCGGCCTGTACTCATCATAGGAGGTCTTCTGATCGTAGTAGGGACGCTGGGCATAGTTGTCCCGCCAGTAGGCATCCTCGACGGTCGGATCGATCGACTCGGCAACGCCTTTGCCAGCCAGTCCGCCCGCAACGCCGCCGATTACCGCGCCGACGGCCGCTCCCACCGGTCCAGCGATCAAGCCTCCCGCTGTCCCCGCCGCAGCGCCTGCTGCCGCCGCGCCCACGCCGGTGCCGACCGGATGAGCGCCCGGCTGACCAGTGATCGGATCGGGGTTGCTGTCAGCGGTCTGCCCATGCTTGTTAAGCCCAGCCTTGTCTTGGCGCTTCATGATGTTCTCCTTTGAAAGCGAAAGAAATCAAAAACTCTTCGAGATAAGCACCCACGCAATTGGAGTGCCAAACGGCTGGACCGAGGACGATGAGTCGATGGGGAACTAGCGAATTGGCATCGCTGCATGATCGGTGGAGACGAGACCGGAAACCGTCGTCGCGTCTGAGGTTCTGGCGGTCACCTTCGATTGCCAGGCGGATGGCCTCTTCTTGAGGCGAAATCTTTGGCGAAAATTATCCGATCACCAGAGCGAAGGTGGCATCCGTTTTGCTTGTAATCCCTCATCGCTCATGAACAATGACCGAACCGGTCAGTGGTGACCGAACCGATCAGCGACCTAGCACTCAAGGAAGCACAGGATGGGAATGGCCGAAACTCCCTCGATCGACCGCGTGTGGATTGCCAGCCAGCTTGTGAAGGGCATCGAGGCCGAGCGGTCTCTGGCCGTCGACGCCAAGGCCAAGGCCGACTCGCCGCCGGACGCCGTCTTGTGCGTCCTATACCGCGAGATCGCGGCGGCCGACGAACGCCACGCGACCATTGTGGAGAAGATCGCCGCCCGATACGGTCATACGCCATCGCAGTCCGCGGGTGGCGGGATTGCCCGGGTGATCGGCCACCTCAAGGACAAGGTTGTCGGACTGGGATCAGATGCCTGGGACCAACTGATTCTGGATGTGACCGCCAAAGCGCAGTCGGTTCACTGGCATGCCACCTGGGTCCACGCATTCGAGGCTATTGGTGATTGCGAGAGCGCTCGTGAACTCTCGGCCATCCTGGCCGAGGAAGAGGCGCACTGCGACGCGCTCCAACACGGTTTAAACCGCGTTATCGAGCATCATGCACGCGGAGCCAATGAAATCAAACAGGATCCGATGCCTTCGCAGTCCGCTCAATGAAGAGTCCCGCGGGATGCGAACTCCTTCGCGATCGACTCACACCTGCGTTCGACCGCGAAGTTACATCCAGAGTCGTCCGCTCAGATTAAACGCATCCGATGATTCAGAGCCACTGACCGATCCGACGGTTCTAGGTTTCCGGGGAGGTTCTCGGTTGTCTTCGTCCTGAAAAGGGCGGCCTGCATCGAAAGTGCCGGAGAGCCCAATCACGCGCACGGTTCCCAAGATAGCCCGTGGGACGGACGGATCAAATCTGCTATGGTCGGCGCAAGTCCTTATCGGATGCAGATGGGAGTGCGTGTTCGGCTGGTGCCGGCCCCGGTCTTCAAAACCGGGGAGGCGACGGCGTAAGTACTAAGTCGCGAAAGGGTTTAAGTACTAAGTCGCGAAAGGGTTTAGGTAAATAAGCTAACGAGGTGACAGCACTGGACAGTGCGCAGCGTCAAATGACCCCGACTTGGCCGCCGTCTAGATCCAGGTCTCGACGATCGACGGTTCGTCGGAAGGGGTGCGAGGCATGCAGGTGTCCGCTTCGGGCGGGATGGCGCCGCGCGCCGCGCTGAAGTCGGGATCGACATAGAGCGGATCGGGATCGGGCATGGGTTCGCCGCCTTCATGCTCGACTACCCAACGGCGGAAAATGTACCGGCCCGGGTAGTCGACCGGCGGGTGGTGGATGGTCCACATCGCGAGGGATGGCATCGTCGTTTCTCCCGTTGCCGCCGGCCACCAGGCCTGACGTCGATTCTGCGTCAACGATCATGCAACTGGCCGAGCAATCAGCGACACCAAGGCGTTGAAATCGATCGGCTTCACTAAATGGAAATTGAAGCCCGCTTCCCTGGAGAGGCCTCGATCCTCTTCCTGCCCGTAGCCGGTGACGGCGATGATGACGGCAGCTTGCAACCCCGCGGCTCGGAGCCGCCTCGCCACCTCATATCCGTCCATGCTAGGCAGGCCGATGTCGAGGAGGATGAATTCCGGCCGAATCGCAAGGGCTTCATTGATGGCGTCGGGACCGTCATAGGCAATATGGATCTCATGGCCTAAGGGCGTCAGCAGCCTATCCAATCCCGTTGCGAGATCCACATTATCATCGACGATGAGGATTCGCGAGCGGCGATTCTGGGCCTGAGCGGCGATGGGGGTATCGGCGGGAACCGGTTTCGGCTGCCAACTGGCAGGCAACGTTAAAGTGAATTCGCTCCCCTTGCCGAGACCTTCGCTGAATGCGGTGACGGAACCGTCGTGCAGCTCCGCGATGCGTTTAGCGATGGTCAGGCCGACGCCCAATCCGCCTTCGGATCGGGCTATCGTGCGGTCGCCCTGAGCAAATAATTCGAACATCTCGGGGAGCTTCGCGGGTAGGACGCCGATGCCCGTATCTGTGACCTTAAAAGAAATGTGCTCGCCTTCATGGCGCGCGGTCAGCCAGATACGTCCGCCAGCTTCGGTGTATCGCGAGGCGTTAACCAGCAGATTGGTAAGGGCCTGCTCCAGCCGGGTCGGGTCCGCTTCGCATCGGAGGGTTTCGGGCATGACACTGACGACAAGTTGTTGTTTCTTATCCTTAATTTGCGCACGCACGGTATCGACCGCGCACTCAATAATTGCAGCGGCATCGATGTGGGTCTTGCGGAGTTTGAACGTACCGTGTGAGATGCGGGAAACGTCCGTGAGATCATCAATTATCCGGGCCATGTGCTTCACTTGGCGGGCGATGACTTCTTTCGACCAGCTAATATTCTCGACGGAAGCGTCGAGTTTTTGCAGCAGCGTGATGGCGCTATCGATTGAAGACAGTGGGTTTCGCAGTTCGTGGGCGAGCATGGCGAGAAACTCATCCTTGCGGCGACTCTCTGTGATGCGTCCGGTGATATCACGGATGTTGCATTGGATGACGTAACTGTCGCCTTCCTTGTAAACATTGCTGACGAACTCAACATGGAGTGCCCGCCCGTCTTTGGCCTTGAGCGGTAGGTGTTCGTAGCGGATGGTGCCGGTTTCTTGCAAGGTGTGGAACGCCTTCTTACTTTCGTCTTCGTCGCGGATCAGGCCGATTTCCCAGAGTTCCTTGCCCAATAGCTCGTCCTTGGAATAGCCCACCAAGTTGGCAATGAAC
The DNA here is from genome assembly GCA_963779785.1 of uncultured Planctomycetota bacterium. Lineage (GTDB taxonomy): Bacteria > Planctomycetota > Planctomycetia > Isosphaerales > Isosphaeraceae > CAVRFS01. Next base: position 129,128 of record CAWAAW010000029.1, read on the forward strand.
GGATTCGCGTCGGTGATTTTTCGCGTGTCGGGGTCAACCAGGAGTATCCCATCGTGGGCGGCCTCGAAGAGTCGCCGATATCGAACTTCCGAAGAATTTAAGCGTGCCCACTCATCACTTGTGATGCTCATTGGTCGTTGGCCAGTCGTATCCTAGACCGGTTTGCAGTCCATCAGAGAAATCCGATCCGACCGGTTCCCCTGAGAACGGGTCCTGATCACTTGCACGTCAGGCAGCCGCAACATAGTTCCCTCGCTCGGGGCGGATACCATGATCGATGAAGTAGAAGTGGTTGTCGCATCGGTATGAGGCGAATTTAGCATTAAGCTGGCACTTTTAATGTGATCTTGGAAGGAAATTCGGATACTTTATTAAACCACAACGCTCGACAAGCTGATCTTCGGAGAGAAGTTCGGATGCTTTAATTAAACCACGACGCTCAAATTTCCGCATGTCGCGCCATCCCATGATTATCATGTCATGAAAGTTGTTACAGACATTCGTTATCAAACGTTATAAAATGAGTACTGGCACGAATAATTGTTAACCAAGGTCACCGAAAGCCGTCTAATGAGCTGGTTTCCATGACGAATCCAACTCGTTGTTCTATGTGACCCCCGGCGAGCCCACGTGGCGATGCTTCGGTTGCAATGCACAAGGCGACTCCGCCGAATTGGTGATGCGACGGCCGGAATCGTACCGTTTCCCGAGGCGATCCGTTGGCTTGCCGACCAAGCCGGTATGCTTCCCGCGGAAAAAGGAAAGACGATGACCAGTTCAACACTCCCGACCGTGAGAGGCCAACAAGGCCGTTGGGAGGCCGTCAGACGGAATCGTCCGGCTTGCCGCTGGCGGATGCCTCGGCGCTGGTCATGGAGTCTGAGAATCGTCTCTGGACGCCCGAGGGAGCGGCCGCGCTAGCCAATCTCCGAAGCCGTTGTCTCACCGAGGCGACCATCCGCGCCGCCGCCTGGGATGAACGCCCGGCGATAATGATCCCGATACGCGACGGAGTGGGCTATTGGCGTCCCTCGGGAGTCACTATATAGTGCAACTGAGGAATAAGTCTGGGAGGCAACGGAGATCGTCTGGGATCTGGACGACGACCCTAACGACAAGGTTCAACACATTGCTGAAAACGGTGTCGACGTCGATGAGGTTGAGGAAGTCTTGCGGGACCCCGCGAGCCGAACCGGGCGAAGTCGATAAAGCGGGCGCCCGCAGGTCTTCGGGTGGACATCGACCGGCAAGATCATCACGGTTATCTGGGAGGAAGTCTGCGAAGATCCTCGGATGATCTATCCGGTAACCGCTTACGAAATCCCGCCTCCCCAAGGGAGGAACCGATGAGCAAGACACACGACAAGCCCGCGCTTTCGGCCGAACAGCTCGCTGCCATCGAATCGATCCGCGAGCGAGCGCGGAAGGACCGACCCGGCCCGGACGACTTGACCGACCGCGGGGCGCTGGACGAGCTGGTCCCTCAAGCCCAGTACATCGAGCTGCGCGCCCTGGCAGTTCGGCTCCAGGAGATTCGCGAGCGGATCGGGTTGAGCCTGACGGATGTGTCCGAGCGGTCGGGACTGACTCGCGCCGCCATTAGTCGGCTTGAGAACACGTGGAACCTGAACCCGACGCTGGAGACGCTATTTCGTTACGCGGAAGCGCTCGGCGTGGGCTTGAGGCTTGTCGCTGACGATCCGACTGAATCCGGAAAGGACAACCGACGGTGGCCAATGTCTTCAAACGGAAGCGCGACCGAGAGAGGAAAGGCTCATAGACACTAATGGGAGTGCGTGTTCGGCTGGTGCCGGCCCCGGTCTTCAAAACCGGTGAGGGGTTTGGAAACAGGCTCCTGGTGGGTTCGATTCCCATGCATTCCCGCCAACTTCGACGCTGGCTTCGTCGGCGCGCGACCTTAGTGAGTCTCGCCAAGTTCTTCCTGCAAGACGCACCAACGCTCTTCGGCCTCATTGAGCTGCATGGTCAGGTCCTTAACCTCGTCGTGCAGCCGCATCGCTTCCTTCGGATCGGTGGCCGATAGGAATTGCGTGTTCGCGAGCTTCTTCTGTTCGTCGAGCCTCGCGATGGTCTTTTCGACGTTGTTCATCTCCTTGCGAAGATCCCGCTCGTTGCGAAGAGCCGGCTTGGGCGCGCTCTTGGACTTCAAGACCTCCGCGGGAGGCTTGGACATGCGCGTGGCGTTCTCGCGTTCGCCTTCCTCGATCTCCTTGTTCACGGCGTACAGATAGGTCTCGTAGTCGCCGTTATAGTTCACGACGCGGCCCTGCGCGGACCTCGACGATCGAGGTCGCGATTCGTTTCAGGAAAGTCCGGTCGTGGCTAGTGAACAGGACCGTCCCCTTATAAGCCAACATGGCCTCCGCCAGCGATTCGACGGTTTCGACGTCCAGGTGGTTCCCCGGTTCGTCGAGGACAAGGACGTTGTACTGGCTGAGCATCAGCCCCGCGAGGCAGAGCCGCGCCGCTCGCCCCCGGAGAGGACGGAGATTCTCTTCTTGACGTCCGCGCCGCGGAACAGCATCGAGGCTGCCCCATTGAGGATCTCCTGCGTCTTTGTTCCGGCGGCGGCGTTGTTTTCCAGGTACTCGTACACCGTCTGCTTCGGCGGCAGGCTCGTGTAAACATGCTGGGCGTAGATCCCAACGGTGCAGCCGTGTCCCCAGCGCACGTCCCCGCCGAGCGGTGGCAACGAGTCAACAATCGTCCGCAGGAAGGTCGTCTTCCCCTGTCCGTTGTCCCCCACGATGGCCGTTCGTGTTCCATGAACGACCTCGACGCCGATCCCCGAGGCGATTTGCCGCTCGGGATAGCCGATCGTCAAGTCAATACAGCGAAGCGCCGCGCCGCGCCGCGGTTCGACTTGTGGCGGGCGGATGCTAACCGTCGGTTCCTCGGCGGCGATCTCGACGGTCTCGAGTTTCTCGAGCTGTTTCTCTTTCGACTTCGCCCGCGTCGCCGTGCTGGCGCGGGCCTTGTTTCGGGCGATGAAGTCTTCGAGATGCCGCTTCTTCGCCAGCACGCCCGCGTTAATCCGTTCGTCTTGCTTGCGGCGCTCTTGCTGATTCTCCCGATAGGCGTCGATCTTGCCCGGGTACATTGTCAGCTTGCCGCGCGACACTTCGAGCGTGTGGTCGCAGGTCGCCCTGAGGAATTCCCGGTCGTGTGAGACGATCAGACAGGCCTCGTCGTAGTGTCTGAGAAAGTGTTCCAGCAAGATCTGAGTGCGCAGGTCCAGAAAGTTTGTCGGTTCGTCGAGCAGCAGCAAGTTCGGTGAATGGAGCAACAGGGCCGCAAGTTTCACTCGCGTTTGCCATCCCCCGGACAGTTTGCTGATCGGACCGTCAAGATAGGCTCCCTTGAGCTCGAACTCCGCCGCGACTTCGCCGCACTTCCAGTCGGGTTGTCCGCTGTCGCGCATCAGGAAGTCGAGAACGGTTTCGTCGGGCAGGAAGCGCATCATGCTGCCGCAGGTAGCCCAAGCCGCAACTTGGGATGGCGGATTACCTCACCCCGGTCCAGCTCTTCCTCACCAAGCAGAATCTTGAGCAAAGTGCTCTTTCCCGACCCGTTTCGGCCGACGAATCCCACCTTCACATCATCGGTGATCGAGGCCTCCGCCCCATCCAACAACGCCTGCCCGCCATAACTTTTGTAGGCGTTCCTGATCTGCAACAACACAGCCATCGTCGAACGAGTCTCCTCCAGTTTCAGTTGGTCAAGAGAACACTCATTATAGCCGATGACAGGCCGTCTCATAAACGGAGAAATGGAGGATTTCCTTAGCTCTCCGTCGATTGTGAGTCAGCGAATTCGACGGAAGTCGCTGAGCGGATGGCGTTTAGCTCCGCGCCGGCGGATTGGGCGAGCCAGTCTCCGGTGGGCTGTCCAGGCTCATGTCCGAAGCGGGCCGGACACGTCGGGACACGTCGATGAACTTGAATGGTTCGTCCCAGGTCGAGAAGTAGCTCCGGTCGGGCAAGAGGTCCAGGCCTGCGCCGAAATAAGCGTTGAAAAGGACTCGAAATGAATTGACAGGAGAGATGCTTGGGTAGAGGGCTTGGCGCCCGGGGCCGGGCAGGTAGTAGGCGTTGAGAATGCTCATCCTCTCGCGAATGTCGGTCTGCTCCAGACTCTGGGTGCTCAGTCCCATGCCCGATCCGTGGTCTGACTGGAGGATGATCACGGGCGGCTCGGTCGAATTCGCCAGAATGCGATCGATCATCTGCTCGACCTTCTTCGTGAGGAATGCGGCCTGCTTGCGATAACCCGCGGCGTACGCGTCCCGGTCACCGTAGTGGTCGCGGAAAAGTTCCCCGTCGGTCAGGTAGTAATACCGATCGTGCGGGCTGACGTCTTCGCCATCCTCGCCGAACACGAATGGCGGGTGGGGCGACAGAATGTGTGCGAAGGTAAATGTCGGCTGCTTGCATCGTGCGACCAGCGGGACCCTATCGATCAGGAAAAGGATCCTCTCCCGGGTCGACGTGTACGCGTCGCGCAGCGACGGACCGGGAAGGATCCATGTCAGCGGAGTGCGGCTGATCAGCAGGTGATGGAAAAGACTGAAGTCTGGGGCAGGAGACAAATAGACGTCCGCCTCGGGGTGCTCGGTCTGCATCGAACCCCGTGGCGAACGTGACGAACCGATAGCCTTGCCCCCGGAGCGTCCGAACCACCGCCCCATTGCCGATCCATTCGGCGAGTTGCGACTTATCGTGGGATGAAGATGGGATCAAGCCGTTGAGGTAGACAGCGTTGAGCGAGCTGGACAACGACAGCGGCGTCTGACAGTAGTTCGCCGTGCTTCTTTTCGCGATGTAAAACCCCCGCCTCTCCAGCCGCTCGAGGAACGGACGATTATCGAATCCGAACAGCTCAGACATCACGTCCGAGCGAGCGTAACCGTCGAGGATGATGTAGTAAATGTCGGGTCGGTGCCCGATACCCACCGCGGTGTCCACGGCGCCCGGCGGTTTCTTTACAGCGATGAGCGGTTCGGTCACGGCGCCCGGTGGCCTTCCCACGGCGCCCGGCGGCCCAACCGCGTTGGCCGGCTCTCGCACGCTGGTCAGAATAATCCTCGTTGAAGGCAGCACGATCAACACCAACGCGAACGCGTTGAGATAAACAGTCCATGCCTTGGGCTCTTTAACCTTCGTGAGGATCGCCCACACGAGCACGGAAGTTGCCGCCAACTCCCCCCCGATGGCCAGTGGCCTCCAGACGTGAATATCCCGAATGATCCAAAATGAGCTCAGCTCTCGTAGGCAACTGTCGACCCATTCCGGCGCCAACTGGACCGTGAAAAAGACCGCGAATGCCACGACCGTCAGCATGCCCGCCCTCGCGGCGTCTTTCACCACCAGCCACAGGGTTGCCCCGACCAGAACTGATGCCGCTGTCATCAGGCCAACCGGCCAAGCTAACTCAGACAAGGGCAAATCGATTGCGTTCTGAGCATAGAACGCGATGGTCGGATACAGCGCGATCAGGAGCGGGTAAAACACGCACCGCTGTTTCATCAGTAAGTCTTTCCAGCGCAATCCCTTGAAGGCGCGCACGCCAACACCGGCATGCGGTTTGTGCGCGGTCCGCACAGGGCCTGATGCCCATTAATTCACTAATTATGTGAGCGACAACAGAGTTCCGGTCGGCCCGAGTTTTTTCTGGGTCGTCGGATCGATGGTATCATAACACGCGGCTGATGGGATTCATTTACACTGATCCCACAGACGGCTAGCTTGGTCGCCGGACAGAGCCGGCTCCTATAGGGATTTGTAGGAGGGAGCTCCGTCTCCCGATCCTCCTACTTCTGCATTGTTGATGGTTCGGTGCTCAGGCCATGGTAATCTCATTGCGACGACACATGAAAACAATCTGACGGCACCGGTCCGACGCCGCCCGGTAGCCGTGCGTGCTTCGTTTTAGTAATAATGTCTTTGGATCGGAATGGAAATGTCGCGCCAATGGCTTGATTTCGAGGCGAAACGATGGTGAAAAGCCGGACAGTGGCGGTGGTCGGCGCCAGTGCCGATCGACACAAGTATGGCAACAAGGCGGTGCGCGCTTTCCGCGACGCGGGCTGGACGGTCTTTCCGATTCACCCCACGCTCGCCGAGGTCGAGGGGATCGCGGCTTACCCCAGCCTCGACTCCGTTCCCCTCCATGAACTCGATCAGGTCAGCCTTTACGTCCCCCCGAGAATTGGCGTGCAGGTGCTCGACCAGGTGGCACGTAAGAATGTCGGCGAGGTCTGGCTCAACCCGGGTTCCGATTCTCCCGAGATCCTGGATCGCGCCGCTGAGCTCGGCATCAACGTGATCCAGGCGTGCAGTATCCTCGGCGCCGGTCAGCATCCTGGCGCGTATTGAATGTCAAGGGTGATGGATCAACTCGGCATTTGCCGTCGATCCGGGGCAGGGGGGCTTCTCGTCTGCTCCGGAGCTCTCAGAATACTTTACTCAAAAATGCCGGCAGTTTGTAAAGATTGCCGTGCTGAGTACGGGCGGCAACTTGCCATTTCACCAGACTCTTCCACGAAATGGTGGTGGTGGAAAACTCGGAACATTCGATAGAGGTGTCACTTCCGACAAATCGACCACGGACCGGTCGCGATCGTTGACGCTCCGTGTCGATAAAAACAACGTCCCGGCACGACAATTGCTCTCGAACCTTCTGCTCTCCGGCTCACCCTTCCCCTATCACTTTCGGCTAGAATTCAGTACAAACCGGTGTCTTCAGTCCAAACGGTCGCTCGTTAGCATGACCATGGACGTTAAAGGGGCGGATTGAACGGCGGTGCGGTCGCGGTCGGGATCGTCATGATGGCGGTCTCCTTGGGCTCGAACAGGAGGTTCGCGATGTCCGCTCTGAGACCCACGCTATTGGGGATCGTTGTCTGGGGAGCCATGACGAGCACAGTTCGAGCCGATACAATCACCTGGCCGGATTGGATGGCCTGGTTTGTCGGACAAAACGGGCCCAACGGAGGTGCTGGGACCGCCTTTGGGAACTTCTCATCGCCGATTGCGATCTCCCCCCAACCCCAACCCCAACCCCAACCCCAACCCCAACCCCAGCCGATCATCGCGAATGCGCCGATCAACTCAGGACTATTCACCCCACCCCAGCCGGTCGTCGCCAACTCTTACGCCGCTCCAGTTCCGGCCTCTGCCGCATCAACCTCCGGCCCGGTGGATGCCTACATCAATCTCGGCGTTGGACCATACCCGGCGCAGGGCAGTATCACCACCGGAAACGCTCAACCTTGGTACGACAGCCCGCAGATTACGAGCCTTTTCGGCGGCCAACCCACGGCCCAGCAGCAGCAAAGCTTCGACGCCACCGTACTCCAGCGCGTGCAGCAGTCTTTCAGTCAAAGCGGCATGTCCGTCACACTCACGGATAACCCCAGCGTTTCCGCTCTGCACACCGTCAGCTTGGTCTCGAATACGACAAGTGCGAGCCTTCCCAGTGCCATCGGGATGACGCAGGTCGGCGGCAACGGTTTCAGCTTCATCAATGTCGAGCGCACCGTCGGCCCAGACGCTCGACCAACTCGAATGGCTCGTCGCCCACAATATTTCCCACGAGCTGATGCTCGCGTTCGGAGTGCCGGAGAACTACGACACGACGGGCAACTACCTCGACGCGAAAATGGCTAACTTCTCGATGATGGTTAGCCCGAATGCGATGTTCAGCCCGGCCGCCGCCCAAGCCCTCACCCAGGCCCTCGCGGCAATGGGGAACAACGGCTCGACCAACCAATTGGGGGCACAAGGTCTCAATGGCTCTTCGGTCCCCGAGCCAACGACGCTGGCTATTTGGGTCCTCGCGACGACCGCCCTCTTCGTCGCCAAGCACACTCGGACGCGGCGGGCTTCGGCCTAACCTTTGACTCGCCTGAGCCAAACACGCCTTACCAATAATTCAGCGCGTGATCGGGCGCGGTAGGAACCCGAACGGTGTGTGGCGGATCGAGCGATCTCGAACCCGGCACCAGCACGGCGCCGGCCATGAGAATCACCGGCTGGGCTTCACCGCGAATCGTCCGGCTCGATTTGCGTTTCGAGTTCCTGGATAAAACTGCGGAGCGAATTGCTATACGGCTGAAGTTTCAGACCCTGGCGTAATGTCTTCAGCGCCTCTCCGGGACGGTTGAGTCGAAGTTGGCACTCCGCCATCCCCGAGAGGGCCCCGAAGTGATAGGGGTTACGACTCAGAACGTGCCGGCAGTCTTGAACGCTTTCGGCAAACCGGCCCTGCTGGAAGTAAATGATGGCCCGCTGGTTGTAAGCCTCGGCGAAATTGGGCGCTGGTCGATCAGTCGATTGGCAAGCGTCTCGGCTTCATTGAGTTGCTGGTTCCTGATCGTGTTCCGGACCTGGTCCAGCAACAGATTGTTCTCGGGGGTATCGGCGCGGAACCAAACGGTCCAGAGCGCGTGCTCGGCCATACCCCGCACGGCGGCGTCGCTGTCCTTGAGCGACCGTCCCAGCACGGCGTTGCTCTGCTCGAAGCTGGCCAATAGTCCCAGCGACACGACCGCGGCTCGCCGCGCCGCGACAGACGGTGAGCCGGCGAGGATGCGGCCGAGCGTCCCCTCGTTGTAACGCGCCGCCACCCGCTCGCGGAACGCCTCGATGTCCCGATCTTCAAGGAACGTCTTGAAGTAATCAACCAGTAACGAACTACTATGCTCTTCTGACATGCTGGAGGCTCCTAATCCCAAACGAGGCGTCCCCGTCCACACCGAGACTCCAGCTCGGGCTTCATATGGCATGGACGCGGACAAGATCCATAAGGCGAATCCAATCCCACGCGAAAAGGTTCGGTGAAGGTGCCAAACAAGGATGCGATGCCGGCATGACGATCACTTCCTCGGGAGCAGTATGTTTCTTCAATCGATCTCGTCGTTCGTCCGGAGTGGCGGGTCGGTCGGGGAATGGTAGTCTGGCGGGAGTCAGCCGCACCGATCGGGACGGTATGGTCAGTTGGCTGCAACCAGCGCCGAACGCTCTGAGGAACAGTCGATTATTTACGCTCTAACATCGCGATCACGGTCGCAAATGCACGACAATTCCGGAGTTTAACGAGGTCGCGTCGGTGCAATTCAGTGGCTATTCCGCTGATTCGTGTCGGTTCATTCGGATGGGCTCGATTTTTCGCCCGCTCAGCTCAAGTGCCAGGATGTCAGCCAGTGGGAGTCTGGTCATGCTCGGAACGGAAACGACGCCCGATTCCCGGTCAGGTCGTGATATCGAAGTCCAGGGTCACGCCCAAATCCAGGTCGATGTCGATGAGGCGGCCAACCAGTCGGCCTGCCGGCGTTTCCACGCGGACGATCCGCCCCATGTGTTCGCTGCGGGCACGCCAGCAGTCGTTGAGTGCCCCGGCGCCCTGGGACCGGCTGGTATCGTACCAGTAGTCGAGACGTCGGATCAGGTCGCGTGCCAGAGCGGACCGATCGACGAGCATGCCGTCGCACTCGATCTGGATCGATGTGGCCATAGCCGCGCAGCTCGGGGGGGAAGGTGTCGCGATCGAGGTTGACGTTCAGACCAATGCCGATGACCGCCCCGCTCGGTTCGACGGACTGCTCCGGCGGGCACGAAGAGGCCGGCAGGCTGGAAGCCAGTGCACGTTCGACCAGAATGCCGGCGATTTTCCGGCCGCCGACGCGGACGTCGTTGGGCCACTTGATCGTGGCGTCACGACCGGTCCATGCAGCGACGACTTCGGCGGTCGCCACCGCGGCCAGTGCGGTCAACCAGGCGCAGCCGAAGGCGGCCTCGGGCACGGCCGGCGCCAGGTGCGGCGGAGGAAACAGCACGACCGACATCAAGATCGACGTTCGGGGCGGGGCAATCCACGACCGACCGCGGCGGCCGCGGCCGGCCGTCTGGTCCTCGGCCAGCACAACCAGGCCATCGTTGGACTCCGAGTGACCGGCCCGAGCCGCCACGTCGTTGGTACTGCCGACTCGGTTCCAGACTGCGATCCGCCGGCCGATCCATCGGGTCGCCAGTTCATGCTCGATCTGGTCGGGACAGAGCCGCTCGGCCGGTCCCGCGTAGGCTGCTCCGCGATAGGGGTGCTCGTTCGATGCCGAACCCGAACGCGATCCAGCGCATCCAGATCGATCCGCACTCGTTCCAGATCCGCCCCCAGCTCGTGCAGAGGAACGAAGTCGCCTGCCGCGGCGCGAATCCGCTCCAGCAGCGGAATGTTCAAGATCGTTGGGACGGGTGCGGTCGAGGACACGATCATGTTCCGATTCAAGAACCGCGGCCGGCCGTGCATTCCGCCGGGTCGCCAAGCGGAACTTGGCCCGGCTCAACTTCGAAGTCCAGCGCGATATCCAGTGCCGGTGCCGAATGAGTCAGCGCGCCCACGCTGATGCGATCGACGCCCGTTTGGGCCATGAGACTCACGGTGTCGAGATTGATGCCGCCCGAGGCCTCGAGCTGAATCGAAGGCGCCAGGTTGTCGCGACGGCTCACGGCCTCGGCGACCAGCTCCGGTCCGAGATTGTCGACGAGGATGATATCGGGAGCGCAGCCGAGCACACGATCGAACTGCTCGAGCGAATCGACCTCGATTTCGATGGTTGTCCCGCGAGGAGTGTTCGCCCTCGCCGACGCGATTGCACACGGCCATCGGGTCCGGGCGGACGGCCGGGCGGCCGTTTGCAGCCAGGCCAAGTGATTATCCTTGATCAGCACGGCATCGTACAAGCCGAAGCGATGGTTGAACACCGCCGCCGCAACGCACGGCGTACTTTTCCAGCGCCCGCCAGCCGGGAGTGGTTTTGCGGGTGTCGTAGATCGCCGCGCGGGTGCCAGCGACGGCCGCCACGTACCGCGCCGTCAAGGTCGCGATCCCGCTCAACCGCTGGAGGAAGTTCAGGGCCGTGCGCTCCCAGGCCAGTAGCGACCGCATCGGCCCGGCCAGCCGCGCGATCACGGTGCCCCGCTCGATTCGGTCTCCGTCGGCCCGATACGGTTCCCAATGCTTGATCAAACCGAAATCGGCCACCAAACGCTCGACGACCGGCAGGCCGGCCAGCACGCCGGAGGACCGCGCCACCAGGCGCGCGGCACCGCGGCGTCGGCTCGGAATCGTCGCCGTCGAGGTGATGTCTCCCACCTCGCCCAGGTCTTCCTTCATTGCCAGCGAGATCAAGGCCAGGGCGTTGCGCCGTTCCCTCTCACCGAATTGCACTGGACGAGCATCCATGAAGCGATCTCCACCCCGTGCCGCACGCCGGGTGGTCGTGAAGCGACCTTGGCACACTCATTCGGACTTGGTCTTGGCCTTGAACCTATCCGGCCCTTGAGCTGAGCGCTGGCCACGCCGGTGTTCTCAGGCGAGTCGTGAAAAGCGATCGGAACCTCAACGCGGCGCGGCACGTCCCGCCCCTGAGCGACAGCGATGGCCGTGCTGATCGCCTTGCGGAGCAGCCGCGTCGGCACGAATTCGGCCAGGGCCGCGAACTCGCCGTATCTGGAGCCGACTTGGCGAGTTGGTCGTCCGATGGTGTAGCCTGCCGAGATCAAGGGACGTTCCGCGGCGAGTCGCGTGCTGACTTTCGGTTGGCTAGGAAGCTCTGGTGGTCGAGTGAGAAGACCATCACGAAATCGGGGTTGGCACGAAGGAACTCGGACAAGACGGGCTCGCCGCGCGTGGCATCTCTTCTCGAAGCGGATCTCCTTGATCTTGGTGATCCCCGCGGCCTTGAGGGCATCGCGGATCGCCGTGACTCGCTGCTCGACGAAGAGATCGCTTGTCGTATCCAGCAGAATGACCGCACCTCCCTGGGGAGCGCTCCCGACGTTCTTGGCGTTGCGGACCGCCGAGGCGACCAGAGCCTGGCGGATCGGGGCGAACGAGGCGGACGTCACCAGGATCGGCGGCCGTGCCGGCCGCGAGCCAGCCGACGCCTGTGTGCCCGGCTGACCTTGGACAGATGCCGGACCGGCGCCGGCTTTCGTGGCCTTGGCGTCGGGCTGAGCCACTTCCGAGCTTGGAGTCAGCGAGCGGACGTCCGAGCAAGATCACCACGGGACGCCGGCATCCTCGAGCCTCGCGCACGGCCTGGGCCAAGGCCGGATCGCTCGGGTCGGCCGGCTCGAGGATCAAGGCCAGGTGGTCGTCTGGCCACAGCCTCGCGAACCAGCTCGGCTTGACGCGTCGACGAATCCTTCTCACCGAGAAAGGCGATCTTGATCCGGGCCTTGTCGATACCCGCTTGCGTTCGCGCCGCCGACTTTAAAACCTCGGTCTCATCGGCACCGTGCCGATCCAGGATCAGCTCGATCGGCCTTGGCCGACGCCGGGCATCGTCGCCGCCCTTGCGGCCGATCCGACTCGCCTGCGTCGTTTGCCGCACCGGCAACGCCTTGCAATTCGTCCGGCCGGGGCGGGACGAACGAATCCGAGTCGCACCCGATCGACGCCCATGTCGCCGACACCAGCAGCAAGACGCCCGCCAGACCTGACCGAGCAAACGGTTCAGAGTCCGTTTCGTTCCAGATCTGTCGCCGTTCCCTCGTATCCCGAACCAACGCTTCATGAGCGTGCTCCTCTATCAATCAAATTCTTCTGGTCGGTCAATCGCCTTGCCGGATTCGCGGCAGCACCATCACTGATCCTAGCCGCTCGCCGAGAATTTTTGTACCTCGGGTCACGCGAATGGTCGCGGATCAGACAGATGTTGAGGCGAACGGGCTCAGGCTACTGCTTGCGCCGTCCGCCCTGGCCTTGGCCTTGGCCCGGCCTCGGGCGCTCTGGGCCTGGGGCGAGGCGGCGGGCCGGTTCGGGCTGCCTCCCTGGTTTGGACCGAAGCTGCGAGAATCTTGTCGCGGAGGGCGGCGGCCCGCTCGAATTCGAGCTTCTCGGCGGCCTCGAGCATCTCGGCTTCCAGGGCGCCGAGATACTCCTCGTTGGCGTCGGTGGCTTCGTCGCGGCCGACGGCTTGCCGCGCGATCGTCTTGGCCTGGATTTCCTCCTCGATCCCACGTCGGATCGCCTTGACGATGGTTTCGGGAGTGATGCCATGCTCGGCATTGTACGCCAGTTGCAGAGTCCGGCGGCGTTCCGTCTCGTCGATCGCGCGCTGCATCGAGTTGGTGATCTTGTCGGCATAGAGGACGACTTCGGCGTTGACGTGCCGCGCCGACCGGCCGATGGTCTGGATCAGCGAGGTCTCGCTGCGGAGGAAACCTTCCTTGTCGGCGTCGAGGATGCAGACCATCGAGACCTCGGGCAGGTCGAGCCCCTCGCGCAGCAGGTTGACGCCCACCAGAGCGTCGAACGCTCCCTCGCGCAGCTCGCGGAGGATCGTCACCCGCTCGAAGGCGTCCAGCTCGGAGTGCAGCCATTTGCACCGCAGCCCCTGTTCCTTGAGATAGCGCGACAGATCCTCGGCCAGCCGCTTGGTCAGCGTGGTGACCAGCACCCGCTCGCCCCGGGCGGCGCGGACCTTGGCCTCCTCGAGCAAGGCGGGAACCTGCCCCCGGGCCGGCTCGACCCGCACGATCGGGTCAATCAGCCCGGTCGGCCGGATCACCTGTTCGACGACCTCGCCGCCGGACATCGCGACCTCGTAGTCGCTCGGCGTGGCCGAGACGAACAGCCGGCGATCGAACTTCTTCTCCCACTCGTCAAACCGCAACGGCCGGTTATCGAGCGCGCTGGGCAGGCGAAACCCGTGCTCGACCAGCGTGCTCTTGCGGCTGAAGTCGCCGGCGAACATCCCCCGGATCTGGGGCACGGTCACATGCGACTCGTCCAGGATCAACAGGCTCTCCGGCGGAAAGAAGTCGAGCAGCGTGGTCGGGGTCTCGCCCGGCTGGCGGCCGGTCAGGTGCCGCGAGTAATTCTCGATCCCCGAGCAGTAGCCCACCTCGAGCAGCATCTCCATGTCGTAGCCGCGTCCGGGCGCCCAGCCGTTGCGCCTCCAGGAGCTTGCCCTGCTCCTTCATCTGCTGGAGCCGCTGCTCCAGCTCCTCGGCGATGGTCTCGACGGCCCCTTTGATCCGCTCCTCGGGCAGGACGAAGTGCTTGGCCGGGTAGACGTACATCTCCTGGTGGGTCTCGAGCACGCCGCCGGTCAGCGGGTCGATCGTCGCCAGCCGCTCGACCTCATCGCCGAACAGCTCGATCCGGTAGCCGATTTCTTCGTTCGCCGGCCAAAGCTCGATGACGTCGCCGCGCACCCGGAACTTGCCCCGCTCGAACGACACATCATTGCGATCGTACTGGATGTCGACGAATCTCAAGAGAAGCTCGTCGCGGTCGACGATGTCGCCCAGCTTGAGCCGGACCATCATCTTGCGATAGTCGTCGGGCGAGCCCAAGCCGTAGATGCACGAGATGCTGGCCACGACGATCACATCCTCGCGGCTGACCAGCGCACTGGTGCACGCCAGCCGAAGCCGCTCGATCTCCTCGTTGATCGCGGCGTCCTTCTCGATGTAGATGTCGCGCTGGGGGATGTAAGCCTCGGGCTGATAATAGTCGTAATAGCTGACGAAATAGCGGACCGCGTTCTTGGGAAAGAACTCCTTGAACTCGGCGTAGAGCTGAGCGGCCAGGGTCTTGTTGTGCGACATCACCAGCGCCGGCCGCCCGTACTGGGCGATCACGTTGGCCATGGTGAACGTCTTGCCCGATCCGGTGACGCCCATCAAAGTCTGGTGCGTCCGGCCCTGGCGGTACCCGCTCACAAGCTGATCGATCGCCTGGGGCTGGTCGCCGGCCGGTGGAAACGGGCTCGCAAGCTCAAATGTGGCCATGTCTCGTCCGGCTCCAATGGCTCTTTCGAAAAAAGATCGGCCGGTTGTCTCGTCTGTATTCGATTGTACACGATAATCGGAGAAATGGGAGCCCAGCAACCGCCTTTCGACGGAATCTGGCGAAACCCCCGGCATCGGCGTCGATCAGGCCTCGTGGCGGCGACGCCGGCGCAACGAGCCAGTCCCGCCCACCTCGTCCCTTTCGCCGATAGGACGAGGGACGGGGTGAGGGGCTACGGAGAAGCCAACGAAACTAGGAACATCACTTGGGCCGTGCTACGAAAAGCGATCAGATCGTTAGATCGGGTAGAGGTTCTTGAGCCTTTCGCGGGCCTTGGCGCTGCCTTTCGAGGCTTTGATGAGCGGGAACGTCTGAAGCTTGCCATCGACCTCGAGAGTTAACTGTCCGCTTCGAATCACCGATGTGGCCACCCGAACATATCGAGTCGTTCCGTTCGGCAGCCAGCACATGGATCCGTTGCAGATTGGGCTTGAACGTGCGGCGGCTTATGCCCGTGGTCTTCTTGCCTACGCCCCCGAGGTATTTCGCCTTGCCGCGTTCAGTAATGTGATTGCCGAACGTTGTCTTCTTGCCACTGACAGGACACTCACGGCCCATCGGACCCACTCCTCATTCCAGATTCTCGATCCAAGATTGAGATTTCCTACGTAGGGAATCACAGGCAACGATTGATCGCCGCTCGCTCACTTCTTGGACTTATCTTTTTCCTTCTTGGCTTTGACCACCGGTTTGTGCGTCTTGCTCCGTTGCACATTGCCGCATTCCTGAACCAAATCACAGACCTTATGCGGCGGCACGGCCAGCTTGCACTGCGGACAGACATTCAATGCGGGAGCGACCAAAAAGTCGTGGCTCCTTCGCATCCCCTGCGCTGAGGGTGATTTACGTCGTTTTGGTACAGCCACGAACTCACTCTCCGAATCCCATCCAGTTCCATCAATTTCGAGCGAAGAGTTTCATTATCCGAATCGACTGTGGCATTTCAAGAGCGAGTTCGGGCCAATCAAGCGTGGATCGCGACGCGTTTTTCAGCGAACGCCGGATCTTCGAACCCGGCTCGGCCTTCGTAAGCTTCCCCCGACGCACCCGCGAGGAGCGGGGGTCGCCAGGGTGATTTCCAGGGCTTCATCGAGGGTCGAGACACAGTGGAACGTCAGAGCCTGTCGGACGTCCTCGGGGAGGTCGTCGAGGTCGGCCTCGTTGTCCTTGGGTACGAGGATGTGGGTGCAGCCGGCCCGGTGGGCGCCCAGCACCTTTTCCTTGACCCCGCCGATCGGCAGGACTCGCCCGCGCAGAGTAATCTCGCCGGTCATGGCGAGGTCGCGGCGGACGGGTCGACCCGACATGGCCGAGATGATCGCCGTGGCCATCGCGACGCCCGCCGATGGGCCATCCTTGGGGATCGCCCCGGCGGGGACGTGGACGTGGACCTCGATCGAGCCGAGCCGGTCCGACGGAATATCCAGCTCACGGGCATGGGTCGCCGCGTAAGTCGTCGCCGCCCGGGCTGACTCTTTCATGACGTCGCCAAGCTGGCCGGTCAGGATCAAGGAGACGTTGCCCCAGCCGCCGAACGGGACCGTCCCGTCCGACGTGGCTCGAAGAGCCGTGCAGCTTGCGGATCGCGGCCTCGACGAACATGATGTCGCCGCCGCTGGGTGTGTAATACATCCCGGTCGCCACTCCCACCTCGTTGGCCGAGGCGGCATGCTCGGGGTGGACCCTGGGCCGTCCCAGCAGGTCGCGGACCGTCTTCGGTGTGATGGTCCGCTCGACCTCCTCGCCCGCCGCGACCCGCCGGGCCACCTTTCTGGCCACCGCGCCCACTTGCCGCTCGAGCTGGCGGACGCCGCTCTCACGGGTGTAGCGGCTGACGACCTCCATCACGGCGTCATCGGTGAAGCGTCACCTGCTCCTCAGCCAGGCCGGACTCGGCGAGCTGCCTCGGGAATCAGGTAGGTCTTGGCGATCTCGGCCTTCTCGCGCTCGGTGTAACCCGAGAAATCGACGACCTCCATCCGGTCGAGCAAGGGCGCGGGGATGTACTGAAGAAAGTTGGCCGTGGCGACGAACAGGACCTCGCTCAGGTCGAACGGGACGTTCAGGTAATGGTCCGTGAACGAGTCGTTCTGGGCCGGGTCGAGCACCTCCAGGAGTGCACTGGAGGGGTCTCCTTGATGCGAGACACCCAGCTTGTCGACTTCGTCGAGGAGGAAGACCGGGTTCTTGGTGCCGGCCTGCTTGAGCCCCTGAATGATCCGGCCGGGCATGGCACCCACATAGGTCCGCCGGTGGCCGCGGATGTCGGCCTCGTCGCGTGACGCCGCCAAGCGCGGCCCGGACGTATTTCCGCCCCAGGGCTCGGGCGATCGACTTGGCGATCGAGGTTTTGCCCACGCCCGGCGGTCCGATGAACAGGAGGATCGGGCCTCGGGCCATCGCCCGGGCCTTGGCCTCGGAGGCGTCCGTGACCGGACGCTGCTCGTCGTCCTTGACTTCGCCGATCTGAACCTCGCCCGTCGTCTCGACTTCCTTCGCCAGCCGCCGGGCATTGAGCTGGCGGACCGCGAGGAATTCGAGGACCCGGTCCTTCACGTCCTCGAGGCCGTAATGGTCCTCGTCGAGCACCTTCGAGGCGTGCTTGAGGTCAAGGTCGTCGTCGGAACGGGTGTTCCAGGGCAACTCGGCGACCCACTCCAGATAGGTCCGGATGACCTGGCCTTCCATCGACTCGCGTCCGGACCGCTCCAGGCGGCCCAGCTCGCGCTCGACCTCGGCTTTGGCCTCGTCGGGGAAGTTCGAGCTTGGCGAGCTTGGCGCGGAGGTCCTTCATCTCGCGAGACTGGTCGTCGTCGCCCAGTTCCTTCTGGATCGCCTTCATCTGCTCGCGGAGGTACATCTCCTTCTGCCGCTCGCCCAGCTCGGACTGGACCTGCGACTTGATCTGGTCCTGCGCCTCGAGCATCCCGATCTGGCGCTGAACCAGGATCAGGACGCGGCGGAGCCGGTCCTCGACGCCGAGAGTCTCCAGCAGGTTTTGCTTCTCTTCGAGAGACAGCTCGATGTAGCCGGCGACCAGGTCGGCGAACCGGGCGGGGTCGGTCACGGAGTCCATGACCTGGTGGAGCACTTCCTCCGGTAGCCCTCGGCGCTCGCCCAGCTCCATGGCCCGCTCGCGGGTCTCTCGGTACAGGGCCGCGAAGGCCGAGTTCTCGGGGTCGATTGGCTGCAGCTCCGCCAGGGGCATCGCGGTCGCCTTCAGGAAGCCTTCGGAATCGTCATATTTGAGCGCATGGGCACGTTGCTCGCCTTGAAGGAGCAACTGCACCCCGCCCAGTCCTCGCTGGACCTGACCGATCCGGGCGATGACGCCGTTCGCGTAAAGCTGCTCCGGCGAGATCTCGTCCGCCAGCATCGCGCTGGGCGACGGCGAAGACGAGGCCATCGCTTTTGATGGCTGCCTCGATCGCCCGCAAAGTCCCCGGCTCGTCCGACCGCGATCGGCACGGCCAAACCAGGGAAAATCACCGCTCCTCGCATCGGGAGGACGGGTAATGATTGTGTGCTAGTCAAGGGATTCACCTATCCTTTCATCCCCGCGGCATCGTCGGCGCCGGGGGTTTTCACTTACGGGGCTCATCCTCGATTCGTATTCTCGAGTCTCAAGGGATTACGTCGTCGGCTGTCCAGCATGTTCGCAACAATCCAGTTGAACCGATCGGGCTCGTCGTACTGGACCCACGCGGTCGCCTCCTCGATGCATTCTACGCGTGACGACTCGCAAGTCACGAAATTCGACCTGACGGCCCCCGATCG
Source organism: uncultured Planctomycetota bacterium (assembly GCA_963779785.1). Classification (GTDB taxonomy): domain Bacteria; phylum Planctomycetota; class Planctomycetia; order Isosphaerales; family Isosphaeraceae; genus CAVRFS01. Next base: position 147,788 of record CAWAAW010000029.1, read on the forward strand.
GCGTGACTCGGGATTCCAGTCAGGTCATTGGGGACAATCGCGAGTCCAAGAGCAATCGGTATCAGCCCGCGTAATCCATTCAGTTTCACTTTGGCTTCGTTCGGCAGGATTCCGTGTGTCGATTGCCAGTCCACGTGACCCATACAGATACCCGTTGGGTTCGCTCGGCAGATTCCGTGATTCCACTTCATCGCATTCAGACGATCCGAAAGGAACGGTGAACGGCCCGACCCTCGGTACGATCCCGGAGAAGAGCGCACACAAAGGTGTTGGGGGCCAAAAACGCTGTCACGGCGTCACAGCCTTGCAGCCGTTGGACTTACGTGTGACGCCTGAATAATCGGACCGCTGCTGCTCGATATAACTCTCGACAGGACTTGAGGTAACGTGTGACGCCTGAATAATCGGAAGTGACGCCGAAAATGAGATTCACGTGGACATTCATGCAAGAATGCGGACTTCATTTTCATGCAGTTGCGTGCTGCACGACGCGCCATGAAAGTTCGTGTCGCAAATCTCATACTGGTGGCCGGCGATGGGTTTCGGGCCCGAACGATGCTCGCACGAGTCACGATTTTCGTCAAAGTCGGCAAATCCGAATTGGGTTCGTTTCGCAGTTTTCGTGTTGGCGGCCGGCGCTCGACCTCCAGCTGGATCGTTGGTCGTGCGATTCGTGATTATGGTCAAAGTCGGCAAATCCGAGTTGGGTTCGTTTCGCAGTTTTTTCGTGTTGGCGGCCGGTACGCGGCTTCGGGCTCAACGTTGGCCGCACGATTCGTCACTGTCGTTAAAGTCGGCAAATCCGAGTTAGGTTCATTTCGCAGTCATCACGACGTCGGCCTGCGCCGATTCGCCGACGCCTGGCTCACGTTCTGCTTGCACTGAAAGCATCCCGCGTGTACCCGGTTCGGCTTGAATTCGCTGGGAGATTGTCGACCATTGAGAAAGAGGACATCGCACATGTGATACCATGCGCGATTTTCGCAGTTGAGTTGCGAGGATCCCGGTTTTTTATCGGTTCTTCCATCGGCACGACCGGCGCGACTCGCTTTCCGTTTGTGTGATTCTCATTCGTATCCCATTGGGCTGCCAGGCAATGGCAGGCCGCGACAATTGGCGACGGTCAGGCATCGCCGTCGGCCAATGGATCAGGCCGCGGGAGGATATCGGCCACCGTGCTCTGCCCAACTTCGACGCCGCAAGGAGACTTTGTCATAAAGAAGTGTCCATTTCGTCGAAAGAATCAGGCGATCGATCAACGTTGCTCGGCGGTCCCAAAGTGCGAAGGAGTCGCTATTGCGAAGCGGCGCACCTGGCTTACAGGTTCGTGCGGGCTCGCGCGGCGACATCGAGCGTCTCGCAGAACCGGTCGAGGATGCGCGCTCGATGAGTGCCGCCGTGACTGGCACTGAGCGGCGAGGCGTGGGCCCGGCTCACGGCGAGGCTCGGACCTCAGCGTCTGGGTTCGGCGACGAGCCTGGCGGATTCGGACTTGGAAAAGGACGAGACCGGTATTGGACCGACGAAGGCGATCGTTCGAGGCTCGAGCTTACGAGGTCATCCATTCCGATGGCGGCCACTTCTCGATGGTGATCCCGACATCTGCGGCCAGCAACCCGAAGACTTTCACCATACGCCTGAAGGATCGGCAGCGTCGATAGGCCGTGGCCATGTCGAACCGATCTGTGAGTGCAGGCTGATCGGCGCGCTTGGAATACGCTGCGATTCGGTGTCATCCGCTTTCGCAGCTCCTCGGCCGCGCCGCGAGGAGATTCGGGGGCGGCGTGGGATGTCGCGTCGGCAAGTATCCCTCGAACCCCGCGGAGCGACTCGACCGTTGCCAGGAACCATGCCTCGTATTCCCGGGTCGGTATGACGACGAAACAGGGGATCGGGCTTGATTCAGTCTGGGCCCACGCCTGGATCAGAGGGGCGATTTCCTTGGGGCAATCGTCGTCGCTGTCAAACATGATGAGAATCGCCGCGCAATCCTGTTGAAGTCGGGCAAGTCGCACCGCCTTGCGGACGCCATCTTCGCGAACCAAGTCCGTCCGCGCTCGCCTTATCGGCGCGTTCACGCCGAGCGAATAGGCACCCGCCGCGTCACGGAGCCGACGTAACAATACCGGGACGGCACTAACCTCACCGTCTCCCTCGACGATCGGCTGGATGTTCACGTCGCCAGATCCTCGAAGAGCTCCGACGGCGTCGCGGCATCCGGCCCGGGGGGCATGCCTTGGAGAGCGTTGGAACGGAGGAGTTCGCCGGCGCTCATGAGGTGTTCCCTCAGGGCGTCGCGCGATCCGACGGAAAGCGGCATGACCCGCGTCGCTCCATCCTGCCAGGTGACCATTCGGATGTGCCGGTCCTCCAGCCAATCGGCGTCGAGCACATCAGGACTGTGCGTCGTGACGATCAGTTGAGCCCGCTCACTGGCGAAACGCAGCACGTCTAAGATGACGCTGATGGCGCCGGATGGATCCCCTCCTCGGGCTCCTCAATCGTCAGTAGCGACGGGATCGACCGTTGATAAACAGCGGTCAAGAGACCCAGTGCCAGGAGGGTCCCAGCAGACATAGCCGCTGCCTCCAAGATCAAAGGTTTCGCTCCATCGTCCCACCGTTGGGTGAACTCCAGCTCCAGCGCGCCTCCATACTCCTTGACTTCGACTCGCTTGAGCGTGGGAACGATGGCCTCCATGAACTCGCATATGCGTTGAAGGTCGTCCGGGTTGTTTTCGGCAATGTCTTGAAGGATGCTGGCAGTGTTGCTGCCATCGGCAGTCTAAAACCTTGCTAGAATCCCGGTCTTGCCGCTCGCACAACCGATAGGGATTGATCGAGTAACACTCCATGCTGTTCAATGCACGAAAGACTGGCGCGAATCGCACGTCCCCTCCAATGAGACGAATGGCCAGCGTGTCCTCTGCTAGCTGGGGATCGAATCCGGTGGCATTGGATCGGAAGGATTCGTTCTCATTCCGCTCGAAATAGTCGCGGCGGCCGTCGCGGCGGTCGACGATGCACTGCTCTCGCCGGACCACATAGGAGGGTCGTCTGGCTCCGGTCGCCGCGACCTGGAAGGCATAACGCGCGGTGGCGATTTCGTCACTAATCGCCCCCAAGACGACTCCTAGCCCCAAGGTCCGATGTTCGCCATTCGTCGACGACCCATGGTAAACAACCCGGCCGCCACCCTTCCAGGAGATCAAATCACTGAGCGGGGTCGTCATCGCTTGGTTCAAGAAAGCAATCGCGTCAATAAGGTTGCTCTTGCCCGAGCCGTTGCGGCCGACAAGGAACGTGGGATTGTCGAAATCCACGACCTCGGAGCGGAAGCTCCGGAAGCCCTGGATGATGAGCTTGCGTATCACGGGTTCCATGGCGACGGGCACCTCCGATGGTGAATGTTGACCATGCGATTCTACCCGAAAGCGAATCCCCACAGTCCCAGACAGCCACTTTTCGGGCAGTACCGGGCATGTTACCGAGCAGATTCTCGGAGCCGTTTGCGAGCGTTTTGAGAGAGCCACCATGATAGGTCTCGATCGAATCGTCTCGCTCCCCAGCGCCGATCTTAAAGCCGTTTTGTTCTATGTCTTGTTCCTTCGAGAAGCGGTGCGCCCGACAGTCTTATTCTTCGTCTCGTTCTTAATTCGAAACATAAAATCATGCGCGACCGGCTTGTTCCTTGTCTTGTTCCGTCAAAGCGCGCTTGAAGCCGTGGCCCTCTTTCGTTTCGGTAGTGGGCCTTCGCGGTCTCAGCCGTTGTTTTTTGTTTTCGGTCGCGCCGTTAAACATCGGGCGGAAACCGGGCTGCGATCAGATTCGGGTTACAGGACCAACGGGGCAACATGACCCGGAGCGGCAAAGCGGGACGGGTCCGGTATCGGCAAAATGGGGAATTGTTGGTTATGGTGTGACCATGCCACGAACAGCACGGGTCGTTCCTGGAGGGATGGTCTTTCACATATTGAATCGCGGCGTTGGGCGCATGCAGTTGTTCGAGAAGTCGGCGGATTAGCAAGCGTTCGAAGGCGTCCTGCGGGAAACGCGAGACCAATTGCCGATGCGGATCTGTGCCTACTCGTTGATGCCGAACCACTGGCAACTGCTGCTCTGGCCGGAGCACGTGGGAGAATTGGCGCGCTCGATGCAGCGCTTGACGATCACGCACGTTCGCCGCTGACAGGAGCACCGGGGATATGCGGGGCTGGGCCACATTGACCAGCGGCGCTATCAATCGTTCCCTGTGAAGAGCGATGAGCACGTCTGGGTGGTCGAGCGGTATGTTGAGCGCAATGCGTTGCGTGCCAAACTTGTTCTATATGCCGAGGAATGGCGATGGTCGAGTATGTGGCGTCACGTTCACGGCACTGCGGAGGCGGTCTCCTTGTTGGCACGGTGGCCGATCGAGCGGCCGCCGGAGTGGGTCGAGCGGGTCAATCGGACCGACGACGAGAGAGAGCTGGAGTCGCTCCGCCAAAGCGCGCACCGAGGGCGCCCGTTTGGTCGGCAGGAGTGGCAAAAGCCGATCGTGCGACGATTGGGTCTCAAGTCGGCCGATCGTCCAAGTGGTCGACGGCCGAAGATGGGCCCTTTCGAATCCGGTCCGTAGACCGGCTCGAAAGCCCACCACCACACTTACCTCACAAGAACCGTCCTGCATGTTACCAGCCCGCAGTTTATGCCGCATCCGGAAGGTGGGCGCACTCGCGAAAGAATAAGGCATTGGATATGCTGAAGGAAACGTGCCGGACGTCAACGATACTGCGATTCCATTCCCTACGCTGATTGTTTTGTTGGCGGCTGCCTTGACAATAACCTTCGCTTTGGCAACCCGGGGAGGCTATGTTCCGCATCGAGCTCACGCCGGGCGCAAGCGATGATCTGGAGTCTCAGCGGGTTTTTGACCAAAAACGATTGGTCACTGCCCTGGAGGTTCAGTTGGCTCATGAGCCGACTCAGGAGACGCGGAATCGAAAAAAGCTCCGGCCCAATGACTTGGCGGAGTGGGAACTTCGGGTCGAGGCGTTTCGAGTGTTCTACGATGTCATCGCGGAGAACGAGATCGTCAAGGTCGTGGCGATTGGAGTGAAGGAAGGGAACGATCTTTACATACACGGTGAGAAATACGAACTGTGAAGACAATCGATTTCGCTCCGCCGCCGCCGGACGTAGCCCGTCTGCTCGATCAGGCACGGGACGATGATCTCATCGTCCGCTTGCCGGATGGCAGTGAATTCTTAGTCGTCGCCATTGATGACTTCGATCAGGAGATCGTGCGGACCCGGAGCAATCCCAGGCTGATGGCTCTCCTGGACGCCCGAGGCAAAGAGACGGCCACCGTCTCCCTGGATGAAGTCAAGCGGCGGCTGGGAATGGAGTAGGCTCCATGCTCACCCGTCCAACCTCATCGACAGACAGGAAAGCGGGACAGACAGGAAAGCGGGACAGGTCCGGTATCGACAAAATGGTCCGCGAAAGCGCGTTCGCCGCTGACCGGAGTACCGGGGATTTGGGGGGCCGGGCCAGATTGACCAGGGTCGCTATCAATCGTTCCCTGCGGAGAGCGTGAGCAGTTCTGGGTGATGGCGCGGTATGTTGAGCGCAATGCGCTGCGTGCCCAACTTGTTCTACGTGCCGAGCAATAGCGATGGTCGAGTTTGTGGCGTCACGTTCACGGCACGGCGGAGGAGGGCTCCTTGTTGGCAAGGTGGCCGATCGAGCGGCCGCCGGACTGGGTCGAGCGGGTCAATCGGACCGACGACGAGAGAGAGCTCGAGTCGCTTCGCCGAAGCGTGCGCCGAGGGCGCCCGTTTGGTCGGCCGGAGTGGCAAAAGCCGATCGCGAAACAATTGGGCCTCGAGTCGGCCTATCGTTCAAGTGGTCAAGCGCCGAAGATGGGCCGTTTCGAACATGGTCCGTAGACCGGCTCGAAAGCCCACGACGAGATTTACCTCACAAGATCTGTCCTACGTCTTGCCCTTTTGGCTGCTGTATCGCTTCTGGCAATCGCCGGGGTTGCTGCCGCTGTTGCTGGGAGCCAGGAAGCAACCCAATTTACCGATACCGGACCCGTCCCGCTTTGCGATACCGGATCCGTCCCGCTTTCCAGTTCAGCCGAAAAGCTTAAATTCACCGAATCTTCAAATGAGCCCGACCGCAATCATGCATGTACGCCCCTAGTTGGCTTTCGGCTTAGACTGTGGCGACCGTAATGTCTGACGCGTCAGTAGCATGGTGGCTCTTGCAACAGCAAAGGCAATCAGACATGTATAATGTTCAACAATTTCCTATGCCACAGCTCCGTCGTGCGATGATCTTCATCGATGGGGAAAACCTGGTTATGAGGTTTAAGGCGATGGTGGAGGCTGGAAGACGTCCTCAAGATCATGTGATTCACGAGCCGGACACCTACGTATGGACTAGCAATACCTGGATGCCAGATCTGCATGTCATATTGTGCGCGACATATTACACCTATGTCCAGGGAGACGATTCCTCCGTCTCCACTACAAGCGAAGGCATCAGAAGCCAAACCTTTAGACAGTACCGTCCAATGACTCAGCCCCATGTGGTCGCCGGCGTGTCCAATCTATACCCGAGGGTATTCAAGAAGGCGAAAGGCAAGAAAGCCAAGGGCGTCGACATTCAAATGACTGTCGATATCCTTACCAACACCTATCAGGACAACATGGACTCTGTATACCTGCTCTCTGGCGATGGAGACTATAAGCCCGTGATAGAGGAGTGCATTCGGCGTGGTAGACAGGTCTACATAGCGGCGTTTTCCGACGGGCTCAACCCGGACCTGAAGTTAATTGCGGATCAATTTGTTTGCCTTGATGGACAGTATTTTGAAGCTGAGGATACTTGAGACCTGTGTAACCACAACGCTCTTTTCGGAGTGTCGGGTAAGTCAAAATGACCATCGGGCGGGTAACACGCCGTTCATTCAAGTTCATCACGTGTGCCACGCGCTGGCCCGCGGTGACGCAAGAATTCGACCGACGATCGGTGCTCAGAGACACGGAAGATCAGGCGTCTCCGCGTCCATGCTCTCGTCCCATATCTACACGTTGTAGACGATCGCTCGTGCGGACCCCGGAGCCCCCTCGGGTATTTCTCCGTCGAAATCCGCCCAAGTCGATACGTCAGTCGGTACTGCGCCGCCCGTAATGACGCCTTTTTCAGGAACCTTGATACCGATCTGAAAAACGGAGCCATTTTTGATCGGGAAGGCGGAGCCACTTGAGGGGTGGAAGAGGGAGGTTCGGTGAAACAGGGGCGTGCATGCACGCCGCTCGGCACGCAATGATGTGCGCTGAGTGATGTCAGAGGTGGGATGTGGAGAGGGAGAAACCGGCGCAGGTCCGGTATCGACAAACCGGCTTTTTGAACCCATCGGCACGACCGGCGTGGCTCGCCTTTCTTTTGTGCAATCGGCGATCGAATCTCGTTGGGCTGCCAAGCAATGGCTGGCCGCGGCGACTGCCGACGGTCAGGCATCGCCGTCGGCCAATGGATCAGGCCGCGGGAGGATATCGGCCAGCGGCATCTGCCCAACTTCGACGCCGCAAGGAGGCTTTGTCAGAAAGAAATATCCATGTCAGTCGAGGGAATCAGGTGATCGATTAACGTTGCTCGGCGGTCCCAATAAGCGAAGGAGTCGATATTGCGAATCGGCGCACCTGGCTCGAAGTCCGTGCGGGCTCGCGCGGCGACATCAAGCGTCTGGCAGAACCGGTCGAGGACGCGCTCGATGAGAGCCGCCGTGACCGCGCACTGATCGGCGAGGCGTGGGGCCGGTTCACGGCGAGGCTCGGACCTCAGCGTCTGGGGTCGGCGACGAGGCCGGGGGATTCGGACATGGAAAGCGACCCTGACGGTCCAGCTCCCGACACCGTCAAACAAATAGTCGGCCACGTACGTGGATTGGATTCGATCGTCGACCCTACTCGGGACGCGGGTGCAATTCCCGCCGCCTCTACTTTGATTTTTGGAAGTGCTTACATTGTAATGATTTGTGATGACGGAGGGGTAAAGCTTCGTAGAACCTGTGGTTAGAATGGGAAAGATTTTCTGTAAGTGTTTTTCCAGTCAGGCTTTCGGCCGATGGCAATTCACACCGTGGAGTCGAAAAAACAGGTTCGGCGAAGCTTTACACGGAGTGTGCGGGTTAGTTTCCCGCCTCCGCCGGTTCTCGGCGCAATGCGCCAATCGCGAGGACCGACGGAATTCCGTCAGCGTTATCCGTTTGCAGTGATTCACGTCTTTGGGTTGCGGGTCATTCTTCATCGCCTTGGGGCCAAATGACAACCTAAACGCAGTGCATCTGCAGCGCGAGCACACGGCTTCGGCGTAGTGCGCGGTTGAGCTCTGACGAACGTGGGGGTTGCTCGGAGTGTGCCAAAATGAAGAACGTTGTACCCGGAGGGCCGACGCGCGCGATGGCCTCTCTCAGGCCGGTGCCGGCCTCCCGGATACAATCCCGTTGAACTGAGCCGCTTGGGCACGGCTTTTGTTTCGTAGGAAATTGAATAGCTGGGAAGAGGCGCAGTTTGGGGCGGCCGCTGACCGATCGATCTCGAGGATAGCCAACGGCGAGCAGCCCCTCTGAAAGGCTCGAAGGTAGCGCGCCGGAGCGGCTCGGTTCAAGGGGGGCAGGAAAGCTAAGACCGCGAGCTGCTCGCGTACGACGCTCAGTCCCCTACCGCGAAGCGGGTTTAGTTCAACGCCGTACGAGCGGCGGCTCTTTTCCCTTCCTCACGGCACAGGCATAGGCGCCCCAGCCTTCGTCGCCACATCCCAATCCGAGGACGCCTATCTCTTTCTTGGTAGTTGGTCGCCATCGACCGTCCGAACGCTTGCGACACGCTGGGCGAGGCGTCCCGGTCACTGTCGGGGAATCTGTTCCAATGCGGCGGTTGGGGCCTGCGGCTTGGCTCGAGAGGAATCCGCCATCGGGTTGGCATCGTGTTAACGAGTGCCGTTCAACTCCTGGATCTCGATCTTTCGGAATTCGGCCAGGGTAGCGGGATCGAGTTGCTGCACAGCAATGTGGCCGCTGGAATAGTGCCTATTTTCATCGGTGTAGTCCGCTGTCGTCTTCCCGTTCACATTGATCACGATGTGGTTCCCCTGGGCGATCACCTCTAGACTAAACCACTGGCGGGGAGAGATCGGCGATTCGCGTAGAACGACCAAGGGCCCGGCGCCGATGAGGCTTCCGGTCCTTTTGGGGTCCCGGTGCGTAGTGTTGATTTGGGCTTCATACCCGCTGGGCCAGGACGGGCGGTTCGTGGGCCGGTCTGGGCCAAAGTGCGAGCGGAACAAGACCCCGCTATTGCCGCCGTCGTTTATTCTCGCCTCGACGAGCAGACGGAAATCCCTGTAATCCCCACGTTCCGTATAGATGTGGCTGACATGCGGCCCGGACCCGATCATGACGCCATCCTCGACACGCCAATCGCCCCGCTGACTTGGGTGAGTCTTCCACCCGGCCAGGTCTTTTCCGTTGAACAGAGGCACCCACCGGGAAGTGGTCCGCGGGATGTCGAGCAAGGCGATCTTGCCGCCGCTCGACTCCAGGTAGGGCGTTTGTCGCTTGCTCTTCATGCGTGAAACGTAATCGGGCACCTTCTCCTCTGTGTAGGCGGCGAGCTCGGCGAGGGTGACTTGATTGTTGTGGTCCGTGTCGGCTTGGCCTTTGAGGCCCTCGATCACGTAGTGGAAGAAGACGCCGTGGCCGCCTCCGAGGTCACGGGCATCCCAGGCAACCTCACCATCCGAACAGGCGAATAGCGCCGCTACCGAGGGCGGAGGCGGCGGCGGGCTGAACGGGATCGCACCCGATTTTCCTTCGGTCGGATCGTTCTGGCAGGCGTCGACCAGCATCACCTTCACCGCCGCGCGGCTTTCCTTGAGCATGTCGTAGAGCGACGCGAGCGAAATCAGGGTCGTCGGGTCGGTGATGTCGGCATCGAGCGGACAGAAGAACGCGCCGGGAGAGGAACCCTTGTCATTGCGTTTGATCCCGTGGCCCGACAGGGCTACGAGCAAACTGTCGGTCGGCTTGCGTCCCTTCGCGAGCAGGTCGAATTCCCGGCGGATGTTCCGGAAGCTGGGGAAGAAGCGCGTGTCTTCGTTGCCGCGCTTGATGGTGAGCACCCGGACGTCCTCCGGTCGATAGCCCGACTTGATCAGAATCGCGGCGAGCTGCTCGACATCGCGCTCGGTGTAGGGAAGTGGACGGAAGCCCGATCCCTCGGCGTATTTGTCCACGCCGACCAGGAGCGCCAGTTTTTTCCCATCGGCCGCCGACGCGGATTGAGAAAAACCCGTGCAGACAAAGCATAAGGCAGCGACTGCGAACCAGCGACAAACATTGGCGGATGACATGCCTGCGTCTCCTCGACGAACCATCTTGGATTCTCGGTCACATCTTATCGTAACGGATCGTCACCGCCGCGAGAAAACCCCCGATTTGTCGCTTGGCGGTTTCATTAGGCGTATCGATCGGCGGCGCCGAGCACGAGCTCGGTGGCCGGGCCAGCGCTGTCCTCGTCGGCTGGCGAGCTTGCATCGTGGGCCCAAGCAGCGCCAAAGGTCACTAGTCGAGTCGATCTTGGCTGGGTGATTCGTTCCTGTCGAGAAACGTGCGAACTCAATCCCATTGACAGATAAAATCAGGAGAATGCTGAACCGAATTGTCAGGCTGGTCGGCCCACTGTCCCTGTCGGGAGCACGTGATGACGAGGTAGTGCTCCGAGTTATTTTTGTTGTTCGGCTGTTGTTCAACTGTGTTCCAATTGCTGTAACGCATCGGCAGGCCACCGACCCAGCCGTCCACGACGCCCGCATGTTTGGCCCGCTGCTGGTGCGACGAACAACAGCGATCACAACCAGAGATCACTCCGCCGGCCGAAGCAATAAACCCGCGATCTTGGCGTACTTGTCCAGGAAGAACATCGTGATCAGGGTCTGGTGCTCGAAGACGGTGCGATATCGGAACACCATGCCCTGATCGGTCGCCTTCTCCTCCAGGAACTGGAATGTCTTCAGGGCACCGTACGGGGCGAACAGCGCTTTGCCTTCCTTGAGCCGCGGGACCAGCGTTTTCTTGGCCTCATCCGTGAACAATTCCGGATCGGCCTCGCCTTTCATTTGCGCTCGAGCACACCTTTGAGTCGTTCGGTGGATTGCGGGTCGGTGAAAAGTAAACCCGCGATCTTGCCGTGCTTGTCCAGTGCGAACATCGTGATGAAGGTCCGGTGCTCGAAGATGGTGCGATATCGGAACACCATGCCCTGATCGGTCGTCTTCCGCTCCAGGAGCTGGAATGTCTTCAGGGCACCGAACGGGGCGAACCACGCTTTGCCTCCCTTCATCCACGGGACCAGCACTTTCTTGGCCTGATCCGTGAACAATTCCGGATCGAGCTCGCCTTTCATTGCGCTCGAGCAGACCTTTGAATCGTTTGGTGGATTGCGGGTCGTTGACTTTATTCACTTCGGCCTCAACCATCGTGTCTGGCGTCTTGGTCCGCGGGAGGTCGAGCAGGGCGATCTTGCCGCCATTCCAGAGCAGGTACGGCATTTGGCTCTTGCTCTTTCTAATTGAAACGTAGTCAGGCACCTTCTCCTGCGTATACGCGGTGAGCTCGGCCAGGGTAACCTGATTGTTGTGGTCGGTGTCGGCCTGGCCATTGAGGCCCTCGATCACGTAATGGAAGAACACGCCGTGACCGCCGCCCAGGTCACGGGCATCCCAGGCAACCTCGCCCTCCGAACAGGCGAAGAGCGCCGCCACCGAGGGCGGAGGAGGCGCCGGTGTGAACGGAATCGCACCGGACTTTCCTTCGGTCGGGTCGTTCTGGCAGGCGTCGACCAGCATCACCTTCACTCCCGCGCGGCTTTCCTTGAGCATGTCGTAAAACGACGCGAGCGAAATCAGGGTCGTGGGGTCGGTGATGTCGGCGTCAAGTGGACAGAAGAAAGCGCCGGGAGAGGAACCTTTGTCGTTGCGTTTGACCCCGTGGCCCGACAGGGCGACGAGCAAACTATCGACCGGCTTTCGGCCCTTCGCCAGCAGGTCAAATTCCCGGCGGATATTCCGGAAGCTCGGGAGGAATCGCGTGTCCTCGGTGCCGCGCTTCATGGTGAGCACGCGGACGTCCTCAGGTCGATAGCCCGAGGCGATGAGGATTGCGGCGAGCTGCTCGACGTCGCGCTCGGTGTACGGAAGTGGGCGGAAGCCCGATCCCTCGGCGTACTTGTCCACGCCGACCAGGAGCGCGAGTTTTCTCCCATCGGCCGCCGACGCGGATTGACAAGAACCCATGCCGAGAACGCACAGGGCGAGGGATGCGAACCAGCGACGAACGTTGGCTGATGCCATGCCTGCGTCTCCTCGACAAACCATCTCTTGGGTTCTCGGTCACATCTTATCGTAACGGATCGTCACCGCCGCGCGAAAGACACCGATTTGTCGACTCGCGGTTTCATAGGGGGCATCGATCGGCGCGCCCGGTACCAGCTCCGTGGCCTGGCGAGTACCGTCCTCGTCGGCAGGAGGCCTTGCGTTCTCGGCCCAGGCGGCGGCGAAGGTCACGGTGATCGATCCGATCTTGGCCGGACTCTTCAATAGCTCGCTCGTGGGGTGGTCCTTGGGGAGGTCGGCGACCAGGAAGGCGCTCGACGTTTTGAGATTGCGGAACCAGCCGAGGACATCGCCTGACGTTCGCTGCTTGATGATGACGTGTTCGTTGAGGTTCGCCTTGTTGTCGCGGAAGGCGAACATGCTCAGGCCGTCGAGCGTGACGGTCGAGGCAACGTCATGGTCGGCGTCGTTGATGATCCGGACGGCGACGGCCTCGCCCGGCTGGACTTTGAGGAACGGCATGCCGTCGCGAACTTCGAGATCGCGCGGGCGGAACGCCGCGTGGCGCGGAGCCTGCTGCGCCCGACGCTGGGGCAACCAGCATCTCGACGGCATAAGGCGCGCCCGTGGGTCGAATTCGCGCGCCTGTGATCGTTGAACAAACCAGGCTTGTTGTCAATGGCCTCGAGTGCCTTCTTGTTGTTATCGACCTCAGGAGCACTCGGAGGGCGGAAAATGGTCTGTCCGCTCATCAAGGCGAGGTCTTTGGGACTGGTGATGCGCGGCTGACGCTCGGGTAGCTCGGCTTCGGAGTCGATCAAGGTCATGCCGTTACGCCGCTTTACCTTGAACGTGAGGCGCCCCACCGGGAAGCCCAGCCGGCCGGCGTCACTCTCGGCCTCGCCGACCGCGTATTCGCCGGAGAAGATCAGGTCGGCGCCCCGGGTCACGGGCTTCAGTCCCTCGGCGATCAGTCTGCTGATCAGCGATTCGGTGATACCGGCTCCCGCGGTGTGAGTCAGGTCGCCGGTGTCGGTGATCGGGTTGATCACGATCTCCAGCGTGTTCCTCTGCTTGGCGACCCCCGCCACGTTCTTGGCAATCCCATTGATCGCTTTCTCGAGCGTCAGGTTTTCGTCGGCTGGGGAGGTCGCCGGAGCCAGCACCAGCAGCACAAGCGCAAGTGCGCCGGGGGTCTTCCTAAGGGTCGATAGAAAGGGCATCAAGCTGGTTCCTCGGCTAGGTTCGACGGGATCTTGTCGTGATCCCGCTTGATGAGCCATGACGCGATGACACGTTCATTTCGGATCTCGCACCTCTATCGAGAGCTGCTTCATCATTGGACCTGGTTCCGTGCCAGGCCCAATTCATTAGCCACGCGAAGGTAGAGTGACTCGCTCGGCCCCTCCCAGAGCTCGCGCTTCACCGCCTTGGCGTCGAGCAACGGGCCGAGGCCGAGTTCCTGGAACTTCGCCTCGCCGAGCTTGGACTGGATCTTGGCGACGTCGGGCATGTCCAGCTCGGCGGCGACGGACGCGGGCGAGAGGTCCTGGTTGTACAGCCGCGCCACTTCGCCGACCGGCTCGATCAGGTCGCGAGCCGCCTTCTGGGCATTGCCGCCGACCTGAAGAAACCGGCCGACGGCGAGCGAGAGGGCGTCCAGGAATCGCTTTTCGTCCTTTTGGAGGAGCGCGTTCATGTCTTCAACAGTCGGATAAAGGCGCTGCATCTTGATCCGTGCGTCGGCGAAGACGGCGGGGTGTTGGCGAATTTCGTCCTGGAAGAACTTCATGCCGTTTTTATGGCAATAGATGCACGAGAGGCCGTTGACAACCTCGGGGGTGCCCGAGGTCTCGTCGCGGTCGCGGACGATGGCGATGGGCGCCGGTCCGTCGAGGCGGGTATCGTCGGCCTTGGCGAGCATGTAGCCCTGGAGGCCGTTGGGGAGGTGAAAGACCACCTCGCCGCCGGCTTGGACGAACGCCTGGTCGGCAAACGGGTTGCCGGGAAACTTCGGCCCGAGTGGTTTCAAGAGCAGGTTACCATCGCCGCCGCTGGACCCGAAGTCGTAGCTCCGCCAGTATGCCCCGAACGGCGTGGGGTGCCGCTCGACCAAACGGTTGTGCCGTGAGACCCCGCTGGTGATCAGGCCGCCGCGGCGGAGGATATCGCGGTCGAAGTTCTCTTCCAGCCGGACATTCAACTTCTGTTCCAGGTCGCGGAGATTGAGTGGCAGCCGGAGAAGCTGGTCATAAAGCGGGGGCCGCGAGACGGTCACCACGAACCAGTCGGCGCGGAGCACCGAGAGCCGGAACCGGGTCAGCCCGGCAATCTCGCTCTCGATTTCGCGAAACGATTCATCTTCCGGGTGCGTCACGCCGTACGGATAGAGCTTGGCGATCGCCCTCCAGTCGTCGGCTGACCACCCGAGCTTACGGAGATCGATGTTCAGGATCGTATCCTCGGTCCCCTTGATTGCCTCGGGGACGACAATCTCCGGCTGCCAGCTCAGGCTGTTCACCAGCTTCGAAGCGGCCGCCTTGTGGATTCGGAGGATTTCCTCATCAATGGTCTTGTTGTTGTGTAAGTCATTGAGTGAGAGGTACCGCTGATAGGGGCGATCGGCGGCCGGCAGGCTCTTGAGATGGTCGCGCACGGCGGTGAGGGCCGAGCGGTCGTCGACCGGCGTGCGGACGATCTCCTTGGGAAACTCGGCACCGTCGAGGATCCATTTATAGATAATTTGCCGCTCCTCGGGCGATGGTTGCGGAGCGCCCTTCTTGGGCATCTGGTACTTCGGGACCCCCATGTACTCCCAGACCCGCGACTTGTCTGGCTTGCGCGGCACGATGTACGCCTCTTCCTCCCCGGGGTCAAATCGCTCGAGCAAGATTTCGCGATTGAGGACGTTGATGCGTTCCTTAACGTCCTTGGCGCCGCCGCCGTGGCAGTCCTTGCAATACGTCTTGAAGAAATTCTGCGCTTGCACCTGCCTCGCGACCACGTCATCGGCCCGGGCCGTCGTAGCAGTTAATCCCAGCAGGCATGCGAGCGCCAGGGCGGCTTTTGGACAGATCATCATCGACCACTCCTCCCGCATCGGTACGCGAGCATACCCAGCGGTGCCATTAGCGTAACAAAGCGGTGCAAAGAATTCACGGAGCAATTTTGAATCAGGTTGTTCGGCTCGTGTGCAACTCATTGGGAATCCGCTCGCTTCGATCCCCTTTTTACTCGGCGATCGCTACCGGATGGTATACCCGAAGGCCCGCGATGATTTCATGGAAAGCTGTGGATCGATGATCTCGACCCTGGGTGCGTTGGCCGCCATCGGCATTACGCTGGAACTTCTCGCGTGGTTCGCCCGGAGGTTCACGGCGAAGGCGCGGCACGATCTTGCGACAGACTGGGGTCGCGGCCGCGGTCCTTTTCGGGATTGCCGGGTTGCCGTTCGCCGCCTTCGCTACCTATCTCGGTGGCTTACTGGTTATCGGGCAACGTGGGCCCGAGGATCGCATGCTAGGCGTGGGAGTCTCGTATCAGAGGAGGATCCTTGAGGAGCCGCGACGAATCGTTATCCACAAAGTGCACAAAAGTGAAAAGTGAAGGATGGGTGCTTTGCCATCGCTCGCGACGAATGGAAACCAGAAAGCATCATCGGCAGATGAGAAGAGGGCGGACAAGATTTGTTTGCTAGCGAAGGGGGAAGGCCGCGAAGAAGGCAGCAGCCTCCAACGACTGCGAATGCCGGCGTGAAGGCGATGGCGATGGCTTCCATTGAAACGTAGACTCGTTGCCGGGACAACGGCTTCAATCGGTGACGACGGGCCGTCGGCGCAGGACAAGGCCGCGGGCGTCGACTTCAACAGAGAAATGGTCGGCGAACCTCGCCGATGGTCGGTGGGCGACAAGAAACGGGAACGACTGGCAGCGTGCTCGCGGCGATCCGCGATTCGGCATCGCGTTATTGGTCCGCACATCAGGCCAGGTTGGCGATGCGCCTAACGTTCAGGCGTTCGGCCACTTCCCACAGCTTCTCTTGGCTGGCGGCGAAAAAGCGACCAAACAGACGACCGGTGCGGAGCTTCTCCAGCCGGCCCCGCCAGCTCTCGGCGTTACTCCCCAACCAATCGAGGATGCCCGCCAGTTCCGCCGAGATCGCGGTCTTTCCCTCGCGGAAGAGCCTCCCGGTATAATCGACCAGAAGGAGATAGCTTCCTAGCGAGAACCCTTCCATCTTGCCTTCCCGGCGAGAATCCAGCCGACGGCGGTCCTCGATCGGGCATAGCCACAGTGACTCTTCGAGACCGGCCGCCGCGATCGAACCCGCGACCTGGAGCTGGCACGCTCCGAGCAGAGCCCAAAACGCTTCTACAGCATTTCCGCCCAAATCCGTCTCGAACGAAACGACTATTGCGACATTCTGGAGCGGACCCACAAGGGCGTCCTTGATGTCACGCCGTGGATGCAATGGTTCCTCGGCTGCCTGGACCGCGCCTTCGACGGCGCGGAAACCACCCTGGCGACCGTGCTCCGGAAAGCCCGATTCTGGGAAGTTCACGCCGAGGAGTCGTTCAACGACCGCCAACGGACAGTCGTCAATCGGTTGCTGAACAGGTTCGAGGGCAAGCTCACCTCGTCAAAATGGCAAGCCTTGCGAAATGCACTCAGGACACGGCCAACGGCGTCATCAATGATCTGGTCAAACGACGGAGACTGGCAAAGGATGTGGCCGGTGGCGGGAGCACGAGCTATTCGCTCATCGAACCGGCTGAGAAGTCCGCACCAGTTCCCTGATCTTCTCCTTGACTTCCGGTGCCATGCCACGCCAGGCGGCGACAAGCTCTGATAGTGTCTCCGCAGTGCAGACGTACTGCAACCAACGGCAACCACGCTCGACGCGAGGACGATCCTGCAAAACGAATTGCGGAATCTGGGACGCGGGTGCAATTCCCGTCGCCGCCACTACTTACTTCAACTGACACTTCCTGAAACCCAACTAGCCCCGTGGCAGACTCTTCGATGCCGAATGGAAAACGCCGTGTGGCTTGTGATTTCGCCGTGCCGGTCTACCTTGCTTCGATGAAGCGCGTGGGTTCAAATCCTGCCGGCCCGAGTTCCTTGAATGGGCTTCTTCGATCAGGTAGCATGACCCTGATTCGTCCGGCGACAATGGGACAATTACGCTTAAATAACGAATAAGTAGGTAGAATATCCTCGTTTCCGTCCCTGACAGAAACTGAGAATTGCCACAGATTCTCCCTGCACCGATTCTCCCCCTGGGCCTTCCTCTTGTCGATTGCCAAGGAGCTGCCGGAATGTACTCGGCAGAAGGGATGCTCGTGCGGCGGTCGCCTGCACTGTGCCAACTACCCGCGAGCACCGCGGGGGCGGCTCCAATCAGGTCCGGGATGTGGATGACGATGTCGACTGCGGATTCCCGTACCCTACGCCAACCGAGAATTTTCCTGGGGTCGAGTCCCCATTGATCGGGTTGCCTTCCACGTCGGTGAGACCGAGGGGGGCGTCCGACGGGTGTCCTGGCCGTGACGACTTCTTCGACCCGGACCCCTGGGTCACGGTGACCTGGGTCCGTGTAGGTCAGCCTTCCCTTGGGGATGAGCGTCACCGAGTTCGTCGCGGGATCGTACACGGCGGCCCGGAGCGGCACCGACTCCGAGGAATGGTAAAAATGGTACCCAAAGATGGGCAAACCGAAGGGCCCCCAAGGACCGCCGGTAATCCGCGACGAACGCACCGCATAGTTATTCACGTTGGAGGCCCCGGCCGGGTCCATCGGCTTGCTGAACGTGAGCACGATGCCCTGATGGGTGCCTTGTTCGGTGGTGATGGTTGGCGGTATCGACGCATCCGACGCCAGGATGCGGAGCACCAGGGGGCCCGTATTGGTGATGGGTGTCGGCGGATTGACGGGTGTGGCCGTCAAGGTGACATCCACCTCGCCCGGGTTGGGTGCGCCGGCGAGAATCGGCACGCTCAGGGTGGCTTGAGACTGGCCTTCGGGGAACGTGACCATCTGGTCCACCGCCCCCACGTTCACACCCACGGCCGGCGACGGGTCGGTCTTGACCTCCACCTGCAACGGCCCGTTATAGCCCATGTCCGACAGCGTCACGGTCGCCGTGCCGGCTTGCTGGGTAACGACCTGGGTCACCTGCGACGTGCCCGGAGTCGGGGTGCCGACGAATCCCAGGGATTGGTGTAATTGCACGGGGACGGCTTTCTTGTTGCCGCAACGGCGCTTGCCACCGACAGGGCCGCCAGGAGCAGACGCCCCTCGAGCTCCAGGGCATCGACGCGGACGGCACGGTGGGGGCGCGACATCATGGGCATGCCCTCGCGAGGACCGGGGGAGCCGCGCCACCACGCGCCGTGGGGTGTCGGCTTCGACATTGATCGTTGATCGGCCGGGGACGGGTCGAACTTGAAGGCTAGCCTGTTTTTTCGGCGCGCCGACGATTTCGGGGCCACCGCGTGGTCGGCGCCGGGGCAAGCCAGCGTGCCTGAACCGCGCCGGTATATAAAGGGGACGGGGAAATTGGGGGGTTCCGGGGACATCATGCTGCGCCGTGTAAAACCGGCGGAGAGTTGCGAATGAAAGAGTCGTACGGGAAAGACCCAGCGAGTCATCCCGACCCCGAGTCATGCGTCGGCGGCCGCGAGGACGCAGGCGAAGCGTTGACAGGGGCACACACAGGCCAGCCATTGAGCTCCGAAATCACCTTAACCGGCGTGCCGACCCCGTATGGTGAGGGGGAAGGCAACATGGCAGACGGCGCTAAACGCGAGCCGGCCGCCAACGCCGCGGAGTCTGAGACCCTGAGCATGCGTGGAAACTCTTCGCACGAGAAACGGGAGATCCCACGGGTACCCGCTGGTGGTGCAGCGGGTCGGCCGGAAAAGGTCTACGACCGTACTTCCGGCATGTACGCCCGTGGGAAGTCGGACGATCGCGTAGTACCGGAGAAGCCGCCGAACAAGGGTGTGCACGAGGCACCCGCGGAGGTGGTGGAGGGAAGGCGATCGGCCAAGGGGAACACGATGCAGGCGACCGCAACCCGGACACAGAGCCGGCTGGATGCGCTGATCGCTTTGGATCGTGTGCGAGAAGCAGCGTCCCAGACTGCGCGTTTCGACGCCAAACACCCGAGGTAAGAGCCGTGTGCGGTAATCCCGCTCGCACGGATCTGTGCGGGGGGACGCCCGCAAGGGCGTTCCCTACCGCGACACCTAACTCTCATGGTCGATTCGGGTGTGCGTCGAGGTTTCCGGTATGCCTGCCCGAGACGACCGGACTAACCGCAGTTAGCATGCTCGTATCACAGAAGGAGTGCCCATATGGCCACTCTCACCCCCGAACAGCGGCAAGAGATCCAGAGGGCAGGCGGGGAGCCGGTTCGCCGATCCCGAGACACAAATCGAGTACGTCATCGTCAAGGCCGAAGTCTACGACCGTATCAGTACCCTGGCTGATGAGGCGAGGGCCGCATATCGCCTCGCGATGAAGGTCTTCGGGCAAGACGGTTGGGACGATCCGCAGATGGATGACTACAACGTTTTCGGCCCCCGCAGATGAAGTTGAATCGCGGCGACGTCGTGCTGGTCGATTACCGATTCACGATGGGTGGCGTTAAGGTGCGCCCCGCGTTGGTCGTTTAGAATGACCGAGACAACGCTCGGACGACGAACACGATCGTCGCCCAAATCTCCGGCAACACCGTCCGGGTAAATGCGGCCACGCAGCACCTGATCGAGTCGGCGGCTGCGCCAGGCTGTGGGCTCGCCAGGGAACCGGCGCTCGTCGCAACGAACCTGCTGACGATGCAGCAGAGCGATATCCTTCGTGTCTTGGCAGCACTCTCGGCCGCGACGATGGCTCAGATCGATGACTGCCTGAAGTCGCGCTCGATCTCCTGTGAATCCACGCCAACTGCAGGAAGCGTCCAAGTTACCCTCTCGACTGATCTCTCAACGGAGATTGGATTCCTCGCACATCCGATCCGCCTCTCCGAGAATCAGCCGAGACGCGCAAGATCCAGGATGGCGATCCTGACGGAAGGCGACAGGCAAAGCCAGTTCGCGACAAGGCCCCGCAGTGCCGCGTCTTCGCAGACAGTGTGCAACAGGGGGATGGTCCGTTGACGCAACCACCATGCTGGAAAACCATTTGTGGAATCTGGTCCGCGGATGCAATTCCCGCCGCCTCCATTACTTACGTCAACTGACAACTCCTGAAGGTCAGTGATGCCAAATGACGAAACCCCTTCGCGGAAGGTTTTTTTTCGTTTTTGATGGTTTGGCCAAACGTTCTGTGACTCTCACGCGCTGAAACGTCCAAACTCAAGACGCAGCCGCATTCCCGACGAATTTCCCACAATTCAACGGATGCGCATCGCTTGGCGTGTCACGGTCCGGCCAGGACCCCGGCCTTTCCCGGCATGCCTATATGGGTATCTTCTGTTCTCTTTCGCGGGCGATTTTCGCCCCACGTTCAGCCATTCGCGACATTCTGACAGTAGCAATTCTGCCGCACAGTTTGGTATCTTTTGAGAGAAGCGATTGATCTGAGGAGATCCGCAAGTGGTTATTACACTCGATCCGGAGTTGGAGGCTGCCTTGAACCAGGCGGCCCTCCGTCGGGGGTCGTGCCCGAGCTGGTCGTACTCGACGCGCTCCGCCAGCGTTTTCTGCATAGCACCGCGCCGGACCGATCTCTGATCCGGCAGCGCTTCCGATCATTTGAACGGCATGCTCCGGGTTCTTGTTTCCCGCGCGTCGATGAGACCGTTTGTCTCTCGTTCTCGTTCTAGAAGACGATCGTTTGACGGGCGGAGCTTCACGGTGCGTCTTGTTCCCCGCGCGTCGATGAGACCGTTTGTCTCTCGTTCTTGTTCTCGAGAGACGATCGTTTGACGGGCAGAGCTTCACGGTGTGTCTTGTTCCCCGCGCGTTGATGAGACCGTTTGTCTCTCGGTCCTGTTCTCGAGAAGACGATCGTTTGACGGGCAGAGCTTCAGGTGTGTCTTGTTCCCCGCGCGTCGATGAGACCGTTTGTCTCTCGGTCTCGTTCTTGAGAACACGACCGTTCGACGGGCAGCGCTTCACGGCGTGTCGTGTTCGCGGCGCTTTCGAATCGCGGCTTCAAAGGCCGTTTCGTCCTTCATCTCGTTCCCAAGAAGATCATCGACTGGCGAAGACCCGTTCGAATCGCGCTTTGATCGCGCCGCAAGAACCGGCTGTCCCGTTCTCTTTCAGCCGTTCCTTGAGGACGGGGCCTCTTGTTGACTCGCGTCAGTTCCGTACGCCTCCTGGACATAATCGACCAGCCGCCCCGACCACATCTCCGGCTTGTTGACGAACGCGCTCAAAACTCAAAGCCACACCAGCCCACCCTTTTTCTCCTCGCTCGGGTGGACTACCATGGAACGGCCTGAAATACGGCTGACAATCGCAATCGCCGTCTCATTCTCCTCCTCGATGAGCTGGACTATCTGCCCATCGACAAGCGCGGAGCCGATTAGTTGTTCCAGGTTGTCGCCGCCCGTTATGAACTGGGATCGATCGTGATCACCACGAATCGACCCTTCCGGGAATGGGGCAAAATCCTTGATGTGGACAACACCCTGGCCACGGCCTTGATCGACCGGCTGATGCATCACCGAGAGGGGATTGTTATTGAAGGAGACAGTTATCGCATGAAAGATAAAGATCCTGATTCGACCGACCAGTGACTGAAGCGCGGTACGTCAACGTTCGGATCGGGTGTTCGATGTGAAGTGAGTTGGTTTTGGCGTGAGTGGCGGGGATCGTCCAGCCCACCCTCGAGCAAGCCCAGCCATCGTGCTAGGTCATTCGAGTCGGCCGGTTCCTTGAAGAGCGGGCTCGCGTTGACCCCAGGCTCTGATCCAGAATCCGCGAGCAGCTTCCTGCGGGGGGCTTCGTCTTGGCGGTCTGGTCATCCTGTTTGTGGCCCGCGGCGGTCTGCGGCGGGGAATTGGCGGTGGCCCTGTCCACCACGCCGGACTCAACAAGCGCGAACGCCTGGCCGGCCCGTCCGTTCCAAGCTTTGTCACGCCAAATTCCTGACTCGCTTTGACTCCGCGCTTTCGGCAGCGTGCCGAGCAACGTGGGCGCACGCGCGAATCATGTCGCACCTCATGCATCCACCCGCCGCGCTGCCCTCATGTTGACCGAAATTGACTCCATTTCGCTGACCGGTCCCAGCGCCGGCGGTTCCCCACGATGAATGGGAACTAAGGCTGCTGGGAATGGCGAGAGAATGCGGCGTTTCCCTGCCTGACGCTGCCCTCAGTAGGCAGGCGTTATACGAGTGATGGCGTATCTGGTGGACACCAATGTGTTGGGTCGGCTGGCGAACCGAACCGATGCGCAACACGGCGTGGCTCTGCACGCCGCGATTGAGCTGCACCGGCGGGGCGAGATCCTGCGTTTAACCCCGCAGGTCTTGATCGAGTTCCGTAGCATCGCCACGCGGCCGATCGCTCAGAACGGCTTGGGGCTCTCCGCGGTTGACGCTGAGGCATTGGCGGCGGGCTTCGAGACCGCCTTTCCGCTGGTCGACGACACACCGGACATCTATCCGGCTTGGAAGAGCGTAGTGGCTGGCCTCGGGATTATCGGGAAGCAAGTCCATGACGCTCGGCTTGTCGCAGTCTGCCACGCCAACGCAATTACGCACCTGCTGACTTTTAATGTTGCCGACTTTGGCCGTATGGCCCAATCTGGTCCCGGCCTCGTAATCGTCGATCCCGCAAGCATCTAACGGCTCGCCACGCACGCGCGACGCTGGGCACAGCTCTGGACTTCGGCAACCTTGCCAGGCAAATGATTGGATCTAACCCGCTTCGATTCATTGCGGGCCCAAGGATCCTGGCAGCGAGCCGATCATCGTGGCCTGCCCGAGGTCGGAGGAGCGGCACCAGCTCCAGGAGGTTGGCTGCCACCTCGCCGGATGGCAGCATGCCGCTACCTGTCTGCCGGCCGAGCGCTTCGGCGATCTCATCTGAGTCGCGGGCGATGCGAACACCAAGCCGCTCTTTCACGCGGGGATAGCTGGGCCAGATTCCGGGGCCACCATACTGATTTATCGATGCGGGTTCCAGATTCCGTGGCCAACATACTGAATTATCGATGCGGGTTGGGGCCACCATACTGAATTATGAATGTGCGGGAGAGGTGAAAGGTTGGCAGCGGTACTAGGCACGGCGTACCCGGGACGGCGAGCGGAATTGCGTATGGTGTACCCTGAACTGTTGAAGGACATGACCCATACCCTGAAGTGCTTTAATAAGCGCGACACAGAAATAGCCACGATGCTGGGTTGTTACCCGAGTTTCCGTCTCGGACGACCGGAGCAATTCGCCGTGTCCGC
Organism: uncultured Planctomycetota bacterium; assembly: GCA_963779785.1. Lineage (GTDB taxonomy): Bacteria > Planctomycetota > Planctomycetia > Isosphaerales > Isosphaeraceae > CAVRFS01. The sequence continues at coordinate 171,584 of CAWAAW010000029.1, forward strand.
ACGACCGCGCGAATCGCGATAAGTCAAGCGGCGGGTTGGGAACCGGTTGCATCGGCGGTGTGAGTGAGCGAGTAAATTGCCGCCGTGGCCCGGGTTCAACGCCACGCAGTCCAGTCCAGCCCAGTCCATCCACTGCGCGGGTATGAACCGCGACCTGGCCGACACTCGTTTGGGCAGACCGGACCTTGATGACAACGACCTTGCCCCACTGTTCCGTCCCGGCTCAGGATGGGACAATGGCCCCGTTTGGCACACATGTCCGCGATCGGTCGTTGTCGAGGATCGAACAATGGATGAGATGAAGAACCTGTCTGATTCGGAAGCCCCTCAAGCGTCCGCTGGGGCTTCGAATGGCTCGTCGGATGAGTCAGCGAGCCTGTCGGGAAGTGACGGCTCGCAACCGGTAGTTGAGTGCTCGTCCGGCTCCTTCTGGCTTCTCCATCCCACGAAGTTCGGGCGTTACATCGTTCTCCGACGCTCGGGCAAGGGCGGGTTCGGCGAGGTCTTTCTGGCCCATGACGATGAGCTGGACCGCCCGGTCGCCATCAAGGTGCCAAACCCCGAGCGAATCTCCCAGCCCGAGGATATCGAGGCGTATCTCACCGAAGCCCGAATCCTCGCAAGCCTGGACCATCCCCATATCGTGCCGGTCTATGACGTGGGTCGCACGGAAGACGGGCTCTGCTTCGTCGTGTCGAAGCTCATCGAAGGCAGCGACCTGGCAACCAGGATGGGAAGCCCGCCGTCGGCTCCCAGGATTCGGCGCAACTGGTTGCGACGGTCGCCGACGCCTTGCATTACGCCCACACCCGAGGGCTGGTCCACCGGGACATCAAGCCCGCCAACATCCTGATCGACGCATCGGGTAAACCCTGCGTCGCCGACTTCGGGCTCGCCCTCAAGGATGAAGACTTCGGCAAGGGTGGCGGGCTGGCTGGCACACCGGCCTACATGAGTCCCGAGCAAGCCAGGGGCGAAGGCCACCGGGTTGATGGTCGTTCGGATATCTTCAGCCTGGGCGTCGTTCTCTACGAGTTGTTGACCGGAAAGAGACCATTCCGAGGTGATTCTCTCCTGGATGTCCTGAGTCGATCAAGACCACCGAGCCTCGTCCGCCCCGCCAGATCGACGACACGATCCCCAAGGAACTGGAGCGGATCTGCCAGAAGTCGCTCGCAAAGCGGGCGTCGGAGCGGTACAGCACCGCCAGGGACATGGCGGAAGACCTTCGTCTGTTCCTCCAGGCCGCGGGAGGCATGGTCTCGCCTGCCGCCCCTGCGGCTGCCATGAGTCCCCCACGCCGGATCAACGCTGGAATCCGCTCCAATCCCGGCCACATCCAGGCAATCCGCCTCGGGTCAGATCCCGATCAAAATCGTCCCGCAAGGGCTGCGATCGTTCGATGAGCATGATGCCGACTTCTTCCTGGAATTCTTCCCGGACCTCGGGACCGGGACGGACTGCCTGAGAGCATCCAATTCTGGAAGCGCAAGATCGAGCAGATCGATCCCGACCTGACGTTCAAGGTGGGGCTGATCTACGGTCCCTCGGGTTGCGGCAAGTCGTCGCTGGTCAAGGCGGGACTTCTGCCCCGGCTGGCCAAGCACGTCCTTCCGGTCTACATCGAGGCGACCCTGGAGGAGACCGAAGCTCGGCTGCTCAAGGGTTTGCGCAAGGTCTGTCCGGAACTGCCCCGAGGATTGGGGCTGGTCGATTCGCTGGCGAAATTGCGGAAAGGTCGCGTCTTGCCGCCAGAGCGCAAGGTGCTGCTGGTCCTGGACCAGTTCGAGCAGTGGCTCCATGCGAAGCGAGGCGAGGAGAATACCGAGCTGGTCGCCGCGCTTCGTCATTGCGATGGCGAGCACGTTCAGGCGATCGTGCTGGTGCGGGATGATTTCTGGCTCGCCGCCAGCCGGTTCATGAGGGACCTGGAGATCGATCTCGTTCCGGATCAGAACATCGCTCTCGTCGATCTCTTCGATCCACGCCATGCGAGGAAAGTGCTGAAAGCGTTCGGGACCGCCTACGGGAACCTGCCAGAGCGCACGGGCGACATCTCAAAGGATCAGGACGCCTTTCTGAACCAGGCGATCGAGCGAACTGGCTCAGGACGGCAAGATCATCTCGGTTCGACTGGCTCTGTTTGCCGAGATGGTCAAGGGAAAGTCCTGGACCCCGGCGACGTTGCGAGCGATCGGCGGTACCGAAGGTGTTGGTGCCACCTTCCTGGAAGAGACCTTCAGTTCCCCGCAGGCGAACCCCAAGCATCGCCTTCACCAAAAGGCGGCCCAATCCGTCCTGAAAGCTCTACTGCCCGAGACCGGCACCGACATCAAGGGACAGATGCGTTCGGAGCGGGAGCTTCAAGAGGCAGCAGCCTATTCCGACCGCCCCCGAGACTTTGCCGACCTGATGCATGTCCTGGACGGCGAGCTTCGGCTGATCACGCCCACCGACCCCGAAGGTTGCCTCGAGCGACAGCCTCGGCGACCCTGCCGAGCGGGCAATACTACCAGCTCGCGCACGACTACCTCGTCCACTCCCTGCGCGACTGGCTGACGCGCAAACAGCGGGAAACGCGCCGCGGACGGGCCGAGCTGCGGTTGGCGGAACGGGCCGCCCTGTGGCAGGCGAAGCCCGAGAACCGGCATCTGCCGTCGTGGTGGGAGTATCTGACGGCGGTGTGGCTGGTACCGGCGAAGAACCGTACTCCGTCGCAGCAGACGATGCTGCGCAAGGCCGGGTGCATCCATGCGATCCGCTGGGGGAGTGTCCTGGCGGTTCTGCTGCTGATCGGACTCGTGATCGGGAATGTGATTGCGGCCGAACGCCAGCGCAGCCTGCGGCGGCAGTTGGACACGGCATTGGTCGCGGTGCAGAACGACCGGGGACTGGCGGTTCCGTTTACCTTGCGCGATCTGGAGCGATTGCCGCGCGAATTGGTCGTTGCCGAGCTCGAGACGAGGTACGCAAATGCTGAACCGCAACACAAGCTGGGGTTGGCGTATGCGATGGCCCGTTACGGCCAGGTCGATGCCCCGTTTCTCGTCTCGCGGATCCACGGTTCAGCACCCGAGGAAGTCGACAACCTTGCCGCGGCGTTCGGGCGGGCGCGACAGGCCGCATCGGAGGCGATCCACGACCTCGCGAAAAAAGCCGCGGCGGAAAAGAACTGGCGTCTCAAGGCCCGCCTGGCTGTCGTGGCGCTCCACCTCGAGGACGACGCGATCGCGGCCGACATGTGCCGCATCGACGATCGGCCCGATCCGGTCCAGCGCACGATCTTCATCGACGAGCTGCCGGCATGGCACGGGGACGTCACCAAACTGGCGATGTATTGTCAGCCGCAATCCGACGCCGCGCTGCGGTCGGGCCTCTGCCTCGGTATCGGCGGCATTCCCTCGGGGCAGTTGACCGACGCGGAACGCGCAGCCTGGAAGCCGGTGCTCACACAGTGGTACGAGACCGCATCGGACGGTGTCACGCACAGCGCGGCTGGCTGGGCATTGCGCCAGTGGGGTATCGAGGCGCCCGCATTGCCGGCAACAAGCCAACCGAGCGAGGGCCGCCAGTGGGTCGTCAATTCGCTGGGCATGACGTTGCTCAAGATCAACCCCGGCGTGTTCGTTCGCAAAGATCAAACCCCTGAGGCAAAAGAGCAGACGGTGCAACTGACGCGGGCCTTCTTTTTGAGTGACCGGGAGATCAGCGTCGGGCAGTTCCAGCAGTTCATCAGCGATGCAAATTACCCGAACGAAGAGAAGCCTGAGAAATGGCCAGGCGCCGACGCGAAAATACAGCCCGACGCCCGACCACCCGGTTCAACAGGTCAACTGGTACGATGCCGTGCTCTTCTGCAACTGGCTGAGCCGCAAGGAGGGACGCACGGCATGCTATGAGCGGACCGGGAAGAAGGAGAAAGTAAAGCTCGGTAATTCCGAATATGAACGTGACGTCTGGCGGCTGGTTGCGGATGCGACCGGCTACCGCTTGCCGACGGAGGCGGAATGGGAGTACGCCTGTCGCGCCGGGACGACGACCGAATTTGCCAGCGGAAGCGATGAAGAGATGCTGCGGAAATATGCAGTGTTCGAAGCCAGTCACACCGCTTCCGGTGGGAGCAAGCTGCCAAACGGCTGGGGGCTGTTCGACATGCATGGGAATGTCTGGGAGTGGTGCTGGGACGGATATGAGAAATACGATGCGAAGTCGCCAGCCGTTGATCCGACGGGCGCGCGCGGGGGTCCCCGACCGCGTGTTTCGGGGCGGGAGCTGGGGCAGCTACCCTTCGGACGCGCGGTCGGCGCACCGCGGCAGGATCGGGCCGGGTTCCGGGACGGCGGCCTGGGTTTTCGCGTGGCCCGAGGCCAGTCTGGGGGATAGGGAGAGCGGAGCCTCCCGCCCCGAGGAGCCGGAGGGATGGGCGGAGCGGGCTGACGTTGCATGTATGCGCTTATTTATAAATAAAAATGGATATCATAATGATTTATCGGGTGTTCACTCTACCGGTGCATGACCCTGGGGCCGCGGAGACGGCGTTGAACGGGTTTCTGGCGAGCCATCGGGTGTTGTCGGTCGATCGACGGTTCGTTGAAGAGGGCGAGCGTTCGTTCTGGACGTTCTGCGTGGATTTCGTCGATGCTCGGCGGGGCTCGTCATCCTCTTCGGCGGCGGGAGGTACATGGAAAGTCGCGACCGGACCGACTACCGCCAGGTGCTCAACGCCGAGGACTTCGCGGTGTTCGCCAAGCTGCGCGGGGAAAGAAAGCATTCAGGAGCCGTTGTTTGGGGGAAAGAAAGGTAGTGAGTCGGAAAGCGGTACAGATCCAGTATCGACATACCCGCTTTTTGAACCCATCGGCCCGACCGGCGCGGCTCGCTTTCCGTTTGTGTGATTCTCAATCGAATCCCGTTGGGCTGGCAGGCAATGGCTGGCCGCGACGATTGCCGACGTTCAGGCATCGCCGTCGGCCAATGGATCAGGCCGCGTGAGGATAGCGGCCACGGCGACCTGCCCGACTTCGACGCCGCAAAGAGGCTTTGTTAGAAAGAAATATCCATGTCGTCGAAAGAATCAGGCGATAGATCAACGTTGCTCGGCGGTCCCAAAAAAGCGAAGGAGTCGCTATTGCAAACCGCCGCACGTAATACCGCAAGTCCGGTGCGGGCTCGCGCCGCGACATCGAGCGTCTCGCAGAACCGGTCGAAGGACGCGCTCGATGAAGCCGCCGTGACCGCGTGCTGAGCGACGAGGTATGGGCCCGGTTCACGGCCAGTCTCGGACCTCAGCGTCTCGCGTCGGCGACGAGCCCGGTGGATTCGGACATGGAAAGCAACCCTGACGATCGAGCTCCCGACACCGACAGACAAATAGCCGGCCACGTACGTAGACTGGATTCGATCGCCGACCCTACTCGCGAGGCGGGTGCAATTCCCGCGGCGTCCATTTCTTGTGCCATAAGTCATTCTATTCTAAAATTCTCACGGCTGCGAGAGACGAGGGCAATTGAAACGAGGGACACGTTAAGTTTGTACCACCGGATTTGGAAAACAACTGATCGCGTCCCCGTTTCCCGTCCAATAAACAGGCTTTCGTCAGGATGAGGGACTCTTCGCACTCGTCGAGATTGAGCAGGATCCACGAAACCGGCCCTCACCTGTGCCGCGATGCCGCGGTGAAATCGACGCAGTTTCGCCGGCACTCGATCAAGCAGCCCGATGGCATGGTATCGCCCATCGCGAGGGTATGCGTGGAATGCATCGTTACTCACCTTTTTTCGTTGGCAATCCCAACGGCTCAGCGTTACGATTGCCCGAAAGCCGAGGATCACTCGTCACGGCCGGGAAGCCTTCTCACTCGATGTCGGGCAGATCGCCCAGTGGTGTTCGTCAGAAGAGTTTCTGCCGAATTCTCATTCGTCGAGGGAGGTCGCTGAATGGACGACCGGCGATAGCTCCTGTACTTGCGAGACCAACGGGTCGGCGTCGCGACCGATTTTGTCTAACGGACCAAACGTACTTTCCGATAACCCCGCTCGGCAAGGAACAAGCCATGTCGAAGAAACCAAGTCGCAATTTCATGTTCGCCAACGCCCGTCCCGCCCGCCCAGGCGGCGAGCGAGGAGTTCGAAACAAGATTGCTCAAATCCCGTTTCCAGCGCCGCGCCGGATCCGAAAGGCCTTGTTCTCGATTTAAAGGAGATCGTGGACTCGTCCGAAATCACGGCGATCAAGAACGCGAAGAAACTTGTTTTCCATACGGTCGGGGATACAGGCGGAGTCCGCGATGGCGCGGCCCAACAAACGCTGATCGCGGAAGCCATGGAGGATGATTTCTCAGGCGATGCGTCCGGTCATCCGGCGTTCTTCTACCACCTGGGCGACGTCGTTTATTACAACAGCGAACCCGATAACTATGTGACGCAGTACTTCAAACCGTACCAGTACTATCCTGCGCCTATCGTTGCTATCCCCGGAAATCACGACAGTTCCCCCTCAACGACAGAGACTCCCGGCAATCTGAACCAGTTCATCAAGGTATTTTGCGACAAGACACCCAAACCGCTCGTGCCGGACTTTGATCGAACATCCATGATCCAGCCATATATTTATTTCACGCTGGAAGCACCGTTTGTCAAAATCATTGGACTCTACTCCAACGACGGAGAGGGACCCGGCGTTCTCGATCCCGATGGGGACACCGCGCAGTTGGAGTTTTTGGAGGCTGAGTTCCAACGCGTTGCGAAGGCACGCCCCACCGACTCGCGCACCGTGCTTGTGGCCGTCCACCACCCCCTATTTGCGATCGGGAAAGACCACGGCGCATTCGCCGACAATGCTCGAGAAGGTTGACAAGATCATGGACAAAACCGGATTTATTCCTGACGCGTTTCTATCGGGGCACGTCCACGGATTCGAGCTGTTTTTTCGAGAGTACAAGGGACACGAGATTCCGTACATCGTCTGCGGAACCGGGGGCTTCAACGACGACGCGCATGTCAACGAGAGCATCCGCCTTCCAGTTCAGTTCGACGACGGGTTCTCTTTGGCTCAATTCTTCGATTTCCAGTATGGCTACATGCGGATGACCGTCGACAACGACTGGCTGACCTGCGAGTACGTCGGCGTGGCCAAGAGACAATCCAATGCCTTGCCGCAAACAGGGGTCCTCGAATCCTTCAATGTCGACCTGAAAAAACACGTGGTGAGCTCGTTCTGAATCCCATGCTGGAGTTCGGCCCGGCGACAAAGCGGTGAAGAAGAGGGTTATCGGCCGAAAGTTGATTTCGCGGCCGTAGGTCAGTTGGACTGGGTCGTAGTCCCTTCGTTCCAACCATGGCAGCATGAACTTTACCGGAGGCTGGAAAAGGGGTCGGGCTAAAAAAGGGTCAGAAACCGTTGTGCGAAGCACCCTCCGGGCCGTTCCGGCGACGGTTCCTGACTGCCTTTCCAGCCCCAAGGCCGAATACAACCGATCGGTGGCTTGGCACGTGAATCATCTATGCGGCTGCTGGCTCTTGCACAGGATTTCTGGCCCGGGTTGTCGATCGCGCTCCTGTCCAAGTTACTGATCGACGACTTCGCTGTTCTCGGGCTGTGGCAGGCTCACGCCAATTTCTTTCGTTTGCCGCGTTCGTTGTCGCGCAAGCTGCCAGGGACCGCCATGACCCGTTCATGCCCGGCATGGTGACCCATTCTCGGAGCAAACCGTCCGCCGCCCATTCGGGAGACGAGTGAACTCCATCGTGCCGTCGTCGACGGCGCTGAACCTGAGGTCGAGCATATCCAGCAAGTAGTTCTGGTGAAACTTCCACGGCCTCCTGGACCCCTGTTTCGGCAGAAACTCGATCCCCCTGCGGATATAGCCTGAATTCAGGTTGATTGCCGGCTTGTCCACCATGACTGGCTCATCTCCAACCGGGGTGGCGCAATCGTAACCGTGCACATTCATGTGATTCATCAGCCTGCAGATATATTCGGCCACCAGATTGCACTTGAGCGTCCACGAGGCATTGCTGTACCCGAGGGTGAATGAGAGGTTCGGGACGCCGCGCAACATCATTCCTTTATAGCTTGGTCTTCCCGTCACATTGATCGGAGTACCGTCGAGCGCAACCTGCATCCCGCCGAGACATTTCAGCTTCAAACCCGTGGCCGTAACGATGATGTCGGCTTGCAGTTCTTCGCCTGACTTGAGCCGTATGCCTCGTTGGGTAAACGTCTCGATCTCGTCGGTGACGACCGACGCCTTACCCGACCGGATCGCAACAAATAGGTCAGCGTCGGCAGCCACGCAGAGGCGCTGGTCCCACGGGTTGTAACGAGGCGTGAAGTGCTTTTCGACATCATAATCAGGGCCGAGTTGTTCTCGCACGAGACGCAGGATCTCTCGTTTTACCAAGTCCGGCCTTCGGCGCGACAGGTTATAGAAGTACATCCCCAGGAGCACGTTCTTCCAACGGATGACGCGGAGTGCGAGCCCGACGGGCAGCAATCGGCGGATCCAGTCGGCTGCCACATCGTCCGATGGGCGTGGTACGATGTAAGTCGGCGAGCGCTGCAGCATGGTCACGTGCGCGGCGGTCTTGGCCAACGCCGGCACGAGTGTCACGGCTGTTGCGCCGCTGCCGATCACGACAATTCGCTTACCTTCGTCGGCGAGATCCTCGGGCCAGCTCTGCGGGTGGACGATGCGTCCCTGGTACCGGTCAATGCCCGGCCAGCCTGGCGTATAACCCTCGGCGTAGTCATAGTAGCCACTACACATGCAAAGGAAGTTGCAGGCGAACTGGACGGTTTTCCCGTCGGGGCCCGTCGCCTCAACCGTCCACGCGGCATCCCGCGACGACCACGACGCAAGCGTGACCTGATGGCCAAACCGAATCTTGCGGTCGATGCCATATTCCTGAGCCGTTTCCGCGATGTATCTGCGGATGCTCGGCCCGTCGGCGATTGCCTTGCTGTCTCGCCAGGGACGAAAGGGGTAGCCGAGCGTATGCATGTCGGAATCGGAACGTACTCCCGGATAGCGGAATAGGTCCCACGTTCCGCCGATCGCGCTTCGGCCGTCCAGAATTGCGTACGTTTTGGCCGGACATTTCGTCTGGAGGTGATAGGCCGCGCCGATTCCGGAAAGACCTGCGCCTACGATGAGTACGTCGAAGTATTCCACGTGTCCCGGCTCTCCGGCATCAACGGGTGCGATCGGTGCAGCCTGTGCCACACCGGCCATCTGTGCGAACTTCGGTAAGACGATGGATCTCCTGGCAAGTCGGGATGAATGTACCATCGAACTACGTCCTATGTTAATAAGCGTGCAGTGACGCTGGCCCGGTTGGCGGACGCCGTAGCCGATCGCCGCCAATCGATCACCCCCGCGATCACAGAGGCGTTGCGTTCACACGAATGACTGCCCGTGGCAGAACCGCTCGGCCAGGCTGGTCATTTTACGGATCGCGACGAAGTCGAACGGCGCGCTGGCGGTCCTGGAACGGAGCGGGAAAGCGGGACGGTTCCGGAATCGACAAAATGAAGCTGAAAGCGAGACAGGTCCGGTATCGGCAAAATGGGGAATTGTTGGCTATGGCGGTCGATGCATTGTTTCTGGCTCGCTCTCCCAAAGCGAGAGCGAGCCAGTCATGACGAAAACCACTCCCTCTAAGCCCCCGATCGCGGCGGCCAGGAGGGCAGGTGGATCGGCCCGGCGCCGAGCGGTCATCGGGCATCACGACCCGATGTGGCCGTCCACGTTGTTGTCGTTGGTCGAGGCGTGGTTGCCGGTGATGGTCGTGTTGTCGAAGTCGGCGGTGCCGAAGGTCCCGACGCCGCCGCCGACCCCGGCGCTGAACAGGTCGGTCGCCCCGGGCTGGCCGGCGTTGGCGGCTCCGTTGACGCCGAAGGGGGAATTTCCGCCTCCGGCGGTGGCGCCGCCCCCGGCGCCCGCCTGCCCGCCGGATCCGGCCAGGGCGTTATTTGTCGTGATGACGTCGATGGCGTGGGCCTGTTTGGACCCCTTCTTCGCCCCCAACTCGGGCTTGAGCGTGAGGGTGCCGTTGGTCGCGTTGAAGATCCCGCCGCCGACGCCGCTGGCGCCCTCGCCGCCGTCGCCGCCGTCGCCACCGGTGGCGCCGCCGCCCTCGAGGCCGCCCGTGGCCGCGGCGCCTGCCCCGCCGGTGCCGCCGGTGCCGCTGGCCGCCTGGTTGGAGGTGAACGTGACGGTTACCCCGGTGAAGGAGGCGGTCGCGGCGTTGAACAGGCCGCCGCCGTCGCCATTGCCCGCGGCGGAGCCGGCGCCGCCGGCGCCGCCGTTGAGCGGATCCGCCGGCACCAACGTGCGCATCGGTCCCGCCGGCTCCGCCCGCGCCGCCGGAGGCACTGCCGCCGACGCCGCCCTGGACGCCGCTGCCGCCGTTGGCCTGATTCGCGTTGAACGTGCTGGTGGCCGGCGGCTTGGCGGGGGTCCGCGCGCGGTAGGTCACGGTGCCGCCGACGTCGTTGAACAGGCCGCCGCCCTGGCCGTCTCCGGAAACGCCGGCCTGGCCGCCGGCTCCGCCGACGCCATGCCCGCCGTTGCCGCCGGGCCCGCCTGCGTCATTGTTGTCCGGACTGCGCGAGGTCGGTCCGCCGTTGCCGCCAATGCCTGCCGGCGCCCTGGCCACCGTTGCCGCCGGCGCCGCCGGCCCCGCCAGTGGCGACGTTCGACGCGATCGCCAGGGTGGTCGTGTTCGCCAGGTTCGCGCCGCCGCCGTTGAAGATCCCGCCGCCTTCGCCGACCCCGGCGTTGCCGCCATTGCCGCCCGCGCCGCCGTCGCCCGCCCCGCCATTGCCGCCGGAATTGGCGAGGAGGCCGGTGCCGCCCGCCGCCGCCGTTGCCGTTGCCGCCGTTCGCGCCATTCCCGCCTCCGCCGCCGATGGCGCCATTTGCCGTGAAGGCGCTGGCCGACCCCGTCAGGGAAGCGCCGCCAAGGTTGAACAGGCCGCCACCCTCACCGGCGCCGCCTGCGCCGCCGGCGCCCCCGATCCCGCCGATTCCCTGGCCGCCGGCGCCGGAGAAGCCGTCGATCGTGCTGCTGCCGCTGCCGCCGCCGGCGCCGCCGGTCCCGACGCCCCCGCCGCCGCCGTTGCCGCCGATGCCGCCGTGGGCCTGGTTGGCCGAGATCGTGTCCCCGTTGAGGGTCAGGGTCGCGCCGGCCGCGTTGAAGATCCCGGCGCCCAGGCCGGCGCCGCCCGCGCCGCCGCTGCCGCCGTCGCCACCGGCCCCCTGGTCCCCGGGGGCGCCCGTGCCGCCGCTCGGCGCCGCGATCCCAATCCCCCCCGCGCCGTTGCCGCCCGCACCACCGATCGCCTGGTTCGAGGTGACGGTGGTCTTCGTCAGGCTGAGCGACCCGGCCTCGTTGAAGATCCCGCCGCCCCGAGCGTCGCCGCCGGCACCTCCGTTGATGCTCCCCCCGAAACCGATGAAGATGGTGCCGGCACTGCCGGCCGTCCCGACCGCCACGTTGTTGGCGACGACGACCGAGCTGAGCGAGAGCCGGCCGCCGTCGTTGAGGATGCCGCCGCCGTCGCCGACGACGCGGCCGTGCTGAATTGTCACCCCCGTGATCGTCACGTTGCCGCCCTGGACGGCGATGACGCGATCGAGGTTGTTGCCGTCGATGATCGTCTGGGTCGCGCCCCGGCCCTGGATGGAGACGTTGGCGTCGATGTCGAGGTCCCCGCTGGCGTTGCCGTCCCCACTGGCGGCGGGGATCGTCAGCGTGAAGTCGCCGGCGGGCAGGATGATCTTGTTGTTGCCCCCCTTGGCGTCGGCAGCCATGATGGCCGACCGCAGCGAGACGTGGCCGGAGGCGTCCTGTGCCCGTCTTGAGATTGACGGCGACCGTGTCGAGCGTGGTGTTGACGTGGAACGTGGAGAGGACGACGCGCCCTTCGAGCCACTCGAGGCGGGGCCGCAGCCGTACCATCGACCGTTTGCCCCGGGCCTGTCGCTTTGCAAAGATGGACATTGAACACTCCTCGTGACTGAGAGATGGCCCGGAACGGCATCGCCTCGACCGACGGGGCCGGACGACGCTCGCGGGCTTAAGACTCGACTCTGTTCTCAATGCGCCATCCCGGCCCTGAATACCTCAGGGTCTTCGAAATTTTTTTCGAGGCACTGCGAGCCGGACTCTGACCCGGCGTCGCCGCCAGCGATCTCAAGGCGGAGCCAGGCGCGCGCATAAGCCCAGCAACGGTCGGCTGTCGCGATGGACAGACCGAGGACCTCGGCGGCCTCCGTGAGCCTCAAACCGGCGAAGTCGCGGAGCTGGACGAGCCGCAGATAATCCTCATGCGCGAGCGCCGTCGCATCGAGTGTTTGGCCCAGTTTCTCCTGAGCCAGCTTCGCTACGGCGAGTTTGCGCAGTTCGCCATAGACGAGCGGGAGCAGGTCGGCGGCGGCAGCGGCGAGGCGGGCGGCGACGGCCTTGGCGTCGGGGTCTTCATCGCGGCCGGTGCGAACCGGAAGCCCGCGATCGAGGAGCTGGTTCCGGCGGGCCTTGAAACCTGCCAGCGACGCTAGAACAGCTCAAGGCCGTTGCCCATGACCTGCAGAAACTCGCGGACGTCCGGCCGATCCGCATAGCCCTCAAGCCGCGGGAAGCCCGCCCAGCGGAAGCAGAGACGCAGGTAGTCGACAAACGGCAGTTCATGGGCCTCATTCACGAAAATGGGATCGGCCCCGAAAAATGGAAGCTCGATCCCGTACGGCGCACCGCCGCTGATGTTGGCCTTGTGCAGGTAATCGGGTGCCAGATCCAGGTTGAACGGACCGGCAAGCTCAGGATCAACGCCTGACCTACGCTCCTCCCACTCCTCGAAAAGGCGCGTCACTTCCTCGGGAGCGTCCACCGAGAGCGGGTCCATCTCGTCCATCGGAAGGTCGACCCCCAGGTCCGGGGCGTCGCCGCGCTCGTAATCCCAGACGAAGTTGATGCCACCGACGACTTCCCAGAAGGCACGGAGGCTTACCGGCAGCGGGGCGCCCGTGGTTTCTTCGATCCGGCGCATCACGTCCAGGTCTTCGGCTCGCGGCCTTGTCCGTAGCTCGCCGTAGAGTGGTACCCATCCCAAGGCTGCGAGCCGCTCGGCCAATACATCCGCGCCGCGCGCAACGCGCCTCATGGTTTCCTTCGCGACCGCCCGGGCCTCCTCCAACAGGTCTCCCCCGAGCGCCTCGTGCGACCGCAAGTCATTCCAGACCGGGCCGTGTTCGCCCCGGAGATAGCGGGTCAAGAGGTCGCCGGCCGCCTTGCTTGCGGGACGGACGACGCGTGGACCCTCGCGGGCCTGAGCATCCTCCAGTGCGGGGTCAACAACGTCCGGGTCGGCGTACCTCAGGACCGTGCGGGCAGTGTGCCCCAATTGCTTGTCGTGCCGCAGAGTGACGCACAGTCTGACCCAGCGCGGGTCCTGGCGCAGCCAAAACGGCGCCCTCGAGTCCCTCCATTGGGGGGTCAGTTCCCCGTTGCGCCCGGTGACAAACGAGCCCGGAGCGAAAGTCGCCAGGACGGCATTGGGGATTACGGCCCCGCCAGGCTGCGCGAAGCGACCCGGCTCGAAGTAGTGCAAGAGGTGGTCGAATGCCGTCGCGGAGTATTCGTCGAATGCGGCTGCGACGGCCAAGTACACCGAGAGGTGGTCCGAATCCTCGATGAGATCCAACAACGCCCGGCGCGCCTCCGGAGTTCCGATGGTACGAAGCGCGTGGCCGGCGGCGCTGCGCACGGGCTCAAGCGCGCAGTCGGCCCAGAGTTCGGCCAACAGTGGCACGGCGGCAGCATGCTTCGCCTTGCCGAGTTGTTTGACAGCGTCTGCCAGATCCCGGGCATTCTTCACCCTACGGATGGCGATAAGGCCGGGCTCGTGTGCCTGCGTGCGTTCTTCCTCACCGAGCCCGGCGCATTCCGCGTGCGAGCGCCGCAGGCGCTTTGGAAAGTCCGCCGAAAACAGGACAGACTTTTTGAGTGTGCCGAGCAGGCTATCGAAACGGTCGTGCTCCATCGATGCACCCGTGCTACCGCACTTCTTCGCCGAACGGTTGATTAACCTGACCGACCTGTCGGCATTTTAATGTGTCGGTCAGCATTCTACGTTCCATCGACTCCAGGCCATAGCCAGCGTCCCGATCCTCACGACAACCGCCCGTTTTCGGCGCCGACACCGATCAATCGATTGCGCGTAGAATGTGGTTCTAAGCCTAGATCGGCCCGTCCGCGATCTTCGCGAGCGGACCGGGAGACCCGGCGGATTGCGAAAGTCGCAGCTTCCCCAAGTTGTCGACAGCAAAGCTCAAAATAGGAATGCGGTTCAACGTCGCAAACGGATAATGATCCGATGCGCGGTGACATTCTCTGTATCCTCGTTTTGGATGAGGTTTCGATGCCACAAATATCCGAAGATGCTCCCGAAACTGGTCCCAGACAACCGGATCGCCAGAGTCGCCCTTTTCGGATCTTGGCTCTGGATGGCGGAGGAATCCGAGGCGCTATACGGCTGCGTTTCTCGCGGGCGTCGAAGAGTTACTTCAAAAGCCGATCGCGAAGTACTTCGACATGATCGCGGGGACCTCGACGGGCGGCATCATCGCCGTGGCACTTGCCCTCGACGTCAGTGCGAGAGACGTCCGCGGCATGTACGAATCGCACGGGGAAAGCATTTTCACGCGGCGATCCAGGTCGCGGTGGCGCAAGGTCCTCGATTTTATCCCCAATCTCGTGTTATCGAGATTGTCTCTGGACCGGGACGCACTCTGGCGTTCGAGGTATGAAGCGGGTGCACTGGCCGATGCCGCGAGGGGAATCTTGCATGAGAAGACGCTTGAGTCCGCGAGTCGGAGGCTCATCGTTCCCTCCGTGAGATCGAGCCTGGGTCGTGCGATGGTGTTCCGCACTCCGCACTTCGAAGGTCAGGTGCGTGACCGGCATCTCTCGGCCGTGGATATCATTATGGCCACGACCGCCGCCCCGACCTATTTTCCCCCGCACTGGATCAATAACGCGGCGGCCCAGGGGCAGTACGTCGACGGTGGGCTCTGGGCGAACAACCCCGCGCTGCTGGCCTATGTCGAGGCCGCGCGGATTCGCCGGTGAATGTCGGCGCGACGTCGACCCGCATTTCACGCCGCATGACATAATGATCCTATCCATCGGAACCGGCGAGTCGCCCATGGCTTTCCGGATGAACGAGGTCCGCTCCGGAGTGATCGCTCGGGCGCCCCACTTGCTCAATATGATGGGTTTAGCACAGTCGCAAGGTACCAATCGCATGCTCCGCTACCTCCTTCCGGAGAAGAGCTATCATCGGATTAATTTTGTCCATTGCGGCGACGGCTGGGCCCTTGACTCCGTACAGAACCGGGATCTGCTCATTGCCAACGGACACGCCGAAGCCCGGAACCTGTTTTCGCGAATCCCGCCGGGTTTTTGGAGCGACGAAGCGCCGGTGTTTGTTCCTTACGGTCTCCCTCGACAGGATGAGCCGCCTGCTCCCGTAACGGGACCTCAGGCTACGAAGTGACGCGGTCAGGTTCGACGCCATGACCGCCGCGTTTCTTTCATCCCCGGTTCCGGAGGCTGGTATGGTCTCCCCGACAGGTCGTGCTCGCTCGTTTGGGCGGCGAGATGACAGAAAGTGATCATCTCAACGTGCGGGCGGGTTGCTTTGGAAGAAGTTTTTATTTGCGGGCGAGCCCGGATCGCCTTATACTTCCGGAATTCTCCGGTAGAGGTTGAGTCGTTCCGGATAATTCCTGCATGCTCCGGCACGATCCTAGACAACGGAACCAACTCAGAACATGCGACGTCAAATGGCCTCTCAATCGCCCCAAGTCAAAACGCCGAAGACGGGCGATTCCCTGTCCGTGGAAGGCGAAACATCACCAGTCCCCCGCGGGCCGAATAATACGGGCAACGATTTCTTCTGCGAGGCAGCGGACGCAATCGATGTGCTTGGCCGGACTGACCGACCGATCGCTCGCCCCCGCTGGAAGGCTCTGAAGGAGTCCGCTGAGACGGATGATTCTGTTGGCGGGCCGTCCGAACTCTTGACCGCCGAGGCGATCGCGAAAGACATGAACCACCCAGTTGCTGCGCTCGTCAAGCTCAAGATCCTGCTTTCAATAAGGCAGTCCTACGATTACGCGAAGCAGCGCCCCGAATTGAACGCGGCACTGCCGCCCTCTCTTTCGGCGTATGAGCGGAGCTTCCAAAAGAGATTTAAGGAAAAGCTTGGTCGCCAACCGCACAACTACGGAAGCAAAAAGCGGAAGCGGTACGCTCTGACCTACGCGGAATTGCTTCACATGTTCGATGCGGTTGGATTAGAATTGGCAGGTGAACTTGATGGAGAACTGAGCAACCGACTCGAGGCATTCTGATGCCGACCTTCGACCCGTATGCCATCTTCGTGCCCACCAAGGAGCTGGATCAAGACACGGCCTCCCTTTTTGCTGGCCGGCACGAAACCTTGTTGGCGGCCTTGAGGAGCTTTGCGAAGCCGGGAAGCTCTGTCGCGTTCTTCGGCAACCGGGGTGTCGGCAAATCCTCGCTCGGTCGGATCTTGATGGGCCTGCTCGACGGTCGAATCGAGCCACATGATGTCGGCCTGAACTCCGACCAGATGTTGACCCACCGCGCGTGCGTCCGAATCGCCTGGACTTCGGGAATTCAGACACTCGAACACCTGCTTTATCAATTGTTCAATCCGAACCTGAAGGACGGGTTGTCTTTCGCCCAGCAGTTCAAGTCCATCGCGGAAACGTACCGGAGCGAATTCGATCGGATTGACCTAAGGCAACTTACCGCGGAAGGGGCATCATCTGACGGCAAATTGGGGCCCAATCAGGTGCTCGTCCATGATATGTTTAACGCGATCGAAGACGCTTACTTCGCGTCAGCCGAGTTCCTCAACACTGACGGCAAGAACGGACTGGTCATCGTCATTGACGAGATGGACCGGGCCATGGCGCGGCACCAGTCGATGGGTCTCGGTACACTCATCAAAAATTCGCGTTTTCAGTTCCTCACGATCGGCATCGGCGCCGCCATCACCGACATTCTGGACGATCACCTGTCCGCGGAGCGTCAGTTTTCCGGTGGGCAGTTCGAGATCGAACCGTTCACCAAAGCGGAAGTCCGAGATTTGTTCACGAAAGCGTCGGAGAAAGCGGACAAGCAGGGCGTGACGATTCGTTTTGCCGGCGCATTTTGTGACCTTGTCGCCGAGGATTTTTCCGGGTATCCCGCGCAAATCCAGTCGTTCGGTCTCGACCTTGCCCTTCACTTTCAGCAACGGCTGGAGGCCGGAATTGTAGTGAAGATTAAGGCAGACGACTACGTGCCGTTGCTGTCGTTGCGCGAGAGGTCTCCGAACCGCGACATCCGCGCCATGAACGATGTCGACTCGGGAGTTGCCGGATCGGTCGTTCGCTGGGAGATCTTGAAGGCGATTATCCAAATTCGTGCCGTAAGGAAAAAATCCGATGGATCACGGTCGACAAGCTCCGCAGAATAGTACCCTCGGGGTACCACGGCAAGCTTCGCCAGCACCTGGAAGAACTGGTAAAGTCCAACATGCTCGAAACAAATGACCCTCAGGCGACGAGCGTCAATATCCTTCGACCGGCGGTTCTGGTTGAAATCAAGCGGCGCATCCGGCAGGGATGGGATCCAAAGGCGCGGTTAAACAAATAGGTTGCTGAAGTCGGCCAGCAGGGCGTCGTCCGCCGGAACAGGGTCGATTTCGGCGAGTGAATTCGGCAGCGTAAACCGGAACTTGACGCCGTTGGCCCGGACCTCGTCGAGCCAGCGGGTGGCGGCTGGCCTGGGCACACCGGCGTCGGCGAGTGCCCGCTCCAGGGCTGGTACTCGTCGGGCAGGCCCGTGGCAAAGACCATCGGGTCGTCCGAGCCCACCACAAGCGGCACAGGATTGACTCCGCCCCCATCCGGTGGGTTCATGCGGAAAAGTGGGTGCCTCCGCCATTCACCCAGGTTGCCGATCAGGAAGTTCGAGGTCGGGTTGATCTCAACGGCCAGGCCGGCGCAGCCACCTCGCCGCGCAGCCACGTCTGCAACTCCTCGACCGCCCGCACTTCCGACTGGCGGCGTCGACCTTCACTGGCTGCGATCCCGCGACGAAGAGGCCCGGGTCCGTCAGGTAGCGGACGACTCGCGAGCCCCTCGTCGCGGTGTTCGGCCGGGGGCCGTTCGGGTAGCCGGCAAGTTTGAGCTTTTCCGGGTTGTGCAGGTCGTCGGCAAGTTCGCTCACTTCGCGAGGTGACAGCTCACGGCCGAACAGCATGGCGGACAAAGTGCGCAGTTCCCGGTCGAGGTAACCGGCTCGTGTGGCGTCGAGGCCAATACCGCGGGGACCTGTGCGACAGTCCCACTCCCACGCCAGGTCAAAGAGACGGACATCGAGCGGCAGTACCGCCTTACCGGTCGTTTGTGCCCAGCGGTCCGGATCGAATCCGAGGGCGAGTGCGTGGCCCAGGCGGTCGCCGGGCTTCAAGTCGAGTCGGCGGACCGTATCGCCGACGAGCCGTAGGCCGGTCAGCAGATGCGGGTAGTCCTCGCCGGCATGGACAGTCCGCCGCAGGGGAGGCACGTGGCGATCGTACTGGCGAGATAGATCGAGACCCGTTCGCTGACCGTGCGAAGGGCCCGGAACGTGCCGACAAACGCCCACAGCGGCACAGCCAGCTCGTCTGTACATAGGTCGATCGCGCGGAGCTGTAACAAAAAATGCGGAGTAGCGGGCGAGCAGTCGGGCAACGGTAATGGCTTGATTGCGGTGCTCGGCGGCGTAGGTCTGGTATCGATAGCCGCGGGGATTGAGTTTACGATCGAAGGGTTGGCATGTGTGTCCGGCCATGGGCGTGCGGCAGCCCTTTTTCTTGCCGCCACCAGCAGAGCGGATGAAGTGACACACGAGCGCGGCCTCTCTGAGCCCCTGTGCCTCGGCCAGCGCAGGGAAGACCGGCCTTATATAGGAGCGGGCAGAGAGCACCTGGTCCGGAGGCGAGGTGCGAAACTCGAAGTATCGCAAACCGCGGCCTGCACCGGATACCGATGCCGCGATCCTGGTCAGGGCGTGGAGCGGCGTCGCTTGACGTCCCGCCCGATCCGATCGAAATAACGCACGAACCAGGCCAGGCCGGGGGTAAGCGCCCGCTGGGTCAGATGTCGGTAATAGATATTCCGGAGCCGTGATGTCTGCCAGAAGGCAAGGGCGAAGTCGATGTCGGGTGCGTCGGGCTGCCTCCATCTCCTGAGCCAGCCGCGGCGAACAGCAGTTCGGTGCTGGCATCGGTCGGCCCGGCGCGGGGAAATAGGGCTCGAGCGGGTCAAGCTGGCTGATGTTTTTCGCCGCCAACGGGTTGTAGCCAGATATGGCCTGGCAGTATCGGCGGAAAGCCCAACGGGTCGCTTTCAGATCGTGAGTCGCATCGAGCTGCCGACGCATCACGTCGCGGACTGCGGCACGCAGTGGCAAGACGCACCGAGGCCGAGTGATTCGACAACGGCCTTCCACTGCGCGGCACAAACGATTCAAATCCAGCCTTCGCCCCGCCTCGGCGCGCAACGAGGTATTCGCCGAGAAATTGCCGTGTGATGGCAGCCCGCAGAAGCCAGTCGGCAAGGCGATTCCTTCCCCAAACGCCCCTCCGGGTGACTGAAATCGGTCAAGTTCTGCGCCCGTGTCAAGCAGGGTGGACACCGTGCCGATCCAGTGGCTGCCGAAGTCGAGCCCGGCACCGATGTGCAGATGGGTTTCCGCGAAGCCGGCTTCCCGTAGGTTCAGGGCCGTCGGTCGGCGGGCTGTCGTCGAGGCGAGCCGGGCGGGCGGAACCCTGCCACAGGGCGGCCGCCAGCAGGTCGGGCGGCAAAACGCGGACAATCCAGCGCGGGTCACCGTCATCGAAATACTCGGCGGACCGGGGCGAAGGTCGTGCCGCGGTGCTCCAGATAGCGAGCCGCGAGATCGCGGAACCAGGCCGTCAGCGACCGGGCTGGGCCGCCGGGAGCACCAAACCACTCCAGGTCGCGGATAGCCGTTACGTGTTCAACACGGAGGCCGGTGAAGGTGCGCAGCAGCTCGGCCTCGGCCGCACCGCCAGAGCTGGCCGGTCACGCCGCTTGAGGCTGGGTCGAGACTCATCGGCCTGAGGGTGAACGAGGCCTCGGTGGCGATGGGAAAAGCCGCCACGTCGACCTCGAGCAGACCGGTCGGAATCGGAGACAGCCGCTCGCGGCTCACGTGATCACCTCGCCGGCCGCAAGTCAGGGCAGAATGCCCGGCCGTTGAAGGTATTGACCGGGTGCTGTGCCGAGTCGCGTACGAGGGTCAGCGTGCCTTCGATAGTCGAAAGTTGGTTGGCGATCGTATCGAGATCGTCGCGGACGGCCGTACCGGCGGCCGTCCGCGTGTTCGCGGGGCGACGGAGCCATCCGAGTGAGATCCGTGCCAGAACCAATTCCTTTGTGAACCTGTCTAAGAAGGCATCGTCGAGAAACCAGTCGCCTCGGTCCGTGATCTTACGCGTACGTTTTCGTCTTGATTCCGCTGACGAGGCGTTTTCCGGTCCCTTGCTGTTGACCTGGATCATGTCCCGCGCTCTGGTGAGCGAGTCGACGAGGGCATTGGTCTCGGTGGCGGGATCGTCGCGCAGACGAAATGTCTCCGCGGAAACCCGTCCGAAGATTTCCTCAGCAAGATCGAAGGCCCGCTCCAGCACGGCATCGACGGCGTCTGTGTACTTCCACGGATTTAGCAGCGCGATGCGCAATCAGGGCGTTCGGGTTCGTGACCGACTCCTTGCGAAGTGCTTGGACCGCTAAATTGGTGAGCGAGACCTTCCAATATTTTTCGAGGTCACGGTTTGCATGAAACGCCTTGGCGATTTTGGCGTCAACGTAGCTTTCAGACGACAGGAACGCGGCCGTACGTAGAAGCCAGTCTACCGCGAGCGGGCGGCGTTGGAGGCTTGGCGTTCTCGGAAGTCGGCTTGCGAGTGCCTGGTTGCCGTGCTGTCGGGCGCTGCGTTGCAACTTGATTGGCGTATTCTTTCACGACATCTTTGAGAGGGACATGCTCACCGTCCAGCGATCGCCGGATGATGGCCCAAAGCGCCTCGGATTTCGAAGGCAAACGCCCCGCACAACGCAAGCCAGAATGTGCTCACCGGAATCAGCTCATCTTGGGACACAGTCGAGAAAACTGAAATCGGTAACTGTGATCGGTATCGGTCCCAGTGCACGAGAAAAAGCTGCAGTTCCCGAGGCGGTTGAAAACGTAGGAGTCGGCCACGCGACGGAGCACGTCATTGCGCCGAGCTCGATCTGCCAGTCGATGCGGACCGGCTCCAGTGATTGGACCTGTGGGACGAACAATGGATTGAACGCCGTTCTCGCGGGTGAGTGTCATTAAGTCGTGCAGCAGTACCGCCCGACCAAGCGTCGGCGGCATCGCAAAGCTAGTCTTCATCTGTGACTGCGGAGGTGCTTCCAATTGCAGTCTGACCGGGAACCTTAGGTGAAGGCGGCTCGCTCTGGGCGACGGGATCTCGAACTCGATCGGGCTCGCGGGGGCGAAGCCGAGGCGGAATGGGCCGTAAGGCAGCGACGCGTCGGCGGCGTAGGGAGCACTCGTGCCTCCGGCCCGGCAGCGACGCCGTCTTCCGCCAGGCCGCGTTGAAACTCCACCCACAGAGTGCCAATGAATTCGTTCAGTGGCGTGTCATCGGTGTGAGCGACGATCGATGTAACGGCGGTTGCGAGTGGTTCTTCTCGTTCCCGGTAATCTGATGGGGAGGCCACAAGCCGTCGAGTTGATTCTTCAGGTCATTGAGCTGCGGGACTTTGTCACGAACTCTCGTCTCATCTGTGTCCACGACCATCTGGCCACGGCAGTCGAAGATCCGGAAGTGGAGTACTTGACTTATGGCCGCCACGACGATCAGGTTCTTGCCCTTTTGTGGCACGCCACTGAGATCGTTTACTGAGGACATCAACCGTACGTCACGCCGGGCGCCATCATCGGAGTCGCCAGTCGTCTGTTCCTTGAGTCGAATCCATAGGTCGGCCAACTCGCAACGTCGTTCTGAACGCAAGCCCTGCGCTCGGTGCCGCGTCCTTGGGCCATGGGCCGCCGCCGGAGATCCAGTCCTCCAGAGACAAATTGGGGC
Source organism: uncultured Planctomycetota bacterium (assembly GCA_963779785.1). Lineage (GTDB taxonomy): Bacteria > Planctomycetota > Planctomycetia > Isosphaerales > Isosphaeraceae > CAVRFS01. The sequence continues at coordinate 193,811 of CAWAAW010000029.1, forward strand.
CGGACGGAGCAAGCTTGTATGGCACGGAGATCTTGCGGAGCAACGTCGCCGATCGTGTCGGTCCTATCCTCCTTGGGCGGAAACGGAAAATCGATCGCTTCCATGACCGACACGTTCTCGATCTGAAAACGCTGGTTCGGCGGCAGCATTTTGCGGATCGCCTCAGCTCCAAGGCGAAACGCCTGCGCCTCGAGTACTCGATCGCACATCGCGGGTTGCGAGCTGGCGTGGCAGCAGCTTGCCGAACTCATTGAGGAACGACAGGTTGACGACCTGACGGGCGACTTCGTAGTCCCCGAACAGCAGCACCACGAAGCGCGGCGTGCGGAAACTCCTGACGAGCCTGAGCAGCTCCAGGCAGCGGGCGGGGTTGAAGTCAATGTCGTCCACCGGCAGCACAAACAGCAGTTTCTGTTTGTCTGATTTCCAGTGCGTATTGGCCGCCAGGTCGTTCAGAAGGTTGGCGAATCGGGACTGGAGGCTGGTCCGGGCTTTCTCCACTCGCATCAGATCGTGGGCATGCTGATCGAGGTCGGTGGTGCCGCCGAGCCGCGGGTATGCTCGGTCCCACGCAAGACACACGTCCAGGGACAGTTCTTTCAACGCCTGTATGGTTTCGCCGAAGGGCGTTTGTGGACGGCGAGTGCCAGGTCGTCCTTGTCGGAGTCCTCGTTGACGGCCTGGTCGATCCGGGCCATGATCGCCGCCATGAGCCCCGTGCCTTGCGGCAGCGGTTCCAGGTCGAGCGTCTCCAGCCAGACGATCCGCTGTTGTAATTCAGCCAGCGGATCCGCGTAAATCGCGCGAGGGGCCGTCGATGCGAGGATCACTTCCCGCTGAAGCGTGAGCAAGAGCGATGTCTTCCCCGTCCCGCGACCGCCGGAAACCATGATGACCGGGTTAATCCGCCGAGCCTGCGGCTGAAGCCGGGCAGGAAACTGGCGGCATCTGCCGCGTCTTGCTGGTTCAGGTCGAGTTGTCGCGATGCGTCTTGCAAAAGCGACACGACCTTGTCGAAGATCTGCCGCTGAGAATCGGTGAGAGAACCCCGGGTGTACGACCGGGCTTCCGCACGCAGGCTCATATTCGGCGGCAACGTCGACCGGCTCTGTTCGGACATGATCAATACCGTCCCTTATCGCAAGTCACGCGTCGGCCACGGCAAAATCGGGCAACGGGGAATCCCCGAGCTTTACGATAAATGACGATTCCGTCGAGAGGAAGGCCGCCAGCGGCAGGCGACCGCGCAATTTGACACCGATGGGTGAGGTTATCGGGGTTCTACCGACTTTGCGGTTGAAGCATGCTCGCGACGTGCTGGAGGTCGATCGTATGAATCAACCAGGCGAGCACGGCGGACGAAGTGTGAACGGACCGGAAGAACCGTGCTGCCTCTCCTCTGCCTGGAACTTGGAATAACCACGCCGTCTTCGATTGATGCTCTTGGTACACGGAGACACAGGCCGTGACTAGACCGAACTAATCGGCCGAAGGAGTCGATGACCATCCGGTACGTCTCGAGTATCTCGGCGGACGCGGCACGATCCGCCGACGCAGCATTAGGGCCGGTGAGCAACGGTACCTCACGTCGAAGGCCACATTCAATTTCAATCACATCGATCTAGCCCAAAAGTTTGGAAAAAGGACAACTCCGCTCCAGCGTGATTGCATGAAAGTAAGACCGGTTATGGCGATAACCGAATATCCGGCGATTTTCAGGTCGCCGGGACTGCCCTCGAATCGTAAGGTTGGAGTCTCCTTATCCAGGACCAACGTCAATGTCCCCGGCACTTTCGCGTCTCGCTCGATGCCGACATCTCGCGATGCCACATTTCCACCGTTCTTCCCATCAAACATGCTCTTCCCAAATTCGGATACTTCTGTTATCACGCCTTTCCCACCGGCCTTGAGTCATCGAGTTCCACAAAATGGAGTGAGCACACATGCTTCGATTGCTACTGCCGATTTTGCTCAGCGCAATTTCCTCGAACGACGATGGTTGGAAACCGACGGAAGCCGAGCTGATACGAGCCCACGAGCTACTTGCGGGCTCCTGGCAGATCATCTCGATCACGGACAGAGGGGAGAAGCTCGGGCCGGGACTGGTCGGAACCCGATTTGCCCAGGATGGTATTCTCAACATCACCGATCGACAGATGACGATCGTGAACCCGGAGACGGGAGAGAAGCGGACGGCAACCTACCGAATCGACCCCTCAAAAAACCCGCGACGTATTGACCTGATCACCCGGAACGATCGTATCTTTCACGGGATTTACAAATTTGACGACGATAATCTGATCATGTGTTTGCAGCCCGGCGAGAGCGGGACCGTGCCGGAGGGTTTTTCCTCGCCCGACCGTTCAGACCTGATCTCGGTCCGCCTGAAGGCGAAATCGCGACAACCGTCAGCCCCGCTCAGGCCCGCGTCAATCACGAGAAGCGACGCCACGGCGGAGACCGTCCGCGACCAGCGTCCCACCGAGGGGAGTCTCCGCCGCGCCCACGAATTGTTAGCCGGGTCCTGGGACATCCTCTCGATCACCGATGACGGATCGACCCTCGGGGCCGACCTGATTCGAGCCAAGTTCGCCGAGAATGGCCGCGTTCAAATCGGCACGCGAGCCCTCGCCATCGTGTCGCCGAAGGCTGGCGAACGGCGGATCTCGGCGATCCACATCGACCCATCGAAGACACCTTCCGAAATCGATGTCACAACCCAGTTCGACGAGGTCTTGAAGGGAATTTATCAGTTCAACGGTGATGAGCTCATCGTTTGTCTGGCCAAACGCGAGGACGATGACCGTCCCACGGAATTCCAAGCCCCCAGCGGTTCGAACGACTTCTTGTTTCGGTTGAAAATGGCCAAGCCGGACCCGCCCGTGGAAACCGCGGCTCCGGTCGCTCGTTCCACACCTCCGCCGGTTGATTCGTCCAAGCAGAGAGACGACCGGATCAAGCAGAAGATCATCGGCGCCTGGTCGCGCAACGACTCGAAGGGAAACTTGACACTGGTTTTCCGCGCCGACGGAACCTTCGTTGCAACCCGAACTTGGAAAAGCAGTCTCAAAAGGATCTTCGAGGGTGATCAGACGACATCCGAAGGACGATGGAGTTACGCAGGCGGGCTCCTTGAGGCATTGGTGACCAGCACGATGGACATCAAGCTTCTGGCTCGCAACTACAACTTCCGGCTCCAGTCGATCGGCGATGACACGATGGTCGTGAAGAACCTGTTCGGAGAACTCATGACGGCGCAGCGGCTTCGCTAATCCGATGACCCCACGCACGGGGCGACACCCGCCAACAGCGCTGAGTCGCAGTTTGTTCTGTGCAAGAAGCTGGAGGACAAGAGCCTTTCCGCGACCGATCACGCAGCCGCTGTCGCTGATCTCAGCACCTACATGGGTATGATCGTGCCCCCCTCCGAATCAACCGAGTCGGGGTCCAGGGGCACGACTCATTCGCCGTTCACGGCCTTCAGCGGGTCGATTGGCTCGGCTCGCCAGAGCTTGACGGACCCGTCGTGGTCGCACGAGGCCAGGATCGACCCACTGGGTGAGAAAGCGAGGGCGTTGATCTGCGCCTTGTGCCCCTCCAGGCTCAGGAGTTCCTGGCCGCTTGCGATATCCCAAATTCGGATTACTTTTCCTTTGCCGGCCGCTACGACGTTGCGCGAGTCGGGTGTGAACGCGAGGCAACGAAGCTGTATCGAATCAGTGCGGATGGTCCGTATCAGCGTACCACTGGTTGGATTCCAGAGCTTGATCGCGCCCTCCTCGTTGGCTGAACCCAGCAGTGAGCCGTCAGGGGCGAATGCGACCGCCAGCGTGTTTCCCACGTCGGTGAGCGTCTGCCGCGACTTCTGTCCGGCGATGTCCCAGAGCCGGACCGTCGCGTCGTTGGATCCGGTGGCGATGAGCCGCCCGTCGGGGCTGTAGGCGATCGAGTTGAGATTCTTGGAATGCCCGGACAGGGTGGCCACGGCATTCCTGGTTGAGATATCCCAGATCCGCGCGGTCAGATCGTCGCTGGCGGTGGCCAAGAATCGACCATCTGGACTGAATGCGAGCGAACGCACCCGATCGGTGTGACCGTCGAGGTTGGCGAGTCGCTGGTGCGTCCTGGCATCCCAGAGAATGACATTGTGATTTCCTGGTTTGCCTGAATCCAGGCTTGCCGAAGCGAGGATGCGGCCGTCGGGACTGAATGCCAGTGAGGTCACCGTGGCCGTGTGAGCTGTCCAACCGGCGATGAGCCGCCCGTTGGCCGGGTCCCAGAGCTTAATCGTTTGGCGCTCCAGTGTGTCATCGCTGCCAGTGGCCAACATCTGTGCATCAGGCGAAAAACCGACAGTCCAGGCCTCGGCGATGTGGGCTGCGATCGCGTCGGGCTCGGTCGGCGGATCGAGGCGCCAGATCCGTGGGGTGGTTCCCGCGGGCAGAACGATCGATCGGCCGCCGGGAAGGAACGCAGCGGCGCCGGTGAGTCCTCGACCGGAATAGGCACCTATACGGCACAGGGCGGCAAGATCCCAGACCTCGAGCGAGGCTTCTCCGCCCGGGTCCTTCCTCGATGAGACGGCAATCAGCTTTTCGTCGCGTGAGAAGGCCGGGAGGTAATTCAGAGACTTTCGATGGCCCCGGGCATTCGTGAGGACTTTCTTCTGGCCGCTCGCTCGGTCGAACATAGTCAGGCGTTGCGAGCCATCCACCACAGCCAACCACTTTCCCAGCGGACTGACCACCAATGCGCTGATGCTATCGTCGAATTTGAAGCCCGTCAGCTCTCGGCCGGAGTCGGTGTCCCAGATCCGCACGCGATTTGACGCGACCGCGGCGGCGAAATAACGGCCGTCGTTCGAGAACGACGAGTGATGAATCCGGCCTGGCTGGGCTTCGGCCAGCACGATGAGCCCCTTGCCTGTCCAGGGATCATGAAGTGTGATTCGATCGTTTTCGTGAACAACGACGAAACGACCATCGTCCGAAAAGCCGGAGATGAACGGAAGGTCCCCCTGGATTACTGGGCGTGGCGGACTTGCCGGCTGCGCAGCAAAGTCCCACACACTGACAGACTGCTTCGCACCGGGGTGGCTGAGAACAACCGCGAGCCGCTCGCCTCCGGCATCAAAACAGATCGCCATGGGCAAGTCGCCATCTTCGAAATCGTGTCGAGCTGTGTCGCGGCTCTCGGCCGTCTCGAGCACGTCGATCCCCCGACTCTTGGGCTCACGCCTGCGCAATCGCGAAATACCGGCCGTTTTGTGATAAATTGAATATATAATCATTTTTGTGCCACCGCATCGGCATTCGACCTCGCTTCTCTGGCGCCATGCCAGGCCGGTTATCCCAAAGCAGGATCGCGCCTTGTATGTCCGAAGTGGCGAGCACTTCACCGTTTCGCGAGACCATCACGCTGGTGACGGTCGACTCATGCCCCCAGAGCTGCGAGAACTCACGATGGGTGAGTCGCCACAGGTAACTCCAGGCGAAGCCCCGGGGGTCAAAGCCGTCGGGCTCGGGCTGGATGTCGTGGAGGATATCTTGGGCCAGCTCGATCCGGTGCGCATCGAGCGCCTGATGGGCTCGGCGGAGGCTCTCCGCGTAGTGGTGCCGGTCGGACAGTCGCCGGCGCTCTTCGGCGAGGCGATGCTGTTCCTCGGCCTTTTGGGTCTGCCGGTCCGCGCGCGCGACCTGGATCTCGAGTTGGCGAGTGTGCCGCTCCAGCCAACTGATCCAGGCGGCGATGCCGCCGACAAAACCGCACACCATGAGGACAACGAGTGCGATCAGGGCGGACACGGCGGGCCGGCGCCGCGTCCAGGTCCGCGGCGCTCCCAGCGCGAGACCGGCCGGCCGAGGATCGGCCTATTGTCGAGGAACCGCTGGAGGTCATCACGCAGCGCCGCCGCCGACGCATAACGCCCCGCCGGCTCCTTGGCCATCGCCTTCAGGACGATTGTCTCGAAAGCGGCGGGGACGGCGGGGTTCAGCCGGCGCGGAGGGCATGGCTCGTCCTGGGCGATGCGTCGCAAGACCTCATGGCGATCATCGTCGGGAAACGCCGTGCGCAGCGTCAGCAGCTCGTATAGGGTCACTCCCAGCGAATAGACGTCGCTCCACGTGTCGATCATCACCCGCTTTCCAAGCGCCTGTTCCGGGCTCATGTACCGCAGCGTTCCCATCATGTCGCCGGTCAAGGTCAGGTTGCTCTCGCCAGGGATGCGCGCCAAGCCGAAGTCAGTCACCCAGAGGTGGCCGGCCTGATCGACGAGCAGATTCGACGGCTTGATGTCGCGGTGCAGGACGCCGTGCTGGTGGGCGTGCTCCAGGGCCTCTGCGGCCTGGATTCCCAAACCGGCGACGGTGCGGATAAACGACCGTCCTCGAAGCTGCGGAACCGCCTGAGGCGGCTGTTGGCCCCGTTGGTTCCGAGGACGCAGTCTCGGGCGCGGAGCCATCGCGTTTGGCACGTTCCTCCCCTGCCGATGCCGGCGGTGCGAATTGTCCGGCGATCAACGAGCGAGTGAGTGCGCACACCGCTGCCGCTTCCAGGCCATCGTAGCTGCCTCAGCTCACGAATGACTTCAGCGAGGCTGCGGCCCTCGATGAACTGCATCGCATAGTAGGGAACGCCCCGTTCGGTACCAACCGCGAAGACGGGGACGATATTCGAATGGTGCAAGGACGCGGCGGCTTGGGCTTCGATCTGGAACCTGTGAAGTTGGCGTGCGTCCATCGCGGAGGCGAAGGGAAGGACCTTGAGGGCGACCCGGCGTTTGAGCGAGATCTGCTGGGCCTCGTAGACGACGCCCATGCCGCCCCGGCCGACCTCGCGAAGCAGCCGGTAGTCGCCCAGACAGCCCCGCTCGGCCATCGGATCGGAGATCGGATCGCGGCGGGCCGGCTGACGTTGCACGGGGTCTCCCAGGCGCGCCATCAACGTAAAGGCCGGGAGCATCCGGTGGAGCGCCTCGGCGCGCTCGGGATGGCTGTTGGCGAGTTTCTCCCAGTCGACAGTCTCTCCTTGCCGAATCCGGACGGCCAGCTCGGCGGCCCATTCGACCAGCATCGGATCGACCTCGCCGGCCTCGTCCTGGCCATTGACCTCGAACGGTGCGCTCATCGTTGGACCTCGCCGACATCATAGTCTTCGATCACTTTGCGGACTCGCTCCAGGGCCCGGAAGTGGCGAACCTTGGCGGCGGTCTCGCTGATCCCCAACGAGGCTGCGATCTCGGCGAAGGTGAGCTCCTCCAGATAACACATCACCAGGACCTCCCGGTCGTTTGGGCTCAAACGGTTCAGCACATCCCGCAGCCGTTGGCCCTGCTCATCGCGCAGGACCCGTTGGCTGGGGCTGGTCCCGTTGGCCACGAGGCAGTCGGCCAGCTTCATCGCCGAGTTGTCCGGCAAGAGTAGATCCAGTCGTTCCTCGCGCGTGACGGTCCGTTTTTGCGTGCGGATGTGGCGGCGGTGGAGCTGAATGATCCGTTCCCAGGCGAGCCGGCGCAGCCAGGGATAAAACGGCAGTGGGCGATCGCGGAGGAAGTCATCCAGCTTGTGGCTCGCGTCGGCCAGGGCCTCCTGGACCACGTCCGATGGGTCAACCAGGGGAGCCAGCCGACTGTCGAGACGGACGGCGACCATCCGCCGCAAGCGGTCGCGGTGCCGCTCCAGCAATCGCTGAAGCGCTGGTCCGCCGCTGCCGGCTGTCAGCAACAGTTCCTCGGTCTCAGGGTCTTCACGAGACATCGCCACGATCGACTCGCTTCGTCTGATCCTGCGAAACAACTGGAATTGGTTACAGCTTACCGATTTCGTCGTTCGGGTGCGCGATCTTTCTGCCTTGGAAGCAACAACTTGGAGAGGAATCCGTTGGTGCGCGAATAAGAACACACTGGCAGCCTGTAACCTTTTCGCGGGATTCGCAGGAGTTGCCTCAGAGGCTCCGGGGCTCGGTGATCGAACTGAACATAAGTTCATGACACAAAACCGAGGCTGACCCCGGCCCGCCTTGTGAGAAATACCCGATGTTTGTTGGTCTTTAAGAAGTTCATAAAAAGACCACATACTGATGATCGTTCGTCACGGATTATCCTCGTTCGCGGAAAACCACCATGTTCCAGCCAGGAGTCCTCCTCGTGCGTTATCGAACACTGATCTGCATAGCGGCACTCTTGTCCTTTCCCGGTCCAGTCCGTGCTTCGGACTTGACGTTTACTGAAAGCTTCGTTGCGGACTTCCAGTTCAACCTGCTGGGGAATACGGTCATCAACCCTGGCCCGGCGTCGGGGTGGATCCCCTTCGAGGCCATCGGAAGCTTGACCTTCACGCTTGATCCCTCGCTCAACGACCCGAGTCATCCGACGACGGTCCCGTTCACGAATGTCACGGGATCGCTGGCCGGCGTTTCCCCACCGCCGTTCCTTCCGTACGTGATCAGTCCGGATTTGCAGTTCATCGGCGGGGATTTGACCAATATCGTGCGCGACGGCAGTGGCAACGTGACATCCGCCAGTATCGCGGATCTCTCGATGCGATGGACCATGGTCGGGACCCCGTTCGACCTGACACTCTTCACGGCGGACGGGTTGCCTTTCAACGGTTCCACCAATTCCATCCCGTTCTCGATTGGCACGGTCCTGGCCGGTCCTGACCCGTTTAACGTGTATCTCGATGATCCTGCGCTGGGCAACCCATTGGTCGTGATGGGCCAGGATCGCACGCTGACCGCCGTTCCCGAACCGAGTTCCGCCATCCTGGCGGGCCTGGCGTTCGTCGCCGTGGGAGCTATAATGGCTCGTTGGCGAATTTGTTCTGGCTGAATTCGAATCCAGCCGCGGAAATAGGAGTTCCTGAAACGATTTCAAGGATGGCCAAGGGAACCGGAGATCCGACCCCTACCGGCTGGTCCGGCAGGGGTCCAGTCTCCAGCGACTTCGGCTGCCCGCGTTTTCGTAGGCGCTCCAGCTTCATTGTGGAACGAGATCAAGATCCATCGATGTTGACGAGACCGCGCGGATTCACGCTCATCGAGCTTTTGGTCGTGATCGCGATCATAGCGACCCTGATCGCCTTGTTGCTCCCCGCTGTCCAGGCGTCTCGGGAGGCCGCTCGGCGCGTCCAGTGCACCAACAATTTGAAACAGTTGGGGCTGGCCATCCTCAACTATGAATCGACCCACACGATGCTCCCCTTGGGCCGGGTGTGGGCGCCGTTGCCGGGCATACCCCTCCCAACTTTCTTCGAGGGGGCCCAGAACACCACCTGGTTCACACAGATGCTCCCCCAGTTCGAGCAACTGTCGCTTTATAATGCCTACAACTCCGCTATCGGCATCGAGGGCCCGTCCGGAATCGATGGCATGCCGATCGGCTTCGCGATCAACTCGACGGTTTACCAGACCAAACTGGGTGCCTTCCAGTGCCCCAGCGACAATGAACGGCTGCTCACTCTGATCTGGCCGACGAACAACTACGCGATCTCCGCGACTCGCGGGAACTACGTGGTGAGTTGGGGCAATACCCAATGGGCCCAGCAGGACTCCGCGGGGGGCACGGCGACTCTCAATCTGCCGGTGCGTTATCAGCAAGCGGCTTTCGGGCAGACCTCCATCCGGCTGGCGCAGGTCACCGACGGGACCAGCTCGACGGTGTTCACGGCGGAGACAATCCAGGGCCGTGACAACGACGTCCGCGGCGCTATTTGGATTATGGAGGGAATGTTCATGAGCCGGTTCACTCCCAATGGGCTGACGGATTTCTACGGGGTTGCGGACCCGCCCGACGGCGGAGGCGACCGCCCCGGGGAAGCGTTTTGCGTCAACGATCCGTGGGACAAGCTGCCGTGCACTCCCGTACCGTTCCCGTTCTACGATATTTACCTCGGCTCTCGTAGCCGCCACCCTGGAGGCGTCAACGCCGGCTTTGGCGACGGCTCGGTCCACTTCATCAAGAGCACGATCAACCCCGTCGTCTGGATCGGCCTGAACTCCATCCGGGGCGGCGAAGTCCTCACGTCAGATTCGTATTGATCCTCGTAGAACCCTTTCCCAGTTTGCACCCAGGTCAATCTCGCGCGCGGCACCGACGACCGACCACGCCCCAGATGAAATGGCTCCGCATCGTGCCCGGCTGGTAACAGGACGTGTATCGGAAATCCGTACTTCCGAAAGCATGCTCACGTACACCCAATGCTGTGACAAAATCGCGGCACGCACGTCGCCATCGCTAATCCCAAGTTTGGTTCGAACTGCGGTCTGTTCTCTCTGGATTGCTTCGCGATGGTCTACAGTCGACTGCGCCATGAATGCGACCGAATCGTGTCCACAGGACAAAGTACAGGCGATGTCCCGGGCTCATCTCGACACGACTCGGGCACGCCTTCTTTCGAGCGTGGCGAAGGATTCGCCGTCGCGCTGTAACCTTTCGGCGCGATTTACAGGATCTGTTTGAGAGGCTGAACGGTTCGGCAATTGGATTGGCGGCCGGCGAACGGAGCGCGCCCCATCGTGGGTCGCGCCGCTCTCATCGCCGTGACACGCCCGACATCGGCGACAGGAATCGAGGAACTTCGATGTTGAAGCGGCGCGAAGGCTTTACGCTCATTGAGCTCCTGGTCGTGATCGCGATCATCGCGGTCTTAATTGGCTTGCTGCTTCCGGCGGTGCAGGCCGCCCGGGAAGCCGCCCGCCGGGCCTGGTGCCAGAATAATCTCAAGCAGCTCGGCCTGGGCTTACACAACTACCACAACACGATGAATAGGTTCCCGTCGGCCCTAACGTACATCGCGGGATCACCCGATGTACCGACCGGGATTGGATCGCCCCTTGCTGCAATTCTGCCCTATCTGGAACAGAAGAATGTCCAGGACCTATTGAATCCGGACCAGCCCTGGATCATGGTCAGCCCGACCGTCGCCCAGATGACGATCAACACCTTTATATGCCCATCGGATACGGGGCCGAGTCCCTACCACTATCCGTTCTTTGACTCGTGGGGGCTGCCGGTGGGCTCGACCTTCGGCAGCGACTCCTACGGCCTGAACAAGGGGGTCAATGACGCCTGTTGTCTGTCCCCCGGATTCGGGCCTCCTCCAACCACGGCATTGTCCGGCCTGTTCGATTTCAACACCTTTCACCAGATCACCGAGATCCGGGACGGGACCAGCAACACCTTCATGATGGGGGAGGCGGCGGGCGGTTTCCCGATCTGCGATGGGATCGGTTGTTCAACGCCGTACCCCGGCGGCCTCTCCGTCCACTTCTGGCTAGTCGGAGGGCACAGCCAACCGCCATGGGTACTCCAGGGATTCGTCTACTCGGGGAACAAGTGCAGCACCGTCGAGAGACTGAATAAGACCCCAGTGACCGATGCGGTCCACGACGTGAGCCAGACCTTCAATTGCACGCCGAGCTTTCAAGGCGGTCCGCACTGGGTGACCAACTTCCGGAGTTTCCACCCAGGTGGAGCGAACTTCCTTTACGTGGATGGCTCGGTGCGCTGGGTAAGTCAGTCGATCGCCATGCCCACCTACCGCGCATTTTCCACGATTCAAGGCGGTGAGGTCGTCAGCAGCGATTAGCCGCGTTTGAGGTTGCCGGAATGTGAGCAGATCGTCGACAAGGTTCACGCCCGTTCTGGCGTCGATCAATCCACGGTCCGGGCTGTACGAAAGCCGAACGCGAACAGCCCAAGATTCGGGCTGAATCTCAATCTGACGCTCGATCGAATTCCTTCAGAGGGTTCGATCGGAGTGGAACCCCTTAACACCAGGCGATCGGCATTACTCACGTCTTTGCCCCCGGTGGGCGTTTCGTCGGGGAGATATGTTCTACTCACTCGGAGACCTACGCCATAGACCTGTACGTTCGGTGCGTAGGCATCAAAAAAGGAGGCTCGAACCGTCTCCGGGCAATGAGCCAGCGTAGGGCTCCGTAATGCTCGCCATTGCTGGTCGCTCACGACCTCGGGCACGGCTTGGCCAACACCGGGCTTGACTTCGACGGCCTTGGAATAATCGCGAAACGGATTGTGACACCAATCCAGCGTGTTTCCCAACATGTCAAAAAGACCGCAATCGTTCGGCTTGAAACTCCCGACTAACGCGGTTCGGCGGCCCAACGAGTTCTGCACGGTCCAAGCATAATGCTTGTCGAGGTCCAGGCTCTGACCGTAGTACCGAGAGGTGGTCGAGCCGGCACGACAGGCGAATTCCCATTCCTCCTCGGTCGGCAGACGATAACCTGTGCGGCGGAGGCAGTCCGGAACGATTGTCATCCCATGCGCGTATTTGCCCTGGTCGTTCGGCATGTAACACCATTGTTCCTTCGGGATCCCTTCGCGCTCGTTCAACCAGTTGCAGTAGGCCACGGCGTCATACCACGTTACATTGTTGATCGGACAGGAAGATTCCGGTGAGAAATACTTGCGATAGAAGAAATCCTTCCGAAACTCGAGGAATTCGGCCACCGTCACTTGATGAATCATGACTGCGAAGGCATGGTCAATACGAACGTATCTCTGCATCTCGACGCCCCCTTCAGGGCCGCCCTCGCGCCCGAACTCCGTCGGCGGTGAGCCGATGACGAACTCTCCCGGCGGGCGGATGATGACGAGAGTCTTTCCCTGCCGGTTCACGAACCAGCGGCGGTGTCCCACGGGTGATCCCGTCGCAAACTCTCGATCGATTTCCTGGACTTCCGCCTGCCGCCCCCAGCGCCGTAGTGTCCACGCGACGGCCCCATGAATCCCGGGGTCAGGATCGTTGGCGTAGAGATTGAGCAGGCGCGGCGTTGACAGCTCGCGTCCGGCCGACGCGAGCTGTTGCTCGCTGAACTCACCCAAAGTGAGGATCAAGGCCCGGCGGATCGAAACATCATCCTGCCTGTCCAACTGAGGCAAGATCTGGTTCGGATCCGCGCCGAGGGGGCCAAAACGGTGAATGAGGTAACTGCGGGCTCTCGGATCCGGGCGATGTTCGAGAAGAGGCCAAACCTTTTGCTCGCGATTGAGCCTCAGGAGTGCCACGGCAGCATTGGCCTGGCGCTTCGCCAGCCGGTCCTTGGCCTCTTCCGGAACCAACGGCCTGTGCCAGACCGAGGTCGCTACCGGCAGACCCCCGTCCGCACTAGGCGCCACGGAAATCCCAACCGGGCGAAAACCGTCCGCGGTCAACTGGGACGACAAGAGGCGTTGCTCCATGATCGATAGTCCATGAAGCACCTTCGACTCGAATTGCGTGCTGACGTTCCAAAGTGCGGTTGCCAGAAGGACGGATTGACTCTTGCCGTTTTCTTGAATCTCACTCCGGCTCAAGCGCGCATCGGTCAGGATCAAGCCGGGGCACTCGTCCTCACGAAAATGCGCGGCAAGGTCATGGAAAAACCGTGTACACGACCTTTGCTGAGATTTCCGACGGGTCCACAGGCTACCACCGTAATGTCTGCCCGTGGTCATCGAGAACAAACTGAGCGGTCTGGCAATTAAACTTGTCTTGGACGAGGGCCGCCAGTGCTTCCTGTTCCGGCTCCCCATGACGCCCGACGATCAAGCGCACCTCCATGTCGGCGACGTCCGCTCGCTCCCAGACGGCTGTGTAACTCGGCGGAGAGCCATCCCACCCGTCGGCAGCGGCCACGTCAATCGGTACATAGCCTTCCCGTCGTAACTCCGCGTCGCGTTTCCGGACTTGTTCGACATCGGCCTCACCGAGCCATTGCCAGGATCGGCTGTCGCGGGTCCAAACCGCCGCAACCAGGACGCTGGAACCAAGACGGTATGGTCGGATTCGCATGGGACGATAGCCGGAACGGTTGAGTGGCTCGACAAGTTCGCGGAACGTCGGATACGGCAGGGTCTGACAAAACACAAATCGCTGTTCGACCATCCCCGCGGCGGCCTCGATAGCGCGCCGGAGTTCGGCGGTGACGTCCCGCCAGGCCACGTCCGCCGGGGCATCGGCCCATTGCGGCCTGTTCACGGTCTCCAGCTCGCGTTCCAGCTCGCTGATGGCAGCCTCACCGTGGCGGGCCAGCACCGGGAAAAGCTCGGCAAATTGCCGAGGGTTGGCATCTTCGAGCAGGTCCGCGAGCAGGCGCACGTCATCCGCGGCGTAATCCGCGAGTGTGGACGTCGCCAGGCGCTTGTTGCAACTCGCCCAGCTCGTGATTGCGAAAGACGGCACCGAGTGGACCGAGCAACTCGGTCCGGACCGGCCGCAAGGCCTCTTTCCAGTCTCCCAGGAACTCGGGCTTCATGCGGGTTAACGATTGGGCGACGTCGTCACGAATGACAGACCAGCGCGGATTGGCCGGCTCATACGTGGCCAGGGCGGCGGCCGCTCGCAACCGCCGTTCCACGCTCGCGGCGGACTCCGCGTCCAACCACAACCGGCTAGACAGTTTCCCCAGATGCTTTTCCAGCATGTCCCGCAGAATTGGGAATTCTGCCGACGTCGACTGCGACAGCCGTTCGTAGAGGTAGTCCAACTGGCTCTCGTCCACTGTCAGAAGCGCCAGCGCCGTGTGTAGTTTCGCCTGGCTCTGGTCCGTCCGCGGCTTGTTGCTCCCGCCGCAGCAGCGGCTTGGTCCATTTTTGAAGCTGGTGGACCTGACCCACGAGCTTCGGCACGTCGACCAGGTCCGCGGCCAGGAGGCGCCGCACCAGGGCTTGAGCGTGATAGCCCTGCCGCCTGCCGCATCATTCGCTGACTGTGGCTTCGTCCAGTCTCTTTCGGTCCGTGAACCGGCAGATGTTTCGGTAATCATTCCAGCCGGGCAGGCGGCGGGTCTCCGGCTTGGCGTTCCACAACGCGGCAAGCTCGGCCAGTCGCAGTTCGGCCCTGCCTCGGCGCGTTTCTTTCTGTTTCCGGGTCAGCCACTCCCGTAGCGACGGCACGAGGTAATCGTGGGTGAGCTGGTAGTACTTCGAGCCGAAATCGCTCCCTGATCCGCTCCGAAAACCTTCTGGATCGGTGGGCGTGATCAGCCGCAATGCGCCATCCAGAATACGGAGCAGGTCCTTGAACTCGCCGGGGCAATCCTGATAGCCCGAGGCCGCCAATAGCTCGGCATGAGACCGCATGTGGCCTTTGATATCCGTGCCGACTTCGGGCAGCAGAGCCTTGAGGACCTCACGCGCGGCCTGCTGATGAAGACGGTGCTCGGGGTTGGCTTTGCGGCTGCTGAAAGTCTCCTCCAGAAAGTTGACGCCGATCCCTTCCGTTCCGCCGACCTCCTCAAGCGTGGACGGCATCCACGGCTTGCCCTTGACCATCTCGGCAAACAGGGCCAGCCGCACCGAGACCACTTTGCCGTCCTCCGCCAGGCCGGCGGCAACCGAACCGATGAACTCTCTCTCGAACGCGGACAGGTCGCCTGGCTGGGCCGGAAGCTTGCCGAAGGCTTGTCCAAATTTCGTAAGGACCTTGATCGCGTGATTTGGATCAAAGAGGTCGACCGTTGCGAAGTTGTGGCCCTCGACGATTGGGGCTTCCAAAGTGCGCATGAAGCGAGAGGCCGCCATCGAAAAATCGTCGCGCACCATGACGACCGCTTGCAGCTGTCCGCCGTCGCATTGCCGCAAGGCATGGACGAGCTCGGACTCCCGCTCGGCTCGCCGTGCGTGCAGCCACTGCTCGAACTGATCCATCACGACCACGATCTTGCGACCGCCGGTCGAACCACCGCCCCGCCGCAAGCAGCGTGAAGGTCTCGACCAGTCCCAGATCATCGGGCAGGTCCGGCAACTGCTTGCGCAGTCCGCGGAGGATCCGGGTTTCCGTCTCCTCCGCCGTGGCTTCGACATAGATCGCGACGATCGATTTCGCCAGGTGGGGCAGTAGGCCCGCCTTCACCAGCGAGGACTTCCCGCAGCCCGAGGGGCCGTAAATGAGTCCTACATCGAAAGTCTTGTCGGGATCGGTCTCTTCGATCCGCGTCTTCCAGAACCGGATGCTTTCCGGCAGGCCATCCCGGGCCCGAGTGCCGGGCAGCAGGTCCAGGAAGAAGTCGGCGTCATCGGGGCCGAACGACCGCAGACCCCTGGGAACGATGGCGACCTGCTTGGCGTCATGTCGCGGTCCCTGCTGCCAATGCGTTAAGTCGTCCACCAGCTCCAGAGCGGTCGCATACCGGTCCGACGCTCGCTTGGACAAGGCCTTGAGGCAAATCCGATCCAGCTCGGGAGGGACGGAATCATCCAGGTGACGCGGAGACGGCGGCTCGACCGAGATGACCTCATGATAGAGTTCGTTCGCCGTGCTACCCCGGAAGGGTCTCGTGCCGGTCAGCAGCTCGTAGAAGACGACGCCCAACGAGAACACGTCGCTACGGCCGTCGAGTCGATGACCCTCCCCACGAAACTGTTCGGGACTCATGTAGGCAGGTGTTCCGGCGATCTTGTTTTCTCTAAGATAATCTTCCTCACTGATCGCCAGTCCGAAGTCGGCCAAGTAGGGGGTGCCCGATTTTTCCTCGATCAAGATGTTGGCGGGCTTCACATCCCGGTGGATCAGCCGCTTCCGATGAGCATGATCGAGCGCCCGGGCGATTGTGGCCACCAGCCGGCTCGCTTCGTCGTGAGCCGGCCGCTCGTCGATCCGATCATCGAGCGTGGGGCCCTCGATGAACTTGGAGACGACGTACACCGAGCCATCGGCGGCGCGGCCCACGTCGTAGACCGGTACAATGTTGGGATGGTCGAGCGTCGCGGCGATGCGAGCCTCGGCCAGGAAGAGCTCCGCATCGCCGGGGTTCTGGAACCGATCCGGCGACGGTACCTTGATCGCGACCTGCCGTTGGAGCTCCTCGTCAAATCCCAAGTGAACACATCCGAATGCGCCTTGCCCCAGCAATCGGAGCAATCGATAGCGCCCGAACTGCGTAGCGCCGCTGGTGGATTTGAGCAGGCTGCGCGTTTCGGTAAAATGTCGCTGCAATTCGTCGCCAATCTCGTCCGGGGCCGGCTCGGGCTCTTCATCGCAATGCACGTCGTGCGTGTCGTCGTCCCGCGTCCCTGGTTGACCGTCGTCCCAGCGATGGCTCGAGGTCGACGTAGTGTCATGGGCCGTCGATTGGAGCGACGAGTCGAATTGGGCGAGAACGGTGGGAGTCGCGGCCTTGAGGAATCGATGGCGATCTTCTTCGTGGCTCGGGCGGTCGCCAGATCCGCGCTGCATCTGGACCTCGATTTCAATTCGATATTCTGCTGGCTTCGCCGAGCGGGACGTCGAGTGGTCTGATGAGATTCACACCAGTCGCTTCGTCCAACCCCGTCGGGTGCGGATTCGATCGCAGAGCCTCAAGAACCCCTGAGTCTTATCCTGCAAGTCGCGTCAACAAGGTTACCGTGGCCAGCGATTTTCCTCTCGGCGGTGACCAACTCGCGTGGTTGGATCTTACGGAAACCCAGGATATGCATTATCTTACAGAGAAGGTCTCGGGGTGCGTTCGCCGCGGCGTGATTCTCCATCGTGGCGGACAACCAGCGCGGGACGTCGCAGGCACGTGCCTTACAGATGAAGCTCGCGAGACGCGAATCCATTGAATGAGCGCAGCGCCCCCTATAGGATGTTTTCGGTTCGTCATTCTCGTCGAGAAGACAGGCCGCGCCGTCCGCCGGACTTGGGAGGGCATTGCTTTGGAAGGTCACGAACCGCCTTCGTGGACTGAGGGGCGAGAACGTGCGAGCGGTGCGGAACCGCCTCCCCTTTCCGAGTTCCCCGCTCCCGTCATGTCACTCGCGAAAGACGCTGACGTTCGCGAAGGCGAATTGTCCTTCTCCGTGACGCCGAGGAATCTGCCCGGGCGCAATGGTCCGTTTCCACACCCCTTCGGCCGCTACCGGCTACTGGAGTGGCTGGGCGGCGGCGGTATGGGGAGCGTTTTCCTCGCATGGGACCTGAAACTAGAGATCAAGGTCGCGTTGAAGGTTCCGAAGCCCGGGATCGCGGCCGATGTCAGAGGTAGAGAACGATTCTATCGCGAGGCGCGCCATGCCGCCCGGCTCGTCCATCCGGGTTTGGCGTGGGTGCTCGACGTTGCGCAGGCCGACGGCATGGACTACCTCGTGATGCGATACGTCGCGGGGACTCCGCTTTCCCGCTATCCGGCCAGCACGCCCCGAGAGGCCGCCGCACTGATCCGCGAAGTCGCGATCGCGATGGCGGCGGCGCACCGGGAGGGCGTAATCCATCGCGACCTGAAGCCGTCGAACATCGTCGTGACCGCGGAAGGGATACCGGTCGTCATCGACTTCGGACTGGCCGTTCTGATGGATGACCCGGGCCGCGACCGACCGATCCCGGCGTGTTCGTTGGAACACAGGGCTTTGCGTCGCCCGAGCAACTCCGCGGCGATGCCGACCAGATCGGTCCCCACAGCGACATCTTCGCGCCTCGGCTGTGTCTTGTACGAGCGGCTGGCGCGGCGGCTGCCGTTCCCCAATCCCCGCCGTCGCTGACGTCTCCGACCCGATCGATGCGTCGCCGGCCCCGCCGTCGGCCTATCGAGTTGAGGTCGATCCCGCCCTGGATGCGATCTGTCTGAAAGCCCTCGCCCACGAGCCCGCGGACCGGTATCGCAGCATGGCGGACTTTGGCCGCCGACCTCTATGCCTACCTGGAGCGAGATCTCGGCCCCGCACCGGCGCGACGGCCGCGAGCCGGGCCGTCATGACTCGCCGTCTCCTTCTCTTCGCCGCGACGTCATCCGTTTCGTCTTCGTCGGCGCGGGCTCATCGGTTCCTCGGGGCGGACCGGCTCCGGACCGGTTGTTCCTGGACGTCGGCAATGACCTGAGGACCGGCGTGATCGACCACCACCAGTTACAAGCATATGGCGGCTCGACAACCCGGCTCGTCGCGACGAACCCCGGCCTCGTCGCCGGCGCGGTCCAACCGCGTCGGGATCCAGGTGCTCCGTTCACGATCGTGCTGCACGAGTCGCCCGACTTCGACTCGGTGGCGTCGGCTTATCTCGCCGTCGGTCTGCTCACCACCGGGGAATTCCCGCCGGGCACCGAAGCCCTGGCCCGCTATGCCGACAAGATCGACGAAGGATCGATCGGCCATATCTTGAGTCAGCCGTTCTCGCCCTACGCGGCCTACATGCAGATGCTCAATCGCCATGCCCGGCTGGGCCGGCCTGCCGATCACTCCGTACTGGCGGGACTGCGTCCAGCAAGGGCTGGACCTGATCGCGTTTGTCGTGGATCGCAGCCTCCGCGATGGGGTGGCTTTACCTTCGGTGGACGCGTTCGCCTGCCCTGATCTCTTCAGCTCTGACGATCGGCGGGACGTGTTGGCCGACGTCGACCGATACCAACGCAAGCTGGCCGACCCGGCGACCCGGGCGCGCGTCGTCCGGCTGAGCCTGCCCGGGCAATTCGGGGGGCGGGTGGACGTGGATACCTTGATGGTCCGTGACGTGCAGAACGAACACGACCCCGAGCGGTGCATCTTTTTCAAGGACTGGGCGCGGAGCGACCGCGACCGCTCGCCAGGCGGCGAAGGCTTCCTGGGCCTGTCGGTCTTCATGCCGGAGACGCCGCGCGATGTCCGCCGTTGCATCCTCTCGGTGACCCCCGACAGTGGTGCCTCGCTCCGCGGTCTGGCGAGCCTACTCGACGAGGCCGAATCGAGCCCGGCGCCGGCAGGTCTACGGCGAGGACGACCGCATGATCGAACCGGCCACGGGCTCACGCAAGCCGCCCCGAGCCGGGTACGATAACGCCGATCCCTGGTATGATGGCCGCGCGCCACGGGTTCACCATCGTCGATTCGCCGCGCTCGGGCACGATGCTGACGGCCGATGAGATCGAAGGAGGCTTTCTGCAATTCGGCCGGTCGAGCTAATGCCGGCGACTGATGATCGGGCCGGCACGCCTGGTGTCTTAAATCGTCCGCGGGTCAACTTCGAGCAAAAGTCATGGGCCGCCCTTGGGGATCGGCCATGGGGAGATCTAACATGCCAGCCAAGAAGGGAAAGCAATACGAGGAGACGTTCCCGCTCAAGCTGACGGTGAAGCAGCGGGAATCGCTGATCCATGCGACTCGATTGACAGCGGGGCTCATGAAAAGGATTCAGGAAACACCAAACGATCAGCAGGTCGCCGAGTTTACCAAAAAGGACCTGGAGAAGATGGATGAGGAGATCTACACCGCGATCGCCCTCGCTCCTCCCGCTGATAAGAAACGGCTGTGCGCCGTCCTCGAAAAGGTTGACGACCTGCTCGACGAATTGGATCAGAAGTCATTAGACGTAAAACGTCGGGCGGTAGCCAAAGCCGGTGCCATCTATCAGTTCAAGGTGACGCTCAAGGAGAGCGCTCCGCCAATCTGGCGACGGATTCAAGTGCCGGATTGCACGCTAGGCGAATTTCACGAAGTCCTCCAAGTGGTCATGGGCTGGGAGGATTCCCACCTGCACCAATTCATTGTCGCGGGCGAGTACTATGGACCCTCCGATCCCGAAGATCTGGAATGGGGCATGGAAACGCAGGACGAGGAGGAAATCGCCCTCAGCCAGGTACCCAATACGGGACGGAAAATCCGGTTCACGTACGTATACGACTTCGGGGATTCCTGGGACCACGAGATCGTCTTGGAGAAAACGCTCGAGCCGGAGCCGAAGGTTGCCTATCCTCGATGCGTCGACGGTGCGCGAGCGTGTCCTCCGGAAGATGTGGGCGGTATCTGGGGCTACGCGGATTTCCTTGAAGCCATCAGGGACCGGAAGCACGAGAGCCATGACGATATGGTGAGCTGGATTGGTGGAAAATTCGACCCGGAGAAGTTCTTGGTCGCCAAGGTGAACCGGGATCTCGCGCTGCATTTTAACGCGCGATGATCGTGGGCTAGATCAGCAAGTAACGCGCGGGAGGCTCAAGGCGGCGGCGTCGATCACCAGTAGAGGATGCCAGGGAGAAGCATGATGTCCGAGTGCAAGGAGAAGGAAAAGGAACGGAAATTCCCGGTGCGACTCACCCTCGCTCAGCGCATCGTTGTCGCCGAGGTCTTGCCGGAGTTGTCCGAGCGACTGAAACTTGATGAAACCAACCAGAGAGTGGTTTCATTGACACTCGATGAATTGAACGTGATCCGCAACGCGGTTGTCCCGGCCATGCGTCGGGCTAACTCAGGCATGAAACGAACCTCGCTGAGACACGTCCTCTACATAACCAAAGCAGCCATCGATCACTTCCAAGGAATCGGCGTGATCCCGGTCAAGGAGCGACTGTACCAGTTGAGAATCACGCTCAAGAAAATCAAGCCCCCCATCTGGCGTCGAATTCAAGTGCGAGACTGTACCCTCGACAAGCTCCACGAGCGGATACAGACTGCGATGGGTTGGACCAACTCGCATCTATACCAATTCCAGATCAATGACAGCGTCTACGGAGACCGATGGCTCCTGTATAAGATCTTCGAGGAGATGGGCTTCAAGGATTCCCGGGAGACGACGCTGAGCAAGATCCTGCCCAAGAGCGGCGAGCGGTTTCTTTTCGAGTACGAATACGACTTCGGAGATTGCTGGACGCACGAGGTTCTCTTCGAAGGCTGCTTGCGGGTTGAACCGGGTCAGCGATACCCGATCTGCCTGGAAGGTGCACGAGCCTGCCCGCCTGAAGACGTGGGCGGATACTCGGGTTACAAAGAGTTCTTGGAGGCGCTTGCCGACTGCGATGACGAGCAGCATGAACAATTCGCTGTCTGGATCGGGGGGTCATTCGATGCCGAGAAGTTCGATCCAGAGAAAGCGACCAAGAGGATGCGGCGCGGGCTGCCTGATTGGCGGAAGATGGTGCGAACTCGCCGATCGGACGGAAATGACGACGGTCTGGTCTGACGAGAAACCACTGGAATCGGCGATGCCCCGACAAACACCCAAGTGAGAAGCTGTCCCGGAAGGTCTTGCAGGGTGCTCTGTGAGCACCGATCAGGGGTGCTTTGCCGAAATCGGTGCTCACAGAGCACCCTACGATAAGGACATCGCCGCTTCAGAGACAGCCTCTGAGCTCCGAGAGCGCCGCCTCGTACGGAACGCGATCTTGCTTCAGCCTGACACCCCGGTCAAGATGAACGGAAAAGCGATGGGGTCAAAGTGCGCATCAACGCAGATTACCTGGGTCCGGAGTAAGACAGACACGTGGAAAGCGGGAGTAACTCTCGATCGCAAACTGAGACGCGGCGAAGAAGAAGAAACTGGCTCGTCGCTGTCGTCCTCATCGTCTTGGGAGTTGCCACGGCGCTGGTATCTTGGCGAGCTGCCCGGACGCCGGGACCGGGCCGCTCCTTGGTGTTGGACACAGGCTCTCCCTATCAAAACACACGCCCTGTTAGTCAAATACGTGGGCGACGCCGCGTGTATCCGCTGCCATGGGGAGATTGGCGAGTCCTACCGCTCGCACCCGATGGGTCGCTCTCTGTCGCCGATCGCGCCGGAGACCGCTCCAAGGGTCGAGATTACCGCCGGCGCAGCACTGTTTGAATCCGACGGACTGCAATACTCCGTTGAGAATCGGGGTGGTCATGTCATCCATCTCGAGACGCGACGCGCCCTCGGGTGGGATTGTCGCTCAGAGTACGGCGGAGGTTCAGTTCACGCTCGGCTCCGGGAGACAGGCGCTGGCCTACCTGATCGAGCGCGACGGCTTCCTGTTTCAGTCGCCGATCACGCGCTACGTGCGATCCGAACGGTGGGACTTATCCCCGGGCTATGAGAAGAAAAACCTCCACTTCGAGCGGCCGGTCCTTGCCGGTTGCCTATACTGCCACGGTAATCGTGTCGAGAACGTGGCTGGTACAGTCAATCGGTATGAGCAGCCGATCTTCCGGGGCTATGCGATCGGCTGCGAGCGGTGCCACGGTCCGGGGGAACTTCACGTCCAGCGGCCCACGATGGTCGATGGCCGCGACGTCACGATTGTCAACCCCCGCTCCCTCGAGCCCGCGCTGCGTGACGCGGTCTGCGAGCAATGTCACCTGAGCGGTCTTCGGCGGATCGAGCGACTGGATAGACGGAATGAGGACTTTCGGCCGGGGCTGCCGTTCCAGCAAGTCTGGATAGCGTTCTCAGCCGCCGGAACCGCGGAGAATCGGTTCGTCAACCATGTCGAGCAGATGCACGAGAGCCGTTGCTTTCAAGCGAGCAGAGGCCGCCTTGGGTGTATCTCCTGCCACGATCCGCACCGGCTGCCCAAACCCGGGGAAGAGGTAGCCTACTTCCGGCAGCGCTGCCTGGAGTGCCATGTCAATCAGGGCTGTAGCCTTCCGACGGCAGTCCGGCAGTCTCGAAGCCGCGTTGACGACTGCATCGGATGCCACCTGCCGCGTTCGCGCAGCGCCGATGTCTTCCATGGCGTCACGACGGATCATCGCATTCCCCGCCGCGCGGCCGACGCCGATCGGTCACCCGAGATCGACAAGAAGCCACGATTACGGCGAAGGTCGCATGGTGCTTTTCCACCGCGACCTGATGGATGAGCGAGAACGTGCCGCGGCCGGGCGCGAGATCGGCGTGGCGCTGGCCCGGTCTTATGAATGGGCGGAGAGCGCGGCCGCGGCGATGCCCCTGCTCGAAGCGGCCCTGTCGGCACGGCCCGACGACGTAACGGCCTGGGAGTGCAAGGGGGTCGCGCTGGGCCGGCTCGGCCGGCACGCAGAGGCCCTGGCCGCCTTCCGCACGGCCCTGGACCGGGAACCGAACCGGGAATCCGCCCTGGCTGACGCGGCGGACTTCGCCGATGAGGCGGGACGACACAATGATGCCGTCGCCTACTGGCGCCGCGCCATTGCCATCAGCCCTTGGCGTGCGGAATATCACGGCCGGTTGGCTTTTGCCTTGTTCCAGGCTCGCGATTGGCGCGAAGCCGCGAAGGAGTGCCGCGCCTCCCTCAGCCTCAGCCCAGCCGACCTCCGAGCTCGGGAGCTTCTCATCCGGTGCGAGCTGCGTCTCAATGACCACGAGGCCGCCCTCAAGGAATTCCAGACGCTGCTCGAATTTGATCCGCCCAACCGTGATGAATTGATCCGCCGGTTTCCCACACTCTCGCGCACCCGAGGCCGCGGGCGGTGAATGGACGCCCAGGTCGCCGCAATTGGCGGAAGAAAGGCTAATCCTCGTCGAAGGCTTCGCGGATCAGATCCACGGCCGATTCGACCGCGCCGTACCTTTCAACGATCTCGCGTTGGACTTCCTTTTCACGCTGGCCAGCGGACGATCCGACGGTCTGTGATGTAAGAATTGGAAATGGCGTGCGTATCAAAAGTGGATGCGCGCCGGATGTTCCGCGGGCGTTGCGATCAACCGCGATTCTACTCGAGAAAAGGAATGATACCATGAAGATTAATCCGGAACTCCAGGGAAAGCTCCCTCAGGTACCACCGCCGAGTTTGTTCCAGAGCCCCGATGGCCGGTTTCGGGGCTGGAAGGTCGCCCTTCCTGGCGGTCACTCCCTGGCGACACCAGCCGTGGTCGATGGGCGCGTTTTCTTGGGTGGCGGCTTCGGCAGCTTCGACTTCTACGCCTTCAACTCCGAGAACGGAGGCCTCGCCTGGCAGTACCAGACTTCCGACGACGGCCCGACCGCGGCCGTGGTCGATGACGATCATGTCGTGTTCAATACGGAGAGCTGTGAATTAGAGGTCCTGACTGTGGACGGGATTCCCGTCTGGAAAAAGTGGCTGGGTGACCCGCTGATGAGTATGCCCGCTGTCGCCGGAGGACGGGTTTACATGGCTTACCCGGACAGCAACGGCGACCGGCGACATTACATCGCTTGCTTCGATCTGCGGACCGGGCAGGAGTACTGGAAAGAGCCGATCGCCGGCGAGGTCATCACGGCACCGGTGCTGGCCGGGGAACACGTGCATTTCGCCACTCTCGACGGCACGCTCTACCGCCTTCGGCAGGACGATGGTCACGTGGAGTGGACGGAGCCGCGGAACGCCACATCTTCGCCGGTCGTTTGGAACGGCGAATGTTATTTCGGCCAGCGCCAGGAAGTCGAGGGAGAAAACCAGGCGCAAGGGGCCGCGTACCAAACAGAACACCTGGGCGCGTGGAAGATCGACGAGGCAGCGTACCGCCATTATCCGGATACCTCGCGCAAGGCCGACTATCTTGATCATGCCAAGCGAATGAGTGGCTCGCCAATCTACCAAGCCAGCGAACAAAAGGACTCGGCCGTCGGCTTCAGTCAATTCAAGGGAGACGCCAAGATGTACCAGGCGATGAGAAACCTCGGCAAGGGACACGTCCATGCCATCTGGGCTTATCAAGGGTCCAAGCCATTCGTCTCGAAAGCTCGGCTCTACGCGGCGCAAGGAGACACTGTCAGCTCGGCCGATCCCCGGTCGGATCAGGTGTACTGGAAGAAGACGGTTGGTCAGACGCCCGGAGACGACAAAGAGCTCCTCGATAGCCCGCTCACGCCACCGGCGATCGCCAATGGCAAGCTCTTCTTCGGTTCGGTGACCGGTGAGATCCACTGCCTCTCCTCAGATTCGGGCGCAGAACTCTGGAGCGTCTCGATTGGCGAGCCCGTCGTTTTCCAGCCTGCCGTCGCCAACGGGAGAATCTACGTTGGGACCGATTCGGGCAGCCTGATTTGTCTCGAGACCAGCGACCCGAACGACGACGGCTGGCTCATGTGGGGCGCAGACGCATCCCACAACGGCCGGCTCGATTGATACGATCCTGGCGATCCGATCAGCCAGTCGAAGACATGTCGATGAGTTCGAGCAAGCTGAACCGGTGATCGTGCCTGCTGATGCCGCGGTGGCCGCGACGTGCTTCGGTGTGAATGACAGTCCCAAGGACTTGTCGCGGTAGGCCAACTCCAAGAATTCAATAGACCTCACGCACTCTGCTGCAATTCTTGCTGAAACTCGAGCTCGCGGGCACTCACGGCTGCTGCCCGCCGTCCTCGGCGGTGCGACCAGGTCGCGTATCGGCTTGGGGGCCACGTCCCACGAGGCCATGTAGGTCTGTTCGAGCGGGACGTTCACGTACCAGCCCGGTGCAAGAAACAAAGGGGCATCCGGCAGAAGGTCCCCCACGGCGAGCGCATCGACGTAGGCAGTCAACTCATTGCCGGCATCGTAAGCAGCAACAGTCAGGAGTTTGTCAGCCGGCCGAGTTCCCAACGACTCGCCGACCAGTTCGTCCCAGATGGCCTGGGCGATGCCTTGCGGGTCGCGAGGTCCGGGAGGGAACAGGTCGATCACCAGGAAGTGAATTCCGTTGCGGATGAAGTCGACCGCCTTGGCGATGAACGAGGCAACGGCGTGCTTGCTGTCCTTGTTACCCGGCGAGACGACCTCGATCATCGCCACAACCCGGCCGAGTTCATGGTGAATCACGATGCGGTTGGCTTTTCCGCGTACAGGGCGGTCTCGGTTTCGACCCGGGCGGCACGTTGGATCCGTGGAGGTGTTTCCGCGACGACCAGCCCACCCTTGGGTTCGGGGCTGCGTAACCGAAGCGCGATGATGTCGGGTTCCGGTCCGCTGACCCGTTGGTCGGCCATGGCGTAGTAGCCGTCCGGGAGAACCCCGCTGTTCAACCTGTTGCGGATTTCGATCGTCCACCCCTGGTGGAAGTCGTGAAAAGTCCCGGCTGAAACGCGGGTCCAGTCGTGGATCGGCATGGGTCGCCTCCTCATCCGGATTGTACCAGAGATGTCTGCCTTCGCAGCGCTGATTCGGCCGCGGCAAAGCAACTCCTCGAACCGGTAGATTCGGACCAACTGCAGGGCGGTCGATGCTTCGACGTCGCTGGTTTTACGACTCGATGGCCTCGACAGGTTGTTCGAGACCCGCTTTCCAGGGTCGGAATGGCGACTCCTCCTTCATCCCTAGCGCCAGTCGCCGCTGAGGATGAAGCCGGCCCAGAGCGATGGATTGCTGCGCGCCTTTTGGGGATTCGTCGGGGCCGCCCGCCCGCCCTCCGGCAGCTTCACCGGCGTCTCGCCGATCCCCCTTTTCGCCAGCTCGGCGCGGCGGGTCTGCACCAGCCCGGGGTCGTTGAGCACGGCGAGCTGGGCCTGCCGCAGCGCCTCGACCTTGGTCAGGCGGCGCACCCAGAGATTCTTGTAGAATTCGTCCATCAAGAGCGCCGTGGTGGCGTCGTCGACCCTCCAGAGCGTGCTGATCGCCGTGCGCGCCCCCGCGACCTGGAAGGCCCGTTGCATTCCCAACATCCCTTCGCCGATCGTCCCGCTGCCGAGGCTGGTGTCGCAGGCCGACAGCACGACCAGCTCAACGCCGCGGAGATCGAGATGCTGCGCCTCCAGTGCCGTGATGATCCCGTCGTCCTGACCCGCAAGCGGGGCACGATTGGCGCCGGCGAGGGCGATCCCGGAGAACAGCCCAGGGCTCGAATCAGCGAGGGACGACGGGCTCTTCAAGTAGTTGACCCAGACGTTCATGCCGGGTTCCATGCTCCGCAACGCATTGGCGATGGACGGCGGGCTGTTCCAGAAGTCGTCGCTCCGCGGATCGTCGCTGGGCAGAGCAGCCTCAGACGGCGGCCGGGGCTGATTGACGACGGCCGGGGCATTCCCTGGGAGCGGGGCGCGGCTCGGACTGGCGCGGGCTTGCGGGCTGCTGACGTTCCGGGTCACAGGAAGCGCTGGCAGCCCGGTTCTGGGTGGCGACTCGAAGAAGCCGTGGGTGGCCAAGTGGACGTAATGGGATCCCGGCAAGGCGGCCCGAAATGCCTGCTCGGTAGCCTCCGACCCGCGGAGGATGCTCCAGCCTGCGCCCGGGTGTGCCGCTGCGAACCGGTCGCGGATCGACTCGACCTCGAGGCGCGTGCCGGGCAGCGCCGGAAATGCGCGGCGTCGCGGCGCCCTTGCACCCAGTCCAGGGGCCCGCGGGTCGCTCAACGATGCCGCAAATCCGGGATCCGCGTCGAAATCCACATCTCCGATGAGCAGAAGTTTCGATTGCGAGGTCGACGGTGGAGCGAGATCGTCGTCGACCAGCAACCGGGGCACGGGGACGACGGCGATCGCCAGGTCCTCGATCAGGAAGGTCCCCGGCGCCTTGCCCGGCAGGGCGCCCAATGGGAACCGCGTAAGCGGACCATCGGGCGAAACGAGCACTGTCTTCGCGCTGGAGATACCCGGTTCCAGCGGCCGCCAGATTCGCTGGTACAGTGCCTGGGCAGTCGCCGTAGGATCGTCGCCGCGCTCGGCCCGGGCCAGCCAGTCCGAGACGATTGCCCGGATCTGACTGGTCTGGCCGAGGTCGAGCGGGCCGGTTACCTTGTCGGTTCCGACGATGAAGGCGAGGAGATGATTGCCATCGTTCACGGACGCCTTTCAGGTTCAGACGGTATCCGGGCCATACCTTGAAGAGGTTCGGGTTGGCGTCTACGAAGTCGACGAGCACGACGTTGTGCGGCAACGCGGCTTGCATTGCCGCTGTCGCGAGAGCACTGCGGCCTTCATCCCGGCCGAGTCGCAGGGCGCGGGCAGCCAGCTCGAGCTCGAGGTCATACTTGCGCCTCATCGCGACAATGAGCCGTTCCCACGCACCCGAGTCACTCTCGACGGGTGGTGGATTACTCATGCGCGATACGTCGGCCGACACGGCTTGGAGATCCGCGTGCAGCGGCTTCATCTCCGGCCGCTCGCGCCATTTCCGGACCCGACGCTCGGCGAGGAAATGCATCCCCTTCCACGCCAGGACGTATCGATACGCCGTCTTCGGCTCGATCCCGGCACGGGGGTCGAGCGAGAGGCCCAGGTATTTGGGAAAACACGACTGATAAAGACCGCGCGATGTGTAACCCATGCCCGGCACGGTGGCTAGATAAAGAAATCCCTCCTCGTGGAAGTCAAGCGCCTCCTCCAGGCATCGGGCGGCCTTGCTATATTCTCCCTTTTTTAAGTAAATCCCGGCGAGGGTATCGAGCAACCTGGCCGGCGACGCGTGCCGCCCGTACGCCCTTACGAGCGTTTCGCGTCGATTCCCTGGCGTCTCCGGCGGTGGGCCAAGGGGAACGAACCAGCGCCCGTCGTCGCTACCAGTGGTCGCGGCGAGGCACTTCCGCTCGATCCGTAATTCCTCCAGCAGCAAGACCTCGGCCCTGTCCGGGTCGCCGCTCCTGATGTTGTACAATTGACTCAGATGGCTCAACATGGGCCGGCGTAGCAAGACTGTCCGCACCGTAGACCTCGCGCTCGATCTCAACGGCCCTGAGAAGGAGCCGCTCCGCCTCGGCAATATCCCCGCCCGCCTGGAGCTGGAGCACTTTCGCCAGCAGGCTCAAGGTGTGGGCGTAAGCGGGGTGGTGCTCGCCCTGCGCCGCTCTGCGGATTTCCAGGGCTTGGCGCAACAGCGGCTCTCCCGCAGACCGGCCCGCTTTGCGATCGATAGGCATACGGAGGGCGCGGGTCTCCAGGCTGAGCGCGTAATCCGGGTGTCGCTCCCCGAGCGCCTGCTTGCGGATGGCCTGCACCTGCGCGTAGAGCGCGAACACCGGCTTGTTGGTTTCGTCGTTCCGGCCGCGCTCGGGGCCCTTCATGACGCGCTGTCTGGCGAATCGTTCGAGGCAATGCGCGAACTCGGGGTGCGATTCCCCGAGGGCTTGCCTTTGAAGCTCGAGCGCCTCGAAGAGCAGCTTCACACACTTCTCCAGCTCTTGCACCAGCGTGAGCTTGTCAGCCTGAACGAGGACCCGCTGTGCCGCGCGGTATTTCTCGCGGCGTGTCTCATCAAGCCCGATGAGGCGATCATTCCGCTCCAGCGCGTACCGGGCGTCGACGCTCAGCCAGTGGTCCGGCCCTCGCGCCTTGGTCCGGATGGCGAGCGCCTCCCGGAGCGAAGCGCCGGCTTCCTCGAAGCGAGCGAAGCGCTGCGCAATCTCGGCCAGGAGCTCCAGGGCGCGGGCGACGTCAGGGTGGGCATCTCCGAAGAGCTCGCGCTCGATGGACACCGTCCGCCGCGCGACGGCGATCGCCTCTTCGGAATAGACCTCGTCCGCCAGCCGCCGCGCCTCCCAGACGCTCAGGTCGCGCTCTCTGAGCCGCTGCTCACGTGGCGCGGCCGTAGTCGACCGCGGTTCGGCGAGCCCCGCCTGCGGCGGCTGCGCCCCGGCCGGGCGCGGAGCGACCGATCCCACGGCGAGCAAGACCGTGAGGAGGGCCGGTCCCGAGCGCCGTCGGATCACGTTCCAACACGAGTCGCCGCTCATCGCGATGCTTCCAAGATGAAACCGTGGTCCGAAGCTCCGAACCAACCCGGACCGAGCTCAAATTCAACCAGTTCGGGCTGCATGCCACGTCGGCAGTCAAGACGTAAGCGCCGGTCGAAACCAGACCGGGGTCACGGGCACGCACATCAAGCCTCATCATATCGAGAGCCGGTCGCAGATGCGAGCGGCGTCAGGCGGTCAGCCTGGCCGGCATGTTTGCCAGATCCCCGGCGGGGCGGTGCACCAGGTTGACGCCGAGATCGAGGACGATCTCTTCGCTGGGCCGTCACGAGCGTTGAGATAGTCGACCATATCACTGTTCACAGTATATTTATATAGATGTATTGATGCGACATCAGGCGCCGTAAGGCATTCTAGGCAGGGATGTTACAGTTGGCGAGCGAATCGGCCCGGCCAGTCACTTATACAATACTATATATTCGTTGATTAAGAGAGTAGAATCACTTACCCCGACGACATTAGTTAAGATCTGCTGTTAGCCAATGTGCTGGTGCATAAGCCGGCTTGCGGTGCGGCCTGCGCGGCTCTGAGGCGGAGGCGGGTGCGGACAAGTTTCGCCTGATCGCGGTCGGCCGGTCGCCCGAGGCGCCTTAGCTGGTGCCGGCCCCGGCCGGAGCCATCGCCAGCGTGCCACTTTCTCGGGCCGCGGCCTTGATCAGGCCAACGACCTCCTGAAAATGGGGCGGCTGCAGGATCGCGAGATGCGAGCCGGTCACGGCCTTGATATCGAGCCGTGGGCAAAGCGAGCGCCAGCGCCCGTCAAACGCCTCGTCATCAGGGCCACGGACGAAAAGGGACGGGGCAGTCGAGCGGGGGCAGTTCGCTCTCGATCTTCTGCGTCCAGGGGACCGCCGCCCGGATCAGCAGGCGCATGTTGAGCTCGGTTTCGAAAACCGGATTGCGGGACAGGAGCCATGGCAAACGGCCGCGCCTTGCCCAGCGGCCCGCCATTTTCGGCAGGTCGCTGCCGGCCGCGCGCTGCAATAGCCGGCTGAAGCGTGAGCTGATGAACGCTCCCACGGCACGGATGTCGCCGCGCAAGAGATCGCTCGCGAAGTCGCGAACGGCCCGCCGCAGCCATTGTCCATGGGGTTTGTCAGTGGCGACAACCCGCCCGTTGATCGCACCGAAAAACGCGACCGTCCCGCCCGCCCGCTGGAAACCATGGGCAAAGCCCCAGCCGATCTGCGCCGAGGGAATAGCCAAGGATCAGCACCGGCCCGCTGCTCGCCTTGGCCCTAACCTGACGCTCCACCCCTTCAAGCACATGGTCCATGGCCCGTTCTGGATCGGTGAGGTTCTGCCACTCCGGATAGGTGATGCCAACGACCTCCACCTCCGGAAAGAGCCGGCCGAGAGTCGCGGCGACATCGCCCAGCGGGCCTGCCCCGGGAAAGAAGAACAGGATCGGTTTCATCAGGGATGGGCCGCGAAATGGCGGGTCAGGGTTCGAACCGTGTAATGCGCACCCACGACAAAGCGAAACAGGGGACCGAAACTCAGGGCGGATGCAGGGCCGATGACATGGAATCGCTCGACACTGGTCTCGAAACGGCGGTTGAGACGAGGCGATCCCATGATGCGGCGAATCGCTTGGCGAAGACCCGCATCGAGAAGGCCGAGCCGGTCGACATCGACCTTGAACCCGGTACCGGCGATGACATGGTCGAAACGGCGCTGCAATCGGTTGCCATTGGCGGACAGGGTCAGCACGCAAGCGCCGGCGTCCTCGCTGGCATCGGCAACCGAGGTCGCCGTCAGCGTTTCAGCCTTGCCGTCCACCCGGTCGCGCAGCCACCAGGCGCCTTCCGGCGGCAAATGCTTGGCAACGATCAGGGTGCGCAGGCTATCGGGCAGATAATGCACGGCGCCCGGCACATTGGTCAGGAACCAGGCCTTTGGGCCGGACGCCAAGCCGGACAGGGGCGAGCGGATTCGCCGCCAGAGCGAGCGCTGGCGCGGCAGGGCGGTCATCCAGCTAATCTCATCTTCCCGCACGATAAGCGTCGGGTTCGCTCCTGCCTCGCGCAGCAGCGCGGCTGCTTCAAGCGCTGATTGCCCGCCGCCGATGACGGCAACCGATTGACCCGCGAAGCCAGTAAAGCCAGTGACATTGACCGTGTGGGTGCACAGGGCAGAGGGCAGCGCCGCGAAGGGCTGGGGCAGATAGTCGAATCCGCTGAGGCCCGTTGCCAGGACGACCCGACGCGCGAGCAACGTCTCGCCGTCCGCCAGCGTCAGGTGAAAGGCGGAACCCTCCCGACGGATGGCCACGACATTCTGCCGTTCCAGGCTCGTGACGCAGCGTTGCTGAACCCAAAGGCCATAATCGACAAATTGCTGTATCGAACAGGGCTCGAAGGACTCAAGGCCGCGTGCCTCGCTCCATTCGGAAAAGCCATAGCCGGGCTTTGGCACATCGATATTCGTGCCGAAGCAGAAGGATTTGAGATAGCGCTCCTGCCCCGCCGTCGCTATGGCCGACCAGAAGGCCATGGGCGTCCCGAAAATCCTGAAGGCGATATTGGCCGCCGACAGATTGGCCGCAAGCGAGAGGCCATAGGGGCCGGCACCCACGATGGCGACCGGTACTATATCCTTATGCATTCGACTGGCCCGCCTCCGCCCACCGGATCTTTGCGAGGTTGAACAATTGCCGCAGGCCGAGCTTGACTTCGGACACCATGTGCACGGGCCAGACCCAGGGATCGTCCCAGGCGCGCATCAGGTCCTTCATGCCGGCGCGATTGCTTTTGTTCCACTGGTGCCAGCGAAGCCTGTCCCGGCGTGACATACGGCCGGTGAGGCTCCGGAACGTCAGGATCAGGGCCATTGTGAAGCCATCGCGCACACAGAGCTGGTCTTCAGGCGAGGCCGCCTGTGCCTGTTCGACAAGGGACGCAAGGCGATGCGCGTCGCCGATCGCGTCATAATAGCAAAGCCGCGCCAGGGGTAGCCCGCGCGCGAGGTCCAGCGCCATCTGGTTGAAGAAGCGCGGGTTGAAGTCGATCGCTGCCCAGCGGGCGCCATCCCAGATGAACTCGACCTCAAACACACCGAAATAGCCAAGCCTGCGGCACAGGCGCGCCGTCTGCTCGGCAAGCGCGGGGTCGAGCGGCGTTGATTCGAAGCAGACACCCACCCCCGCCGGTTCGGAGCGCAGCAGTATCTTGCGCGGCGCCCGCCACAAAGTGCGTGCCGCTTCGATCCATGAACCCGGTGACGGAGAGGACCCCCTTGGGATGGACGTCGACAAATTGCTGCAGAAAAAACTCCTGGCTGTTGGCGTGGTCGCAGTCTGCGTCAAAGAACCTCTCCGATCGCCCGATGCGGCGAAGCGCCCTGACCAATTGATCATGGTTCGCCACGACCTCGCCCTTGTCATTGCGCCGGCGCCGGACATGGGTGCGCGGCTTGATGATGAGCGGGAACAGCAAAGTGTCCGCAATCTGCGCAATCGCCGCTTCATTCCACACCATCCAGCTTTTCAGCACAGGGACGCCGGCATCGGCGCAGGCCGTTTCGAACCGGCCCTTGTCCAATATCCTGTCCATCGTTTCGAGCGGCGGCGCGTACAGGCAGAAATGCGGTGACAGCTTGTCCGCATAGGCGGCATAGGTCCAGGCGCTGGTGTCACAGCTTGGCAGAAGCACGGGAGCGACAGGGCCCGTGCCTTCCTCTGTCAGCTTTTCGAGCGAGGCGAGCAGCGCCTTGGGGTCGGCCTGGGGCCCGGTCGGAATCGTGGCGCTGACATAGTTCGACCAGCGCCCGCATTCCAGCAGGCTTTCCGCAAGGACCGCAACGGGGATCTGGTCCTGCGCAAGGTCCCGAATCGCGGCAATGGTGCCGCCATAGCCGGGCCTTGCCAGCAGGACAGGCGCCGCAACCTGACAGTCTTCGGAAATACTTGCTCTAGAGCCATTCGCACACGAGTTGCGCACAAGACGGCCGCGATGTCGGTTGATACTAGCCCGACGCGCAAGCGAGGCACTCAGGCCAAGGCCGGCGCCGAATGCATTGCTGACGTGCGACATAGCCGCTCCCCTCGCGTGCGCGTTGCGCTGGTGTGGGTCGTGTGTAGCTCATCGGGAAACCGCTTAAACGTCGACAGCACCGCGCGGAACCGTCGGAGCCCCTGTCCCGCCGCCTGCACTTGAAAATCGTGGCTGACTGGCGATGTCCGTTCCTGTTGTTTCACCCGAGAACGGTCCCCCAAACGGCCTGTCCGTTCGCGGTCGCCATGACTTGCAAGCCATTGTTCGACCAGACGAACATTGCGAACGGCAGCAATCGCCGCTTGATCCAGCACAATCTTAGTTCACATTTCCCAGATAAACGGCGATTCCTGGCGCTTATGACCCGTTCTTGGAGACCTACCGCACAGATGTCACGCGACACGTCCTGCCGTTCAAGCGGCGGTCGGCCCAACTTTTCCACCTGCTTTGAACCGGCGGTACGAGCGTCGAGCGCGGCGCGGCGGCAGGAACTGCGCAGCGAGGCGGAGGAACGGATCGAGCGGGAGCGGTTCGAGTCGCCCGACGCGAGTAATCTGTCGGAGGCGGCCATTGAGCTGCTGCGCCGTCGGCTGGCTGGTGATCACGAGGTGACGGACGCCAATCGGCCACTCTATTGCGAACTGGTGGCGGCACGGATCATGTATCCGGTCTCGACGTGGGTGGGCGGCCCGGAGTCGTTGTTCCGTTTCACCCGCGCGGGCTGGGAGCGTCGGCAGGAATGGATTAATGCGCTGCGCCGACGCTCTCCATCCCTGATCTTCAGGGCGGGCACTCGAGCGTTGGATGAGTTGACCAGCCGACCGCGGGGCAACGACGACTTTGGGCCATTTGCCTCGGTTGGGGTTCTTGGTTTATTACCTGCGCAACTGC
Organism: uncultured Planctomycetota bacterium; assembly: GCA_963779785.1. Taxonomy (GTDB): domain Bacteria; phylum Planctomycetota; class Planctomycetia; order Isosphaerales; family Isosphaeraceae; genus CAVRFS01. The sequence goes on from CAWAAW010000029.1 coordinate 228,927, forward strand.
TCTGCCGCTCTACCGCTCCGGAAGGGCAGCGTTCGAGCAGTGGATGAGTTGAGCAGTAGACCGCAGGACAGCGACGAGTTCAGGCCACCGACCGACCTGAGGATTCTTGGTTTTTCACCTGCTCACCTGTTCTACCGCTCTCCTGCTCTATTGCGGCGTCGTCGCAATGGAGGATAGGGGACTTGAACCCCTGACCTCTTGCATGCCATGCAAGCGTAAAAATCGCCGCAAGTCGGTAATTTCCAACGGATCCCGGCGGTTATCCCATTTCGATGGATAGCAGGATTGGTGACATTTTACAAGGTTGGTGGCAGATTTGGTGACATTTTGGTGACGACCTTGGAACCCTGGAGACCGTGGGAAAGTCCCTGCGCTGAAAGTACGGTGGTGCGGGGCGTAGGGCAATTCGCATTCCGCTCGTTTCAAGAGCGCAATACGATGCTTCCCGGAGGGAACCGCCATGCAGACCGTCACACTCTCCAAATCCGCCCATGCCGTGCTCCGACTTTGCGCCAAGGGCCTGCGCCTGCCTGTCACAGATCGCCGGCCGGAAGCATACCGCGAACTGGCCGATGCCGGGATCATGCAGCCCGATGGTGACGATTTCCGTCTCACCGAGGATGGCTGGGCGCGACGTGAGGAGCTGATCAGCGCTCCCGAGGCCCATCTTCGCAGCCTGGAGCCTCGCCTCCCGGATTGCGGGGTGGGGCCATGCGAAAACGGTAGCAGGGAAGCCTTGGTGCGGCAAGAAAGCGGTGCGCCTGGGAGCACGCATCCGCCGCTAGTGGCGGGAGTCCCACTGTATTCGCTTATCGCGCGATCCTGATCTCGCCCGTCTTATCAACATCGTCAGAACCTATCGAATGGAGAGAGAGTAACAAGGCACCGGCAACCGAAAAGGGGCCATGCTCAACGATCTTCTTCACCATCCTCCAAGAAGTCCAAACGAAATTGCCAGCCTTCGAACATCTGCACGATCTTCGCAAACTGAGCGAGCGTTACAGATTTGCCGTCAATGACAAACGCCACCGCGTCCTCCCCGCTCGAGTAGGTAATCCGCCCCCTCAGCGTGTCATGAAGCGGTAGAAACTCGCCTGGTACCCGCTCCTCCAAATGGCGGATCGCCAAAGCGTGCTGGATCCTCCCCCGTAGCCGGCCAAGGGCGAGAAACGGAGAATTCGCATCAAACTCTCGGAAGATATAGCCGTCGTCGCCCTCGGCTCCCTCTTCCCTCGCGCTCAGCGAGTAGCCCAATTGTACGTCGTCCATTGAGATGACAAACCATCGACGCTGACCACAACAGTCGCGGAATTCATCCCGCAATGGAAAGACGTCATGCGGGTCGTCAGAATTACCTGGATCTGGTGGGTGGAATCTACCATTGCCACTGCGATTCATCATGTTCCTCGGAGATGAGATGCTCGGATCCCGTTGCTGCCGCTAGTCCTTCCTCGCAACCGGCTGCCTGAATCCCCGCTCTACCGTATCCTTCGGGTTGGTGGAAACCGGGCCGTCCCGCCACAACCACCGCATCATGTCCGGTAGGATCGCCCCGCCAAACTTCTGCCCGTGATTGTTCATTCCCCACGCGTAGTTCACATCGTAGCCCTTCTGCGTAAGGGCCTTCATGAGGCGCACGTTCTGGTAGAACCAATCCCGCGTGTCGTCATATTTGCCATCGCGGCGAAGCCCTCGGTTGTCGTTCCGGCCGTCGCATAGATAAACGCGGATCGGCTTCCTCTCGGCCGCCAGTACCTTCTCCGGGTAGACGTGACCGCCTCGCAGATTAACAAAGCTACCGACGTTGCTCAGCACCTTCCGGAAGTGGTCGGGCCGCTCCCAGGCAACGGTGAACGCCGCGATCGCTCCCGAGCTGGACCCGCCGATGCCGTGCATCTCCGGGTCCTTCGAGATGTCGTAGTCCTTCTCCAACGCCGGCATCAGCTCTTCCGTGATGACGCGGGCGTACCGGTCGTCGAGCGAGTTGTACTCGGTCGGCCGGTTGGTGTTCCGGTCGCCCCAGTCCTTGGGCGTCGGCTCTGGCTGATCGGGCCGGCGCCCTGGATTGATGAACACCCCGATCATGACCGGGATCTCGCGCCGGTAGATCAAGTTGTCCATCACGTTCTGCGCCCGCATGTCGCCATCCTCGTTTTTGAACGCCTGGCCGTCCTGAAAGACCATGAGGGCTGCCGGGACGGCCGGGTCGTATTGCGCGGGCACGTAGACCCAATACGTGTGCTGGGTGCCGGGGTAGACCCGGCTGGAAAGCGTGAACGGGCCGCGGATCTCCCCCTTCGGGACACCCTCCTGCGGTAGGGAGTCTGGGCCAAGCCGGTACTGGGAATCGGGATTCGGCCCGCGGGGTGATTGCCCGCTCTCAAAAGCGGCGGCCATGACCGCCACCCCCACGCATCCTAGACCGACGGCATAGGTGATCGCCGTTCTCATCGCACAACTCCCGGGCGGTACCGATATCAGGACGTTCGACCGAGCGACTTGACCGCGGTTCAGGACGGCTCAGGTCGTGGCGAACGAACGCGTGCCACTCAGATAGGATATTCGACCTGCGGGTCCATCGCCAGACGCGCGGCAGGTCACTCCATGAGACGCAGGTATCGCTGACTTGCAGCGAGCGCTAACCGGACTACAGGTGATTCAGAAACCATCGCGGTCGCGGTCGTCACTCGGCCGCCCAAGCCAGCACGACCATTTCGTCCGTCTCCTGCGTCAGCGGCCGGCGGTCGAAGCCGCCGCAGACCTCGTACCGCGCGAAGGCGGCAGCGCAAGCAATAGCTCCATCTCGGCCTTGTACGTCCACCGCACGCGGAACTCCGAGCGATGGATCATGCGGGTCGTGCCGTCGGCCTGGTCCAGTTCGACCTCGTTCCGCGACCGCTGCACCTGCGCGACGCGGTCGTAGCTGCGAGACTGCCGATGACGCGGCTGATGTCCGCCATCGAGCCCCCCAAATCCCGTGGCCGCGAGACGGCTTGGAACCCTGTCGCGAAGATGTTATACTGCAATATAACTTTGGAGGGCGCGCGATGCATATGACAAATCTGCGTAAGGTTGGTGGCTCGGTCATGCTGGCGGTTCCCCCCGCGTTGCTGGACATCCTGAACTTGCGGGCAGGAGCCAAAGTTGGGGTGGCAGTGCAAGGGGGGCGGCTGGTCGTGGAACCGCAGCAGCGGCCCCACTACACGCTCGACGAGCTGCTGGCTCAATGCAATCCGAGGGCGCCGCTCAACAAGGAAGACCGTGAATGGCTCGATGGTGGGCCTGCCGGCGGCGAGCTGATCGGATGAAGCGCGGCGAGATCTGGCTGGTCGAACTTGATCCCACGCAGGGACACGAGCAGCAGGGACGGCGGCCGGTCCTGATCGTGTCGCCGGAGGCGTTTAACCGCGTGACGAAAGTGCCCGTCGTGCTGCCGATCACCAGCGGCGGGAATTTCGCGCGCACGGCCGGTTTTGCGGTCACGCTGGACGGCGCCGGGACCAAAACGACAGGCATCATACGCTGCGACCAACCCCGCGCCCTGGACCTCAGCGCGCTCGGCGGCAAGAAGCTGGAAAGGGCTCCAGACGCGATCGTGGATGAGGTACTGGCGAAGCTTACGCCGATTTTTGAATAAAAGAAGGGCGCTTGCGGCCGGTGCAAGCTCAATCGACGAAGTATTCAGCCTCTCTTCGGGTTAGGGATGTCGATCGCAGGATGCGTTCCTCCGCGAGAATCTCGCTGCTGCTTGCTGTGCGGCCGCCCCTCGACCCGGCGCTGCGTGGCATCGGCAACGGCTCTCGCCGTGAGGACTCTAACCTACTTGGAAGCCAACGCAAAACGATCGCCCACAATAATGGAGGATAGGGGACTTGAACCCCTGACCTCTTGCATGCCATGCAAGCGCTCTCCCAACTGAGCTAATCCCCCGGAGAAGGACGACGGCCTGCCCAGCATTGAAGACGCTCGGCCAAGCCGCTCGACCATCGTCAGTCTGATCATATCTCGCGCTACCCAGGTTTTCAATGCCACCAAATGGTCGCGTCCTCCGGCCATGATTCGATTTGACGATTCTCCCTGGAAAACGTGGACAAAACCGCAAGTCCCACGGCTTGCAGCCGATCCCCTTGATGTGAGCCGCTCGCGCCACAATCGAGCCAAACATTGCATGCAACTGTGCATCCAGCCGCAAAGAAAATCCTTGCGGATCGCGCATCTCGCTGTCTATGTTAAGCAATTGTCGAACGCCTTGAGACGGCGATTCGTCTCGACCAATCGAGCGACCCCCGCGCAGGAGGTGCGATCTCCAGCGGATGTGTGCCGTCAACTTGCCTCCGCTCCGTCCGGTCCCTGCCCGACGCCAGTCCCCTGTTGAGGAAAACACCATGGGCCGAATTACAGAAGACATGCGCGTGGATTCATCGCGGTTTTCGTGGCGATCGCCACGGTGGGTGCAGCGCTGGCCCAGGAGGCCAAGGTCATCGGCACGCTCGACGGGCACACCGACCCGGTGTACGCGGTCACCTGGAGCCCGGACGGCAAGACCTTGGCGACCGCGGGTTTCGATAATACGGTTCGACTCTGGGACGCGGGCACGCGGAAAGAGATCAAGAAGTACGAGGGACACAGTAAGCTCGTCCTGGCCGTCGCGATCGCACCAAACGGCAAGGAGATCCTGTCGGGGAGCCTCGATAACACGGCCAAGATCTGGGATTATCCGACGACCGGCCCGGCCAAGACCTTCGCCGGTCACGCCGCCGGCTTGCAATCGCACTGGCCGTCAAGCCGGACGGGAAGCAGTTCGCCGCGGGAGCCGGCAAGTCGATCAAGGTCTGGGACGTCGCGACCGGAGACGGTGGTCAAGGACCTCGCCGGCCACTCCGGCGACGTGCTCAGCGCCTCGTGGCGCGGTGACGGCAGCCAGCTCGCCACCGGCGACAAGGCCCACACCATCCGGTTCTGGAAAAGCGACCTGTCACCCGACGGCGCGATCGAAACACCGGCCGAGTCCGTACTCAGTCTGGTCTACCTCCCCAACAATCAACAGCTCGTCTCGGCGGGCTCCGACGGAATCGCCAGGCTCTGGCAGCTCCCGGCCGCGGCTCCCCGGCGGTTCGACACCAAAGGATCGGTCGCCGCCTTCGACTTGAGCCAGGACGGCACCAAGCTCGCAACCGCCGGGGCCGACAAGGTCGTCCGGATCGTGAACCCGACCGACGGCAAATTGCTCAAGGAGATCCCGGCAGCCGACCAGCCGATCGTCGCAGTCGCATTCCGGCAAGATGGGACTCAAGTCGCGATCGCCCTCGCAAACAAAGCCGTGCGAATCGTCGCAGTCGGCGACGGCAAGGAAATCAAGAAGCTCGACGGGCTCACTTCGCCGATCACCGCGCTCGCCTTTCGCGGAGACGGCGGGCAAGTCGCTGTCGCGGGCGAAGACAAGACCATCCGGGTTCTGAACGCAGCCGACGCCAAGACGGTCAAGGAGCTCAAAGGTCATGCCGGGCGGATTCACGCCTTGGCGTTTTCGCCCAAGGACGGAAACTTCATCGTCTCCGCGTCGGCCGACAAGACCGCCAAACTCTGGGACGTCAACCAGGGCAAGTCCGTCCGCGATTTCTCCGGCCACGGCGATGCTGTGCTGGCTCTAAACCTGAGTCGCGACGGAACCAAGCTGGCGACGGGCTCGGCCGACAAAACCGTCCGAATCTGGAACCTGGCCGACGGCAAGACACTCGCGACCTTGAGCGGGCACACCGGCCCGGTCCAAGGTGTGTCCATCTCCAATGACGCCACCAGGGTCGCCAGCGGCTCGGCCGATCAATCAGTCCGGTTCTGGGATTTGGCGACAGGCCGCGATCTCCAGGAAATGTCCGAACATCATGCGGCGATTGTCGGAGTCGGCTTGCTCCCGGACAACAAGTCGGTCGTGTCGGCCGGCGCGGACAATGCGATCCGAGTCTGGACTCCGTCCGCCGTACGAATCTTTGCGGGACACGACGGGCCGATTTTCCAGGTGGCCGCTCACCCCAACGGATCGCAGCTCTACACGGCCTCGGCCGACAAGTCGATCAAGGCCTTTGACGTGAGCACCGGCAAGGTCCTACGCACGATGACCGGTCACACGGCCGCGGTCAAGGCGATCGCTGTGTCGAAGGATGGCAGCCAAACTGGTCTCGGGCTCCGAGGACAAGACGGTCCGAGTGTGGAACGTGGCGGACGGCAAGCTTTTATTGACGACGCCCGCGCTCTCCAGCGGCGGTCGCGGCGGTCGCGGTCGCGAGCAACAACACGGTCGCGGCAGCCGGCTTGGTTGACGGGCTGATCAAGGTGTTCGACCTGGCAGTCACCGATCCTGCCAAGGCCGAGCGCGCGAGCTATCAGAATCCCGGCGGGCCAATTGCCAGTGTTTCCTTCCTGGTCGATCCGGCGACACTTCTCGTGGGCTCGACCGACAAGGTGGTCACGCTCTGGGCGTTGCCTTCCGCTGGAGGCGTCAAGACGCTCTCCGGTCATACCGGCCAGGTTTATAGCGTGGTCTGGAGCCCGGACGGCAAGCTGGCCGCAACGGGCGCGGCCGACAAGACCTGCCGGTTGTGGGACATGGCCAAATCCGCCCAGGTACGCTCGATCAATGCCCACGCCAACGTGGTTTACAGCGTGGCGATCACTCCCAAGGGAGACGTGCTCGCCACCGGCGGCGACGACAAGCTGATCAAATACTGGAACGTCGCCGACGGCAAGGAGCTGCGCAAGAGCGAAGGACACGGTGCGCCGATTTATAGTCTCGCGTTCAGCCCTGATGGGACCAAGCTCGCCTCGGGATCAGTCGACAAGACGATCCGGATCTGGAACGTCGCCGACGGTAAGGAGCTGCACAAGCTGGACGGGCATCCCGACGACGTCTATGCTGTCGCGTTCAGTCCCGACGGCAAAAAACTGGCCTCCGTCGGCTACGGCGGCAACCTCTTCGTCTGGGACGTCGCGGCCGCCAAGTCGCTCTTTCACCAACGGGTCGCTCCCAACACCATGACTTATGGTCTGGCGTGGAGTCCCGATGGCACTCAGCTCGCCGTGGCCGGCTCCGATAACAAGGCGTATCTCCTCAAGCTGCCGTGATTGGCGTTTTCAGCCCGATCACTCTGGCAACGACTGGGGAAGTTCTGAAGTCCGTACGATTTCGCCGTAACGCCCCATATACGCGACCAGCCCGTCGAAGCGCCACCGTCCCGATTCAAAAACGAACTGGTAGACCGGGCCGACCCGGTCCGTCGGGCAGATCCAGATGTTGGGTCCTTCGCGCCATGCCTTGAAGTGCACGTTGATGTTGCGCGGAAGGTTGATGATTCCACCCTCGGCCGCGAGGGCCAGAGGGTGGTGCTGAAGATATCTGGTCGAGCAGAGCCGCCGGGCCGCGCTCAATCGTTCGGAGTCGGCCAAGTCGGTCCGATTGGCGATCGTAAATAGTTCAGAGCAGGTTCGAACAGCGCCGCGGACCGGCTGCGTCGAGATGACTTCGAATGCGAGACCGCCGAGCAGCGCGAGCACGATTGTCGCGATGAGAAAAACAACCCGGCGCCCTGCCATCAACTTGATCCTTCAGGACATTTTCTCGACCCGGTGATCGATCGAGAAACGCCGTCCACTGGGTGACTTATAGTCGAAGATTCCCAGGCCGGCCTGACCGGCCATCGTGACGTACTGGGGTTGCCGGATATCGTAACCCTCGTTTTTGAAGGGGTCGGCGGCCAGACGGCCGACCGCGCCGACGCCCGGCACTTTCCTCGCCAGTCGCTCGGCGTCCAGGATATCCCACTCGACGTGATCCATGGCAACCGGGTCGGTCGCGAACAGCATCGCCTTGTAGTCCAACAACAACTCGGGATTCCTGCCGAAGGGTCCTTCCTGCCAGACTCCTCGGCTGCCGTCCATGATGTGCAGGACGCATTTCTTGCGAATGATCGGGTGGCTGACGATCGCCGGGATAAACGCGACCATGGCGATGCTTTGAGGGCTGGAATGGGATCGGAAGACATTGTTGACCAGGCCGTGACTCATGTTCTTGAGCGCCCCGGTTACGCCGGCGGCATGGTGGTCCTTGATGAGCGGCAGGCCGATGATCTTGTCCAGTCGTTTGGTCACAATCTGCCCGAGGTGAGATCGAAAGCAGCGGTCGTCCTTCGGGTCTTGTCCGCGCCCGACGAGTGTCAGTTGGACGAACTCGTTGGGGTCGTAGCCGGCGATCGGGTCGTTGCCATCGAACTTGATCGCCAATTGGCCCGGGTCCCACTCGACCGGCGTCAAGCCTCCCCAGGCGACCCCTTCGGGCAGAATGTCCTGGTAACGCGGCCGTCCGGAATTCCAGCCCGTAGCGGTCGAATACGACCATATCCTTGAGCTTGATTCCGGCCGATTTGAGGCCATCGATCACCTCCAAGATCAGCTCGGGCGAAGTGTGCGCGCCGGGATAGCCGTTGGGCACGACCTTGATTCCGACCGATTCCCCCGGCTGGACAAAGATCCGCCAGGCATCGACGGGCGTCTCCGCACCGGTCAGGCTGACGAGTCCTTTATTCAGGGTCTCGCGTATCGCGGCGCGGAAACCATTGGTGTCGCGTTTCAGGGCCGCGTTTCGGATCTCGACGACCCGTCCCGGATAGGGGCCTGGCACTCCGAGCGTTCCCGCCGGCACCGGCGCCGCTTGCTGCTTGCGGGTGCCTGAGCCGAGACGGGCATTGCGCCCAGCATCGACAACGCGGCTGTGCCCATGAACTCGCGGCGTCGTAAAGAGCCACAGGGATACCGATCACGCATGGCTCATGTCCTTTCAAATGATGGTTGGATCTGGCTTGAAGGCCAGGCGTTTGTCGAGTCCTCTCAACGATTCGGTTGGGGTGTGGTACGGCGAACGGTCAGATGATTGGCGAACAACAGGGCCCCGGCCGCGACACAGAGCGCCACGCTCATGTCGGCGAACAGCCGCGGGATCATTTCATGGGACATGGGCCGGAATGTCTCCGCGAGCGGAAACAGGATGGCACCACCAAATTCGTAGATCGCGGAGCCGACAACCGCTCCGATGATGCCCCCGATCAGGGCTCGGGCTATCCGAGCCCAGTTGCCGAGCCCGATGCCCAGGGCCAGTCCGGCGGCGGCGCCGACCGCCAGCCAGATGCCGCCGTGGGTCCGCAGGGCCAATGCCAGGTCTTCGTTGTGATTCTCGTCCGTAAACGCGGCGCGGGCGGCGTGGTAATGGGTACCAACACGGCGGTCGTCCCTGCGCCCGCGGCGCCTCCCAGGACCAAGCCAGTAAGCCCGGCGGCGATCGCCGCGACCGGCGCTCGACGAGCCAGGCCTCCCGCAACGCCCAGTGTCAGACCCAAGACCATTCCCAACCCACCGTACGCCAGCGCTGCGATCTGGTCAGCGGCAATCGACCTGCGCCGCTCCATCTCCTTAGTCATTGCTTGATGATTTCTGCTGATCTCGGCGGGCATTTCGTCGAGGGTCGAATGAATTTCGGGCCGCTCTCCCCAATTGCGAAACCCCCCAACCCTCCGAGCAGACCGGCCGCGAGGACGAGCACCCAGGTCAAGCCAACTGAGGACGGCGATTCGCCGGCCGGTCCAGGATCCTCGGGCCGTGTCGGGCCGTCCGACGTATCCGAGGTTGTTGGGGATGGATCATCAAGTTGCGACATGGGCCGGATCCCTTTGCGATTGATTGACGGAAACGACGTCTGAGACGTTTGTTGGTATTAACGAGCCATATCTTCGGTCCCAACGAGGGACTCCTCCATGCCATCGTGGGATGGCTTGGCCGGCTCGGCCTGGAGGTGCTTGAGCTTCGCCATGAATCGATCGGACTCCTCGCCGCGGCCGAGACGGCGGTAGGCGAGGGCAAGGCTATAAAGGGGCCCGGCCGCCTTCGGCTGGAGCTCGGCGGCGCGGAGGAGCGGATCGATCGCCTCCGCCGTCCGTCCGCGCTGGAGCTCGAGCTTGCCGATCCGCCACCAGGTGCCAAAGCGATCGGGAGCCCATTGCAGCGCCAGCCGCCAGTAATGCTCGGCGTCGTCGAACGCCTCTTCGAGGTAGTAGGACTGGCCGAGGAGGTCGGCGACTTTGGCGTCATCGCCCTCCGCCAACGCGCGGTTCAGGTATCGCCTGGCTTCACTCCAGCGACCGACCACGAGCAGGTTGTGGCCGAATTCGGTCCAGAACAGCGAGCGCGGCTTCAGCGGCATCTGCTTGAGATCCGGGTCGAACTCGATCACGCGCGAGAATGCGAAGACGGCGAGCTCGGAATCTCCGGTGTTGTGGTGAACGACTCCGGCCAAGGTGTGGCCGATCACCGCGCCGTCCGGGATCTTGATCAGGCGTTCGGCTGTATCCAGCGCATCGTCCCAGCGCCGCTCCGAGATCAGCACGCCGGCCATCCGGCTCAAGGCCAGCACGTCGTCCGGCCAACGGTTGAGGATTTCTCGGTAAGCTTGGATCGCCGGCTCGCGACGGTTACTAAGCACCAGCGCGTACGCGCGGATGTGCGCATCTTGGAGGTTGAGCGGGCCGGCCTTTTGATAATAAGGTTCGGCGTCGTCGGGCCGGCCGAGCCGGCTGAGGCATCGCGCGGCGAGCACCACGGCGGGACGGCAAAATGGCCGCCACGCCAGGTGGCCTTCAGCGATCCGGAGGGCCGCTTGCAAATGATTCCGGCGGTACGCCGTCTCGGCCGCGACCAGTGCCTCGGTCTGGAGCTCGAACCAGAGCACCGCCGCCAGCAGTCCGACGACGATCACGCCACCGATCATCGACAAGCGCACCCGGCGCGCTTGGCTGCGCCTTCGGCTTCATTCGAGAAACAGGTGGCGCGGCTGGCCGGCCGGACAAACCTGTCGCCTGGAGCGCCGATACGCGGGTCGAATCGGATGGCGTGCCGTGGGTCATCGGGGTGTCTTCTCCTCCCCGAGCTGTGCAAGTGCCGTCAGGCTGACCTTGATTTTCCGGGTCATGCCGCAAGACGAGTGAGTGCCAGGCACGGGCCTCGTCGGGCAATCCCATGCGCTGGCGCGTGTCAGCGAATTTCTGGTAAAGCTCTGGATTGGGATGAGTACCCAGATCGGTGATCGCGGTGGCCTGGTCGTAGAGAGGACGGAGTTCCTGAATCGCCAACTCCCTCGTTCGAATCCGCTGCGCGATTTGATCGGCCTCGGCTGGTTTCACCAACATTACGCAGCGCCCGGCTGAGCCGGTACTCGACGGTACGGTTTTGGGGCTCGGCCGTTCGGGCCTGGCGGTAGAGAGCGACGGCCTCCTGCCAGCGCCTGCCCTGGGCGATCCTGGCCCGATGCTTGAGGAACCTCGGTGACGAGGACGAGTGCCGCCGGGAGCCGCTCGAGTTCCTCTTCCATCTGATCGATCCGGCCCGAGTCGTCGAGGGCCGTCAGCAAGTAATCTCGGGCTTCGACACGATCCGGGTGATTCTGGATCACCCGGCGAAGGCATGTCGATCCCCTCGTCGATCCGGCCCGATCGCGTGAGGGCTGAACCGAGCGCCATGGTCGCCTGGAGATCGGCCGGATTCTTGAGGACGACCTGCTCGAAAATCGGTGCGAGCGACTCGGGCGCGGGCGGCCGGACATCTCGCCTCGCCAGTTCCAGGAGCACCATGACACGGTCATGCGGGTCGGCCTGATGCGGCAAGAGCCGCTGCGCAAGGCGTCGGACATCCTCATCCCGTCCCAGAAGGTAGTACAGGTTGAAGAGGCCCGAGCTCGGCCTCGGGAACGGCCGGCGAGATTTGCAATGCGTCGAGCCAGGCCTCCTCGGCCTCGTCCAGACGTTGGAGCCGTTCGAATGCGTTTCCCCGGCTCACGTGAAATGCGATCGCCATTCTCGGATTATCCGGTCGGACCCGGCTGAGATGGTCCAATGCGACAACGGCCGCTTTTGACGAGCGATCTTGGTTCTGAGATGAGGGCGTGCCGGCCCGTTTCAGCACGATCTGGGCGAGCAGCAACTCGATGGCGTCGTTGGCGTGGTACGCCGACAGGCAAGCACTCGCCTTCGCCTCCGCCTCATCGAACCTGCCGGCCTCGGCCAGAGCGATTGCGTCGGCGACCGACGGACGCAACGAGACCCACGTGTTCCAGCCGACTCCGCCGACGATCACAGCAACCGTCAGCAAACTCAGGGCCAGGCGGGTGACGCGCTCTCGTTTTCGAGTGTCAGCCGGAATCATTTCGGTCGAGCCTCGCCACCCTGGGATCCGAGCCAGCCATCCATGATCGAACCCGCCTGGATAACCCTGTTCCGATCGACCGAGCGCGGGGTCGGACAAAGTCGAATTTCGCCCGCATGGGCCAGCGGCAGGCCCAGGCCGACGGGCACGCTGATCTCATTAATAATGGCTCCGATGGAACGCTAGGGTGTTTACTGCTCGGACTGCGGCGCGCGCGGTCACCCCACGATCTGGCGGTGATGAAAAGTTCGTCTCGTACAAGCCTTGTAATCATCCGGATTCCGTTGATCGCGTGTACCCCCCCTTGAGAATGGCGGGTAGCAGGGAGTATCCCCGCGTAACGTACGTCTTGCACAAGCCCTGTCATCATCCGGATTCCGCTGCGCGTCGTCCCCCCCTTGAGAAGGGGGGGCTAGGGGGGGTGATCCCCGCGTAACCGCAGCTTGGTGCGCGGTGCCGGTACTGGCTGCCTCCGCGGCATTGTCGCATCGGCCCACATACTCGGCTATGCCCTTTTCACCCCCCCTGCCCCCCCTTCTCAAGGGGGGACGTACTGATGACACGCAACAAAAACACACGTCTTGAATCCGCCCTTCGAGCTCGGTAAACCCCAAATTTTGAACACACAGCTTGAGCCACTGATGATGCAACCCATGGTCATGCCTAGAGATCAGGGGGCTCACGCCCCACACTCGCCGGAACGATCCGTTACCTTTCTGCCACGGAATTTGGCCCATGCCGCGAATACGTGGAGCTTCCAGAAATATCGCGAAACCCGCCGGGCTAACTTCCGGCGACGAGTGGCAATCGTCGCCGGAATCAGTCGCCCTGCGGGTCTCAAACCGCTTAACCTAGCGAGAGAGACGGATCGATCAGTAGGAATCGGAGCTGATCACCTCGTTCCCATTCCTCGTCCCCAGCGCGTTCCAGGTCGCGATGTTGACCGTGCTCTTGATGAACTTGACCGATCCGTCGCAGAACGCCGTGTTGGAGCCGCCGGGGTGCCGCGAAGCCGAGGAAACCACGCTGGCGATGCCGGAATAGGGACGACCGGGCACGTCAGCATACCAGCACGACTTGCTGTTGGGCGGTGCGGTGTGGCTGTAGGAGAACAGGTCGCCGACCCACCAGTCACCCTTCCAGGTGTAGGTACTGCCGGTGATAACCGCCTGATTACAGGCTTTGGGCCGCCAAGAAATTGATGTTTCCCGTGGCCGTTAAAGCTGGCTACGTCCCGCTGTCATCCGGAGGATCAGGCCGAGGCTGGGCTTTGAGTTGACCGGGTTGTTGTTGCCGTCCCCCCGGACCCATTCGCTGAAGGCGGCCGTGTTGCTCGTGCCGTCCGTAATGGTCGCGATGGTGACCGGCTGCGAGAAGTTGGCGCGCCGTGTTATCCAGCCCTCCACCACCGCCCCGGCTGCCACATCTCAGGACAGCCTGGTCCGTAGCCCTGCGTGCCAACGATCGCCTGCTGAGCCGTGGGGACGTAGCACACGCCATTGCTGGTCGGGCTGACCGGTTGAAGCTGAAGGGATTCGTCCCACCATTCATCGGATAATTGCGGCGGCCGACCAACTGGGCGGTCCCACCCGGGGCGAAGATGAAGTAGGTCAAGTTGGCCAGGTCGGTATCCGAAGGACAGAGGAAGCTGGTAACCTGGTTGGCGGCGGCGGTGGCGTTGATCAGGCCCCACGTGTCGCAGTCGGCCGTAGAGCCGTTGAATGCCGTGCCGTTGACGAAATCCATGCCGGTGCGCACCCCACCGCGCGGAGACGTTGAAGTTGATGGCATTGTAGATCGGGTTCAGCTCCAGGAACGGCAGCATCCGCGCCAGTGGGCTTTGCGTCTGGGCGGTGTTCACACCGGGCTCGCGTTGATCGCTGTAGACGATATACATCGTCGGCAAAGCTTCGTTTGAACTGATGTAGTTATGCATGGCCAGTGCGATCTGCTTGAGGTTGTTTGTGCACTGGGCGCGGCGGGCCGCCTCGCGGGCCGACTGGACGGCGGGCAGCAAGAGCGCGATCAAAACGGCGATGATCGCGATGACGACTAAGAGTTCGATGAGGGTAAAACCTCGACGCGACTTGGACATGATAACGTCTCCTAAGGTCGATGGAGGAGAGAAAAGCTGACTAAACCAGTTGCGAGCCGGTCTTCTCCTCGTTGAGAACAGCCCGCATGGACAAATAAATGATGATAGAATGAACAGAACGCGACGTCAAACAACAAGCACGATGCCCGTCTGATGCTCGATTGCGGACAAGCGGCACTCTGTCGTCACTTGGGCTTGGGCTGGTCCTCCGCAGTCTTGGTGTCAGCGGGCGGGCAGGAGCAGGAGCAGCAGTTTTCGCCCCCTTGCCTTTCTCGGCCGCCTTCTTCTTGGCTTGCTCCGCATCGTATAGAGCTTTTTCGCCATACGTCTTGAAAACGGGAGCGCTGGGATCAGTCGGCGCCCGCTTGGTATCGGCCATACTCTCCTCGTTCGCCGTCCCGCAGCCACTCGACAGCGAAATGCCCAACACAATGGCTGGCAGTGCCAGCGCTCGGTATCGTGTCTTGCTCATCAATAACCCCTTAGAAAATTTGCGTTCGGTGATCTCGCCCCGTTGATCTGCGGCTTTCCGTCGACAACCACGCTCCGCTAACCATCGAGCGCAAACTCCGACGGCCATTGGCCCGCTCGGGAAACAGCGCGCGAATCCGCACGCTAATCGTTCAACTCAGCGATCAGGCTTTGAATCGGTTAACGTCGAACTGCCTCAGCCGCGGCAAAAGATGCCCCGCGGCGAGCGATCACACGACTCGAACAGAAAAACGGAAAAGTGATAGCTGGATTGTTTCGACGTTCCGCGTCGCTTGTCAACAAAAAAAGCGACAATCCCACCATTTTTCCGAAACGGAAATCTCGCGATGGACGACAAACGTAGTAATTAGGGTTTATTGTGCGGACGTTACACGGTTTTTTCGTGCCTGCGACGGATGCGTCTGTCGTAGGCTGAACGATGGAAAGCGTGCCTCTGTTTCGTTGTCATCGCGGGAAAAGCATGAGCTGGTATTCGCTCCACGATTCGTCCGACGTGCCTGGCGGCAGGTTCGGTCTCGGCTGTTCCGGTGCACGCGAGACCATGATTAGAGGCAGTAACAAAACGAACCTGAAGGCCAGCGTCGCCCCTCAACCGGCCTTCGGCCACCCTCTCCTCGCACGATTGGTCTCTACACATGCATCCGTAGAATCAAGTGTCCCCCCCTTGCGAAGGGGGGGTCAGGGGGGGTGGACGGCGCATAACAAACGTGCTCAGCCAAGCCGGTAATTCCGCAAGGCCCAGCAGCTCGGGACCCGCGTACCAGGCGATGGTTCCGCCGAGACCACCCCCCCTAACCCCCCCTTCGCAAGGGGGGGAAATTTTCCGCGCCATAGTCGGTTTGTGCTAGAGACCAATGGTGCGAGGAGAGCGTGGCCGAAGGCCGGCTCACCGCTCGGGCACCCGAAGGGTCGTGACGGCGGTCGGTGAGGGAGGTCCACGCGGGAGGCTCAGCGAGGCGTCTCACTGTTGCGCGACACCGGCGTCCAGTCAACGAGGCGGAAACCCTCGCGTCCCTCGGCGATCTCGACGGCCCGGTCGAGCGGCAAGCCGCGAGTGATCTGGCGCGTGCCGCCGGCCGGCCATGAGATCTCGACCGCGTCGATGGCATTCGCTCGGCCCAGCCCGATGGTTGTCGTCAGCGGGTTGTTCCCGAAGCTCGAGCCGCCACCGATGACGCGGTGGACCGAGCGCCGGCCGTCGGGCAGCTTGAGCGTAACGTGCACGCGCGCACCGATGGCCGCGCGGTTGGACTTCGTGCCGACCAGCCGAAGCGTCAGCCAGTGATTGCCGTGGCCAGGGTTCGCAAAGAGGGCGTTGTGCGCCTTGTCGCCGGGTACGGTGCCGCCGGATTCGAGGAACAGGTCCACGTCGCCATCGCGGTCCCAGTCGGCGAACGCGATGCCGTGCCCCTTCTGTAGATGTCCCGTCCCCGAAGCGATCGTCACATCCTCGAACCGACGGCCGCCAATGCTGTGCATCAATACGTTGGGCACCAGGTAGGAATACGGCGGGCTGCCCGTGCCCAGATAGAAATCCAGGAAGCCGTCGTTGTCGATGTCGCCGAAGTTCGAACCCATCGGTAGCCAGACTCGGTCGAGGCCGGCCTCGAGTGTCACATCGGTAAAACGGCCCGTTCTCGTTATGGTACAGACGAGGGCGTTCCCCGCCGGTCGGGCGACCGAGTTGGCTGAGAATGATCTCCGAGAGGGTTGCCCGAGAACCGGTGACGAAGATGTCCAGCCAGCCATCGTTGTCGTAGTCCCAGAACCAGCAGGAGAAGCTGGCGCTGGGCTCGGTCACGCCGAGCCGATCGGCGACATCGGTGAATGTGGCGTCGCCGTTATTGTGGTAGAGCCGATTATCTTGGTGCAGATTCGAGATGTAGAGGTCGGGCCGGCCATCGTTGTCGTAGTCGCCCCAAGCGACGCCCTTGGCGAATCGGTCGTTGCGGACCCCGGCTGAGTCGGCGATGTCTGTGAAAGTGCCGTTGCCGTTGTTCCGGTAAAGCCGTCCGCGGTTGCGCGGGTCTGGCTGCTTGGGTTGGTCCTCGCCGCCGATATAGAGGTCGACATGTCCGTCGCAGTCGAAGTCAGCCCAGGCGGCGGCCTGGGAAGCAATGGGGACGCACAGCCCGGCGGCGACCGTCACGTCGGAGAAGCGGCCGTCGCCCTCGTTGCGGAGCAGCGACGGCCGTCGGGGCGTCTCCCACCCTCCTCGCAGCAGCAAAATGTCGAGATCGCCATCATTGTCGTAGTCGGCGTGGTTGCAATTCAGGGCCCCAACCTGCACATCGAGCCCCGCTCGGGCGGAGCTATCCTCGAAAGTGCCGTCGCCACGATTGATGAAAAGGGAGCAGCCTTGGGTTGGGTCTTTTGTCGAGGTGAAGATGTCGGGCAGCCCGTCCCCGTTGAAATCGTCGACAATCGCCCCACCCGCCATGTTCGCACCTCGCACGCTCAGGCCGACTCGCCCGGCGACGTTCTCCAAACGGCCGACACCCCCGTCTGACTGGAACGGTCCCAGCGGGATCAATTGCTCCTTCGGCACCCCTGCGGGGTATTCACCCAGAGTCATGTATGCCACGTTCAAGAGCCACCGGACGCCCAGGTCCTCGGGCCTCTGCTCGAGGTAGGTGCTGAAGCGCTGGATCGCCTCGCGCGAGCCGGAAGGATTCTGGTGGAATGCGTCGGGAGCGAGTGGGAATATGCAGCTCGAACCGTTGCAACAGGCGACGCAGTTTTCCGTCTCGCCTCGCCTCAGGGCCGCGACCCCGCGAAGGGCCTCCATGTTCGCAAGCACGAGCGGGGGGCAGTCGGGATCGGCCGCTTGTGCCTCGCTCAGCCATCGATCGGCCTTGGCGAACTCTCCGATCGACATGTGGAGGAGCCCGAGAAAGACCTCGAGCTGGAGCGCCTGGGCCCGGCCGGCCGGCGTCTGGCGATCGACCGCACTTCAGCTCACTCAGAAGGCTGGCGATCCCGCGCTGGCTCCGCCCCTCGTCCGCCGTCCGGACCTGCTCGAGCGACTGCGGGTCCGTGATCGGTTGCGAGTAGCGCGCGGCCAGCCCCTGGCCGCTATCCTCGGTCCAGTCTTCGGAGTAAAGCGGGACGTTAGCCCCAGCCGGGCGGGCCTTCGGCGACCTCGGCGCGACCTCGGCCGCTTTTGAAGATGTCCGCCGAGCCGTACTGGCGCCCGGCCGCTCCATCCGGCTCGAGTCGATCAACCAAAACACCGCACTCACCGACGCCGCCACGATCCCAACCGCGGCGAGCAAGAACCGGATTGCCCTGTTCACAGACCGCCCAGACCGTTGAAACGTTTTTTGACGGGTTGACATCGATGATTCGGAGTTGATCCGATCCCCTGGACTTGCCTACCAACCAAGTGCACCGTAGCCGTTCACAATACACTCTTCAACCACGAATCGCACGAATGACACGAATAAGGCCAATGCGGTCGGAGTTCGTGGAGGCGTCAGATTTCCGCGGTCCTATTCGTGCGATTCGTGTTATTCGTGGTTCAAGAACAGAGCGTTTTTCAACTCGGCGTTGTCTGGGTCATGACTGAGGGCAAGTCGGTACCAGGCGCGAGCTTCATCGCGGCGCTTGAGCGTGAGGCAGGCGTCGGCGATCGCCCGGAGGGTCGCGGGGTCCTTTTGGCGATTCTGGCGTCGGGCGTTCTTGACCAGCGATTCCAGACGATCCTGGGCACGGACGGTCTCGGCGTGCGGTCGCGCCGCCTCGGGTTGTCCGGCCAGGCGGAGTGCCTGAGCGAGACCGAAATGCGCATCGCGGTCATCCGGGGCGGCGTTCAAGGCGGCGCGGAAATGACGGACCGCGGCCGGGGCGTCGTCCCGAGCGAGTGCCAGTCGACCGCGCAGTCGGGCCAGTGCCGGGTGAACGTCGCCAGGCGAGTCCGCGCCAACCAACGCCTGCGCATGCGAACTATCACCCCGGTCGAGGGCAACCAGGGCTCGGACAGCGAGGACGTCGGGGTCGGTTGGGGGAAGCGAGTCGAGGTTCGAGTCCGCCTCGTCCAGACGGCCGAGTCGCCGGAGACACTCGGCGAGCGCGAGTCGTGACGCGCGGTCGCCCGGGTCGGCCTGAATGGCTCGTTCCAGCGCTTGGGCCTGCTCGGCTCGGTCAACCGGCTGATGCCGGCCCAGCGTACAGAAGAAGAGGTCGAGGAAATCCGGCGTCGGCGTCGAAATCAGCGCGGCGCGTGAGCGGCGATCTCGGCGGAACGGCCCTGCTGAGCATAAAGCATGATGAGGCGACGACGGGCCTCGACCCGGCGAGGGTCCAGAGTCAAGGCGCGTTTCAGTTCGACTTCGGCGTCACGGAACCGGTAGCGATCCATTTCGAGTTGGCCGCGTCCGGACGCGATGAGGGCCGCGTCGGGTCCTGTTGTCGGGCCCCGAGGATCGGCCAGCATGGTCAGAGCCTCGTCGATCCGGCCGCGTTCGCTGGCCACCTGGGAACGGAGCAGACGCTCAGAAACCGTGAGAGTCCGGATCCGCGCCAACCGCGCGAAGTCTGCCTCCGCCTCGGCAAGCCGGCCGGCGGTGAAGTCGGCCTTGGCGCGATATGACAGATCATCGGGATCTTCCCGGCCGCAGCCAGGGCCCAGCGCCACGACAATCCACCCGAGCGCCGACACGAACCAGGTTCCTTGGCGTTTCCACTCACTCATGGACGCCCTTCGGTTCGACGACTTGATGTGTCCGTCCCGCGCTTGGCTGTTCGAGCGTGCTAATCATTCCCGAGGGCCATCGGATTGTCACTCGGCCGACGGCCTCGGACGGCCCCAGGCCCACCAGGATCCTCGGGTCGTGCGATGACATCAGGCTGTGACCGCTCTTTTTCTGTCGGTGGATGATTCGCCCTCCCGCCTCGACTTCGACCCGCGTCCCAATGGCGTCGCGGGATCCTCGAGTACCAACGAGGGCGAAGCGGATCCAGTGGCTTCCGGTCGGTGTGTCGTTGCGCAGGATCGCGGGTGAACCATCCTTGTGGCTGATCACCAGATCGAGGTCGCCGTCGTCATCGAGGTCTCCGACAGCCAGGCCGTGGCCCAGGTGACGGCCTTCGAAATAGGCCCCGGCACCCGAGGTAGCCAGGCGGAAACGCCGGCCGCCGAGGTTCCGGTGTAAGAGCGGGGCTCCCCATAGCTGAGCGGCTTGCCCAGGGATTCGGCATTGTCGTCGATATTGGCGTTGGCCACGACGATGTCGGGCCAGCCATCGTTGTCGAGGTCCGCCAGGACGCAGCCCCACCCAATCCAGGGAATGCTATCGACCGCGAGACCGAAGTTGGCCGTCGCATCGAGGAAGTATCCCCGTCCCAGGTTTCGGTAAAGCGTGTCGTACTCGTCGGCGAAATTGGTGACGAACAATTCGGGCCGGCCGTCGCCGTCGACATCCTCGGCGTCGACGCCCATGCCGGCCTGGGCCTGACCTTCGATGTCAAAGGCCGCGCCGCTATCCTCCGAGACGTCGCGAAAGGTGCCGTCGCCGTTATTCAGATAGAGGAAATGGGCATCCCGGTCATTCGCAACGTAGATGTCAATCTTGCCGTCAGCCATCGAGGTCGGCCGCGACGGCCGCGAACCCGTGCCCATCCGACCGGCTGAGTCCGGCCTTGTCGGTCACGTCGGTGAAGGTCCGGTCGCCGTTGTTTCGGAACAGGGTATGCTTGACCGTCTTGAGCTCGCTGGGCGGACAATAGCGCCGGATTCTCCGCTGCTGGTCTCCGCAGAGGTGGTCGTCTCGTGGGTACTCCCAGTCGCCGTAGCGACTGACGTACAGGTCGAGATCGCCGTCGCCATCGTAGTCGAGGAAGGCCGCGCTGCTCGACCAGGTGCCGGGCCGAAAGATCCCCGCCGCGCGGCTGACCTCGGTGAACGTTCCATCGCCGTTGTTCACGAACAGGGCGTCCCCACCATAGTTGCTCAAGAATAAATCCGGATCACCGTCGTTATCAATGTCACCCACGGTGATGCCGTGGCAATAGCCGCGAAACCCGAGGCCGGAGCGCACCGTCTCCTCGCGAAACTTTCCCCCGCCGAGGTTTTTGTAAAGCCGGTTCATGGCCTCCGGCGCCGCCGAAAGCGGCAGGAGATTGCCCGTGGCGAAATAGAGGTCGAGCTTGCCATCTCCATCGTAGTCGAACAGGGCGACTCCCGAGCCGTTGGCGGTCGGGAAGAGTTTTTCTGGTGTCATGCCCGAGACGTGGACGAAGTCGACTCCAGACTCGGGACAGATGTCCACAAACCGGAACGGTCCTGGCGCGGTCTCGGCCACCGTCAAAGCGGGAGACGGATGAGCGGAAGTCGCCGCCGGTAGCGGCCCAACAGGGATCGATGGTTGGGACGAAATCCCCCTCCCGCAACCGGACGACACCGCCGCAGCCAGTGCGATCGCCGCGAACCGGCTGCTCAAACCAGGCGATCTGGATATGCGACGCGACATCCATCCTCCGCTGGGAAAGAATCTCCTGGAACCCGCCGGTCGGGGACCGCTCCATGTTGAACTGTTGATCATCTGGGCAACCCGAATAAGTGATTCTCGTCCCATTCCTCAGCGCTTGATTGCGGCGGAGAAGCCGCTCAAGGGCTTGGGAACAGCGTCTCCCTCGCGCAGGCGGTACCCGGCGTCCGCGGCGAGGCCTTGATAGCGGCTTCGCTGGCCCGACGGCCACGTAACCTCGACACGATCGACCACCCGTGCCGGTCCCAATCCGAAGTGGAGACGTGGGTCGCTTGCCGACTGATAACTGCCTCCGCCGAACCGCGCCGCGACCTGGGTCCGGCCTGCGGCAGTTACCGTCACTCGCGCACCGACAGCATCGCGATTCGAGGCGGTCCCCTCGAGTAGGATCGTGAGAGAATGGTTCGTCGACGCGGACTGATTGTGCAACAAAGCGAGCGGAGCATTCTGCGAGATGATGACAACGTCGACACGTCCGTCGTTGTCTAAATCGCCGACGGCCAGGCCGCGCGCGATCCTTGGTACTTGCCACGGAGGCCCAGCACGTTCCGATACGTCAATGAGCTTTCCGGTGCCGTCGCCGAGAAAGAGCTGAGAGCGCATTTCCGAGGGCAGGCCGGAGCGGTATTCTTCGACATCGCCGTTGGCCTGGACCAGGTCGAGCTTGCCGTCGTTGTTCGCGTCCAAGGCGGCAAGCCCGAAGCCGAGCACAAGTCGTGTCGAGGCGGCGAGGCCCATCTCCACCGATCGGTCGCTGAAGGTACCTCCGCCGTGGTTGTGGTAAAGCGTGGTGCCTTGATTGAGAAAGTTGGTCACGGACAGGTCAAGCCGACCGTCGCCGTCGAAGTCGCCGCACGCGACCCCCATTCCCGACAGATAACCGCCGGCCGAGCCCGACGCCAGGCCCGACTCAAGCGCTTCCTCGGAGAATCGCCACGCTCCGCGATTGCGCAGAAAGTAGTTGGCCGTCATATCGTTGGCCACGAACAGGTCGATCTTGCCGTCGTCGTCGAGGTCGGCCGCCACGACCCCCAAACCGCGCCCGTCGTGGTCGACCAAGCCCGTCTTCTCGGTCACGTCGACAAACCGGCCGCCATCGTTGCGGAAGACGTGGTCCGGCAGCGCGTCGAAGCGGCGCGGGTCGCAGTAAGTGTGCACCTGATCCGGCGCTCCCGGGGAATTGCAAAGCGTCGGATTCACAGTGTCCCATTTCAGATAATGGCACACGTAAAGGTCAAGGTCCCCGTCGTTGTCGAGATCGGCCCATGCCGCCGATGTCGGCCAATCGCGATCGCCGCCGAGGCCGGCAGGAATGGTCACGTCTTCGAACCGGCCCTGGCCGCGGTTATGGTAGAGGGCGTAGGAACGCCATCGCGTGACGAAGAGATCGGGCCGGCCGTCGTTGATCGTAGTCACCCACTGCGACTCCGTGGCCGTATCCACCGGGCAGCTTGGCCAGGCCGGACGAGACGGTCGCGTCTTCGAATCGGCCGTCGCCTCGGTTGTGCAAGAGGCGGTCGCCAAACGGCGCCGGATCGGTCGATGGGGGAAACGTTCCCCCCTGTACGGCATAGATGTCGAGCCAGCCGTCACCGTCGAAATCGAGCAAGGCAACGCCGCCGCTCATGGTCTCGGGAAGCTGACGGAGGTCGCTGCGCCCGTTGTCGAACGTGAAGATAACGCCCCGGCGCTCGGCGTCGTCGGCGAACGTGGCTACGCTCGGCTCGACGTGGACCGCGTCCTTGTCTGTTCCTGGAGGACGAACCGGCTCCAAGAAGTCGGCGAGCGTTCCATCGCCCTGGAGCGGCGTGGGCTCGGCCTTTGCCAGCCGTAACCGCGCGGCCCTGGCTTCTTGTTCAAGAGATCGATCGCGTTCGGCCGCGATCCGCCACCAAGCCTTGGCGTCAAACCGCCTGCCGATCGCTTCGGCGGCGCGGGCGAGCGTGGCCGCGTGGGGCGCGAGTTCGGGTCTGAGGATGCGTTGCTCGTAGGTATCCCTGGCGGCTTGAATTTCCGCCTTGCGGCGACTCAACTCGGCGAACCGCTCTTTTTCTCCGGCCAGCGCAGCCAGGTCGGCCAGTCGCTCGATGGCCGCGGCATCGCCCGGCTCGAGAGCGATGAAAGATTCGAGGGCCGCTCGCTCGGCGCGGCGGTCGCCACGCTGCGCGGCCATCCAGGCACGCAACTCGAGCAACCCCGCCTGCGTCCAGCTCGACCGCGGCAAAGTGTCGCGCGGCGCGCGCACGACCTCGTCAGGTCGGCCCGCGGCACGAGACCATCGCAGGCGGGCCTGCCAAACTGCGGTGTCATCGGGCCGAGCCCGCTCGCAGCGTGTGAGCCAGCCGTCGGCCTCTTCGAAATGTCCGACGTGAGTTGCCAGGTCGGCGAGGGCCAACCACACGCGGTCGTCGTCGGGCGCCGTCCTCTTCGCTTTCTCAAGCAACTGGGAAATCCTGCTGACTGGATAAGGATCGTGGTCGAGGTTCCAGAGCATGCGCAGAGGCTCGGAGGGATCGCGCATCCCCTCGACGTCCGCCTGAAGCATGCCGCGGACCTCGTCCCGCCGGCCGGTGACCAACCACATCGAGTTCATGCAGTCGGCGGGCCTCCGTGCGGGTGTCGCCGCCGGCGAGATTGGCGCGTTCAAAGCATCGCTCCGCGAGTCCATAGCGGCCGGTCTCCAGAGCCAGGCGTCCGCGTAGTAAGTTCGCGCGAGGGGCCTCGTCGGCCCGATCCGGAACGCGACCCCACGCCCTCAAGGCGTCGTCTTCATGGCCGCGGAGATACTCACTGGTGCCCAGCAAATACTCCACGTCGCCCCGACTCGGCCAGCGCTTGGCCAGTCCAGCGAGTCGCAATTGAGCGTCCTCGACATGTCCCGTGCGTAAATCTTGCTCCGCCGCGCAGCCCTGATCGTACTCGCAAGTCCTCAACCGCCTGGAGCGCCGACCAAGCCGCCACGGCAAACCCCACGGCAAGCATCAGAACTAAAACGCGGCGTCGCACGATCCGCGGCTCCTAACTAATGGGCAGTAACAAAATGAACCTGAAGGCCACCCTCTCCTTGCACCATTGGTCTCTACACGTGCATCCGCACCTTTTCCCCCCTTGCGAAGGGGGGGTTAGGGGGGGTGGACAGGGCATAACCAACATGCTCGGCCAAGCCGGCAATTCCGCGAGGCCCAGCAGCTCCGGACCCGCGTACCAGGCCATGGTTCCGCCAGGACCACCCCCTAACCCCCCCTTCGCAAGGGGGGAAAAGAAGCGCGCCGAAATCGGGATGAACTCAGAGATTGCCCAAAACCGTCGTTTCATCACCCCACCTCGAACCCCCCCTTCGCAAGGGGGGAAAAGAGTGCGCCGAAATCGGGATGAACTCTGGGCTTGTCCAGAACCGTCGATTCATCATCCCAGCGTAACGCAACCTGTCCCCTCCTTCGCAAGGGGGGGAAAACGAGCGCACCGAAATCGGGATGAACTCCGAGCTTGCCCAGAACCGTCGTTTCATCATCCCAGGGTAACCCAACGTGTCCTTCGCTCAGCGCGACCGTCATCTCGCGGATTGTGCGGATTCCTCTCGGAATCGTTTGAGACGTTGGCGGAAATCCTCAAGGACTGGGCGCATCGATTCGTCTCTTGACCTGTCGCTGGACTCTTTAGGATCGCCGCGCGCGTCAAAGAGTTGCTCGCTGCCGTCTCGTTCGTTTCGGATGTAGACGAACTTGTCGTCTGCGAAGGAGATCAATGGGCCTCGGGAAGCGGGAGATCGCCCTCGGTTGGGCCGCGTGGGGTTGGGGGCCCTCAGCTCGGAGACCACGGGATCGATCTTGCGGGTCAAGTCCGCATTTCCCGATGGAGCATTCCGCCGGAATCTGGCGAGCGATTTTCCGGGGAAGGGGGACCCTTTGCCAAGACCCAACGCGTCGACGATGGTCGCTGGCAGGTCGCGGAGGCTGACCGTTTCGCGCACGACCAACGGCGGATCGAGACCGGAAGGCGGTCGAATCACCAGGGGCACTCGAATCTCCGTCCAATAGAGACTCTCGCCGTGGTCAAACAGGTTGTGTTCACCCAGCCCCTCACCGTGATCGGCGGTCACGACGACCAGTGTCCGCTCGAGCACGCCGTGACGCTGCAAGGCATCAAAGAGCAGGCCAAGTTGCTCGTCGAGATAGCCCAGACAGTCGTCATAGGAATCGCGAGCGAGATCAATGTAGGGCGGAGGTAACCTCATCTTGTCAAGAAATGGCCATAGCTCATACACGACTCTGATTTCTTCCGTTGTCACGGGATAACCTACGAAACGATGTCGTGCTCCCGGAGGCAGTAGGTACTGCTGATGAGCGTCAATGAAATTGAGGAATGCAAAGAAGGGACGGCCGGTGTCGCGCCGTTGCGATACCCAGCGCAGAAAAGCGCGTCGAATCAATGCGGCATTTTTTCGTTTGGGGTCAAACCACTGATTCACGAATCTCTTCAAGGGACGGAGTGAGCTGATGTCAAGAGTTCGAATGATTCCGGAAATTGCGCCGGCCAAGTATTCAACCAGTCCGGAGGTCCGCATCGAATCCAGGTTTTCCAGGAGGTAATCTTCATAATGGGTAAAGCCGCGGGCCAATCCAGTTTCTTGAGAACAATACACGACATTGGCGACAAATCCCGCAGTCGCATAACCGTGGTTCCCCAGGTATTCGGCCAGCGTCGGGAAGTTCCCCCGAAGGGGTGTCATCCATTGCTCACCAAGCTCGTGCGGCCAGTGGCCGGTGAACATGCTCGCATGCGAAGGAAGCGTCCAAGGCGCGGTTGCGCGCGCCTCGTCGAAGCGAATGGCCTGCTTTGCGAGTCGCTCGAGAACTGGAGTGGTCGCTCGTTCGTAGCCGTAAAGGCTAAGGTGATCTGCCCGCACCGTGTCTAGTACGATCATCAAGACGTTCGGCGAATTGGCAGGTGGCAAGGGCCGGCCGGCTTCGCGAGCCTGTTTGAGCCGATCGCCCAGGAATATGTAACTGGCCAGCAAAATCACCATTCCCAACATAAGCGGAATGCTCCACAGTAGCCTCCACCGCAAGGCCGTAATGCGTCGCTCCAAAAACGGAATTAACTGGACTGCGATTCCCAGCCCGAAGATTGCCCAAGCCTCATCGTAAATCTGAGGGCCCACCGCCATGAGCACGGGCATTATCGCGCCGGCGCAAATCAGCCGAGGGCTAAGCCATCCGAACGCGCGCGGCAACAGTTTGACGGCCACCGACAGGACAAGGCCCATCACCAAGAACAGGAGGAGACTCGAAAGCGGGCCCAACCAGAGGAAGTGCCGGCTCACCAGATAGAGACGTTGACTCGGATCGATCGCCCTGCAAACGACTCTCGCTCCAACCTCCAGCAGCCCGGAGGCCAGACCGCACCAAGCCGAAAAAAGGAATAGGTCAACCGCGCTGATTCGAGCCCGCACACCGCGAGTTCCGACCATGACCTGCGTCGGGTGGCGCGATTCCGGCGAAAGAATCGTAGGCTCCGGGGAAGAGGTAACGCTCACGGGATGGGGATCTCCGATTATTGATCAATTGGTCTAAACATCTGATCAGAGAGTCAGGGCGAGGTTAGGGTGGTGAAAAGTTGGTCTTGACCGACGTCGGAGCACAGATTCGAGACGCGTGTTTTTGATGCGCGCCAACGGTACGTCCCCCCCTTACGAAGGGGGGGCAGGGGGGGTCTGGCGGTTGCCATGTCGGGCGTTTGCCCCTTCCGAAGGGGCTCGAGAGGTTAGCGATTGCCATGTAGACCAATTCTGCCATGTGTTGATCCCTCGACCACTTCACACAAAAAGCCGCCGCCGCTCGACGATCTCACGGCCGATCGCTTGCAGAACCCCATCCAGTCCCTCGTAAATGTCATCATTCAAAAATCTGATGATCTTGATTCCAAACGATTCAATGAACCTCTGTCGCTTCTGGTCGTATTCGTGTGCCCGGTCATGAAAATGACTCGCTCCGTCCAGCTCGATACCGAGTTTGACTTCGACCGAATAAAAGTCGATCACGAATGTTCCGACGCCGTATTGTCGGCGGAATTTACAGCCCAGCATGCGACAGCCTTTGAGACACGTCCAGAGCATCACCTCGGCAGCCGGCATGGATTGACGGAGCTGCCGGCGCCTCTCCTTTTCGGCTTCTCGGTTGAAGAATTCGGTCATGGCTGAGGTTGTACCCTGGCTTTGGGTGTTGTGAAGGTGGTTTTGTATCGACTTTAGCTCTCAAACCCCCCCTGCCCCCCCTTCGCAAGGGGGGGACGACGCGCAACCGAATCCGGATGAACATGAAGCGTGTGCAAGGCCAACTATTCATCATTCCAGGGCGAGGTTGTGCCCCTGCCTCCTCCGGACGAGGCGAACCGTTCGACCATGGTCTTGAACTTGTTGAGGACCACGCGTTGCGACTCGGTGAGCGTGCACGACATCCCTTCATGGCAGGCGGCCAGGGTCGCGTCGGCGTCGCCCAACTGCAGCTCGAGCAGGGCGAGCCCGAACCAGGCCTCGCCGAGACGATGGTCGAGTCCGATGGCCGCGTGTAACGTCTTCTGGGCGGCTTCGATGTCGTTCAACGCCAACTCGGCCTGCGCGATCCGCGCCAGTCGCAATGCAGGGGAGGGGGGGCCCTGGGCTCGCTCCCAGTATCTCCGGGCTTCGGCCGGCTCGCCGAGCAGGAGGTGCGTGATGGCGACGCGGTCGGCGAGTTCCCAGGGGAGGGCGATCCCGCGTGCCTGGGCCTGGCGGGCCAGTTCAACGGCGGCCAGCGTCCGGCCGTGCCGCAGCCGGTCCTCGAACAGCTCGGACAGCTCGGAAGTGCCAGCCCCGGGCGGGAGAGACACCTCTTCGACGGCCAAGGGGCGGAGAGGTTGCGCTTCGGGTGGGCTGGCCCTCGGCGTCGACTGCTTCGACAGCTCGTCGGCCCAATCCCGGGCATCGATCATCCCGCGGGAATGGAAGTCGGATTTCATGGTACGCAAGGCGGCCAGAATCTCGCCCGCCACGGGTTCGAGGGCGATCGTGCGCCGGAAGGCGTACGTCGCCTGGACTCCGGCGAGGCCCCGCGCAGGGTCCCACGCCTCGGCGGGGCCGGCGGGGTGGGACGTCAGGTCCGACAGGTACCAGAGGGCGGAGCCAAGGGCGAGCCACCCCCTGGCCTCGCCCGACGAGAGGGCCAGCGCCTCGCGGGCGCGGGCGCCGGCCAGGAGGAGGATCGGAAGCCGGTGCGTCCATATCACCGCCCCTTTCGTCGGCAGCGAGTCGCCCAACTAAGACCAGCCCGCGTGACTCCGCGAATGCCTCATCCAAGCCCCTGCGCGGCGCGATCTCCACGCCTCGCCAGGAAATGCCGGGCCGCGAAGTCGATCGTCGGATACAACGCCTCCAGGTCCTTCCGGCGGCTCGCCAGAAAAACCGAAGCCACCGCGTCGAAGTACACGCAGCGCCAGCGGGGATCGACCAGGAGCGTCGCCTCGGCCCCGAACTCCTTGGTATGCCCGAGCAAGATCGACGGCGCGCCCATCCGTTCCACCAGCTCGGACCATCCCGACCGGCCCTCGTTCATCGCCTTTTCGAGCCAGATGTAAGTCTCGAAGGTCGCCTTGGTGGCGACTTCCAGGCGCGGGTCCATGAATGGCTTCCGCTCGGGGGAGTTGTGATACAGATAGACGGCCGCCTGAGTCAAGTCAAAGGCCAGACCGCGCATCGGCATGCCCGGCCGGCCTGCGAATCGGGCCGCGTCGTGCGCGAAGATCGACGGTGTCTCTCTCAATCCGAGCGCAAAGGGCCACCCATCTGTCGTGGGCAATCGGCCGGTTGCGGCGGCGACGGTCCCCATCACGATAAGCGTGGCCATCACGGCCCGGGTCGCCAGGCCCCACCATTCCCGTCGCCGACCCGCCGCGCCAGTGCTGCCGGCGATGACCTTCGCCGCCCATTCGCCCAGCCCGGACGCGATCACGAAGCCGGCCATGACGCCGAAGACGTTCACGTTGCGGACCGCCTGGAGGGCCAGGTACCCGAAGGCGACCGCCAGGAGGATGCGGAACAGCCTTGCGCCGGCGCGGAGCGTGAGGAAGAGGGCCGCGGCCGCGGCCGGCCCCGAGACCCAAGGCCAACCCATCGGCCTGATGTCGAATAGGCCGGCGGCGCCCGGGTTGTGGCCGAGCAAGCCGGCCTGGAGCCAGGGGATCCCGCCGGCGAGTGCGACCCCCCCGCAGGCCGAGAGCGTCGCCGCGAGCGGAGACCGCCGCACCACACCCGCCGCGGCGACGAGACCCAGGGCGAGGAACCCCGCGGGAGCCCAACTGCCCGCCTCGATCCGCCAGGCGGGGGTGCTCGCTAGCGGGAGGCTGAAGGTCGGGAACATTGTTAGTCCGACGGCGATGGTTATCCCGACGAGCCATCGGTTGGCGAAAGAGGGCCGCGTTTGGCCATCACGGGGTGCGGCCTCGGTCCAAATCGCCCAGATGGCGGGTACCAGGAAGCTTATCGGCAGCATCAGGAGCAAGAAATACTCGCCGCGCCCGAACAGGCTCCTGATCGCGATTGGGGCACTCACGTCCTGGAGGAGCTGGGAGGGGTAGTTGAACTCGGTGATGGTCGCCTTGTAGATCCCCCCCTGAGTGCCGATCTTCGGGAAGAGCTCCAGGGGGAACAGGGCGCCGCGCACCCCGTAGGGGTTAACCAGGCAGGCGGCGACGACCGCGACCGAGACGAGCCCGATGTGCTTCCACCAGCGAGGCCCGGTCTGATCCGGCGGCTCACCGTCGGCCCGGGAACCACGGAGCGTGCGCACAGGCCCCGTCGGCGACATAGGCTCCCAGGATGAGTGGCCCGAGGATGAATAGGCCATGCGAGTTGACCCACAGGACCTGGATCGCGGGCAACGCCCAGGCGAGTGCGGGGCGTCGATCGCAGCGGAGCAGGACGGCCATGTACGCGGCGAGGAACGCGAGCGAGAAGACCTCGGGGCGTGGGGGCAGCCTCGTGCTCATCACCAGCAGGGCGGGCACCCACGCGGCAGCGATGACCCACGCCGGCCAGTCGCGCATCCGGGCCGTCATTGCAATCAGGAGCGTGACCCCGCACACGGCGGAGGCCAGCAGGATCATTCCCGCGACGCCGCCGAGCCGGTAAGCCAGTGCCAGCGGGACCTGGAACCCCCAGGGCAGGTCGATCCACTGGCGGTCGGCCGAGGCGAAGGTGAAAGGGTCGAGGGTCGGCAGGCGGCGATTTTCCAGGATCCACTGGCCGGAGCGGAGCTGCCACCAGGCGTCCGCGTCAGACAACTCCTGGCAGGCGAGTACCGAGGCCGCCGCGACCATCGAGGCCACGAGCAGGCCATCGAGCCAACTACGGAGGTTGTGCCGGGAGTTGGTGGATCGCGGTTGATCGGCCGGCGGCATCTTCGTCTGGTCCCCGTGACTGAAGGGCTGCGACCTTTTTTCGACCGAGCATCCGATTGTACCAGACCGCCAGGTCGATGGGATCATGTTGAGAGTGGTCACGATCATCGATGGATTGTGGTTCAAGATCATCGATGGGGAATGTCCCGTCCCGTAGGCGGACTTTCTGAAGTACCGGTGGCCTCTTTCTCTGGCCCGTTGGCGTCGTCGCTGGCAGTTCGGTCGGTGCGACGCCCCCGTCGGAGAAGTTGCTCAGGGATTGAAATTCTCCCATCGATTAACTTAGCCACGCACACGCGTTAGTGCCTATTGTTTTAGCAACGTTCGGGCCCACGCAGCGTCGCTCCGGCTTCTCACGTTCAAGCCAAGCTCTTCAGCCTCAAATCCATGTCTCTGTATAGTTTGTCGAACGTGATGCAGTGCAGCTTTCGGCTGCACACCACGACCTGCTCGCTTCGCCATGTCAGGCGCTGTCTCAGCGACGCATCGGTGAGGAATTTGTCTCTGCCGACGACAAGCAGGCCGACGTACTGGACCTCGTGAACGCCGAATCGTTGCAGGTACGGCTGAGTGTTCTTCTGATTTTCCAACCAGAGGAGCCAGTCAATGATCTGGCTAGATCCGTGATCAAATCGATCTGACCATTCCAGGGTTGCCTTGTTTCCCTTCTTCCGGAAAACACTGGTGCTCGTCGCGTCTTCGAATTCAATAAAGCAATACTGATGGGATTGGGAATCGCCCACGGCAACGTCGGCCGTGTGATCTCCGAAGATGTCGAACTCAGTTGCGATTCGATCGAGGTTCGCAATTAGCGGATTGTATAAGCCCATGAGCGCGATCAACTGCTCATGGGCGGCGAAGAACGGCAAGATGTCGTCGCGTTCTTTCAGCTCCGGCCTGACCGGGTCGTTCAGGAGAGCCCAAAAGTCCTTGAGCTCACGCCTTGCTTGCTTCTTGCTGAAACTGATTGCCTTAAATTGCTTCATGGAGGAACGGTGAAGCTAAACCGAACCCTTCACCTTTGCCGCCGACTTCGGCACGCTCTTGCGGCCGGCTTTCTTCTTCGCGCCGTACTTGAGAAGGGTCCCGTTACCCATGAGATCGAGAACCTCAATGTCTCCACCCGAATCCTTATATATAAGGTTCAAGCCACTCGGCACGCTCAACGCGTACAGAGACATTTTTTTGGAAATCGTCTCGACCCTATGACGATCAGCGACATGGGCGAGGAAATGGTCGCGGTCGATGATCACGTCGCCGACCTCCTTCTTCTGGGAGTCATTCAGGGCATCTAAGCCAATAGCAACCCGTCCGTCGACGCGATAGCGCTGCGCTGGCTTCTTGGTTTTCGCCATGAGCTGTCTCGTTTTCATCAAATCACGCTAATCCGACCTCTTCCTCTGCCGACTCGATTATACCGTAGATCGAAACGGCTCACAGAGGGTCCCAATCGATCGCCGCTGGCTAGCCGGTTTCTCGACCGCGATAAAGCGCTGAGTGATCAGGGCCGCCCCACGGTCCTGGAAGGGTAATGCTGGCGCGGTGAAAAGTTGGTCTTGATCGACCTCGGAGCACAGATTCGAGACGCGTGTTTTTGATGCGCGCAAAGGTACGTCCCCCCCTTTAGAAGGGGGGGCAGGGGGGGTTAAGAGGCATAGCCAGTAGGTTGGGCCGATGCGAAAATTCGCGGAGGACAGCCGTCCCCGAACCGCGCACCAGGCTGTGGTTACGCGGGGATACCCCCCCTGCCCCCCCTTCTCAAGGGGGGACGACGCGCAACGGAATCCGGATGAAGACAAGGCTTGTGCAAGACGAACTTTTCATCACCCCAGGGTAATGCTGGCGCGGTGAAAAGTCGAACCCAGCGTTTGGAGGTTCTTCATACCGCATGCGGGCTCAACTCAGACATTCCGCGACCCTGGGGACCTAACGAGCGCCTTTGCTTGCGCGAGCCGTATTAGCCATCACGCCTTTTGAGTGCGACCATCCGATCGAACGGCCGGCATCGGTCGTCGCCGCCCGCGCCCTCGCTCAAGGCATATGCGCGACTTTCGAGCGGCCACGCAAAGCGAGTCGCATCCCGTTGGCGACGCCCGGGATGTCCGGTTATACGGGCGCCACACCTAACTCCAACTCCAGTAGCGTCTTATGGATCAGACAAATGTAATGATTATTCCTGTGTCACATTTAACTCATTTGTCGATAACGAGATACGGAAAAGCACGCTCTCGGGTCGGATTTTGTCGATTATTCCTGTGTCACACGTAACTTCTTGGCTTACAGGGAGATATGTCAGAAACCCCTTCGGATTACCAAATTTAACGATTATGCCTGTGTCACACATAACCACAAGGGAAGCAGAACGTTACGGCAGATCGCCGCGGTTCCGATTATACCTGTGTCACACGTAAGTTCCAGGCCTGTCATCAGATGTAGCCGAATGGCTGTTTTTCGACCCTGCAAAGTGTGTGCGCTCTTCAAGCGTCGTGGATCGGCATCTTCGGCTGCTCGGCGAGCCTTTCGTCCGCCGGAATCCGTTGGCGCAACCGGAATCCCCTGCACAACCCGAGAGACCGTTACCAGCCCGGCATTCGGCGGCATGATGTCTCACTTTGAGCGGTTAACACGCGAGTTGCGCACAAGTAAGCCGCGATGTGGAGATGATACTAGCCCGACTGTGCGAAAGCGAGGGACGCTGGGCTAGGCCGTGCGCCAGACGCACAGCCGCTCCCCTCGCTCGCGCGTCGGGCTAGCATGGGTCGTGTGCAACTCATCGGAAAACCGCTCTATGGCCGCGTAGGCTATAGCGAAGGAGAAGCCTAACGTTTACGTCTGGCGATGCCGTGAATCACGATTTCAAGCGGGTCTTGAGGTCATCACGAAGTCGATCGATGACCGAGTCGGCCTTGGCCTCGGAGAGGATCTGCTGGATGACCGTTTTGATTCCGCGAGGGCCCCACTGGCAGCCCTGGCGGAGGTAGGTCTTGGCGCCCTGGCCGAGGACATACGACGTCGAGGCGGCGGTCGCGGCCTGGGCCAGCCCGAACACACCGTAACCCAGGGCGGTCAAGGGAGCGGCCAGGCCGCCGCTCAAGACGGTGAGCCCGGCGAGCGATGACTTGATCCCACTGCCGATGAGCCGGCTGACGATGCCGACCGCTCCCATGGCACCCAAGACCAGCATCATATCGCGGATCAAACTGGCGGCCGTCCGCCGGGTCAAGGGGATGCCGTAAACCTTGCTCAGCGCGACGATCATTCCCACGTCGACGGCCAGACCACCGGCGATGTCGACGATCGGGATCGGGTTGAGGGCGACGGCCGCCCCGGTTGCCAGCGCGTAGTTCCAGATGAGCCGGTTCGCGACGTCATCGCGGATGCGAACCTTGCGAGCCACGATCTCCGAGTGCAGATCGCCGGCGATCAAGAGCGTATTCAAGGCCACCAGCGCTTTCCCCTCGCGCTCGAGCACGTCGAGGATGCGGACCTTGAGCGGCTCGATCAAAGGCGCGGGGCGTTCCCACTCGATCCGGGACGTGCCGTCGGGGAGCTCGATCTTGACCTTGAACGGATCGGGCCGGGCCGCCGTCATGACCACATCGTCGGGACGGATCAGATGCTTGACTCGCTCGTCCTTGATCTTGGAATAGATCTGGTCGCGGTCGACATCGGGATAGCGGTCGATCTGGTTGAAGACGAGGATGATGGGTTTCTGGGCTTCACGAAGCTCCTTGAGGGCTTCGATCTCCCTACGCTGCATGTCGCCGGAGACGACGAACAGGATCAGATCGGCGTGGCGGGCGACGTCGTGCGCCAGGGCCTCGCGGACCTCGCCGCCAACCTCGTCGATGCCCGGCGTGTCGACCAAGACAAGCTGGGCTCCTTCCAATCCGGGCCGCTCGGCGGACTCCTGCTGCCAGCGCTGGGCAGACCTGACGACCGTCGTGCCGTGGGTCGCGCCGACCTGGAAGACGTCCTGGCCCACAAGTGCGTTCAAGACCGACGACTTGCCCCGGCTGACCATTCCAAACGCGGCGATCTCGATCTTGGTATCATCGAGTTTTTTGCTCAGGTCGCGCAACTGGTTGAGCTCGTGGGCGAGGGCTGTCTCTTCCTCGGGTGTCAACTTGAGGCTCGAAGAGTGGACTCGAGGCTTTCCCGCGCGCGCTCGACCGTCTCGTCCTTGTCGTCGACGTGACTATCCAGTTGATCGAGCAATTTGGTGAGCTCGTCGTCGGGCATTGGGATGAGCCTTTCACATCACTGTCGCGAAGTTCGGATTGCTTGTTCGCACCACTCGGCAACGAGCAAGAGTTCGAGATCGTCGATGTGCGACCCGATGAGCTGGATCGCGACCGGTAAGCCATCGGGTGCGAGGCCGATCGGGAACGAGACCGTGGGGAGACCGGTATAGCTCCAGGGTGCGTTGAATGCCGGGTCGCCGGTCGACGATCGATCAGGGGCCGTGGTGACCGTCGCGGGCGTGATCAAAGCGTCGAGCTTTTCGCTCATGAGAGACCTGCTGCGATTCGCCAGTCCTGCTCGGCCATCGCCGCCTTGGCTCTGCAAGTATTCCAATGCCGACAGGCGATCGCCCTTCCAGGATCTGACCCCGGATCCGTGGAGGATAGTCATCGGGAAATTCGTCGAGCCGGTCTGAGTGGAGTCGACGTTGCCTCGGCGACGACGATCCTTCGCCGTGATCCGCGAGAATTTGTTCGAAATCGACCGGATCATCGAACTCGATGACTGTCGCACCCTGTGCCTCGAGGGTACGGACTGCTTCGTCGACGGCCGATCTCACGACCGGATCGGCTCGGCGATCGAAATATCCTCGCAAGCGGCCGAGCCGAGGTGGACCTTCTCCGTGATGCGGACCATCGTCGCGCTTCTCCTTCTTCGACGGCGATCAGATCATGATCTCGCGAAACAAGAGCCGCAGGTCATCGACAGTTCGTGCGATCGGACCAACATGGTCCATGCTCGGGGCCAGCGGGAAGACGCCGAGTGGAGTTGATCATGTGCAGCGTCGGCTTCATCCCCGCCACGCCGCAAAACGACGCGGGCCGGGTGATCGAGCCGCCCGTCTGGCTGCCGAGTCGCCCCAAGGCACATGCCAGTGGCCACGGCCGCGGCCGAGCCGCTCGAAGATCCTCCCGGCGTGCGCTCGAGGTTCCAGGGATTGCGAGTGATCGATGGATCGAGCGATGCGTAGGCCGTCGTGACCGTCTTTCCCATGATGCACGGCGCCGGCTTCACGAAGTCTAAGTCAACGACCTCGGCGTCAGTCGTCGGCGAATGTCTCGGCCCATCGCTTCGAGCCGCAGGCGGTCGGCAGTCCGGCCACGTCGATGATGTCCTTGATGCCAATCGGAATGCCGTGAAGCGGGCCACGATCCTTGCCGGCTTTCAATTCCTCATCGAGGGCACGCGCCTGTCGAAGCGATCCTTCTCTGTCAATGCACGACCCAGGCGTGAACCTTGGGCTCCCACTCATCGATCTGTGAGAAGCAGCCATTCAGGATCTCCACGCAAGTGGTTCGACCTTCGCGCAATGGCACGTCCGACCCCAGCGATCGTTTGCGACAGCGGCGGGAACAGTCGCGGGAATGGTGCTCGAGCGTCCGGCATGGTGCTTGCCCCCGGGAGCTTCGTCATTTCTTGACGGGAGGTTGTTCGGGGTGATTGGTCATTCCTTGCAGGAATTTGTGGGAGACCCGTTTTACCGCTTGCTTGGCGAATTCTTGGAGGAACTCGGTGCGGCTGGTGAGGTCGAACTGGCGGATCAGGGCGGCTTGCATGCCGCCGTCGCCCCAGTTCTGTCCGCGGCTGAAATATTCGACGAACGCTTCTCCCGAGATATGAGTGAGATAGGCCATCGAGACGCCTTGAACGGCTCCGGCGGCCGCGTAACCGACCAGGGTCGACTTGAAGAGGCCGGCGATGAGCGCCGTGGCTGTCTCGACCAGGCCGAGCTTCAAGAGCATCTGGATCATCTGGCCGCCGATCATTCGGACATGCGTCGTCGAGAGCTGCACGCCGTAAACGCCGGCCAGCTCCGAGATCATCTGGAACTGGACCGCCCCGTTGGCGAGTAACTCCAGCGCCGGGAACGGATTGGCGAAAACGGTGCCGGCCGTGATCCACTGAAACTTCTCGATCACGTCCCTCGCCCGAAGATCGCGCTCCTTTGCGAGCTGGTCCTGGGCTTTGCGACTCAACAAGTGGGCGCGGAGCAAGAGATTGCCCGCGCGCAATGTCTCTCCCTCACGTTGAACGATCTCGGCGATCCTGGCCCGCAGGGGTGCGAGTTCGGGAGGCTGGGCCTCGAGGGTCGTCTCGATCGAGCCATCGGGGCGCTGGACTCGGACAGCCAGTGGCCGTGGCGCGGCCGCGCAGGCCACGACGCTGTCGGCCGCCACCAGTCCGCGGAGGCGTTCCCGAAGTTTGGCCAGGATGGCATCGCGATCGGCTTCGGTAAGCCGGTCGGTCTTGTTCAGAACCACCACCGATCGCTTTCCCTGGCGAACCAGGGCCGCCAGCGGTTCAAACTCGGTTCGGATCAAGTCGTGATCGAGAACAAAAACCAGGAGATCGGCGCGGGCGGCCAGGTCGCGCGCATCGTGTTCGCGCTCGGCGCCGCCAGAACCGATCTCGGACAATCCGGGGGTGTCGGTCAAGTACACGGTGCCTTCGACGCCTTCCATCGCATAGGTGTAATTCTCGCCCTTTCGAGTCGTTCCCATGACCGCCTCGGTCTTGCCGGCGTCTCGTCCCAGGAGCGCGTTGATCAGCGAGGTCTTGCCGGCAGAGCCCGTGCCGAAGACGACGACGTGGAACTCCCGGCGCTGATGTCCGGCCCGGAGCTCGCTCAATTCCTGGTTCAACTCGGTCCTGGCTGACTCGTTGCCGACCTGACGAATCATTCCCTCGGCCTGCTGCTCCTGGACGGCCGCGGCCTGGATCATGTCGTCGGGCGCCCGCGCATCCTTCTCGTGCACGACGGACCTCGCCTGCCAGACCAGCCGGCCGACGAAGACGGTGAGGACGGCGAGTAGAGACGACCAGGATGGCCAGAAACGTCAAACCCAGGGCCGTCGAGTGTCGCGAGAACCGGTCGTGGAGCTCGGTCACGGAACTGACCAGCCAGGCCGCCAGACCGATCCCCAGGACCAGGATCGCCACGGTCGCGTAAATGGTGGAGGGTCGCCTGCATGCCTTGTTACTCAGATGGACGAGACTCGAGCGAAAGCCGGACCGGTCAACGGGATGTTCGTTCGTTCCCACCCTCTTATTGGCGTGGTTCAAAGTCGGCTATCATTCGGGCCATACTAGCCCGAAGCGCAAGCGAGGCGAACTCCAACCCTCGCTTACGCTTCGGGCTAGTATGATGGGGTTGACGACTCCAAAAACGTGCTACCAGAGGACCTGAGTTGTTGAACCATGCCCTTTATTGATGGCGGTCCGCCTTGGATCATTGTGACAAGATCTACGTTCCGTTGCATCAGTTTGCGCACGTCGCGAGTAAAACAGGGCTCATCGTCCAGGGCACAAGCGCGCGACGAGAGCTCCCGAAAGGTCTCTTCGCTAAAGCGACCCTTGGAGAACTCTCGTGCTGAGGACGGCTTGAAACAGCGTTGAACGGATCAGCGGCGAGTCCAGTTCCAACCCAGGTTATTGAAGAAACCGCTGATCAGGCCGCGTCGCGGAGCGGGAGACGCCCCGGTGGTCGCTGAATTCGATGCGGTATTGGCGGGTGCTGGCCGAGCCGGATGGGTCCAGGGCCGGCACAGCGATGTCCGGCAGCGCCAGAAGCGGAGCATCCCCGGTTTCTCCCGGAGCCGGCTGGTCCTCATCCTCGCGATGCGCCAAACGCAGTACCGTGGCTTCGGCGAGGCTGATCGGCCGGCGCGGATAGGTCCGGCACATCATTGCCCGACAGAGGAGGAGCAATGGTTTGGCGAGGAAGCATCGCCGCGCGGCTGCCCTGCCCGGTTCCAGGTGCCGGTTGATCGATGAATGGGTCAACATTGCCCGGTCCCGTGGGTGCGGGTTGTCGTCTACCGGGCGTCGCGGGCGCTGCACCCGGCATCAGTAGGCTTGTCGAGCTCGAACGGTGAGCGTCCACCCTCGGGTAGAGTCGGCACGGCCGGCCGCATATCTGGCCCACCGGGCTCATCGGCTGCACGTCCGGCGTGGTCGGCTGCCCTTCACCCGGAGCGGGTCTGGGGCCAAGCGGGATCTCTTTGAGTGACTTCTCCTTGCTCGCCACCTCGGAACTCGGGCAGCCCCAACCCTTCGGGAACGGGCGCCAGCACGTGGGATGATAACCGAAGTACTGATGCTTGTACGTTTTATAGATCGGGTCTTCCTGGTCACAAGGAACCCGCTGCCGTTTGATCGGGGCCAGTGGGAATAAGCCGCTCTGCTGGGCCCAAGCCAGGTCGGGCAGGCTCAATACGACGGTCAACACCGCCAGAGCCAGCCCCTGGTCTCTCCTCCGAGAGTTCGTTCGCATCCTTGCCTCGTCCGGTCGCGGTTGACTTTGGTTCGTCTCCGAAATCACTGGGTGGAGACTGTCCCAGCTACTCAATCGACCCTGCTTGGTTCGATCGGGTCACACGAACACCGTACTCCAGTGAAAATGGAGAAAACGGCGATACTCCGGGTTTTACGCAATTGACGGATGCGAGGTATTTTCGGCTTGTGCGACTTTTGAGTGTTCTCCCACCAACTTCCAGGTCGAAACTATGGAACATGCGAAAACGAACGGCCAATCGGTCGAAAGGCGATCACGAAAGGGGGCGAGGATAAAGGTCGATTGATGCCATGAGGCTGGGCCGATCCCACAGTTTTCGTTCGTCCAGTTAGGTTCTCTTTGCATCCTTCATCCCTTGTTTCTTCAACGACCCGAGACATGGCTAGAGAGATCGCCGGGCAGAGCAGGTTCCTCCTGGTTTTCTAGGAGGGAGCTCCGTCTCCCGATCCGGACTCTCGCCTTGTGTCGTGCCGTTTCATTCTTTGGAGTCTTTGGACAATGAGTGGCTCACGAGTCAGATTGGCCTGCGCCGTGGCGGCGGGCGTCGTCGGGATATTGAGTTGCACGGGGGTCAACGCTCAGACTTCTTCAGCGGCTTCGGCCTATAGTCCACAGATTCTGCCTTTTCCCTTCCCGATGTATATGGGTAACACGTCGGGATTGAGTCCGACGGACGCCGCCGCTCTGGGAACGAGCGGAACTCAGT
The DNA here is from genome assembly GCA_963779785.1 of uncultured Planctomycetota bacterium. Lineage (GTDB taxonomy): Bacteria > Planctomycetota > Planctomycetia > Isosphaerales > Isosphaeraceae > CAVRFS01. Next base: position 268,916 of record CAWAAW010000029.1, read on the forward strand.
CGAGCAACATGTTTAACAATCCCATGGCTGCTCCCTTCATATATAGCAGCATGTTCCCCATGCAGAGCGGGACAGGGATGACAACTGGGGGTGGACTGAGCGGGATGGCAACGAATCAGTTGGGCTTGATGATGATGGCCAATCAGCAGATGGGAGGGATTGGCTCGGGTCAGTTGAGCGGAGTGCGACCTGGGCCGAAGGGTCAGTCGCATTCCAAGACGGGGAAGGCCGAGGATTCCCAAACGCACCGAACCGTCTCGCAGCCGGCGGGACTGGCGGCGCAGTTACTTTAATCGGACGACGATCGTCAGCAATAAGCCTCGAATGTTCTATAACCGTCCGAGTAGCCACTACCCTCAAGCGCCGCATTAACAAGAAACCGTCTCTATTGGATTTGAGCGAGCGAGGGATTGTGCCGATTGTATGTCGTGTCAAGACTGATCCGTTCCGTGCGTAAGGGGGTCAGTCGGCTGTTGTCGGAGTGAGGCGAAGAAGAACAGGCTGCGTACGGCTGTGAAAGAGGTCGTCCTGGATCGTTTCCGGAAGCCGAATCTGTTTCGTCTGTCCGGTTGCCTGTTCGGCCAATGTCGGAACGCCGGGAGGATGTGTCGCATGAATCGCGTGAGGAATGTCTACCGACGGGCCGGCTGGCTGGCATCTCTGGCATTGATTGCTGCGTGTGGCTGCCAGACGGTTCGAACACCCGAAGAAAAGATCGCCAATACCAACATCCCCAAGGAGTTACAGAAAGTCTCCATGCCCGATTATGTTCTCGAGGCACCGGACCTGCTCTTGGTCGAAGTGCTCGAGGCATTGCCGGGTCGACCGATCTCGGGAGAGCGGCTGATCAGACCTGACGGCAAGATCACGCTGGGTTTCTATGGCGAAGTCTACGTTGCCGGTCTCACGCTTACGGAAGCCAAGGAAAAGATCGTCCTACACCTACGCAAGTACCTCACCGACCAGGCTCTCGGGCTGGTTGACATCGACCCCGAAACGGGAGAGCCGAAACTCGATAAAAGCGGGAAGCCGGTTCTGATCGAACCTAAGGACTCCATCACCGTCTTTATCGATGTGACAGCTTATAATAGTAAATATTATTATGTGCTTGGGGACGTGCTGATCACCGGACGGTTGAGTATCACGGGCAACGAGACCGTCCTTGATGCCCTCCAATTTGCCGGCGGCCTGACGCCCACGGCGGCACCACAGAATATTCGCCTGGTGAGACCGGCTCCCCCGGCGCGTGTTGCGAACAGGTGTTGCCGGTCAACCTGGCCGCTATCACCAGCGGCGGCGATCCGTCCACCAACTATCAAATGATGCCGGGTGACCGACTGATCGTTTATCGAGACCCAATCGTCCGGTTCACGATCTTCCTCGACCGGCTGGTCGCACCCGTTCAGTCCGTCTTGAGTACAACCTTGCAGACGGCCTTTACCATCCGGTCTGTCAAGTTTGCCGGACTCCCGGCATCTCCAGGCGGAGCGGCGGGAGCTGCTCGCGGGCCAATCACCAGCCTACCGCTCGAGCCTGGAGCGAGATAATCTGAACGGATCGCGCCAGACGTTGGACTCGTGACGGCCTGCGACGTAAAACGGGATCGTAATAATCCGAGCCGCCTCCTCCGCTGATTGGAGGGAGCGGCTCGGTTTTCTGTTTGATCACTTCCTTGCGATGTCCCGGTCGCCCAAGATTTGCCACGCGCATCTCGACCAATGTCACCGTTCGCTCTGCGAAAGGTGACTCTGATCGTATTGCAACCGCAGGTCGGCTGCCGAGAAAATCCTGGTGGACGTCGATGGCGATTTATGGTTATTTCTTCTTTCGTCACGAAAGGAATCGCCATTGGTAAGGAATTCGGTCTCGGAGCAACCCGCGTTGGCTCGCAACGGCCTCTCAAGGGCGCGATGGCACCTTGGAATGGCTTCGATCGTTCTGGCGCTCGCTTGCGCGGTCGGTTTGTGCTGGGTTTTTCGTCGCCCTCTGTTTCAAGGCAATCGCGGGGTCGTCGACCCTGGACGCGTGTTTCGTTCGGCGCAACCAACGACCGAGCTCGGCCGATTGATCCGCGACTACCAGCTCAAGTCGATTCTGAATCTGCGCGCCGGTAGCCAGGCGGATTGGTGGTACGAAGCCGAGGTATCGACGGCCGAGGCCAACGGTCTCGCGTTCTACGATTTACCGCTCAGCGCAACCCGCCGGCCCAGACGGCACGAGCTGCTCAAGTTGATCGACATATTTCAGGACTGTCCCTATCCGCTCTTGATCCACTGCAAGTCGGGTGCTGATCGGACGGGTCTGGCATCGGCGGTGTATTGCCTGGTGCGGCCGACGAGAGGCCCCGGAGCAGGCTCGACTGGCGTTCTCCGTCGAGTTCGGCCACATCCCGTACGGCGGGAGTGAACACCTTCACGAACCGATTGACGAGTACGCCGCATGGTTGAAGTCGCATCAGTTGACCCATGACCCGGAGCGGTTTCGAGGCTGGGTCAAGAATGAATACCGCGACGAGGACCCGCCGACAGACCCGCCTCACGTGCAGCCCGGCGCAAGGGTTCGCCGCGCCGATGTCTCAGCCCGCGGTCGATGATCCGATCCAATGACCGATCAACAGGCGGGTCAATAAAGCAGATAGCGCGACCGAACCTTCTGGAAGTCCAGAAGCTCGGCGTTCCAGCGCTCCATGATGGCATCGACTCCCTTGCCGTCGAGGATGTCTTGATAGGTGGCCCGGTCGGCGATCAATCGAAGCAGACCGTCGGGCTGCCACTCCTTGGGATAGAGCGACCTCAACCGCACTGCCAGAGTGATGCCGAGCCTCAACGGGTCGAACTCCGGCCCAGTTGGTGATCACGATCTGGACGCCGCCGCAACGCTGGCCGGCATACTGGCGCTGGCTGGGCGTGAAGAAGATCGGGATGAAACGAACGCCGGGTCCTGGCGAGGCATTGAGCGCGGCCGCGAACGCCGGCGGGTCGATCCAGGGTGCACCCACCTCTCTCGAAGGGCGTGTCCGTGCCCCGTCCGGTCGCCAGGTTGGTCGCTTCCAGCATGCCGACTCCCGGATAGAGCAATGCCTCGGTCAAGCTGCGCATGTTCGGCGAGGGATTGACCCAGACCAGTCCGGTGCGATCAAAAAGCTCGTCCCGCCTCCATCCGCGACAGCGAACCACTTCGAGTGAGACCCCAATCTTTCGCTCCGTGTTGTACAGAAGCGCGAGCTCCCCGACCGTCATTCCATGCCGGACCGGAAGCGTGTGATAAGCGATAAAAGATGAGAGCTCATCGTCTCGCACCGGCCCGGCGACAGCCAGTCCTCCGATCGGATTGGGTCGATCGAGCACAAACACCTTCTTGCCGCTCTCCTTGGCCGCTTCCATCACCAGCCCCAACGTGCTGATGTAGGTGTAGAACCGCGCGCCGACGTCCTGGATGTCGTACACCAATGCGTCCAACCCTTCGAGGTCTTGAGCGCGTGGCTTACGGTCCTGTCCATACAGGCTGACAATCCGCAGACCGGTCGCCTCGTCCTGAGTATCGGGCACCTTGGCGTCGAGCTCTCCACGAATACCGTGCTCGGGACTGAACAGCCGGACGAGGGTCACTCCCGGTGCGCGAAACAAGACGTCGATGGTCGACTTGCCGTCACGCGTGCGGCCGGTGTGGTTGGTCACCAGCCCGATTTTCAGGTTCCGCAACGGCCGAAAACCGTCCTCGACGAGGACGTCGATCCCACATCGCACCCGATTGACCGCGGCTCCAAGAGGTGCACTGCTCGCGGTTGACGCCGGCTCGGTTGGCCCCAGAGCTGACGACGGTCGGATCGAGGCATCCGTGATCGCCGCCGCCGCAAGGGTGGCTACTTCCGCGCGGAATGCCGTCGGGGAGGGGGCTTTGCCGTCGGGGTGCAGCCGGCTAGTCAGGATGACGACAAACGTCTCGGTCTCCGGATCGATCCAGAGACGTCGTGCCGGTGAAGCCGGTGTGGCCGAAGCTGCTTGACCCGAACAGCGTTCCGCGAGGGTGCTGTAACTGGTTTGAATGTCCCAGCCCAGCCCTCTCCGCTGTCCCGGAGGCGTGGTGGAGGCGTCGATCATGGCCCGCACCGCCAACGGCGACAACACGCGGCGGCCGTTGGGCCCGACTCCGCCGTTCAAGATGGTCTGGGCGAAGATCGCCACATCGTCAGCCGTCGAAAATAGTCCCGCGTGGCCAGCCACACCTCCGAGGGCCCGAGCCCGAGGGTCGTGGACAACGCCCCGGAGCATCGGTCCTTTGGACGACTCACGCTCGGTCGGCGCGATCCTGCCGGCGGGGATCGACTGGTCGACTTGCAACGGGCGGTAATGCGTGTCTTTCATTGCCAGTCGGATCGAAGATGCGCTCCTTGGCGAACTCGTCGAGCTTTCGGCCACTGATTCGTTCCACCAGTCTGCCCAGGATCTCGAAACCCACGTCAGAGTAGCTGAATCGCTCGCCGGGCTTTGAGACAAGGTCGAGCTCGGCGATCCGCTTCCAGGCCGCGTCGGGCCCCTGCTGGTAATCCGCCAGAGGATTATCCGGCACGAAGCCCGCGCGATGCCGCAGAAGCTGCTCGATCGTGATCGCGCCTTTACCGTGGTTGTCAAACTCGGGGAGGAAGCGAACGACCCGATCGGACAGCCGCAACTTGCCCTCCTCGATCAGGATCATGACCGACGTGGCGGTGGCAATCGGCTTGGTCAAGGATGCCATGTCAAAGATCGTGTCGCGCGTCAACGCTTCTGGGACAGGTCCTACAACGCGCCGGCCCGCCGCGTGCGCATAGGCGATCGCCCCCCGCCGGCCGACCAGAACGACCGCGCCGGGAACCTGCTTCAGCTCGATCGCCCGGTCGATCGCGGCATCGATCTTCTTCAGTCGTTCGCCATCGAAACCCAACGACGACGGAGCCGCCTCCGGCAGACCGCACGCGCGGGCCCGGCCACCATCCCGATGACAACGAATGCCTTAAACCACGACCACTTGCCCAGATGTCTCACGGATGTCTCTCCACCGGCGCCGAAAGTTCGCTGTTTGACGAGGATTCGTGACACTTCGATGGTCGCGTTGCAGAACGCCTGATGCAACGGTCGCGTCTAGGAATCGGTTGGCTTTTGTTGGTTCTTGGCCCATCGCAGCGCGATCTCGGACGACAGTTGGATGGCTCTGTGCAGGACTTGCGGATCGACCGGAGCGTCGGCGGGTGCGTTCAGATTCGAGCCGATGATTGCAATGGACCCACCAATCCAGGCGGATGCGATGGGCCAAAACGGAGCGATCGCCCATGAGTCCGTGCGCCGAATCGGAATCCAGAGGCTTTTCGCCGCGTCGTCGATCAGTTTCTTCGATCCAAAATGAGATTGAGGGCCTTCGACAGCGAGTATTTCGCCGCCGGCACCGGGAGCAAAGAAAAGGACCAGAAACGTGGGCTTGGACGACCATTCCGATTTGAGCAAACGAACGACCTCGCGGGATCCGGCGTAGTCGAGTCGTTGTCCACCAGCGGCCACGAAAACAGCCTCGACCTGGTTCGACCGGGTACGCGGCCAGGTCCGCGCCAGCTCCAGCAAGACCGATAGGCCCCGTCGATCCGTTTGTGATGCTTTCGCCGATCGCGACCCGCGATATTCCCACAGAAGAACACAAACGATCTCAATCCAGATCATCGCAAAAAGGGCGGAGTCGACCGGTGCGAGTTGAATTCCTTCCGGTCGAATGCCTGCTTGCCCCACGGCTGCCATCAGAAAACAGAAATGTAAACTCATCGCGATCCAACGGCGGTCCAGGCGCAACGACTGAAAAAAATCGGTCTGAAGTCCTCCTACAACAGCTTGAAAGACGACTCGGATCTGCGGACAAGACTCGCTAGGGATTGAAGCAATCACCAGCGGAGCCGTTTGGAGTGGTGGTCTTCGGCGGCCAATACGGATCCGATTGTGAAGCACTGCGCCTAACCACACACGCCCAACGAGGCGCAGAACGATCGCGACGCCCATGAACAGGGGATGGTTGGAAAAGAGCATGAGGTAGCTCGCCGTGATCAACGCTCCATAAACGAGCCAGCCGACCCAAGGCGCCACACGCTGGGGAAATCGCGAGCCGACCACTTCTCGACGCTCGACGGCCAACCCTATTTCTGTGAATTGCTGAGCGACGAAGTCCGCGACGGTTGCTTCGCCATCCTGTCCCTGATACTGGGGAGCAGCCAGCTTCTCGATCATCCCGGTTACCCGGGCGGCGTCAAACTTCATCCGTGTCCAATTCTTGAAAACGGCGACATCGACCGATCCAGTGCCTTGTCTCGATCATACGCGACAGCGACCGTCGCCCGCGATGAACCCGATCGACTGCAAGGGTGTCCGGATCTTCGGTGCCTTGACGGTTTTCGAAGCAGGGGGGTATGGTAACCGATAGGTGGAGAGTCTCGGCCCACTTAAAAAACCGACTCGTTTTGACGACGTTTTGGTTGATCATTCAGTCGCGGCAAGCGAGTCCGTCATGGCCTATAGTGACTTCACCCTGGATCAAGTTAAGAAGTTGTTGGGGGTCACGATCCGAATGCTCGACCTGTTCCCCGCGCTCACGCCATTGCCAGTTCCCGAGTGGCTGACTGTAGCGTTAGAGCGGGGTCTGGAACTGGCCTTTGTCAGCGAGAAGGCCCGAAGCGAGTTCATCGTCGGCCCGGTTTTACTCACCGCTCGCGACCTTAGCCACGACTCGTTTACGATCTATTCGGGACAGCGACTGGACGTCATGCCGGAGAAGGGATTGGTCGGGGAGTGCGACTTCATCCTGGGTGCATCCCCGACCGCTGCCCATGTTAGAGAGCCCTCTGGTCACAATCGTCGAAGCGAAAAAGAACGACATTGAGGCTGGCCTTGGGCAATGTGTCGCACAGATGGTGGGGGCCCGCATATTTAATGAACGCGCGGGCAGCAACACCGGCCCTATCTTCGGCTGCGTGACCACGGGAGAAACCTGGCAGTTTCTTCGATTGGACGATACGGTTGTCGGCATCGATCATACGCGATACTACATTAACAACGTTGGTCTTGTACTTGCGGTCTGGATGGCGGTGGTCGCTGCCTGTTTGCGGGGCGGCGAAGGACTCGCCGCCTGAATCGATTTCCTTATTTCTCAGAGATTGAACGAATTCTTCCATGTTGTTGAAACGAACTCACACTTGCGGCGAATTGACGCCTGACCTGGTCGGTAAAGACGTCGTTCTGAACGGCTGGGTCGACTCCTGGCGCGATTTCGGCGGTCTGTTGTTCATCGATCTCCGCGACCGCTACGGGCTCACGCAGGTCGTCTTCGAGCCCGAAGCCGGGCAGGATCTCCAGGCCCGCGGCCGCGAGCTGCGCAACGAATATGTCGTCGGGATCAAGGGCGTCGTGGCCCCGCGACTGCCCGGCAAGGAGAACCCCAAGCTCAAGACCGGCGGAATCGAAGTCCGTGCTCGTGACCTGGTCGTCTACAACGCCACGCCGACTCCACCGTTCGAGATGCATGGGCCCGAGCCCAACGAAGAGCTTCGTCTGACCTATCGTTATCTCGATCTGCGCCGGCCCGCCATGCACGAGATTTTCATCCTTCGCCACCGCCTGGCTCAGCTCATGCGGCGCACGATGTCGGATCTCGGCTTCATCGAGGTCGAGACGCCAATCCTGGGTCGGAGTACCCCGGAAGGGGCGCGCGACTTCCTGGTCGCCAGCCGGCTCCACGCCGGCCATTTCTACGCGCTGCCGCAGTCTCCGCAGATTTACAAGCAGCTTTTGATGGTATCTGGCTTCGACCGTTATTTTCAGATCGCCCGCTGCTTCCGCGACGAGGACTTTCGCGCCAACCGCCAGCCGGAATTCACCCAGCTCGACGTCGAGATGTCGTTCGTCGACGACCACGACGTCACCTCGACAATGGAGATCCTGGTGCACGCGATGGCCAGGGAGTTTGGGGGCCAGAACATCGACCTCCCGTTGCCGAGGCTCGATTACCACGACGTGATGGAACGCTTCGGCACCGACCGGCCCGACCTTCGTTACGGGCTGGAGTTGAAAGACGTCGCCGACATCGCCGAATTAACCGACTTCAAGGTCTTTCAGCAGGCCAAGGAGCTCGGCCACCGGATCCGAGGCATCTGCGCACCGGGCGGTGGCGGAGAGTATAGCCGGAAGGACCTCGATGGATTGACCGAGTTCATCGCCGGAATGGGTGCAAAGGGCCTGGTCTGGCTCAAGGTCGAGGCCGACACGTTAACTGGTCCGACCGCGAAGTTCTTCCCGGCCGATCTCCAGCAGCAGCTTCGGGAGCGATTCGCGGCCAAGCCGGGCGACCTGATCTTGATCGTCGCGGCCTCGCAGGCGGTGAGCAGCCAGGCGCTATCGAGCCTTCGGAGCCGGCTCGCGGGCGAGCTCGAGCTATACGATCCGAAAGCATTCCATTACTCCTGGATCGTCCGGTTCCCGCTGCTGGCGTGGGATGCCGAGGAGGGTCGGTTTGCCGCCGAGCACCACCCGTTCACAATGCCCTTGTTCGAGGATCTCCCCTTGCTCGACTCCGAACCGGCGAAGGTCCGAGCTCAAGCCTATGACCTAGTCGTCAACGGCGAGGAATGCGGAGGCGGCACCATCCGCTGCCATGATCACGTGATTCAATCCAAGATCTTTGCACTCCTGGGTCTGACACCCGAGGAAACCCAGGAAAAATTCGGCTTCTTGCTGAGCGCCCTCCGCAACGGCGCTCCGCCGCACGGGGGGATCGCGCTGGGGGTCGACCGCTTGGTGATGCTCTACTCCGGACTGACCAATATTCGAGACTGCATCGCGTTCCCCAAGACGGCGAGGGGAACCGACCTGATGACCGGTGCGCCGGGAACCGTCGACGCCCGTCAGCTCAAGGAGCTACACGTCAAACTGACGTCGTTAGAATAATCCGGACGGAAGCTCTCTCCTGGCGGAGGCTCCAGACTAAATGCTTGAGCGCTCATTGATCGTGGCGGGCTTCAGAACACCGATCGGCGCGATGAACGGTGCGCTGGCGAGCGTTTCGGCGCCTCTCCTCGGGACGGCCTGTATCAAGGCTCTGCTTGCTCGGACCGGGCTGGATCGTAACGAAGTCAACGAAGTCATCATGGGCAACGTGATCGGCGCCGGGATCGGTCAGAACCCGGCTCGGCAGGCTGCCATTTTCGCGGGATTACCCGATTCTGTAGGTGCATTCACCGTCAACAAGGTCTGCGGCTCGGGATTGAAGGCGGTCATGCTGGCCGACCAATCGATCCGAGCGGGCGATGCCGCTTTGATCGTCGCCGGCGGCATGGAGAGCATGACCCGCGCGCCCTATGTCTTGACCAAGGCACGCGAGGGCTACCGCATGGGCCACGGGGAACTCCTGGACGCGATGATCCTCGACGGTCTGTGGGACGTCTATGGCCAGAAGCCCATGGGGACGTACGGCGATCGTTGCGCACAGGAGTATGGGTTCAGCCGCCAGCAGCAGGACGACTACGCGGTTCGCAGCCATGTTCGAGCTCGACACGCGATCGCTGCCGGTCTCTTTGCGGATGAGATCGTGCCGATCGAGCTGTCGGTTAGAGGGACGACGACGCTCGTCTCTGCCGATGAGGGACCGGCCAAGTTCGACGAGGCCAAGCTCCGTGTACTCAAGCCGGCGTTCGGTCCCGAGGGAACGATCACGGCTGGAAATGCGTCCAGTATCAGCGATGGAGCGGCCGCCCTTCTGGTTGCCTCACGCGTCGGTTGCGAACGCCTTGGGCTCAAAGCGGTCGCGGAAATCGTCGGTTCCGCCACATTCAGTCAACAGCCGGAATGGTTCACGACGGCGCCCGTCGGTGCCATCCGCAAGCTGCTCGATCGCGTGGGCTGGACCGTGGACCAGGTTGATCTGTTCGAGATCAACGAGGCATTCGCGGTGGTGGCGATGATCGCCGCTCGCCAGCTCGAAATCGATCCCGAGAAGCTCAACATCCACGGCGGAGCCGTGGCGCTGGGACACCCGATCGGCGCCAGCGGAGCCCGGATCCTCGTGACCTTGCTCAATGCACTCCGACGTACCGGCGGCCAACGAGGAATCGCCAGTCTGTGCATCGGTGGTGGCGAGGCGGTCGCACTCGCCATCCAGATGCTCGAAACCTGACGCGCAATTCCCCTCGCAAGAAACTTGGAAGAACATGGGCCCTTGCAATTGGGTTTGTCGCCTGTAAGATAGTGAGACCGCAAAAGCGGCAAGCACGTCAGGTTTACCGAACTCTCGGGATAGACGGCTTTTCGGGCCAGGGACGAATCGTGGAGTCTCATTTCGATCCCTTTCATTGAATGAAGCCCGTCGGGATCCAGGCAGTCCCGCCGAGGCAGGAGGATTGGTTCCGGCCTTGTTCTCATGCGGTCGAACGCGATGACTTGACCGGTCGTCATCGTCGATCGACCAAGGTTCGGTCCTCGCTTCGCAACTGCCGCAATTCCATCGGAGGCCAGCGTTCATGGCGGACAAGAGCACGGACTCTCCCGTTCGCATCATCGGAAGTCGCGAATTGCACCAGAATCTACCCGGCATCCTCAAAGAACTTGAGAACCACAGTGTTCGCTATGTCTTGACTGTGCATGGAAAGCCGCGAGCCGTGTTGATCGGGGCCGAGCCTTACCTGGCGTTGGTCATGGATGGCAAACGATCGAGCGAAGCCTTGGTCGGCCTTCAACTCTCCGCGCTGCTCGGGGGCGGTCTCGACACCGTCACTCTCGACGATCTGGAGAAAGCCCTCGCGCAGAAGGCCAATTGAAATCCAAGCTGTCATGACTCCTGAGGGCGACGGTGCCAGCGCAGCCGCACATACTCGTACACGGCCGGTAAGACCGAGATCACGATAATCGCAGCGATGACGTAGCCGAAATTCTTCTGAACGTACTCCTGTCCTCCGAACCACCAGCCGGCCAGCAGGAATGCGAGAATCCAAACGGTTCCTCCGGTCACGTTGTAAAGCGCGAACCGTGGGTAATTCATTTTGCCGATCCCAGCGACGAACGGAGCAAAGGTCCGGACGATCGGGATGAACCTCGCCAGGATGATCGTGATTCCGCCGTATTCCTCGTAAAAGTTATGGCGCGCAGCAGATGCTTCTTGTTCAGGAGCCAGGAGTTATCTCTAGAGAATACGCGCGGTCCAACAACGTAGCCGATCATATAGTTGACGGCATCACCCAGCACAGCCGCGATAACGAGTAGCACCGCGATCAGTCCTAATTGAATGGGAGAATGCGGATGAGCCGCCACGGCACCGATGGCGAATAGGAGCGAGTCGCCGGGAAGAAACGGAGTCACCACGAGTCCCGTTTCCGCGAAGATGATCCCGAATAGACCAACGTACAGCCAGGGCCCAAAAGAGTCGGCGTACTGGTTGAGGGTCACGGGATCCAGGTGCATGACGGACTGCACAAACTGAATCACGGTCTGCAGCATCTGCTGAATGGACGCCATTCGTTGCTCCGGAGGGACCAGTGGAACACCCAGGCTCGAACACGGTCGCCTGGGCGGGGTGGGAACGATTGAGACGAGAACAGAAGCGAACGGAACTCGCGTGATCAGGGACTGGGGGCTTCTCGGTCGCGGGTTCGAAACCGGCAGCCGCACGTTGCGGATGCCGGCCTCGTCGCAAGTTGACAGAACGTCGGCCAAGCCCTGGTAGGTCAGTGTTGCGTCGCCCCGGATCACGACCCCCTGATTGGCGTAACGCTCTCGTGCGTCGCGCAGTAGGGTGACAAGCTGGTCGAGGTTGTAGGACGTTTCACCGACCGTGATCACTCCCCGTTTCATCACGGTGAGGATCAAGTCGTCCGGTGCGGCCGTCAAGGGTGCCGCCTCGGCCACTTCGGGGACATGGACGACAAACTCGCTCTCGTCCCAATCATACAGCCGGGTGGCTGCCATGAAGAACACCAAAAGGCATAGGATGATGTCGACCATCGGCGTCATGTTGATTACCGGCACCTCGTCAACGTGATTGTGGCTCGCGAGCATCGGGAGGGCCCTCTGGACCGGTGTCAAAGGACGCGCGACTCGTGCCGATTCGGATCAGCGCTAGCAAGTGGAACGTGGCGACGGTCCGGAGGCCCGAGCCGCTGTGACTCATTGGCGACCAGCTCAATGACTTGCCGCGTGCGGTCATCCAGCTCGCGAACCAAGAGATCGACTCGGTTGAGGAAGTAGTAATAGCAAGCAACCGCGACGATCGCGATCAGCAGCCCGAAGGCCGTGGCGACCAAGGCCAAGCTAATGCCTTGCGCGAGGGCTTCTCCCCTGGCCGGCCCGACGCGCCCGCCCAGCGCATCGAACGATTGGATGATCCCGATGATCGTCCCGAACAAGCCGAGGAGCGGCCCGAGCGTCGACATCGCGCTCAAGACGCGAAGATTGCGCTTGAGCTCGATCAGTTCACCCGCGGCGTCGTAACTCAAAGTTTGCCGGATGGTTACGCCGGGCTGTCCCCAGGCGTTGACCACCAGGGCGAAGATCCGGGCCGCCGGACTGTCATGGGCCCGGCAAAGCTCCAGCGCCCGCTGGCGGTCCAGCTTTCCACTCGACAACCGTTCGAGGAATCGTTCCGCGAATTCGTGCGGGATCACCCGCTCTCGTCGCAAGGCATTGAACCGCTCCAGAACATAGCCCAGAGTCACCACCGAGCAGACCACCAGCGGCCAGAGCATCGGGTTGGCACGGAACAGAAGCCTTCCGATGCTGAAACGATCCACACCAGGTTTTTGAGCCGGAACCGCACGGCCCAACGTACCCTCGCTCGCATCCGTACTTGCCTTCTGGCGAGTCGCGTCGACCGTGGCTGGCTGCTGGGCCTTTTCCCCAAAATCGCCCACCTGCGCCTGCGCAGGTTGCTGGTCCAAGAGGATCAGAGTCGCGATGACGGGTACCATCACCACAGCCATCGCGCTCAATCGGCAGAACATCGATTCATATCCTCAGAGGTTGCAAGCTCGATCACGTGTTGGCACGCAGGCGAGCAATCGTCCTGCCCAGCTCGTGTCTCATCTTAGCCCAATCTCAGCAGTTTTGACAATGACCCGAGACACGGCTAAAGAGATCGCCGGATAGAGCCGGTTCCTCCAGGATTCTGTACGAGGGAGCTCCATTTCCCGATCTGGATTCTTATCGAGACTGCGTCGTGAAGCGGTTCATCGGCGTTTTTCTGGCGGAGGGCTGGTTGCGGACGGCTGTCGTATCCGGCTCGTGGCGCGCGCCGGTTCGTTGGCTTCCTCGGCTCCTGGCTGACCTTGGCGGTTGAGGGCCGGGCGCTGGGGCGGCGTGTAAGGATAGAACGGGGTTCGGTCGAAGAGGTTGCGCGGTCGCAGGTCGAAGCCGCTCCACATCACCAGCGCCGTGCCCTCCCAGGCGTCATCGCCCGGCCAGAAACGTGGCGCGGAGTTGGGCATGCCATCCTCGTGCCGCGGCTCGTGGTGGACCGCCGCGTTGCACCAGAGCACGATGTCGGTCTCCTCGATGATTTCCTCGTCCTTGACGATGTTCGGCAGGTAGGCGTAGAGGAACTCGATGGGCCGGTCGGGATGCGACTGGCTGACCCAGAGATCATGCCGGGTGAACTGCTCATTGTGGCGCGGTGTGCCGTAGCGGAGTGGCATCAGGTCGTAGGAGATCGGCTCATTTCGGGCATTTTTCTTGTCGGACTGGACACGGATCATCGTGAATTCGCGAGGGTTCCAGTCGACGCCCCCTTCGATTCCGCCGTTGAACGGCTCTTTCAGGTCCTCCGCGGCGAAACTCTCAGGGTCCTCGATGTGTCGCATCAGCATCGCCGAGTTCTTTTTTCCGTCGATCAAGTCGATGTCGATGCGCCAGTGGGCGCTGTGCACATGGGCTTCGTAGCGCTGGCCGGGGAGATTCTGGCCGGTCGCGCCCACGCGAAAGGCGATGGTACCGTCGTCGTGGAAGGCGTAGGACATCAGGTACATATAATTCGCCGCCTCGAGTCCGCCCCAGATGACCAGCTCACGGCCACGGCGGACTCCGTGGATGGAATCCTTCCAGGCGATGCCACGGTCGCGTACTTCCTTCACGACGGTGGGGAAGGGGTCGCCCTGAAACGGGGGCATCAACGTGCCGAACGGACCCGCATCCTCGGCTTTCACCTCGGCCATCGGGAAATGAGAAGCTGGTCAAGTCGAAGAAGCGAGTATGACTGTGCTGGTGATAGGGGACGAACAGCTCGGACACGCGGGCGTCGTTCAAGACCTTGATCCAATCTTCGCTCAGGTCGCGTTTGAACCAGGCACCGGTGATATAAAGACCTTTGTGCACGCCACGGGTGAAATGAACCTTCCAGGCCGTTCCCTTGCGCGGCTCCACGCCGCCGGACTCGCCGATCAGGAACTCGGCGATCACTTCTTGTGACGGCGGGTCAACCGGCGTGGGCCTCGGCCGGAAGAAGCGCTGTGCGGACGCATCGGGCAACAGGACTCCTAGAGCCAAAAGCGCGAGAAACGCGCCCTTGCGGATCGGCGGCAGCGTGCATGCGGATTCCCCTCTTGAGCGTCCCGCTCGGAATGGACGGGATTTGCCAGCGATCGGCGAAGTCTCATCGCGGCCGCCGGCGCTCCTTGGGCTGGGGCTCGGGGGCGGGTGTCTCGACCTCGCGCGTCGTCAGGTCGACCTGGGGGCGCGGATAGCTCAGCTCCCGCTTTCCCACACGGTAAATCAGATGCACGACCCGATGGGTCCGTGGGTCGTCCTTGACGCTGGAACTGGCTGAATTGCGGATCGACGCGGATCTCCTCGCCGAATCGCTCGTAAAGCTGTTTCACTTCCTCGCTTTTCTCACGCGCCAAAGCTTGGGCGTCGGCGAATTCCTCGTCAGAAAGCGGTGTGCGCAGGTGCTGGGCGGCCTGGACGTCGACGACGCGCCCGGTCCCCAGGTCGATGATCGAAAAGACCGTGATATCGTCAAAATAGCGATACGAGGTGACCACGGCCCGCGGGCCTTTGGCTTTCGGAGTCGCTTTCTCCTTTTGCTTCTGGGTCTCCTTCTCCTTCTCCGCCGGAACGTCGTTCTTGGGTGCGTCTGCATCCGCGGCGGGAGGAGTTGTCTCCTTGTCCACGAGCAGCTCGACGCCCACGACATACTCGCGCACGTCGGCGGCGGGCAGGCTCGCCCCTTCCGTCTTCTTCCGCAGCTCGGTCATCGCGCCCTTGGCGAGCTTGATGGCGTCCTTGGTCTGCTGGGCGGTCAATCCCGGCCGCGGTGCGGATGCCGTCCCCTGCGCGCCCGCGTCCGACACGATCGCCAGCGCGACCAATCGCCACGCTCACCGCCAAGGCGCCGATCAATCGAAGCCCGTCAATCATCAACGCCCCCCAGATCCTGAATGGAAGCAGAACTTAGCCACGGATTAAACACGGATCGAACGCGGATGAAGCGACAAACCAATTTGATGTCCTAATTCTTATCCGTGTTTGATCCGTGTTTACATCCGTGGCTAACTGCCGGTGTCATATCTTGAGCCGCTCACGGCTCCCTGACGTCGAGATTGGCCTCGAGAACCTTGGCGATCCGATGCCGAGCCTCTTCAAGATGAGCCCGGGTGGTGTCGTCGATCTTGAGGGTGGTCGTCTCCAGCGTTTTGTTGATTCGGCTGGAGATTTCCTTGAGATGGAGCCGTGCCAATGCGCGGGCATCGGCAGGCACCGAGGCGCTTCCGCCTCGCATGAAGACGATGAAGCTGATCGAGTCGCCGTACGGGCTCCCGCCGCTGCCGAGCACCATCCCGCTCAGCCGGCGGAGGTACTCGCGCTGGAGGTTGCGACGAATCATCGACAGGGTGAACTTTTCGTCCTTGCCGCTGGGCAGGTGGTCGAGGTCAGACCAGATTCCGTCGGTCAAGGACCGGAAGATCTCGTCGATCCGCAGGGGGTCGGCCTTCGGGTTCGCCTGCAACTGCTGGTTTTCGATCCGTGCCAGCGTATTGGAGCTCAAGGCATGGCTCAGGACGATCTTCTGGATTCCCAGAATGCGCTCGAGCACCGAGATATCGATGCCGGGCCCAGCGAAGGTATTTTCGCCCCAATGCAGCCATCGCTCAGTGCCCAACCGGCGGAGCAAGGTCGGTGAAAACTGGAACGACTTGTCGCTGAGGATGGCGTCGGTGAGGAACTTCAAGCATTCCCGCTGTTTCGCCCCGGCTATGGGCACGATCGGGTCACGTGCGTCCTTGTCGGCCTTGTGGTCGCGCGAAACCGACTGGCCGCCGATGTACTGCGAGGCAAGCGTGGCGCCGTCGCCCCACTGATCCAGCAGGATGCTGAATGCGCGCCGGGTCCGTGCCCACGATTCGCCATCCTTGACGACCCGGTCATCGAGGTTCTTGAGAAGGTCGGCGGCCAGTGCGATTCGCTCCTTGCCGAACTCACACGGATCCGCGCCCAGGTCCCAGCGATTGACGTAAGGGTCGTCGTTCAAGAATGCGTCTTCGTCGGTCGCGTAAACCAGGTCGTGTTCGGGTGCGCGGGCGGCGATCTTCTTCAGTTCGGTCGCCTCGTCACCGTCGACCGGCTTATAGGCGTACTCGATCGCCCAGTAATCATAGGGGCCGAGCGTCGTCGAGTAGTAGTCGCCTTGCTTCTTGCCCTTGGGAGCGATGTTCACCGGGCTGTAGTCCATCACGCTGCCGACCAAGCCCTTGGAGCGCGTGATCGCGGCGTCATGAAGCTGGGCGGCCGTCAGCATCGTGCTCGCCTTGAAGTTATGCCGCAGGCCGAGCGAGTGGCCGACCTCGTGCATCACGATGTGCTTGATCGCCTGACCGACAAACTCCTCGGGCAGCTCGTCCTTGGGTGCGGGCTTCTTTTTCTCGGTCTTTTCGGGTTCTTTATCCTTCGGCTTTTCCTTCGGCTTCTCGGTCGTGGCCGGTGGCGGTCGTGGCGGGCGGTAGCAGCCGGTGCGGCCTGCGGTCTCGGCCAGGGCGATCATGGCCAGTCCGAAGTCGTGCTGGAAACCGGACTGGAACTGGCAGAAGCCCCGACTTCCCCGCGCCAGGTTCTTGGCGACTTGCCATGAGAGGATATTCTGGTCGGCGGGAATGATCTCGGCGACCATCTGGTTGGTGTTCTTGCTGAGAGCATCCAAGCCCGGTAAAGCCGGAAAGACTGGCTGGCCGTAGCCCATCTTGGAGGCCAGGATCGGACTGATCACCTCACCGATGGCCAGCGGTGTGCTCTGTTGCTCACCGTTAGCGGCCGTGGTGTTGCCGAACAACAGGGCATATTGTTGTTTCCAGTAGCGAACGAACGCCGAGTCGAAGATGACGTCGCCGTCGATCATCTCGCCGGTGATCGGGCTGGCGCGGAGGCAGGACATGGCATAAGCGCCGTCCGAGGTGATCCAGCGGAACGTGCAGTAATTGGTATCCTCGGGATCGAACTCGTCGCGACCGGATTCCTCCCATCGAACGGCGATCGCGTCCTTGAAGCCGATCTTCTCGAACGCCTTGTTCCACTCGCGGATCCCTTCCTCGACATAGGGGCGGTACTCGATCGGCACGGTATCCTCGACGTACCACACGATCTGTTTCTTGGGCGGCGACAACTTGGCGCGGGGGTTGGCCTTTTCCAACCGCCAGCGATTGACCAGCCGGACGAAGTTCGTATCGGGGTCGGTCACGCCGAAGTCTTTGGTGGCGCTCAAGAAGTGGCCAACGCGGTCATCGGCGCCGCGAGGGTGATAGCCGAAGTCGGGCGTTTTCATCAGGCTGTAGTGAATCACCAACGTGATGCCCCGATGGTCGGCCACGCCGTCGCTGCCGCCCATCATGCCCATGCGCCGGCCGCCGCCGCTGAAGGTGGTCTCGACCTCCAGTTCCATGTTGTTCGCGAACCCCTTGACCTTGGACCAGCTACTCCGAGAGCGGTCGACCATGCCCAGGCCGAGCTGGGCGAAGTCGGTCATGAAGATGTCGGAGAAGTCGATCGAGGACCGCGCCGCCCCGCATCTGGTTGATCGCGATGATCGGCAGCGCCATCAGGACCGAGTCGGTGTAGTTTTGCTTGACGGACTTGTCGAGCGACGAGCCGGTCGATTTGAAGTGGATGTTCCGGCGGACGAGCTGAATGCGATCACCCACTCGTTTGAAGATCAATACCATGTCGTCATCGCCGACGGGCACGCCTGCCATGGCCAGGCCGCGGGCGATGGTTACGGGAACGAGCAGCGTCTGGTTGAACTGCTGGGGCTGGATCTCGGCGTAAAGGTGGTCCCCTTTCTTGTGAAGGGTAAACAACCCATCGATTTTTTCGGCACCCTGGGTGACCACGTTGAAATCTTGGAACTGGCTCGGGGCTCCACGCCCCATTCGGCCGGCCCTCGCCCCCGCGATGACCTGCTGGAAGTCAATGGTAGGCCCGTCGGAACCGGGTTCCTGGGCTGGCAGGTCCGCCGCCATCAAGGACACGGTCAACGCCGCGGCCCATCCCCACGCGATGATGCGACTCATGAAGGTCTCCTCAACTGAAGGTTGACCGGCACGGATGCCGGCCGCCATTTATCGGAATGGACAGAAATCCTTGACGAGCTCGACTCTTGAACCGGTTCCGAGACGACCCGGCCGCCCGCCGACCATGTCGCCCCAGACCCTCTCTACCTTGCCTGATCGGTATTCGTGGCATTCTCTATCTTGCCGAACGAATTCGTCGGAAGCAAGCGACTGGTTTTGCATTTGTCGTTGGTGCGTTGTCCCAGATCGGTCCGCGGCTCGGAGCAGTTGTTGGTTCCGGCGGTGCAACCGATCTACAGATTGCCCGAATAACCCAAGTCGGTTTACGTGATTCCGCAACGGCGAAGTTTGGCTCATGAAAAGTCGGCGTTGAACGGTGATCGAAGCGAGTTTCGAGACTGCGAGCTTTTGTTGCGCGATGGAATGCGGAGCGCGCAATCACTCTCTCCTCCTTCGCAAGGGGGGAAACAGAACGCCCGCCTCGGCGGCCTGGCGCAATGAATCCTGGTCTTGACCGACGCTGATCGGCATCCACCGGCCCACGCCGATCACCTCGACGGCAGCGCCGCCACCGTTCCTTCGGCCTCGAACGAGGCGTCCGATTCTCTCGAAAGCGAATTCTGGCTTTGCGATTGTCTTTAATATTCGCTTTCGTGTCGTCTCCGGACACGAAATTGGGTTCGTTTTGCGCGATTCCGTGTTCGACGATCGCCGCTGACTCGATCTCGCTGTTCTCGCCACAGACGAAATTGGGTTCGTTTTGCGAGATTCCTGGTTCGACAGCCGCGACTGACTGGATCTCGCTGTTCTCGCCGCAGACGAAATTGGGTTCGTTTTGCGCGATTCCTTGTTCGACGGCCGCGACCGACTGGATCTCGCTGATCTCGCCGCAGACGAAATTGGGTTCGTTTTGCGCGATTCCGTGTTCGACGGCCGCCGCCGACTTGGTCGATGACCCGACGGAAAGGGCGGCACTGGCAGATCTGCCGGCTTTACCGGCCCGGTACACCTTGACGAGATCGTCGACCGCGCGCAACAGCGCTCGCTGGCACTTCGACTCATACTTCCGAAGCAGCTCGCCCTTCCTACTGTCGTCGAACGCGAGCACGGCGCGCGCGGACGCGGCATCGCGGTCGTCGCGTTGCCGATGCGCGTCGGCTATTGATTCCAATCGTCCGACGGCCCGCGTGACGATCTGGATCAGCGCCTCACGCGCCTCGGCTTGATCGCGAGGCCGGAGCCAATCGAATGGCTGATTCGCCAGCAAGTCCTTGACGATCTTCCATTGGTCGGTGGTCAGCGAGTCCCCAATCTCATGGAAGAGCTCGCCGCCGGTGGAATCGATCGTGTGACAGGCGAGGAACACCAGGCCGACTTCGGTGTGATCAAATACATCGAGGGGCTGCTGGCCCAAGAGTCGAATGGCCCTGAGCTTGTCTGCCGACTGCCAGGTCAGTCCCTGATCCAACAGCGAGCGCAGCTCGGCCCAACGGTCCATCAGCCAGCGACAACCGACGGCGGACGACTCCAGACGGAGCACGATCCGCGCGGGGATGTCAGGTTCGCCCGCGATGCCCGGGCACGAAACATCCAGCGCCGGCGAATCCCCGAACAGCCGCGCTCCCAGAATGCGGGCTTCGTTTTCACCTTGCTCATTCTCGCCGGATGTCGCTTTGAGGATATTGGCGGTCAGCCGGGCCACATCGGCGCGCTCGACCCGTTCGAGCTGCCACGAGATCCGGGCGGCCCGCTCAATCAGGTCGTACTCAAGCTGGCTGCGCGGCCGGAGATCGGCCGTCCAGTCGTCGATCCGCCCGCGAAGCGCCGAGGCGTCCTCATCCGGCAGGAAGTCGAGCTCAGCGGTCATGCCGTGCGTGACGGCATTGAACCGCGACCGGGCTTTCCCTTCCGCCGTCCTCGGCCCGGTGCTTTTTTGAGCATTCCGGCGATTGGCTTCGATCTGGCGTTCGGAACTCATGGTTTTCTCGATTTCCCGAAAATGCGAGCAAGGCTGAGCTCGAAGCAAGGTGGAGAGAAGCGCGGACCACGGCATCGAGCCGCTCAGTAAGCTGGCTTATTAAAGAAGATGGAGTAGGAAAAGTGGTCGTGTCGAGTTCCTGGCGAAATTTCGTGAATGCACGACCGGACCATTTCGCCCATTCCGCGCAACCGCGCATATCGCGATAATGCAAAGCAGCCATGTAAGCACCGGTTGGATTGGCGATGTGAGTGAGGTAATGCGGGCTGGGGTGCCGTTACCACACCTGTTGGGAATGTGGATGTTGGCTTTCCGGCAATCAGTTGGCTAACGACGGTCGTTTCGATACTCATTGCGGAACACCGCGCGTGGGTCCGCCTCTTCGTCCGCCGAGTACGAGGGATGGTTGAATCCCGGAATGGTTGGCGCGCGAGACTCTTCACCAGCGCGAGCGGGGAGAGTTAAAGCGTTCCCTGAGCTGTGGCTAAAGCGAGTGGACCCACGCTATGAGATGACGACTTCAAGGTGCCGTTGCGTACTCTTCGCCTGCCGGAGGGGTGAAGAATTCAAAGCCGATGTTCCAACGCGGCGAAGCTGCAATCGGTTGTAGGGTGGGCCAATTCAATGTCGACATCTGGCCCCGACGCCGGCAGAAGACGACTTCGGCGAAGTGTCGTCGCCGACCTACGGCAGTCCACGATCTGTCGGAGAGCCACTGAGAGTTCTTACTGCCTACTGCCTACTTCGTACTGCCTACCGGTTGCCTACCCAACGTCTAACGGAGAGCCACTCAGATCTCCGAATATGCAGGCTTCTTGTGGTGGTCGAGCGACCGGTCCGACCCTGCCTCTATCACCATGCGGATTTCTTCCGCGGACATCCCGCGTTCAAGCATCGATTTCTTGAGGCCGGCCTCAAGTTCCGTCTTGCGGATCGCGAGCGCAATGCCCATGACGGTCGCCACGAGCCCACAGCACAGTCCTCCCACCACAGCGGTGAGGCCGATCAGTTCGCCAGGATGGAATTTGGACAATAACTCGATCATGTGACATCGCTTTCGTTTGGATTCTCGGGCGGCTGGAACCCGATCTCGATCAGATCTCGAAGGACGGCCTTCGCTGTTATTCGCTCGCTGGCCTCGAATATTGCGGCTCGGTCGAAGAGGCAGACCGGATCAGTGAATTTCCTCATCCCCTGGAACTGTCCCAAGGTCGGACCAAGTATCTTGTCCGCGTGTTCGGTGGTCACCGGCGCGGCAACTCCTCTGAGAAGGACGCCGAACATCAGACGCATCGGCGTGTCTTCGCGTGCAATGTAGACGTGGAAGTCGAGACCGGTGTCCTTCTTCGTCTCGACGACCGACAGATCGCCGCGGCGCGTCAGCACGATGGTGGCCAGCGCCCGGACGCGCTCCCCGACGAATTGTTCTCTGGAATCGTTCGTCACGTCGGCACCTCAGTTCATGAAGGACGACGCGGGCTGCGCCATCTCGTGGCTCCGCCGAAACTCCGGGGTCTCCTCCCGCAATTGCGTCATCTTGGTACCGGTCACCTCATGCGCGGTCGTGGAAGTTATGCCGAGCTCGGCATAACTTCCACAATGCCGACCCCCGGATTATGCCGCCTGGGGTTCTCAGGGTGATGCGACATCCGGCGAATCAAGCAGGGTCTTCACGTCCCTGGGATACGCTGCCACTCACGGGATTGGGAGTGATGCAAGGAGCGTCGCGACTGCTATCATTGGGAGGATGGAGCGTACCGGGACGGGCCCGGGTCGATGTCGCTCGCCGCACTGTCAACAAGACGGCGATGTAACATTTTCTTTGGGGGCACTGCTCATGAACCGCTTCCGTATGACGATCAGGTCGGCGATGGCCCTCGTGCTCCTTGCCGGCGTCGGCTTCGCCGCGCTGCGCGATCCCTCGATGTGGTGGGTCGGCGGTGTGCTCGGCTGCTTGATCGGGCTCTTGCTGACCGCGTGCGTTGGGGCGATCTACCGCACTGGAAGAGAGCGCGCGTTCTGGCTGGGGATCGTCGTCTTCGGTGGAGGCTATCTTTTGCTCGCTCAGGTTCTCTCCAGGGACGGCACGGGCAACCCCGTCGCGTTCATCAACCGGGTGCTCGACACTCCTGCGCCTCGATCCGCGTTCTGCACCTGCAGCAGGCGGCGAAGGTCCTTGCCGAGATGAACGGCGGGTTCCGGCCGGCTTCGGTCTTGCAAATTGATCGCACCAAAGGTGCCTACTTCGTGAACTACGATGGCTTGACCGCCATTTCCAATGCCTGGCTCAGCCCCGCGCAAATCAAGCTCCGAAATGACGGCGATTATTCCGCTGTCGGCAACAAGCTGGTGATGATCCTGGTCGCGCTGATCGGGTCGGTCGTGGCCGTTGCGTTTTACGACTCACGTGAGCGACGACGGGGCGAGCGGCCGAGCGAAGCTCTCGGTGGGAATCGCGAATGACGGATGATGCCTGAACCGACGGTCACCACCGATCGTTGGTTGTTGTCCCGCACCTATCGCAAGCCGTTCACGGCCTGGAAGAGCAGGGCGTCGGCTCGCTCAGGCTTTCGTGTAGGTGCCGAAAAAGGCCCGCATGTCCCGCTGGAGCGTGCGAGGTAGCTTTGCCGGATGGTGCCAGGGCGAGATAGACCAGAAGGTCCTCAGTGCGACGCTACCGGATGGCATCCCACTCCGCTCGGCCTGTCACACGCACGACGAGAGCGAACTTCGGGTGACTTGCTCGGGTTTGGCACTTGATCCTGGTTGAATCGCTGGCCGATAATGACGGAATGGTGCGGCCGCTGGCTCGATCATCGGTTGACAAAGCCGCGGGATAGAACGAGGGATGATTATGCCTCGAACGAAAAAACCCCAACCGGGCCCGCTCTCGCATCCTCAGCCGCCGCCTGCGTCGGTCAATGGTCCCTCGGGCGAGGTACTGACGCTGGCGGAGGCGGCCGCGTACCTCCGTCTCCCCGAAGCGGACGTCGTGAGCTTGGTTCACTCGCAGGGGCTGCCCGGTCGTTGCACCGCCGACGAATGGCGCTTCCTCAAAGCCGCCATCCAGCACTGGCTCGCCACCGCCTCGCCCACCTGGGAGACGAGGAAGGCCGCCATCCTGGAGCTGGCAGGCAAGTACAAGGATGACCCCGACCTGGAGCAAATCGTCGAGGATGCCTACCGCCAACGCGGCCGACCGATCACCGAAGGAGGTTCCTCCAAGAACGTCAGTGATTGATGGACCCTACGCGATCAACACGGACTCCACCGAATCGTACCATGCCACGATCGCGCCAAGAGCTTGGTCCAGGCACTCGTTCGTCAATTCGACGCAGTTGGCCGTGTCGTGATGGATCAGTTTGGGCACGGACTCGTTAACAACCGGCTCTGCCAGCCAAGAAAAGAATGCCTGCTCCTCACGCATGGTGAAGAAGAAGAGGCAGACCGGATAAGTAAATTTCCTCATCCCCTGGAACTGACCCATGGTCGGAGCCGAGGATCTTGTTCGCGTGGTCGACGGTAACCGGCGAGGCAACTCCTCTGAGAAGGACGCCGAACATCAGACGCATCGGCTTGTCTTCGCGTTCGATGTAGACGTGGAAGTCAAGACCGGTGTCCTTCTTCGTCTCGACGACCGACAGATCGCCGCGGCGCGTCAGCACGATGGTGGCCAGCGCTCGGACGCGCTCTCCGAGGAATTGTTCTTTGGAATCGTTCGTCACGTCGGCACCTCAGTTCATGAAAGACGACGCGGGCTGCGCCATCTCGTGACTCCGCCAAAACTCCCGGACTTCCTCCCACAATTGCTTCAGCTTGGCGCCGGTCAGCTCATGCGCGGTCGTTATGGATGAAATTGCATTCGACATTGTTCCCTGCACTGAGATGATAAATGCGCTTTCCTCTTCTTCCTGAATACCGATTACATAGGTCGGTGCCGGATAAGCTACCATGCGGCGAACGTCCTTCTCTGCGACCTCGACTTGGAGGCGCGGGGGCGTTTGCGTCTTCGTAAAGTCTTTGCGTGTGGTCTTCACTTGAACGAAGAAGAATGGAGTTTTCTCTCCCGCGTCGACCAGTTCCACGAGGAAATCGAACGTCTCGCACTTCTCTCCCAAGAAGTGTGGCCAGAAATAGGGCAAGTCGGCGTCCGTCCGACAAATCTTGGTGAGCCGAGCGAAGGCGATCGCCTCTCCCCTAGCTCCAAGGTAATCCGTGATCGCCCATTGGCGTCCTCGGGCTGCGCTGCTCATCGACTCCGTCTGGTCGACCTGTGTACTTTATTCTACCGGCCTTTTCGCTTGACGGACATCCTCATGCGGACTCGAACCGCTCTTGCCCGCAAATCGGCCAGCCCCTTTCCCCTCCAATCGTGGTCCGCGTTGTGGCCCCGGGGCGACTTGGGGTCCGGGGCGAGCTGGATTGAGCCGTTGTCTTTTGTCTTGGCCGGCCGCCCAGGGGTCAACCGTCGGATGTGATGGTACAATCCAATTCCGTGAGCCACATGCTTTCGCCGAGCGTCAGGACGATGCCCCATTCCGCTGGCCGTTGCTCCTCACCAGCCGGTGCCCCTTGAGCGAGAACCCCCGCTCGGCCAACCTCCTCGACCACCCTTCCCGCGTCCCAATCCCGCTCGGATTGTCGAGCAAGCCATTCTTCTCTTCGCAAGCCGTCAAGCGGGCGAACTTGGCGTGCAGCGGATGATCGGTGGCCAGGAACGACTCCTTGCGGTGCAGCACCGGCGGGTTGGCGCTCTGGGCGTAGTCGGTGCCGTCGATCTGCCGCGTTCGCAGGTTCACCCGGATCGACCGCAGTAGCGCCGGGTGCGGATCATCGTCGAATTCCGGATAGACCAGGTACGAGAGCTTGCCCGACCGCCGATGAATCTTGATGACGTTGGCGCCTTCTACCTCGCCGAGGTAGGCCCGGCGTGACTTGGGTCAATCGGGGAGAATCGCTTCGGTCGATCTGACCGACGCGCGCAATGTTGCAGCCGTCGGAACATCCGGAACTTCCGCTCCGAGCATTGGCGGTTTGTTCCGATACGACTAGAATGGGCAATCGCCAGACTGCCATCATTGATCGAGACGAGCCATAACGCCGCGGTTTCCGATCGTCCTAGCCGCTGGCAATCGCCTCAAGGAGAATTCTCAGGCCTTGCCCTTGGGCAGACAGACGCGCGGAGAGGTCGATGGAAGCGACAGACCAGAACGGCCCCCGGCTGCTGAACGCGGTCACACCGCGCAACCTCCTGTCATTCGGACCGGATAACGAGCCGTTGGAGCTGAGCTGCCTCAACGTCCTGATCGGGCCGAATGGCTCCGGGAAGTCCAATCTGCTGGAAGCCATTGCCCTGCTCCGCACATGCCCGAACCGTGAGGGATTCCGGCCGGTGATCGCCCGCGGCGGGGGCATCGGCGAGTGGATCTGGAAGGGCCGGCCGAACGAGCCGGCGTCTATGGAAGCGCTCGTGGCTCGCCCCGACGGCCAGCCGTTGCGGCATAGCGTGGCCTTGCGGAAAGAGCAGCAGTCGTTCCGGCTCGAGGACGAGCGGATCGAGAACGAACGGCCGGCCAAGGGCAAGCCCCATCCATACCTGTTTTACGACTACGGCCACGGCCGGCCGGTGATCAACACCGTCAGCGGCAAGAAACGCCAACTGAACCAGGACGACGTGGCGCCGGACGCATCCATCTTGGCACAGCGGCAGGACCCGGAAAGCTTCCCGGAAATCACCCGCCTGGCGACCGTCTATGACCGCATTCGCCTGTACCGGGAGTGGGCATTCGGCCGGAATACGGTGTTTCGCGAGCCGCAGAAGTCCGACTTGCGCACTGACCGTTTGGAAGAGGATTTCTCAAACCTCGGCATGTTCCTCAACCGCCTGCGGCGACAGCCGAAGACGAAGGCGGCCCTGCTCGCCGGCCTGGCGAACCTCTACGAAGGGCTGACCGATTTCGACGTGAGCATCGAGGGCGGTACGGTCCAGGTTTACTTCACGGAGGGCGACTTTTCGATCCCGGCGACGCGACTGTCGGACGGCACCGTCCGTTACCTGTGCCTGCTGGCGATCCTGTGCGACCCGGAGCCGCCGCCGCTGATCGGCATCGAGGAGCCGGAACTCGGGCTGCACCCGGACATCTTGCCGAAAGTTGCCGACTTACTGATGGCGGCGTCGGAACGGACCCAACTCATCGTGACGACGCACTCGGAAATCCTGGTGGACGCGTTCACGGAGCGGCCGGGCGCGGTCGTCGTTTGCGAAAAGCACGAGGGGCAGACGACGCTACGGCGGCCCGACCCGGACGCCTTGGCAGTATGGTTGGAGAAATATCGACTTGGCCGGCTTTGGATGGACGGCCAGCTTGGGGGAACGCGCTGGTGAGCACGATCTATCTGGAAGGGGGCGGCGACTCAGCCCAGCTAAAGATCCGTTGCCGCGAAGGGTTCCGCAAGCTCCTGGCGAAGTGTGGCTTCGACGGGCGGATGCCGAAACTTGTCGCCTGCGGCGGGCGGGACGCCGCGTTCGACCATTTTGAGACCGCTCACGAGACCGCTACCGCCGGCGAATATGTGGCGCTGCTAATTGATAGTGAAGACCCAATGGCCGACATCGAGGCGGCCTGGGCACACCTGAAAGCCCGGGACGGCTGGGATCGGCCGCTCGGCGCGAGTGACGCGCAAGTGCTGATGATGACAACGTGCATGGAAACGTGGATCATCGTTGACCGGGCGGCTCTGGCCCGGCACTACGGCCAGAAACTGCGAACGTCGGCCCTGCCGCCGCTTCGTGAACGTCGAATCGCGGTCGCGTGACGACGTTCAGACCCGATTGGAGAATGCGACAAGGACGTGTTTGAACGCCTATGCCAAAGGTAAGCGGTCGTTTGAAGTCCTGGGCAAGCTAGACCCGAAGGCACTCAGGCCCCATCTACCCAGCTTTGTCCGCGTGCTACGCGTTCTGGACGAGAATTTATGAGCGCGCCCGAAATGAATGCCTCATCGTGCGCCCTCGACCCGCCGGCGATTGGAACGTGTATGGCCTGTCTTAGCACATCTGAGAATGGCGTTACCGTTCGATTGATGCGATTCGTGACGGCGGCAAGAATAGCAGCACCGTGTTCCACGCTCTACGCCGGCTTCTCGGCGCCCTTGATCGGTCGCCAAGTCAGGACGTTCTCCAGGTCAGCAAGCAGCGTCGCAGAAAGGCCCACGATGGATGCCGTTACGAAGTTCCTGCTCATTGAGGCCGATGGCGCCGCGATTCCATCGCTCGAAGACCCCATTGCGAAGATTCCGATTGTTCCCCGCGTCGGTTACGATGGTTCGGATCGAAGCGTCTATCAACTTGGACTCTGGCAAGGATTCGTGCCGGTTCGCCCAGGTCCGTGAAGAAGCCGACATCAAAGCGGTAATGAGGCTCGGTGTACCAGCCGTCTCCGCGCTGGAGAACCACCTCTGGCCGATGGTCGTGGCTCAATTCCCATTCCGTGAGCCACATGCTTTCGCCGAGCGTCAGAAGAACACCCCACTCGACCGGGCCGGCCTCCCAACTGACACGCCAGAACGGGCCATACCCCCTCTTCGCGGCTTGCTGCGGCGACCACAACGAGCATTCTTCCCCCGCCCCATAAGTCTCCTGGATGAAGTGATAGAGGGCGCAAGCCGCAGCTTCAGCCGTCATTGGGCATAAATCAACAGGCTTTTCCTGAAGCCGATCGAGGGACGGTCGATCCGAAAACGCGGTATTCATGACAATGCCTATGATCCGAAGCTGATCGGACGGATTCATTGCGGTCATTGTACGGACGTTTACACTGGGTTGGTCGATGCCTCCACACTTTCGGTCTTCGTGATCTCAATGCCCGGTCCTCAGTCTTGGGGTGAGAGTGTCCAGTCGACAAAAACCGTGCCACAAAAGCCTGTGCGGGAATGGTTTATCTAGAGCGCCGCGAGCCACATAGCTCTTGCGATTCTGTTAACGAAAGCGACTGATTTGACTTAGAGCAAATTGGCCCGTAGAGTGCTCTGAATGCGTCCAACGATCGGCCGAAGGTCACCGAGAGATGGATGATCCAGGCGAGCATGCTCTTGTCGTCAAAGCCGTGTGCGACTGCCTGGGTGGTTGTTTCGAAATGGGACGATAAGTGCGCGATGACCGCGTTGGGAAACCCTGACAACAAGGGCTACCTGCCAAGTTTTATCCGGAGAGAAGTTGCTGAGTACGTCCGAAAAAACGATGGTGCTGTGGTGATACAGGTCCGGGAAGAACGTCTCAATTGGCGAGACAATTTTGCTTTCTATTACAAAGTCATTTTACCGCCGCCGGAATTTAAATTTGGCTTATTCGTTGAGATGAGATTGACGGGGCTCGATGACCCGGATTTTCCGGAGGTGACGATAGTAAGTGCTCATCCCCAGACAAGATAGCGGAGCACGACTTATGACGAAGCCATTACTCAGAAAATGCATGCACTGCCGTCAACGGACTGTTTCGCCGACGACGTTGCCGTCGTACCCGGTCGAGTTGGAGCACGATGGACGCAAGTATTCTTTCTCCGTCCCCAATCTCGACGTTCTTCAATGCCAGAATTGCGGGGCCATCGTTTTGAATGACTCCGCAAATGAGAGGATTGAGGACGCGCTACGCGCGACGATTGGTGTCCTCTCTCCGTGTGAGATCCGTCGGAGGCGGGAGGCCCTGGGCCTTAACCAGCAGCAACTCGCCGACTATCTCCGAATCTCGATGTACACCCTCTCGCGATGGGAGACAGGTGCGCAGATCCAGCAGCGCACCATGGATTGGTTCTTGCGCACTTTTTTTGAAGTAGCCGAGGCCAGGCGATTCTTGGGCGTTCCAGCGCAGGATTGCGAGGTTGCGGAGGATAGTTTAGCAACGTTTACCAGAGGAAACGATCAAACGGGTGAATCCGTTCTCTCTTCAGCAGGGATCGAAGGAGACGCTCAAAATCGGCGCTGAAATATCGATCGTTGTCAGCTCCGCGCTGACTCTCGGCGAAGCGGCCGGGTTTCGCACTTGATCCTGGTTAAATCGCTGGCCGATAATGACGGAATGGTGCAGCCGCTGGCTCGATCATCGGTTGACAAAGCTGCGGGATAGAACGAGGGATGATTATGCCTCGAACGAAAACCCCCCAACCGGGCCCACTCTCGGATCCTCAGCCGCCGCCTGCGTCGGTCAATGGTCCCTCGAGCGAGGTACTGACGCTGTCGGAGGCGGCCGCGTACCTGCGTCTCCCCGAAGCGGCCGTCGTGAGCTCGGTTTACTCGCAGGGGCTGCCCGGTCGTTGCACCGCCGACGAATGGCGCTTCCTCAAAGCGGCCATCCAGCACTGGCTCGCCACTGCCTCGCCGAGCTGGGAGACGAGGAAGGCCGCCATCCTGGAACTGGCCGGCAGGTACAAGGATGACCCTGACCTGAAGCAGCTTGTCGAGGATGCCTACCGCCAACGCCGCCGACCGATCATCGAAGGAGGCTCTTCCAAGAACGTCAGTGATTGATGGACGGGAGGAGCCGTGATGTTCGTTCTCGATACCGACATACTCTCACTCTTGCTCCGGGCTCATGCTCGGGTGACGGAGCGAGTTGCACAGGCCACGGAGGAAGTGACCATTATGCTGATCAGCCGGATCGAGATCGTCCAGGGGCGGTTCGCTTTTGCTGATCACGCCCAACGACCATCTTGCCCCGGCGCCACGCCCGCTCAATTTGACCAGACCCAACGACTGCAACAGGCTGAGATCATCCTACAAAGTTCGCTTGGCGGGTCGAGGCTCCAGCCGGTTGAGGATGTCCTTGACCATCCACCTCTCGCCGACGGGCGAAAAGGAGAGCGAGGCCAACCGAACGGGCACTGGTCACCCAAGATCGCTTCCCTGACCTGGCGTTGGGGCAAGAGGGGTAAGAAGAGGCAAGGCGGTATGGGATTGGCGCACGGGTTGCTAGAGGCTAATCTGACATGTGTAGGTCGGGTGAAAACCGGAGAGGGAGCCATGAAACTCTCAGAAGCAGTCCGAGAGGTCATCCGCTTGGGCGATGCGAGCCGTGCGTATTGGGACAGAGAGTTGCCCAAGCACCATCCGCATTACCCCCTGATTCGCGCCGAGGAAGATTCAGCACCTCCACCACCCGAGGACGCACAGATACAGTCGCTGCTGAAGAGCCTGCCGGAAGATCAGCTTTACGCCATCATTCTCCTCACGTACGTGGGCCGCGGCGATTTCGGCGCTGATGATCTCCTGCCCGCATACCAGACCATGAAAGAGACTTTCCCCAGCAAAGACCTGGCGATAGCCCAAATGTCGGGGGAGACGACGCTTGCGGAGTACCTGACGGACGCGATGGAGGAGATCCAGAAGCGTCACATCGACCTGGATAATCTCAAGTTCGCGAGGACTGCGGCGGTGAGTTGACCAGGCGACTGAAGGAACTCCGCCGTGCCCTCGAACGCTCTTTCCATGCATCTCGATCAGCTTCTGACGGACGCCACCGAACTCGATACGATCCATACGCAATTGAGGACAGGGCTTCCCGGCAGGCAGTACGGACTGGCATCTCTGAACCGTGCCGCTGTCGTGATCAGTGTTTCGGCTTGGGAGTCGTATGTCGAAGAACTCATGCGGGAGTCGTTGATGGCGCTCCGCCCTGCGGCCCCTCCCCTCGGCAATTGGCCCGCATTGAGCGCGTTCATCCTTGGGGAACTCGGAAGGTTCAACACGCCCAATGCCCAAAACGTCGCAAACTTGATCAATCGTTGCCTTGGGCTTGCCAACGTGCGGACTTCGTGGGGATGGCGGAACTGCACCTCGGCACAGGCAGAGGGTCTTCTTGATGCAGCATTAGCTCTTCGCCATGAAATCGCTCACGGCGTGAACCCTCGGCCCGTCATCCACAACGCGTATTCCAAGCGGCTGCCGGGCTTCATGCGGCGGCTAGCGCGATGCACCGACGATGCCGTTCGGAACCACCTCACCACGACACTCGGCCTGGCGAATCCTTGGCCGCCGTGATCGCCGCCGGTCAGGTTCGTTCAATCCCTCAATCACTTCTGTCAGGGCCCTTTCGGGAGGCTACCATACGGGCGTCAAGTGATCGCCTGAGGATGCCGTGTTTCCGCAAAGAATCGACAAAGGTAAACGCAACCCGCATCCGAGCAGGCCCGGTTCGTACGCCTCCATAGAGGCCAATGGCGCCGCGACTCAATCGCTCGACGACACCATACCGAAGAATCCGGTTGTTCCCCGCGTCGATTACGATGCTTCGAGTGGTAGCGTCCATCACCTTGGACTCTCTCGCAAGGATTCGTTCCGGTTCCCTCAGGCCCGTGATGAAGCCCATATCGAAGCTGTAATGAGGCTCCGTGTACCAGCCGTCTCCGCTCTGGAGAATCACTTCTGGCCGATGATCGTGGCTCAACGTTTAGCGCTTGATGGCCTGCCTGTTCGTCGATGGCGAACCCTACGATCCGCGGGGGCCGTTCCGCTGGCCGGTGCTCCTCACCAGCCTGTGTCCCTTGAGCGAGAACCCACGTTCAGCTAACCTCCTCGACCACCCTTCCCGGGTCCCAATCCCGCTGGGATTGTCGAGCAAGCCGTTCTTCTCTTCGCAAGCCGTCAAGCGGGCGAACTTGGCGTGCAGCGGATGATCGGTGGCCAGGAACGACTCCTTGCGGTGCAGCACCGGCGGGTTGGTGCTCTGGGCGTAGTCGGTGCCGTCAATCTGCCGCGTCCGCAGATTCACCCGGATCGACCGCAGTAGGGCAGGGTGCGGATCATCGTCGAATTCGGGATAGACCAGGTACGAGAGCTTGCCCGACCGCCGATGAATCTTGATGACGTTGGCCCCTTCCACGTCGCCGAGGTAGGCCCGGCCGCATCCCTCGTAAATACGCAGGAGCGGTTCGAGCGCATCCAGGGCGCTGCGATGGACGTAGAGGTCGTCCGGCAGGAGCTTGCCCACCGGAGAGCGCTGGCACGCCTCGTCGATGGCGGCCGCGTTCCCGGCCTGGAAGAGACGCAAGGCGTCGGCTTGCTTGCAGGCTTTCGTGTAGTTGCCGAAAAAGGCCCGCATGTCCCGCTGGAGCGTGCGGGGTAGCTGCCCCAGCGGCGGCCGCTTGCCGAAACGTGCGAGGGCGAGATAGACCAGAAGGTCCTCGGTGCGACGCTGCCGGATGGCGTCCCATTCCGCGGGGCCCGTCACGCGCAGTACGAGGGCGAACGCGCGCTTGAGGGAGCCGAATACCGCGGCCACGGCCGACTCGCCGGGGAACTCGTCGTCCTCGGGGAGGCGACCGAGGTCGGCGATGGCCGCCATGAAGGGTTCGAGGAGCTCACGGTGCTCGTTCGAATCGCAGCTCCGAGATCCGCTTCCGCGGCGTGGCCGCCCGGCGGCGGTATCGATTGGCAAGGAACTGCTGCTAAAGCGTTTCGTCCTTGAACACGTAGAAGATGCCGAGCGACGCCGGGATCGCCTCCGTCTGCAGCTCGGCTTCGCGGTACGCCCTGAGCTCAGGCTATCCGGGAACTTCTGAAACGTTTCCCGACCGGTTATGCCTGGCCATGTTCATTTCACCCGCTTTCTAGTCGTCCCTGGCGGCGATAGGATCAGGTTAAGAGAGGATCCGAGGTGCGGGCCCAGCTTACAGTGATCGAGAGTCGGCTGGCGCCAGTGTTAGGAGAGCTGAAGCCATGGCAGACGTGCGAGAGTCAACGAGCACAACTCCCGAAGACCTGTTCGCAGAGCTCTTCATACAGGTTTTCGGGCTTGAGAACGCTCGACTACTCGCACCTCAATTTCCCGTCGAGGACATCTACGGCAGCGGCCGATTCATCGACTTTGCCCTCCGCACCCTGGACGAAAAGGTGGCCTTCGAGGTCGATGGACTGACCTGGCACGTCCCGGATGCACAAGCGATCGGAAAATACGAGGATGACCTGCTCCGCCAGAACAGTCTCATTCATCAGGGCTGGCGCGTTTTTCGCTGGACGGATCGGCAAATTGCCGACGACCCGGAACAAGTCAAGGAGCAGCTCGCCCTGTTCCTTGAACGGATCCCCGGATTGCTCTCGTTTGATGACTTCTTGCCAAGGCAGCATGGGGCGATACTGGAACTTCGGCCTCACCAGAAGGAAGCGCTGGAATCGCTTGCCGAATTAAGAGCGGAAGGAAACACGATTGCACTTGTCACCCACGCCCAGGGAGCGGGCAAGACGGTGACAGCGATTAGCGACGCACGTGAGGTCGGCGGCCGTACGTTGTTTGTCGCCAACACACGCGAGTTGGTCCAGCAAGCGTGGGAGGCGTTCCGAAGGATCTGGCCGGATTCAACCACCGGACTGTTCCTTGAAAACGACCGGCAGACTGAAGAGCACAACATCGTGGGCTCGGTGCAGAGTTTGTCCAGGCATCTGGGCCAATTCTCGCCCGACGCATTCGAGTATTTGATTGTCGATGAAGCACACCACGCCACCGCCGAAACGTATCAAAAGCTTCTTCGTTACTTCCGCCCGGCATTCACACTCGGCCTGACCGCGACTCCGGATCGTGCCGACGGTGAGTCCGCCTTGGAGGTCTTCCGCAACTCCGCGCATCGGCTGAGTCTGCGCGAGGCGATCGAGCGCGGTGAGTTGGTCCCGATTCGCTGTTTCCGCGTTCAGACGAACCTCGATCTCAGCCGTGTGCGATTTAACCAGGTCCAGTACAACCGCCGCGACATTGAAGAGTCGATCATCGTCCCTTCTCGTGATCAATTGATTGTTGACACCTATCGAGAGCACGTACCGGGCCGCAAGGCGGTCGTATTCTGCGTCAATGTGCGCCACGGCGAGGCGCTGGCCGAGAGGTTCCGCAAGCATGGAATCCCCGCGCGGAACGTTTCGGGACGAATGCCCGCGAAGGACAGGCAAGAGTGTCTCGCGAGTTTCGCCCGTGGCGACCTACGAGTGCTTTGTGCCTGCGACTTGCTAAATGAGGGATGGGATTGTCCCGACGTCGAGGTGTTATTGATGGCCCGTCCGACACTCTCCAAGGTGATCTACCTCCAGCAACTTGGCCGCGGCACTCGTAAGGCGCCGGGCAAGGAGTGCTTGATCGTCTTCGATTTCGTCGACAACGCCAGCCGTTACAACCAGTCACTCAGCCTGCACCGCATCCTCGGTATCAACCGGTATCAAGCCGGAGCCTTGGTGCTCGCGCCGCCCAACCAAATGACCGAGGAGGAAGCAGCTCTCGCCCAGAACCAGCCCCCAACCCAGGTCTTGCCTGTGGAGCTATGGGCTCGCGGCCTGCAAGAGATCGACGTATTCAACTGGCAGGAGGCGGTCTCGGACATGATCTCTGTTTCCGATCTCGAAATAGAACTGGCTGCAACCGAGGGACGAATCCGTTCGGCGATCGAGCGTGGTCTCGTCGTGCCCGATCATACGATCCCGGTAGGGGATCGAATCTATTACTACTTCGTGCGCGAGCGGATCGAGGAGATTCGCCAGGAACTTGGGCTCCCCAAAGTCGATGACGAGTCGATTCGGTCTTTGTTCCTTGATTTCGTGGCGAGGATGGATATGTCCAGCTCATACAAGCCGGTCCTATTAAAGGTAGTCCTCAAGCACGTCGATCAACACGGCCGCGCTCGAATAGACGAGGTATCGCGCTCGTTCCGAGACTTCTATTCCGATCGCGAACGACAGGGGCTGCCAGCAGAGCAACCATCGATGCGAATGTCTCAGGTGAGCCGACTCGGCGAGGATGAGATTCGGACCGTCATGCTCGGAATGCCGTTTCGGAAGTTTGAACAGCGAAAGTACTTGGCATATGATAAGCAGGATGTGTCATATATCCGATTCCACGCTTCGTTGTGGCGCCAGCTTTCGGTCGACGATCGAGTATCGATCTACCGCGATTGCGATCGAGCCCTTAGCAAATATTACGAGCGGTTTACAACTTGAAATTTCATATCAACTGTTGGGCGGCTTGACTTCACAGCGGGACGGACTCCTCGGGCATTCCGAATGCCCGGTGCGCCCCCAGGCGGTCCTCTATTTCCGCTTCGTCAGGATCAAGCGGCAGTCCCAGGTGCCTCTTGATCACGTTGCCAGTAAGGACGACACAGGTTCGGGCCTTGGAGATTCGACCTCCGATCATAGCTCGACCTTCCCATTGCCTCGTGTTACTTCGGGACCAATCCAGCGTGGCGAGAGGAGTTAGTCGTCGGCGCCAATCAGACGGATACCTCGCGAACAGTGCTTTTCCAACCCTTGCCAGTGACGCCAACGCGAGCGCATGCGCGTGAACGTACCCGCGCCGAAGCTCGGCGGTTGTCACCTTTCCTTCACGGGCCCGAGCTCCAATCGGGAATATGTCTTTGCCACCTCGAGCCAGAAGTCCGCGGCCAATGTCAGGCGGCTACCGAATGGTTCTTGTTTATGGTCCGACAAAAGGATCACCGTCGCGTGGTAAAGCCCGCTGAACGTGAAAAGCTTTGTTGAACGATTCGAGATCGTGCTACGGGCCATTTCTGTCAGGTCGGTGAAAACAGGGACGCGCGTTAATACAGCCTTGACGAGACGTGCCAATTCATCTCGGTGGTCGCAAGCGATGCTACGCGATCGTCCTGCAGTGCGCCTCGTTTCTCTTGAGATCTGTAAACATTTGCTCGGATCGTCGCAAACCCTTGTCCACGAACAGGACGAGCGGTATTGTCTCGTTTCCGAGCTCGGGATCGGACTTCAGTGCGGCCTCGATGGCGGCCCTCCGATGGAGGCCATCGTGAAGAAGTAGCTGAGCCGTCGTCGGTATTTTCAGGTTTCCCAGGCTGGTCGGTCCTTTCGCACCTGGGAGCCTTTCGAATTCGACTTCGGCATCAACCGATGCCGTAAGTGAGGAGAGCACATAGGACTTTGGGTGACGCACAAGGTAGCGCAATTTCAGGGACCCGGCTCGGATTCAGGATGCGTTGCAGATGGAGTTCGGGGCGCGATTGGTCGATCATCATCGGGAATAGGCGGGGGACGAGCGAAAGGGGACACATCGCAATGAAGTACTCGCGACCGGCCTGGATTCCGGAGACAGCGGGTAGAGTGTAGTAAATGCCTGCCGTCGTTGGAGGGCGGAATTGCTTGATGCTCATGGTCGTTCCACGCCGAGGGCGTCACTCCTTCCAGAAGCAGCCTTCTTCGTTCAGCGCTTGGTCGGCACGAAAAGATGATTGGCGAAACTTTCTGAGCTTGAGTTGATCGAGGATCATTCGCCCGTCCCCTGGTCTTGGGATTGGGCATTTTCTACCGGCAATTCCTTGGCGGAGATCAGGCCGGTCTGCCGACCCTGTTCGCGCTTGATGAGCCGCTCACGCAGGATGGTCACGGCCTCCTGCTCACTCCCGTAGATCCCGGTCCGCAGGCGGTTCTCCAACTCCTCATAAATCCCGACCCGTCGGGACATGCCGCGGAACTGGCGCTCCACGCCGAGGAGCGCGACCTGGAGGTCGAAGAGGGACTTGTCGCCGGCGCAGGCCTCGCGCAGGAGCTCCCAGTCGTCGGCGCGTAGTCCGCTCCCTTCATCATAGCGCTTCGGGAATTGCTCGCCGGTAACCTGCTCATAGATCCGCGGCAGAGCGTCGTCGAATTCGTGCTTCTCATACAGCCAGATGCGTCGGATCTCGTGCAGTTCGTCCATCGTGATCAACTGGAGGTTGCGGAACTCGGGCGGTCCCTCCGTCCGTGCGCTCTGCTGGGCTTCGAGCACGCGCTGCGACCCAGTGCTCGCGCCATTCCTTGGTGTAGGGGCCGGGGATGGTCCGGTCGTGGAAGAGTTGCACCGAGCCGTTCATCCGGCGGAAGTCGCGGCGGTCGCGGTCGTCGGGCTTGTCCAGCTCGTTGCGCAGCTCCAGGAGCGGGGTCATCCAGACCTTCTCCTCGTCGTTCTTGATCATCGCCTCCATCGACCGGTCCTTGTCCACGACGGTGCAGACCCAGCAGCCGAACCGGCTTGTGCCGCAGCTCGGGGTCGTCGTATCGACGACGAGCGGGCACTCGCCCCCCTCGGAGGCGCCCTGGTACATGCCCAGAAGCGACTTGTTGTCGTGGCCCCAGGGATTTTTCACCTGCATCAGGTACAGCCACACGTCGTCGTTGGTCCAGTCCTCGATCGGGGTGTAGACCAGCGAGTTGGGCAGGCTGGCGTTGGGGCTCAGCCGTTCGCGGACCCGCCGCGCCTCGTGCTTCGCCATCGTCACCGCGCGCCTCTGGCTCTCAGCCTTGCGAGTGCCCAGGACGAGGATGGCCTCCCCGTTCTGCCGGACGACGTCGCGGATGAACTTGTTGGAGGGGCGGATTTTCAGCCGCTCGGTGCACCAACGGAACTTATTGCGCGGTGCCGGGTAACCCTTGCCGATCAGATTGACCCAGAAAGAATCCTCGATCTCCGGGGTGAGTTTGTGGGGGGTGATCGGCAGCCCTTGCCCGGCCGCCGCTTCCCTCATCTTCGCCTGGGAACTGTCGACCCACGCGGCCACGAGAGGTTGCTCGACCAGCGTGTCGGTCGTGATGACGTGGATGGGCTTCTGGCGCTGCTCGGTCGGCAAGTCGCGGATGGCATTCCACACGAGCTGAAGGACGGCGCTGGAGTCCTTGCCGCCGCTGTAGCCGACCACCCACGGGATGGCGTCGCAGAGGTAGAGCTCCCGGATCTCCTCGCTGAGCGCGGAGACGGTCTTGGCCATGCCGCGCCCGGTGAAGGCTGAGGGACGACTGCCCGAGTTTTTAGGTGCTTCGGCCATTGCGGCTCCTCAAGTATTCGCTTTCCAACTGCTGCTCCTCATCGGAGAGCTTCAGTCCCAAGTGTTTCTTGATCGCGTTGCCGGTCAAGACGATGTTCACGGTTTTCTTCGAGAGCCTGTCCGGCGCTCATCGCCCGTCCCTCCCAGAGCTGAGTGTTGCTGCGGGACCAGTCGAGCGTCTCCAGCTTGGCAAGCCGTTGCTTCCAGTCTCGCGGGTGTTTGGTCAGGAGGTCGCTGCCGGCCCGCGCGAGTGCCGCGAGTGCCAGGCTGTGAGCGTGGATATAGTCGCGGCGCAGGTCGGCGGCGCTGACCTTCCGCTCCTTGGCTAGCACCCAGTCGGCGATGTGCTTGGCCACCTCGTTCCAAAAGGCAGACGCTAGCTCCGTCCTGCTCTCCAGTGGCTTCGTCGGCGTGGGCCGCCAGCAGGGTCTGCGTCGCGTGATAAATGCCGCTGAGCGTGAAGAGCTTGATCGAGCGGTTGCTGATCGTGCTGCGCTGGTTTCGGTCAGACCCGTGAAGATTGGTACCTTTTGCAAGAGCGCCTTGGTGATCTGGGCGTCTTCGTCGCGCGTGGTCGTAGAGGATGCTGAGCGAGGTTGTCGGTCGAACCGCGTAGCGATTGAGGTCCGCGAACATCTGCTGGCAGCGTTTCAGCCCCACGTCGAGGAAGAAGACGACCGAGATGGTTTCGTCGCCGAGATCCGGGTTCTCCCGGAGCGCAGCCTCGATCGCAGCGCGGCGGTGCTGTCCGTCGTTGATGACAAACTTGGCGTTCATCGAAATGCGCAGTCGACCCACGCTCCGCTCGGTCTCGTCGGCTCCGAGCGGCTCGAAATGGACTCGACCGTCGATCGAAGCCGTCGAGCGCTGAAAACGTGTAGGTCTTCGACCGTTTGAGGATGTAGCGGGCCATTTCGGGCACGCGGGCTTTGTTGAGGATGCGCTGCGCACGGAGTTCAGGTCGTAACTCGTCCTCGTCGAAGATGAAGATGCGCGGGATGAGTCGGAGCGGACACATCGAGACGTAGTATTCCCGGCCCGCCTGGATGCCTCTAATCGCTGGGAAAATGTACTCGAAGGCGGGCACGGAGAATCGTCCTCGTTGTTGGAAGTTTCTTTTTCACTTCCATCATCGTACAATTCACGTACGGAACGTCAATGAGAGTGGCTCGGAAAAGCTGGATGAGGACGGCGGGCGGGCACAATTATCAGGACGATATGGGGCGATTCCATGAATTTTGTGCAGTCGTCGGCGGTCATTAAGGTCGACCTCCAGGTCACGCGGCACCGGCAGCACTGGGAGGACGGACTGGTCGAGGTTTGGGGTTACGTCGGGGATTACGAGGTCTGCGTCTTTCTGCCGACGGCTGAGGCGTTCACTTGCGGGCTGGCAAAGGGCAGATGGCCTGGCCCGGCGAAGCGAGGTCGGAAAAAGGCTGAGCCTGAGGATTGAGACCGTCGAACCGTTTATGACGTCAACCCCGGTTAATGAGAGCAAGGACAGTCATGCACGGCGGATCCCTCGCTGGCGCTTCTTGAGGTTGTGCTTCGCGTCTTCGCCCCGAAGGGGCAGCGACAAGAAAGCCCAGGGCAACGCCCTGGGGAATCGAAACGACACCGGTTTGCGGAGCCCTGAAGGGGCGCGACAACGGCGGCCTTCTCGCCTCATTCGCGAGCGGGGAACGCGATCCATCTCGTGAGATTGGACGCCATGTTCGGCCCTTTCAGGGCAGGCATGCTCTTGTTTTTCGGAACCCCAGGGCGTTGCCCTGGGCTGGTATGTGATTGCCCCTTCGGGGCGAAATCCAAGACGAGCAAGCCGAGGAACCCGGACGTCCGGCGTGCATGACTTCCCGAACCGTTATCAGTAACCATCGCCCTGGGAGCCGTTATGCGGCCTCTGTATCTTGATTACAACTCGACCGCTCCACTCGACCCGCGAGTCTTCGAGGCGATGCGGCCGTACTTCCTCGAAGACATCGGCAACGCGGGCAGCCGGACCCACGTTTACGGCCAGCGGGCCAAGGAGGCCGTGGACCGAGCACGTCAGCAGGTCGCTGACCTGATCGGTGCCCGCAGCGACGAGGTTCTCTTCACGAGCGGCGCCACGGAGAGCAACAATCTCGTCCTTCTGGGTCTGATCCGGCACGGCCAGACGACCGGCCGCAGGCACGTTCTGGCTACCGCCATCGAGCACAAGTCCGTGCTGGAACCGCTGGATCAGCTCCGCGAGGCCGGCTTCGACGTACAGCTTCTCCCGGTCACCGCCGGAGGGCACGTCGAGCCGGACGCCGTGCGCGAGCGGCTTCGGCCGGACACACTGATCGTCTCCGTAATGCACTCCAACAACGAGACAGGCGTGCTCCAGCCTGTTCAGGAGATCGCGGAGCTTTTGGAAGGCACGAAGACGTTCTTTCACGTCGATGCGGCCCAGACGTTCGGCAAAGAGGTCGAGACCCTGCGCAAGCTACGGTGCGATTTTCTTTCGATCAGCGGCCACAAGATTTACGGTCCGAAGGGGGTTGGCATCTCTTCGCCCGGCGGTTGCGCTCGCAGCGTCGCCCGCTCACGCCGCTGATGTACGGGGGCGGGCAGGAGATGGGCTGGCGCCCGGGTACTCTGCCCGTGCCCCTGATCGTGGGTCTGGGGACGGCGGCGGAGATCGCCGCTCGGGAATGGCCGCTGCGCCGAGAGGCCGCAGCCCGGGTGAAGAGCGATTTCCTGGCTGAGCTCGCTGCGGTCGAGCACCGGATCAACGGTGATCCGACCCGAACTCAAACGCACGTTGTGAATGTGAGCTTCCCCGGGGTCGATAGCGAGGCACTGATGATGGCGGTGCGCGAGGAACTGGCAATCTCAAATGGGGCGGCTTGCACCTCGGCCAGCTACTCCCCCAGCCATGTGCTCAAGGCGATGGGGCTCTCCGACGATCTAATCGCCTCCGCTGTCCGCATCTCCTGGGGTCCGGAGATCATGAGAATCCCGGCCGAGCCCATCATCGCCGCAGTCCGTAGCATGCGGGGCTAGAAAAAAACAACGGTCTGATGTAATCGTCAGTCCACGCATGCGCCTTCACCGAAGCACGATGCAGGCCGCGCCCCTTACACCCTTTCAGACGACCGGTTCCGCTCCGGCCGGATTCTGGCTGAGGGTCTGCTGGCGGATCGCAGCGGCGCCGAGCAACCCGCCCAGTCCCATGGATTCGACGGCCGTGCTGGGTACGAGCATCAGCGCGCCCTTCTCCTTGAGCCCTTCGTAGAGGATGTTCATCGCCCGCAGGTGAAGCGCGGTCGGATTGTGCTCGTACGACTGCGCGGCCTGGGCGAACAGGTGGGCGATCTCGACCTCGGCCTGGCCGAGGATGATCCGCGCCTCCTTCTCCCGCGCCGCCTGGGCCTCGCGCGACATGGCGTCCTGCAAAGACTCTGGGATGACCACGTCGCGCATCTCGACCGATTGGACCGTGACACCCCAGGGATTCGACCGCTCGTCGATCAGCTTCTGGAGCTGCGCCTCGATCTGCTCGCGGCCGCGGAGGAGCATGGTCAGCGGCGTGCGGCCGATGATGTCGCGAAGCGCGGTCTGCGCTGCCCAGCTCACCGCGACCTGGTAATCCTGGACCTCAAGTGCCGCCTTCTCGGGGTCGTAGACCATCCAGAACAGGACCGCATCCACGTTTACCGGAACGGTGTCCGCGGTCAGCGTCTGCTCGGCAGCGAAGCTGGTGGTGATGGTTCGCTGATCGATCCAGGACGAGACCTTGTCGATGCCGGGGATGATCCAGAACAGCCCCGGCCCGCGCAGGCCCGTGTACTTGCCCAGCCGCAGCACGACCGCCCGCTCCCACTGCTGGGCAATCCGGGGCGACACCCCGGCGATGCATCCCAGGATCGACCCCACCACGACCGCCCACGGGCGATCCCACAATACGGCGATCCCGGACCCCAGGCCGATGCCGGCCAGCAGCAAGAGTAAAGAGATAATGTTGAAACGCGGTGGGTCCATCGAACCGCGACGACGTTTCCGACCCTCGGTGACGTTCGTCAGGTTAGCCATCAGATTGCTCCCGTTTCATGTCGATCCAATGCACTTTGAGGAAGTTGATCGCTTCATCCGCCGAGAATCCCAGGGTGGCGGCACCGGCCAGGAAGCGATCCGCCAGCTCCACGAGCAACCGCTCGCGATCCGGCCAAGAGGAGCCACGCGCCGCCGCCTCCCGGATGAACGTGCCCACTCCCCGCCGTGTCTCGAGCACGCCCGAACGCTCGAGCTCGCCATAAACCTTCGCCACCGTGTTCGCATTGATCTTCAGATCCACCGCGAGTTGCCGCACGGTCGGCAACTTGTCTCCGACGTTCAGCCGCCCCGTCGCGATCGCCACGCGGATGGCCCGCTCGAGCTGAGCATACAACGGCGTCGGGTCGTTCTCATCGATCGCGAACATGGCCGGGGGGTAATCCTGTGATCCTGGTACGGCTGGGATGACGAAGCTCGAATCGACCACCCGTGGGAGTACCGACCCCACGCGGATCGAGACCGCCGACGGCATGAACCACTCCCATCACGGCTTCGACCCCATCAAGGCCAGGGCGATGAACCTGGGAAGCATCGGCGTGGCCCACGCCTCATGCGACGACCGCGGGCACACCGGCCCGCGCGGGCCGGACGCGCGGTCCGTTCAGGAAGCGCCCCAGCCAGGTGTAGCGCACCAGGGTCTGGTACGTCCACAACAGGAACGAGGTCACGACCGCGACGATGAACAGGAACTTCGCGAGCGCCGGCACCGGCCAGTCCCGCACCATCGTACTGGGCCGCGATGATCAGTGGCAGATGTGCAAGGTAGAGCCAGTAGGCCGAGTCCGACATGTATCGCATCGTCGGGCTCTCGACCGGGAAGAACCGCCGGAACAACCCCATGAGGCCGAACGTCATGAGCCATGGGTAGGCCACCTGCAAGAAAACGGCAAGGACCCGGAGCGGCAGCGGGTCGGGCCTGACGCCCAGAGGTCCGGGCCACGCCTCCGTGAGGACCATCCCCAGCGGGAAAACAACGAGAAGTGCGATCGAAAGCGGCAGCCACCAGCGCTCGCCGACGCGACCGGACCGGTCGTCGAACCCGAAATAGAGCGCCCCGAAGCCGAAGAAGATTGCGTAATACGCCAGAACGTGCGGGATCGGCAGCGGGCCAGAGGAGCCATCCGGCCCGAAGGGCAGGTAAGCGCCCCCGGCTCCCATGAACCACTGGGGAATCATCGTCAGGGGGACCAGCCAGAGGTAGCGGGCGGGCGAGAGGATCAGCCACGCGGGCAGCCGGATCGACGGCAATCGCGCGCCCAGGGCGGAGACGGCCGCCAGCCCGAGCACCAACCACCAGAGGAACCAGAGGAACCAGAGGTGGCTGAAGAGGGGCATCTGCATCAGCAGGTCCGCCACGCCCGCCGTTCTCCCCGCCGTCGCGCCCCGTTGGCGCAGGTACTCCGCGATCGCGGCCTTGCGGCTCCCCAGCCCCTCCTCATCGAGCTCGATCTCAAGCAGCGACGCGAAGTAACGTGTCGTCCCCTCGTCAATGGTCGCGACCCCCAGCGGCGTCTCGCCGCGAGTGTTCGCCGCGTTGACGTCCGCGCCGTTCTGA
Source organism: uncultured Planctomycetota bacterium (assembly GCA_963779785.1). GTDB lineage: Bacteria > Planctomycetota > Planctomycetia > Isosphaerales > Isosphaeraceae > CAVRFS01. The sequence goes on from CAWAAW010000029.1 coordinate 312,862, forward strand.
ACGAGCGCGTGGACGACCTTCTCGTGGCCCAGGAAGGCCGCCGCGTGGAGGGGCGTGCTGCGGTCCCGATCGACGGCGTTCACGTCCGCGCCGCGCCGGATGAGCAGCTCCACGGCCTCCGCGCGATTCGCCCGCGCCGCGCCGCTGCAACGGAGTCGAGCCGGATTTGCCGTCCGGGCCGTTGACCGCAGCCCCATTCGCCAGGTGCCGCTCGATGGCGCCGACGTCTCCCGCGTCCGCGGCCGCCCAGATGTCCGACGCCCCCCCGGACGGCGGGACACTGCCGGGCTTCCCGGAGGCGGACGACATCGCGACGTAGGAGATCCACATCGTGGCCGGGACGATGGTAACCATCCCCAGCAGCAAGGGGAGGAACACCCGGAAGAACCGGTGCTTGACCAGCGACATGCGGCCACGCCGGTGCAGCAGCATCGCGCTGAAGAAGCCGCTCATGACGAAGAAGAGCGGCATCCGGAAGCCGTGGATGGCGGAGAAGACGATACCGAAAGCGGGATTCTGCTGACGATCCGTGACGACCCAGAACGACGGGATGAACGACATCGACGCGTGCAGGACGATCCCCAGCAGCATGGCGACGGCCCGCAGGGCGTCCAGGTCGGCTCGTCGAGTAAAGGCCGGATCCTCGATGGTCAGGGAAGACATGGTTGTGAAGCCCCCCAGAGCTTTTCACGATTCGAGATCATGTCGGAAGTGGACAAAAGTCTCCTTTTATCCTATTGTTCTATTTCAATAGTACAAGTTGGGTGGAGGATGTCAACCGTCAGTGCCAGAGGATTTACGAGAGATCCTGATTGACCTTTTGGATTGCGTGATGTCCCAGCGCTCGACGGCTCCGATAGAGCGGGTTTCCGATGAGTTGCCCACGATCCATACTAGCCCGACGCGCGAGCGAGGGGACCGGCTGTGCGTCTGGCGCCGGCCTAGGCCAGCGCCCCTCGCTTGCGCGTCGGGCTGGTATCATCCGACATCGCGGCCTACCTGTGCGCAACTCGCGAGTTAACCGCTCTAGTCGGACGACCGGAAGGACTGCGCTGCCGCACGTTTGCGTCGCACGACGAGCCTTATCTGCTGACTGCCGCGCGTTACACCGTGATTAACCCGGCGCGAGCGGGGCTGATCAACGTACCAAGCCGTTATCGATCGGAGCAACGCTGGCGCCCGCGTGCGTGGCAAGGACGACGCGCTTGTGATTGTCGGTCCCCTGCTGGAACTGGCCCAAACAATTGGCGTGCCGTCGGTAGCCGGCGGACGCCCCCTTACGGCATGACCCGCTCGCCCACGGCCGTGTTCAGGGCCAGCACGCTGCGTCGGTGGCGGACGATCGCTGCGCGATAAGCTTGGACAGCCTCGTTGTATCGACCTTGTGCTTCGAAGAAGCTGGTCACTTCTACTCTCGCGTTCTGGAATAGCTGGTGGGACAGATCGCGAGCACCCTTCGCGCCGGCTAGCCCTTGAGCCGTCGGTAATGCGACCAGGCGATGTGTGTCTCCTTCTCGCTCATCGCCTTGCTGATGACGAGCGTGGTCGTCGTGTCGGACTTGCACACGACGATGACTCGGAGCGTGACCGGGCGTCCCTCGGAGTCATCTTGGGTAGAGACCGCCTTCGCGTCGGCCTCCTTCACCTCGGCGTTGGCGATCTGGCTACCGGCGGCTGGTGGCGTTCCGAGCTTTTCCGCATAGAACTTGGCCACCATCTCAATGGGGTCGGGAGTCGTCAAAATCGCCTGAAACTTGACGTCTGGCACCAACGGATTGCCCCCGTCGCTCCCGGTGGCACCGGGGAGCATTGTCGAGCCCGGGTACTTCCACTCGGCGAGGGTCCCCAGGAGAGTCATTCTCTCCGGCGGGGCGGCCCGGCCGGCCTGAGCCGCGCCGCGGAGCGGCACGGCCAGCAATATGGCGGACATCGCTGTCGCGCCGAGGGCAAGGACGATCATCCACCGACTCGTGAACCGCAGACAAGACAATCGCATGGCAGGGTCTCCGCACTGGCCGCTTGACCTGTAGCGTTTCTGGATCACCGATTGCACGTACCCGCATCGTCCCGCGCGTGCCTGTCGGCGCCAACGATCCTTTACCAACTGTTGCGACCGTGGATCGGTCATTATGGCCTTTTTTTTGACGTGCTTGAACGCGCACCCGGGTTCGCTGGTTTTCAAGCCGCGATCGGAAAGATCCTCGATGGCCTTTCGACGACCCACGCGGAAAACCTGAGGACGCTCAACTTCCAGCGGATCGAAGATGTTTTTATTGATGACCGCGTAAGGTATAATCCGCGCTTCAGGTTGTGCCCGCGCGAATTCCTTCGTCGTTCTCAAGCTGTCCCTGCAAGCTCTCGATTCTCTGGAGGAGTCCTCAACATGCGGTCTTGGCTTTTTTGGTCCGCGATCATCGAGCGCCCGAATGCGAGTGACAACCGTGATCGCGATCGCGGTGACATTCGCGGCGGTGCTCGCCTCCACGGCCGGCGCCGACCCGCGCAAGACACCGCGAAGAAGGTCGAAACGACGGGTGACTCCTCCAAGAAAGGTCAAGCGCCACCGCCTATACCCCAAAAACTGGGTATTTTGCTGAATGATTCACGCGCGTTGCCCGGTTATAACCTGATTAACCCTAATGGCAAAAAGGCGTACCTGTTTGACAACGAAGGCCGCGTTGTTCACACTTGGACGAGTGAATATAGCAGCGGGCACGCAGCCTATTTGCTCGAAAATGGTCATCTCTTTCGTCCCGCGGAGGCGGTGAATCGCAAGCCAGGCTTCCAAGGCCCGGCGGCGGGCGGTCGCATTCAAGAATTCGATTGGGACGGTAATCTCGTTTGGGATTTCGAGTATCACAGCGAAAAGCGTTTGCCGCACCATGACGCGATCAAGCTCCCTAACGGAAACGCTCTGCTCATCTGCTGGGAGATGATCGACGAAAAGGAAGCCGTCGCGCAGGGGCGCCGACCCGAGACCGTGAAGGGTTCTCACCTCCAGCCCGATTGCTTGGTCGAGATCAAGCCCACGGGCAAGAAGACCGGCGAAATCGTATGGGAATGGCGAACCTGGGATCACCTCATCCAAGAACGCGACAAAACCAAGCCCAATTTCGGCAACGTTTCTGAACACCCTGAACTGTTTGATGTGAACTACATTCACGGTGAAGAAAACCAGGTCTCGCAACTGATGGCGTCGAAGGATGGCCGCGACAAGCTTCGCTCCCTGGGTTACGTCGGCAGCGCTCCGGCGTCACCCGACGACGTCAAGAAAGGGTCCCCCAAGAAGAATGCGGAGAAACCCGACGTGGAAAAGGCCGCCGCGAAAGCGGATGCCGCCAAGGGCCAACCCAAGGACGCGCAAAAGAAAGCCCAAAATCCACGCCCGCGACAGGAAGCCGATTGGATGCACGTCAACGCGCTGGATTACAACGCTGATCTTGACCAGGTTGTCTTGAGCAGCCCGAATTTCTGCGAAATCTGGATCATCGATCATAGCACCACCACGCAACAAGCCAAGGGCCACACCGGCGGTCGCTGGGGGAAGGGGGGCGATATTCTTTACCGCTGGGGCAACCCGCGAGCCTACCGAAACGGTACCAAGCTCGATCAACGCCTCTTCGCCCAGCACAACATCCAATGGATTCCCAAGGGGCTGAGCGGCGAAGGCCATTTGCTCGTCTTCAATAACGGCGGCGGACGCACGCCCGAGGAATATTCCTCAGTCGACGAGTTCGTTCCGCCGACCGATAAGGACGGGAATTACACTCGCGGCAAGCGATCTCCCTTCGGCCCAGCCAAGGCGCTCTGGAGCTATTCCGCCGCCAACAAGAAGGACTTCTACTCGTTCTTCATTTCGGGAGCCCAACGCCTTCCGAACGGAAACACTTTGATTAACTCGGGCGCGACCGGAGTCGTCTTTGAAGTGACTCCCGAAAAGGAAACCGTTTGGAAGTTCGCCAACCCATTCAAGAACATGATGGGCGGGCCTCCACCGGGAGGTGGACCTGCAAAGCTGGTCGAGGTGTTGAACGGCTTCATCCGCGATTCAATGGGTATGAAGGAGGATCAGCGCAAGAAACTCGACGAGATCGACAAAGAGTTGATCGCGAAGCTCGAAAAAGCTCTCACCGCCGAACAAAAGAAGGTCCTCGCCGAGCCGATCGATTTCGATTTCAGCAAGTTTCCCGCGCCGGGCGAGTTCCTCTCGACGTTCAAAAGGAACAAACTGAAGCTTACGGACGCCCAAACGAAAGAGATGCAAGCTCTTCAGAAGGATGTCGATTCGAAGCTTGAAAAGATCTTGACTGACGGCCAGAAACACCAGATGGAAGAAACCAAAAGCTGGTTTCTTGCTGGTGGACCGGGCGGACCGCCGCCGGGTGGACCCGGCGGTGCTGGCCCCGCTAGAAAACGTGGGGGACCTCCTGGTGGACCTCCGGGGGGAGGACCGGGCGGGCCTCCTCCGGGCGGAGGCGGACCAGGCCCGATGGGTAATACGCTATTCCGAGCCACTCGCTATGCGCTGAACTACCCCGCGTTCACTGGCAGAACGATCAAGCCAGGCAAAACGCTGCTGGAGATCCAGAAAGAATTGGATAAGCCGCAGCCAAATAAAGAAACCATTTCGGCCAATCCGAAAACGGCTGATGCTTCGAAGTGACAGGAATTGTCGAGCCTTAGATGGTGTGACGAGTCGAACGAGCGTTTCCTGTCCCCGCTTTCGAATGAGGAGGGGACAGGATGGGGTGTTGAAAACTCGAGGTTTCTGTGCGTGCGTGCTGATCTCCATCTGATTTCTTTCGGGATCGGGCGACCCGCGCCGAACAGAATGTGGCTCAGGCTCCGGAACCTGGATCAGTGTAAATTCAAGCTAAGGTAATTCCAGTCTGGCCCGACATTGATCAGCAGGTCGGTGGTGCGCGGATCCTGATACTTTTTGTCCAGGCGCGAACCGATCCTGTCCGATACACGCGGGAAGATCAAGACCCGATACGTGCCGGGGACGGCGCCTCGCGGATTCAATTGGCTATGGACATGCAATTCAAACGAGCCGTCGGGGTTCACTGCGCCTAGGGAAATTGGTCCGCTCACATGTTCCGGCAGGAAATAGATCTGGCCGCTGAACGGCTGATCGGAGCAGGTCACCCGGCCGCTGACCTCGGCCAACTTGAGATTGTTTGATCCCGCAGCCAAGGCCCAACCGAGCAGGAGCAGAACGGGAACTAGCAAAAGCGCCCTCGCGCAAAATTTCCGCATGGTGTGGATGTGAACGGGCATGGTACCTTTCCTCAATGCTTGGCGGATGCATAGCGATCATTCCCGAGAACCGAGCCCGGTTGTCGAGGAAGCGTCGCAGCCTGATTGAAACTTGTGCATGCAGATCCGAGGCCGTTGTTCCACTCCGATTGCGCGGAGTCAGCGTCATTGACGATGAACGGCCTCGCAGAAGGATCTGGAGTCGAAGGGAACAGATGGATAGTATGGATGAAGCCGTGTACCATCCGCCCGCCGTTCCGCACGATCGCGGGATGGAATTCAGCATTCCGACGCATTCGACGGCCGCGGCCGTTCGCAAAATGTGCTGATCGGTCGGCGGTAAACGACAGGGACTTTATCCAGAACCAACTTAGCGTGTAAATCGTTGAACCCATACTTCTTAATGAGTTCTTCCGATGATCCGAAAAGACATCGCCGCGATGCGGTTTCGCGGCTGAGTGGCGCATCAGCGTGACGAACTGTCATGGCGCTCATGCGCCACCCGAGCCCATGAAAATGAAGTCTGCGTGCTGGCATGATTGCTGACCGCGGACCTTATTTTCAGAGCAGACGCCTTTTATGAAACCCCGATCCAACGCAGGCGGATCGTATCGTCCGCCGCGCGAACGACCGAACTCGACCTCCATGTCCGACCGTCTTCTCAACGAAGCCAAGCCGTCGGAGCAGGCTCGGATCGGGGATCAGCGTAAATTGAGGCGAACGTCATTCCAGTCTGGCGCGACATCGACCAGCAAGTCGGTGGTTCGGGTATCCTGATACTTAAGGGCGACGCGCGATCCCGTCTTGTCCGGAACGCGGGGGTGGACGACGACCCGATACGTGCCAGGGACAGCCCCTCGCCGATCTTGCTGGCCATTGACGTACAACTGAAATGAGCCGTCGGCGTCCACAAGCCCCATGGAATAGGGGCCGTTCCCGTGATCCGGCATGAAGTGGATTATTCCGCTGATCGGCTTGCCCGAGCAGGTCACCCGGCCACTGACCTGCGCCAACTCGCTGTTCTTTGATTCCGGTGCCAGGACCCAACCGAGCAAGAGCGGAGCCGGGACCAGCACAAGCGCGCTCTGCGCAAAAACTCCGTATTGTGTGGATGTGAACGGACATGCTATCGCTCCCCGTTGCTTGAGGACTGAAGACCGCACATCACTGGGAACCGACCCCAAATTTCAATGAAGCGTCGCAACCTGATCGAAAGACGTGTATGCAAGTCCTCGGCCTTAATCCCACTCAGATTGCGCGCCCTAACCGTCATTTGAGAGGACAGGCAAGGGCGGCCGATCTGGCGTCGAAGGGAATTGATCGACAGAGCGGATGAGCCCGCACATCATCCGACCGACACACGCGGGATTGCGGGATGCAATTGGCCCTACCGACGCATTGCGCGGCTACGCCTATGCGCAAATCGTCGAAATTGGTCGGCGTCAAACGACAAGAGCTCCGTCCTGATCTAACTCGGCGCATGCGTACGGGAGACCACTCATGGTGGGGTTTTCTAATATTTGGAAAAGCCATTAGATCACGCTGGAAATGATATACAAACTCGAAGGTGATGAAAGCAGGGAGCTGACGCTCCCCGCTCGCCGCGTCAATCATTTCATTTTTTCTCCGTCTCCGGATCCGAATTCTCGCTTTGCGTTCCCGCGGCCATATTCTTGCTTTGGCGGAGGAATGAGTCTACGCTCATGGGGAAAGGAGGCCCACATGGATCGACGATCGTTCCTGGCTGCTGCGGCTGCTCTCACCGGCGCGAGCCCATCGGCCTCGATACTGGCCGCCGACGGTGGCAAGCCGGTGCGCACCCAGCCTCTCCGCGCGAGCTTTTCCGGCCCGGAGTACTACGACGACAAAGAGCTGTTCCAGCTCTCGCGACGTCCTCGAAAAACGCTCGCCGTTCCGCTGGTACGGCTCCGGCAGCCAGCCGCCGATGAAGGTGCTCACCTTCGAGAAAGAGCTGGCCGCGCGGATGCAGACGAAGTTTGCCCTGGCGGTCACGTCGGGCACGGCCGCGCTGACCACCGCGCTGGCCGCCCTCGGCGTCGGACCCGGCGATGAAGTGATCCTGCCGGCACTGAGCTGGTACTCCTGCTTCAACTCCATCGTGATGCACGGCGCACTCCCGGTGTTCGCCGAGTCGGACGAATCGCTCAACATTGACCCGGCCGACCTCGAGTCGAAGATCACCGCGCAAACGAAGGTGATCATGGTCGTCCACGCGCTGGGCAGCCCGGCCGACATGGACCCCATCATGGCCCTCGCCCGCCGTCGCGGGCTCAAGGTGCTCGAAGATTGTGCTCAGAGCCTCGGCGGCAGCTACCAGGGCAAGCCGCTGGGATCGATCGGTGATATCGGCATCTACAGTTTCCAGATCTCCAAGACGATCAGCTCGGGCGAAGGCGGAGGCCTGGTGACCAGCGATCCGCTGCTGTTCGAGCGGGCATCGCGCTATCACGACCTGGGCTTGCTCCGCCCGCCTCACGCAGCAGATGCTGGGAAAGCCCGCGCTGACTGGCATGATCGGCAGCCAGTACCGCATGAGCGAGTTTACTGGAGGCGTTCTGCTGGCCCAGCTCCGCAAGCTCGACACGATCGTCGGCGCCCTACGCGGCCACGCCCGAACGCGTGTACGAGGGGCTCGCCGATCTGCCCGACCTGCACCTGCGCCATCGACCGGATCCCCAGGGCGATATCGGCACCGGCATCTGGCTCGGCTTCGCTTCGCCAGCCCAGCGCGACAAGTTCCTGGCGGCGATGCGCGCCGAGAACGTGCCCGCCAATCCGCCTCTGGCCGTGGCGCTCGTACCGCTCCAACCGGCTGTCGAGCAAAAGCTGACGGCCCATCCCAACTGGCCGTCGTTCGTGAGCGAGCGCGGTCGGTCGATTCGCTATGGCGCGGAATGTTGTCCCAGAACAATCGCCATCCAACACCGATTCGCGGGTATCGCGCTCGACCCGAAGTACACTAGCCGCGACGTGGACGACATCGTGGCGGCGATCCGCAAGGTCCATCCGGTCATCACTCGGGCCTGATGGATCGAACGCTATTGATTCAACGGGGGCGTGATTGCTTTCGCGTCAAACTTCCTATAGCATCATTGCGCGAACGGGGAGCCGGAGGATCGAAACCGGGCGAGCACAATCTCGATTCCAGGAGCTTTGTCATGCGAGTTGACCTCGGCAACGGAGACGTTAGCGCGATTGCAAACGAGCTGCAAGCGGCGAGCCCAGTCGTCGCCTTACCCACTGAGGATGTGAAAAAGACGGTCCGGTCGACCGGAAGAGCGGATTCGGCCGCGACGGGATACTGCCTCTGGGAGTTCGACGGGGCAGCCTGGATCATGAAGAAAGACCGATGCTATAGCGGTTACGTCCCGTCGGCGCCGCCCTCGGTCCCGGGTCGGTTCCCGGGCCAGCTTCGGGCCGTGATGTCGGTGCGCGCGGCGGCGATCGTCGGTGAGCAGGCGATGATTGTTCCCGGCACTGAGAGGTAAGCGTCGTGCGGACGCGGACGGTCGAAGATTGCCCGTATCGCACCGCCGCCGGTGTGGCCGGCCAGGCAGATCGCGCTCGTTGCGAGCTGCTGGCGCGGTTGATCGGTCCGGCCGCTGAAGGTCGCTGCCACGTCGGCCGCGACGTCTGCGAGGCGTGCGTCGACTCGTTCCCTCCCACGCCGGAAGATATCAATTATGTCATCGCCTCGTTGATCGTCCGGATCACGGAGGACATCTTCGTCTCCGGTGCGCATGGCGGCGAGGAAGGCCGAAGGGTACTCGAGCTGCGGGAGTGGGCCGAGAGCTGCTTGCCGTTGGCGTTCCCGGACGAGGCCGAGGCCGCCGGCGACGCCGGAGGCCGAGCCGTCCTTCCCGTGGGCGGCCCTCGATCTGAGAATTCCGCCCCCCTTGACGCGCTGCGGACCGGCGGTGAAGGAATGGGCGGTGGGGATTACGACGGCCCCGCGCCGGCTCCCGACGCTGGAATTCTGCATGGACGCTTTGCTGCGAGCCGGCTGGAACGAGCCCCGGCTGTTTGTCGACGAAGCGACGGAATTGCCGGCGCGGTTCGCCGGCGTCGCGAAGTCGATCCGCGAGACCAGGATCGGCGCCTGGCCGAACTACTACCTCGCGCTGGCCGAGCTGACGCTCCGCCACCCCAGCGCCGACGCCTACATGATCTTGCAGGACGATGCCCTGCTCATCCACGACACGGGGCTGCGCGCAACCTGGAGCGCGTGCTCTGGCCTGGCGACCGGCCGGGGCTCGTCTCGCTGTACTGCGCGAAGCCCTACACCCAGGCGAGTCCCGGGTGGTACGCCCTGCCGATGCAATGGATCTGGGGCGCGCTCGCGTTCATCTTTCCGGCCGCCGTGGCACGCCGCTTCCTCGCCGACTCCGAAGTCCACCGTCACCGCGGGAATGGGCCAAGCGGGCTAACGGGCATCGACATCCTTGTCGGCCGATTCGCCTACCGGAATGACCTGCCGATCTCGTTTCCGACTCCGAGCCTGGTCCAGCACATCGGCCACGTCAGCACTCTGTGGGACAATGCCCGTGTCTCGGGCTCGCGCCGTGCCGCCGCGTTCGCGGGAGAGGCCGGCCCATCACCGTCTCACGACCAGCGCGACGGCTCGCAGCCCCAGCCGGTTGGCGCTCGGTTCGTGCGGACGCTCAACGACGTAGTCGGCCAGGGCTCGCACCGTAGCGGCTGGCCGTACGCCATCGCGTCGCTGCAGCGGCTCGCTGATCCGCGCGGCGTCCTGCTCGACGACTTCATCGAGCAGACCTTCGTCTACCCCGACACGGTGCGGCCCCATTCCGAGCCATGGGTCGGAATCGTCCACCACCCGCCGAACATGCCGTCATTCATGTTCCCGGCACACAGTCTCACGGCGATCTTCCAGATTGAGCCCTGGAAGCTGAGCCGCCCTCACCTGGCCGGCGTGATCGCCCTGTCCGAATACCTGGCATCGTATCTCGCCGATACCCTGGACGTCCCGGCTTTCGTGGTCAAGCACCCCACCGAAATCCCTGAAATCCGTTGGTCGTCCGAGCGGTACACGAGCAACCGCGACAAGCAACTGATCCAGGTCGGTTGGTACTTGAAGAACACGCGTCTGCTCTACCAGGTCCCTGAACTCCGCGACCACGGCAAGCTAAGGCTGCTAGCCGGCGACCAGCGGGTACGGGGCTACGACTGGAGGGTGGCCCGCTACTGGAAGGAGGTCGGGGGCCGGAAGGAGTCCCTTGCGGAGGGAGTGCGGGACCATGGCCGGGTGACCGCCTTTCGCTATGACTGCCTCCTGGCCGAAAACGTCGTGGCTATCGAGCTATTCGACTCCTCGGCTAACAATGTGGTGGTCGAGTGCATCGCCCGCAACACGCCGATCATCGTCAATCGGCACCCGGCGGTTATGGAGTACCTTACCCACGACTATCCGCTCTATTTCTCCGACCCCTCGGAGATCCCGGAGCTGCTGGCGATAGACCGGGTCATGGCGGCCCACGAGTATCTGGCGGGTCTGGACAAGTCGTGGCTGGACGGCGACTTCTTCCGGGAATCGGTCGGGTCGATCCTCAGGCATCTCCAGCATGCGACCTGACAAACCCGGGCATGCCGGCGGTGCGTGAGGGCGTGAGGCCCTCGCGACGATCGAGGGCGGCCCGCATCCGGGAGGCTCGATGGCCGCAATCCTGCTCTACCATTCCGTCGCGTTGGACGTGGCCGATGATCAGCTTCAGGTCCGTCCGGACACGATCCTTCGCCACCTCGACTGGTGCGCACTTCATGGGTACGAGCCCGCGTCACTGGCGGATGCACTCTCGCAGTCGGCCCGGAAGCGGGTCGCCGTCACGTTCGACGACGGTTTCGCGAGCTTCCGGCTCGCCTGGCCGGCCTTGCGCGCGCGGGATCCGGCCGACGATCTTCGTCTGCCCCGGGAAGGTCGGAGGTGAAAACGACTGGGCCAGTCCGGGGAGGGTGCGAGAACGCCTGCTCGACGCGGCGGCGATCCGTGGGCTGGCCGCTGAAGGTGTGTCGCTCGGATGCCACGGATGGGACCATCAACCGTTCGTGCACAGGACGGTCCACGACATGGAGGAGGACCTTGCCCGCTGTGAAGAGTGGTTCCTCCGCACGCTCGACTGCCTGCCCGTGGTCTTTGCTTGGCCTTTCGGTATGTTCGAGGCGGCAGCGATCCAAGCCGTCGCACGCCGTCATGAATACGCCTTGGCCGCAGCCCCAGGCCGCGACGTGGAAGCCACGCGCTGGACCGTACCGCGGATCGCGGCCCGCGAGGACCTAGACGCCGCACGGTTCGAGGAGAAACTGGACCTGGGATCGTATTACCTCGAGCTCCCCGGCGTCGTCGATGGTGTGAGGCAGGTTTCCTAACCCGGCTGGATTCGCCAAGGAGGGAACCAGCGGGTTAGGAAACCCGCTCCACGGGTTTTCGCTATCCACGATCTAAGTTGCACTTTCCTCCAGCTTTCGTTGCGCAATTCTCCCCTCCTTTCTGAGGGCTGGTTGCCACGTTCCACCTCGGGGTATGATAGGCAGTGATTGTCACCGACGGAACGCAGACTGCAGCGGTATCGCAGACTCGCGCGGAGCTTGCCGACACTCTCTTCAGCGCTGCTCCAGGTGCACGATGGGAGGGACGGGATGGACCGTACACGGCCGATCGACCCAGACGCGACCGAGCTGCCGCCCGCGGCCTCGTCGCTGGGCGGAAGACCCACGTGCTCCGGCGCGTCGTCCGCTGCCGCACCGGCGACGGTCGCCGACGGCAACGGGACCGGGGTCGATCTGGCCACGGCGGCCGACGAGACGGCCGATCGCCACGAATGGGAAATCTCGCCTCCTCTGGCAGGGACCGAGCGGCATGGGGACGACCGCGAGACCCGGCGCGACCAGGCTGCCACGGAGCCGGCGCCGGGCGAGAAGACCGACCTCGGGCTCGGCGATACGATTGATTTCCGCGGTGCCGGAGCCGGGGCATTCGAACCAATCGTCGTCAGCCAAGGTGAATCCGCGACGATCGGCCGATATCGCGTCGACCACCGGATCGGCCGAGGCACGTTCGGAGAGGTCTTTCTGGCCTACGACGGCGAATTGAAGAGGCGGGTGGCCATCAAGATCCCGTACTCCTCCCGGATGACCGATCCCGAACGCTTCGAGGACTTCGTCTACGAGGCGCGGATCCTGGCCGGCCTCGATCATGAAGGCATTGTCCCGGTGTACGACATCGGGCGGATGAAGGACAACCGCTGCTACATCGTCTCGAAGTACGTCGACGGATGCAGCCTGGACCAGCGGCTGCGCGACGATCGGCCGGCGGCGGCGATCGTCGCCGCGTGGATCGCGACAGCCGCTGAGGCGCTGAATTTCGCGCACGCCTGTGCGATCATCCATCGCGACGTGAAGCCAGCGAACATCTTGATCGACCGAGCTGGGCACCTGTACGTCGCCGACTTCGGCCTGGCGCGACGGGAGGGGGACCTTGAAGTCGTGCGCGGCTTCTACGGCACGCCGGCCTACGCGAGCCCCGAGCAGGCGCGCGGGGAAGGCCACCGCGTGGATGGCCGCTCGGATGTTTTCAGCCTGGGCGTCGTCTTCTACGAAGCTTTGACCGGTTGCCACCCGTTCCGCTGTTCGACTCTCCAGGAGACTCTGGACCGGATCCTGGAACACACACCGCAGCCTCCCCGGTCGATCGATGGCACGATCCCAGCGGAGCTGGAACGGATTTGCCTCAAGGCGATGGCAAAGCGGAGCGACGACCGGTACGAGTCCGCGGGGCGCTGGCGGCGGACCTTCGGCACTGGCTGGAACAATCCGGCGTGCCGGGCGTCGCGGCGGCCCGCGATGGGTCCCCGAGGCGTTCGCTCGTGTCGCGTGGGCTTCGTCCGTACGAGGACGCCGACTCCGACGCTTTCCTTGATCTGATCCCGGGGCCCGTGGGACGGGACGGCCTGCCGGAGTGCCTCGGATTCTGGAAGCGCCGCATCGAACCGTCTGGCGACGCCGACCCGTTCCCGGTCGGTGTCATCTACGGGCCGACCGGTAGCGGCAAGTCTTCGCTCGTTCGCCGGGGTTGATCCCGCGGCTGGCCGAGTCGGTGTGCTGCGTTTACGTCGAGTCGACGATCGATGGGACGGAGCAGCGATTGCTTCGCGGCTTGCACAGCCGATTTCCGGCACTTGCTGGGCATGAAGACATCGCCGGGCTTCTCAGGGAGCTGCGCCAGAGTCGCGGCCCGGCCGGACCGCAGAAAGTCCTGATCGTGCTGGACCAGTTCGAGCAATGGCTCTTCGGGCAGCGGGCCGGTGGCCGGCGCGCGCTGGAAGATGCCTTGAGGCAGTGCGACGGCGAGCGGATTCAGGCCCTGATCCTGGTGCGCGACGACTTCTGGATGGATTTGTCGCGATTCTTCCGGGGCCTGGAGGTCCGCGTGATGGACGGTTGGAACGCGGCCGCCGTGGACCTCTTCGATCTCGAACACGCGCGGAAGGTCTTGATCGCGCTCGGGCGTGCGAACGGCAGGCTGCCGGCTGATGCCGGCCGCGCTGGGGCCCGAACATCGGGAGTTCGTCGATCGGGCGCTCGAGGCCCTCTCCCAGGATGGGCGGGTCGTTTGCGTCCGGCTCGTTCTGTTGGCGGAACTGCTCCGGTCCAAGCCCTGGGTTCCGGCGACCCTTGCCGAGCTGGGCGGGGCCGGGACGATCGGCGCCACGATCCTGGACGACGCATTTTCGTCGCCGCAGGCGCCGCCGCAGAATCGCGTGCATCGGCCGGCCGCCCAGGCCGTGCTCAGACGGCTCCTGCCCGAGGGCGGGGTCTTGATTAAGGGGCATGTGTCCTCCCGGCAGGCGCTGCTGGATGCATCCGGCTACTCCACTCAGCCCCGCGAGTTCCAGGAGCTGATGTGGATCCTCGACCATGAGCTGCGGCTTGTCACCCCGGCCGACCCGCTCGGCTCGGCGGAAGTCGGCGACACGCCGGCGCCGCAAGAGGGGCCACGGTATTACCAGCTCACGCACGATTATCTCATCCCGGACCTGCGCGCATGGTTAGTCCGAGACCAGCAGAAGTCGCTGCGCGGCCGGGCGTACCTGAGGCTCCAGGAGTTTGCCGCGGTCTGGACGGAGCGGCACAAGGATAAGTTCCTTCCCTCCGCGCTGGAATGGGCCGCCCTTCGGCTGCTGACGGACAGGACGCGATGGTCGGCCGAAGTCAGGGCGATGATGCGGGCCGCCGCCGCACGTCACGCTCGGGGAGGCCTCATCGTCGGGGCCGTGGCCGCGATCGTTGCCCTCGCGGGTGCGTGGGGGTACGCGGAGCTCAAGGCCCGATCGCTGGTCGAGGGCCTTAAGAGCGCCGACATGGGCCAGGTCTTGCGGATCACGCGGGATATCGAGCCGTTCCGACGTTGGGCCCGGCCCATCCTCCGGCGGGAGACGGCCCAGGGGCAGCGCGACCCACGGTCGAGGCTCCGTTGCAGCATTGCGCTGGTAGGCGACGATCCCAGCCAGGTCGACTACTTGGTCGGCCAGATGATCACGGCGGACCCGCTCACCTCGCTCACGATCCGGGAGGCGCTCAGTCCCCACCGCCGCATGATCACCGCCAGGCTCTGGGAGGTCGCGAGCGATTCTCGTCGCCCGGCCCACGATCGCTTGCAGGCGTCCCTTGCTCTTTGCCTCTACGACCCGCCGGACGTGCCCACTCCAGGGCACGGCCGTCCGGGATGGGGGCACATCGCCGGGCCGGTCGCCGAGGAGCTCGTGACGATGCTCGACGCGAACCCGGCGGCGTACACGACCGTTCTCGATGCGGTCCGGCCGATCCGGGGCGTCCTGATCCCGAAGTTGAGGGCGCTCTTCGTCCGCCGAGGCGATCGCGGCTTGCAAGTCGCGACGAACCTTCTGATCGACTTGGTGCGCGACGACCCCGACCTTGTGGGCGAGCTTGCACTCGACGCCGACGACCATCAGTTCCTCAAGATTTATCCACTCCTCGAGCGGCATCGGTCGCGCATCGTGCCCAAACTTCAGGCCGCGGCCGCGCGGCCGGCCACCCAGCCGCCCGGCGGCGGGGACGAAGGCACTGCACGCCGCCGCGCCCTGGCTGCGATCTGCTTGCTCCGGCTCGACGAGGCGGGGGCCGCGTGGGAGATCTTCCGGAATGAGCCTGACCCTCGTGCACGCACGTTTGTCATCTTTAACGGCGCAAGCTATGGACTGCCCCTGGCGACCCTGATCGACCGGCTCAATGTAGACGAAGACCCATCTCGGATCCGCGGCCTCCTGTTCGCGATTGGCCAGCACCGCGCGCTGCCGGTGTCCGCACCCGAGTCTCGCCTCGTCGAGTCACTGGTCCGGGAGCGGTTTCTCGGCCACGAAGACCCAGGCGTCCACGGAGCGGCGGAATGGCTGCTCGGGAAGCTCGGCGCCAAGGGCGGCGCGACTCCTTTCGATCCGGCCGTGGTCTCGGGCCGAAAGCCCGGCCAGTGGTTCCTCACCAAGGAGGGCCACGCCATGATCATCCTCGACGCGCGCCACGATCCCCGCATCAAGCGCGTGTTCGCGATCGCCGCGAAGGAGACCACCATCGAGCAGATGCTCCGATTCAACGCGCACCACTGGTATAAGAAGGAAGACTCGGTATGCCCGACCAGTCCCGTTAGCGTGGTCACCTGGCACAGGGCGGTTGACTATTGTCAATGGCTGAACGGTCGCGAGCAGATACCCGAGTCCCAGTTCTGCTACGCGCGCGGCGAGGACCGGCTCGTCGCCGCCGATCTGGCCAAGACCGGATACCGGCTGCCGACGCGGGCCGAGTGGGAGTTCGCCTGCCGCGCCGGGACCACGACCCGGAGATACTACGGCGAAGACGACAACGACGAACTCCTGCGCCACTACGCATGGCTCACTCCCAGGGGCGCGCAACGCCGGCTCGAACCGGTTGGCCAGTTGATGCCCAACGATTTCGGCTTATTCGATGTGTACGGCAATGTGTCGGAGTGGAACGCCGACGTCCCTGAGGGCGGCATTCATGTGCTCACCTCGGGAGGCGGATATCGAGCCCTGCCCCAGGAATACGACTCACGCTACTTTAGCACGACCTTGCCCGACCTGCAGTACAACCAGTACGGGTTCCGGATCGCCCGGACGATCGAGCTTGACGAGAAGGGCGCGCCGAAGTGACCGTCGCGACGTGGCGCGGGGATGACCGCGATGGAAGTCGTGCTACCAACGTGCATCGGACCAGCCGGCCGGCTCTTCAGCGACCTGGAGCGGGCGCGCATCCTCGCCCGCTCCCTGGAGCGGTACCTTCCGCCCAGCGAGCGCTGGACGATCCACGTCATCGCCGCGGAGCATGAGCTGGATGAGATCCAGGCGGGGCTTCGGCCCTTCCGGCTTGATTTCCGGTTCCACCGCCATTCCGATGTTCTGCCCGGGTTCTCCACCGATCAGGGCTGGGTCCTTCAGCAGTTCTTGAAGCTGGCGGCCTCCTGCCTGATCCAAGAAGATTTCTACCTCGCGCTCGATTCCGACCACATCCTCACCCGACCGCTCAGGCAATCCGACATCATCCGGGACGGGCGAGCGATGGCCACGCCCGAGCTTCGCGAGCGACACGAGGCGTGGTGGCGTGGGGCCTCCGAGATCCTCGGGACAGCGCCGGCATACGACCCGGTCATCGCAATGTCCTGCGTCTGCCTGTCGACCGCACTCGTCCGCGGGCTGCTCGAGCGGCTGCGCGTGCGACTTGGCGAGGACTGGAAGCGCTCCCTGACGGCTCGACGCGATTGGACCGAATACACGCTATACCACACCTTCGCCCAGCATTGCGCCGATCTCTCTCAATTCCACTTCCAAGGCGAGCTGATCGGCACCGGCCACTCCGTCTGGTGGCCCCATCAATTCGATGAATGGGACGTCGACCGGGCGTTCGACGGAGACCACTACTTTATCGACCTCCAGAGCACCACCGACATCCCGCCGGAGCTGATTCGAGACTTGACAGCAAAGTACCTCGGACCCTGGCCAAACTCTCGTGCTCAGTAATCCGAGGTTGAAACTTCGACAGGTCTAGCGCTTTCGCCCTTTGCGCCTCTCGCACTCGAGCAAAATCGGCGATATCATAACTTCCGGTCCGAGTCGCCGCCCGTTGTGCCCTCGGTTTTTCAAGACATGAGGGCTTTCTGGGGTGGGCACACGCGGATATGGAGCGATTCCAAGGATTGACCTGACGAGTCACCGTCTGTCTTCAGCAGGGGGAACCAACCGATGCACGACGAACAGCAGAACATGCCGCCGGTTGTCGACGTCACGAGGAGAGGGTTTGTGGTCACCTCGCTTGCCGCAGGATTCGCAATGGCGGCCCAGCCGGTCTCCGACAACACAATCACGACCGATACGAAAGGTCTCGAGGCTGGCGAGGTGAAGATCCCCGCGCCCGACGGCGAGATCCCGGCCTACCGCGCTCTGCCGGCCGAAGGGGGCTCGTTCCCGGTCGTCCTGGTGGTGCAGGAGATCTTCGGGGTCCACGAGCACATCAAGGATATCTGCCGGCGTTTTGCCAAGTTGGGTTACCTGGCCGTTGCGCCTGAGCTTTATGCGCGCCAAGGCGACGTGTCGAAGCTTAAGGAAATCCCGGAGATCTTTACCAAGGTCGTCTCCAAGGTCCCGGACAAACAGGTCATGTCCGACCTCGATTCGGCCGTAGCCTGGGCCAAGGGTACCGGCAAAGGCGATGTGGCCAAGCTCGCCATCACAGGCTTCTGCTGGGGCGGTCGAATCGTCTGGCTGTACGCGGCCCACAACGAAAACCTCAAAGCCGGCGTCGCCTGGTATGGTGGCCTTGTCAAGACCCCGCGGGCCACTGAGTTGCAACCCAAGTATCCGATCGACTTGGTCGCCGCGCTCAAGGCACCCGTTCTCGGCCTGTACGGAGCAGCGGACCAGGGCATCCCGGTCGCTTCGGTGGAGCAAATGCGCGCGGCCCTCAAAGAGGCAAACAAGCCATCGGAGATTGTACTCTACCCGGATACGCCGCACGCGTTCTTCGCCGACTACCGGCCGAGTTATCGCAAGGATAAAGCCGAGGACGGCTGGAAGAAAATGCTGGAATGGTTCAAGAAGAACGGTGTCTCCTGAATTCATACCCAACGCTCGGCGCGGGTGTCCAATCCCCAGCCCGGGGCCAGCCCATGACAACGGGTAACTACTGGCCGGCCTGGTTGCGCCGGCACAAGGTCGTGACCGCCTTGATCGGGACGACTATGGCGGCGGCCTCGCTGCTTGCGGTGATTAAACTTGGCGACGATTCGAAGAGCCTCCTGGCCGCCGCGCGCTCTGCCCGCGCGGCGGCGGAAAGCCTGGTCGAGATGGACCGGCTTGACGAGGCAGAGCATTCGTATAAGCAGGCGCGGATGGCTCTGGAGAAGGTGGTCGCTCGATGGCCGGGCGAGAAGAGTTTTCGCCGGCAACGGGCCGAAGTTGTCGACGCCATCGGCGTGATTGAGGCCGCCCGCGACCAGCTCGATGTCGCGGAAGCGACCGACCAGGAGGCGATCGGCCTTTGGGCGATGCTCGTCGCGGAGGATCCCACCGCCGTCGACGACCGCTTGCGAATGGAAGCTTGTATCAACCGCCTGGGACTCAGGCTTCGCGAAGCCGGCCGTTGGGAGGAGGCCGAGGTCATCTATCTTCGCGGCCGGCGGCTTTGTGAGAATCTCCCCCCTTCTGTCTCGAACGATCCGCGCATCCATCAGCAACTGGCAGTCGTGCTCGCGCAGCTTGGCCAGCTTCTTCTCGACATGGGGCGCCGCCTGGAGGCACTCGCATGCTACGCCAGCGCGGTGAAAGCTCAAGAGGTCGCGGTCGATTCGCCCACAACCGGAACGCGCCGGCCTCGCATTTCTGATCTCGCTGCGGGTCGATCAGGCTCGTGCGCTCGCCGACTTTCGACACCGAGCCGAGGCCGAGCGCGCGCTCGGCCAAGCGGTCAGTCTGGCCGAAAGGCTGCGGACCGAATCGCCGTCCGAGGCGACCTATCAAGAGGTCGCGGCCTCAACCTTGTGCGACCTGGCCGAAATCGTCCAGGCCGGCCCCGGGCGGACCTCCGAGTCCCTTGAGCTGCTCAACCGCGCCGTGGTCATCCGTGAGAAGCTCGTCGCTCGGATACCGGAGGACTCGGAAACGCTCGCGAAGCTGGCCGCGACCCAGATCAAGCTAGCGGACGTGCACCGCGACCTGAATTCGATCGGCGAAGCCGAGGCTTTCTATCGAACGGCGATCGCTCACTACGCCGGGCTCTCGAACGAGCATCCGCGAGTCACCGCCTACCGGTTCGGGCATGGCCAGGCGCTTTGCAAGATGGCGGAATTCATGCGAGAGCTTGGCCGCCCGACCGAAGGCCTGCCGATCGCCCGAGAATCCATCCAGCGGCTGAGCGACGTCTATTCTGAGAATGTTCGCAACCCGCACTTCCGGTCGGCCATCAGCCACGCTTACTGGACGCTCTGCGCGCTCGAGCTGGCATGCAAAAACCATCGAGCGGCGGCCCTAGCCGTCCGGGATTATCTGAAAATCGAGCCAAATGGCTTCGAAGAAGCCCTCGAATCGGCCCGTTTCCTCTGCCGTTGCGTCCAGCTCGGCCGGGAGGATCAATCGGCAACCGCGGCGGACCGAGACACGATCGTTCGCGCATACGGCGATCACGCGATGGATGCCTTGCGGACGGCTATTCGCAACGGGTTCCGTGACCTCAACGACCTTGGCACGCGCGGATTTACGAGCCACTTCGCGGCCGAGACGACTTTCAGCGATTGGTGCGTGACGTTGAGCTGAGAGTCGCGGCCGCGAAAATGGTATACTGATGCGGATTCGATCAAGCCTCAACCAACGAATGTGAATCGGTCATGACCAAGCATCCGACCGGGGAAAACGGTAATTCGCCTCGTCCGCCCGACCGTGGCGAACGGGATCGGCGGCGGCCGTCGTCCCGGCCGGGGACCGGTTCTCGCGGGAGGACCACGCCGGACGGATCTCGTCAAAAACGCGGTTCGATCGGCTTGTGTCGTCTCAAAGGTGAGGATTTCGAGTTGGTGCATCCGCGGAATCGATGAGGTCGAGCTGGATTACGAGGAGGGTATCGAGATCTGGAAGGCCGGCGATCCCGAAGGGCGCGCGATGCGCTCCGGTACGCGCTGTCGGCCTGTCAAGACAACTTGTGGGTGCACGTGGCGCTCGGGCAGATCGCACTCAAGGAATTCCACGATCCAACCTTGGCTCGCGGCCACTTCGGCTACGCGTTTGAGCTGGGCCGCCGCGCTTTGCCTCAGGGATTTCTGGGCCGGCTAGCACCGGATCGACCGAATAACCGCCCGTTTTATGAAGCCCTCGACGGCCTGATTTCGTGTTTGGAGGCGCTGGGCCAAACCCACGAGTGCACGCCCCTTCGCGCGCTGCGCGATCGGCTGTCGACCGGCGGGTCTTGAAACGATTGCGAAACATGCTGACGGCCCTGTAAATCTTGCAATTCGCGTGTTCGTCGTCGACCGCTGAGTTTTTTCGACTTTAAGAATTTTTTCGACTTGCGGGGATTCGCGGATCGGGATAAAACGGCCGCGTCAACGGGGCCAAATGAGGCGAGGAAATGTCTCGAACACGCTGCCCGATGCAACCGTGCCGACGAGAGGGAAACGAATCGTCGATGAGCACAGTTCCAGTTGGCAGTGTGTCCAGAGCATCCTCGGCCCGGCTCGCCGGAGCGGCGACCGGGCGGCCAGGGACGAGGCCGCTCGAGGTGTTTTTCCCATGATCGTCCGTTCAATCGCCGGGGGCGTGCAAGTCCTCGCGCCGGCGAAGCTAAACCTGTTCTTGGAGGTCCTGGGGCGCAGGCCCGACGGCTACCACGAGCTCGAGTCGCTGATGGTCGCCGTGAGTTTGCACGATACCTTGATCTTCACTGACGACCCCGCGGGCGAGATCAGCCTACGGTGCAACGAGCCGACCTTGCCGGTTGGCAGTGACAACCTGGTAGTCAAGGCAGCCGAGCGCCTCAAGGCGGCGGCGGGCAGCACTCGAGGGGCACGGATCGTGCTCGACAAGGCGATCCCGGCTCAAGCGGGTCTGGCTGGTGGCTCGAGCGATGCCGCGGCGACGCTCGCGGCGCTGAACCTCCTCTGGAACCTCCAGATGCCTCCGGAACGGCTCGATGCCTTGGCGGGTGAGATCGGCAGCGACGTGACCTTCTTCGCGCACACTCCGGCCGCCGTCTGTCGAGGACGCGGCGAGCGCGTGGAGTCCGTCTCTCTGATGGAAACGTATCATTTTGTATTGGTTTGTCCACCAGTTGGTATGAGTACGGCTGACGTTTACCGACATTTAGTTCCGCCCGACCGGCACCGGCCGATCGGACCGGTGCTGGAGGCGTTGGCCGGTGGTGGAACGGCCGATCTGGGTCGAAGCCTGTTCAACCGGCTTCAACCGGCCGCCGAGGCGTTGCGACCCGAGTTGACTCGGGTGCGGGACGCACTGGCGAGCCTGGGCTCGTTGTTCGACGGGTCCCTGATGAGTGGCAGCGGCTCGGCCTATTTCGGGCTGTGTCGCAATTCGGCTGCGGCAAGCCACGCCGCGGAAATCCTGGAACCGCTCGGACTAGGATGGGTCCGGGTCGTGACCTGCGGCCCCTGAGCAGAGAACGCCACGTAAAGGAGTACAGGCTGTGGAGATCACCGAAGTCCGCATCAAGCTCATGGAAGACAACTCGGGCAGCAACGAACGGTTGCAAGCCTTCTGCAGTATCACGTTTGACGATATGTTCGTCATTCGTGATCTGAAGATCATCGAAGGCGCCAAGGGTTTCTTCGTGGCGATGCCGTCGCGCAAGTTGACCGATCGCTGCCACAACTGCGGCACGAAGAACCATTTGCGAAGCCGCTTCTGCAATCAGTGCGGATGCCGGCTCGACGAGAACCGTGCGTTGCGCGACGCCGACGGGCGGGCGAAGCTGCACGCCGACATCGCCCATCCCATCAACTCAATGTGCCGCGAGAAGATCCAAGCGGCCGTCCTCTCATCGTACGCCGAGGAGCTCGAACGCTCCAAGATGCCCGGCTACGTCTCGCGGTATGACGAATACGAACCCGACGATCTCGAGTTGCAGTACGAAGGCCACGCCGCGCCGCCGTTATCCGTCTCCAATGAGCCTCCACTGCGCCGTGGTCCCCTTCGCGGCCACACGCAGCATGCTCGCGGCAACCAGTCGGTGTTGCGAGGCCCGCACGTGTCCTCGGCCCGCAAGGAGAATTCGGCGGAAGGGGTCGCCTCCGACCACCATCATCATCGCGGTGAATCCTCGTCGTTCGGCAGTGGCCTCTGAGCTCTGAATCTTCGTCCTCGGTCGGTCCTCATGCGTTTCATCCTTCCGATTATTCTTGATCGCAATACACCCGGAGTCATCCTATCCCGAGGTGCCGACTGATCGGTCGACCAATCTAGCCCAGCCCAGCCCAGTTCCAGCCTGGCCAACCTGGCGTGACAGCGATGCCTGTCGCGTCAGGTTGGCTTTTTCATTGTCGCCCAATCCTGTTAGGATGAACCCTGGCGAGCGGGGGCGTAAGCCCCCTGACGAAGCAACGCAGAGTCATGGCTGGAGAACAGGGGGCTCACGCCCCCCGCTCGCCGGAACGATCTGTTATCTTGTATCGCTTCCTGCTCGTTTATCGATGGAATTTTCCGTGGCCTCGGGCACGATTCCGGCTGCTGACTCGTCGCGACAACGGCCGTCCCGGCTGCGGACCTGGTCGATGAAGATCGCGCGTGTTCTGCTCCTGGTGTTCCTCGGATTACAGCTTGTGCTCTTCTCGTTTCAAGATCGAATGATCTTCCCGGGCGCCTCGACACAGGGGAACTCAGCCGCGACCGTCCGCCCACGTCCGGGCACTGAGCTTGTCAGGCTCGTCACAAAGGATGGCGAAAAGGTCACCGCCCTATTCGGACCCGCCCTGACCACTGCGGGACGGCCGGATCCCCAGGCATCGCACCGACCGGCATTGATCTACTTCTACGGCAACGGCATGTGCTTGGCCTACGCTGAACTCGAGTTCGAGCGATTTCGCCGGCTGGGTCTCAACGTGATCATCCCTGATTATGTCGGCTATGGCATGAGCGAAGGCCGTCCCTCCGAGAAGGGATGTGAGGCCACGGCCGACGCGGTTTACGACTACCTGGTCTCGACGCGCGGTTTCGAGCCGGAGCGGATCATCTCCGGCGGCTGGTCGATGGGAGGAGCGGTGGCCATTGACCTGGCGTCGCGCCGGAAAGTCGCCGGACTGATCGCTTTCAGCACGTTTACCAGTGGCGTGGACATGGCGCGTCGCCTCCTCCCGTTCGTTCCCGTGTCGCTCTTGCTCCGGCACCGGTTCGACAGCGAGCCGCAAGATCGCTGCAATCAACTGCCCGATCTTGATCGGCCATGGCCGTCAGGATCGAGTCGTACCCTTCCCGATGGGAGAGAAATTGGCCAAAGCGGCCGCCGGCCCGGTCACCACGCTCTGGATCGACCAAGGCGACCACGACATCACCGGCCGGCGGATGGATGAGGCGATCTCGAAGTTCGTCCGGCAACTCGCGATCGCACCCGGCGACTATTGAGAGTCAGGAAAGTGAGGTCCGCGGAACGGGGACGATCGCGTCCAAACTGGGCAAGATGCAGCCGGGAGCCACAGTAACCCGACCTGCGGGTTCTGATGCTGCGGCAGTTGACGCCAGGCTGGCCGCGAACTGCGGAATCATCAGGTATTGTCCCAACGCCGCCCATTCCTCGTTCCCATGCTCTGCGTGGGAATGCCGTCTTCGACGCTCTGCGTCGTCTTTCGATTCACACTGCGTTCTCGTGGGGGGAAAGCGCGCTACGATCCGTGGGTCCCCGACTCGGCACAGCCAAACGACGCGGAGCGTCGAAGACGGCATTCCCACGGAGGACCGTGGGAACGAGGTCTCCCGTACTCTCGATCAACAGGCGGGATTGATAAGGTCTTGAAACGCGCAACACCAGAATGCGCGAGCTCGGTCCGTAGAATGCGGCTGGCTGAGCTTTGCCTTCGATCCCGTCGAACGGCCTCAGGCGACCGCGCCAACAAACTCCAGCTCTTGCTTCAAGACATTGGTCATCCGCTGGAATACGCCGTCCCAGTCGCCAAGGGTCGTCTGGTGGAAAAGCCTCATCGTGGGGTACCACGGGCTGTTCTCACGGCCGACCAGCCAGCGCCAGTCTCCCATCGCGTTCAGGCCGACCCAGACTCGCTTGCCGAGGCCGCCAGCCAGGTGGGCAACCGCGGTATCAGCGGAGATCACCAGGTCAAGATGGGCCATGATGGCCGCGGTCTCGGCAAAGTCGCGTTGGCGACGACCGCCCAGCTCGATGATCGGCAACCGGCCAACGAGCGGAGCGATCTGATCCAGGCCGTCATCCGTCTGCAAGCTAATCAGCCGGACGCCCGGCAGCTCAGCCAGTGGGGCAAATTGGGCCAACGGAAATGATCGCCAGCGATCCAAGCGATGAGTGGGGCTTCCCTTCCAGGCGATCCCGATCAGGAACGGTCGCGCGGGCCGGCCGTGGTCAGGCTGCCTTTGGCCGTCCGCTCGCGCTTGGCTGTCCATTCCAATCACTCGGGCCAGCTCCGATCTCCAGTGCTCGACAAGAACTGGGTCGGTAGCCAGGTAAGGGACGCGCGAGGGGATCGTACACAGCGTGTTGCCGAGGATTGCCGGTAGGCTCATCAGCGGAGCGTGGAATTGACAGTCCGGCTGGAAGGACGATCCGTCGAAAGCCAGATCGACCCCCTCGCAGCGGGCGACCAGCCGGAGCAATCGTGGCTGACAGATCATCAGCACGATGCCACCGCGCGCCTTGACCAGCGGTGCGAATCGGATGAACTGGAGGGTGTCACCCAGCCCTTGTTCGGCATGAAGCAGAATCGTCCGCCCCTGGAGGTTTTCTCCGTTCCAGATCGGGCGGTTGACCCGAATACCTGGGTAGTCACGCCACTTCAAGCGCCATTCGTGCTCCTGCCAGCCTCGCTGATAATCGCCGAGACAGAGTAGAGCGTACGCGAGATTCATGTGCAGCCGGGCGAAATCGGGCTGTCGCCGAAGGCCCTGCTCGTATTTTTCGATCGCCTCGTGCCACTTTCCCTGGCGGCCAAGGTTGACTCCGACGACTTGCAGTAGGTCCGCCGAGTTGGGCTGGAGCCGAGACGCGGCATCGAGCCAGTCCTTCGCCTCGTCGAACTTCCCCTGGTCGGAGCATACCAGCCCCAGGTTCATCAGTGCGTCGAACGCTTCGGGCTCGATCCCGATTGCCAGCCGGTAGTACTCGCCGGCCTCGTCGATCCGGCCTTGGTCGTAAACGGCGAGTCCCAGGTTCGACAGAACTCGGAAGTCGTGGGGATTGATCTCGCGCGCCCGACGATAAATGGGTTCGGCGTCGGCGGCCCGGCCCTGCCGCCAGACCGCTAAACCCAGCTCGTTCAACACGTCGACGTCGTCCGGCTGGAGGTCGAGCGCCACGCCAATAGGTCTCCGATTCGGCGAACTTGCCTTGCAAGGATAGCCGAATCGCTTGGTCGCGATAATTCATTGCGGGATCGGAGCTTACGTATTGGGTGCCGTTCCAAACCGGCATGTCGCACTCCGCCAAATCGCTCCGCGTATGCGCCACGGCAAAGGCTCCTGGACAGCGTTCCGTGTTCAGTTGTAAAAACGAGTATTGAACTTTGAACACTCTGATTTCAAGGCTTCGGTCATCCGTCGGAAGACGCCGTCCCAATCGCCGAGACGAGTTTGGCGAAACAGCCTCATGGTGGGGTACCACGGGCTATCGTCGCGGCCGTGGAGCCATCGCCAGTCGGGAACCGAGCAGAGGGCGACCCAGACCGGGACGCCCAGGCCACCCGCCAGGTGGGCTACGGCTGTATCGGGCGCGATCACCAGGTCGAGATTGGCCACGATGGCGGCCGTCTCTGCAAAGTCGAAAAGACGGCGTCCGGTCAGCTCGCTGATCGGCAGCCGACCGGCCAGAGGAGCGATCTGATCCAGGCCGTCATCCGTTTGCAAGTTGATCAGACGGACGCCCGGCAGCTCAGCGAGTGGGACGAACTGGGATAATGGGAATGACCGCCAGCGATCCGTCTGATGGGACGGATTTCCCTGCCAGGCGATCCCGATCAAGAACGGCCGCACGGGCCGGCCGCTGTCAGCTCGGCTCGCAGTCTCCATACCGATCACCCGCGCCAGCTCCGAGCGCCAGTGCTCGACGAGCACGGGATCGTTGACGAGATAGGGGACCCGGGCGGGGAGGGTGGGTAGCGTCGTGCCAAGGAGCGCCGGCAAACTGAATAAGGGGGCATGGATATGACTGTTCGGTTGGAACGACGAGCCGTCGAAAGCCAGATCGACTCCCTGACAGCGCACGACCAACCGGAGCAGTTTTTGTGGACAACCCACCAGGACGTCGCGCCCGCGCTCTCTGACTAGCGAAGCAAAGCGGATCAGTTGCAACGTATCACCGAACCCTTGTTCGTGGTGGAGGAGAATGGTCCGATCCGGAAAGTTCTCTCCGTTCCAGAAGGGACGGTTGATCCGACGGCCTGGATAGTCATCGCACTTCATGCGCCATTCGTGCTCCTGCCAACCCCGCTCGTAATCGCCCCGGCAGAGCAAAGCGTGTGCAAGGTTCCGGTGCAGGCGGGCGAATTCGGGCTGTAGACGCAGGCCCTGCTCATATTGGTCGATCGCGTCGTCGATTCTCCCTTGCCGGAGGAGATTCATTCCCAGGTTGAGATAGATGTCCGCCGAGTCGGGCCGGAGCTGGTGCGCCCGTTCGAGCCACACCGTCGCCTCGTCGAACTTCCCTTGGTCGGAGAGGTTGACCCCCAGGTTCATGTGGGCGTCGAACGCGTCGGGATTAAACTGAATGGCCCGCCGGCAGAATTCGCTCGCCTCGTCGAACTGGTCCTGTTCGTGGAGGGCAACGCCCAGGTTGGCCAGGATCCGGAAGTCGTCCGGCTTGATCCGGTGCGCCCGGCGGTAAATCTCCTCGGCCTCGGCGGGCCGGCCTTGCCGCCAGATCGTCAAGCCCAGCTCGTTGAGTAAGTCGATGTCGTTCGGCCAAAGGCGGAGGGCCTCGCGCAAGTGCGTTTCCGCTTCGGCAGACCGGCCTTGCCGCGACAACTCAATCGCCTGGTGGCAATACGTCGTTGACGTGGGATTCGTCACATCGGAAGTCCGGCTCTGGGCTCTGGCGGCTTTCCTTTTCAATCTCGTTCGCAACGGTGCCATGGCGAATCCTCCTACGGGTGATTGACTTTCTCTCGCTCGAGCTTCTCCTTCAAGGCTTCGGTCATCCGTCGGAAGACGCCGTCCCAATCACCGAGCGTGGTCTGACGGAACAGCCTCATGGTGGGATACCACGGGCTGTCGTCGCGATCGGCCAGCCAGCGCCAATCGCCAACCGCGGAGAGTCCGACCCAGACAGGTACACCGAGGCTTCCTGCCAGGTGGGCGGCCGCCGAGTCGGGCGCGATCACCAGGTCAAGATGAGTCATCATGGCCGCGGTCTCGGTGAAGTCGCGTCCGCGACGTCCACTCAGTTCGACGATCGGCAGCCGACCGGCCAGCGGAGCGATTTGATCGATGCCGACGTCGGTCTGCAAGCTGATCAACCGGACGCTAGGGAGCTCGCTCAGGGGAACAAATTGTGCCAACGGGAATGATCGCCAACGATCGTATCGATGGTCGGGATTTCCTTGCCACACGATTCCAATCAGGAATGGTCTCGAGCGCCCGCTGAAGGCCGGCCCGCCCCCTGCCTTCGCACCGACCGTGCCGTCCATTCCGATCGCACGAGCCAGCTCTCGAGCGCCAGTGTTCGACGAGGACAACATCGGTGGCGAGATAAGGCACCTGAGCGGGCAAGGTCGCCAGAGTCGTGCCGAAGATCGACGGCAGGCTCAACAGTGGAGCGTGGATATGACAATCCGGCTCGTATGAGGATCCATCGAAAGCCAGATCGACGCCGGGGCAGCGCGCCACCAGCCGGAGCAGCTTGGTCGGACAGCGCACTGCAACCTGGCCGCCGCGCCGCTTGACCATGGGGATGAAGCGGAGGAACTGCAATGTGTCACCGAACCCTTGTTCGGCGTGCAGCAAAATCGTTCGCCCTTTGAAGTTATCCCCGTTCCAGAAGGTGCGATTGATCCGACAGCCCGAATGGGTTGGAGTTCTCAAACGCCATTCATGCTCCGGCCAGCCGCGCTCGTAATCACCGCGCGTCAGCAAGGCGACCGCCAGGTTGACGTGTACTTCGGCGAAGTCGGGCCGGATTCGCAGGGCCTGCTCGTATTTCTCGATCGCCTCATCCCACTTCCCCTGTCGGGCGAGGTTCATTCCCAATGTTCTGCAGTGGGTCGGCCGAGTCCGGCTGAAGTTCGGTGCCCGAATCAGCCATTCCATCGCCTCGTCGAACTTGCCTTGGTCTGAGAGCACGATTCCCAAGTTCATCAGCGCATCGGACGTGTCGGGCTGGTTGTCGATTGCCAGCCGGAAATACTTGCCAGCCTCGTCGATTTGGTTCTGTTTGTACAAGGCGAGTCCCAGGTTGGTCAGTATCCGAAAGTCGTTCGGTTTGATCTGGTGCGCCCGGCGGTAGATCGGCTCGGACTCGGCCGCCCGGCCCTGCCGCCAGACCGCTAGCCCTAGGTCGTTCAAGATGTCGGTGTCGTCCGGCGTGAGACGGAGTGCATCCCGCAAGTACGGTTCGGCCGCGTCAGGCTGTCCTTGCAGCATCAAAACAATCGCTTGCTTGCGATAACTTTTTGCCAGATCGGTGTTTGCGCATTCAACACCGAGCGCGGCGGACGTATTGCTCTCTGGCAGTCCATTGTGCGTGCCTGTCACGGCAACGGTTCCTGATCCGTGGTCCGTCATTTTTCTTTTTTCAGTATTCTCTGCCTTCAAGGCTTCGGTCATTTGTCGGAAGACGCCGTCCCAATCGCCGAGCGTGGTTTGGCGGAACAGCCTCATGGTGGGATACCAGGGGCTGTCGTCGCGTGAGACGAGCCATCGCCACTCGCCAACCGTGCTGAGGGCGACCCAGACCGGAATGCCGAGGCCACCGGCCAGATGGGCCACGGATGTATCGGGCGTGATGACCAGGTCAAGATGAGCCATGATGGCCGCGGTATCGGCAAAGTCACGGTCACGGCGTCCGCTCAGCTCGAGGATCGGCAACCGAGTGGCCAAAGGAGCGATCTGATCCAGCCCGTCATCGCACTGCAAGCTGATCAGCCGGACGCCGGGCAGCTCGGCCAGCGGGGCGAGCTGGGCCAACGGGAATGATCGCCAGTGGTCGAATCGATGATCAGGGCTGCCTTGCCACGCGATCCCGATCAGAAACGGTCGCGCGCGCTCCGGGAGGCTCGACCCTTGCGCAACCTCCTGCGCCGTCTGCGTTTGCGATTCCGATCGTCTGGGCCAGCTCTGAGCGCCAGTGTTCGACGAGTCTGTCTTCGGTGGCGAGATAGGGTACCTGAGCCGGCAGCGAGGCCAGCGTCGTGCCGAAGATCGCCGGCAGGCTCAACAAGGGTGCGTGGATTTGAAAATCCGGCTCGAAGGCGGACCCGTCGAAAGCCAGATCGACTCCCGCACAACGGGCCGCCAGTGGGAGCAATTTTGTTTGACAGCGCACCGCGACGTGGCCACCGCGCCGTTTGACCATCAGAGCGAAGCGGAGGAACTGCAACGTATCGCCGAGCCCTTGTTCGGCGTGCAGCAGGATCGTTCGTCCTTTGAAGTCATCGCCGTTCCAGAATGGGCGACCGAGCGAACCACCGAGATGATGCTGACACTTCAATCGCCATTCGTGCTCCGGCCAGCCGCGCTCGTAATCGCCGAGGCAGAGCAAAGCATAGGCGAGGTTTCGGTGCAGCCGAGCGAAATCGGGTCGGTGCCGCAGGCCCTGCTCGTATTTCTCGATCGCCTCGCGCCACTTTCCCTGGCGGGCGAGGTTAACGCCGAGGCCTTGCAGTGCGTCCGCCGAGTCTGGCTGGAGCTGGTGCGCCAGAGTGAGCCAACCCATCGCCTCGTCGAACTTGCCTAGGTCCGACAGGACAAGCCCCAGATTGATCACGGCGTCGAATGCGTCCGGACGGTTGTCGATGGCCCGCCGGAAACATTCACAAGCTTCGTCGAGCCGGTTTTGGCTGTGAAGGGCGACCCCCAAGTTGGTCAGGATCGAGAAGTCGTTGGGCTTGACCTGTTGCGCGCGTCGGTAGATCGGCTCGGCGTCGACCGACCGGCCCTGCCGCCAAAGCGCCAACCCCAAGTCGTTCAGAAGGTCGGCATCATCCGGCGCGAGGCGGACCGCCGCGGCAAGTGCGTCTCGGCTTCGGCATACTGTCCTTGCCGCGTCAACTGAATCGCGTGCTTGCGATAACTTATTGCTAGATCAATGTTTCCGTCTTGAACACCGAACTGGGCCGGCGCAGCGTCATCAACCAATCCATTCCGCATCCCTGCCATGGAGGAATCCTCCTGACCCGAGTGAGCGCCCAGATTAAAGCGAGACTGGCTCACTCTTCCAAGGCCAACTCTCCGGACGGATTGATCAGATTCCAGAAGATCGAGGACGGGGCGCACCACCTCCTGGCTGTCGAGGTCGGCCCGGTATTCGGCGACGAATGCATCCACCTCGGCCCGCTGACCCTCATGGAACGCGATCACGCTTCGGATCAGCTCCGGCGCCAGGCTGGGAAACGCGTCGCGGATCTGGTCTGGGGAGAATCCCTGCTGGCACAGGTCGATCACCGAGTAGAGGCCAATTCGGTGGCCCGTCAAGACGATCTCTCCATTGGGCCATCGGGTCAAGAAGTCGGGAAGATCCATGGGTATGCTCTTACCTCAAATGCCGCCGACCGAACGCCATGATGCCAAGATAACCTCGGGCGGTTCGTAGGAAGAAGGCGAATGCTGCGATGACCCATGCTTCCTGACTATTTTCGTGCCCATGGTTCCGTCCCTCTTGCGTGTATGCCTGACGGGCAGAGACTGTCCGTCAACACCATCTTACGTATTTCTTCGCCATCCTCAAACGGCGGACCCGCTTTTTCGCGATGCGGAAGCCCTGGGTCGCTCGTGAGGCGTCGCCGGCCTCGACGCCCGATTCAACCCCGGACGGTCGCTCAGGTACACGCGTGTTGCAACGATGATATCTCGACACGCCCCGCCCGGCGGCTCTATAATGGGCTCAGGAGGTGATCATGAACGACGAGGTCGCTGCCACCATTCGCCCGGTCACGGTGCAGTTCGTCGTCACCCTGACGGCGCTGGTCTACGCGGAGCCCGAAGCTGGCGGATACTCAGCCGAGGTGCCGGCACTGCCGGGCTGCTACACTCAAGGCGAGACGCTGGAGGAAGTGCGAGCCAACCTACGCGAGGCGGCCGAGGGCTGGTTGGGCTCCGCGCACGACGAAGCGATGGCCCGCCCCGACACCGGTGACGCGACGTAAATGAAGCCTGTCTCAGGCAAGAGGATGTGCAGGCTTCTCGAGGCGCGAGGCTGGGAGTTGGTCCGCATCTCCGGGAGTCATCACATTTATCGGCACCCCGCTTCCGGCCGCAGGACCTCTGTCCCGGTCCACGGCAGCGTCGACCTCAAGCCCAAGACACAACGCAACATCATGCGGGACGCTGGGCTGACTGACGACGAACTCTGATCCCCCCACGGCCGGGATGGAGAGCAGAGATCGGCGATCGGCGAGGTATCAGTGCCATCCGTTGCGCTGAGCCGGATCCTCTGAGCGCAAGTTCCGCCGCGCTGCGGGCCGACCTACGAACCATCGAGGATCACATTCAGGGAGAGAAGAAAACAAAGAACAAAGTTTGACCACAACTCTGCCATGTATGTCTGACGGCCAGAGACTATCCATCAACATTATCTTACGTATTTCTTCTCCATCCTCAAACGGCGGATCCGCTTTTTCGCGATGCGGATGCCCCTGGATCGCTCGTGAGGCGTCGCCCGCTTTGGCCATACGACTCAGCGGTCTGGAGTTGGAGACGGGTCTTGAGTTACATCGTTTTGCGGATTTGGAACAGGACGAACTCCACCATCAACTCCAACTTGAAACCAGCCGCCGCCATGATCGTAGTCGAAGTAGGTTGTGCCGGGTGGAATCGGCCGTATGGGACAGCGTGATTGAAACATACTCGCAACTAAATCGTTCAGGGGACGGGGGCGATCGGACTGGCAACCGCCCATTGAGATAAGCAGCAAGCAGCATAAAATGCGGGGCTTCACGATACGGCCGCCTGTCTGAATTGCGATCGGTATGAACCACCCCGCTCTCGTTCCGTACCACAAATTGAGAAGGAATCCTCTGAGTTTATCGGCGCAGGGATTGGGGGAGCAGCATGGATTTTGCAGATCGCGCAGTTTCCAGAGAATGGATGGATGTGTGTAGCTGTTCGCGGAATCGTTCCTGATCACATCGTTAAGAGTTTGCCTCATGCTTCCGCGCACGGCAGCTCGATGGTGACCATGAGGCCCGGGCGGGCGTTTTGGGCGAAGATTCGGCCTCGAGACAGGGTGACGGCGCGTCGGGCGATGGCCAGTCCCAGGCCGACACCGCCGCTCGCCCGGCTGCGGTCACCCTCGACGCGGAAGAATGGCTCGAAAATCGCTCCGAGCAGCTCGTCTGGGACGCCGGGCCCATGATCGCGCACGGCAATCGTTGCCGATTCCCGATGCGACTCCAGGTCGATCGTGATCGCGGTTCCGACCGGTGCGTGGCGGATGGCGTTTCTCACCACGTTCTCGACGGCACGTCGCAAGAGCTCCGGGTCGCCCAGGACGGTGCAGGGTTCCGAGGCGCTGAGGTCGAGCCGGCAACCCTTCGCCTCGGCCTCCATGTCGCAATCCTCGACCAAGACCTCCAGGATCTCGTCGAGGCGGACATGGTCCAGGTTGTGGATGGATGGGTCTCCCTCGGCGCGGGTGAGCTGGAGCAACTCATTGACGAGCACGGAGAGCCGGCCGATATCGCGCTTGATGCGACCGAGATAGACTTCGCGGTCGTCGCTGGTGAGCGCCAGATCGACGGCCACGTCGAGGCGAGTCAGGGGTGAGCGGAGCTCGTGAGAGACGTCCAGCAATAGCCGGCGCTCGGCCACCAGGAGAGTCTCGATGCGTCCAGCCATCTCGTCGAAGGATTGTGACAGCTCGCCGATCTCGTCCTTCCGCTTCGAATGGACCCGCGTCGACAGATCGCCCCGGCCGAAGCGGTCGACCGCCTGGCGCAGGCTCGCAACGGGCCGGCGAGGTGCACGGCAAGGATGGCGCCCATGCCGGCGATGACCAGAACGATCGCTCCATAATAGGGCAGGATGTTCGGCGGCTCGAACCACGGTTTGGAGATCGAGATGAATCGATACTTGCTGTCTCGCGTGGGAGCGACGTGGATGAAGCAGCCATTGGAAAGCCGGCGCGACTCTGGGGCACCGCGGCCTCGCCTCAGTAAGTCGGACCGATCCGCACCGTTGACTAGGTCGTATCCGCGGGAATCGGTCAGGACGTGTTCGCCGGGAAGGTAGGAACTAACTCGCTGGAGATACGCGGATAGCCGCTCGGCTCCCCCCTCTTCATAGGCTCTGAATGCGTCGTCCTGGACCAGGTCGATCACGCGATGGATTGGGTTTCCCCCGGGCGGCCCGCGGCGTTCGAGAGTCCGCGAAATCGCCCAGTAAGCGACTAGGGAAAGCGCGAAGGTGCCGAGCGACCAGAGCAGGACCTTGGCAAAGATGGTCCGCATGTCATGTGCCCTCCGAACTATCGTGGCCGGAACGGCACAGGTAGCCCACGCCGCGGACCGTCCGGATCAGGTCGCCGTTCTTGCCGAGCTTTTTTCTCAGGTTGCAGATGTGCATGTCGAGAGAACGATCAAACTTGGTCGCCCGTCGCTGGTAAAGAGCGGCCGTCAGCTCATCCCGGGAGACCGTCCGGCCGGCGGCGTGCGCCAGGAATTCGAGAATGTCGTATTCGACAGTGGTGAGCGCCACGGTGGCCCCATCCGACAAGACTTCACGCGCCGACGGGATGAGCCGGATCCCCCCGCATCCAGGACCTCAGTCTCCTTGGGAACACGGCCCGTCCGGCGAAGGACGGCCCGGATTCGGGCCATCAACTCGGCCGTGCCAAACGGCTTGGGTAAGTAATCGTCCGCGCCGGCGTCCAGGCCGGCCACGCGGTCGGCCTGGGTTGTGCGGGCAGTGAGCATGATCACCGGGACCTGGCTCTGCCGCCGAAGCAATCGGAGAACCTCGAAGCCGTCCAGCCCCGGCATCATCACGTCCAGGAGCAGTAAGTCGTGCCCTCCATTGAGCGCGCGGGCCAGGCCCCGGCGGCCGTCGTGCACAGTCTCCAGGCGAATATCCCCTCGGGCAAAAAACTCCTGCAAGAGTTCGCACAACTCGATATCGTCATCCACGAGTAGAATCGACGCCCCGGACTGCGCCGCCTCACCCGCCTGATTGGACCATGTGCCCGAGCTCGTCCCGTGCGCCATCGCGTTGGTCCAGCCATTCAAGCTGAAAAGAAGTTAGAAGTTAGGAGTTAGAAGTTAGAATTTGAAATCCAGTTTACCGCGCACGATTCCTTCATTCTAACTAACTTCTAGAGAGCATTCTAATTTCTAGAGCAGTTCACTTACGGATTGCACACGCCACGACAGCAACGGTGATCGTACTAGCCCGAAGCGTCAGCGAGGCGACACAGCCAGAATCCTCGCTGACGCTTCGGGCTAGTGTGGACGGTGGGCAACACGTGTGTGAACCGCTGTCGGAATTGGAATTCAGTTTGCCGCGCACGGTTCCTTGATTCTAACTTCTAGCTCCTAGCTCCTAACTTCTAACTCCTCGCGTCTAAACTTCGTCAGGAGGAGGAGGGGGAGGACCACCGCCGCCCGGAGGGGGACCGAATCCGCGGCCGCCCGGCGGGGGAGGAGGACCACCGAATCCGCGACCGCCCGGCGGACCACCGCCCCGCGGTCCGAATCCCCCTGGCCCACGTTCGCGCAACTGCTTGAGCTGTGTCTTCTGTTCGGCGCTCAAAATCTTATCAAGCTTGGCGTCTACTTCCTTTTGAAGGTCTTCGAGTTCGGTCCTCTGCTGTGGAGTGAATTTGAGGCGATCCTGGAACATCCGTGACAGGATTTCGCCCGGTCGGCCCATTCCCATCATGAAACCGCCGGGTGGTCCACCACCCGGTGGCCCGAAGCCCGGAGGACCACCACCACCGCCCGGCCCGCTGCCACTTTCGTCCGAATGTTCCTTGGTTGCAAGGCTGGTCAGCTCCTCTTTCGTTACGATCCCGTCCTTGTTGGCGTCACTGCGGTCGAACAAGCGGTGCAGCCGGGCATCCGTGATCTCGGCCTTGGTCAGCTTCCCGTCTTTGTCGGTGTCGAACTCCATCATCCGGACCACGAGGTCCTCGCCGTCGCTCGACTGGCCCCCTTGTGCGCGACCCGGGCCCTGAGCCAGTGCCAGTCGCACTTCAAGGTCGTCGCCATCGCTCACCTCGAGTACTTGTTCAGGGTCAGGGCTCTCCCGCTGCGCCACTCCCATCGAGGCAGCGATGAAGAATCCCACTGTCAAAATCAGTGCTATGAAGGTACGCATGGGTGCTCTCGATCGGGTTAGATTCGTGTGGAAATCCGGAGACTCACATCGGTCGCGTCAAGATCGCGAAGGCTCGTTTTTCCGGTACGACCGCTCGTCCGGAGTGCGGCCCAGAACGATATCAAAATGCGCCGACAGCTCGCCGATCTTCGAATCCTTGATCGGCACGAAGTCGGCCATCAAGAGTTCTCGGTCGAAGATGCCGAGCCCTTCGAGCACGATATGGTCGACTTTGTTGCCTGGATGACCGGCGATGTTGATCTGCGAAGTCAACAGTTCACGGTCCCCGCTCTTGACCTTGAAATGAATATGCGGCGCGGGCCGGCCCGGGTACGGAACGGGCTTAATGGTGCGGAAGTAGTACTCCCCCTTGGACCCGGTCGTGAACTTTCCGAACCCTTGAAAGTTCTTGTCGCGTTGTTCGCCTTTGCTCTCGCTGTCACCGGTGTGCAAATAGACCTGGTTGGCGTCGCACTGCCAGATCTCGATTGTCACGTTCTTGACCGGACTGCCGGACGCGGTGAGGATCCGGCCTTTCAAGTGCGTAATCTCCCCGACCGCCGGTGTGATCCCATCCTTGACGATGATCAGGTCGTTGTCCTGGTCCAGCGGCAGTTTGTCGGGGTAGAACGGACCTTCCGTCCTTGCCGGCGTGAGGGCGAGTTGCTCGGCGAACAGCCCGGCTGTGGTGAAGAAGGCGGAGCCCGCGGTAAGCGTGCCGAGAAACGCGCGTCGGCTTGGCCGAGAAATGATGAGACTCATTTGCGAAAACCTCCTCATTCGATCAGGTGAGAGAAACTGTCAATGGGCCGTAGTTGAAGGAATTCGATCACTGGTCCGAATCATTGCGAGAGTTCGTCTTTTCCGTCGTTCGGCCGCGGTTATCAGGGCCTCCTGGAGGTGGGCCGCCCGGGCCGGGTCCACGGCGGATTGTCGTGAAATCAAACGGCTTGCCGAACATCTTATCCAACGTCGCCTTCTGGTCTTTCGTAAGGACCTCTTCGATCTTCTTGATCGCGGTGGCCCGGATCTGCTGTTGAGCTTCGCGCATTTTCTCAAACTGAGCTCGAAATTCCGGATTATCGAATCCTGGTCCGCCGCCAGGAGGAGGTCCGCCGCCAGGAGGGGGTTCCTCGCCAGGAGGAGGTCCGCCGGGGAATCCTTGGCCGCCAGGAGGCGGTCCGCCGCCGGGTGGTGGCCCGTCGCCCCGAGGTCGTCTGCCGCCCTGAAACGGCGCCGCCGTCTGGTGGTGGTCCGCCGGGAAATCCTCCACCGCCGGGAGGGCCAGGCATGGAAAGTGCCATGGACTCGCGCATTTCATTGACGATCGTCCGGACCTTCTTCGTTTGCGACGCGGTCAGCTTCAACTTGCTCGCGACCTCCTTGCTGTTGGCGACGGCCAGGAGCCCTTCACGTTGCAGCTCGATCTGGGACAGGCGCGCTTTCTGCGCTTGTCCAGAACCTTAGAGACCGCGGCGTCGTGACCGCGGCGGATCCCGTTCATCGTGGCCCTCATCGCATCCGGATCCATCCCTTCCTCGCGACTTGCTTCGAATGTATCCCGAACTTTCTGCCGCATCGATTGTTCGAGCCGCCTGAGCTGAGCTTTTTGCTTGTCGCTCAAGCCAAGGTCCGTTTGCACTGAGTCGGCCATGACTAACGATTGACCACCGGGTCCTCCCGGTCCTCCCGGCCCTCCCATTCCACCTGGAGGCGGCATGCCCGGGGGCCCTTGGGCGCGGGCCAGAGTGGTAGTCGCCACCAGCAAGAGCCCCGTCGCAATGATCTTCGCGGACTTCGATCCCATCGACAATTCCCCAGTCTATGAGTGTTGGTTGCGGAAGGCGCTGATCTCGATCCGATGGTCGGATTATAGCGCCTCGGCATCCGACGCTCCGTAAAGGTTTGTCAATGCCAGGTCTCGCCCTGGTGTATTTGAATCGTGATATGAAAAGAGCTTATGGTAATCTATGTCGAGTGCTCGTCAACCGCGCAAAGTCTCCACGGCTCCTCGAAAGATTCGTAGGCCGTCCCCTTCGGCCGGCTGACGGGTGCCGCGGCGCGTCCAGCGCGGGTGGTGCCACGGGTCGACGAATCGTTCGGGATGGGGCATCAGGCCGAAGATCCGGCCGGTGGGGTCGCAGAGGCCGGCGATCGCCTCGGCCGAGCCGTTGGGATTGGCGGGGTACTCTTGCGTCGGCTGGCCTTGGTCGTCGCCGTATTGCAGGACGATCTGGCCGTTGCCCTTCAGTTCGTTCAGTGAGTCGAGGTCTGTGCCGTGGCGAACTGGCCCTCGCCATGGGCCACGGGTAGCTCGATCGGCTCCGCAAACGACACGAACGGCGACAGGCCCGGGCGAGGCAAGAGCCGCACCCAGCGCGCCTCGAACCGGCCCGAATCGTTCTGAGCCAGTGTCGCCGGAACGGGCGACAATCCGCCCGGCAGCAAGCCGCTCCGGACCAGCACCTGGAACCCGTTGCAGATTCCCAGGATCAGACCCCCTCGATCGTGAAATCGCCGCAACGCCTCATCGAGAACGGTCCTGATCCGCGTCGCCAGGATGCGGCCGGCTCCAGGTCGTCGCCATAGGAGAAGCCGCCGGGGATCGTCAGGATCTGGAAATGATCGAGCTCGGCTCGCGATTCGATCAGGCGGTTGATGTGCCAGGTCTCGACCTCGGCGCCGACCCGCTGCCAGGCGGCGACGGTTTCTTCGTCGCAGTTGGTGCCGGGAGCTCTGAGGACGATCACACGAGGGCGAGCCATTTGTTCCTTTGTCGTTTGGAGGGTGCTCCGCGAGCACCGAGAGCTCGGTAATGATCACGAAGAGGTTATCGCATGTCGGCACTCGCTGCGCAATTCACTGGTTGAGAATCGGTGCTCACAGAGCACCCTGCGGCTCAATACGGCGGCTCCCCGAGTCCGTACGGAGCGGATAATCGGATTCGGAGCGATAGGCCAGATTGCGCTTCAGCAAGCTCGGCCTCGTACACCTGGACGACGAAGTCGGCGGCGATCTTGAGTCGTGACGACGTTCCCTTGGTGGGGAAGTCGGCCGGAGAGCCGCGGCGGAACTCGGCGACCCCGACGTGCTTCGACCGGCTCTTGACGTAGTTGATCCCGGGAATCCCATCGGCATCGCCCGAGATCAAGAGGGCGATGTCGTAGGTTTCCTGGAGCGCGACCATGTCGACGGCCAGGCTGGTGTCGAGGCCCTTCTCGTTGACCGTGTGATGGAGCAAGTCAACCTTCCAGTGGCCTTCCTGGCGGATCTCGACGAAGTCGGTGGCCGCCTGGACGCCGTGATAGAACCGCTTCTTTCGCTCGAGGGCGCGCCGCTTGTTCTCGTACCACTCGCGGGTCTCGTTGAAGCAGAGGTTCCAGGCTTCCTCGATCCGGCGATCGAGTGGGCAGTCGGGCATGCCGCCGGCCGGCGTCCTCGATGTAGGCGTCGCGGAGCCGCGGGTTCATCTCGAACCGGGTGCGCAGCCGCGCCTCGGCCTTGGGATCGTTCAAGTCCCATTCATCCATCTTGCCCACGACGTACCAGTAGATCCGCGAGTGCTGGGCGGTCGGCCACTGCGCCCCGTCGGCGAACGTTCGACCCCAGTAGTGCACGCTCTGCTCGAAGACGTGGCGATAAAATGCGCCATAATCATCCACACGCAAGATTCAGATGTTTTAAGTACCCCATCGAGGTTCGATCCGTCAACAAAGGTCACAAAACGAAGCATCATCGATCCCTTCGAATCTAGCATGTCATTAAGCCGGTCCAAATAAACGACAAGAACAGCGGAAAGTTCGATCGTTAACTCGTTCACGACCATCTGTCATCAGCCGAGTCACGACCAGTGGAGCGGCCGCTGCCAGGCGGCCTTCAAGGCGGCCACCGAGGCGTCGATGACCACCGAGCCAGCGAGTCCACGGACCGTCAGTCGGGCCGAGGCGGTTTCATCGACCCTCGTCGCGCGCGGCGACCTCGCCCAGGCGGCCGAGCGGCAGGCCGTCGAAAAGGCCGGCCAGCTCGGCGAAGCATGTCGGGCAGGCACTTCGAGCACGAATCGAGTGGGTGATTCCGAGAAGAGCAGGACGAAGTCGGCAGCCGGCGTCGTCCGCGCGGGGGACATCGCCCAGCGACACGTGCGCGCCCAGGCCGCCGGCCAGGGCCATCTCCGCCAACGCGACGGCCAACCCCCCTTCGCTCAGGTCGTGACAGCTCCGGACCAGCCCGCGACCGATCGCCTCGATGGAGGGCCTTGAAGATCCGGAGACCAAGCTCCGGGATCGACCTGGGGCACCCGACCGCCGGTCTGCTGATGAACCTCGGCCCAGAGCGAACCACCCAGCTCGAGCCGGGTCATGCCCAGCACCAGGAGCAGATTGCCGGGTTCCTTCAGGTCCATCGTCACGCAGGACCGCACGTCGGCGAACCTGGCCGATGGCGCTGATCAGGAGCGTAGGGGGGATCGCCAGGCTCCGGCCCTCGTGCGTGTATTCGTTGTTCAGGCTGTCCTTGCCCGAGATGAACGGCGTGCCGTAGGCCAGGGCCACGTCGTGGCACGCCTGCGCGGCCAGCACCAGCGAGCCGAGCGTCTCGGGCCGCTCGGTGTTGCCCCAGCAGAAATTGTCGAGAAGAGCGATCCGGCCGGGATCGGCGCCGACGGCCACGCAGTTGCGAATCGCCTCGTCGATGACGCACGCCGCCATCGCGTAGGGGTCGAGTCTTGCCGTAGCGCGGATTGATCCCGCAGGCGACGGCCAGGCCGCGGGTCGACCCGCGCACCGGCAGGACGACCGACGCGTCGCCGGGGCCGTCGTCCCGCTCACCCACCAGCGGCTTGATGACCGTTCGCGCCTGCACCTCGTGGTCGTACTGGCGGATGATCCATTCCTTGCTGCAAACGTCCCAATGTTGCAAGAGCGCGACCAGGTCGGCGGTGAACGTCGAGCGCTCGGGCGGCTGTCCAGTGGTCGATACTCGGGCGCCGTCCAGGTCGCCTCGCGAACGACGGTCGGCCGGCCGTCGTGCAGGAAGCTCATCGAAAGATCGCCCACGACCTGGCCTTGATAACGCAGAGGTCAGGCGGCCCGAATCGACGAATCGGCCCAGGTCGGTTGCCTCGACGTCCTCGCTGTCGCACAGCGCCTTGAGTGCCGGCCATTTGTCGGGCGGGACGGCCAGGACCATCCGCTCCTGAGCCTCGGAGATCCAGATCTCGGTATAGGATAATCCCTGGTATTTGAGCGGTGCGCGATCGAGCTCGACCTCGGCGCCGAGCTCGGCCCCCATCTCGCCGACCGCCGAGCTGAAGCCGCCGGCGCCGCAGTCGGTGATCGAGCGGAACAGCCCCTGGTCGCGGGCCTGCACGATCACGTCGAGCACCATCTTCTCGACGATCGCGTTGCCGATCTGGACGGCCCCGCCCGAGAGGGACTCGCTCTGGGCGGTGAGCTCGATCGAGCTGAAGGTGGCGCCGTGGATTCCGTCGCGGCCGGTGCGGCCGCCGATCGCGACGATCCGGTCGTCCGGCTCGACCTTCTTGATCGACATTGCCGCGGGGCAGGACGCCCACGGTTCCGCAGAAGACCAGCGGATTGGCGAGGTAACCCGGGTCGACGGCCAGGGCGCCGTTGACCGTGGGAATGCCCATGCGGTTGCCGTAGTCGCGCACTCCGGCGACGATCCCCTTGAGCACCCGCTTGGGGTGAAGCACGCCGGCGGGCAGATGCTCCGTGTCCAGCTCGGGCGACGCCACGCAAAAGACGTCGGTATTGCAGATCGGCTTGGCACCCAGCCCGGTCCCGAGTGCGTCGCGAATCACTCCGCCCAGTCCGGTATTGGCGCCGCCGTACGGATCGATCGCCGAGGGATGGTTGTGCGTTTCGACCTTGAAGCAGACGTCGTGCTCGTCGTCGAACCGGACGACGCCGGCATTGTCGCTGAAGACGCTCACCAGCCAGTCGCAAGCCAGCTCGTGGGTCGAGCGGAAGATCGTCTGCTTGAGCAAGTTGTCGATCGTTCGCCCCTGAAACGCGATCCGTCCCCGCAGCGTCTTGTGCGAACAGTGCTCGCTCCAGGTCTGGGCCAGGGTCTCGAGCTCGCAGTCGGTCGGGTTGCGGCCGAGGCTCGGCGAAATGCCGCTGGATCGCCTTCATTTCGGCGAGTGAAAGCGCGAGCTGGCCCGTCGCGGCTCAGTTGAGCAAGTGCCTGGTCATCCAGGTCGCGGATCGATACATCGACACGCTGGAACTGGTAGGGTTGCCCTTGCCCAAGCTCACGGAACGGCAACGCGCCGATCACGGCGACCTCGACCGCGTCGTTGGACAGCACGCGCTCGATCAGCGCGGCAGCAACTTCGGCAGGCCCCTCGATCCGGTAGGTCCGGATCGTCCGGACGTTGGTGACCGGATAAGCCCAGGTCGCACAAGCAAGTGCGCGGGCGCTCTCCGCCTCGGGATCGGTCACGCCGGGCTTGGGCATGACGTGCACGACACGTTCCGGCACGTCGTCGACAGTGGAATCCGCCGGACGGATGACGAACTGCTCGCAGACCGGGTCGACGAGGACGTCGCGGGCCGCTTGTTCCAGGTTCGGCCCGGGAGATCTCTCCTTCGATCAAGAAGCCGCGACTGGCACTGATCGACCAGGAATCGCCGAGACCGGACTCGGCGGCCTCGAGGGCGAGCCGTTGGCCGAGTCGATCCGGATGGCCGGGGGCGGGTTGAATGAGGATATGCCAGAGCATGAAGAAAAATCGATCGATTCCAAAGAATAAATAGACAAATCAGCGATTTAGAATCGAATCAGCGTTCAGTTCAATGACGATCGATGGCCGGATCCGGGAATCAATTGGGGCCGGGACATTCTGGGCGTCAAACTGGTCGCGACGTTCCTTGGCCTGGTGCCACCAGCGGCCGATGGCCTCCTCGTCATCGGTCATCAGGGCGTACTTGAAAGCGTCAAGTCGTTCTTGCAAAGTGCCGAGTGCTTTGAGCAAGGGTCCGCGATTGTCGCGAAAGATGGCCGTCCAGAGGCCGGTGTCGGCGGCGGCGACGCGGCAGCCGTCCCTGTAGGCGCCGGCGGCCAGCGGCAGCCATTCGACGGGAACGGACG
This sequence comes from uncultured Planctomycetota bacterium, assembly GCA_963779785.1. Classification (GTDB taxonomy): domain Bacteria; phylum Planctomycetota; class Planctomycetia; order Isosphaerales; family Isosphaeraceae; genus CAVRFS01. Next base: position 355,992 of record CAWAAW010000029.1, read on the forward strand.
ACGCCAGCGCGGCGGCGATCGCGTGGGGCAGATGGCTGGTGTAGGCCAGAACCTCGTCGTGCTCGGCGGGCCCCATCTCGACCACCCGGCAACCGACCGACGTCCAGAATGCGCGTGCCTGCCTGGTCCGCTCCGGTCGGGTGCGCGGCGTGGGCGTGATCACGCAAACGCGGCCATCGAAGAGGTCGGCTCGGGCGTGCGCCGCGCCCTTGCGTTCCGAGCCGGCGAGCGGGTGAGCACCGACGAAGACCGCCGCGGATCGCGGGTGGCGCTCCACCGCCTCGATGATCTGTCGCTTGGTGCTTCCCGCATCGGTCACCAGCGTGTGACGTCGGCGCCAGCTCGGCCACGCGTCGCACGTCCTCGGCGACCCGGCTGACCGGCGTGCAGACGACCACGACCTCGAGCGGCCGCCACGCCATCGCCGAGATCGGTCGTGCCGCGGTCGATGGCGCCCAGCCGGCGGGCCTGGTCGAGTGTCGCCTGGTCGCGGCCGACACCGATCACCTCGGACGCGAGTTTCCGGGTGCGGAGCGCCAGGCCGATCGATCCTCCGATCAGCCCGACGCCGACAAGTGCGACAGTGCCCGCAAGCTCCAATGCTCGATCCTCTCCATGCCAGACGGAATTCGACGAACGCACGACCTATCCTGGCGATCGGGAGACCGCATTAATAGAATATTAACGTGTGACCGCCGGTTCCGCCAGAGCGGGGCGGCGAGCAGTCGCCGAGAATCCGCGCACCGGGAGTCAGATCTTGCTAGCCCGTCCCAAAAATCGCCAATACAATCGGGAGCGCGGATGATCCGCGCGTGAGCTCTGTCAGCCCGTCGATGTTTCGACGTCAACCTGGGTGGCCGGCCCGTGGAGAGCATGATCGAGATGGACGACGACAACCCGTACGCCCCTCCGAAGTCCCTGGAGCACGAGCAGGACATTCTCGTGGAGCATCCCAACGCGGCCTGGCGCGACGGGAATATGTTGATGGTCCGCAAGGGAGCTGTGCTCCCGGATCGTTGTTTGAAGTGCAATGCGCCTGCGGAGGGCTATCAATTCACTCGCACGATATCGTGGATCACTCCGTGGTGGTTCCTCCTGCTCCTGATCGCTCTGCTGTTGTTTGTCCTCGCTTACTACGTTTTCCGATGGCAGGGTAAGGTGACAGTGGGTCTTTGTCCGCGCCACCGCACCAACCGGGTGCGGGCCGTCGTGCTCGGCTGGCTGACCACGCTGGTCGGAGCCGGTTTGGTCCCCGTATCCACGATGGTTCCGAAACTTGAGTCGATCGCGCTCGTTGCCGGTCCCCTTCTTGTTATCTTCGGGGTCCTGGGCGGGATGCTCGGCTCGCGCGTGTTGGTAGCAAAACGTATCGATAAGAACTTCATCTGGTTAGGGAGCGTCTCGCCCGATTATCTCGAAACGTTCCCGGACCGGATAACTGCCATCAAAAACTCCGCCGGACTGGAATCGGTTGGAGTGAGTAGCTACCCCAGACAAGGGAAGCAGCCAGGGGCGAAGGGCGTCGGCCATGGCGTGGGCGGATTTCCAGCGGTCGCGCGGTTGTTTTTGCATGGACTTGAGCAAGACCCGTTCCAGGCCCTCCGGGGCGTCGGGCCGGAAGGCCGCAAAGGGCACTGGGGGATGCTGGAGGATGATCTCGTACGACCCCGGCTGGCGCGGGTCGAATCCCAGGTAGGGGTAGCGGTTGGTCAACAGGTAGAACAAGCGTGGCGCCCGCGCAGTAGATGTCGGCGGGCTCGCGCACGTCGCTGAAATCGCGGATGTGATCGGGCGAGATGAAACCGATCGAGCCGCCGACGTCGCCCTGGCGGGTCAGGGTGGTGAAGCACCGGTATCGGCGAAGCTCTTGGCCAGTCCGAAGTCGGACAAGCTTGACGCCGTGGCCGATGGATCGGCCCCATGACCAGCAGGTTGGACGGCTTCACATCGCGATGGACGTAACCCTTGGAATGGGCGTAGTCCAAGCGCCGATCAGCAGGTGGCGGCCGATCTGGGCGGCGCTGGCGATCGGCAGCGGCTGGTCGAACGACCGGATCCATTCCAGCGCGTTCTTGCCGTCGACGTACTCCATGACGAGCTGGAATTGCGAATCAATCTCGTAAAGTTCGTAAAAGGCGACGATGCTGGGATGGATCTGGCCGTTGGGCATCAGCAGGTCTCTGAGGACCTCGATCTCGCGGCGGAAATAGCTGTTGGCTTTCTCGCCGAGTGCGCTGTTCGCGCTGATCATCTTGATGGCGACCGGCCGGTTCTCGCGAGAGTTGCCGGGCGCGGAAGACCTCGCCCATGCCGCCGCCGCCGATCCATTCCTCGATCAGGTAGTCGGGATCGGTCTTCGGGAAACTTGAGACGTCGCGCTTCACAGTCCTCGCAGAGCGCGAACGTCTTTGCCGCTCGAGGTCCCGCAAGTCGCTGTCGTTGGCACCGATCACCTCGGTGTCGGCGGGAATCGGACCGCCGCAGCCCGCGCAGGTGGCGAAGTCTTGGCTCCGAGTCCCCTTCGGCGAAATGGACGATGAACGAACTATCGCCGGCCTCGATCACATCGCCTTTGCGGAGCAAGCACCCGCTCGACCCGCAGGCCGTTGACCTTGGTCCCGTTGGTGCTTCCCAGATCGATCAGATGGCAGAGCGGAGCTGGTTCTCGATCTTGAAATGTTCGCGCGACAGCAGAAGATCCAGCGTCACGGGAACTGAGCCCGCGACGACCGTCCGACCGTGTACGTATCGCGGCGGTCGATCACGTATTCTTGACCGCGGTGCGGGCCTGCCGTTACCCTGAGCACGATCCCCATCGACTTATCCCTTTTGTCTCTGAGTCGTTCACTCTCGATTTTACGGTCTGCTCCTGTCAATATAAACCCGGCAATCGTCAAATCGGATCGCGCGACACGCCGATCACTTGAACCTGGGCGCCGAGCCGGAATCCGATTGACCGGGCACTGATCACCGAGGTGACGACCACCGACTACTGCACACCGATCACGGAAGACTGGACTGGCGATCTCGATCAATCCTTCGGCAGTGCTGAGCCGCTCCGCGGAATTTCCGACGTCAGCCCCTTGGTTGAGAGCGATTTCGCGGATTTGACGCAGGTCGACCTTACCCGTTGCGGTGATCGGGATCTCCTCGACGTGGATGAAGTCCCGGGCCGAGGGGATCCAGACCTTGGGCAGGGGTCCCGCGTTGAGGCGGCCGTGGACCTCGGTCGGGAGACATCCCCAGATCGGTGTAGAGCACGCAGAGCCGTTCGCCATGCTTCGGATCGGGCACGCAGGTGACCGCGACGTGATTTTCGTCGACGCCGGTCACCTCCATGATCGCCGACTCGATGCCGACATGCGGAACCATCTCGCCGGCGATCTTGGAGAACCGGCTGGCGCGGTCGGTGATCTTGAGGAACCCGTCGCTGTCAACGTAGCCGATGTCGCCGGTGATGTACCAGCCGTCCTTGATCACTTGGGCGGTCGCCTCGGGACGCTTCAGGTAGCCGACCATGACCTGAGGCCCCTTGACGGCGATGATGCCCACGGCGCCCGTGGGCGAGGTCGGCCCCGGTGTCGGCAATCGATCGTCTTGATCGCGGTTCCCGGGCACCGGCAGACCGACCGTGCCCAGGCGGTTGCCGGCAATCGACGCGACCGTCCGGCAGCTCAACGTCGCGCGGTACGTTCACCGCGACGACCGGAGACAGCTCGGTGCAGCCGTATCCCTCCAGCGGCTCGATCCCCAGCGTCCGCCTTGATGTCGCGGGCCAGCTCGGGCTTGAGCTTCTCGGCCCCCAGGATCAAGTGCGTGAGCGACCGGAATTGTCGCGGGTTCGCAAGTCTTCAGATAGATCCGCGCAAACGATCGGACTGGCGGTCAAGAGCGTCACCTTGTGCTCCTCGCAGAGCTTGCCGATCGTTCGGCCATCCAGTCGGGTTGAAGTGATAGACCACTTTCTTGCCCAGGCAAAGCGCCGTCCAGATCGTGACGGTGAAACCGAACGAGTGGAAGAACGGCAGGATTCCCAGCAAGCACCTCGTCGGGCTGGAGGTGAACCTGCTGCTCGATCTGGTGGACGTTGCTCAGGATATTGCGGTGCGAAAGGACGACCCCCTTGGGATCGCCGGTCGATCCGGAGGTGAAGATCACGGTCGCCTCGCGCGTCGAGGTGGTCGCCGCGCAAGTCCCGGCACAAAACCACCCAGTGCCCCGATCGGTACCAGCTTGGCGACCGCGGCGGCCCACAGCTTATCCGTCGAGCCGCACTTGCCGGCGGGATGTCTTCCAAGCAGGATCAGCTTGCCCTTGGGCGTGATCTTGAATTTGTCGAGCACCTTGGCCGAGGTCAGCACGTGCGTGATGCCGCACTGGTCGATCGAGGAATCCACCAGGCTCTGGCTGGCCGAGTAGTTGAGATTGACCGGGACCTTGCCCCAGAGCGAGACCGCGATGTTGGCCACGGCCGCCGGAACGGTCGGTGGAACCATCAGCCCGACACGCTCCGCGGCTCCCCAGGTTCGCGCCAGCACGCGCCCCAGGACCAGGGCACGGATGAGCGTTTCTCCATAAGTCAGACTCAGCGCCGGTGCTATCAGCCATGGCGGTTCGGGACCAGTCGGCTCGCGCGCGATGGACAAAGCGCGGGGTAGCGATCGCCAAAGGTGGGAAGCGGCGATAACTCACGGGTCGGCGCATAGGGCCGGATCTCCCGACGTCGCGTCGCGGGCAACGGTCACCACTCCAGAACTCATTGAGATACGAACTCCTGCATTCGACCCGGCATCCTTGAGGCGGCACGGACATCATCGTGATGACGGGGAGAGACGCCGCACGGCAGCGGCCAGTCAAACAAACCTTCAATTTACGAGAACGGAGGACCGAGAACAACACTGTCGATCACTCAGTGCGCTTCGAGACGTGCGCAACATGCGACAGGGTCGCCTTTGTCGTGGAGCGGCGATAGACGATGATCTTACGAGGCGAACGGGGCCGCGACCGAATCCGGTGGAACGCAGTGCGCTTCCCTCATTCTCTGGAACGTTTCTGCAATAATATCCGACTCGACGGCCGAGCTGGCTGCACGGAGCCGTATGGATGAACGATCCTTCCGCACCAGATCAACAGGTTGCTTTTTGGGGCAAGGCCTGGGTCACGGCGATTCTGTTGGTTGCCGCGGCCTTCGCCATCGGGCTCGGCGCCAAGCTGGCTTTTAGCCGGAGGACACCGAGCCGCTCGAGACGCCGCTTTTGATGTCGGTCGCCCGGCAGTTGTACCGGAGTCCCTGGGAGCTCTACGGGCCGTTCGGCCGTCACAATCCCTGGGTCTTGATCCATGCTCCTCTGTATTATCGCGTGACGGCGCTGATGGCCTGGCCCCTCGCCCGCGCCGGGATGGACCCGGTCTTGGCGGCACTGGTGGCGGGGCGGTCGTTGTCGATGCTGGGGCTGGCGGTCACGCTGGTCGCCGCTTTCCGGCTGGCTCGGCTCGATGGAGCTCCGCGCGATCGCCGGCTGGTGGACCGTGCTGCTGATCGCGGCCACGCCAGTCCTCGGTTCCCAGCCGTATTCGGTGCGGCCCGACATGATGGGCATCGCGCTCCAGACGACCGGCCTGCTGCTGATCTTGACGGCGCTCCGCTCGAAACGACGACGAGGTGTGATGCTTTTGGCCGCGTTCGCGGCGTTCGCACTGGCCGTCTGTGTCAAGCAGCACTTCGTCGTGGTGCCGGCGATCAGCACCGTATTGCTGCTCGTGGCGTGGCGACGCGACCGATCCGCTTACCGGCTGATCGGCCGCGGCCTGCTGGTGGCGTTGGCCATCGTGATTCTGGTCTACGGCACCGAGGAGCTGTTGACACAGGGCCGGATGTCGCGGGCCATCTTCGTCGCCGCGGCAAACGTCGGACGCATCCACCCGTCCGACTGGCTTCGCGTTTCGATCGTCCTTTTCGCGATCATCGGCAGAACCAGCGGTGTGAGTCTCCTGCTCACGGCCGCCGGTTTGATCCTGATTTGGAACCGGCCCGGTCGTGACCGAGCAGCCGTTGCCGTGGTGGGCACCTGCTGCATCGGCCTGGTCGTCGGCGCCAGGGCTTGTATGGAAGTTGTGTCGACGGATCTTATTCATGCGTTGTGGGTGATCGCCGTAATAACGACGACCACTCTGCTCATCCCGTCTGCGCCTGACTCGAACGGCGACCTGCGGGAAGCGACCAGCTCGACGCCGCCCTCTGGCTCTTTATGGCGGCCGAGCTCGCCGTGGTCGTGGTCCTCTGCCGCGCCAGCACGGGCGCCTGGGTGAACTATGCGATCCAGGCGGTGGTTTTCGCCTGTATCCTGACGGCGCGCGCCCTCGAACGGGCCCTCGCCAACGTGGCCTTGCCTCGCGTGCTCGTGCCGCTCGTGCTGGCCTCGCTGGTCACGTTGGCTAACCCGGTCCTCATCCTCTATTCACCCGTGAGCCGTCGATACGTCGAGAACGTCGCCAAGGAGATGATTTTCGACCGAATGAAGACGCCCCGCCAACAATTCTTCTTCGTCGACCGCCCCGGTGACAACCGACTCAACGGTCGTCCAGACCTCGTCTACGACGACTGGCTCTACCCGGTCTTCGAGTCGATCAAAATGGCTGAGCCTCGATCGATCTGGCTTCTCGTTCGACTGACGAGCGGCAGCGTGCGCTGTGTCGTCAATACCTCCGATAAGCCCCAGATCCCCGGTATGAGCGAAACCCTGCCCGAGCTTGGCTTCATCCGTCGCATCCAGGTCGGCCCCTTCTTCGTGTGGGAGCGCGTCCACGATGTCCCGTCGCGCTACCCACACTCAAGGGCTCCTTGACGGGTGTTGAAAAGTTGGGCTTTACCGAGCTCGAAGGGCGGATTCAAGACGTGTGTTTTCGTTGCGCGTAATCACTACGTCCCCCTTGAGAAGGGGGGGCAGGGGGGTGGAAGGCACAGCCAGTACGTTGGGCCGATGCGACAATTGCGCGGAGGACAGCCGTCCCGGAACCTGCGCACCGAGGCTGTGGTTACGTGGGAATACCCCCCCTGCCCCCCCTTCTCAAGGGGGGGACGACGTGCAACGGAATCCGGATGAAGACAGGGCTTGTGCAAGATGAACCTTTCATCACCCCAGAGGTGGGATGAGGGGGTCCGCGCGGTGGTGTTCCGCGAGGAGTCTCGTTAATCCTTCGTGGGTTTCAGGCCGGAGAGTAACCGTTCCGCGTTCTTGACGTAGAGCTTCTCCAGCACGTCCTTGGGCAGAAACACGCCGTAGATCATCCAGAAACCTTGCGGGTGGTGGCCGCCGGCGGGGTCGAAGTATTCGTCGTCGGTCTCGAGGAACCGGTAATAGATCCGGTACGCCGCTCGGTTGGGCGCGGTGTCGGTCCCGAACATGACGCGGTCCTGGTATTTCAGGAAGAACTTGCGGGCCGAGTAGGGCTGGCGGCCCAGCTCGGAGATGCGGGCGTCGATGTCGACGTACATGTTGGGATAGGCGTCGAGCCAGCGCCCGACCTCGGCGAGGTCTTCGCCGTCGTTGGCCAGATGGGCGCAGATGAACGTGGTGTTCGGGTGCCGGGCGATCACTCTGATTCGCTGGGCGTGCAGGTCGGAGCGCTTGGGGTGGCCCTTGCCGTGGAAGAGCCACTCGGGATGCTCGTTCAATTCGTGCCAGCGCTCGCTGAACCGGTCGAGCGGCGTGAAGAAGGCGCCGGGATCGCCGGTGTGGATCTCGACCGGCCGTTTGTATTGGGCACAGACCTCCCAGATCGGGTCGAGCTTCGGGTCGTCGACCGGCATGTAGCGGCCGTCCTTGATAGCGGACGCCCAGGCCGAGCGTCTTGTGGAACTTCAGTCCCTTGGCTCCCGCCTCGAAGCTCTCGCGCAGTCGCGACGGATTCCCGATCCGACCAGTCGGGATCATCGATGCCGGAAAAGTCGATCAGCGCATAGGTGAGGAATCGGCCGGGGTGGGCATCGTCGAGCGCGGCCAGGGTCTCCTTGAGTCTCTGCCCCCAACCGCCGTCGAGGTTGACCACCGTGCGGACGCCGGCCGCGTCCATCTCGTCGAGGTAGTGCTTGACGCGCTCGGGCGTGAGAGTCGCCTTGCCGCCGCCGAGATGGTTGTGCACGTCGATGACCGGGAAGGCCGGCTTGGAGACCTCGGTCACCTTGGTGACCAGCATCGAGCGCGGCTTCCAGTCGCGGAGCTTCAACTCCTTGATATCGTCCTTTTCTTGGGCTCGGACGATGTTGGTAACCAGCAAGCCCACGGCGAATAACCCGCCAACCAGTTTTCGGCACATGTGACTTCTCGCGTCCGTAAGCGCTTCGTGTTCATCTCGCTGCCACGTAGCCCTCAGCTTCGACGAGTTCGCCAGGTCCGTCAAGCGTGTGGTGTTCGCCATTTGACGGTAATTCGATCGCCTTGTACAAGTGTCAGATTTTTGCGATATTGACCACTTGACAGATTGGCCGGCCTGCCGCTGATCGGAGGGTAGTCATGTCCAGACCACGCAGAAAAATGTTCGGGCCGTTGTTTTACACGACGGTGGTCATAAGCGTTCTGGTTACGATCTTCGCCGAATTCACGATCCATGAGTCGGCGATCACGTCGTATCTGACGGAGCGGTCGTCGCGGCAACACGAGCAGGCGTTGATCGCCGAGCTTCAAAGCGATATTCCGAAAGTCCGCCAAATGGCGTTAGATGCCCTCGTGCGGGATCGCTCGAAAGCCGTTGTGCCGTATTTGCTCGATGCGGCCCGCGACTCTCATTCCGAGCTGCGAATCCTCGCCTTTCGGCATCTGACCGAACTCGACGTGGCCCGCGACGTGCTGGTGCCCGTCCTGATCGCGGCGGCGAGCGACCCGGACGAATTGATCCGTTTCGAGGCCGCACTTGCCTTTGGCCGCATTCGATCCCAGCGTATGTCCCTTGGGGCGGCCGTGCCGACGATCACATACGGCGACGGCATGACCCCGGACTTACGGGCGCGGAGCATCATTGCTCTTCGAGCTCTCTTGAAGGACAAAGCAAGTCCGACCCGCGTCGCCGCGGCCGATGCGCTCGAGAAGTTAGGCGCCGACGAGGAGGCGGCCGCGGACCTTGTCGCGGCAACCGGCGATTCCGACCGAGACGTTACGATTCGCGGCGGCGCGCGCTCTGTTAAAGATCAACGGAGCCAATGACGGCACGGCCGGAAGGACGCTGGTCGACCTGATCGGCAGCCGGGATCCGATCGGCGATCGGATGTCGATCCTGCAGGCTGTGAATTCCGCCAGTCCGGAAGTGCAAAAGCGAGCGATTGCTGTCCTTTCGAGCCTGCTCGGCGAGTCCGACTTGTTGATCCATCCGGATGTGGTTGACTGCCTGGTGGCCGCCGGGCCTCGCGCACGTCCCGCGTTGCCAGCGCTGGAGCGGTTGCTGAACGGCAAAACTCCTGAGGAACGCGGAATGGCGGCCATCGCGATTTCGAGGATTGAGGGCACAACAAGCCCGCGCACTTTGCCGAATCTGCTGAGATTGATGGAGGACCTCACGTTGCCGATCGAGCGACGCCATGAGATCCTCGAATGGATCCGGGAATTGAACGCGCCGGATCTGGCCAAGGTCACCCCGATCCTGATTCGGCAGCTCGGTTCCAAAAATCCACAGGTACGAATGGACGCTATGGAGATGCTGGGCAGCATCGTCGGCGACTTCCCCGCGGAGATGCCGGCGCCGACTGGCGGGAAATGACTTCTTTCGCCGAATTTCTTGCGGAACGGTCGTCACTTTAGCCGCTTCGCCTCGGTTTTTCGGCCGTCGCGCGTCAGGACGACGTGGCTGACTCTTCCGTTCGCGTCCTTCACGAACGTGGCTGTGGCGTCTGTGGTCGGCTTGAGGAAGAAAACGGCTTCCGACTCGGGGAAGAGCTCGACCCGGGCGTCGCCTGACGGCTGGGCCATGAGCTTGTCCCCTTCGCGGATCACGGTCACGATCGTTGCGGGGTCGATCTGGTAGCGGCCGATGTATTCGTCGTAAATCTTCGGGTCGATCTTGACCAGTTTGTGGGCGATCGGTCGCGTGCTTTTCAGGCCCGATTTACCAGTGATCAGATAGGCGTTCAGGATGTTCTCGACCTTGCTGGCGTCGTCGTTGTTCACGAGGAAGACGTACCCGATGCCGAGGTCTTTATACATCACGGAGAGGCTCGTGAAACCGGTGTTCCGTCCGCCGTGACCGTAGTGGATGCCGTGCGGTGTCTCTTCGATGGCGACGCCCAGGCCGAACGACGATTTCGGCTCGTTGGGAATCGCTCCTTGCGAACGGAGCATGTCCTTGGCGGTGGCCTCCGCGAGCCCCTTGCCCTGGACGTACGCGATCAGGAACTTGGCGTAGTTTTTGGCATTGACATGCAGGCTGGCGGCCATATTGGGCTGGCTCGGCCGGCCTTTCGCCATCGGTGACGTGGCGCCGTGACCGGTGGCCGTGAGCTTCGCGATCTCTTCGGTCCAGACAAGCGACGCGTGCTCGATCCCCAGCGGCTCGAACACTTCCTCTTGGCAGAGCTGAACCAGCTTCTTGCCGGTCAATTTCTCGACGACCTTGCCGAGGTAGACGAACCCTTCGCCGGAATAGGAAAACTGAGTTCCCGGAGTGAACTTGATGTCGAGCTTTCCACTCCGCCAGTTGGGGAACCCGGACCGGTGGGTCAGCACCATCCGCGCGGTGATGAGCTTGTAGCGGTCGTCGTAGGCGATATCTTCATAGGGGAGATAGGTGTATAGCGGCGTGTCGAGTTTGAGGACGCCGCGATCGACGAGCCGGAGGACGATGTAGGCGCAAACGGGCTTGGTCATCGAGGCGGCCTCGAAGACCGTGTCGTCGGTCACCGGCTCCTGGGTCAGCGTGTTCTTGACGCCCAGGCCGCCGTGATAGACAACCTTGGAATCCTTGATGACGGCGATCGATATCCCCGGGATCCTGTAATAATCGAGGTAGGCCTTCAATACGCGCTCGAGCGCCTCAGCATCGAACGTCCCGGCGGTCCGTAGCACCCCTTCGTCGCCGATGAGGCCGGGCCACGGGATCGGCGTGACCTGAAGGAGCTTGGCTTTCGCAGGTGCGTCGGTCGGTGATCTCGACATCGACGTGCGGCTTCACATCGACGCGGACTTCGGATGAATCGACGGCGTGAATCGAGTAGGAGCCCAGAGGGAGTTTTGCGGCCTTGTAGGTTCCCGACGGATCGACGATCGCCCCTCGCCAGAGCCGCGCAGACCCAGTCGACTGAATCCGGACCCGAGACGGGAGAATCGCTTCCGACGGGTCTTTCCAGGCGATGGTCCCCGAGACCTCGCCGAATTTGGTCTCAGGACGCACCAACATGAATTGGCCGCAACGGTCGGGCGTGTCTGCTTTTTGGGTCCCGGGCCCCCAGGCGAGCCAGGAGAACGAGCCGTCCTTGTCTTTATCGGCGACAGAGATATCGAACCCGATCACCCGGTCGTCGACAAGTTCGGCGCCGAGGTCGATCTGCCACTCATAAATGATAGACGTCGCGGTTCGCGCCACGGCCACTTTCACCGGCTGCTCAGTAGCTCCCGGTGGTCCGACAAACTGGCTTTGGTTGCCGTAGCGCACATACTGGACGACCGGCGACGCGCTGTTGGCATGGGCTGCGCTCAGGAAAACCTCGCAGCCATCCTGCGCATCCCACCGGGCCACGCCCGGCCCGTCGAGCACGATCGAATTGTCGCTCACCTCGACGGCGACATAAAGCGCGTGCTCGGCAACGTTATACGCCACCCGAAACCGTGCATCGAGGTCGTCCTTGCCGGCGAGCTTGTCACCGTATTCGACCCTGGCAACGGGATAAGTCGTCGCGTTCTTCGGCCAATCGCTCAGGTCGCCATCAATCTTGATCCCTGTCGCCGGATAGGCGATGCCGACCGAGCCGTTCTGGCCGTATGTGGGGCTCGCACCGAGCAACATCGCCGCGGCGACGAGGGGAAAGAGGTGCCGATCGATCGACAACGGGTAACGGCGGGCATTCATAAGCGCGGCTTCCTGATTGGGAGACGGTTACTGGAGACGGAGACCGTCGGGGCGGCGAGGGGTCGTTCGCGAATGTCGACGGTATGCGCCGAGACTGAGTCCAGGAGTCTAGTGGTCCTCCACAACCTACACAAGCGCCGGGCGAGAGTTTGAATGGAGAATCGCCGAATCGCGAGCGGTTTTCCGAGTGCAGACCCGGCGATATTGCCGCAAATCCATTGGAAATAGTAGATTACGACGTGTCGGCCACCGACTCATAAGGACCAGATCCGTTGTTCATGAAATGCGGTAGCCCCACTCGTCGAACATTCGCCGCCACTCTTGGGAAATGCGAGCTCGCTCTTCGGCCGTGAGTGCGCGGAACGTGTTTTTCTTGTAGCCTTCGAGGGACTGAACGTACCGCCGAAGCGCCGGCTCGACGTAGCCGAATTCAGGAAGTCCGAGCTTCTCGTAAATGCCGCGGACCTCGCCAACGGGATCGGCTTCGAGTGCCGCGAAGCTGACTTCGTGAAACCGTCCTTCGGGAATCAGCGAGCGCTCCTCGAAGAACACATCGTATGCCTCTCGGTTCTGCCGAAGAATCCGGTCGTCGATGCCGTCGGCCTCTGGACGTTGAAGCGCAATCCACGCAGGAACTTTTTGGTAGGTGTGCTGCGTCGACTGGAAGACGTCATAGGGATTCCGGTGGATGTGCACAAACCGAGCGTCCGGGAACAGTTCCAGGAGCATCCGGATCCGAGCGGTGTTGGCCGGTGATTTCAAGACAAGCGGCCGCTTGTACTTGAATGAGAGCTTCCGAACGAATCCAACGAGTGCGGATTTCCATTCCGAGACCTCTTCCTCGGTCGCGTCGCGGAACGAGAGGTAGCGGTGGTAGTGCTCAGCCCGGCGAGGGAAAACCCAGCCCATCACCATGTTTCGGCCGGTGAGACCGCAGAGCGCGAACTCTTCCTCCGCCGTCTCTCGCATGCCGAAAGCGATCCCGTCTTGAGGACGTCGATCGGGAAGGAAAAACTGCAATAACCGAGTGTTTGTCGCCTCCGTCGTGAGAAACGCCGTGTGGGTAGGCGGCCTGATAGACATTGGGGTAGGCGAAACGGTCGTCCTGGGCGAACAAGTTATGCAGGAGCGTGGTGCCGCTTCTGAAGATGCCCAGGATGAACAGCGGCGGGTGAATTGTTGCGTCCCGGACTTTCCGGCCGAAAGCCAGGTTCTCCCAGCCCGCGAGTAGGGCGTTCTGGAAAGTGATCAGGGTGATCACCATCGCCCGAGGCCAGTATGGCGGATCGACGGCGAACTGGTTGTCGCGAAGCACCCTCAGCCAGGTGCTCGGAATGCTTCCCCCGAAATACCCGGGGCCAAACCAGGACATCAACGCTTCCCGCCAGGTCATGCGGTCTCTTCCTCACAAAACGGCCGACAATCGGTCTGGCTTGGCTGTTGCTTGACTACGAAGGCGGCGGGTCTTCGGCGAGCCCTCGCTCGGCCTGGCGGTAATTCCTCAAGTGGTTTCTGTCCGCATCATAGACCTGGACCTCAGTCCCCTCGGGCACGATCACATCTCGAAAGACGGTGTTGGTGACCTTGGGTGACACGGTCACGGACTTGATCTGATACTCGCGGCGCCAATTTAGGATGATTCGTCCCTGCGCGGTGGGTATTCCCGTATCGAAGGCCAGCTCGGTGACGTGGAATGGATACCAGGTGCCTGGCGCGATTTCGTGGAAGTCTTTGCAGCGGCTGACGCAGGTCGGCAAGGCGCTGTAACCGAAGTTACCGCCGTACGTTTCGATCTTGATCGGGATCAGATTCCGGTCCGAAGCCAGGAACAACACAATCGAGCTTTGTGGTTGATCGCTGTTTCCGATCAAAACATCGCCGCGGAGCTTGACGCATTGGTAGCCGTCGACCTCACCTTCACCGCAATAGCGAAACTTCAGGCGATATTTGTTACGTTTGTCATACCATCTTGAGACGAGCAAGTCGGCCAGAGGGCCGTAGATCCAATCGTCACGCAGCATCAACGTGTGCGGTCGGTAAACCGGCACGCCATCGTGGCGCCCCTCGGCTTTTTCCTTGCCTCCTTTGGTCAGAGAAGCCCAGCCCTGAAGCCCCGGGCCATCTCCTTTCCATTGCGTTAAGCCTCGGATCCATTGGCCGTCGAAGGCTTCCACCCGGAATTGCTCGGTTCGCTCGCCAGCCAAAGTGGCAGTCATTTCACGCGAGCTGAAGTAGGCCAGGGAACCCTGGAGGACCGAACGTTCCTCTCGCGAGTCGTGCGCGACTGCGCGGGCCATGCTGAAAATCGAGTTCACGTACTTGTAGTTGACACTCGCCTTGACTTCGACATCGGTGTAGCGTTTCTCCTCGTTGGCAACCCGACTGACAACCTCCGTCAGCTTCGTCTTTTCCTGATCGCCCCCGATCGGCTCCGGCCGATTCGAGCCGGCGAGCATCCAGTCCTTGATCGTAAAAACGGGCAGATCGGCGGGGATTGCAATGTCGTGGAAGAAGGCGACGTCGCGGTGCGGGGCGAGATCGACCTGATCAACAATCGTCTCGATTCGACTGTCAACGACGTGCATCTTTTGGCTCAGAGCTAAGAAATCGTACACGACGACGGTGAACTTCTTTGGAAACCAGAGTCCAGGGGCTGCTTCGCGAAGCTCGTTAACGTGCATCTCGTGCAATGTCACCTCGCCGAACTTGCTTTCGGGGCACGACTCCTGTTCTTTGACGCAGAAGTAGTTCCGCTCCGTGGCCAGCCAGAGATATTGCAAGAATCGGAAATTCTTGAGTGAAGTCCAGCGGTCGATCCGAATCTTCACGCAATTCAGGCCATCAACCTTCTCCTCGCCCTCGAATCGGCTGACGACCTTGGCGAACTCGTAGACTGAGCCGCCGCCTTTGGGATTGGCGAATCGAGGGTACTTGGGATGAGCGTGGATCGCTTCGGTCCCGTTGAGGTAGACCGAGAGCGGGAAGTTGACGTGGTAGTGCGCGAGCGGCAAGCTGTGCGCGGGGCAAACGTCGGGGTGCTCGAACCGGCCCAAGTGGATATTGACGCAGTTGCCGGCGACGACCGTGCGAGTCCGCTCGCCATCGTAGGCGGAAAACTCCTCACGGTGCGCTTTGGTCGCGAACACGCGTTCAAACGCTTCCTTGTGGAAGTAAACGCGATCCGCTTGGAGCACGACCTGCCGCGTCTCCAGCGATCTGACTTCCATTTCTGGCTCGGGGACCTGCGGATCGGCCTTGCGACTCGTGATCTTGACGACATATTCGATGTTCTGGTACTTCGCTTCCTCGGCGCGCACGGCTGCGATGATCGCGGCGATACGGCCGTCTTTCAGAACGGCCAAGGATTCATCCGCCGCGAAGACCATCGCGCCGAGGTGACTCAAACTCGCGAAGAGAACAAGCGACCCGACTATCGGAGCGGGGAGGCGAAACTGTTGCATCATCGTCCTCTTTGTTAAGACTGCTCGCGGAGGATAGGCCGCGTCCTTTTGGCTCCCGGGATGCGGGCGTCTCGCCCGCAGGAATTCGGCCGGGACGGCCTGCGCTCCCGGTTATGAAACGTCTCAATTGAGCCGGTGAGCACTCGCGATTCTTGGCCAATCTGTGGTCACACGCCGCATGCTGGCCCGGTCGATCGCCTGGAATGCCTGATCTGCAACGCCCCCTCTGCGTAAACGGTCCTCTTCGTCTCCCAGCATCGTCGCGCGCTCCGAGAACCAGCGCCAAGTGCCACCGATCCTCTGAATGTGTCGGATGAATCCATCAGGTTAGGCAAAAGACTCTCCGAAAAGGTCCGCAAGGTCGCTCTTCTCTCGTGCGCTCGGCGACCGGCATCGCGACAGGAGTCGAGTGAACCGTAGTTGGCCGTTGGCGTGCACACAAACCCGCTGAACAGGTGCCAGCCCGCGTCCTCAAATTCTTGATGGAGATTGTCACCGCCTCCGAGTAAGATCGAGGTACTGGATCGCGTTGCGCGATTCGGGGAATCGTGGAGACGCATCCCCGTATCGCGTCGGCTCGCGGAGCGCAGACCGATTGCACCCACCGGAGAGGCCTACGACGTATGAATCGCGTTTCCACGTCACACCTTGTTCTCCATCTCGCACTCGAGCTGTGCTCCAAGGGTCAGTTCGGGGCTATTGGTGACGCTCGTCGCGTGCGCGATCGGATCGCTCGGTTTTGCCGAGGATACGACCAAGACCGGTTCGAAAACGGTCTCATTCAATCGCGACATCCGTCCGATCCTGACGGACAAGTGCTTTCAGTGTCACGGTCCCGATCCCAAACAGCGGAAAGGCAAGCTGAGGCTGGACGATCCGCGTAGTGCCGTTGGCGCCGGCCGCGTCGGGGAGCGTGGCGATTGTTCCGGGCAAGATCGACGACAGCGAGCTTTACCGCCGGATCACTTCGAAGGACCCCGAGGAGCGGATGCCGCCACCCAAGAGCGGCAAGTCGCTGTCGGCCGCCGAGGTCTCCCGGCTCAAGACCTGGATCGAGGAGGGGGGCGAGTATCAACGACACTGGGCCTTCGTTCCTCCCAAGCGCCCGTCGCTTCCCTCGGTGAAGAATCCGGGCTGGTGCCGTAACCCGATCGACTTCTTCATCCTGGCCCGGCTCGAGGCGGAAGGATTGCGAGCCCTCGCCCGAGGCGGACAAGGTCACACTCATCCGCCGGCTCAGCCTCGATTTGATCGGACTGCCTCCCACGATCGAGGAGGTCGACTGCGTTTCGTGGCCGACACCCGCGCGGACGCTTACGGCGAAGCTCGTCGACCGGCTTCTCGACTCGCCTCAATACGGCGAGCGCTGGGCACGCATCTGGCTCGATGCGGCGCGCTATGCGGATTCGGACGGCTACGAGAAAGACAAGTCGCGCCAGGTCCACTTCTATCGCGAGTGGGTCATCAACGCCTTGAACCGCGACCTTCCTTACAACCAGTTTGTCATCGAGCAGATCGCCGGCGACCAGCTCCCCGGCGCGACTCAAGACCAGGTCGTCGCCACCGGGTTCTTGCGCAACTCGATGATCAACGAGGAAGGGGGGATCGACCCCGAGCAGTTCCGCATGGAGGCCATGTTCGACCGGATGGACTGCGTCGGCAAGGGAATTCTCGGCCTGACGATCCAGTGTGCCCAGTGCCACAGCCACAAGTACGACCCGTTGACTCAAGAAGAGTATTACAGGATGTTCGCCTTCCTCAATAATTCCCACGAGGCGAACGTGGTGGTTTATACGCCCGAGGAGCAGATGACACGCGCGGCGATCCTCCGCGAAATTCGCGAGATCGAGGCCGACCTCCAGCACCGTCACCCCGACTGGCCCGAGCGGATGGCCGCATGGGAGAAGCAGGTCGCGGGCAATCAACCGAGCTGGACCATCATCCGGCCAGAGATCGAGGAAGAATCGACTGGCGGCGAGAAATACCTGCCGATGGAGGATGGCTCGTTCCTGGCGCAGGGCTACGCACCGACCAAGCATACGATCGAGATGACCGTGAAGACCGGCCCATCGCCGATCACGGCCTTCCGGCTGGAACTGCTCAACGATACGAACCTGCCGCGGAATGGCCCTGGTCGATCGATCAAGGGGACCGGAGCCCTCACCGAGTTCGTGGTCCATGCGGCGCCGGCGGATGCACCCGGCAAGAAGGCTCGAGTCAAGTTCGCACAGCGCCACCGCCGACATCAACCCGCCCGAGACGCCTCTGGAGCCGATCTACGACGACAAGAGCGGCAAGCGCCGGGTGACCGGGCCGATCGGCTTCGCCATCGACGGCAAGGACGAGACCGCCTGGGGCATCGACGCCGGCCCCGGCCGTCGCAACCAGCCCCGCAAGGCGGTCTTCAACCTGGAAAAACCGATCTCATTCCCGAGTGGCGCGGTCTTGACGTTGGACGTGGCGGAGGATCACGGTGGCTGGAATAGCGACGACAACCAGAACCACAACCTCGGCCGGTTCCGGCTGTCGATCACATCGGCCCTGGATGTCGACAGCCGACCCGCTCCCTCAGAACGTCCGGGACGTGCTGGCGATCGCTCCGGAGAAGCGGAGCCCCGCCCAGACCGCCGCGGTCTTCAGCTACTGGCGGACGACCGTTCCCGAATGGAAGGAGGCCAACGCCCGGATCGATCGAGCTCTGGCGGCGGCATCCCGAAGGGTTCCACGCAACTGGTGCTTGCCGAGCGCGACCGGCGGCGTCCGACCCACTTGCTTCAGCGGGGCGACTTTCTCAAGCCGGCCAACACGGTCGAGCCGGGCGTGCCCGCGTTCCTGAACCCATTGCCCGCGGACGCGGGCGCCACCCGGCTGGCTTTCGCCAGGTGGCTGGTCGACCGCGACGCACCGACCCCGGCGCGATCGCTGGTGAACCGGGTCTGGCAGGCCTACTTCGGGACCGGGATCGTCGCGACCAGTGAGGACCTCGGCTTGCAGTGCGAGCCGCCGACGCATCCCGAGCTGCTCGACTGGCTGGCGGTCGAGCTGATGGACAACGGCTGGAGCCTCAAGCATCTGCACCGGCTGATCGTCACCTCGGCGACCTACCGCCAATCATCGCTCACGACGCCCGAGCACGCTGGCCCACGATCCCTACAACCGCCTGCTGGCCCGAGGGTCCGCGGTTCCGCGTCGACGCCGAGCTGGTGCGCGACATCGCGCTGGCGGCCAGCGGCCTGCTCGACCCGAAGATCGGCGGCCCGAGCGTTTCGCCTCCGGTCCCGACGTTTCTGTTTCAGCCGCCGGCCAGTTACGGACCCAAGGTCTGGAACGAATCGAACGGTCCCGAGCGTTACCGCCGCGCCCTCTACACGTTCCGATATCGGTCCGTGCCATACCCGATGCTCCAGACCTTCGACGCACCCAACGGCGACTTCTCTTGCGTGCGCCGGACTCGCTCGAACACGCCGCTCCAGGCGCTCACCACGCTGAACGAGCCAATTTTCCTGGAATGCGCGCGAGCCCTGGCCTTGCGGACGTTGCGCGAGGGAGGGAGCACCGATTCGGAACGCTTGGTCTACGCCTTCCGCCGATGTCTGTCGCGCCCGCCATCCGGGCCGGAGAGCTCGACGCTGCTCGACTTACTGTTCCGTGAAGCCAGACGGTTCGAGAGCCCGGGGGCGAGCCCTTGGGCCTTCGCGGCCAACGACCCCAAGAAACCGCCGCTACTTCCCCCGGCGCGACCCCGGCCCAGCTCGCGGGCTGGACGGCCGTCGCACGCGTCTTACTGAATCTCGATGAAACGATCACCAAGGAGTGAGCTTCTTCGATGCGACCTCCATTCCCCGGCATGGATCCCTGGCTCGAGCACCCGGACCTCTGGCCCGACGTGCACAATAGACTGATCATGGCGATCAGCGACACACTGATGCCACGGATCACGCCGCGATACGTCGCGCGTGTCGAGGCGCGCACGACCGTGCTGTCCAGCCTGGATGTCGACCACATGTATCGCCCAGACGTCGCGATACAAACTGCTGACCTCGCGTCGCCGCGTCGAAAAGCCGGCGTGGCTGTGCGGAACGTCCGCGAGGTCAAGCGATTCAGGTGATCGTGCCGATCGTGGACGAGATTGAAGAGACGTTTCTACAATTCAGGAGGTGTCGAGCCGCAAAGCTCGTCACGGTGATCGAGGTCCTCTCTCCGACGAACAAGAAGACGAAAGACGCTCGGGCGCAATACCTGGATAAGCGGTATGAATTGCTCATGTCCAAAGTAAACTTCGTGGAGATCGACCTGCTACGGGGGGGCGAGCCGATGCCACTGGATGAATCCACCGCCGTCGAGCGATTACCGAATCTTGATCTGTCGTCCCGCACGATGAGGCCGGACTGCCGATCTTCTCGAGCTTTTCGATACAGAACCCCGATTCCAACGATCCCGATCCCGCTCTTGCCCGACGATGCCGAGCCGAACCTGGAACTGAATGACATACTGCACGCTCTGTACGAGCGGGCGCGCTATGACCTTTCGATCGATTACCAGCAACCGCCTGAGCCTCGCTTGCGTAAAGAAGATAAGTCGTGGGCCGCCACGATCCTTGCTCGGGCGGCCGATTCAGCCCTGAGAAATCCCCTCGAAACGGAAAGTTAAACCCATGAACTGTCAGGACCACTTGTATCAAAATGCCGACCCGCGCCAGGTCACCCGGCGCTGGTTTTTCGAGCAGTGCGGGGTCGGGCTGGGGGCGATCGCACTGGGCGACCTGCTGCGACAGGCGGGTTTCGCCGATGTCGGCCGCTTCGTCCTCGGCAGCCAATTCCTTGGCTCCCAGAGCACCGCAATTCGCACCCAAAGCCAAGCGAGTTTTGTATCTGTTCATGGCCGGCGCGCCCAGCCACCTCGAGCTGTTCGATCACAAGCCCCAACTGAGCAAGTTCAACGGCACGGTTCCTCCCGCCGAGCTGATCAAGGGATATCGGGCCGCGTTCATCAAGCCGAGTGCCAAGCTGCTCGGACCCAAGTTCCCGTTCGCCAAGCACGGCCAGTGCGGCACCGAAGCTCTCCGAGCTGTTGCCCCACCTCGCCACCGTCGTCGACGACATCGCGGTGGTGAAGGGGATGGTCACCGACGCCTTCAACCACGCGCCCGCGCAGATCATGATGAGCACCGGCTGCCCAGATCTTCGGCCGGCCGAGCGTCGGCGCCTGGGTTTGCTACGGCCTGGGGAGCGAGTCGCAGGATCTGCCCGGCTTCGTCGTCTTCAACACCGGCAAGAAGGGGACCAGCGGCGGTAACTCGAACTGGGGCAGCGGCTTCTTGCCGACCGTCTATCAAGGGCGTACCGTTCCGGACCAGCGGCGATCCGGTCTTGTATCTCTCCAACCCGCCCGGCGTCGACCGCGCATTGCAGCGCGACTCGCTCGATGCGGTCCAGAAGCTCAACCAACTGCGGCTCGACAAGGTCGGGCGATCCCGAGATCGCCACCCGGATCAATTCGTTCGAAATGGCCTTCCGGATGCAGCAAAGTGCACCCGACGTGGTCGAGATCGGCCACGAGCCCCAGCACATCCTCGACATGTACGGTGCCGTCCCCGGCAAACCGTCGTTCGCCAACACCTGCCTGCTGGCACGCCGGCTGCTGGAGCGAGGCGTCCGGTTCGTGCAGATCTTCCACGAGTCGTGGGACCAGCACGGCAACCTGGTCCACGACATCAAGGTGAATTGCAAGGATACCGACCAGGCCTGCGCGGCCTTGATCAAGGACCTCAAGCAGCGCGGCATGCTCGAGGACACTCTGGTCGTTTGGGGCGGCGAGTTCGGCCGCACGCCGATGGTGGAGGGAGGCGGCAACGACGGCCGAGACCATCACCCGAATGCCTTTACCATGTGGATGGCCGGCGGCGGAATCAAGCCGGGCATCACTTACGGCGAAAGCGACGAATTCGGCTTTCAGGTGGTCAAGGACAAGGTCCACGTCCACGACCTTCATGCCACGCTGTTGCACTTACTCGGTTTCGACCACACCAAGCTGACTTATCGCTTCCAGGGCCGAGACTTCCGATTGACCGACGTCCACGGCGAGGTCATCAAGGGTCTGCTGGCGTGAATCAATCGCGGGTGCCTTCCGTTACTTTGGCCGGTTGCCGGTGTTACTTGATCAGAGCCCCGTCTTCAAGAGGTTGATTGGCATGGTTCAAAGTTGGGTGACGCTCTGTGGGGCGGACACCGATTAGAGGATGTCACTGTTTCAAGTAAACCAAATTGGTCGGATCATTGAGGTCTGTCGGGAGTTGCATCCATGAGATTCGGAACCATCGTCCTGGCAACTTTGGTGGCATTGTCGATCCCGAATCCGGTGAACGCCTGGTCGCACGGCGGCGGTCGAGGAGGGTCCGCTCCCAGGGCTCCTCATTACAATCCACCCCAGCCCCCGCATATCAGTCAGGCAGCCCAGCCACACTTTAATCAATCGAATGCTTCGCGGTCGAATCAGTTCGTTTTCCCGGAGTATCAGCCAGCAAAGCGCACCGTACGGTTACCGATCGCGAGCGAGCTCGAATCGCACGACCAGTTCGAGACTCGCTAATGTGAATTCGGCCGCATCGAAGAAGCATGTCAAGCCGAACGTCGACCATCGGCCAGGTCGGTAGTACGAGGAGCCAGGTGAAGTCGACGGCGAACCCTACGGGGCAGACAAATGCGATCGGGTCGACGACGCCGGGCAGCACGGGCAGTTCACTGACCTCGACTGGCATGACCCCCAGAAACGCCTCGGTCGATCGACCCGCAGCACGGCAGCTGCGATCTCGATCGGGACCAGTCCAGGCAGTCCCGGTAACGAGCCCGAGAACGCCAGTCGTGATCGGCAGTCCCAACACGAGTACGGTCGCCATCGGGGACCAGCATCGGCACCACAAACCCGAATACCACTGCGACAACCGTGACTCCGGGATCGGGACGAGCGATGCTTCCGTATCTCTTTAATGGATCGGGAGCTACGAACCTATGGCTATCGTCCCCGCCGCGTATATGGCTACGGAAACGGCTACGCAATCGTGGCATCCGCAATTCGAATTACTTTGGGCAGATGAGGGCCATTTCCCGACTGATCAACGAGCTGAATCGCATGTCGAAGGGCTCGGTCGTCAACGCCGATGCCAGACCAATCGGATGCGAAGCGACCTGATGGGGGTGGTTTCCGCAACGGGTCGACCTCCGGTCCAGACGGTGCATCAATTATCCATGTCTCTTGTGAATGCCCTTCCCAGCCGCACTGTCCCGATGATGAATACCGGGCAACTGGCACGCGACCTCGCGGTCGTGATGAACGGGAACGGGATGAACATGATGCAGATTCAGACACTCCATCGGCAATGCGCAGGCTGTCATGCACTGCGTCTGGTGTGGCCAGCCCGGTATTCAGTCCGTGACCCATGGCCTCAGGATGGTCGCATCGTGGGGCAACCCGGCGAGCCCGTTGGCCCAAATGCCCTGAGTTGAAGCAACGTCAGATCTGGCCCACCCAGGTGACATCGGCGATTTCGTGCCAGACGCGAGCGGATGGCTTCGAATTGCTCGACCGGGCAGAGATCCGGCCTCCAGCAGCCTTGCGTTTTCCAGCCAGCGGCCTGGCTGCGAGGTCCCGACGATCGCCGTGTGCACGCCGGGTACGCTCAGCGTAAATCGCAAGGCGGTCGAGCCGACCTGTTGCGGGTCGCCCTTCAGGAAGTCGTAGGCGAGCTTTTGTAGCCGCTCCCAGTAGGGCTGGATGTACGTGTTTTCGGGCTTCTGAGCGTGGCGCCAGACCGCGTTGGCGATCGGCCGTTTGGCGATCACGCCCATCTGGCGGTCCCGGGCCAGCGGCAGATGTCAGCTCGATCGCCTCCTGGTCGGCGATACTGATGGAAGTCTGAAGGGAGTCGAAAGCCCCGCATTCGATCGCGTACCGAGCGGCCTGCCCGTCGCCGCTGTAGCCGATGTACCGGGTGTACCCTCGATCGCGCACGTCCGGAGGGCCCCGATCACGTCGCCTTTGCGCAACTCCGCCTCTGAGCAACTGTGAAGCTGGACCAGGTCGAGCCGGTCGGTTTTCAACCGCTGGAGGCTGCGCTCGATGCTCTTGATCAGAGACTCGGGCCGCCAGTCCTCCTTGTAGGAGCCCTCGAAGTGTCCGCACTTGGTGAATAGGTAGAAGTCGTTGCGACGCGACCGCACGGCCTGTCCGATCAACTCCTCGCTCTCGAGGTAACATTCGGCGGTGTCGATCACGTTGAGCCCGGCGTCGAGCGCAGCGCCCAGGACACGTTCGACCACGTCGGCCGTGGCTTTCTCGAAGCCGATCTCCGCCCCGCCGAAACCGAGCACGCTGACTTGCATGTCGGTCTTGCCAAACTGTCGCGTTTCCATCCGAGAGCTCCTGTCCGCCGATCGAAAAGAGATCCTTTGGCCATGCCGATCGCTTCAGCCTGTTCGCCCTTGCTCCGATTCTCCCTGCCAACCGACGTCACGGTCGAGTGGTCTATCGATGATAAAAAGCTACAGCCGTCACCTCAATCACGATGAAAGGGGGAATCCGACAGAACTTTCGAGTCGAGATTCGTTTCGACTCTGACTACAATGAACAGTCAAACGTCGCGGCAGAAGACTGCCGACGGTGATTCCGCACAGTCGATGAGCTGGACTCACCGCGACGAACCGCGAGGAAACGGCATGCCTCACATGGTGGAAACCTTCCCAAACCAGTTCCCGGATCGCGAGTACGAGATCGAGATCACCTGTCCGGAATTCACGGCGGTCTGTCCCAAGACGGGTCAACCCGACTTCGGATCGATCGTCATCGACTACGTTCCGGCGGCGAGCTGTCTGGAGCTCAAGAGTCTGAAGCTGTATCTGTTCAGTTTCCGCGACCGCGGGATTTTCTACGAGCATGTGGTCAATACGATTCTGGAAGACCTCGTCAGGTCTTGTCAGCCCAAGAAGATGAAAGTCGTCGGGCACTTCAACCCGCGTGGAGGGATCACGTCTCGGGTCACGGCCGTCTACGGCGTGAGTATGCCTCAATCAGGGTAGGCTTGGCATGCAAGCGCAGTGGAGCAGGACGCGGATGTTCGGAATCATGAGCGACACGACCGGTAATCTTTCGCTGGAACCGGAGGCACGATGAGATCGGGCATCGTCACGCTCACGACCGATTTCGGCATCGGCGGGCCATACGTGGCCGCGCTCAAGGGGGTCTTACTGGACCTGGCCCCTGGCTCGCAGTTAGTGGACGTTTGCCACACGATCTCACCTCAGAACATTCTTGAAGGAGGGTTCGTCCTGGCAGGGATCGTCGATGTGTTCCCGCGCGGGCACGGTCCACCTGGCCGTCATCGATCCCGGCGTTGGCACGGAGCGCCGGCTGATCGCCGTGGAACTGGCGGAGCAGTGGTTTGTGCTCCCTGACAACGGTCTGATCACCGGGGTCGCGCGCGGCCGGACGCCGACTGCGATCCGGGAAATCACCAACCCGGCCATGCGACGTTCCATCGTCTCGGCGACGTTTCACGGGCGGGACATCCTCGCCCCGGCATCCGCGCATTTACTCCGGGGCGGTGATCCCGCCGAGCTCGGTCCCGCTCGGACCAAGTTCATCACATTACGAAATTTCGAACCGAATGCCGACGACCAAGGCTTTGTGGGAGAGGTGATCTACCGCGACGCGTTCGGGAACCTGATTACAAACATCGATGCCGATCGGCTCGCGGATACGCCTCGAAATGCAATGGGTGATCGAGATCGCCGGGGAGCGAATCGAGGGCATCTTGAGGACTTATGGTGACCGGCACTCCGGAACGCTGATCGCTCTGGTCGGCAGCTCCGGTTGGGTCGAAGTCGCGGTCGTCAACGGCGATGCCGCGCCGCCAGCTCACGGCGGGAGCGGGAACGACGGTCTGGTGTCGCAGACTCGCGAAACCGTGAAACCAACCTTGCGTTGGCAACGAACTCCGGCCGGAGCAATCGTAGCGCGGCCAGTTGTACCTCTTCCATGATAGACTGCATGCTGCCCGCCGGCGCGAGAATGTGCCCTCTTCATGACCTCGCCTCGAGTCCGCCAGGGCTGATGAGATCCCTACCATGACTCGCAACCATAGCGACAAGCCTCACAAGACGCCTCATCCCGACCAACCGCACTGCCATGGGACCAGGCAAGGAACGGAATCCCGTTCCAGTTCGACCCGCTTCGGACGAAGCCGAGTCGGACGCGCCGACCTACGATTCCTGCTTCGATGATCTCAACCTGCTCTTGGCGGCCTCGATCAACGAGCCGGACCCGAACCTGGAATCCGCCGCTCCGGGGGAGACATTGTCCGCCTCATCTCGAATCGACGAGTCGGCCGAGGCTTCAGTCTCCGATCGAGGAAAGGCGCCGAGAACTTCCGAGATATTCCGAGCTCTGGCGGCCTCGGCCCGCGACGCCCCTTCCGGGACGCCCAGCCACGATGAACGGTCCCAGTCAGTCAAGTCCGCTGGTTCGCCAGACGAGGTCCGTGGAATTGAGCTGACACCGGATCGTCCGCCCGCGTCGGGCCGCGGTATCGAGGGTCAGCCTGACGTCCGGGGAGCAACCGACACCGACGATTCATCGGACGCGATCGCCGTTTCCCTGGATGCATCTCCTTCTCTTGAGCTATTCGAGCGCACTGACTTTGGCTCTGATCTGGGCGATCTGGCATGGATGGTTACAGCGACCTCCCGTCCAGCGGCCGACCGACTCCAAATCGAACGGGGTTGAATCGGCAACCAGTGTTCCGGAGACCAAGCCGGCAGGCCCGATTCCTCCCATCCCCACCGAGAATCTCGCGCAATTGGGCCAAACTATCCGGATTGGAGAGTTGGAAGTCACACCCTTGTCGGTCATGATCACGCCCGTGACCTTGGTTCGTACGGTCGAGCCCTTCAAGGAACGCGACGCGGACGGATCCAGCCTGGTCCTTCGGCTGCGATTGACCAACATCTCGAAAGACCATACATTCGCCCCTCTTGAGCCGGGGTTTCTCCGAGACCCGAACTTGCCCCTCGATCGTTCCTACATCGAGACCGCGACGGGAGACACGATCAGACTGTTTCCACTGGCCATCGACAGTGAATGGTCGATTCTCGGGGAAGAATTCTCCAAGCTCAAGCCCGGTGAAAGTCTAGAAACCACGATCGGAAGTGAACCGGGAGCCGCGGACAAGCTCTCCAGCGAAATGACCTGGCGCGTGCGAGTGAGGATCGGACCTTATCGGACGGACTTGCTCGGTGCACGATTCACCAAGGACGAAGTGGTGTCGACGTCGAAAAAGAATAGAGGCAACGTCGAAGAGGAATGATTGTGGAGATCGCGACGAACCGTGAGCGTTTGAACGCCGATCGACGTCTCACGGTCTGTTCTTTCGGGGAGTCACTTTCGGGGCGGGAAGTTGTGAGGCGGGGATCGGTCGCTTGAGAACCCCGCCGGCGTGCACGGTTTGGCCCGGATTCTTGAGTTGAGATCCGCGACCCGGGGTTCCCAGATTTCCAGATCGTTCTGGAGTGATTCGTGATGTTGGTTTGAGCGTTCGGGGGCGAATTTGATGAGGTCAACCTGATCGAGGAAGCGGATCAGGTCCTCGAACCCCTCGGGGCCGACCGCTTGCACAAGCTGGGCGTCGGCCGATAGTTCCTCGGTCGTCTTGGCACGCCAGGTCGTTCCATACTGGACGGTCAATGCCTCCCGAATCGAATTCGAGAGGGCGACCAGCCGTTCGCGAGGAGTCGCATCGGGCCGATCCTCGGGCGCAAGATCACCGCGTTTACGGCGCGACCGCCCGCGTCGCAGCCTGCTCCAGAAAAACCAGCAAAGGACGACACAACCCAGGACGAGTAGAACGACGAGCAGAATCTCCGGGATCGACTGAGTGTCATACCATGGCTCAGGCCCGAGATTGGGACGAGGGAGAACGAGCCCCCGCGGGGCGTCCTCTTGGGTCACAAGCCACCTCGACGCGCGGCCCGTCTGGTGAACATCTCGATCAATGGCGCGATCGGATCGACCTCAGTCGACATCGTGAATCCGTGAATGCCCGAATTGGCGCACCAGCGTTGAAAGATCATCGACGACCGCGCGGCGGCCCTCGCGTAGTTTTTCCGGACACGGCGAGAGCTCGAATCGACCGTGCGCCTCGATCCTGCCTCGGCATCCTCGAGCGAGAGCAGGCCGGCGTGCGGGGAGCTGGTTCTCGCGAGGATCGACGATTCGCAGGGCGATCGTGTCGTGGCGACGGGCGGCCCGCCGCCAGGTTCCGACCGGCTCTTCCGTCCGGAAGTCGCTGATCACGACGATCATGGCGCGTCGGGCGGTCCGTCGTACCCGCGCCAGGCCGACGCTCAACCTGGTCTTGGGGGAAGTGGTCGGTGTGGCCACGAGTGCGCGAACCAACTGAGACAGGTGACGAACTCCACCAGCCGGAGCGAGCTCACGCTCGATTCGATCGCTGACCAGGGCCAGTCCGGCGCGGTCGCCGTTCTGGATGGCGGCCGTGGCCAGCAGCGCGGCCGCCTGAGCCGCTCGATCCGCCTTGGTGGCGCGCTCGGGACCAAATCGCATGCTCGCCGAGACGTCGACAACCAACCAGAGTGAAAGCGCTCGCTCCTCGACGAATCGCCGCACGAATGGCCTGCCCTGCCGCGCCGTCACGTTCCAGTCGAGATGGCGCACGTCGTCACCCGGCTCATAAGCCCGTAACTCCGCGAAAGTCAGACCGATTCCCGGCCGCGCACCGTGATACGCCCCAGCAAGCTGTGAGACCGCGCCGGGACGGACCCGGAACCGGAGCCGCCGTGCGCGTCGGACGATCGCGGCTGCGTCCAGCGGCGCTGGACGCGCGGGAACCTCTCGGCGGCGAAATGGCCAGAACATCATCGAACGTCCACAAACGGTCCGACTCGAATTCCCGTCGGGTTGCAGTTTGACCCCGACTTGGGGAAACTCCATTAAACCCGAACCGCACTCGCAAGGAAGCAGCAACTTTCCAAAAGTGGCAAATCGCGCTAGCCGTGAGTTCTCCGGCTTCGGTGGAACACGGATTGCCTGGTATACTAAATTATAGTATATTCCAAAACTGGGATTGTCCATTGTGGAAATTCCGGGTCTTTTGTGTGGAAGGCATTGAGATGAGGGCCGTCCTCGATGGGGTGAGAAGGAGCGATGGCGAAGCGGAACCGACGTGCGGGTGATGATGCGGGGAAGGGAGCAGGCCGTCCCAGTGCGCTGATTGAGAACGTCCCGCTGGCCGAGGCGGCGCGGACGCGGTATCTCAACTACGCGCTGTCCGTGATCACTTCGCGCGCTTTACCCGACCTGCGCGATGGGCTTAAACCTGTGCAGCGTCGCATCTTGTATGCGATGTGGCACGATCTGCACGCCACGGCCGACGGCCGTTTCATCAAGTGCGCGGCGGTCGTCGGCGAAGTGATGAAGACCTACCATCCGCACGGCGACCAATCGATCTATGACGCCCTGGTGCGGATGGCGCAGCCGTTTAGCCTGCGGCAGACGCTGGTCGAAGGATACGGTAACTTCGGCTCGATCGACGGCGATCCTCCCGCGGCGATGCGCTATACCGAGTGCCGGCTCACGCCGATCGCCCAGGCGCTCTTGACCGAGTTGCGGGAACAGACGGTTGACTATCGCCCCAACTACGCCTCGACCGCCGAGGAGCCGATTGTCCTTCCCGCCCAGTTCCCCAACCTGCTGGTCAACGGGGTCTCGGGAATCGCCGTCGGCATGGCGACCAACATTCCTCCGCATAACCTGAAGGAGGTGTGCACGGCCTTGGTCTCGCTTCTGGACAACCGAGAGCTCGCGCTGGAGCGGCTGCTCAAGTACATCCTGGGACCCGATTTCCCCACGGGCGGCGTGATTCTCAACTCGGCCGAGGAGATCCGCCAGATCTACGCGACCGGGCAAGGGACGATCAAGCTCCGGGGGACATACGAGCCGCATCCCGAGCGGCCGGGCGCCGTTCTGATCACGTCGATTCCGTACGGCATCGAAAAAGATGCCCTGGTGGAGCGAATCGGCGAGCTGATCGCCAAGGGACAGGTTCCCCAATTGACCAACGTGAAGGACCTGAGCACGGACGACATCCGGATCTTGCTCGAGCTGAGGCCAGGCGCCAACGTCGACGCGGCCCTGGCGTATCTCTACAAGAACTCGCCCCTTCAGATCAACTACAGCATCAACCTGACGTGCTTGCTGCCGGCCGACGGGGCCGCGGTGGCTGTCCCCCGCCGCCTGGACTTGAAGACGATCCTCCAGCAGTTCCTCGACTTCCGCCTGGAAGTCGTCACCCGCCGGCTTCAGTTCGAGCTGAGGAACCTGCTCGCTCGCATCCACATCCTCGAAGGGTTCGCGATCGTCTTCAATAATCTGGACGAGGCGATCAAGATCATTCGCGACAGCAACGGCAAGGCCGACGCCGCTCCCAAGCTCATCAGTCGGTTCGTGCTCTCCGAGGCCCAGGCCGACGCCGTGCTGGAAACCAAGCTGTACCGCCTGGGCAAGCTGGAGATTCGCGAAATCCTGGACGAGCTTGCACAGAAGCGAACGCGAGCCGCGCGAGATTCAGCAGTTGCTCGACGACGAACCGGCGCGGTGGCAAATCATCCGGGGCGAGCTCAAGAAGATCATTCAGACCTTCGGCGAGCCACGACGGACGCGGATCGAGGTCCCCTCGGCACCCTTGGAATTCCGCGAGGAAGATTACATCGTCGACGAGGATTCCTGGGTGATCGTCACCCGCGACGGCTGGACCAAGCGGCAGAAGTCGTTCACGGACGTGCGCCAGCATCCGGGTCCGGGACAACGACCGCGTTGGCTGGGTCTATCGCGCCCGGGCGCGGCAAACCTTGACGTTTTTCACCGACCGGGGGATCGCCTACACGCTCAGGGTGAACGACATCCCCATGACGACCGGACACGGCGATCCGATCCAGAAGCAGTTTGCATTCGAGGATCAGGAGCACATCATCGGAGTCGTCTGTCACGATCCTCGTTGTTTGCCCGATCCCAGCAAGCATCCCCAGACGCCTCCCCGGCTGGTGCAAGGCCTTCTGACTGACGGCCTGGAGACGGCCGTCAGTAATGTCGCAGGACCGTCTAGACGATCATCATGGATTGGCCGATGGCAACGGCAATGGCGCGCCCTCGCTGCCGCCTCCACCTTATGCGATCGCCTTGACCGCCGGGGGAAAGGTGCTGCGGTTCGCGCTGGCGCCTCTGGCCGCCCTGTCGACCCGCAAGGGCCGGCAGGTCGTGCGGCTCGACCCCGGCTGTTCAAGGGCGACCTGGTCGTGGGCGTCGAGGCGACCGACGGCTCGGAGAACGTCTGCCTGGCCACGCGAATGGCCCGCGTGCTCATCTTCCCCGTCACCGAAGCCAATATCGTCGCCGGAGCGGCCCGCGGCGTCACCGCCATCAAGCTCGATGCCAAGGATCAGGTCATCGGCTTCGTACTCGCCAACAAGAAGCGCGAGGGCTTGACCGTCCGGACCAATCGCGGCGCGACCCAGATCGTCCGAGCGACCAAGTACCCCGTTACCTCCCGAGGCGGAAAAGGCTACGCGATCCTCCAGCGCGGCTCGCTCGAGCCTCCCCGACGAAGCCGAGCCGATCCCGTCGCTCGAAGAACTGGGTGAGGCGCGCCAACCGAAACGGGGCAGGGGACCACGGGGAACCAAACTCAGCGGGGGCTGGTGATATTCACGAATAATAATCATGGAAACAAATCGATTGCGTTCATGAAAAGAGTGGTCCTGGAAATGGAATGTTAGTAATAGTGAAGGATTTAGTAATGCCGCTTGGCATCTGTATCGCGGGACAACAGAAGGATGGCCAGGCAGTGAGGCCTTACAGAATGAAAAAATGACTTGAACGACCTCGGACCCATTGGTAGCGACATTATTTGCCATCGAGAGACCGGCTGCCATTCGCGTTATTTGCATTCATGCTTTCGAGAGGTCCATCAAGATGATGGGGAAGGCATGACGGGATCACTGAGCCTGGAGGGGGAGGGCTCAGTTCTCGCGCCGGATGGATCTTGGGTCGGAAGAGTGAGGATTCCCGGTGTGGACCGTGGTCTCAACCGGCGGCGGTTCTTTCTTGAGAAGCTGTTTACCGCAAACGATTTCGTCCGGAAACATCATGTCCACTGGAACTTATAACGCCAAATCGATCACGGTGCTGGAGGGTCTGGAGGCCGTTCGGCGCCGGCCCGGGATGTATATTGGCGGCGTCGACAAGACGGGCCTTCACCACCTGCTCTGGGAAATCGTCGACAACTCGGTCGACGAGGTCATGAACGGACACGCCACACGGATCATCGTGACGCTTCACTCCGACGGCGAGACGATCTCGGTGGCCGACAACGGCCGTGGCATCCCCGTCGACATTCATCCCAAGACCGGCAAGAGCGCGCTCGAGGTGATCTTCACCACCCTGCACGCCGGCGGCAAATTCGACAACGACGCCTACAAGGTTGCGGGCGGTCTGCACGGCGTCGGTGCCAGCGTCGTCAACGCTCTGAGCAGCAGCTTGGTCGCCGAGGTACGCCGCGATGGCCAGACTTACATTCAGCGTTATCGTCGAGGCAAACCCCTGGGACCGGTCGAGCGCGGCGAACCCTCGCGGGGGAC
This sequence comes from uncultured Planctomycetota bacterium, assembly GCA_963779785.1. Classification (GTDB taxonomy): domain Bacteria; phylum Planctomycetota; class Planctomycetia; order Isosphaerales; family Isosphaeraceae; genus CAVRFS01. The sequence continues at coordinate 388,204 of CAWAAW010000029.1, forward strand.
CGGAACCACCGTCACCTACACCGCCGACCCCGAGATCTTCCAGGAGCTGCGGTATGACACGGCCCTGATCGCCGAGCGTCTCGAGGTCAAGACGTTCCTCAACAAGGGCCTGGTGATTCAGTTCGTCGACCAGAAGAACAAGACGAGCGTGGAGTTTCGTCATGACGGCGGCGTCCTCGACTTCCTCGACGCCGTCAATCGCCAGCGCGGCGACCAGCGGGTCGCGCCCTTGCCATTCTTGCTCGAGCGTGAAGACGAGGAAAGCGGCCTGCGCTGTCACCTGGCGCTGGCCTGGACCGAGACGACCGACGAGGACATCCGCTCGTTCGTGAACACGATCCCGACCCGGGACGGCGGCACGCACGAGATGGGGATGCTGGCCGCGGTTGGCACAGCCGTGCAGCGGTTCATGGAGACCCACGACCTGGTCAAGAAAGGGATGGAGATCAAGCGCGAGGATATCCGCGAAGGGCTGACCGCCGTGCTGGCGGTCTGCGTTCGCGAGCCGCAGTTCCAGGGTCAGACCAAGGGCCGGCTCAACAACCCCGAGGTCAAGGCGCAGGTCGAGTCGATGGCTCGCCCCGCGCTCGAGAATTTCCTGCTCAAGAACAAGAGCGTGGGGGACGCGATCGCGTCGCGGGTGATCCAGGCGGCCAAGGCGCGCGAGGCCAGCCGCGCCGCCGCCTCGCAAGTCCGTCGCAAGACGCCCATCAGCGGCCGCCTCAACCTGCCCGGCAAGCTCCACGACTGCGACAGCACCGATCCGGGCGAAACCGAGTTATTCATCGTCGAAGGCGACAGCGCCGGCGGCTCGGCCAAACAGGGTCGCGACCGGGACACTCAGGCGATTCTGCCCCTCAAAGGCAAGGTCTTGAACGCCGAGCAGGCGGGCAAGGCCAAGGTCCTGGACAACAAGGAGCTGACCGATATCATCAGCGCACTGGGCTGCGGCATGGATGACCAGTACGACTCCTCGCGACTCCGCTACGGCAAGATCATCCTCCTGACCGATGCCGACAGCGACGGCCACCACATCGCCACCCTGCTCCTGACCTTTTTCTACCGGCACGTGCAGGGACTGTTCGCCGACGGGCGGATCTACCTGGCCTGTCCGCCGCTCTTCAAGGTCTCCTGGGGCAAGGAGATATTCTGGGCGTCCGACGACGGTGCCCGCGACCGGATCCTGGCCAAGCTTCCCAAGAACGCCAAGCCCAACATCACCCGCTTCAAGGGACTGGGCGAGATGCCCGCGCAACTGCTCTTCGAAACGACCCTCGACCCAACCCGCCGCCGGTTGCTCCGCGTCGTCATTCCCGAGGACGATCGACCTTATACCGACCGCACCGTGAGCGACCTCATGGGGAAAGAGCCCGAGGCCCGATTCAAGTTCATCATGGAAGAAGCATACACAGCCAAGGACATCGACATTTAACCTACACCGGCTTAATCATGAGCTGCTCGCACCACGACAGCGATGGCGAGCATTCTAACCCGAAGTGCAAGCACGGGATCCGGCGGTTTCGCCTCGATCACGATTCGGGCTAGTATGAATCTTGGGCGAATCAAGGGAAAACGCTGCGGTTGAAACCGTGCTCGACCTCCATGCGACGGGTAATACCGTGATGACCGCGATCAAGACCTATGGGAGCCGAGTCGGGTGGTCGATCGCCGTGCTGATTGTCCTTGGGGGGATCTGGGCGACGCTCGGCCAGTGGATGCATCCGCGGACCGGATCCGTTGACCGAGGCGCGGGCGGCCTACGCGAAGGGGGAATGGGAGCGAGCCGCGGATTTGTCGCGGCGGCTGCTGAAGACCAAGCCCGGCGATCCAGACTTGTTGCGGCTGTTAGCGCGGGCGTCGGTCCGCTTGAATCGAGATGAGACGGCGAGCGCGCATCTACAATGACCGGCTTGGCGCATCGGAAATGCAGCCCGAGGATCTCTTCCTCGTCGGTCTCACGATCGTCCGAGCCGGCAAGCCGGACCTGGCCGTCGAGGTCTGGGAAAAAGCGATGAAGAGCGGGGCCGGATCATCCGGAGCTGCTCGATCATCTGGGCCGACTTTCTTTTCGCTTGCAACACCTCGATCAATCGGCCGAGGCCGCGCGGCGGCTGGCAACCCAGCCCGGTTGGGAGGCACGCGGTTTTCTGTTGCTCGGCCGAGGTCCAGGCTGCGCTCGAGAACCCGAGCGGCGCCGTCGACGCGCATTCGAAAGGGCCTCGAGCTGCGACCCGACCGCAAAGGGCGCTCCCTTGGACGTGGCCCACTATCAGAAGCTGCTCGCACGCAGCTTGCTCGAAGTGGGTCGAGCCGGCCGAGGCGGAGTTGCCGCTTAAATCCGTCCTTGCCAGCGAGGGGCGTACCGACGTCATCGACCGCGAAGCGCAGTGGCTCTTGAGCCGGGTTTACTTGCAACAAGGACGGATCGCCGATGCTTATGCCGCGCTCAAGCGCGCCGGCACCTACCGGGCGGACAATCCCTTGGTGCCCGAGCCCAGCCCGTACGTGGGGGCCGCTCGTTGCGCACCCTGCCACCGCGATGAAGAGCGGGCGTACGAACCAACCAGACACAATCGGACTTTCCATCACGGTGCCGATCTCCTCAAGCTGCCGCTCCCGGAACACCCTCTGCCCGATCCCGACGACCCCAAGGTCACGCACACTTTCGATCGCGTCGGTGACAAGATCCACGTGAAGACCAAGGCCGGCGACAGCGTCTATCAACACGGTGGTGGAGTACGCGTTCGGGACGCGCGAGCGATACATCACGATGATCGGTCGCGACGACCAGCACGACTACCGCGCGTTGCGCGCTGTCGTATTACCACAACGCCGAAGGATCGGGATGGGGGCGGACCTTCGGCAGTCCTGACGGCGTCGAGCTCGTTCGCGGCCAGGCGATCGTGGTTCGCGACGGCGTCAACCGGTGCCTGTACTGTCATGTCACGCAGTCGCGTGATTTTCGCGACCCGCCGCCCGAGACCGGCGCCGGCCCCGAAGCGGCTGACTCGGCGATCGGTTGCGAGCGATGTCATGGCCCGGGAGCAAATCACATCACTGCGATCAAGCTCGATTTCTCGGACCGGGCGATCGTCAACGCTGGGCCCGCGACGGCGGAGGCCATCAACACCCAGTGCGCCCAATGCCATATTGTCGGTTCGCGCGCGAGATCGAGTTGGAGCCGGATAATCCGATGTATGTTCGTTCCTCCGGCGCGACCTTGACGTTTTCCCGCTGCTATACCGAAAGTGAGGGCGGCCTGAGCTGTTTGACCTGCCACAACCCTCATCGCGACGCGGAGAAGTCGGCCGCCTTTTATGAATCCAAGTGCCTGTCCTGCCATTCCCAACAGCCGTCAACGCCGTCCGCCAAGACGGGTGACGGCCGGCACACGACTGCGCCGAACGTCCGGCCCGAGGAACAACCTGTTCGGTCAACCCGACCAAGGACTGCCTCGATTGCCACATGCCCAAGATCCCGGTGTCCCGTCCTCCATACCTTGATGACTGACCACTATATTCGGTCCGTGACAAGAAACAGTCACAAATGAAAATCGTACGACAAGCCTTGAGAAATGGTCAGTTTATTCTCGATCCAGGCACTTTGAACATGATTGACGTTAAGGGGTTGACCAAGACCTATCGCGTTGCCCAGAAAACGGAGGGAGCGTGGGGTGCCGTTGCGCGGGCTGTACCGCCGCGAATACCGCGAGGTGCGCGCCGTCGATAAGATCAGTTTCACGATCGAGCCGGGCGAGATGGTGGCCTTCCTCGGCCCCAACGGCGCCGGCAAGACGACGACGCTGAAGATGCTCTCGGGTCTGATCTATCCGACCAGTGGTGAGGCTCGGGTGCTGGGGTTCGTCCCCTGGCTGCGGGCCGACGCCTTTCGTCGCCAGTTCGCCCTGGTGATGGGTCAAAAGAACCAGCTCTGGTGGGACCTGCCGGCCGCCGACAGTTTTCAGCTTCTTCGAGAGATCTACGCGATCCCGCCGGCCCAATTCCGCGAGACGCTCGCGGAGCTGACCGAGCTCCTGGGAGTGGAGAAGCTGACGCGCCAGGCCGTGCGTGAGCTGTCGCTGGGCGAGCGCATGAAGATGGAGCTGATCGCCGCCTTGTTGCACCGTCCCAAGCTTCTCTTGCTCGACGAGCCGACGATCGGCCTGGACGTCGTGGCCCAGGGGATGATTCAGCGCTGTCTCCGCGATTATCACACGAAGCGCGGGGTGACCACGCTCTTGACCAGCCACTACATGCGCGACGTCGAGGCGCTTTGCAACCGCGTGCTGGTGATCACGCACGGCACCTTGCTCTATGATGGGCCTCTGTCCAGGATCGTCGAGCGGTTCAGTGAGACCAAGCTGGTGAAGCTCCAGTTCGAGGAGCAGGCGCCGGATGACCTGGGCCGGTTCGGTGAGGTCGTGCGCCGGGAAGGGCCCTGGGCCGACATCAAGGTGGAGCGTGCTCAAGTCGCGAGCGTGCTGGCGGCGATCCTGGACCGGCACGCCGTGGCCGACGTGAATGTGGCGGAACCGCCGCTGGAAGAGGTCATCGCCCGAGTCTTCGAGGAGGCCCGAACCGCCCATGACGCCGCCTGATGCGCTCGCGACTCGGCCGAGCCCAAATTGCCGGCCGCGACCGGACTCGCCGACCGCGGCGGATGGGACGGAGCCCAATCGTCGGGACTTCGACAACGGCGGAATCCGCGCGTACCTGTCGAAATACCTGGCCATCTTCCGTGTCTCGTTCGCCGAGCGGATGACCTATCGCGTCGATTTCTTGATCGGGACCATCCTCCGGTTTCTGCCGATGATCACCACGATCCTCTTGTGGCAGGCCATCTACGACGGGTCGAAGCACGCCGGTGCGGCCGGAGCGAAGAAACCGAGCTGGGCGGCTTCCAGTACCGCGAGATGATCGCGTACTTGCTGTTGACCAACATCAGCCGCATGTTCTCCAGCATGCCCGGCCTGGCCGGCGGCATCGCTCGCGAGATTCGCGAAGGCACGATCAAACGCTACTTGGTCCAGCCCATCGACATGATCGGCTATCTCGTGGCTTATCGAATCGCGCACAAGATCACATACATCATAACATCATTTATTCCCTATTTCATTCTGTTCTTTGTGTGTCGAAGTTTCTTCGATGGTTTTCCCGATCGCGTTGACGATTGGCGGCCTTCGCCGTCTCGTTGATTCTGTCATTCGTGGTGGGTTTCTTTTTCGAGGCGTGCGTGGGGATGGTGGGCTTCTGGTTCCTGGAGGTTACCTCGTTGTTGTACATCGTGATGACCTTGAACTTCTTCATCTCGGGTCACATGCTGCCGCTCGACCTGCTGCCCCGAGCCGTGGCGCACTCTCTTATTACTTGCCGTTCCAATACATGGCCTATTTTCCCGGCGGTCGTTTTCCTGGGGAAGGTGAAGGGAACCGACCTGGTGTTTCCACTTGCTGGTTGGGCTGGCGTGGGCTGTTTTCTTCATCGTGCTGGCGCGCGTTCTTTATCGTCTGGGGCTGCGCAGGTACAGCGCGTTTGGAGGCTAACATGGTAGACCCGCTGGCGAGATTCGGCAAATACCTGCGTCTCGCTGGGCAGCCTGGGGCAGTACACGCTGAAGCGGGAGCTGGCCTTCCGGGGCAATTTTCTGGTCAAGGTCTCGGTGGAGGTTCTCTGGCTGGCGATCATGATCGCGTTCTATCGCACGGTTTTCGCCCGCACCAGCACGATCGCAAACTGGAGCGAGCCTGAGTATTTCTTCTTCGTCGGCTGTTTCTTCGCCTTGAACGGCCTGATCGAGATGCTGTTCCTGGACAATTGCAATGAGTTCGCCGAGCTGGTGCGTTCCGGCGACCTGGACGGACTCTTGCTCAAGCCGATTGATGAGCAGTTCCTGATCACTTGCCGCAAGAGTGGATTGGGGCACGGCTCCCAACATTTTGATGGGATCCGTGGTCATGGTGGTCGCCTTGGTTCAGATGCACTGGCAATTCGAGATCGGCCCGCGTCGCGACGTTCCTGGTCACGTTCGCCTGTGGCACCGCGGTCGCATACAGCTTCATGCTGCTCCTGACCTCGCTCTCGGTCTGGATGGTGCGCAACCAAGGTTTGATGGAGATGTGGTGGCTGTTCTCGAGCCTGGCGCGCTATCCCAAGGAGATCTTCGTGGGCGGCTGGGCCGAGCCGTTGGGTGATTTTCTTCACGTATTTCGTACCGATTTTGGTCGTGGTCGAACGTTCCGGCCAACGCCATGGTTCGGGTGCTCGACCCAAGGATGGTTGCCTTCATCATCGCGGCGACCGGCATCTTGCTCTGGCTCAGCCGGCGGTTCTTCCACTATGCGCTGCGATCCTATCGCAGTGCGAGTAGTTAGAGAGTTTGGCGATTGGATTGTGTACGCGTGATTACACCCCGAGCCCCCCTTTCGCAACGGGTGGAAAACTAGCCGCGTCTTTTTCCCCCCTTGCGAAGGGGGAGTGGTTCGCCGCGGCCGCGACATGTGTTCAATTCAATCGTGGGGCGCTTTAGATTCACGGAGACTCGAGTATGTCCACGACCACGCGACCCTCCGAGTGCCCGCCGCCGCGGCCGCCGACCAAGTCGGCATGGTTTCCCGGACCTCCGTTCCGCATGTCGCTCGAAAAGTACGAGGCGATGGTCGACTCCGGTTTCCTGACCGAGCGCGACAAGGTCCATCTGATCAACGGAGTGCTGGTGGCGAAGATGGCGAGAATGACCCGCACGCAACGGCCGACCTGCTGTGCCATGAGGCCCTGGCGGCCGCGATCCCTCCCGGTTGGCACGTCCGACCGGACAAGCCACTGCGGCTCCCTCCCGACAGCAAGCCGGAGCCGGACCAGGCCGTGGTGCGGGGCTCGGTGCGTGACTACGCGCGCCGAACTCCGTGCGGCGCCGACGTCGGCCTAGTCGTCGAGGTCGCGGATACCAGCCTCGAGGACGATCGCAAAATGGCTCTGACCTACAGTGGCGGTAGCATCCCGGTTTACTGGATCGTCAACCTGAAGGCCCGCCAGGTCGAGGTATACACCCTCGTGAAGCGGCGCGGGACGGCTTCCGGCTACGGCAGACCACGCGTTTTCAAGGCGGGTCAGTCCGTGCCGGTCGTGCTCGACGGCGTCGAAGTGGGCCGGATCGCCGTCGCTGACATCCTACCCTGACCCATGCTAGACGGCGGAATGAAGCACCCTAGCCAACAGTTGCAATGGACCGCCGACCACCAAGCCGGTCTGCGTGCCCCGGAACTCCGCGTCTAAACTACGGATCGGGCCATCGAGTTCGGAATCGGTAAACCTGAACGAGGAGCGTTGACGTGCCACCCGGACCGAGGTCGCTCGAGACGATCCTAAAACGCTGCGGCATCGCGATCGATAGCGAGCAAATCGAATTGCTCTGGCAGTATCATCAATTGCTGCGGAGCGCGAACGCTCAGCTCAACCTGACGCGCATTCACAACTTTGAGAATATGGTGCTCAAGCACTACGTGGACAGTTTACTGGTACTCAAGTATGTCGAGCTGCCGAGCCCCTTGATCGACATGGGTTCCGGCCCGGGGTTGCCGGGAATTCCGCTCAAGATCGCGCGCCCGGGCGTCGAGATGGTCCTGGCGGAGCCGCGGGGAGCTCGGGCGGAGTTCTTGCGCGAGGTCTGTGACACGCTTGGCCTGAAGAGGGTAGAGGTCTACGCCCATAAGCTGGGCTCGGACTATCCCAACCCGGTTGCCGGAGTGATTAGCCGAGCGGTTGGGTCGATCCCCGAGACGCTCGACCGCGTGGCGGCCTGCCTGGCGCGCGGGGGCCGGATGATCTTTATGAAAGGCCCCGAGTGCGGCGACGAGGTGGTCGAGGCGGAGACATCGCACGCGGACTTATTCCGGCTCTCAGCCGATCACTCTTATGTGATTCCGGGCACTCCTCATCGCCGGCGACTCTTGGTCTACGAGCGTTTGGAAGGGGAATCTCTCTCGGATCGAGGTCGGCGCCGAGGGCGCGAGGCCGAGCCGACCGCGGCATTCAGCGGATCGATTCGAGAAATCTCGAGCGCCACCAACCCCAAGTTTCAGCGCTGGCGCGATCTATTGAGCGGTCCTGGCATCCGAAAGCACGGACAGGCGCTCCTGGCGGGCTCACGGGTGCTTACCGAGGTGCTGGCGCGGTATCCCGAATACGTCCTGAGCTGGTTGACCAACACTGATGGCACAGCACCTCCGAGCGAGTCGATTCCCTGGGTCCGCTTGAGCGACGCCTTGTTCAAGCAACTGGATGTGGTCGGGACGCACGCCCCACTGCTGCTCGTGACCGTGCCCGAGATTGCCCGCTGGTCGGATGGCGACCCATGGCCCGAAGGCTGTACCTTGTTCGTGCCGTTTCAAGACCCCGAAAACGTTGGCGCCGTGATCCGCTCGGCGGCCGCGTTCGGTGTCGCCCGGGTCGTGTTGCTCGCGCGAGGCGGCCCACCCCTTCCACCCGCGGAGCAGCCGGTCCGCCGGCCCGGCATTGTTCCAGGTTCCGCTCTGTCACGGGCCGTCTCTCGCGGACCTTCAGGTCAAGGACGTTCCGCTGATCGCACTCGACACCACCGGACCTGAGCTGAGCGAAAGTGCCTTTCCTGAGCGCTTCGGCCTGGTCATCGGTGTGGAGGGCCCAGGGCTATCGCGGCAATTGCGACAGGGTGAACGGAGGAGAATCGCAATGCTGCCTGGCGTCGAGTCGATTAACGCGGCCACCGCCGCCGCGATCGCTCTCTATGTCTGGTCGCACAGCCGCTGAGCGACCTTGGTGCGGGCTGATGAGAATTTGGACTTGAGCGGCTCCGAAGAGTTCCTGGCTCGCTGCATCTTGCTGCGCTCTCGATGAGCAATTGTTCGGCGCGGCTGTTCTCGAAATGCCGAAATGAGCAAATCCCAATCCCCGACGCGGGCTCGAAATCAGACCTTGCGCGCCTCGCGGACAATGTGAGGCAGCTCGGGGAGGATGATCTTGGTCATCGCCAGCTCGACCGCCGCGCGCGAGCCCGGCATCACGAGGACCACGAGGCGTTCGATCAAGCCGCCGACGGCCCGGCTCAGCAGGCATGCCGGACCAATCTCGGCAAAGCTGAGCATCCGAAACAATTCTCCATATCCGGGCAAAGGCTTGGTGAGGAGCGCGGACACCGTTTCATAAGTCTGGTCGCGCGGACTGATGCCCGTTCCCCCGGTAATCAGGACTGCGTGCAGGGGATCACGCGCTTGAAACGCCCGCAAGAGCGGCGTCATTCGGGCTGGCTCGTCAGGCACGATAACCCGCTCCAGAATCTGATGTCCGGCCTCCTCCGCCATCTCGACAATCAACGCTCCCGATGTGTCGTTTTCCAATCGTACGCGTATCCGAGACCGTCATCACGGCCAGGTTCAGCGACCTTGGTGCGGCCTGGCGGTGTTCGACAACGGCTTGGCTCATGTCCGCCTTATCCCAAATTGCGTGATCCGCGTATTTGTGCCAACTAACCAAATTCGATCCGACTCAGCCCCTTCATTGCGGTGCCAAGCTGCTACGCTCTATAATAGCAGAGTCTTGGGATAGCGGCGCGTGGGAGATCGGGGTACGGAGGGCGTAGTCATGTCCAGAGTGCGATGGCGAGGCTTGGTAGCGTCGGCAGCGATTCGGGCGTGGGTTCTTCCGTTTTGCTCGATTGTGTTTGGGATTGGTCCCGTCATCGCGCACGCCGACGTGATCGTGCTCCGTGGTGGCGGGCAAATTCAGGGAAAAGTGGTCCCGGACCCAAAGCAAAAGGATCGTGTGCAGGTCTGGCTGCTTCAAGGACGGAAGCCTCTCTCGTTTCAGAAACAACAGATTCTCGAGGTGATTCCGAAGGCCGGTCCATTGGATCTTTATGTCGTCAAGCTCGGCAAGGCCGCGGAGGACCCCGAGAGCCAGTATGGCCTGGGTGTTTGGTGCGATCAAAACAAACTCACGGACCTGGCGCGGCTGCATTATGAGGCAGCCGTCAAGCTCGATAAAACGTTCGAGCCGGCTCACCTCAAGCTCGGGCACGTCTACCACGCGGGAGCTTGGCTGACCAAAGACGAGCTGAACCAGGCGAAGGGTCTGGTCAAGTCCAAGGGGCGATGGATTTCCACCGAGGAGAAGAACAAGCAAGAGCTCGCCGAGAAGACGGCGTTGGCCCAGGCTTCCTGGCTGAGTCGGATCAAGATGCTACGGCAAGCCATTGTGAACGGTCCCGAGGGCCGCCGTCGCGAGGCCGAATCGCAGTTGATGACGATACGAGACCCCGATGCGGTCGCGCCGCTGGTACGGGTCTTCGGTGCCGACGATCGCCCGGGACGCATCCTTCTGGCTCACGTCTTGGCCACGATTTCTGGACCCGCATCCACTTCCGCGCTGGTCAAACAATTACTCTTTGAACCCGAAGACGACGTGCGGTCAATCGTGTACGATCAGCTCAAGGAACGCGATGAGCCTGGCGTGGTTGCTCAGTTGATCCGAGCCTTGAAGACCGCGAACCTCAATGTGATCAACCGAGCCGCCTGGGCGCTGGGTAATCTCGGTGCCGTCGAGGCCGTTCCAAAGCTCATTCCGGTTTTGGTATCCTCCGAGATGCAAATCGTCATGGTACAACCCGACGACGGCAACCCGGGCGGAAACGGAGCAGGCGCGCCCGTGGTGCCGCTCGGATTCAGCAAAAACGGACAATTGGCCGCCGTGGGTACGCCGGTGGTCAGCCCATATGGTGGGGTTGCCTACGCCGCGGCGGTGGTTCCTTATGGTCAGTTCTCGGCGGCCACGATCCCAACCGCGCCACGCCTTCCGGAACCGGGTGTTGCGATCGCGTCTTACAAGAATGTCGAGGTCCTCAAGGCGCTTGAGAAGCTGACGGGGCAGGACTACGGTTTTGATTCCGACGCCTGGATAAGCTGGCTCAGTCGCTCGGCCAATACCAACCCGAAGAAGACCCGGCGCGTTCCCCAACCTTGACCGGCCGACCGCGGACAGGTTCGCCGCGGCAGCGCTCGCGCAGGTCGGTACCACTCACGCTGTCCAATCGAGGTTACGACAGTGTCGACAGATGGGAACGATGACCTGGAGCGAAGGTCTCTGATCCGCGCCGTCCGGCAGGAGCTCGAATCGCTGGGTCGAGCTGGCCTCGACCGCATGCCGGCATGGAAGTCGGAGCACTCGTTCGAACGAGACCAATCGCTCGAGGTCCAGCCCAACGAGGCTGCTCGGCGATTCGCCGAGGCCGACGACGGCAGCGGTGATTCACACCCGGGATCGGTCCCGCCAGAGCCGGCTTCGCCGCCAGCGCCACCGCCCACGGTTGCGAAGCCCGCACCGTCCACGTCAAGGCGGGAACGGCCGTCGCGAGTACCGCCCGCTCCCGCATCCGCCGCTTTGTTCGGCGCGCCCCAGTTCGAGACCGCGGTGGTTCCTCGCGTGCGACCGCCAGGCAATCTTGGAAACCCTGGCCGGGGTGGTTTCCGTCTGTCAGAAGTGTCCGCACCTGGCGGCAACTCGCACGCAGACCGTGTTCGGAGTCGGTTCGAGCTCGACTCGGTTGATGTTCGTCGGTGAGGCGCCTGGAGCCGACGAAGATCGGCTCGGCAAGCCGTTCGTGGGCCGAGCCGGCCAGTTGCTGACTGACATGATTACCAAGGGCATGGGTCTGTCGCGCGATGACGTCTATATCGCGAACGTGCTCAAGTGCCGTCCCCCCGACAACCGTCCGCCCACAAACGAAGAAGCCAACAACTGCCGGGGCTATCTGGAACAGCAGATCGCGGTCATTCGGCCCGAGTTCCTCTGCCTGCTCGGGCGAACGGCCGCGTCGAACCTCCTGGACACAACCCTTGCGATGGGCGCGCTCCGAGGAAAGTGGCACCATTACCGCGGAATCCGGACGCTCGTCACTTACCACCCGTCTTATCTACTGCGCACCCCATCCGCCAAGAAGGATGCGTGGGAAGACTTGCAGATTCTCATGAAAGAGATGGGTCTGAAGGTTCCTTCGCGAGGAAGCAAGTAGGTCGTCTCGACAACTGCCCAACTTCTCGATCGGTGCCGATGACGACGAGAACATGGTCTTCTTAGATTTCGGATCCCGTCAACGAACGTTACGTTTTTCTATCGCGGCTCAGTGGTGTCGATTGCCGTATGCAGCCTTGTCCCTCGGGTTCCCGGCGTTGGACGCGAGCTCGAATTTGTACGAGTTCAGGGTGTCCGCCTTTACGTCGGCGGTGAGGGTCGATTCCATGTTGTATTGAGAAGGAACCAGATTGTTGTAACCGGCTTGGGCCGCCTTCTTCGTGCGCGTGGAAAGACTGATCGAATCGATCCGAACCACGTAATCCCCGGGAACCGGCCCAAATTCACGGTCGATGGAAAAATGGCCATCGGTGATTTTGCCGAATGCCGTGACGCCCTCGCCGGTCGACTTCGGCTGGAACACGATTTGACCTTTCTCGAGAGGACGACCGTCGAGCGCGACGTCTCCCGATAAGGCTTGACGCGCATGCATGCTGCCGCCGCAACCGGAGATCAACAGCACCGAAGTGCCGAACAGAATCAAACGACCGGCAATCCTGAAAATTTTCATTTGATTAATGTCCTAGGTCTGGGATCTAGAACCTAACTCCCTCCAGGCGGCCTCTTCCAGAAAGTCGGTCAGATCCTAAGGCGAAGACGACCTCGATCTGTTTGTCGCGAGAACTCGACCAATCTTCGCGCATAAGCAGCCCGCACCAACTCCCGCACGCTTCAAAGGGAGCATCCTTCTCGTGGCGTACGACGACTCTTAATGAATTAATAGCGCGGGCCGGCTGGTTGTCAACAGGATCTTAACAAACCTTGACGATGTCGCCGGCAGGAATGCGCTCGGCCTTCGGTCGTTGCTGGTGTGGTGTGGGCATCCGAACCCGCCTGCATGCGTCAAGGAGGGAACCAGCGGGTTAGGAAACCCGCTCCACGGGGTTTTCGCGCACGGTCTCCAGCGCCGCGAATTGTCGCGTTCGCAATGCTGACGACTCGAATCAGTAGGAGTCCGAGCTGATGACTTCTCCGCCAGCGCGTGTGGACAGGGCCTGCCAAACGCCGACCTTCTGTCCGGGGACCAGGCTTGGCAAGTAGTCGGGCGCGGGTGTAAACGTAAGGCTCGGACTGTTGCCGATCGGGTCAACGATCCAGGAATCGATCGAGCCCTTCACAAATCGGACCGAGCCATCGGAGATGCCGCAGTTCACGCCACCGGGATGACGGCTGGCCACGATGTCGATCGATCCATACTCCGGGAATCCGATGACCTTCTGATTGCAGTTGGGCGGCCACCACGCCGCGGTCTGACAATCATAAGGGTCGCCTGCGAACCACCAGGCGGTGAAATCGATGCGACATGCGCCGCTCATGTCGCTGTCCGGATATGCCTTCGAGCTGGCGACCTCGGCGAACAAGATCGTGTTACTCGTGCCATCGCTGATGGCGGCCATCGACGTGCTCGAAAGTGGATAGATCACGCCCAACATCGTCTTCTGCCCTTGCCAGGTGTAGGCGGTCAGATCGAAGTTCCAGTACAGGAACGGTCCGGCCATCCCCGCATAACTGGTGTGCGGGACCTGCCAGTTCCCTTGCGCGGGAATACCTGGAAAGTAGTTGCCATCCGCGTTCGCGACGCTCACCGGAACGGGTGAATTTGTGTCGCTCGGACAGTTCAGGATCGAAAGCACGGTGCTGTCGACGGTGATGTTGTCGCCGTTCCATGCGGTCAAGCTGAAATTGGTCGCGTTGAAGAGTGGCTGTTGTTCAAGCTGGGGCAGGAGCCGGATGAAGACGCTGAAGTCGTAGGGATAACCATATCCGGGGACTGCGTCTCGAGGGAAGGTCGCCGGAGGCATGACGTTGTTGATACTGATGTAATTGTGGATCGCCAGTCCGAGCTGCTTGAGATTGTTCGTGCACTGCGGCACGCCGGGCGGCCTCGCGAGCCGATTGGACGGCCGGTAACAGCAGCGCGATCAAGACCGAGATGATCGCAATCACCACCAAGAGCTCGATCAGGGTAAACCCTTGTCGCCGAATCGAGTTGTGCCGAAATGAAAGAGAATGAGTCATAGCTGCAATCTCACCGTGGCTCAAGACCAGGAAGTGGGATCATCTGGGAATTCGGTTGATGCCGTTAGTCGCGTTCATCGAGGATCGGAGTTTGACTTCTTGGCCGTGCCCTCGGGATGGAGTCGATCGCGTTTCTTGATCCTGGGGCTGCGGGTCGCTCTTTGTGAAGTCTCGGTCAATCGGGGCCGACGGCTTAGTTTCACACCCGACACCGAATCCGAACAAAACCAACCCAATCATTGTTATCGCCCGCAAGCCTGTCCGCAAGCCTCGTCCGTTGTTCACCTGCGTCATCGGTACACTTTCTCGCTGGTATCAAAGGCGTCGACCCACTTCGTTCGAGTACCAAGACATTCACCATCAACGCTCATGCGGTTCCAGTCAAGGATCGAGCCATCGAGTCGATCACGCTTGTTGGACTCGATGACGATGCGCGGGTTTCCCGGATTCTAACAAAACCAATCTCGAGTTCCGTCGACTCGGCCACCAGATGAGATCGTGCCCAGCCCGCGCCTATAATGGGTTGGTGGTGGGACGACTCAAGCGACGTCGGCTCATGGGAGATCAGCGCTTCGTGGCGTGGGATTGGTGAGCCGGAGAAACAGACTGATGACAGGGATAACGACCGAACGGTCGCGCTGGGAGCTGGCCGCCGAGTCGATCGTGGTCAAGTTGCGGTGGTTCGGCGTGGTGATGGGCTACATCCTGGTTCAGACGCGAACCGGGCTGCACGACCCGTCGGCGGTCCGCGCGTTCTTGGCCTTGGGCGCCGGTTACGCGGCACTCGATCTGGCGTTCTGGCAAATGGGGGAAGTCTTCCTCGAGCGTTGGCCGCTGTTTGTCTCCTTGATGGAATCCGTCTTCATCGCGCTCTTGTGCTATCACGACACGGGGCTGAACAGCCCATTTCGTTGGTACTACCTGCTGTCCTTGATCTGCTGTTCGATCCGCTATCGTTCGCCGGTGGCTTGGTGGACCCTGGCGTTTCACAGCCTGAGCCTGTTGAGCTTGGCCCGAACGCTCGGGAACCCGCCCCTTTCGCGAATCGGGCTTGCCGTTAACCTTGACGATCATGGTCTGGGTCACTTGGGCGAGTTCGTCGCTGGCTGGCTCACTTCGAGCGGCCGGAGTCGAGCTCGAGTGCTTGAACGCGGAGCTGGCCCGATCCCGGACCGAACTGGAAAGACGGGTCGAAGAGCGGACTGATGCCTTGCGCGCGTCGCAGGCCCGCGTGATCCAGCAGGAGAAGATGGCCGCCTTTGGACTGCTGGCGGCGGGTATCGCCCACGAGGTCGGCAATCCGCTGGCCGCCCTCAGCTCGCTGGTGCAGATACTCCAGCGACACAGGCCCAACCCCTACACCGCGGAAAAACTGGACCTGGCCGCCCGCCAGTTGCAACGGATCGAGCGCACCATCCGCGAGCTGATCGACTTCTCAAGGCCGGCATCCACGGTCGTGACCCGGGTTCGGATCGGCGACTGTGTCGACGAAGTCGCTGGGAATCGCCAAATACTATCAGCGCACCAAGCAGCGATCGATCACAACCGATATTGCCCACGACTTGCCGGCAGTCCTGGTCGTTCGAGATTATCTCGACTCAAGTGGTCCTCAATCTGGTCTTGAACGCGATCGACGCGACCGACGACCAAGGGCGGATCCACTGGCGGCTAGGGTCGAGGGCGCCTGGCTCGTCCTTTCTGTTGAAGATGATGGTCGAGGAATCTCGGTCGCGGATCGTTGCCGGCTGTTCCAACCGTTCTTCACCACCAAGCCCCATGGCACGGGGCTCGGTTTGTTCGTCAGCCGGCAAATCCTGGAGGATTTCGCGGGGACTCTGAGCTTCCGCTCGGAGGCCGGCCGAGGGTCCACGTTTTTCGTGCGCATCCCCTTGGAACGAGTGGAATCGGCCGACTCGGTGAGCGACCTGGCATTCACCGCCGGACAGCCGGATTGGCCTCGGCAGCGGTCGTGCGTTCTCAGCGGAGAGAATCCTGATGAAGTCGCTCGCAGCCGGTAAGTGGAAAGACGAGGCCAAGGTCGCGCGAGCCGGTGGCTCCGCGGGGCCGGATCCTGATCGTGGATGACGAGGAGGTGATCGCCTCGACACTCAAAGAGTTCCTCCAGGGGGAGCAATTCGAGGTCGCGACGGCCATGGACATGCCCTCGGCACTGGCTCAGGTTGAGGCTTTCGAGCCGGATGTCGTGCTCTGCGACGTCCAACTCCCCGGCGCTCGACGGAATCCACGTACTGAACCGCACTCTCCAGGTTCGACCGGAAACCTTGTTCATCATGATCACGGCCTACGCCACGGTTGAGAACGCCATCTCGGCATTTCGCCAGGGTGCTCATGACTACCTGATGAAGCCGGTCCTGTTCGAGGACCTGCTCGCCAAGATCGACCGGCTGATCACTTTTCGCCAACTGCTCCTGGAGAACCAGGCGCTGCGGCGACAGCTCCAGACCCGAGGCGACCTGGACGCCTTGGTCGGAGACAGTCCGCCGATCAAGGCGGTAAAAACCTTGATCCGCAAGGTTGGTCCGACGCGAAGCACCGTGCTGATCACCGGCGAGTCCGGGACCGGCAAGGAGCTGGCGGCCCGCGCGCTCCATTCGATTGGCTCGGCTCCTGACGAGCTGTTCTTGCCGGTCAATTGCGCGGCGATTCCTCATGATCTCCTCGAGAATCAGCTCTTTGGTCATGTGCGGGCGCCTTCACCGGGGCCGATCGCGACCACGCCGGTCTGTTCGTCGCGGCCGGCCGGGGGACTGTCTTTCTGGACGAGATCGGTGAGCTCAACCGGTCGACCCAGGCGAAGCTGCTGCGGGCCATCGAGAACAAGGAAGTCTTGCCGGTGGGCGCCACGCGTCCGGTCGTGTTCCGAGCCAGGCTATTGACGGCGACCAACAAGGACCTGGCGGCCGAGGTCGCCGCGGAGCGTTTCCGCACGGACCTGTACTACCGGCTCAACGTGGTCTCGATCCACTTGCCACCGCTGCGAGACCGCCGCGAGGATATCCCCGAGCTGGTTTCCGTCCTGCTGGCCAAGCACGCGATGAGCCAGGGCAAACGGGTCGACGGAGTCGACAACGCGACAATTCGGGGGTTGATGGCGGCGTCCTGGATGGGAAACGTTCGCGAGCTCGATAATGCGCTCGAACGAGCTGTCATCCTGAGCGAGGGATCAATCTTGACCCCAGACGATTTCCCTCCCGGACTGATTGTCGAAGGCGAGCTCGGAGAGCACGGGAGACAATCTGCGGTTGGCGGTCCGCGACTACGAGCGACAGCACATCCTCCGCGTCCTTCGCGACTGCGGCGACGACAAGCGCGAGGCCGCGCGCCGGCTCGGGCTGGGCCTGTCGTCGCTGTACCGAAAGCTCGAAGATCTGGCTATCAAGTTGGTTTGAGTCGGTTGGCTCAACAAAGGAGGTCGATCCCATGCGGACACCCGGTGATCATGGATCCGTAGATGCAAACGAGCCACAGTCGGCCCGTTGTTCCTTCTGTCGCAAAGACTCGAGGGATGCGGGCCCGTTGGTCGAAGGACCCAATCGCGATGGATCGGGGCCCGTGTACATCTGCCATGACTGTGTTGAGCTCTGCGCGTCGATCCTCGAGATCGAGAAGCAAAGGAGCCTGGCACCTCAGGGCGAGAGCGACGAGAGCCAGATCGACGCAACGACCCGGGACCAGGTCCAGCAAAAGGTCGACCAGGTACTTGCAAACCCTCACCGAGCGCGAACGCGAGATCATCAAGCTCCGCTACGGCTTGGCAGATGGATACACCTACACCATCGAAGAGGTCGGCCAAATTCTTGCGATCACACATGAGGCTGTCCAAGAGATCGAGAGTCGAGCAATCGCCAAGTTGCAAGCGCAGAATCAGCCCGCCGAAAACGCCGCCGGCAGAAACGCGATGATCGGGACTCCTTGCTGTATACCACCGCCGGCGACCCCCTCGCCCCCGACCCTCTCCACAAAAGGAGAGAGTTGAAAATCGACCCGGCCCGTGTGAAGGCCGCCGCATTACTCGCGAAGACCGAATCGGAGCCGGACGGACCCGACGAGAGTTGACCGGCGTCGGTCCACGTCCGCGTGTTGGTCGACTACTCAAGTCAGCTTGATCTCTTGAGCCTCGGCTCGGGGTCTCCAGGAACAGGAACCCACTCGAAGATGCCGATGCACATCTCGTCATTGGTTCCCTCGCCCCACTTGACGAGTTTGGCCGGCTTGCTCTGGTTGTATGGGTTGGAGTCGGTGTTGTCGAAATGTGCCTCCATATCGAACCAGGACCCCTTTGGCAGCCGGATTGGCTCTTTGAACGCGTAGGTGCCCTGCCAGTTGAAATTCCAGTGGTCGACTTTGATCAGCGGGATTCGGGTCTTCCCGTCAGGCAGGACGGCGGTGAACGTGAAGTCTTTTCCAAGCCAGTGCATGTGGGGCATCACGGCGGTGAGAATGATGTCGCGTGGGAGCGGACGGCTCATCATGCCGGCGCCGGCCTTGGTGGACGCCTTCACCTCGTAGTTTGGGGTGCCGGGGGGAATCACCAGGACGTCGCGGAGGAGCTCCAAAATACCAGCCTCCCTTCCGGCTTTCTTCGCGGCCTCGATCCTCTGCCGCACGACGATCATCTGGCTAATCGAGACGTTGGGAAAGACGAACCCGGTGTGAACCTGGCGGTCCAACGGCGTTTTCGAAAGGTACAGGCCGACCTCTGTGGCGTCGGTCTCGGGCTTGCCGTTTTTGTGGTAGTGCACTTGGATCAGGACGTCGGCTCCTTTAGGCAAGAGGAAACCCGTGCCCTTCGGGGCAGTGGCGCGGCAAGGCACCCGGAGTCCATATCGGCAGGAAGGCGGTGATGGGCACGCCGTCGCCAAAACCGCCCAGCGCGTAGTAGCCTGGGCCAGGATCGGCCGCATCGAGCTTGCGACCGCGGCCCGATGGGTCGACTGCGGCGATGATGTGGTGGACGACAGAGCGATTGCCCGGGCGAAAGTCGACGGCGCGGATCCAGCGATCCTCGGGCAGGTTGGTCTGGAGCACGAACACGCGAAAGTCGTCGTCGCCCGTTGCGGCCAGTTTGTACGGCTCGGGCATCGTCAGCGTCAGGTCGGGCTCGCCCAGCGGCCCACGCTGAGGAGAACTTGCGGGGCTCGGGCGCATCCTTCGGGTCGCCCTCTGGACACTTGGCTTCGGCCCAGTCCTTGAGCGTGGCGATCTCGGTGTCGGTCAGCACCCGCGCGTCGCGGAACGGTCCGCCGTAGCTCGACGAGGCGGGCCACGGCGGCATGATTCGCTCGGTCGTCACGTGGGCAAGGTCGCTCGACCGCTTTCGGGCCTGCTCATATGTGAGTAAGCGAGAATGGAGCGACTTGATTGGGCCGGTGGCAATCCTGGCAGTTCTTCTGGATGATTCGTACCACGTCTTTGTAGTAGGTCGGTGCTGTCTTCTCGGCGCCCGCCGAGTCGGTGCTCGAGATGAGGGCGGCGATGACGCAGGTTAGACCTAGCTTCCACAACAATTTGCGATCCAAAACGACGCTCCTTTTTCTGAGCCTATCTGCCGATCCCCCACACGCGGGAGGCTGGCGGAAACGGCGCTTACAGAGCACTCGATTATGGCCGCGATTCCGCACGCGCGCACAGTCCCCCCTGATGTTACCTCGGCCTCGGGCGATGAGTTTCACGTAATGAGTGGCTACGGACCGCGCTCGCGACTTTTGCCGCGGATTTGTTCACTTGCCGTGGAATCCACGGCCCTTGTATGATGAGCGTCCGGTACGGTAGCGCGTCGATGGGCCGCTTCCGTGGTCATTAGATCGACCGTGTCGAGAAACCGTTGCGGAATTCGCGCGACACGAACGGAGAGACCGCGCCGTCAGTGCGGCAAAGTTCCGACGGAAATCTCCGCCGGGTTTCCTCTGCGCGCTGCTTCGTCCACGCCGTCACGATAAGCGACGTCAAGTGAGGCCGTTGGATTCATGGAAGCCGCCGTAGCCCACAGAAGAGTGCCCCAGGGACGCGGGGATCAGGCTACACGTTCGGGTCGTCTTGAAGCGGTGATCGGGCATGCCTCGCACGTGTTGCCCGCACAGGGGCCGATCACGGTCTTCATCCACCACAACACGCTGCACGCGTTCGAGGACCTGCCGTTTCACGAAGCGGTCAAGAAGGGGCCCAGATCTTCGGGTGCCATCCGTACCTGTCGGAGGACCGGTATCGCGACGCCTGGCGCGAGGACGGATCCGGTTCTCGGAGCTTCAGGAGGTGCTCGAGCACGACCTGGGCGCGCGGGCCGGGGAGGAGATCCCCTGTTTCGGCAACCGGCTCGGACTCTGGCTGGCGATGCTCCAGTACCCGTTGCGGTCGGGGCCGACCGAGGAGCTGGTCTGGTACGTCGCCGAGGCCAACGCGTTGCGGCGGGTCCGTAGCGAGGTGTCGTCGGCGGTTCGCGCACGGCTGATCGCCGAGACCCGGCGGTGGGTGATCCGCGACCTCCGCGGGGGAACCGGCGGGGCCCGAACGGCTCGGCGGCGTCGCCGGTCTCCGGCAGCCTGGCCGAGCTGTTCGCCGCTTCGGCGCAGCCACGATCGAGACCTGGACCGACGACGACTGGGAAGGGTTCACGCTCCAGGCCCTCTGGCGGCTCTGTTGTGACGGCGTGCGCGACCTGCCTCCTTACACCAAGCCGCCGCCGCCGCCGGTGCGGCAGCGCGACATGCTGTTCGAGGCCACCGGCGTCGACACCGACGCCCTGGTGCACGACGTCTTGATCCGGTTCTGCGCGGCGTTCCTCGACCAGGGGATGGCCAAGTGGCAGCTCCCGCGGCGGAGCGAGGGATTCTACCGCGCTTTCTGCTCGCTGTACCGCCATCCCGGGCTGGGCGCCGGCCGACTGGATGCGCGGGCTCGCCCAGGAGCTGGGCCGGCTCGAGGACCAGGAGGTCGGGCCGCTTGATTCGATCCTGGAATCGCTCGATGCCCTGGGCGTCGGCGAGGAGGAGTGGGAGCGGTTCCTGTCGGCGACGCTGCTGGCACTGCGGGGCTGGGCGGGGATGATCCATCAGGTCGAGATCCACGGCGACCGCGTGGTTCAGCCGATCCCGGAGGGGAGTCTGGTGGGGTTTCTGGCGATCCGGCTCCTGCTCGATCGGTTCGCCCTGGCGTACACGGCCCGCACCGCCCTGGGAATCAACGCCCCGGTGCGCGAATTCTGGCAGTCTGGCGCGAGGCAAGGACGACCCGCACTGGCCGCCGAGCGTCGAGCAGCGTGCGTTCCTCGTGTTCCAGCTCGCGCAGGTGCTCGGGCTCTCGCCCGACGTCGTGTACCGTCTGAGCAAGCCGGAGTGGGCGACGCTCTTGCAAGAAATCGAGTCGTTCACGGCGCTCGAGCGGCGGCGAATCTTTCACCTGGCTTACGAGCGGCGCTTCTGCACCCAGACGCTCGATGCCATCGCCTTGCACGCGCGACGGCCGGCGGGCCGGCCGGAATCCCCCCGGTTCCAGGCGGTCTTCTGCATCGACGAGCGCGAGGAGTCGTTCCGCCGCCACCTCGAAGAGCTGGCCCCCGACGTCGAGACGTTCGGCGTGGCCGGCTTCTATGCCGTCGCGATCTACTACAAGGGGGCGGCCGACGCCCACTTCACGCCTCTCTGCCCGGTCGTGATCCGGCCCGGAAATCTGGGTGACCGAGGAAGTGGAGACCGAGCTCGGCGAGACGCACCGCCGCCGGGCGCGGACCCGCCGGGTGTTGGGAACGGTGTCGCTGCGGATTCACGAAGGGAGCCGCGGCTTCGCGCTGGGCGCGGTCTTGAGCCGGCGTACTCGGGGTGCTGGCGTCGTTTCCGCTTCTGGCCCGCATCCTCTTCCCGCGGCTGACCGCGCGGATCCGCCACACGTTCGGCCGGCTTGTCGAGACCCCGCCGCTGACCCGGCTGCGCATCGAGCGCACCGAGCCGAGCCCCGGTCCCGCCGACGGCGCCAGTCGGCTTCAGCGTCGCGGAGATGATCGACGCGGCCGAGCGGTTACTCCGCGACATCGGGCTGACCCGCGGGTTCGCCCGGCTCTTGCTGCTGCACGGGCACGGCTCGCACAGCCAGAACAATCCGCACGACTCGGCCCACAACTGCGGGGCCTGCGGCGGCGGCCTCGGCGGGCCGAACGCCCGCACCATGGCCCAGATCCTGAACGACCCGAGGGTCCGCGAGGGCCTGGCCCAGCGCGGGTTGTCGCTGCCAGCCGAGACGGTGGTTGTCGGCGGCTATCACAACACGTGCGACGACTCGGTGACTTATTACGACCTGGACCGGATTCCCGCATCGCACCGCCGCGAGTTCGAGACGGCCCGCGAGGCAGATCGAGTTAACCTGCGAGCGCAACGCCCACGAGCGTTGCCGGCGGTTCTATTCGGCGCCGCTGACGCTTTCGTTCACCGCCGCGCGGGAGCACGTCGAGGAGCGGGCCGAAGACCTGGCGCAGGTACGGCCCGAGTTCGGCCACTGTACCAACGCGATCACCATCGTGGGCCGGCGCGAATGGAGCCGCGGCCTGTTCCTCGACCGCCGCGCGTTCCTCACGTCCTACGACCCGACCGAGGACGACGCCGATTGCACGATCCTGACCCGCATCCTCCAGGCGGTCTTCCCCGTCTGCTCCGGGATCAGCCTCGAGTATTACTTCTCGAACGTCGACAACGTCGGCTTCGGCTGCGGCACCAAGCTGCCGCACAACCTGGCGTCGCTCCTGGGCGTGATGGACGGCGCGGCCAGCGACCTGCGGACCGGCCTACCCTGGCAAATGGTCGAGATCCACGAGCCCGTTCGCTCGCTGTTCGTGATCGAGACCACCCCTGAGGCCATGCTGCGGATCATGGACCGCAATGAGGGGATCGGCCGGCTCTGCCGCAACGGCTGGGTCCTCCTGGCCGTGATCGACCCCGAGACCCGCGCGCTCAGCGTTTTCGAGGATGGAGTGTTCCGTCCCTATCAACCTCAGGCCTCGGTGCTGCCCAAGGCGGCCTCCTCCGTCGACTGGTATCGCGGCTGGCGCGACCACCTCGAATTCGCGGAGATCGAACGTTGAGATCGCGACGCGCGCGCCACAGAGGGATGGAAGACATGACATACGACTCGCTACTCACGCTCCTGGGGCTGATTGTCGTCGTCAGTCCGTTGCTGTTGACGGTCGTCCTCGGCGTCTCGTCGCTGCTTGACTGGAAGCTCCCCGAGCAGACGATCTCGAACCTGGTCTACGCGACGATCGTCTCGGGCCTGCTGGCGGCCACACTCGTGCTCGTCTTGATGCTGGCCACGGGCACGCGCCACGTCGCCATCGACGTCGGAGACTGGGTGGCGATCCCGCATCTCTATCACTTCTCGGTCAAGTTCGTCTTCGACCGCCTCTCGGTGCCGTTCGCGATCCTGTCGTTCGTGCTCTCGGGGACGATCGGGGCGTTCGCCAGCAAGTACATGCACCGCGAGCGCGGCTTCAACCGATTCTTCGTGCTCTATGCGATCTTCGTCCTGGGCATGGTGGTGACCTCGCTGGCCGGCACCATCGAGACGCTGTTCGCGGGCTGGGAGCTGGTCGGGCTATCGTCGGCGCTTCTGGTGGCGTTCTACCAGGAGCGGCCCGCTCCGGCGCGGAACGGGCTGTGGGTCTGGATCGTCTACCGGGTCTCGGACGCCTCGCTCTTGCTGGCGTCGGTGGTCATGCACCATCTCCGGGCGAAGGCGATTTCGACAAGCTGCTGGGGCCCGGTCCCTGGCCCGATGAGATCTCGGCCGTGACGACCGGGCAGGCGCTTCTGGTCGGGATGCTGCTGGTCGTGGCCGCCGCGGGCAAGTCGGCGCTGGTCCCGTTCTCGGGCTGGCTGCCGCGGGCGATGGAAGGGCCGACCCCCTCGAGCGCCGTGTTCTACGGCGCCCTGTCGGTGCACCTCGGTGCGTTCCTGCTGCTGCGAGTCAGCCCGCTGCTGGACATCTCGCTCGTGCTCTGCGCGGTGATCGTCGTGCTGGGCTTGACGACGGCCGTGTTCGCGTATCTGGCCGGCAGCGTCCAGACCGACATCAAGTCGGCCCTGTCCTTTGCGTCGCTCTCGCAGGTGGGGATCATCGTGGCCGAGATCGGCCTGGGGTTCCGCTACGTGGCGCTGGTGCACATCCTGGGGCACGCCTGCCTGCGGACCCTCCAGTTCGTGAGGGCGCCAAGCCTCTTGCAGGATTACCGCACGATCGAGAACGCGATCGGGCAGCACCTGCCCCGCGCCGGGACGCTCTGGGACCGTTGGTCGAAGGGCCGTGACCTCGCCTGGCTCTATCGGAAGTCGCTGGAGCGGGGTTATCTCGACAGGGCACTGCTCCAATACGTCGTCGCGCCGTTCGTGCGGGCCTTCCGCTGGTGCGACGCTCTGGAACGCCGCTGGACGGATTTCCTCGCGGGCGAGGCGTCGCGCGAATCGGACCAGGTCAAGCCTCGCTTCGGAACGATCGAAGAGTTTTCATGAACCTCCTCCATCTGCCTTGGCTCGAACTGGCGATCGCGATCACGCTGATCGGTCCGCCGTGCGTCAGCCGGCTGCGCAACCCCGACCGCGTCTACCGCTGGAGCGTGGCGTTGATCGGCGCGACGTTCGGCTGCACGGTGCTGGCATGGCTGGCCTTCTACGTCGACGTGCCGCCCGAGTCGCTGGCCCGGTGGAGCATCCAGCCCGCCCTCTTCGGCCGACAGATCTTCGGGCTCGACGAGCTGAACGCTCCGCTCCTGCCCACGGTCGCGTCTCCTGCACTTCCTGGCGGCCCTGTCGACCTCGCGGACGTTCATGCGGCGGTTCTCGTTCTCCTGGTCGATGGCCGCCGAGACGATCCGCCTGCTGAAATTCAGTTGCAAGGAACCGTGGATCTTGATCGCCCTGCTGGCGATCTCGACCGTGCCGCCGTACGTGGAACTGCTCAACCGCCGCAGGCCGACGCGGGTATACGTCCTGCACATGGCGCTGTTCGTGGGGCTGCTGGTGCTGGGCTGGTCGGCCGTGACGCTCGCAGGCGGAACGTCTGCGCACGGCCCCCTGGTGGGCCGTCGCTCCGCTCCTGGCCGCGATCCTCGTCCGCTGCGGCACCGTGCCCGCCCATTGCTGGGTGACCGACTGGTTCGAGCACGCCTCGCCCGGGATCGCCTTGCTCTTCGTGGTCCCGCTCAGCGGCGTCTACGCCGCGGTGCGGCTCGTCCTGCCGATCGGGCCGGGCTGGGTGTTGCAGAGCATCGGCCTGCTCTCGCTCTTCACGGCGGTCTACGCCGCCGGCATGGCGACCATCCAGCGCGAGACGCGGCGGTTCTTCGCCCATCTCTTCCTCAGCCACTCGTCGCTGGTGCTGGTCGGGCTGGAATTGCACACCGAGCTATCGCTGACGGCCTCGCTCTGCCTCTGGTTTTCCGTGATCCTGTCGCTGGGCGGCTTCGGGCTGACCGCTCCGCGCCCTGGAGGCACGCTTCGGCCGGCTCTCGCTTTCCGACTACCACGGGCTGTACGAGCACTCGCCCACGCTGGCCGTCTGCTTCCTGCTCACGGGCCTGGCCAGCGTCGGATTCCCGGGCACACTCGGCTTCATCTCGACCGAGTTACTGGTCGATAGCGCCGTCGAGGCGAGCCCTTACGTCGGCATCATCGTGATCGCGGCGGGCGCTCTGAACGGGATCGCGGTCATGCGGGCCTATTTCTTGCTCTTCACCGGTGCGCGGCACGTCTCGACCGTCTCCCTGGGAATCACCTTGCGAGAGCGAGTGGCGGTCCTGTCGCTGTCGGCCCTGATCCTGGGCGGCGGACTGTTCCCGCAACCCGGCGTCGCCACGCGGCAACGCGCCGCCGAGGAGATCCTCCAGGATCGCCGGCAACGCCTGCACCTGGAAAAACCCGTCCACCACGACGATAGAGCAGTTCATGCTCGAGTGGCTCACGGGGGCGATACTAGCCCGAAGCGTCAGCGAGGGGACACTCGCCGGAATCCTCGCTGACGCTTCGGGCTAGTATGATGGACGTCTCAGTCGCGCTGTGCGCAACTCATGAGTTAGCCGCTCTAATGCCTTCAGCGCTGGCTCAGGACAGCCCTTTCTCGGCAACCTGCTGCATCACCGCGCCGAATGTATCGATCTCATCGAGTGTCGCGTAGATGTTGGGCGTGACCCGGATCCCCTGGAAGTCTTTATGACCGATCGGTGTGACAAGGATGCCGTGCTTGTCCATCAGGTAGGTGCCCAGCTTGCCTTGATCGACGCCCTTGATATTGACCAGCGTGATCCCGCATGACGCGCTGTCGTCGTCCAGTGGCGTCCAGACCTTGACGCGAGGGCTGGCGCTCAGGAGTGGCTTGACCCACCGGTCGCGGAGGAAACGCAGCCGAGCCGCCTTTCGATCGACGCCGATGCCCGCGTGAAATGCCACAGCCGCGGCGATCGCGTTGTGGTTGGCCGCGGGATGAGTGCCAATCTCCTCGTACTTCCTGATGTTCTCAGACTGACTCGCGCCGGCGGCCATCAGCGGCCAGATCGACTTGATCTTAGGCTTGCGGACGTAGAGAAAGCCCGTACCGATCGGGGCCATCAGCCACTTGTGCAGGCTGCATGCGAAGTAGTCGCAATCGTAACTCGTCGCGGGTGAACGGGAAATGTGCATACGAATGGGCTCCGTCGATGAACACCTCGATACCCAGCGGACGGGCCAGCTCGACAACCTCGCGCACCGGCAGGATTTGTCCCGTGAGATTGACAATATGGGGGAACTCGATGACGCGGGTCCGCGGCGTGATCGCGCTCTTGATCGTTTCAACAAAGGACGCGGTCGAGGGGAGGGGTGCCTTGAACGAGACGCTCTTGACAACCACGCCCTCGCGGCGGGCACGCTGGTCCCACGTGGTGAGCATCCGGCCATAATTCTGGTCGGTGACGATTACCTCGTCACCGCGCTTCAGGTCGATTCCGAGGATCAGGGTTTCCATCCCCTCGGAGGCGTTTCGGGTAATGGCGAGTTCCTCCGGGTCGCAGCCGAAATCACGAGCCAGGTCCCCGCGGACGTTCTCGATTCGCGGCTCCAGGACGTTCCACATGTGGTGCGCCGGCATCTCGTTGCTGAACCGAAGGTCGCGAATCATCTGGTCAAGAACGTGACTGGGACAGGGCGCGACCCCGCCATTGTTGAAATTGATCCGCGTCCGGTCGATGTCGAAGGCCCGCTGGATCTGCGACCAGTAGTCTTCCTCGCGCGCCAGCTCGTGCGGCGGGGTCTTAGCCGCCTCTTTACCGGCCGACGCGGCGCGCGCGATTGCATCGCCGCGGAACATCGCCACGGCCACTCCACCGGACAGGCCCACCATAAACTCACGTCGGCTTTTCATCCGCGGTTCCTTTCCAATTCCAGCTCGACAAACGATTCGCAGTGTACAACGCCGCTCGCTTGCCGCGCGTCGTACGCTGCGATTCAGAAAGATCGTGGGGACTCGAAAGTTTCGCTCAATTGGGAGAGTGATACGACGGAGGACGAAACCCGAGATTTGTCAGCATAACCGATCGGATTCGAGACCGATACGATCTGCGGACAAATTCGATGATTCGTCGACGGATGGAAGGGCGGAGGGCGATAAAGGAACAATCCCCCGATCGACGAGAGAAACTCGGCGTCAGCCGGTCCTCTCGCTCGCGCGTCAGGTTTGTACGGAAACGGCATTCCGAAGTAAATTCCTTTCCTGACTCTCAACAGCAGCAACGACGGGGCGATTCCAACCTCCATTCGCGCAATGGCGCAACTACACGGAATTGGCCCCTTCGCGGGCCTTCCTGATTCAACGTCCTCTGCGAGTAATTGGTTGTTTTCAGAGCGTGCCAGATCCGCGGAATTGCGGAACCCGAAGGAAACGGTTTGACATTGCTTCATTGACATTGCTTGAGCGCGCTATTACGATCGTCCGAAATGCCATCAGCGGTCATAGAAATGTCGGGCTTCGATGCCGGATTACTCGGCACCGGGCTTGTCCGCTTTGCGGAACGTCTCCGAGTGGGCTTGGCGTGCGCATATGCGATTCAGTGCTCCGACCCGTTGCCCGACCCTGCACTCAACGAATCGATTCGAGAAAAGCCTGAAGAGATCTTGTTGGCAATCATTTCCTCGTTTCGATTGGTCGTTGTTGTGATCTTTTGGCCGTTGTTGTGATCTTTTTGCTCTGCTGGCTCGCCCGCTGTGCCGGATAGTTCGCGCCGTCGTTCCTCGCGTTTTGGTCATCCGAGGCTTCTTCAGGACGCGGTAAACTTCCGGGATCGTGATGCGGTTCAGCGATAGAGCGGCACTTATTCATCCGAAAGGAGATCGAGTCTTGAAGTGCTATTTCATCGCGCCGCCCCTTCTTGCCGCCATCGCCGTTGTCGCATCGGGTTGCGAGGGGGAGGCCAATCCTGGCAAATTCCCCGCGAGCACGCGCCCCGGTGCGAGCCGGGAAGGCGTCACCCCGATTATTCCCCACACCGACGCCCAGAAGGCAAAGTTGGGCGAAAAGGCGAAAGCCAAGGACTTAAGTGATCCGCGCGGTAGGTAAGCCAGCGGAAGGAATGATGCTCCGTTCCGCGCCAATCCGACCCGGCGACCTTCCAAACGCACTGGAATTCCGTAGTTTTCCCACCGTTGGGTTGGATCTCCGAGTCGATCCCGGTTCGGTGACTCCCGAAACCTGAATGGGTGAGAGCGAGCGTCAACCCTTCGGCATACTCACTCACCACGCGCGGATGAATGCGGTGCCGGCAGGCGTCTCCCTCCCTGCACGGCTTTCCTTGGGTGTTCGAGCCAACCGTTTAGGTTCGTTTTCTTTCATTTTCTTGAGGAGTATTCCATGATTCGCGTTTCATCGCGCCGAAGCCGGTTTGGTGGCTTCACTTTGATCGAGCTACTCGTCGTCATCGCGATTATTGCCGTCCTCATCGCTCTGCTTTTACCTGCCGTCCAGTCGGCCCGCGAGGCAGCCCGACGCGCTCAGTGTACCAACAATCTGAAGCAACTCGCCCTCGGAGTCATGAACTACGAGAGCTCCAACGGTTGCTTCCCATCAGGCGGAAATGTCGCAACCGCGAATTCGCCCCCGGGCCCTTATGACATCGGTCTCGAGAACCCGCGGTACTTCTCGCGGTGGGGCTGGTTGCCCGGGCTAACCGCCTACATCGAGCAGCAGAACGTCTACAACGCCTTCAACTTTGCTTGGGGATATTATGTCCCCCCTTGGGCCACAGCCGATGGGACGCATCTGTCCGTCCTGTGCTGCCCGAGCGACCCAACGGTCGTGAATGGGAATGGGTTCTATTCCTCCACCTTCACGCCGCCTTTTATCATGGGCCTGACCTCCTACCGGGGGATCTGCGGCCCGTGGTATCAGCCCCCGCGTGCGTGCCAGGGCATAGCGCCATCGAATTACACGTTGCTACAGGCAAATGCGCTCGGCGTGATCTTCCATAGCAGCTCCGTCACAATTGCCTCGATCACAGACGGCACGAGCAACACCATGATGATCGGCGAGTACGTCTACGGCCGCCTGAGCATCGCCGATCAGAACTGCTGGCATTGGTGGGTGGCGGGCAACACGGACTCGGTCGCCACGGCCATGTACGCTCCGAACATCCAGACCACCTTGGACCCAGTCGTCGAGCAAGACAACGGCGCCACAATGGCGGTCATATCGCAGTCGAGCAACCACCCTGGAGGTGCCAATCACGCCTTCTGCGATGGGTCGGTCAAGTTCATCAAGAACTCGATCAGCTCGTGGCAACCCAACGCGGCCAACCCCGTCGTTCCCTACTGGCCCAACGGTCTGACGTGGACCGCCAACATCACCGTCAACGCCGGCACGATCGGCATCTTCAGCACAACCTCGCCATATGGTGTTTACCAGGCCCTCTCGACCCGCAACGCCGGCGAAGTGATCAGCTCCGATTCGTATTGACCCGCGAGGACGACGAGCCGATCCTCGACCAACAATGGAATCAGGAAACCGTCCCCCGATCGCGGAAATCCCGGCGATCGGGGGTTTTCCTATTGGGAGCCGGCACGGTGCGACCGGTTCCGCGCCCTCTATCCCGATCCCGCGTTGTATCACCGCCGCGTGCACCGTCATCGAATTGATGATGGATGCCACGTCGGCACACATCGCGGCGAACGGCACCGTTGTCGTCTGTAAATGCGCCGCGCGTTCCTCTGGCCTCGCGGAGCGGCCATGACTCCCGCCGACCGATCCGATCCGGGCAAGCTAACGCGTCGACGAAGGAGTGCGTTGATCGTCCTGGCGGTCCTGTCCACGCTCGGCCTGTCGACGGCATGTTGGGTCGGGCGACCGTCGTGGATTGCCGCCCTGATCGACCGGTTCACTACGCCAGCGGAACGGCCGCTCGCGGCGAACTCGCCTTACAGAAACATCCGTGCGGGTGTGAGATACGTGGGTGACGCGGCGTGTGCGCGGTGCCATGCGGACATCGCCGAAGTTTACGCCCACCACCCGATGGGACGCTCGCTCACCGATGTCAGACGCGCGACAATTCCCGGCACGGTCTCGCCTTCGTTCCAGGCTCAGGGCTTGGAGTACTCCGTTGAGCGGCGGGGAGATCGCGTCTTTCACAAAGAGACAAAACGCGATGCCAGCGGCAAGGTCGTCAGCCAGGTCGAGGCCGAAGCGCGCTACGCGATCGGCTCGGGCGAGCAGGCGATTGCGTTCTTGCTGGAAAGGGGCGACGGCCACCTCTTCGAATCACCGATCACATGGTATTCCGCGAAGCAGAAATGGGACCTGTCCCCCGGCTACGAAAGGGATAATCTTCATTTCGAGAGATTTATCAAACCGGCTTGCCTGTTTTGTCATTCGAACCAGTTCGATCACGTCGAAGAGACCGAGAACCGGTATAGACAGCCGATCTTCCAGGGCCACGCGATCGGCTGTGAGCGATGCCACGGCCCGGGCGAGCTTCATGTCCGGAAGCCCGAACACGTCGGTGACGAGCTGCCGAACATCGTGAACCCGGCCAGCCTCCAACCCGTACTGCGTGAAGCAGTCTGCCAGCAATGCCACCTGCAAGGCGATATCCGGGTCGTTCGGGCGGGCCGGCGCCTCACCGACTATCGCCCGGGTCTGCCGCTGTCTTCCATCGAATCGGTGTTCGTGAAGGCGGAGAATCTCGGAAAGAGCCGATTCTTCGGCCAGGTTGAACAGATGTACGAGAGCCGTTGCTTTCAAAAGAGTTCGGGCAAGATGGGCTGTATCTCCTGCCACGACCCTCACGAGCTTCCGGCACCGCGGGAGAAAGCGACGTACTACCGGGATCGTTGTCTGAGCTGTCATGACAAAAACGGATGCAGCTTGCCGAAAGCCGAGCGCGTGTTCGAGGGCCGGGACGATCGTTGCGTTGATTGCCACATGCCTCGTTCCCAGAACGAACAGGTCCCGCACACGGCCACGACGCTTCACCTGATCCCCCGCTTCAAAGATCGAATCGCGACGGTCCCCGATCCTCGACGACGGACGACAGACAAAGATGCCCCGTTGATCCATTTCCATAGGGATCAAGTCGATCCGAGTGAGCGTTCCGGGGTCTCCCGGGACCTCGGGATCGCGCTGGCCACGGAGAGCAGGGTAGTCCCTGGGCGTACTGCTGCCGCGGTGGGCCGGTTGGCGCTGCCGTTGCTCGAAGCGGCCCTCAAGGCCGATCCAGCCGATGGGCCCGCCTGGGAAGCCAAGGGGACCGTACTGTGGCTGATCGGCCGCCGCGAGGAGTCATTGACTGCGTTCCGGACCGCACTGGCAGCCTCTCCCAACCGCGAAGCGACGCTCGTTGCCGCGGGGACGCGGGCGGCCCAGTTGCGGAAGCGCGAGGAGGCACTCAGCGACTTTGGCCGAGCGATCGCGATCAATCCTTGGCGATCGGACTACCACCAGGCGGTCGCTCTCCTCCACTTCGAGCGGCAGGAATGGGACGCCGCCATCGAGGCCGCGACGGAATCCCTCCGCCTCAACCCTTCGAGCCATCACGTGCGGATGATCTTGATCCAATCCCTGCTCAAGACCCAGAGGCTGCCGGAGGCCAAACGTGAATTCCAGACCCTCCTCGCTCACGACCCACCCGGCCGCGAGGCGCTTCAGGCTTGGTTTGTCAAGTTGGTGTCGGAGTCGCATGAGCTTCAAGGCACCTTGCCGACCGATGCACGGATCCAGTGATCGGTAAACTTTAAGCCGCGCCCGACTTCACGCGGTGGCATGTGGCATGCGACACAGCCCGACCAGGGCGAGACTGAGCAGGTCTTCTGCGGCGTCGTTTTATGACAGGACAAGCAGGCATCTTGATACACTGCCGCGTCGTGTGTGACGCGAGCGTGCGGATCGTGGCAGGTTGTGCAGCGAAGTGCCCCTTGGCTCGCGGTGTAACACTTTGACTGCAACAGGCCGACCGAGGGAAACCGTGCGAGGACATCGTTATCCGCGCGGATTTCCGAAGGCGAAAAGTGGCGGGGAAGCCGGTGGCACATTCCGCACGATTGGATCTCGGTAGACGCATCACAACCCATTCCGAGCGGCATGACCAGGTCTTCGGCCGTTGCGCCGGCGCGGGCCTTCTGTACGTGCGAACGTCCCGGGCCGTGACATCGCTCGCATGAGACGTTGGGAATCATCGTCGCCATATCAAGGTCTCCCGGCCGTTCGGCAGCGGTTCGGGTCGAATGGCAATTGATGCAATCCTGAATCTGCCGTGGGGTGAGCACGAATCCGTATGGCGTTTGACCCGACTTGGAGAATTCATGCTGTCCAGGAGTCAGCGCGAGCGACCGGGAATGTGCGAAGTACGTGAGCCGATGCTCCAGGGCCCCACTCGGTTCCCCCCTGGCGATCGTGACAAACGTTGTGGCATGTTTCCCCGAGCCGACCGCATAGTCAATGGGGATAAGGGCGTCCAGTTTCTCGCCGGTGAATCGGGTGATGGAGAGCCGGCCGTCGCGAAGTTCATATGTCCAGGTAACGCCAGGCTTCTCGGGGTCGGAAATACGCTGGCCACTGAATTGGCTGGCCAGAGGCCAGGAACCGGCCGGGCGGAGCGTCTGATTATGGCCCGAGAGACTGTGTGCGGCGTGTTCGGCGGGATGGCATTCGCGACAGGCGAGCCTGCCGATGAACGGTTCCGCCAGGCTGGAAGTACCCGAGGCTTTCGCCGTCGCCTTGACCCGGGCTTGCTCTTCTCGCGCTCCACTGATGACCCAAAAGATGAGGCCAAGGCCAACGAGAAGGAGAAATGTCAATACCCTGAACAGATCCCGCCACGGGCTTGGCTGTGGACCCGATTCGCGAGTAGTCGCTTCTGAAGGCTCGGCCATATAGACCTTTGACGTGCTACTTTAGGTTTCGGCCGCTCTTCGGAGGATCGCACGCTTGCACCCAATTGCGATTCTGAGTTCAAACATTTTGCCTTGTCAAGGTACCGCGACCCACCTGCGAGTGGACATGCCAATCCGATCTATTAGGCGAACGGCAGGAAATAAACTCTGGAGAGGCGCGAATATCCATCGCCGACGCCCGAACACCATCGCGAGGGCGCTCGCCTCGCCCACGGAGATCTCACGATGGCTGCCTGCGCTCCCGGCTGGTTCGAGGCCGTGAAGTCGCCGAACGGGTGGACGTACACCCTCAACCCGGCCAACCGCCAGCCGTCGCCCTGGCCCGCGTGGAGTCGCTGGCTCCTCGGAGCCATCACGATCGGCCTGATCGTGATCGGCGTCGGGGTCCTTGGGTCGTGGGTCGCGACGACCTCCGGTTCCGCGTGGGACGGCAAACGGGTGGTCTACGGACTCGGGGGGCTGGCATACCTCGCCGGCGGGGTGGGACTCGCGATCGATCAAGTTCGGCGGCGGGCCAGCCGGTGCGAGCTGAGGCTCGACGCGGGGGCGATCCGCGCGATCCGGCGCCTGAGGCCGATCTCGTGGTCGAAGACCATCCCGCGGTCCGCCGCCGCGCAGTTCGCGGTGGTCCGCAGGGGGTACATGCTGGACGCGAGACCGATCGGGGGCAAGCCCGGCGATTACCACGTCCTGGTGGCCGAAGACGAGAACGGGCAGAGGCGGGTCCTGGTCGCGAACTACCCGCGCGACATGCTCCTGGCCCTGGCCGTCGAGATCTCGTGGCGGTGGAAGTCGCCCGACATCGACCCGGACGTGGACGGCGTCGGCGCGGGGAAGCTGGCCGTCGTCGAGGACACGGAGGTCCTGACCGACATCCGCGAGCGGCGCGATCGACCCCTGGCGTCGGGGCTGATCTGCGAGCGCCTGGGCGGCCGCGGGGTCCGGATCACGAGGCCGCCCCACGGCCTGGCCAGCGATCGGGGATGCCTGATTTCCATGTTCGGAATCGCCATCACGCCCCTCATCTTCGCGGTCATCCTCTCCATCCCACTGACACTCTACCGGAACGGGTTTGACCCGCTTTTCGCCCGCCTCTTGACTTTTGTGTGCATCGGCGCGGGCGTCTTGTGGTGCGCCTACCTCCTCGTCGCCGCCGTGGGGACGTTGACAGCCCGCTTCGTCCTGACCGCGAACCCGGACCACCTCACGCTCGAGACGCGCGACGCGCTCCGCGGGACGTCGTGCCGGACGTGGAAGAAGCAAGACATCGCGTGGATCCGCGCCGACACGATCGAATCGGAAGGGGGTTCGGAGTCCGGGCCGGCGTTCAGGACGCGCGTCCTGATCCGCACGACGAGCCCGATCGAGCCCGAGCCCGAGGAGCTCTCGGGGCGGCCAGGAAGCGAGATCTCCAAGCCGGAGATCGAATGGATCGCGACGACGCTCCGAGCGGTGCTCGGAGTGCCGGCCACCGACGCGCCGATCGGAAATGCGATCCAGGCGGGCTCCGACGAGCCGTGAATGATGGCGTGGGCCGCTCCGGCCGGAATGTCGCGGCTTGCCCGCTCAGGCCCGATGCGGCGAACTTCGCGGCGCGGTATCGTGAGAGGATGGCGACCGCGCGAGCAGTGAACGTCTGACATACAACCGGAGAGGGTGGCTGACAAATCTGCGATGTGTAAAGGGTGAATATCCCCTCGCATCGACGAAGTCCGAGACGTCCCAAAAGGACTTACGTCAAAACCTCGGTGTAAAGCCTCGACTAGAATCCAGGGTTTCCAAGTACTCGACGGAAGGTTCCGACGAGACAGGTCGATAAGGGCGGGGACTATTACTTGAGAATCGAGCAACCCGAGCACTTGAGGCCGCTCTATATCGAGTCGTTTCGGCGAAACACGCGACTCGGTGTGCAGGGCCTCGTCCTCGGCCTGTTTACGAGCGCCGAGGTTCGTGCTCGGCTCGACCTCCTGACTGTCTCCGGTCTCGGCCGTTGGGCTTGTCTCACCGCTCGCGGTGGCTTGGGGTGGGCTGCTACGGGATGGCCCGAGTGTATGATCGCGGTGGTGAACGCGGTGATGCGATGCCGATCTACGATGGGCAATCGCTTCGCCGAGATTCGAGGCGGTCGATCGCGTGGTTACGCTTCGGGCTCGCATCGGTTTACACGCTGATCCTCCCGCGCATCTTCTTTGTTTCGAGATCATACCTGGACAACAATTTCAGCAGGCTCACGTACAAGTCGCCATCTGCTTCAGGCTTGAGGCTGAGCAATGGACCGCTTTGCTCCGCCGTCGCGAGAACTGGACGATGATGGATTGCTGGATCTGGAAGAAGCGGAGCAATTCCGGCGGCGAATCACGGGGTATTCCGCCGCAACGTCGGCACGTTGCAGCTTGGATACTGCCTAGAGGAGGTCGTAATACACTGAATCATAGTAGAGACTTGACGATCGGCCCTCGGCGCAACGGGAAAGCGTAAAGGGTAATCCAGTAACGAGGCTTGCCAGAGGCCCAGGACTAGCCAAGCCCGCCCACGCCCGAGCCCACTCCTTAACCGGCCCGCGTCACTCGCGATTCACCCGGGTCGGTCGGGTCGGGGGCGGGACGGGGAAGGTCGGCAAGCTCGCGTTGCCGTCGCGGTCGACCGCTTGGACGGCGAAGAACAGGTCGTCCTTCGAGAGCCCCTTGACGACGACCTCGGCCGTGTCGGTAGGCTTGGCGGCGATGACGTCGAGTCCTCGCGTCCAGAACGGTTGATGCGTGGGGCGCCAGACGACCCGATAGCCGGCGAGGTCGGGCTCGCTCCCGCGTTTCCAACCGATCCGAGTGTCGTATTCCTGCCGGCCGGTGCCGAAGCGGACGTCTGGTCGGAGGCGCCGGCGCCAGCGCCAGGCTCGCGAGGGCCGCCGCGTTCACCCGCGCGACCTGGGCGACGTAGGCGAAGTCGACCCGATCAACCACGTCGCCGAACTCGACGCCGTCGACTGTCTCCACCTTCTTGTGCTGGCGGTCGAAATTCTCGTTGGGCTCAGTAAACCGGACGGCGGCGTAGCCTCGCTCGTTGAACGCGATGTGGTCGCCTCCTCGGCCGTAGCGGTCTCGGCGGAAGACGAGGGTCACCTCGAAGTCGTTGAGGTAAAGCTCGCCGGCCTCCTTGATGTAGCGGGCGAGCTGGCGAGAGGGTCCATCGTTCTCGCCGCCGACCGAGCGTCGAGTCCGGGCCTGCGCCTCGGTCTCGTCGGACGGCACCCCCTCGGAGAAGACGCGGACCCGGCGGTTGTCCTTGATCCCGTTGCCCCCCTGGGTGTTGCCGACGATGTCGTTGGTGATCATCGCCTCGATCTTCCGGCCTTCTTGCCTGGCCTTCTCGGCCCAGTGCGTGGCGCCGAGCAAGCCTTGCTCCTCGCCCGCGACGGCGAGGAAGACGAGCGTGGCGTCGAAGTGATGCTTCGACATGACCCGGGCCAGTTCCATCGAGACGGCTGTGCCCGAG
Source organism: uncultured Planctomycetota bacterium (assembly GCA_963779785.1). Taxonomy (GTDB): domain Bacteria; phylum Planctomycetota; class Planctomycetia; order Isosphaerales; family Isosphaeraceae; genus CAVRFS01. The sequence continues at coordinate 425,216 of CAWAAW010000029.1, forward strand.
GCGTCGTCGTTGGCGCCCGGTGCGTCGCTGTTCGCGTCGGAGATCGGCCAGGGGATCGAGTCGTAATGGCCGCTGACGACGAGCCATCGGTCCTTCGAGGCCGGCTGGATGCCGGGCAGGATGGCGACGAGGTTGACCAGCGTCGTCGGCCTTGGCACGCGCGGGGCGACCGGCTGGACGAACGAATCTTCCTCGACGATCAACCGGCCGCCGGATTCCCTGGCGTAGGATTCCAGTTCCGCCTTGATCCACCGCCGAGCCGCGCCGATGCCGCGATCGGGATTGTCCGGGTCGGAGAGCGTGTGCCTGGTGCCGAAGCTCGCCAGCTTCCGGATCGTCGCCTCGATTCGGGCGGGGGAAATCTCCGCGATGATCGGCTCGACCAACGGGTTCTTCCTCGACCCGATCAGCACCTGTTGCGCATCGGCCGGCCAGGATGCCAGGAAAGCGAAGGCCAGCGCGGCGGCAGGCGCATATCTCATCGGGCGGCTTCCTCCGGAGGGTGCCAGTTCGCGATTCAATCCGACCAGCTTAGCCGTTGATTCGGCCCGGATCAACGGGACGGCGATCTGAGCCGTACCAGTCAGCGCATCGAGAGCGCAGGGTCTGAACCATCGTTGACACTTGACGATCGGCCCTTGGCGCGGCAGAAGAGCGTAAACGCCCATCCAGTAAGGAGACTTTCCGGTTCGTCGGGTGGTCGGGCCATGAGACCTGGGCCTTCGGCGGCAAGGTAGAAAGGACAACTCGGGCCGGCCCGCCATACTTTAGCCAGTTCTGCTACGCCCACCCTCAGGGCATTCGTACTCGTCGTCTCAAATATGGGTTGCCGCGGACGTCTTACGGGACACGAGGAGCCATCACGCCATGAGCCGAATACACACGAAGCGGAGTATCCGTTGCCGTCCCACGTCGAAGATCTTGATCTCATGCCGCCCCTCGACCCTTGGCTGGCACGATTCTCCGGGCTGTCGGGGGACCAGGTCACAGAGATTCTCCGAAAAGAATGGGATGCGATTAGAACCCCAGTGGTGGCCTCCTTCCGCGACGCAGTCCGTTCATTCCAACCGACCTCTCTTTTTTATGACGGCAAGGAGGATGAATGGTATCAAGGATGGTGGCTAAGAATGGAACGACCAGCGACCGAGACCGCATGGGAGCGCGAGGTTTTTCTGCACGCACCGCCCGATCGGGCCGCGTTGGTCGAATGCCTGGCTGGGTATGGTCTCCCTGATCAGGATGTCATGAACGAGTTTTACTTCCACTTTTATAAGATGCGGAATGCTAAAGACAATGGTTCGGCTTTTTATGAACCCCCTTGGCTTCGATACCAGGAGTTAGGGTGGTACAACGACATCGACGAGGACCACCCAGACCCTCATCGAGAATGGGCGGAGGCGCACCTTCTTTACTCCACCTTCGCGGGAGACATGGTTTTGATGAAAGACAACGGCGAAGTCGGTTGGGCTCTCGTCGCAGAGCTACGGATGTGTCCCCTGGCGCCATCCTTCTCGAACTTCGTCGAACAGTGCGCGATATGTTACCAGCACCGAGGCGTACTGGAATACTACCGTTGGGTCGAACGATTCTCTCGAGAGTAGGGTCACCGTAGGATGCCGGTTAGGTCGGCCTGAGGATAAGGGCTCAGGAGCCGAAAGCCTGAACCGGCTCCCGGTGCCTTATCGGTCGTCTGACCCCTTATCGGTCGCCCGCTTATCGGTCGTTTTAACCCCTTCCTTGGCTCCCTTTACTTCGAGGACTGAATGCCGCCGTGCCGCCTTCAGCTCCGCTTCTTTGTCATTTAATTTTAACAGATGTTCAACCTCTTGCACTATCAGCCGGTTCTGGAGTTTCGCCACGCGACGATCCTCCCGGTCGCGTTGCTCGGCCTCGCGGCGAGCGGCTCGTTGCTGTTGCACCACCAGGGCGACGCAAAGGGCCGCGATCACGATCAGGAGCATGAGCGTGCTCAGCCGGAACCGTTTCATGGGGTCGCCTCGAATGAGACGTGACTGCATGCATCCTACGTCCGAGCATCGCCCCGTATGCTAACACATTCCCTAGGCGTAGATAAATGAAGAAAGTTGTATTGGCTCTGTTCAAAACCCCCTGTCTTCGGGTACCACTCCGGTTCTGAGCGCGCGCCTTGATCACCCCGCGTTTTCGCTTATACCAGGTGTCATTAAGCGCACACGAGAGAATTTGGGAGAATTGTTTAAGTCAATAGTGAGCCTAAGGTTCCGATCGGATTCCATCGCTGTGATGGGGCCCTAGACTTGACAAAATGGGCAACTTGCGTATAATATATAGATAAGGAAATGAGACTCGCGCGCCCATTCTGTTTTCGGCCTACGGGCTCGCCGCCGCCTGCACGCCAGAATGAAAACGGCTTTCGAGGCGGGCGAACTCCCAATAGTTGGTTCTGAGTTCCGGCTCGGTCGAATCAACTGGCACAATCCTCAAATAAATCGCTCGCTTTGTACATTTCGTCACCCTTCGAGGGCATGCCGGCGGACTTCGGCCCCGCGGTGGCTGGGAACCGCCGAGCGTGGCAGAACGGAGGCGCGGTGCAATCTTGCCATCGCGTTCCCAGACACTCCTCGCTGGACACCACCTCGGTTTCGCGGAGCCAAACGGCATTCGACCGGGATCGGCCCCCTCACCCGGCCTTCGGCCGACCTCTCTCCAAACGGGGCGAGGTATGGTGCACTGCTTCGGGACGTTCGGTCAGAAGTCCGTTGTGGCTCAGTCTTTACCACCTCGCCCCACCGGGAGAGGTCGGCCAAAGGCCGGGTGGTGGTGTTCGGCGAGGAGTCTCGTTTTTTCCAGGCGGCGGTCTGCCGCGGCCTCTCGCAGCAGTCGATCGGATCGACCTCGGATTCACAACAATCCAAACCGACACTCGATGAGGACCCGCGTAAAAAGTCGCGAGCGAAATGGCAGTACACGTCGAAAAACACTGCCAATTACTGCCGCTTTTTGGCACGCTCGGGCCACTCCTCAAGAGGCTCAAGTCCCAGCGTGACCTGGATTTACGATTGTACAAGCCGCGTCCGATGGCGCGTGGCATAGGAATGGCGTTTGTGCCATGCGGGTTACGGGGACAACATACCCAACTCCCGTGGATAATTGAGTACCGTGTCGTTTCCAGCCCGGTCGCTTGCCGCGTCGAGCAAATCGTGTTGCTATAACCCGGCTTCTCGGCATTGGTCCGCTACAATATAATCATGCGGACAGGAAGACACGATGCCCGAGTCAGCCCGGATATTGTGCCAGGGGTCTCGATGTCTTTGGAAATGCACGGCTTAGGGATCAAACGGTAGGCGAGGTGAATCGTTCTACCGCATCCGCCCGGGGACCAAGCAGACGAGATGACTCGTTTTCCATGGTCCAGATCCACGATCGTGAACCCGCCCGTTTTTCCACAGGCTTCCTTCCATCCCAATTGATTACGGACTGCTGGCCCATCACGGCCGACGCAACGGCCGCTGGAACTAAACGAAATGGTTGTCGACCCCAAGTTCATTCGAAATTTCTCGATCGTGGCCCACATCGACCACGGCAAGAGCACTTTGGCCGACCAACTCCTCCTCCAGTCCGGCGCCATCACGCAGCGCGAGTTTCGCGAGCAATTGCTCGACGATATGGACCTGGAGCGTGAGCGTGGAATCACGATCAAGGCGCGGGCGGTGGCGATCAATTACACGCTGGATGGACAGGAATACGAGCTGAACTTGATCGATACGCCCGGCCACGTCGATTTCCATTACGAGGTCTCACGAAGTTTGGCGGCGTGCGAGGGCGCGATTTTGCTGGTCGACGCGACTCAGGGGGTGCAGGCCCAGACCGTGGCCAACGCGTACCTGGCCGTGAACGGCAACCTGGCCATCGTCCCGGTCTTGAACAAGATCGACATGCAGGCGGCGCGGCCGGAGGAAATCAAGGAAGAGATCATGGTCAGCCTGGGGATTGATCCCAGCGAAGTCCTCGCCATCAGCGCCAAGACCGGCCTGGGAGTCGCCGACGTCTTTCGAGCGATCATCGAGCGTGTCCCTCAACCGGCGGGCGATCCCAAGGCACCCCTTCGCGCCTTGATCTTCGATTCCAAGTTCGACGACTACTTGGGCGTCATCGCTTATGTCCGTGTCGTCGATGGCACGCTCCGCGTCGGCCAAAAGATTCGTCTCATGGCCGAGGAAACCGAGTTCGAAGTCACCGGCCTGGGTCGATTCAGGCCGCGCGAGGTGGCCTGCGAGGAACTGGGGGTGGGACAGGTCGGTTATGTCACCGCCAATATCAAGCGACTGTCGGATATCCGCGTCGGTGACACGATCACCCAGTTGCCAGGGCCGGCGCTATCGGCTCTGCCGGGATACCAGGTGCCGATGTCAGTCGTGTTCTGCGGTCTGTTTCCGGCGACAAACAATCAATTCGACGATCTCCGGACCGCGTTGCAGAAGCTGGCGCTGAACGATTCCAGCTTCACGTTCGAGCCAGAGACGTCGGATGCCCTTGGGTTTGGCTTTCGTTGCGGCTTTCTGGGCATGCTTCACATGGAGATCGTCCAGCAGCGACTGGAACGAGAGAGCAACCTCTCACTTGTCCAGACCGCGCCGAACGTGACCTATGAAATCCTTGACCGGCATGGAGAGATCCTGCATATCTCCAACCCGACCCGCATTCCGGAAGCCGGGGAAATCGAGGAGTTTCGCGAACCGATCGCCAAGGTCAATTTCATCATTCCGACCGAGTCGATCGGCGCCATCATGCAACTGTGCGAGGATCGGCGCGGCACCTATATCAAGACCGAGTACCTGTCGACGACTCGCGCGATCTTGACTTACGAAATACCTTTAGCCGAAATGATTTACGATCTTTATGATAAGCTGAAGAGCGCGACTCGCGGCTATGGAACGATGGATTACGAGGTGATTGGTTTTCGGGCAAGCGATCTTTGCCGGTTGGACATTTTGGTCGCCGGTCAGAAGGTCGATGCCCTTTCGTCAATTGTCCATCGAAGCCATGCGGATCGCCGGGGGCGGAAGCTTGTTCGCAAACTCAGGGGCGAAATCGACCGCCACCAGTTCGAGGTGGCGATCCAGGCGGCGATTGGAAGTCGTGTGATCGCTCGGGAAACGATCTCCGCCTTGCGGAAGAACGTCACGGCCAAATGCTATGGTGGCGATATTTCTCGGAAACGAAAACTTCTTGAGAAGCAAAAGGAGGGTAAGAAACGTATGAAACAAGTAGGGAGCGTCGAGATTTCGCAGGAAGCGTTCCTGTCGGTCCTCGACGACAGCGAGGATTGAGCGGAATGGAGTAGCATCGGTTGTTGGATCTTTCGGTCAGATTGTGACGGAACCTTCCCGATCACAACTGGTTTCATCGGATAGCAGTCCCGTGCGATCGTCGTTCTGGGGATCTTGATCCCACGTTCTTTTGACTGATTGGACGATGATGAGACTCCCCTGGTTGATCCCCGATCACGGCGGCCGCAGTCTCGAGATTCCGAGAGCTGGAGTGCTGCGTCAGACCGTCGAATTGATGGTTTTGCTGTCGTTGTGCGTGCTCCTGGTACGGACTTTTTCGGCCGAGGCCTACGTGGTCCCGACCGGGTCGATGGCACCGACCTTGCTGGGTTTGCATCGCGAGCTGACTTGTCCCAACTGCCGGTTCGTGTTCGTCGTCGGAATCGATGAGGATGGACATACCGGCCAGGCGGTTTGTCCGAATTGCGGTCAAGGTGGGCTGGACAAGGTACCGTCGATTGAATGCGGTGGCGACCGCGTCCTGGTCGAAAAATTCCTTTACGAATATCAGAGGCCCAGGCGTTGGGAAGTGGCCGTCTTCCATTTTCCGGGGGAGCCGACCCAGGCGTACGTCAAGCGCGTGGTGGGACTGCCTGGCGATTCGATCCGGATCGATGACGGCGACATCATCGTCGATGGACACATCGTTAGGAAATCGCTGCCGGAACTTCGGGCGATGCGAATCCTGATCCACGATAGTCGGTTCCGGCCGGCGGATGCAGACCGCTTTCCGCGCTGGTTTTTTCGCGCCGGCGGCGGGTACGGTTCGCGCGTTACCGGCTGGTCGGAGCAGGACGGCCGGCTTTGTCCACGTCGACCGTCGAGGGGAGATCGCGGCCAATCGACGACTGGCTGATCTACAGGCACTGGGATCCGTCGCGAGGCGGTTACGGACCGGTCCGCGATTCTTATGCCTATAACGGCAGCGAGATTCGCGCCGAAAACGAGATCAAGGATCTGGGTCTGGAGGCACGATTGTCGGTCCAAGAGTCGGTCGAGTCGATCTCGGTGCTGATTCGGTCCGCGTCGGACTCGTTCTTGGTGACGATTCCGGTCGCGAAGCCGGGCACCGATCGGAGGTGGTCCGAAGCGGCCGGCGACTTCCTCTGACCGAATGTTCCAACCCGTTCGAGGAAAAGGGGTCATGGCCGCGGTCGGTGACGCTGGAGGCCTCGGTTTTCGATCGCCGGCGTCATGGTCGCCATCGACGGCCAGCTCCTGTTTGCCCCGATGGATTATGAGAATCCGCTGGTCGGTCCTCCGCCCGGCGACAGCCCGATCGCCCTGGGAGTGCGCGGGGGTGCGTTGACGGTGAACGAGCTGCGAATCTATCGAGACATCTATTACACATCTTCTCTGGCCGATACGCCGCGACATCCCTATGGGACGATGTCGCCGGTGCGTCTCGGAGACGATGAGTTCTTCGTCCTGGGCGACAATAGCCCGGTCTCCAACGATTCGCGGTTCTGGAAGGAAGGTCCGGTTGTGCGCGGGCTCGATGTTCGTGGGCAAACCGTTCCTGGTTCATCTTCCCGGTCAAGTCGTACCGCTCCAGGTGTTCGGCCGTTCTTTTTGCTGGGTTCCCGATCCTCGTCGAATCCGTTACATTCGATAGTAGCATCGACTCGCGTCCGGGCGGGTCGAGTCCGAACCGAGGATCGTGCGGCTCGGGAGGGCGGATCTCATTGGGCGAGCCGGAAGCCGGTTGTCGAGCAGCCCCGGTCAGGCCGAGGAAAGGGAACACGAGACGATGGGACGGTCCTCTGCAACGTTTGGAAGCCAGCCCCCGACCTTCCAAGGTCGAAACACGCCGCAGCCGAAAGCCACCGCGACACGGTCGAGGCGATCATCGTGGCCTTCATTCTGGCCCTGGTTGTCCGTGGGTTCGAGGCCCAGGCCTTCGTGATCCCGACCGGGTCGATGGCTCCCACCTTGATGGGCCGCCACAAGGAGATCGCCTGTCCTCAGTGTGGCTTCGTCTACGCCGTGAACGCTTCGGAAGAAGTCGAATTACGATCCCTGTCTCGAAACGTCCACTCGGGCATTTGCGTCAATTGCCGCTTTCAGGCGCGATTGGATGAGACGCCAAGTTTCAAGGGCGACCGGATTCTGGTGATGATGTTCCCCTATGATTTGCCTTATCTGCCGGGGAGCCTCCTCCAGAGCGTTGGGACGTCGTCGTGTTTCGCTATCCCGAGGAGCCGGAAGTCAGCTATATCAAGCGCCTGGTCGGCTTGCCTGGTGAAACAATCCGGATCTTCCACGGCGATATCTTCGTCAAAGCACCCGATTGCGGAGAAATTCTCGCTGGCTCGCAAGCCGTGGAAACACCAAGCCGCCATGCAGATCACCGCTTATGATGATCGGCATCGGCCGCGAATCCTCGCGGATAAGTCCGAGTGGCGCCGGTGGGGAAGCGAGAATGGCTGGAAGATCGTCGACCCGGCGAAGAGTCGATATCAGACTGATGGCGGCGCCAAGGATCAGTGGGCCGAACTGCGTTATCGCCATCTGGTGCCGGACCCCGAGCAATGGGACGCCTTGGTCAATGACCGGTCACTTCCGCGCCCTCCCCGGTCAACACTCATCACCGACTTCTATTCGTACAACACAAACCTGTCGGCCGATGCATCCAGCCTGCTCGACGACCCTCGTGGAGACCAAGAGGGAGCCTGGATGCAGCCTCACTGGGTGGGAGATCTGACGCTCGAATCCACGATCGAAATCTCCGGCATGAATCCCAACGCAGCGCTCCAGTTCGAGTTGATCAAGGCGAGGAATTCCACATCGCTGTACGATCAATCTCGGAACCGGTGATCGCGACCTTTACTCGCGGCGACGACGAACTCGGCCAATGCGAGACCCCGATCAAGGGTATCGGACGCTATCAGGTCGTATTCGCCAACGTCGATGACGGCATGAACCTGAGCGTGAATGGAACGCCCGTTCGACCAGCACCGTTCACTTTGGATACCGATCCAGAATCGGTTCCGGTCCCGACCGAGGCGGACCTGTCGCCCGCATCCATTGCTGTTCGCAATGCAACGGTCGTGGCGAGCGACCTTGTTCTGAAGCGCGATATCTACTATACCCAGTACCCTGGCCGGCTCGATTATGGAGTGGTGTGGGAGGATCGTTATCCTCGGAGTCCAACCGAGCTGTTCGATTTCCTGTCGGATCCGACGCGGTTTCCCAATCTCGCCAAGGTCAGGTCTCATGAGTACACGATCGGACAGGATCGATTCTTCATGATGGGGGACAACAGCCCTCGCAGCAAGGATAGCCGCGGCTGGGGATCGGATGACTCGGCCTGGGACAGCACGGACCGCAAGCCCTGGGAAGTCCCGCGCCAGCTCTTGACCGGCAAGGCATTCTATGTGTACTGGCCGCATGGGTATCCGATGTGGCCCAATATCGGGATCGAATCGCGATACACGTTTGGTATTCCGCCCTTATTTCGAACGAATGAAGTGGATCCGCTGAATTGAAGTAGTAGGCAGTAGTGTCGGTAGGCAGTAAAGACGTCTGGCACCCATCGCCTATCCGTGCCGTCCGCGAAGCGACTGCACTGCCTACTGCCTACTGCCTACTTTTCGATCAAGGAGGATCGTGCGATGCCCCTGCTGCAAGTTCGTGGGCTGGAAAAGTGGTACGGTCGCCGGCAGGTCGTCAACGGGGTCGATTACGAGGTTGAGCAGGGAGAAGTCGTGGGTCTGCTGGGCCCAAATGGAGCCGGCAAAACCACGAGCTTCCGCATGACCATCGGCCTCATCGATTGCGACGGCGGTAGTGTCGATGTTTGACGGTCGCGATGTCAGCAGGTTGCCAATGTATCTTCGCGCGGGCCGGCATGGGCTATCTGGCGCAGGATTCGAGCGTCTTCCGGCAGTTGAGCGTCGAGGACAACCTCATGGCGATCCTCGAGACTCGTCCAAACATGAACCGCAAGCAAAGGAAGGATCGCCAGAACGAGCTTCTCGATCAATTCGGTCTGACCATGATCCGCAGGACCAAGGCCAACCGGGTCTCTGGCGGCGAGCGCCGTCGACTGGAGATCGCGCGGTCATTGATCACCGAACCCAAGATGATCATGCTCGACGAACCGTTCGCCGGCATCGACCCCAAGACAGTCGCCGAGATCCAGGACTCGATCCGCAACCTGGCCGAGCGGTACAACATGGGGATTCTCCTGACCGACCACCAGTTTCGTGAAACGCTCGAAGTCACCGATCGTTGCTACCTGATCCGAGAAGGTCGCGTCTTCGCGTACGGCAACCGCGAACAGATTATCAGCAACCCCGACGTTCGAAGGCACTACATCGGGGAACGGTTCGATGTCGGCCACCTGCTGGATCGTCGCCGGCCGGCATCGCTCTCTCAACCTGCTGTCGCACACGAAGAAGCCGCCGAGCCAGATCTCGACGAAGGTGGCGAGACGTCGCAGGTCATCCTGAACCAGCTCGTGACCACCGAGCTGATCGTGGGCCGCGCCGGTGAAGTCTCGGTCCAGTCCACTCAAATCGAGACCCGGTGTCCCCGTGTCGCATGAGATCGATACCGCATCCACGTCCTTGATGACGGACGATTGGGATTGAGCCCAGATAGATGGACTTCGAAGTCAACCCGTTCTTCGGGCTTCTTCGCGCCACGCGCTCCGGCTGCCCACGACGGAGAACCGGGGCATTCCATTTCGCATTTCACCTGAAGCTCCCAGCGCTGCGGTCGCTGTCGGGCAGGGCCGTCTATGCCGAGCGGAATCGACTTGCCGGTCTCTGGCGTCACGAACTGACCAGATATTGTTGAGAAAAGATCCAACGTTCGATTAATATTTGGTGAGTGCCGTGGAGAGGGCGGCCGCTGCGAGATGTCGAATCGCGCCGCGTCCGACCTCTGTGTTGCGAGCAGACTGATGAAACATCGAAGGCTCGGAATCGCGATCTTGGTTGCAGCGTGCCTGGCACCGGCGGTTTGCCGGCGATGGCCCGGCCGCCGCACAAGAAGGCCCTGGCCGATTACCTGGGCCTCGGCCCGGCACGCAAGCTGAACGACTGCCGGACCTGCCACGTTGCCGCCCGAGCAGGGGGCCGACGCCGCTCGACGAGCGGCCGCACAACCCGTTCGGCAAGCGGCTCAAGGCCGTGCGCTCCGAGCTGAAGAAAGCCGGCAAGCCCTCGGGCATCCCGGCGCGGATCGAGGCCGTCGCCGACGAAGACAGCGACGGCGATGGGATTCCCAACCTGCTCGAGCTCGTCACCGGCCACTTTCCCGGTGAGGCCGACGATCGGCCGGCCGCCGCCGAGCTGGCCAAGGGCCGCGCGGCGATCGCCGCTCTGAAGCAGGCAGCGAGTGGATATGCCTGGAATCCGTTCGAGCGGGTCGCACGTCCCGAGCTTCCGGTGGTCCGATCCCGGGGCTGGGTCCGAAACCCGATCGATTTCTTCATCGCCGCCGAGCACGAATGCACGCGGCCTGACGCCTCGGCCCGAAGCGAGCCGGCCGGTGCTCCTGCGCCGGCTCTACCTCGATTTGACCGGTCTGCCGCCCGAGCCCGATGAGCTCCACGCCTTCCTGGCCGACGACTCCGCCGACGCTTACGAGAAGGTCGTCGATCGCTTGCTGGCCAGTCCCGCGTTACGGCGAGCGCTGGGGACGGCACTGGATGGACGTCTGGCGGTACAGCGACTGGGCCGGCTGGGGCCAGCAGGTCCGCGACAGCCAGCCGCACATCTGGCACTGGCGCGACTGGATCGTCGAGTCGCTCAACCGCGACCAGCCGTACGATCGCATGGTCGTCGCGATGCTCGCGGCCGACGAAGCCAGCCCGGATGACCTGGACGCCCTCCGCGCCACCGGCTACCTCGCGCGGAACTTCAAGCTGCTCAGCCGCGAGAAGTGGATGCAGGACGTGGTCGACCACACCGGCCAGGCCTTCCTGGGCGTGACGCTCGGCTGTGCCCGCTGCCACGACCACATGTACGACCCGATCCTCCAGAAGGAGTACTACCAGGTCCGCGCGATCTTCGAGCCGCACCAGGTCCGGATCGACCGCGTTCCCGGGACGCTCGACACGGCCAAGGATGGTATCCCTCGCGCCTATGACGCGCAGCTCGACGCCAAGACGCTCCTGTTCGTCCGCGGCGACGACCGCAACCCGACCGGCAATCCGCTCTCGCCGGGCGTCCCGGAGGCCCTCGGCGTGCCGTTTCCCGAGGTCAAGCCCGTGGTCGCTGCCGCTCGCGGCCGTCGCTCCCGACCGGCGCGCGTTCGTGATCCGCGACCAGCTCGACGCGAGCCAGGCCGAAGCTCGCCAAGGCGCGAGGTCGCGCTCGACGAGACTCGAGCGAGACATCGAAGGACGCCGAGGAGATCGAGCTGGCGCGGCTCGAGCTCGCCTTGGCCGAGGCACAGCTCACCGCCCGAGATCGCCGTCGAGCGGGCCGAGGCGCTGGTCGAGCAGGGCCAGAAAGGCTCGGAGGAGTGGACGACGGCGGCCGAGGCGGCAACGACGGCCCAGCGGATCTGGCCGTCGCTCGCAGGCCCGCCGGGCCGAGCTGCGTCGCGCGCCAGGCGCGGCGCACAGGCCGCGCCGGGCAAGCGGGCCGAGGCCGACAAGGCCCACGCCGACGCCTTCAAGGCCCTGGCCGTCGCCGAGCGAGGCCGCCAGTCAGCCGCCCAGCACGAGCTACACCGCCCCCGCCGCGGACGACCTATCCCGCCGACGAGCACGGGCCGCCGGCTGGCCTTCGCTCGCTGGATCACCGACCCGTCCAACCCGCTGACGGCCCGGGTGGCCGTCAATCATCTCTGGGGCCGTCACTTCGGCCGGGCGATCGTGCCGTCGGTCAACGACTTCGGCCGCAACGGCCAGCGGCCGTCGCATCCGGCCTTGCTCGACTGGCTCGCGGCCGAGTTCATGGAACGCGGCTGGAGCATGAAGGCGATCCACCGCCTGATCGTCACCAGCGCGACCTACCGCCAGGATTCGAAGCCCGACGCCGGCGGACCTCGCCCGCGACCCGGACAACATCTTTCTCTGGCGGTGGACGCCCCGGCGCGCCGAGGCCGAGGTCGTTCGCGACTGCCTGTTCGCCGTCGCCGGCAGCCTGGACTCGACGATGGGCGGCCCCGCCATCGACCATCAGGCCGGCCTGACCGTCCCGCGGCGCAGCCTCTACTTCCAGCACGCCGCCGAAAAGCAGATGGAGTTCCTGCAGATCTTCGACGGCGCGGGCGTGACCGAGTGTTACCGCCGCAAGGAGAGCATCCTGCCCCAGCAAGCCCTGGCGCTGGCCAACAGCGATCTGTCGCTTCGTCAGGCCCGCCGGCTGGCCCGCACGCTGTCGATGCAAGCTCGGCTCCGATTCCGCGAGTTTCGTGACGGCCGCGTTCGAGCAGGTGCTCACTCGCGGCCCCGACCGAAATCGGAACGGGTCGAGTGCCTCGGTTTCCTCGGAGAGGGCGCCGGATGGGCAAGTGCGAGTATCGCCGCGCTCGAACACGCAGGCGGACCCGGAGGGCAAAGCTCCCGCGGCCGACCCGGCCTTACGGCGACGCGAAAGCCTGGTCCACGTGCTCTTGAACCATCACGACTTCGTCACGATCCGCTGACGTATTGCGAGGAGATAACCCCCATGTCGCGACAGGTACCGGACGAACCGTGGCGCTGCCCGGGCGTGACCCGTCGATCGTTCCTGGCGGACACCGGCATGGGCTTCACCGGCCTGGCCCTGGGTGCGATGCTGCGCGCGAGAGGAACGCGCGCGCTGCCGGCCTGACGCGAGCACCGCGGTCCGCCGCTCGGTGCCCAAGGCCAAGGCGGTCATCTGGATCTTTCTCTGCGGGGGCGTCAGCCACGTCGAGAGCTTCGACCCCAAGCCCGAGTTGAATCGATTCGCCGGCAAGTCGATCGACAGCACGCCCTACAAGGACGTCCTCAACCCGGAGAAGCTGAAAGACATTGTCTCGGCCAACCCGGCGCACGGGGGTCGCAAGGTCCTGATGGGCCTGAACACCGGCTTCAAGAAATACGGCCAGAGCGGGCTCGAGGTCGGCGACTGGTGGCAAAACGTCGGCTCGTGTGCCGACGACATCGCGGTCGTCCGCTCGCTCTGGACTTCGGACAACGACCACGGCGCCCAGCTCCAGTTCCACACCGGCCGGCACGTCCGTGAGGGGGCCCATCCCACGATCGGCTCGTGGGTCGCCTACGGACTGGGCACGCTCAACGAAAACCTGCCGGAGTACGTCGTGCTGGGCGAGCCGACCGGCGATTGTTGCGGCGGCTCGTGGACTCACGGGGCGGCCTACCTCGGGCCCGAGCACGCCGGCGTCCGGCTCAACCCCGACGGCAAGGAGCCGCTCCCGTTCGTCGCGCCCGGGCTCGGGCATGAGCCAGGAGGAGCAGATCGCCGAGTTCAGCCTGATGGGGCGGCTCAATCGCCTGGCGGGCATCGACTATCCCGACGACCCGGCCCTGCGGGCCCGCATCAAGGCCTATGAGCTGGCTTTCGGCATGCAGACCGCCGTGCCCGAGACCCTCAAGCTGGACGACGAGCGGCCGTCGACGCAGGCACTCTACGGCCTCGATCGCGACGTGACCCGTCCGTTCGGACGGCTTTGCCTGGCCGCCCGCCGCATGGTCGAGCGGGGCGTGCGGTTCGTGCAGATCTTCCACGGCGGCGGCGGCGGCGGCGCCTGGGACGCCCACGCCGGCATCATGGCCAACCACGGCCAGCTCTCGAGCCCAGGTCGACCTGCCCATCGCCGGCTTGCTCAAGGACCTCAAGCAGCGCGGGCTGCTCGACGAGACGATCGTCGTCTGGGGCACCGAGTTCGGCCGCTCGCCCGGCGCCCAGGCCGACGGCCGCGACCACCACCCGCAGGGCTTCTGCGCCTGGCTGGCCGGCGGCGGCATCAAGGGGGGCGTCGTCCACGGCGCGACCGACGAGATCGGCTTCCACGCCGTCGAAGATCGGCACTACGTCACCGACATCCACGCCACGGTCCTGCACCAGCTCGGCCTCGATCCCGCACAAGCTCGAAATCCCCGGCCGCAAGCGGCTCGAGATCGACTACGGCCAGCCGATCCGTGAAATCATTGCTTAGAAGATTGTTTTAACCACAGTATCAGACACAGATAAACTCTGAATGAATCAGCACGAAAAGTAAAATCAACCGCTTATAATGCAATTCTCATCCGTGTTTATCAGTGTCCATCTGTGGTTAACTCTCCCTCAGGCCAGGATTCCCTTGACGACCTTGCCGTGCACGTCGGTGAGCCGGAAGTCGCGGCCGGCGTGGTGGAAGGTGAGCTTCTCGTGGTCGAAGCCGAGCAGGTGGAGGATCGTTGCCTGGAGGTCGTGCACGTGCACGGGGTTCTCGGCGACGTGGAAGCCCAGCTCGTCGGTGGCTCCGTAGGTCAGGCCGGGCTTGATGCCGCCTCCCGCCAGCCACATCGTGAATGCCTGGGGGTGGTGGTCGCGGCCGAGACTTCGACCGAGCGCGACGTTGCTCTCGACCATGGGCGTGCGGCCGAACTCGCCGCCCCAGATCACCAGCGTGTCGTCGAGCAGCCCGCGCTGCTTCAGGTCCATGATCAGCGCCGCCGAGGCCTGATCGGTGGCGCCGCAATTGGTCCGAAGGTTGCCGGCCACGTCGGAGTGAGCGTCCCAGCCCTCGTGGTAGATGTTGACGAACCGCACGCCGCGCTCGATCATCCGCCGCGCCAGCAGGCAGGCCCGTGCGAACGAGGGTTTGTTCGGATCGGCACCGTACATCTCCAGGGTCGCCTTGCTCTCGTTTTTCAAGTCCATCAGCTCGGGTGCCGAAGTTTGCAGCCGGAACGCCATCTCATAGGACGCAATGCGGGTGGCGATCTCCGGGTCTCCCACCGCTTGAAGCCGCCGTTTGTTGAGCGAGCCCATGAGGTCGAGCGAGTCGCGCTGGAGTCTGGCATCCACGCCGGGCGGGCTCGAAACGTTGAGGATCGGATCCCCCTGGTTTCGGAGCCGGACGCCCGTGTAGATGGTGGGCAGGAACCCGCTGGACCAGTTCGCCGAGCCGCCGCTGATGCCGCTGCCGGTCGACATCACGACGAAGGCGGGCAGGTCCTGGGCTTCCGAGCCGAGACCGTAGATCACCCACGACCCGAGGCTAGGCCGGCCCGGCTGAGAGAAACCCGAGTTGAAGAAGATCTGCGCGGGGGCATGGTTGAACTGGTCGGTATGAACCGACTTGATGATGCTGATCTCGTCGACCACCTTGGCCAGGTGCGGCAGCATCTCCGAGAGCTCGGCGCCGGATTGGCCGTACCTGCGCGAACTTGAACCGCGGCCCCAGGACGGCCGCGTCGGGACGGATGAACGCATACCGCTGACCCATGATCACCGACGGAGGCAGCGGTTTGCCTTCGAGCTTGGTCAACGCGGGCTTGGGGTCGAACAGGTCGAGCTGGCTGGGAGCGCCCGCCATGAACAGGTGGATGACGCGCTTCGCCTTCGGCGCGAAATGCGGCGATTTCGGCGCCAGCGGATTGTGGCCATCGCCCGGTGGAGCCGAACGAGCTCGAAGTGAACGCATCGGTCAACAGCCCGGCCAGGGCGATCTTGCCGACGCCGATCCCGCACTCCCGAAAGAAATGGCGGCGGCTCACGTCGGCGGCTTGGTACGGATTCTGAGTCATTGGGTCGATTCAGCCTTTGATGACGGCCTCGTCGAGGTTCAGGATCACCGCGCCAGGACGGTCCAGGCCGCGCGCTCGTTGGCCTCGCCAGCATCCGGGGCCGGCGATCTTGGCGGCGTCGAGCTCCTTGAGCTCGAACCGCCGTTTCTGCGATTGGAAGAACCGCGCGAGCTGCGACAGCTCGTCCCGATCCGGGGCTCGGGTGAGGCAGCGCCGGAACAGGGCATCGACCCGCTCCTCGACGGACCCGCCGCTGCGCGGTCATCAACCGGCCCAGCGCCTGCGCGGCCTCCTGGAACACCGGGTCGTTCAAGAGCGTCAGGGCCTGCAATGGCGTGTTGGAAACCTCGCGACGGGCCACGCAGACCTCGCCGCTGGGTGCGTCGAAGGTCGTCGCCATCGCGAACGGGGCGGTGCGCTTGGTGAAGGTATACAACCCTCGTCGATAGCGGTCGCCGCCCGGGCTGACCCTCCAATCGAGGCCGCCGTAGGTCCCCTCGGTGGTGACGCCGGGCGGCTGCGGCGGGAACACGCTCGGGCCGCCGACTCGCTCCGCGAGCAGGCCGCTGACGCGCAAGGCCGCGTCCCGGATCACCTCCGCCTCCAGGCGGACGCGCGGCCCTCGGGCCAGCAACCGGTTCTCCGGATCCTTCGCCAGCAATTCCGGAGTCGCCCGCGATGACTGCTGATAGGTCGCACTCATCACGATCAACTTGTGCATTCGCTTCAATCGACCCGCCTTGCCTGGAACAGCTCCAGGGCGAGCCAGTCGAGCAGCTCGGGGTGGCTGGGCGGCTCGCCCTTGGTAGCCGAAATCCTCGGTGGTGCGGACCAGGCCGCGGCCGAAGAACGTGGCCCACTGGCGGTTCATCGTCACGCGACCCGTGAGCGGATTGTCCGGCGACACCAGCCAGCGCGCCAGAGCCAGCCGGTTGGGAGGGACGTCCTTCGGCAAGCGAGGGAAGGATCGACAGCACGGCGGGCTCGACCCGCTCGGTCGGCTGGAGGTACTCGCCCCGGTTGTGGACGAAGGTCGGCCGCGGGTTGTCCGGCGGCCGCTCTTGCAGGATCAAGGTCGTGGCATACGACGGCATCCCGCGTCGAAGCTGTTCGATGGCCGCCCGCTCCTTGGCCAGCTCCGGCGCGACCATCAGGTAGTGATCGGCGGAGCTGGTCCTTCTGCTCGGGCGTCCGGCGCTCCTCCGGGGTCACCAGGATGTCCTCGATCTCAGCCGGAGTATCTCGGGCCACGACCGGTCGCGGGTCGGTCGTGACCGAGATCCGGAAGCGGCCCAGCCCGGCGGCATGATAGCGCTCGAAGAGTAGCTGGATGACCAGATCACGGGCGTCGTCCAACGGCGAGGCGAGTCGAAAGACGGCCGAATGCGGCTGTCCCTGTCCGCCGTTGATCGACCAGCCGGTCTGCGGGTCTCCATCGATCGCCGCGCTGCGGCCGCCGCTCGGTTCGGGCCGCCGCTGGCCGTCGCGGCTTTGAGCGGTACCGCTTTGCCGCCCGCCGTGACATTCACCTCACTCAGGAAGAAGTCGCCGGCCGGCCCCTCGTAGAAGACCCGGCCCTGGCCCGCCATGGGGCAGCCGGTCGTCGGGGAGGGCCTCGAGCCGGATCGCGGTGATTCCCTTCAGGTTGGTCGAGAATCGGAGCGTGTAGAGATCTCGCTTGCTCTGGTCGCCGCTGACGAAGACCGAAGCGTCGTCCTGCACGGTCAGACGCGGCAGGTTCGAAGTCGCCTTGGTCGGTTTGAGCATGGTCCAGCGCACGGCCTCGGCCGCCTCACGCTTGAGCCAGTCGCGGAACCGATTCTCCGCGTTCGCATGGGGGAATCGGTTCGGCAGGTCGGCGACCAGTGCGGCGATCTTCGCCTCGATCTCTTTGCGACGCCGCGCGATTTCCGGGCGAGATGACCGTCATCTCCGGCTCGTCGGCGTTGTCGAGAAGGGCCATGAACTGGTAATACTCGCGATGCGGGATCGGGTCGAACTTGTGCGTGTGGCACTGGGCGCAGCCGAGCGTCAGGCCGAGCCAGACGGTGGCGGTGGTGGCGACCCGATCGGTCATGGCGTAGTAGCGGAATTCCAGCGGGTCGATCCCGCCTTCCTCGTTGAGCATCGTGTTGCGATGAAAGCCGGTGGCGATCTTCTGGGCCGGTGTGGCCCCCGGCAGCAGGTCACCGGCGAGCTGCTCGATGGTGAACTGGTCGAAAGGCATGTCGGCGTTCAGGGCCTGGATCACCCAGTCGCGATACGGCCAGATCGAACGCGTGCGATCTTTCTCGTAGCCGTTGGTGTCGGCGTAGCGGGCCAGGTCCATCCATCGCCGCGCCCAGCGCTCGCCGTAATGGGGCGAGGCCAGCAGCCGATCGACCAGCTTTTCGTAGGCATCGGCGGAACGGTCTTGAACGAATGCCTCAACCTCTTCGGGCGTGGGGGGCAAGCCGACAAGGTCGAGCGACAGCCGCCGGATCAAGGTCGGGCGGTCCGCCTGTTCGGAGGGTTGCAGCCCTTGCGCTTCAAGTCGGGCCAAGATGAACTCATCGATGGCGTTGCGCGGCCAGCTTTGCGTGCTGGACCTGAGGCGGCGGACCATTCCGCGGGGCGATGAAAGCCCAGTGGTTCTTATACTCCGCCCCATCGGCGATCCACCTTTTGATGACCTCTTTGTCTGCGTCGGAGAGTGGGTTCTTCGTCGCGGGAGGAGGCATCCGCTCATTGGCGTCCTCGGCGAAGATCCGGCTCACGAGCTCGCTCTCGTCGGGTTTTCCGGGGACAATCGGAATGGCTCCCGACGCTGCCGCTTTGATTGCCTGGGCTCGCAAGTCCAGTCGGAGCTTCGCCTTGCGGGCCTTGTCGTCGGGTCCATGGCACTTGAAGCAATGCCGCGCCAGGATCGGCCGGACCCGGCTGGTGAACAGATCCTGTTGGGTTCGCGTTGGCTCTTCGCCTCGGGCCGGAAGAGTGATGACGGCGGTGGACAAAAAAGCAATGACCCGACATACGGCGAGCGTGGTCGCCGGACAGAGCCGGCTCCTCCAGGATTTGGAGGAGGGAGCTCCGTCTCCCGATCCCGGTTCTCGCCTTGTTTCGGGCCGCGGTAAAAAAGCGATCATAAGAACCAATCGCATCCGTCCTCCAAAGGCGAAGGTTCGAGGATGTCAATCTTGGAGGAATGTCGGGAGATCCTCGCGGTGTGCTTTTCCGCATTGATTCTAACGAATTTCTGCCGCTGTCGACACTCCCTAGGGTCCGTTTGTTTAACAATCCGGTTCGCGCGTCAATGGCATTCACTTCGACGCAACGCCTTGTCGACTGGCCGAGATCGACGATCGGCACCCATTCGTGCGTCGCTTGAGTGATCGGCCGCCGTGCGAAAACAGGAAAAGGCCGATCCTCGCCTTCATTAGTCATAGCCGTCACATTCGATGAAACCCTGCTGGGTTCGTTTCGCAGTTTTGCGTTTTGCGGGTCTTGGCCGCGTGCCAAGCCCAACTCGGCTGTGCCATCGCTCGTCATCGCAGTCACAATCGATCGAACGCAGTTGGGTTCGTTTCGCAGTTTTCTTTTTGCGGGTCTTGGCCGCGTGCCACCCAATTCGGTTGTGCCATCGCTCGTCATACCGTCACATTCGATCAAATCCTGCTGGGTTCGTTTCGCAGTTTTCCGTTTTCGGGTCTTGGCCGCGTGCCAAGTCCAGTTCGGTTGTGCCATCGCTCGTCATAGCCGTCACAATCGATCGAACGCTGTTGGGTTCGTTCGGCAGTTTTTAGTTGTGGGTCTTGGCCGCGTGCCAAGCCCAATACGGTTGTGCCATCGCTCATCATAGCCGTCACATTCGATCAAACCCTGCTGGGTTCGTTTCGCAGTTTTCAGTTTTCGGGTCTTGGCCGCGTGCCAAGGCCAATTCGGTTGTGCCATCGCTCGTCATCGCCGTCACAATCGATCGAACGCTGTTGGGTTCGTTCGGCAGTTTTCCGTGGTCAAGTGCTTGTCGACGGGTCCATACACTTGGAATTTGGGTTCGTTCGGCAGTTTTCCGTATTGGGCCGATTGTCGAGAAGTCCGTTCACTCGGACTTTGGGTTCGTTCGGCAGTTCTCGCGACGGCGCCAGAGATTGAGTTTTCGGTCAGATCGCCGGGCTACCAATTCATCATCCGCGTCAGAGTCGACAAGACGTGTATATCAGTCCGTTTTGGAGTTTTCGACTTGTCAGGGTCGGCCGCTGTCCCGTCAACTTGCCCGTAATCTCTTTTCACACGCCCGCAGCATCCTCAGCCGCGATTCATCTTGCTTGCACGCATGCGACCTCGGCGCATCAAAAAAGGTACCATCGGCTTATGTTAGCGTATCACTCGTTTCACAAGCGGGATTGGGGGAACGCGGTTTTTCTCCACGATTTGATCCGCACAACCGGCACCGCTTACGTTCGCGGCGCGATCGGCACTATCGCTAATCGAATGCGGCATTTGCCGACTGCGGCAGGACGATGTAACGGCCCTGGCCGAAACTTGCCGACTTGCCCACGTGAACCCACTGGCCGAGGATCAGGTAGGGCCAGAGTGGCTCGGGGATGTTGCCTAGCAGGGCTCGGCCCACGAGTCCGGAGAGCGGGTGTCTTCCTTCGAGGCGGCTACTGTACCGCTCCCATGTCTGCATCGAGACGTCCTGTTCAATGACGGTGACCTGATCGGCCAGCGCCCCCAGGGCGTGAAAATCGCATCGGCCGGCGTCGGGGGGAATGGTGCAATAGCTTTCGACGAGAGTGCCAATGCGGCGGATCAGGCGCCGGAATAAGGTCGGCCCGTCGAGCCGATCGATGCGTTGTCCTTTGCGCTTGAGGTCGGCGGGCGTGGTGAAAGCCACGACGGCCTGGCTCGTCGGTGCCGGCGCTTCGGCGACGATCTGGCCCCCATCGAGCTCGGGGATGTTGGTCATCGACACCGCGGGTCTCGGTGTCGATCACGGTCTGGGTTCCGGACGGGCCGACGGCGATGATTCGCACGAGCGACACGTTTCGCCGTTCGGCGCCGAGTCCGCGTCGTCCGATCCCGGCCAAGGTGGCGACGACCCACGGGATACCAGGCTCGCGAACGGCCGACGAGCGTCAGCCCGAGGCGGATGGACTCACCGGGCGCATAGGTACCGCGATTCCGCGAAGGAGGCGCGAGGATGTACGGCCGGGGCTGGTCGAACCCACCCGCACCGCCGGAAGGCTCTGCTGTGGGACTGGCCGGTAAGTCGATCTGACCAGCCACGGGGCTATCGAACAGGGCGACCGCCGCACGCGCACGCCTTCTGCCGAGTGCATTCGGCCGGGTCTTTATCAATCGACAAGAGGAACGACCAGAAACTCCCACCACGAAGTAATTCACGCCCTATCATCGCGTACTCCTTGGACAGAGGTCACCCATAGAGTACACGAGTTGTCAATCCCTGCACTTGATCAAGTTAATTGATGGCGATCTTTTCGAAAACATCAGCGAAGTTGCTCAGAAATCGCGGATTTCACATCGATTATCTTGGCCACGCCATGGGACGCAATGTTTAATGGGCAACTTGGAGGTGGCGACGGGTCAGGTGATTTGCCCGACGGTGCAAGCCACGCGAACGGAGAAGGATTTTGCGGAACACATCGCTCGCACGGTGGCGAGCGATGCGGCAGCCGGCTGGATATTCGTCCTGGACAATCTGACGACGCACGTATCGGAGTCGCTGGTCCGCTACGTGGCGAAGGAATGTGGTCTTGACGAAGACCTCGGCGTGAAAG
The DNA here is from genome assembly GCA_963779785.1 of uncultured Planctomycetota bacterium. Taxonomy (GTDB): domain Bacteria; phylum Planctomycetota; class Planctomycetia; order Isosphaerales; family Isosphaeraceae; genus CAVRFS01. The sequence goes on from CAWAAW010000029.1 coordinate 446,986, forward strand.
GGAAAAAGGGAATTCTGAAATCGGTGGCAACACGGCGGAAGTTTCTGGAGAACAAGACGCATCGGATCCGTTTCGTCTATGTACCAAAGCATACGTCGTGGCTGAATCAGATCGAGATCTGGTTCAGTATCTTGGTGCGTCGGGTGATCAAGCGGGGAAACTTTACCTCGGTGAAGGACCTGCGCGATAAGATCTTGGCGTTCATCGAGTACTTCAATGAGGCTCTGGCGAAGCCATTCAAGTGGACATATACCGGGAGACCGCTGAACGTGTGAGGAACCCCTATTTGTTAAACTGGGCAATTTCAGCGTCCTGGTGGAAGCCCAACTCTGCCGGGGTGTACTAGTTTTTCAACTAGCCGATCGGTTTAGGACGTGGCAAGCCAGGCCGCTGGGTGTCGCTCAAGATGTTCCCGGCATAGGCCGGAGCCTACCAAAACGCTGATGGCGTCGACAACAAAATCTGCGTCCGAGTTTCTGCCCCCTGGGAACGCAGTCGGCGGCGCAGTAGCGGGCGTTGGTGCCGGCATTCGAGCGGCCCAGCTCTCTTACGGACGCCCTTCGACGTGAGACCCCTGCGGCGAGGCTGGACGATCCCGGCGGATTCGTTCCGCTCGCGAGCGATCCTCGGCGATAATCCGCGGCAGCGCACGTCTTCTTCGACTCCAGGTTTTTCAGGAGGCTTTCGAGCGCGTTGGCGTCTTCAGGAGGCTTGCCCATGCTGTACATACGCTCCACGACGATACACGCCAGGTGCGGCTCCATCCAGTCTTCCGCTGGGAGCAGTTTCTGAGCGGCGGCCCTCCGGAGCCGGTTCAGGCTGGTCACGGCGACTTCCGGATCGCCTTTCCCGGTCAGAGCGTTGGCGAGGGCCTGGGCCGTCGGGGTTTGGTCGGCGGCAGCTCTTTCGGCGCTGGCGATCAACTCGCGGCCGAAGGACGCTGCCTCCTTCGTCTTGCCCAGGGCTAGCTCGGTTCGGACGAGTGAGGCCAGTACATCAGCGCAGGTCATGAAGACCTTGGGGCCGATGCCGCCAGGCGTGCCTCGTAAGCCTTGCGCGTCAGAGGCTCGGCAACGTCGGGGTGGCCCAGGGCCTCTTCCGCGAGCGCATAGTACCAGCCCGCGACGGCCGTGTCGACGTGATCCCGGCCAAACGGAGCCGCGTGCGGTGTTCAAAACCCCTTGTTTTTCAGGATCGCGGCGCAGTGTACAAAAGTCTTTACCCCAGGCACATCCGATTTTCCCCGTATTTTTCGCTACTTTGCGTCGTAAAGCCAGCGAAATCACGATTTTTACCCCACGGCCCGCTTGCACGGGGGATTCGTCGCGATGTAAAATAGGACCCCGGCCTGGGAGCAATCGCAACGATGAACGTCACGGACACGCAACCCCTGTTCGCCTGGGCGGCACTCGAGGATTCCCCGTCCCTGGGGACGATCCGTCGCTGCCTGGAGGCCATCCCGGACGGTTCCCTGCGGCAAGGGCTGTGCCTGGCGCGGGGACGCGGGCGCGACGACTATCCCGTATCGCTGCTCTGGGGAGTCGCAGTGTTGACCCCGCTGTTGCGGCACGCTTCGTATGACGCCTGCCTGGCTGAAGTGCGGCGCAATCCCGCCTTGCATCGCTTGCTCGGATTGGAGACCGAGGACCAGATCCCCCATCACTGGAATCTGTCGCGGTTCCTCGACGTCTTGGGACACCCCGCCCATCTGACCGCGATGCGGGCGAGTTTCGACGCGATGGTTCGACGGTTAGCAACGGTGGTTACCGACCTTGGACATCGGGTTGCCGGGGATGCCACGGCGCTGAGTGCGCGGCGCGGTGATGCGAAACGGCAGGAAGCCGAGACGAAGCTGGGCCTACCGCAGCCGGCCGGCGGCCGCAAGGAGTACAAGGACGCCGAGGGGACAGTGACCAAGGTCGTGCAGTGGTTTGGCTACAAACTCCATCTCCTGGTCGATGTCCGCCATGAACTGGCTTTGGCCTACCGAATCACCGAACCAGCGGTGGGCGATAACGAGATGATCGGGGCCTTGGTCGAGCAAGCCCGCGCCAACTTACCGGCGAGACGGATCCAAACGCTGGCTTACGACAAGGCCGCCGATGACGTGGCGGTCCATCAGTTGTTGCACACGGCCGGGATCAAGCCGTTGATCGAGAACCGCGCCCTATGGAAAAGCGAGCCGGAACGCATGCTGCCGGGATACACGGGACGATCGAACCTGGTGTATGACGAATCCGGGACGCTCCACTGTTATGATAAGGTGAGCACGCCGGTGGTCCGGCATCGGATGGCCTACATTGGTCATGAAGAGAAGCGTGGGACGTTGAAGTACCGATGTCCGGCGCGTCATGAAGGCTGGTCCTGCCCCAGCGACGCGCGGTGCAATGGGGAGCGTCGCTATGGCCTGGTGGCGCGAATCAAGAGCGAGTTGGACCTGCGGCGGTTCCCGCCGATCCCGCGCATGACCAAGCAATTCGAGCGATTATACAACGGACGCACCGCGGTGGAGCGGGTCAATGCCCGCTTGAAGTTGTATTGGGGTGCTGACGACGGCAACGTGGTGGGTGCACGACGCTTTCACGCGATGGCGGGCGTTGTGATGCTGGTGCATCTGGCCCTGGCCACGACCTTGGCCCGGAGTGGGCGAGGCACGATGAAGACCTTGGGCGGGACACGCCTAAGCCCAATTGCTCAGGCGCTCGACGCCGAGATCGAGCGGGAGCGATCGTGCGCCAAGAGGCTTGAGCAGATTCGACATCGTTTGAAATACCCCCATATCGTCATAGATACCCCCAGAGGGATTGACCCCCGGACAAACGACACCGCAAGCGGCTCGGCCAAATGTCTTGTCGTAGCGTCCCAGCAGCGGCTTCAGGAACGCCGAGGCCTCCGCGTATCGCCTCTGGAGAACCAGAGCGTGCCCCAGGTTGCTCGCTGCATACAGAGTATTCATGTTGTCGCGGCCGAGGCTGCTCTCACCCGTCTCGAAGGCCGAGCGCGCGATCGATTCGGCCTCTGCCAGATATTCGGCTCTACCGCCGGCGGCATTGATCAGAGCCGTGGCCAGGTTCGAGGCCGCGACGAGGGTCAGCTTGTGGCCGGGCCCGAGCAACCGCCGCTGGACTTCCAGGTTCTTGCGGTAGAGGGAGAAGCCGTCTCCCTGGTTGCCAATCGAGATGTCGAACGCGGCCAGGTTGTCGGCGGCGTAGATCGTCTCCTCGTGCTCGGGCCCCAGGGTTTTGGTGCAGATCGCCAGCGCCTCTTCCAGTTGCGGGCCGAGCGCCTCGTACTTGTGATTCTTGTAGACGGCCCAGAGGTAGCGGTTCCGGACGTAGAGGCGCTCGGCCGCCGGCACCAGATCGCCGGCCTTCTCCTGGCATGCGACGGCCCGGCTCAGTTGCTGTTCGGAGGGCTGGTAGAGGCCCAGTTCGAGGAACGTGTTGCCGATGGCGCTGCGGATCGCGCCTCGACATCCTCCTTACCCTGCAGCGAGGTGTTGGCGTCGACTGCGGCTGCGGCCTTGTCGAGTAGCTGCGCGCACGGTCAGCCCCTCGCCGGCCGGGTTGTTTTCGCGGGTCGGCCTGGGCGAGCAGGTCGTTGACCAGGAACTTGTTGACCGCCTCGGCGCGGCCGCGCTCGCGGTCGATCTGCGCCCGCGACTGCCCTAGCAGCACCGTGCTGACGGCCAGCACGACCACCGCCGTCTGGAGCAGGCCCGCACCCGACCGCCACGTCGGTCCGGTGCTTCCGCGCCCAGCGGGCGAGCCGGACGCTCACAGGGTCGCGGTACGCCGATACCGGCTCGTCGGCCGCCCACCGTTCGATGTCGTCGGCCAGCAGCATCGGCAAGAGGCGTAGCGGTCCTCGGGCTTGGTCGCCATGGCCTTGAGGCAGACCGCCTCGAGCGCCTTGTCGAGCGACGGGTCAAGCTGCGCTGGGGCGGGCGAATTCGCCGCGCTGGACCTTGCGCAGCACCTCGCCGATGTCGTCACCCTCGAATGGCGGCTTCCCGGTCAGCAGGCAGTAAAGCGTCGCGCCGAGGCGAGTAGACGTCCGACCGCGGGCCGAGCTTGTCGAGATCGCCGCGGGCCTGCTCGGGGCTCATGTAGGCGGGCGTGCCCAGGGCGCTGCCGGGCAGCGTCTCGGCCGACCCGCTCGGCGGACGAAGGCGACGAGCGTGCGCTCGCCGCCGTCCTGGCCCGGCTCGACCCGCCCCAGCGGCTTGGCCAGGCCCCAGTCGACCACCAGCGTCTCGCCGTGCTTGCCCACGATGATGTTTCCCGGTTTGATGTCGCGGTGCAGGACGCCGCGGCTGTGGGCATAATCGATCGCGTTGCAGACGTCGGTGAACCGCCGCAGCAGCTTGCGCAGCTCCAGCGACGCCGGCCCGGGTCGGCCTTCAGTGCCTCGTTGCCGTGGAACCGCTCGATCGCCTCCTTGAGGCTGTCGCCCTTGATGAAACGCATCGCGTAGTAGGGGCGGCCGTCCGTCATAAGTGCCCAGCCCGTAGACCGGGACGATCCCGGGGTGTTCGAGTCCGCCGGTGACCTCGGCCTCGAGCAAGAACCGCTGGCGGCTGGTCGGGTCATCGGCGTGATGGTCGAGGATCTGCTTGAGCGCCACCTCGCGATTCAGCTCGCCGTCGAGTGCCACGAAGACAGCCCCCAGCCCGCCCCGGGCGTGCGGCCGGAGGACGCGAAACCGCTGGCCGTCGCTGGTGGCCGAGCCGACCGCATAGGAGGCCGTGCGGTCTTCATCGCCGTCCTCGGTCGAGCCGTGTGCCGAGCTGACGTGGCCGAGCGTCGCTTCGATTTCCGGGTCGCCCAGCCTGGCGAGGCTTTCGCGGGTCGAGCGGCCGACGGGAATCGAGGCCAGGCTACGCTCGGCGTTGCCGCCGTGCTTCTTGAGGTGCATGCAGACAAGAGCGTCGAGCAGGGCTTGCTGCTCGACGTCGAGGTCCCCGCGGCTCACGAGGTGCTCGGCGAGTGGACGGCACTTGTCCAGGGTCCACGCTTGAAACGCCGCGACGAGCTGGCTCTGGTTCAACCAGACCCGTTCTGCAGGGCGAGCAGGCCGAAGAGGAGGTCATGGTCGGACGTTGACTTGGACACCCGTTGATCTCCCCTTGGCTCGGCGGGGGCGGAATCGACAGCCAAGCCGAAGTCGTTGAAGTGATTCTTTCGGGTTATTGGGCAAGAGTCGCTGAGAGTGCCGCGCAGCGGCGCGACAAGCGATCTTACCGCGGAGTGTGCGTCGGGTAAAGCAGCCCCGCGCCGCCAGCCCGGCGGATGCACTCTCCCCGCGTACGCCGATGCCGCCGGTGCATTTTTCGATACCGACAGTGCCGCGAATGGACGCGGCCCGGAGGATGCGTTCGCGGGCTCGCGTCGAGAATGGGCCGGGAGGGCGGGATCGGAAAAGTTTGTTAGACTTCAGAATGCCGCATGGTTTCCATTCCGTGAGGACGCCCCATCACGCGACGGTTGTCGAATGCGTTCAGTATGTTTATGGCTTATTTTCCTGATTGGCCTCGTCGCGGTCATCGCCGGCGGATGGTTTTGGATTGCGGACCAACGATTCCGATGTGACCTGGATCAAGCGGAAAAGCACATGGCGGGCGGACGATACAGTCTAGCCCGCCAGCGATTTCTCGGGTTGAGGACCAGGCGGCCGCAATCGTGCGAAGTGGCTTACCAGCTCGGTCTTTGCGAGGAAAAGCTGGGACACCTCGAAGCGGCCCTCACGGTTTGGGCGAGCATTCCGGCGGATTCGCCATTGTTTATCAAGGCGTCAGTCGGGCGAGCGCTGACTTTGATGAATCTCGGGCGGTATTCGCTGGCCGAGCAACTGCTGCGATCGATTCCTCGAGACGAGCGGCGCCTACGCGGCACATGTGCGTCAACAGATTGAAGTTCTCTTGCGGATTGAAGGGAGAATCCAGGAGGCCCGCGATCTGATCCTGGAAGCATGGCCGGGAGCCAGCGATCCGTCAGGCGTGCTGAAACGTCTCCACGAGCTCGAGGATGCCCCGTTTCCGTCGATTATGTCAGGGAAGCCCTCAAACGAGCCGATCCGAACGACGATCGAGTGTGGCTCGGCCTGGGTAATCTGGCGATCTGGTCGGGTCGGTTTGAAGACGCAGGCCGCTGGCTGAACGCCTGCGTGACCAAGAGGCCGGATGACCAATCGGTCTGGCTCGCACGATTGTCGCTGGCGATGGAGTCGGGCGACCTCGATGCCATCCGACTTGCCTCCGACCATGTGAGAGCCTCATGGTTCCTGCCATTCGAGGTTCTGCGAATTCGTGCCCGGCTGGTGGGGGCTCAAGGGAACGATCAAGAAGAACGCCGAATCTTGCTGGCTCTTGTCGCCGAGGAGCCTGGCAATGTGACGGCGTGGGCACGGCTCGCCGAACTCGCGAGTCGCACGGGCCGGCGTAACGACGTCGGCTCGTATCGGAAGAGCCAAGCCGAGGCGAGTGCCCGGCGTGAGCGCTACGACCGTCTCATCATGCAGGATTACCGCGGTCGGCACGTCGACGAACTGTCGCGACTCGCCCGCGACCTGGGGCATCGATCGAAGCCCGGGGCTGGTCTCTGATCCAGAACGGTCAAGCCGCCGCCGTTCCGCTCTGGCCCCCTGATGACGCGGGGGCGGACGGAAATCCGACAGGACGGATGCTGGCTTCTTTGATTGGCGACCTTTCACCGAATGCCGTCACGTCTGGGAATCGCCCGGGCGGAGAAACACCCATTGACCTTGCCCGCGTTCTCCGACGCGGCTGAAAGCGCCGGCCTTCGTTTCATTCATTCTAACGGGCATGCCAATGGTTCTCTTGTTCCCCCCGAAACGATGTGCGGAGGGGTCGGATTGCTCGACTACGATGGAGATGGCTGGCTCGACATTTACGCCGTGCAGGGAGGGCCGTTTCCACCGAACGAGACAATCCGGAGCGACAGCGACCGGTTGTTTCGCAATCGCGGCGACGGCACCTTTGAAAACGTCACCCACCGCGCGGGCATCAGCTCGTTTCCGCGGGGGTACGGTCATGGAGTCGCCGTGGGCGACTACGACAACGATGGCCGACCCGACCTGTTTGTCACGCGCTGGCATTCTTACGCACTCTATCGCAACCGAGGTGACGGGGGGTTTCAGGATATGACGGGCCCGGCCGGCTTGGCCGGCGATCGCGATTGGCCAACCTCGGCCGCCTTCGCTGACCTCGACGGCGATGGTGACCTGGACCTCTATGTCTGCCATTACCTTGCTTACGATCCACAGAACACCAAGCTCTGCGAGGCCCCCGAGTCTCCACAAGCACGACTGCATGCCGCGATTTTCCATCGCTTGCCGATCATGTATTCCGCAATGACAATGGGAAATTCGTCGACATCACGAAGACGGCTGGTTTCGTCGACCCCGACGGCCGCGGCCTCGGAGTTGTCGCCGCCCATCTGGACGATGATGATCGGATTGATCTGTACGTTGCCAATGACATGTCGGCTCATGGGCCGAAATTGATAAACTTGCCCCCTTGACTTTGGCTCATCGGCGCATCTGATTCAATAGACAGGGTCTCCCGCTTTCCAGGAGCATTGGCGATGGATTTCCCGATCCATGACTTGATGAATGAGGATGCATGCTATCAGTTCCTCCTCGATCTGTTCCATCCGGCCGGCCTGCGTTGCCCGCGCTGCCATGCCGCCGAGGGATTCTACACCCAACGGGATTTCCGTGAGCCTGTGCTGGATTATCGCTGCTCGCGCTGTAGCCGGGTCTTTAACGCCTGGACCGGGACCGTCTTCCAGGGCACCCATCGGCCTCCCTCGCAGCTGGTGCTGATCCTCCGCGGTTTCGCCCAAGGGACGTCCACCTCCCAACTGGCACGAGAACTCTCCGGCAGCCGGCGACATCTCTTGGACTTGCGCCATCGCTTGCAGGCCCAAGGCCAGGCTGGGTCGGATCGGACCGTGTTGGAGGACAAGGTGGTCGAAGCCGATGAGATGTACCAAAATGCTGGTGAAAAAGGGGTGCCGCACCAAGATCCCGAGGATCCGCCCCGGCGGCGGGCCAACAAAGCCCGAGGCCACGGGACCATGGAGAACGACCGCCCTCCGGTAATCGGGGTGGTGGGGCGCGAATCCGCAAAGGTGCGGCTGGATGTGGTTGAGCATTCGGATCAAGATACGCTGGATGAATTTGTAGTCAAGATGACAAAACCCGGTACGCTTGTGAATACGGACGAATGGGCCGGCTACAACCGTCTGCCGGCGAAGGGTCGGGGCCGGGTCGCGGTGTGCCACACCCCTGGGAAGCGAGAGTGGGCTCGCGATGATGACGGCGATGGGGTGCGTGAGGTTCATAACAACACGATGGAGGGGTTATGGACCGGGCTACGCAACTATCTCCGGCCATTTCGTGGAGTCAACAAGTGGTTTCTTGGCCAATACGTGGCTATGTTCGAGTGGTCATATAATCTTAAAGAGGCGACGTCGGATTTCCTGCGGGCGCTCCTGGGAATCAAGGTTCTTATCAATTTGGGCCCATGAGCCAATTACAATTAAGTGCCGACGCGGCTTCGCGTTGCCGCTCCAGAGCGGACAAAGAGCTCACGGCATTCCTTGAAAGGAATGGCATCCATTCGCATTGTGTAAATGCGACCTCCATTTGCTCAAGTAAAAAGTTGACGACTATTATGATACGTTTATTTATTATGTCATTGCTAACTGGTTCCGTCGCAGACCAAGGAGACCAAGGAAATCTTCCGAGCGTCGCTGACCTCGTGAATGGCTTTCGACTGAACTACCATTCATTTCCTACTTTACGCATTCTTTGGAGGCATAGACGAGAGAAAACTGACGCTTACTTCAAACTTGTCGAGAAAGCAGCGGTGGACCATAGAAAGCAATCCAACGACGCGTCGAAAACTCCGCGGGAGAGGGCCATGTTTTTACAAGCGTACGAAAATGCAATAAACAGTTTGACTAATCCGCTTGTACGTAAGCCATCCGTCCTGCTCCAGGAATTTCGAGCAGACAGACGCAACTACCAGATGCGAGTCTTTAGGGCATCCAATGAATCCGATCTTCCAAGCGGTTACTCGTTCTCAAAGCGGTTGCCGGCGGACCCCATGAATCTGCAAACTGTGTTTTCGCAGACACGGATAACCTCATACGATTACTCAAAATCTCAGTTCAAGGTTTGGGTTGGACTGAGAGAGGGCATGGATTACTATCGAGCGGAGATCAGAGTAACAAAGCCGCGCGATAGTGAGGCGCTTTCTCCGCCCTTGGGGATCGATACTGACGCCTGGGTCGGCGAAAGGAATCCGATCGATGCTTATTTCGCCTACCCTGAGAATGAGATGACCGTCATCCGCAGGGAAAGCGTCGGAGACGTTCAAACATACGTTCTTGAGCACAAAGACGAGCACGAGCTTCCGCCGAACATCCTCTCCAAGGAACTGGCAGTGAGGTTTCCTGGAAAGTTGCAGCTCTATGCCATCACGACCGCATGGGTTGACGCCACGCGAAGTTTTCTCCCGCTACGCATCGAGAAAACTGGGGCCTTCTTTTACGACGATCGGCGGCTCGGCCCGCCACCCCAACTTGCGGAGTTGCTCACCATATTGGAATTACGAAAGATCGAAGGAGGCGGGTGGTATCCGACAAAAGGGCGTGTCGACTCATTCAACCAAGATCCGGAGTGGACGAATGGGCAAAACAGCATTGAAATGTTGCTTACTAATCACTTCCATAATATACCACACGAGGTTGTGAGTACGGCATCATGGACCACACAACATCTTGAAACTGTATCGGACACCACGGACCTCTTTAAATTCGACTTTCCGAATGACACTGAGTATTATGACGAAAAATCAAACCAGTTTTTATTCAAAGGTGCTCAGCAGGATTACGTCGACAAAGTCTTAAGTCATCAAAATGCGACAATAGCTTTGAAGTCCAAAATTCTACGAATTTTGGCGCTTCTGGGTTTTAATGTCGCGGTGATCGCCCTGATCGTGATGGTTTGTGTCGTGTGCGTCTACGGTTGGCATCGTACCAGGCGTCTAAATCGGTGAATGAATCTCAGATAAGGAGAGAAGAGCGAGTCAGGTCCGAAATCGTAAACTGGCCAGTCCGGCGAGTGGAGCGATAAGTTGAATATCGGACCCGTCCCGTTTCCCGCGTTCCTCGATTTGCTCTTCTATCGTCGCTAGCTTCGCCGGCTGGTCGCCGTGGATCGCAAGCTCGCGAGATTCAATGCCGCAAACAAGGGGCAACCAGAGGTTTACCTTTTATTCTGAGATCGGAATGACAACTATTATGCCGAGCGAATGATTATGCCTCGTTACGGCTTCATAAGAATTCGGGTCCATTAACACTATTTTCGCTTGCTAAAACCGCCGAGTCAGACGCCGACGTCGTTGTCCGCGAACTGCCGACACGCACCGTCGCCAGTATCTCGATGGCGGAAGTTCAGGATGGTCACTCGCTGGGTGCCCAATACGTCGGCTAAGTCTCCCTCGGGATCCGCTCGCCCTCGGGCGTGAAAAACCACTCGTTGAATGAGGTACTGCAATGGCCGATGACGCTCAGGACGACCGTCCCCTCGCCGCAAGGATTGGGCACCTCCACCCTTTCCGGAAGCAACACGAGGTCTGTCGAGCCGCAGAGCAGGCACCGCGGAGGCGATACCCTTTGTTCCCTCCATCGCCTCCGTTGTTTGGTCAGCTCAATCCAGTATCGGCGGAAGCCTCCACCGAGTTTCGACAGGCTCTTCTGGGTGAACCGATAGAGATCGGACTGCGGATCTTCAAGGTCCGCGAGTTGCCGGTCGATCTCGTCGAGGGATTCGATCGACTCACCATCGGTGTAATGGCCGCATCGTCGGCACCAGACTGGCCTTGACCACACGTTGATGTGCGAGCCGTCGTCGAATTCGTAATAGTTACCGCGAGAGCCGCAGTACTCTTCGGTGTTCCCCCGCGGGAGGTACCGGATCTCATATAGGGGTGGCATGGCACGGTCCTAAGATCGGGAGCCAAGAAGCGGGACGGCTCCGCGATTGGAGCCAAGAAGCGGGACAGGAGCCAAGACGCGGAATAGGTCCGATATTGATAAACTGGGCAGTCCGGTGGGTCGAGCGATAGTTTGAATATGGGACCTGTCTCGCTTTCCGTTAAGCCCGCTTTCCGTTCCGAGATAGGCGGCGAGCGGTAACCCGGCAATCCTAAAAATGATCGCGGCCGCGCCGCCCAGCTCGCCGCAAGGATGGGCTGCGGGCCTTCGCGGTGAATTTGCGGGCGATCCATGCGAGAAGTTCCAACGTAATGCCGATGGCGGCGAACGCTCCAAGTGTCGGGATCATCAGTCCACAGGATTCCCAGAAAGCATCGCGGCGCTGTACGTGTACCTCATGATAGCGGTCGCCTGGTGGATAGGGGATCGAAATTGGTGTTCGGAATGACCCAGTCGGCCTTGAGCCTCCTCGCTCATCAGCACCGGATCGACGGCGGAGCGCCATACCAACCCGAAGCGTGAGCGAGGGATACCGCCCATTGCTTGCGGTGCCACGCCGGTCCGCTCGCTCACGCTTCGGGTTAGCATGGGCAACGACTCGGTAGCTTAAGCTGGATTAGCGCTTGCTGACTTTCCTGATGGTGGTCAGCGAGTCGTGGCAAGAATGCCACCATGAAATCCTTGTACCGCTCTGTTACTCTATTGGTGACGCTGGGGTTGCGGCACGTTCCCTTCCGCGAGGAGTGGTCGATGATGATCTGTCGAAAAACGGCCCTTGCGATCGCGTGCGTGGCGGGACTAGCTACGACGGCGCGGGCTGATGAAGCGACCGCGAAGCAGGCGCAGGCGTTCCTCAAGAAGTATTGCTTCCGCTGCCACGGAGGGGCCAACGACGTCGGTAGAGACATCAAGGTGCTTAACCGCGACGTCCTGGTCAGGCCGCCCAAAACCAAGAAGAAAGCAGCATAGATCGCACCGGGCAAGCCGGCCGATTCGCTGGTCTGGCAATACATGGGGGTCCCGGAATACGCGATGCCGCCCGACGAAGAAGAACCCAAGCCGTCGGTCGAGGAGCGGCAGATCATCGAGAAATGGATCATCGACGGTGCCGAGTTTCCCAAAGAGGTCGTCCGCAAGCAGGTTGACGATCGCTCGGCCCTCACCGCCGTGCGCGACCACCTCAAAAGCCTGCAAGCTGCCGATCGGCCCTATCAGCGCTATCTCTCGCTCAACGACTTGCACAATAACAGGAAAATCCCTGAGCAGACTCTTCGAGTCCACCGGGCGGCGGCTTTCGAAGCTGATCAACAGCCTGAGCTGGCAGCCGGAGATTCAGACCTCCTGATCTGCGGGATTTTGATCTGGAGCCAAGTCCGGGGTTTCGGCCTGGCCGGCGATCGAGTAGACGAGTCGCAGGTTGGTGCCCGGATAGGTGAACTCGGCCGCGTTGAGATGCTCCAGCAAATGAGCGATCGCGCGGTTGGACCGCGGGTTCGACATCGGATGGACCTGCACACGCAGTACCCCCTGCTCCAGATCAGGCAGCAGGTCGGCCTCGGAGCGAAACAGATCGCGCAGCAGGCTGCGGGCGTCGTCAGTTCGGGCCAGCTCCTCGCGCACGATGGAAGCCATCGCCGTCTCGGCGCGGTAGGCGATCATCTTCACCGTGTCGACCAGTTGCTTGCGGCTGGGGGCCAGACGCTGGAACTTGTCGGTCTCCGGCAACTCGTCCCACTGCCAGGTGGCTGGGCGTCGTCTTCAACTGGCTGTTGATGTCCGTCAATTCGTTTTCGAACTGCTCGATCTCTTCCACCAATTCGGCTTTGCGTTTCTCCCATTTGGCCTGCGCGGCCTCGTCGGATTCCGGATGCAATGTCAGGGCGGCGAAGCGGGCTTGCCGATGGGTCAGCTTGGACTTGACCGAGCGTTTCTGGCGGTCCAGTTCCCGCCACTTGAGGGTTGACCACGGGCCGCTTGGTCTCAGGAATCTCCTCCGTGCCATACTCGTTAAGCAGATCAATGGCAAAGTGTTGCATCATGTAGCGGAAGAAGTTTTCCTGGGACCATCGACTGAACAGCCGAACAGCATCCTCCAGCGCCGACTCGCCGAAAGCCGTGCTGATCAGGCTCACCTGATGCCCACTGGTGGTCAGCTTGCGGATCTCCCGCACCCAGAGCCCGTTCTTGCGGTCGCCGATCCACGTCCCTCGCTCGGCCAGTCGCAGCGTGACCCGCTCGCCGTTGGGCAGCGTCGTTTCGACCTCGGCGAACTCGGCGATCGGCCAATCGTCCTTGGGATACTTGTGGTAGGTGATGCAGGCGATGCGGTGGGTCTGCCACATCTCCTTGAAAAACTCCGGGCTGTACCCTTCGCGGTCGAACAGGATCACGAAGCGGGCGCGATAGCGGATCGGCCTGCGAGTTCGGCCGCGGTCGGCTGGCCGGGGACCTCCTTGAGCAGACGCGGCACGATGTCGCTTCTGTAACACCTCCAGCAGCCCCTGGTCGATCGGCCGTTCGACCGCGAAGAACGGCTGGCCCAGGATGTCGTTGACCCAGTAGTCGGTGGTCCCCCGCAGGCACAATCGCTGTCGCGAGACATAGCGTTTGGGCAGACGCGGTCTGGCTGCCATGATAGAGGCGAACGTGCCCGTCGACATACAGGGCGCCGGCCAGTTCCGGCGCGGCCTCCAGCCAGTCTCGGGACAGCAGCCCGGCCCATTTTTGGGGGCCGTCGTCGATGACTCAGGGCGGCCAGCTTGTGCCGCAGACAACGGACTTCGGGAACGCGGTCCAGCCCCAACAGCTTGCCCAACTCGCCCGGCGGCTGGTACTGCAACTGCTCGACGGCCTTGATGCGGCACAGCGCCATGTGGGCCAACAGGACAATCACGTGCAGCGTGCTGTAGTAGCCGCGTAATTGTCATCAGGCAATCGTGGATGTGTCGAAACAGGCCATTCTCCGCCAGGGCCGGCAAGGCGCACAGCACGCCGCCGAAGGAGACATCGCGGCAGGTTTCAAAACGGGTCGGAGCACCGTCCAGAAGACCGAATGCCGCCAGGACACGTTCGTCCGGCCGGGTGCATGCCGTGCCCATTTCGGCCGCGGCATCAAGGACGGCCCGCGTGGACTTGTCGGTGGCAGTGGGCGGCTGTGGAACCGGGGCGTTTTCGGGCGCTGACTCCCCCGGCTGGAGCGGACAGGGCTTGGTCAGTCGTCCCTGCTGGATCGCCTTGCGGAGCGTGTCGAGCTTGAGGCCCAGTTGCTCGGCGACTTCTCTTCGGCTCCAACCGGCCCCCAGCAACTGTTGTGCTTGGGCCGTGACCTCCGGCGTCATCACCGAAGCACCGCGCGTCGCACGCGGCGCGTAGAACGCTTCCACGCCTCCGGCGCGATACTTGTCGACGCTGCGAATGACGCTGTTCTTCGAGACGCCGAAGGCCCGCACGATATCCACCTGGCGGCACGCACCCTGGCAGATCAGTTGGGCGGTAAACATCCGAAAGGAGCGGCGGTCGTTCTCGGCGTGTTGAAACACCGGCTGAATGCCGCAGAAGTAGGTCCATTGGCCATTTTCGCGCACGACGCTGATGAAGTCGCTGATGCGCGTGGCACCGTCGGCGATCAGCGGTAATAATGCTTGGGGAATGGTACCTTCCTCCTGGTAAGTGCCAGGTGATCTTGACAATCAAAGAAGGTACCATTTCCATTTCCCACCCCGCACTCTCGTCCGCTCGGACGAGGATCTCCCAAACCTCATCCCCGCTAGCGGATAACTCTCACGCCCCGCAAGCTACTCTGTTCGCAGATCAGGAGGTCTGAGATTGTCGTCCCGGAGAAAGTCAAGGCGACCGAGGATACGATCCTAAACATCGACCTCCGCAAGCTCGGGTGGTCAGCCGACACTGGAAGGCGATCGCCAAGCTTTATCCGTACGGCGTGACCACCCTGAAGACGATCGTTTCGCGAGCTCGAGAGCGAGATCGCCCGGCTGACCGGTTCCGGCTCCCGGCGCTTCGCGCCGACTGGTTCGTGGTGACCGCGTCGCGGCCGCCGCTCTATGACCAGCTCTCCGGCTGCCGCAAGAATCTCCGCGACCTGGAATTAAAGCTCAATGTCCAGCTGGAAGAGAACTTCGACCGCGATATCCTCCGCCGCGGCGGACTGATCACGAGCGGGGTCTCGCGGCAAACCGGCTGGTCGAGCGGCACCCACGCCGTTCGGGGCGTACTGGCGGAGCTACGATTTCGCGTCGAGCGGAGGCGAGGGCAACCTGCTCTTGTTACCACTCGGGCCGAGGTTTCCCGGCAATCGGTTCGAGGACCAGGCGTTCGTCCAGGCCGGCGGAGAGGTGATCTTTCACCTGCCCAACGGCCTTCAGGGCTACATGCTCGCCAGGGCCGACGACACCCGGCTCGACGGCCCTGCAGCCATCGCCATCGTCCGCAACCACAAGGAGACCTCGGGCACTCCCGAAGTCGTCAACGGGCTCTCATGCATCGCCTGTCACAAGACCGGCATGAAGACATTTCAGGATGAGATCCCAAACATCCCGCCGTATTCGCCAACGCCCGGATGCAAAATGTGCGGCTTTACCCGCCGACTGAGGAAATGAACGCGCTGCTCGAGAAGGGACAACAAGCGGTTCCTGGACGCCCTCACGCGGCGATGGGCCCATTTCTATCGTCGGCGACGACCTCGACGGCGGCCAGCGAGACTGATCGAGCCGGTCGGCGAGGTCGCTCAACTTTACAACCAGGACCTCTCGCCCGAGTCGGTCGCCGCCGAGCTGGACCTGCCCGACGTTGCAAAGATCCAGTCCAAGCTGGCGAGGCGAAGTTCCAGGAACTCGGACTCGGCCCGTTGCTCGACGCCAAGGCGGTGAAGCGCGAGCTCTGGGAGGGGCGGGACGAATCACTGTATCCATCGCGTGGCCAGCGAGCTGGGCCTGGCACGGACCAGGTTCAATGATAAACCACCTCTCGATCTCGGAGCGAGAGCCGGTACGAACGTCTCATCGCGTCATGGCACATCAAGCGGGATTGCCACAAAGCCCCATGGAACCTAGCCGAGGAACCAGCTCGATGCCTTCTCGACCGACCTGCCAGACCCCCTCGCACTCGCGTTGTGCTCGTCGTGGGGCTGCGACAACCGGCACGGCCGACGACAGCCTGACGCTCGACAAGGCGATCGACGGGATTGCCAAGAACGTGGTGGGGCTCGCCAAAGAGAGGAACGCGAAGGAGATCGTCGTCAACCCGATCACCGACACCGGCGACCTGACGCACACCTCCGGCTCCGGGCTCACCGAGAAGCTGATCAGCAGACTTCGCCGCAGGGAGTGGAGCCCGTGACCAAGGCCGACCTGATCTTCTCCGGCGAATACGCGTCGGCGAGGCCGAGACCGACGGCGTCCGCCAGGGGTTCGCCGGTCGGCCGGCTCGCGTTCAAGGTCAAGCGGCGCAACGGCAAGGTGCTGATCGACTCGGAGAAGGACCTCGCCCGAACACCAGCCGCGCATGACCGATCCCAAGGACCTCGCCATGATGGCCGACGCCAACGTCTTCCGTCCCCCCACCGCCCCGGCCGAGGTGCGAGAAAACAAGGAGGCTCCTGGACAGCCTCGACAACAAGCCCGGCCTGTTCGAGATCGAGGGGACGAAGATCCGGCCGGCGGGTGCTCCCTACGCCATCGAGATGCTGGTGGCCCCGGCATCGGCCAGCAGGCGCCGCGCCACGCGGCGTTCCGGCCCGCGCGGTGGAGGTCCGCAGGGCATGCCGTTCCTGAAGGTCCAGCCGGGCGAGGCGGTCGCCGTGCGGATCATCAACGAGGCCGGCCACGACGCTGCCTCGACCGTCACCGTTGACGGCCTGAGCATGTTCACCTTCCGCGACGACAAGGCCAACAACAACGAGCATGTCGATCGTCAAGCGCCGCACCGTCCGGCGACGTCCTCGGCTGGTTCCGCAACGACAAGACGGTCGAGCGTCTTCCTGGTCGCCGACCTGCCCAGGGACCACCCAGCAAGCTGTGCTGCTGAAGAACCCGGCCAATATCGGCGCGATCACCGTGACCTTCGCCGCCGCCTGGGACGCGAGAACCAGCGCCCCAGCCGACGAGGACGGCACGCCGGGCCAGGCCACAGAGATCGTACCCGGCGGCCGATCGACGCCCTTATGAAACCGTCAAGCGCCACATCGGTGGATTCTCGCGGCGGTGACGGTGCGTTACGATAAGCTGTGACCGAGAATCCAAGAGATGGTTTGTCGAGGAGACGCAGGTATGTCATCAGCCAACGTTTGTCGCTGGTTCGCTTTCGCCGCCCTGTGCGTTGTCTGCACGGGTTTTTCTCTGTCCGCGTCGGCGGCCGAGGGCAAGAAACTCGCCCTCCTGGTCGGCGTGGACAAATACCGCCGAGGGATCGGGTTCCGCCCGCTTCCCTACACCGAGCGCGACGTCGAGCAGCTTGCCGAAATGCTGATCGAGTCGGGCTATCGCCCCGAGCACGTCCGCGTGCTCACCATCAAGCGCGGCAACGAGGACACGCGGTTCTTTCCCAGCGTTCGGAACATCCGCCGGGAATTCGACCTGCTGGCGAAGGGACCGGAAGCCGACGGACAGTTTGCTCGTCGCCTTGTCTGGCCACGGGGTCAAACGCAGGGACAGAGGTTCCACTCCCGGCGCCTTCTTTTGTCCGATCGACGCCGACATCACCGACCCCGAGACCCTGATCTCGCTCGACGTCGCTCTACGCCATGCTCAAGGGAGCCGAGCGGGAGTGAAAGTCATGCTGGTCGACGCCTGCCAGAACGACCCGACTGAAGGAAAGTCGGGCGCCATCCCGTTCAGCCGCCGCCGCCTCCGCCGTCGGTAGCCGCGCTATTCGCCTGTTCGGACGGCGAGGTCGCCTGGGATGCACGTGAACTCGGCGGCGGTCACGGCGTCTTCTTCCACTACGTGATCGAGGGCCTTAAAGGCCACGCCGACGCCGACCACAACAACCAGGTCACCCTCGCCGAGCTCGCCGCCTACACCCAGGACAAGGTGCCCGACTACGTTTCACGCATGAAGAGTAAGCGACAAACGCCGTACCTGCAGTCGAGTGGCGGCAAGATCGCCTTGCTCGACATTCCGCGGACCGCGAAGCCGGACGCGATCGTCATAGAGAACACCGAGAAAGCCGAGGCAGGCGCCACACGTGCGCTCACCAAAGCAGCCACTCGTCCCATCGTCTTTGATGGTGTCGAATACAAGGTCAAAGAGAGCTCCCTCGAGGGCGATGAATGGACGCTGATCGTGACCGCAACCAGCCTGAAGATGGACCATTTGATCCATTTCAGAGGCGGGCGAGCGATCATGAAGGGCGGGCGAACCTTCGAGATCAAGACTCCGATGGGGGTCGGCCACGGAGTACAGTGTCTCTACCGAAAGATGTCGAGATCGAGATTCCCTTGAAGATGGGCACTTTGCCCGATGACGCCAGGCAGTTCACGATGATCGAATTCAACCCGCCTCCAGGTGGCTTTGGTCCCGGCAGGTATTCGAACGTGCATCCAGTCGTGTTCAGGAACGTCAATGTCGGTGACGGGACGACCGGGCCGGATGAAGCCGCGGCAGGTAACAAAGACGGGGCCAAAGACGAGAAAGAGCTCGCCAAGACTGCCTCGATTGCGAGGGTGAACTATGAGGGTGTCGACTTCAAGGTCAAGGAAGCACCGTCGAAGGCAACGAATGGACGATGATCGTGAGTGCGACGAGCCTGAAGGTGCCCCATTCGATCCAGTTCAACCGTGCGAGCGATCACGAGGAGCGGGAAAAGCTTTGAGGTGAGGAATCCCATGAACGCCGTCCGGGGAGTGTCGCTGCCGAAAGGGGTCGAGGTCGAAATTCCGTTGAAGATGGGCATTTTGCCCGACGACGTCACGCGATTCACCTTGGTCGAATTATACCTAGCGGGGCGTACCAATTTGCGTCCCGTCGTGTTCCGGAACGTCCGGGTCGATCGGCCGTGACCCTGGGCTGATGAAAACATGGCCCTGACCGTCGTGTCGTTAGCCCCGGTCCATACCGCGATTTTTTTGCGGCCGTGGCCGCGCCTCCTTTCACCGTCTTGCAAGGACGGATGAAGCCTCATTCGCAGTAGAATAGGGACTTCGAGCGGGAATTGTCGCGGCGCTCGGCAGCGGCGACATGTAGGGGAGACTGTCATGGCCGAGTCGGGGGTAATCTACACCTGCCCGGACGATTTCTTGGAAACGGTGCCATCTCTGATGGCTCAAGCCGGAATCGGTCTGGAATTGCTGCCAGGGCCGGAGTTCGGCGAAGGCTGCGAAAGAAGCTTCGCGCTTCGGTTGAGTCGTGACAAGGGAACGGTCGAAGTGACCGGATTTTATTTTACGGACGACAAGAGATTCATCTTGGCGTTCGGCTGGGGTCAGAATCCAAGCCGTTGGTTCCAAGACGCGAAATGCAGAATGTCGTCAAGAAGTTGTTGATGGACGCGGGGATGTTTCGCGTCTCGACAGAAACAGATGACGCCTCGGGGAGGGCCAAGTGACTGGCGTGGTGACATTTTGAGGAAATCCCGCGAGACGGCGTGTTGCAGGCGAGGTGATTGCATGGGGGAAGCCAAATCGCCCCGAAGGAAGGGTGCCACTTACGGGCGAACTTAACAAGCGGCGAACCTCGGCAGGGGCGAGCGGGATCGTCCGGCCAATCGTTACTGGGCGTTCACCAACTACTCCGGTTGGGATCATCGGCGGCACCGATCTCGGCTTCAATAGAAGCGGTAATGGCTCTCCACGATCTAGTTGGCCATGTAGCTGACCGATCGGGTGTTTACAGACGTGAACCTTGAAACAGAAATAGGCGTCTGTGTTCATCGGCCGTACTCTGTACAGTGAGCGTTCCTCAAGCAGGCATCTGAATACTCTGGTTTTTCTCTAGGTGATGATGTTACAAGCGTAAACAGAGCGGTCAGACCGGGCGTTAAAATGACTGATGAAGAACTCAGCAACGCTTTACACGCAGTTGCTAGGCAATTCATGCCCGATCTTTTGTTTGCACTTCTTGCCGAAAAGAAATGACAAAGACCGAATCAGCGACCGTGCTTATGTCTGGTCGGTGGTACTTGAAAACCTGGATATGGTCGAAGGCTGGGAGGCGGTTTACGTAATTGATGAGGAGTTTGTAGCGTCGGCAAAAGAGGGCCGCTGGAAATGGACGTATACTTGTCGCTCTGGTTCTGATAGCGACTGCGATTGAGCATAAAATCAATCTGTTTTACAGGGAGATGCTCGAACGGAAATGCGGGCTGGGTCGTGATGAGGTTACTCAGGCGATCCGAAATAACTCTGAATCTAAGATTGGTTGGCTCTTTTCTTTGGTTTCCGGTAGAGAGCTTTCAGAGGAGTTGAAAAAGCGGATTCACCAAGTTCAACAGTGGCGGAACAGCCTTGCCCACTATAAAACTGTGCCCTATCATCTTAATGATATTACATATGCGCGGGCATATTAGGTGAGGTAGAGAAAATAGGAATAGATAGAATTCTAAATTTACCAATAGAACTTGAAGAGGAACTGATCAGGGTTAGCATGGAGGTTACCCCACTGTTGGAAGAATCGTACAAACTTGCCGAAGCTATTTGTTCTGACGACGAGAGTGACGATGACCCTAAACCGCAAATACCTGGAGCCAAGAAGCGGGACAGGTCCGAGGAGCCAAGAAGCGGGACGGGCCCGATATTGGAGCCGAAAAGCGTGACAGCTCCGGAGCATCAAGGAAACCGATGGTTCCGAGACATCCGAATAGAAACTGGCAGTTGCCCGGTAGAGCGATTAGTTGAATATCAAACGTGTCCCGTTTTGCTGTTCCGTTAGTGCTCGTACGCCTTAACCAACCAAAAAAGAGCTCGGGGAACACTGGCCGACGCCTGGGTTCAGCGCGGCGTCGGCGCTTCGAGCTCGGTGGCGGGAGCGACTCGGAACGTTGCTTGGGGACCTCGCGCAACTCCGTTTCGTGGGCCAACGTCCTCTCTTTTTGCCGCGCCAGATATGGGGCCGAGGCCTCGTATTTGCGTTCCTTCTGCGAGTCGCTCACTACGACCGGGTCGAACCACTGACCGCACGGCCGATTGGCCAGCTCTCGGGCGAACTGAACAGCGAACGCCTGGTTGATCCCACAGATTTCGGATCTGCTCTCGGGTGTCAGCATTGCATCTCCCATTCTGTCACATGATTGTCTTCGACCCAGTATACGCTTTTCCGGCGGCGCGACGTGGTCAAACTTTCTTCGCGGCCCGATCGAGCACGCGCCTCGCTTGTGATGCCATCCAGATCGGGCGTGGCCTGGTCACCCGGGCCGCGTGTGAGGCGCGTAACGGGATCGCCCACTCAAGGCGCTCAAGGGCGCGAGATTCGGGATCAATTCCTATCGCAACGACGAGCAAGTCCACGGCGTGTGCGAATGGTTCAGGACCGCGAAACAGCAGAAGGATTTCTTCACGACCATCGTCTTCGAAAGCCCGGGCGCCTCTCGATGAAATGGTATATCACCGAGGAAGAAAAGCAGGCGTTGAAGGATGGTATGGGACACGCTGCGGCATCCACCGCGCAGGCCCACTCATTATCGGAGAATCAGGCGATTCTTTATCGACTGGCGTGGCACAATTCGGAACGGGTCAGAGAACTCGTTCGCTGGTGGGAATCGTGAGAACAAGTTGCCGTCTCGGGGCGCATGCACTAACGCCGATCTCGAAAAGAGCTCGACGCATCAGAGGCTGTGATTTTTTCAAAAAGCCCTATTGTACTGAAAGTGTGATCATGCTATAATTCTAAGCATCGATGTTCCCCCGTCTCGTATCGGCCCCCCAGCGCGAGGCTCTCTTGAACGCCCTCCCCTTCAATTCCGACGACCTTCCCGCTCCCACACCCGAGCAGGCCGCTGGCCCGCAGGGACGGGGCGTCCCCAGGCTTCGCGTCCCGAACCGCGACCAGGTCGAAATGAACTGGGAGTCGCTCGAGGAACGCCTCGACCCCGATTCCCAGGCACGCATCGTCTGGAGCCTTGTCTGCCGACTCGATCTCGACGCCTGGCTCAACGACGTCAAGGCGATCGAGCGTCGTGCCGGCCGAAACGCCACCGATCCTCGGTTGCTCGTCGCGCTTTGGGTCTTCGCCACCTTGAGAGGCGTCGGCAGCGCCCGGGAACTCGAACGCCTTTGCAACAATCATCTCGCTTATCAGTGGCTTTGCGGCGGGGTTTCGGTCAACTACCACATGCTCGCCGATTTTCGTTCTCAAGGGGGCCAGAAGTGGGACGAGCTACTCACGCAGATCGTCGCCACGCTGATGGACGAGGGCCTGGTGACCATGGATCGGGTGGCGCAGGACGGCATGCGGGTGCGGGCCAACGCCGGCCAGGGTTCGTTCCGCACCGCCGGTCGTCTCGAGGAGTTGCTGGAAGAGGCGAAGCAGCAGGTCGAGACGCTCAAGAATCTCGCCGAAACCAATCCCGACGAATTGACCCGACGGCAACGCGCCGTGCGCGAACTGCGCGGCCAAGGAACGACAGGAGCGGATCGAGAACGCGAAGCAGGAATGCGAGGAATTGCGGCAGAAAAAGCAGGAACGAGACAGGGGCAGAAAAGAGAAATCGTCGGAGGCGAGGGCGTCGACCACCGACCCCGAGGCGCGAGCCATCAAGTTCAGCGACGGCGGCTGCCGTCCCGGATTCAACGTCCAGTTCGCCACCGACACGGCGAGCGGTCTGATTGTGGGGGTGGACGTGACCAACGCCGGCACCGACAGCGAACAAATGCCGCCGATGCTCGACCAGTTGCAGACTCGCTACGAGAAGGCTCCCGACGAAATGCTCGTGGATGGTGGATTCGCATCTCTGGACGCGATTGATTCGACGGAGGCTCAGGGCTGCAAGGTGTACGCCCCGGTGAAGGACGCGGACAAGCAGAAGAAGGCGGGCAAGGATCCGTACGCCCGCAAGCCACACGACACCGACCACACGGCGGAATGGCGGAAACGGATGGGAGAGGAGGCGTCGAAGGCGATCTACAAGCTCCGCGCCCAGACGGCGGAATGGGTGAACGCGATGAGCCGCAACCGGGGGTTGCGACAAATGCCGGTGCGAGGCGAGAAGAAGTGTCGGATCGTAGCGACGCTGTACGCAATCACGCATAATTTGATTCATCAGGGGAACGTGTGCGCCTCGGCCGGGATGGTGGCGGAATGAGTGAAAAAACGAGGGGGATTAGTAAAATAGGCTGACATTTCCGTGTTTTAACGACATCGAGTCGACCGCCATTGCCTCTGCTCGGGGTGAGGAGTTTGACCGCCAAGGGGGTTCCATGCGGAATCGCTGATTCGATTTCAGGGGCACATGGCGAAACATTCACGATCTCTTTGCGTCGAAGGGGAGGCGAAGGGACCGATTGGCACAATTTGTGAGCGAGAGAATTGGAGCAGACGACCTAGTTTCCCACGGGAGCGTTCGCGTTGGCACCCCTCGCATGGATCGTAGGGCGCTATCAGGTCGGCTGAACTTTCGCGTCGAAGATGCCGAGACGAAACGTTCGACTCGCTCGAAGATGGCGATTGCTTGGTCAACCAGGTAGGATGATCCCACGCGTTGGTGCCGCGATAGATCAAACTTCGGACATTCCGCTGACGAATTACACGGCCCTCGTATTCGGGCGAGCCCGACGGCCCGGCGGCCGCGGGACTTCCGCGACTGAGTTCGAAATCCAAGGCGGTGGCTTGGCGGGATCAAGATGAGAAGGGTCCGCGATGAACGAGCTTACGATGCCGGCCGACGAAGAGCGCAAGAGACGGCTAGACGACGCCGTTGCCGAGTACCAGACCGCGGCCGCCGGTGGCAATCCCCCCGCGGCGGATGAATTCCTGGGGAGAAACCCCGACCTTCGTGCCGAGCTGACCTTGTTTCTGGCCGGATACAAGGCTGCGAGACAAGCGGGCGAGCCGACACAGGGCTCCGCATCGCCAACTGTCCAGGGTGCTGAGTTCGCACCGGCGACGAGCGTCGCCGCGCCCTCGGTAGGCGGAACAATCGCAACCGACCCCGATGGGACAACCGCCGGTGATCCGGCCGCCAATGCCGATCATTCATCGACGCCCCCACCCGACGCGGCGACGGTCACGAACGCCAACGGGTCGGGTTCCGGTAACGGCGTTCTGTCGCATGGAACGACCATCCGGTACTTCGGTGACTACGAGGTTCAGCAGGTGCTGGGTCGTGGCGGCATGGGGGTCGTCTACCAGGCCCGCCAGGTGAGCCTGAACCGACCGGTGGCCCTGAAGATGATCAAGGCCGGCGTCCTCGCCGACGAGGTCGATCTTCGCCGGTTCCAGAACGAGGCCGAGGCCGTCGCCTTGCTCGACCACCCCGGGATCGTCGCGGTCTACGAGGTCGGCGAAC
This sequence comes from uncultured Planctomycetota bacterium, assembly GCA_963779785.1. Lineage (GTDB taxonomy): Bacteria > Planctomycetota > Planctomycetia > Isosphaerales > Isosphaeraceae > CAVRFS01. The sequence goes on from CAWAAW010000029.1 coordinate 471,465, forward strand.
ACGATGGCCAGCGGTACTTCAGCATGAAAATGGTCGAAGGAGGCAACCTCGCCGACCGGCTGGACGAGTTCAAGGACAGCCCGAAGGCCGTCGCCGCTCTGCTGGCCGAGGTGGCCGAAGCGGTGCACCACGCCCACATGCGTGGGATTCTCCACCGTGACCTCAAGCCCGCCAACATCCTGGTCGACGTCGAGGGTCACCCCCATGTCACCGACTTCGGCCTGGCCAAGCGGGTCGAGGACGACGCCGGCATGACGCTCTCAGGGGCGATCCTGGGCACCCCGTCGTACATGGCTCCCGAGCAGGCCGCCGGCCGTCGTCGGGGATCGATCACCACGGCGACCGACGTCTACGGCCTGGGCGCCGTGCTGTATGCCCTGCTGGCGAGCCGGCCGCCGTTCGCGGGCGAAAGCGTGATCGACACTCTGGCAATGGTCCGCGACCGACCGCCCGAGCCTCCCCGCAAGCTCAACCTGCGCGTACCCCGCGACCTGGAGACGATCTGTCTGAAATGCCTGGAGAAAGACGCGCGACGCCGCTACAGCTCGGCCCAAGCGGTCGCCGACGACCTCCGCCGCTGGCTGGAGAACCGTGCGATCTCGGCGCGGCCGGTCGGGTCTCTTGAGCGGCTCGGGCTCTGGGCGAGGCGGCGGCCAGGCGTGGCGTCGCTAACCGCGGCTGTCGTGCTGGCGGCCGTCGGTGGGGTCGCGGCGGTGATCGCGGTCCAGGAGCAGGCTAACCGTCGGCTGCAGCGCCAAGAACCTCGGAGCTCGCCGCCGAGAAGGCGCGGGTGGAAGTCGAGAAGACCCGCGTTCAGCAACGGTTCGAGCTGGCGCAGGAGGCGATCCGCACGTTCCATTCCGGCGTCAGCGAGGACGTCCTGCTCAAGGAGCCTCAATTCGAGAACCTTCGGACGCGCCTCCTCGGCGGGGCCTCGGAGTTCTACGGCAAGCTCGAGGCCCTGCTCCGGGGCCAGACCGACCGGGCCTCCCGGGCGGCCCTGGGGCGTGCCTACGACGAGCTCGGCGGCCTGACCGACCAGATCGGCAACAAGGCGAAGGCGCTGGAGGTCCGCCAGAAGGCCCTGGCCGTCCGCCGTGCCCTGGCTGAAGGGACCGGGCCGGTCGACCCCGCGAAACTCGACCTGGCCCGCGAACTCGTCGCCGCCGGCTGGCTGAATTATGAGCTCCATCATTATGAGGAGTTCGCGGCGCAGGCCGAGGAGGCGGCCGCCCTGACCGAGGGTCTGCGGGCGGCCGGCGATCCTCGGCTCGCCCTGGACGCCGAAGCCGTCCGCGGACTGGCGCACGAGCGACTCGCCATCTACATCGGCCCGGGCGAGACGGACAAGGCCCTCGACCATCTCGCGAAGGCGATCGACTCGCTCCAACGGGTCCTCGCCGCCGCGCCGGACGATCGCGAGACGCAGATCCTGATGGCGGAATGCCTGATGGAAAGCGGAGGCGTCTATGCGATCACCTTCCTCCAGCCAACCGAGGCCCGCGGATCAGTTCAATCAGTCCGTCGCGCTCTACGACCGGCTGGCCGGCGTCGATCGCGACTCGGTCGCCGCCCAGGCCAAGCTCGCGCACGTGTTACGGCTCGCGGGGAAAATACTGGTCGTTCGCCTCGGGGCGGCTCGACGAGGCGAAGGCCGACTTCGAGCGGGCCCGCGCCATCCGGCGGAAGCTCGTCGGGGCCTACCCCACCAACACCTATTACCGGCATTTCCTGGGTTGGACGGAGATGGTGATCGGACACGTCCTGGCCTCGACGGGGCGGACGGCCGAGGCGCTGGCGGCCTACGATTCCGCGGCGGAGCTGATCCGGCCGATGGTCGAGCGGAATCCGTCGGTCTTCAAGATCACCCAGGTATTCCGGTGTTGCCTCGTGGCCCGGGGCGACCTCCTGGCGGACCTCGGGAGGTGGGAAGAGGCGGCCGCGAGCTTCGCCGAGGCATTGGCCGCCTACTCCTCAAACCCGCTGCCGATTTTCGACCGGGAGGCGGCCGGTGCCGAGGCCGAGGCGGCCCGCTCGCCGGATCGGACCGATCTGCTGTCACGCGTCGTCGCGTCGACTTTCTTCGCGGCCGAGGCCCGGGTCAAGCTGGGACAGTTTCGCCAGGCGGAGTCCGGTTTCCGTCGCGTCGTGGCGATCCGCGAAGAGATCGTCGCCCGCAATCCCAGCAACACTCAGTTTGCGATCGATCGTGGCGCGGACGTCGTACAAGTCGGCGGTACTTGACTCGCCAATTACCGGTCCGCCGACCAGTCCCTCCCCTACTTCGACCGGGCGGTCGAGGGCTTCGGGCGGGCTGCCGCGGACGAACCGGGCGACAACTACCTCGCGGCGATGGCCGCCGAGGCCTACCGCGGCCGCGCGGCCGCCCTGGCGCGGCTCGGCCGGACTCGACGAGGCCCAGCGCGACGCCGAGGCGGGACTTGTGGTCCGCCGGGCGATGGCCTCGAGGCACCCGGCCCGGGGCGGCTACCGGCTCCACGTGGGGTATGACCTGGCCGGCCTCTCCCGGATCGCGCGCCTGGCCGGACGAAAACCGGACGCGCTCGCGGCCGCCGTCGAGGCGGTCGAGCTCCATCGGCCGCTGGTCGATGCCTGGCCCCACGAGAACCAGGTCCTCTTTCAAGGCGGACAGGCGTTGCTCGCCCTCGCCGGGGCTCTCTTGGACGACGGCGCACGGCCGAGGCCGCGAGCCACGCCAGCCGGGCCGCCGAATTGCTCGATCGCATGATCCCCGAGCATGGACCAGGACTTCCTCCCCCTGCGCGGGCCCAGACCCTGCTCGCCACGCTGGCCGATCGCGAGTCCGGGCCCCGCCAGCGCCGGGCGGTCGGCGGTCCGCGATGGGCACCTCGCCGCGGCAATGAGGGCCCTGAGTTCGGCCGTCACCCTGGGCTTCCGCAACGGTGAGATGCTCGACGCCGAACCTGACTTCGACCGGCTCCGAATCCTCCCGGATTTTCAGATGCTTCGATTGGATCTGAATTTCCCGGCCGATCCCTTCACTCGCTGAGCATCGAGACAATCCGTGTTCGAGCGGAGAAGCGGGATCGCGAGAAGCGGGACCGGTCCGATATCGATAAACTGGGCAGTCCGGCGAGTGGATCGATGGGTTGAAAATCGGACCCGTCCCGTTTTCTCCTCTCGGCTCGTTCCTTAGCCTAAACTTGTATCTCGATGCGGTGCGCGCGCTATGATTCAACGGCAGGTATTTGGAAGAGCATGGATGCCGGCGGAAAACAGCTCTGGAGTCTCAAGGGATCGGCGGTTTCTGGCCCCCGGTCTGGTCTGACTCAGGGTTTGGTGGAGTCATCGTAATGGATCCTACGCTCCCGACGATCGACTCGGTGCCCGATGACACCCACCCGGCTATTCACGCGCTTTTGATCGAGGGCTACCGCAAGATGTCGCCCGCTCAAAAGCTCGAGCGTGTTCGGTTGCTCAATCATGCCGTGCAGCAGCTCGCGCTGATGGACATTCAGCGAAGGCATCCAAACGCGGATGAGCGCGAGCAGGCGCTTCGCCTCGCATCACGCTGGATCGAGCCGGAACTTGATGCTCCGCGCGTTTGGTTGGGATGTCCGGAAGAGGGATACTGAAGTTTTCCGAGCGCGTCTATAATTGCTGCGCTATCATCTACAAACCCGTTTGCAGGTTGCTAGTCGTAGGACCGCGACTCCTTGAAGGCGAGCCGGGACCGTCAGCTTCCTGTTCACCAGCCACGATGCGGGAGTCGATCGCAGGTCGATCAAGTTGATAACGACCGTGCGTCGGCGAACTGACGAACAGAAGGACAGGGAGCTCGACGCTCCCCGCTCGCCATTCCCCACCGAGTTATCCGGCGAAGCAGTATTAGCTTGCGGGTGCTTCCGACCACATTGCGATCCGCTCATGCCTTTCCATTCCAGCTCAGGTCAAGGAAGCAATCCATCAAGCGGTAGCCCTGGTCGAAAAATGGCCCCCGCGCGTCTTTGGCCGACAGCTCATCGTAGGGTCTGCCCGACGCGGGCAGGCCGGTTCCGGCCATGGCCCAGACGACCGGCGCACGGTCATGGGCGCGGGTCCGCAGCAAGGTCGAGTGGTCGGGCGCGATCAGGATCCGCCATTGAGGGTATGCTTCCAGAGCCTTGCGGAGCGGGCCGACGATGTCGCTGTCGATCCGCTCCAGAGCCTCGACCTTGGCGTCGGCCCGTCCCTCGTGGCTGGCCTCGTCCGGTGCCTCGACATGGACACAGACAATGTCATACTTTTCGAGCGCCTCCATGGCGTACAGGCCTTTGGCGGCGTAGTCGGTGTCGAGGTATCCGGTCGCGCCCGGAACGTCGATCCTGGTCCAACCGGCGAGAACACCGACGCCCCGGACCAAGTCGACCGCCGAGATGATGGCACCGTTCAATTGGCGTAATTCGGCGAACTTGGGCATGCTGGGTGCTTTGCCCTGACCCCAGAGCCAGATCGCGCTCGCCGGTGATTTACCGGCCGCGATGCGGGCCTGGTTGACGGGGTGGCCTTCGAGCAGCGTCGCGGCCTGGCTCATCAGCTCTTTGAGCAGATCGGCACCCGGACCGCGGGGCATGTGGTTCGCCGCCGGTTGATCGGGGTGGTCATGTGGCGGGGTGGTCACGGTCTCGTCGGTGAACGGCGCTTCGCCGGGCTGACCTCGATAGATCATCAAGTTGCGGTAGCTCACGCCGGGGTGAAACTCGATCCCGGGACGACCCAGCTTGGCCTGAATCGATTCGATCAGGGCCTGGCCCTCGGCGCTGGTGATGTGTCCGGCCGTGAAGTCGGCGAGCCGACCGTCTCGAATGGTGATGAGGTTGCAGCGGATCGCCCAGTCGTCCGGCCCCAGCGCGATCCCCATGGCCGCGGCTTCCAGAGGGGCACGGCCGGTGTAGTATTTCTCGGGGTCGTAGCCGAACAGACTGAGCGTCGCGACGTCACTGGCCGGCAGGAAGCGGTTGGGCACATTTCGCGACCGGCCAATGACCCCCTGGCGCGCGATCCAATCCATCTCGGGAAGCCGCGCCGCCTGAAGCGGCGTGTAGTCATCAAGCGCTTCGAACGGCTCGTCCGCGGCCCCGTCGGGAATCACGATGACATACTTGGTGCTGGGCATGGGTGTAACGTCCTCACTCGACGTTCGACTTCAATGCGGCTGAAGACATGGGCATGATCACACTGTCGCGGTTCTCAGGGATTCTTGATTTCCGAGGGTTGCAACGAAACACCCTCGTCCTCTGGTCGAAGACCGGTTGGTTCGCCCGCGATGGCAGGCTTCTCGAGGTGGAAGTGCTCCTCCGTCCATTCGGCGGCCTTCTCGAAACGCTTCTCCTCTTTGGCGCACTTCGCCTCCCATGCCTTGATCCGTTCGATCTCCTTCTGGGTCCTTTTGCAACTTTCTGCGTATCTCCCGACGCGGCCATCACACTCGCCTGCCGCTCGAGCGAGGCGGCTTGCTTCTTCGCCCTGTTCCTGGCCTCTTTGTAGTTGTAATCCATTTGGCGGTAGTACAAGTCCACGTCTTGCGTCATCGACGCGCATCCAGCCATGCTCAACATCAAAAAGACAGCGGCAACCTGCGCAGCCCACGCGCGACCACAAGCCGGTTCCATGGTTTCCGACATCACCACGACCTCCCTGTCGTTGGTACTGTTCGGTCTGGGCACAATTCAACTTGTGGAACCGGTTCGCGGCGGCCGGACAGGCCGCAGTCCGCCGGCGCGGACGATCCCACATTCTGTGTTCGCATGTTAAGGCGATATGGCGAAACCTGGCAATCTCAGTCTTCGACACCGATGCAAACGCTGGGTGCGTGAACGACATCAAGGCGGTCAATCTCGCTCAAGGCGAGGTGCAGGTCCGCCTGAATGGCGTGGTGAGTCATGATCACCAGCGGGACCGGACTTTGCTCGGGGGCATCATCGCCCGGGTCGTGCTGGATGACGCTGGCGATGCTGATGCCGTGCTCTCCCAGGATGGTCGCGAGCTTGGCCAGGACGCGGGGACGGTCGGCGATCGTGAAGCGAAGGTAATACCGGCTCTTGATCAAGCTGGGAGGTGTCAGTGAAACCGGAGGTGCCGACTCGGACCAGAGATTCAGCAGCCGTGAGGGGAGGCCGGCGCGGCCGGTGACGACATCGATCAGATCGCCGACAACCGCCGATGCGGTTGGCATGGCACCTGCGCCTCGGCCGTAGAAGAGGGTATCGCCCACGGCATCGCCGACCACGCGGACCGCGTTGTAAGGGCCGCGGACCTCGGCCAGGGGCGTCCCTCGCTTGACCAAGGTCGGGGCGACGCGCAACTCCAGGCCCCCCTCCGACAGCTTGGCCAGCGCCAGCAACTTGATGTTGTAGCCCAGCTCGCCCGCGTACTTGAGGTCGGCCAGATGCAGGCGGTCGATTCCCTGTCGAGGGATCGCGTCCAGGCGAACATTGGCCTCGAACGCCAGTTGGACCAGGATCGCCAGCTTGTGCGCGGTATCGGTGCCGTCGACGTCGAGGGTCGGATCGGCCTCGGCATAGCCGAGCTGCTGGGCCTGCTTCAGGGCCTCGTCGTACGCCAAACCCTCGCTGGTCATCTGAGTCAGAATGAAGTTACAGGTGCCGTTGACGATCGCGGCCAGGCTCTGAACCTGGTTCGCCGCCAGCGCGACGCCCAACGCCTGGACGATTGGGATTCCGCCGCCGACGCTCCCCTCGAAGGCGACCGCGCGGCCCGAGGCTCGTGCCTGGGCGAAAACCTTGACCCCGTGCTCGGCCAGCAGTGCTTTGTTTGCCGTGACGACATGTTTCCCTTCCGCAAGCGCAGCCAGCACATACTGGAGCGCCGGCTCGGTCCCCCCCATGGTTTCAATGATGACGTCGATCTCGGGATCGTCGATCAGTTGGGACGCGTCGGTCGTGATCCGAACGCCATCCAGTCGCCCAGCGCGTGGTTTATCCGGGTCGCGAACCGCAACCCCGGCCAAGCGGACCGGCCCGCCTGCCCGCCGCGTGATCCGTTCAGAATGCTCGGTCAGCAGCCGCGCGACTCCGGTGCCCACTGTCCCCAGCCCGATCAAGCCGACCGTCACGTGTTCCATATCGCGAAACTAATCAAAGGATCGAGTGAAGGCTAGAGCGATCGCCGGACAGAGCCGGCTCCTACAGAATCTGTCGGAGGAGCTTCTGCTCCCGATCCGGGTTCTCGGCTTGTGTCGAGCCGTTGACTTTTTTTCCGCGACCAAATCGCCATTCCCAGCTCACGATCCGTCTTAGAGCACCGCCAGCGGTCCACGCGTGACGCCGTATTGGTTGGCGGCCTTCAGCTCGCGCCAAAGCGCTTTTGACGTCGCGTTTGCCCGCCAAGGCTTCCCGATAGATTGTCAACGTACGCTCAACAGTCTGGGGGGTGTCGTCGAGAAACTCGACCCGCAGGAACGGGCGCCGTGTTTTTGTAACCGGGGCAAATACTCGGCGGCCGTTTGCGGCACTGCGTTATAGAGCGTGTTGCGACAACCGACGTCCGCCTTGAGCGGATGCTCCTTGCCAACTCGGTCGCGGAGCTTGACGTCGTGATGGTCGCAGGGGCGGCCGCAGTTGGTTGCGTCGGTGCCCGGCGAGAGGAACGCGCAGTAGACGCAATGCTCCATGTGGAACATCGGAACCTGCTGGTGGATCACAACCTCGAGCCACGAAGGGGGCGTGGCGTCGAGCAGGTCCAGGAGCTGATCGACGTTGAGGTCGTAGGAGGCCGTCACCCGCGCGGCACCTCGGTCCTTGAGCAGCTCGACGGTGAGTGGATTGGACGCGTTGAGCGAGAAATCCGCCACGAACGGGATGCCCCGCTCGGAGCAAAAGGCCAGGCCGCCGGCGTTTCGGACCAAGATTCCATCGGCGCCTTGCTTGGCCATATAGCCGAAGAGGTTCGCCTCGCCGGGCTTCTCGATGCGCGGAGTGGCCAGGTAGATGGCCGCCGACCCACGGTGAGCCGCCGCCACCGCGCTTGCATATTGCTTGATGTCCTGATAATCCGCGTAGATCGTGGAGATACCGATCCCGACGGCCGCCTCGATCTGGTCGGTGCGGCGACACAAGACCGCCAGCTCGACCGCGTCGGGAGTCGATCGCGATGGTCCTCAACTGTCGTTCCCGTTCGGCCTGGATGCGTCGCGAAGAGCCCTGGCAGGACCGGCTCGGCCGCGAGCGAGCGTGCCGGCACAGCCGAGGCCGATCGTCTCCAGCCGGTCCACCAGCTCTCGGCGCAACTGATTGAGCAGGCTCATCGGCACCATCGGCCGGCCCTCGATGGTCGCCTCCAGGCCGCGGAGCTGATAGATCGTCCCGCCCAGGCGACCAAGCTGGGTTGAGAAGAGGGCGCTGTCGGCGGCTTGAGTCTCGGCCTTCGCCAGCGGCTCGGCCGATTGCACGGTGGCTCGATCGCCGGTCGCGGCCAGGCCCGTCGAGTCGGAGCGGCTCGCCGGCAATGGCCTCAACCCGAAGGTCCAGGTCCACCTTGCGAGCCGGCGGTCCTTCAAAAGACCGGCGAAGCCGGCGAGTCAGCTCAGGGTCGTCCGTCTTCCAGACCCGTTGGCCGACGTCGAGCCCACGCAAGTCGATGTCTTCCCGACCGAACCGTAGCTCGACGCGGACCGGCAGAGCCGGTATCCGGATCAGTCGCAGTCGGTGTCTTTCGGACTCTTGACCCAGACGGATGACCTCGTAGACCCGGCCTCCTTGCTCGGCGCCGGCCGGTCGTTTCGTCGCCGTCGAAAACCAGGCCGTCGCCCGGCTTGACCGGCGCGGCCACGCTGAGCCTGACGCCCGACTTTGGTAATGGACTGCACAACACCGAGAAGGATGCCTCTCTTCTTGGCGTAGTCGCCCCGGACCAGGACCTTGTGATTCGTTCCGTCCAGGAACCCGTGGGAGAAGCCACGAGAAAACGAGAGCTGCATCTCCTGGACGTCGCGAGGCGTGAACACGGCCGGCTGACCGGCCCATGCTGCGTCAATCGCCATGCGGTAGTGTCGCGTGATATTGGCGACGTACTCGGCGGTCTTCAATCTCCCTTCGATCTTCAGGCTGGCGACGCCCAGCTCGATCAGTTGCGGGATCAGGTCATAGGCGGCCAGATCTTGTGGACTGAGAAGATACTGGACGTCATCCAGATCGACGAGCCGGCCGTCGCAGACGATCTGGTAGGGCATGCGGCAGGCCTGGGCGCACTCGCCCCGATTGGCGGAGCGGCCACCCAGGGCCTCGCTGGTCAGGCACTGACCCGAATAGGCCACGCACAATGCGCCGTGGACGAAAACCTCCAGAGGGAAGTCGATGGCCTGGCGAATCCGGCCGATCTCGGAAAGCGACAGCTCACGGGCCAGAATGACACGTGTACAGCCGAGCTCACGAGCCAGCGCGACCCCCTCCGCGCTCGTGATCGACATCTGGGTCGACGCGTGGATCTCGAGGTCGGTCGTGATGGCTCGAATCAACCTGGCCAGTCCGAGGTCTTGAATGATCACCGCATCGACGCCCGCGCAGGTCAGCTCACGAACGGTGACCTCCAAATCGGGCAACTCGCCGGGAAATACGAGCGTATTCAGGGTCACATAGCCTTTGACCCCGCGGCGATGCAAGAGGGCCATCACCTCCGGCAAGTCGGTCCCGTCGAAGTTGTTGGCTCGAATCCGAGCGTTGTAACGCTGGAGGCCGAAATAAACGGCGTCCGCGCCATTCTCCACGGCGGCGATCGAGACACGTCCGATCCCCGGCCGGCGCCAGGAGCTCGGGCTTCCCATGCGGGTGACCGACGTTCCCAGTCGCCTCAGATTCCAACCTCTCCTCGGGTGCCGACCTGGTCGCCGATAGGCCGAAGCGTCTTGATCATCATGCCGATCTTGTTCGTTCGTGGCTAGTGCGAGCGAGCAGTCGCCATCAATTATCCTTCGATTGATTGTAACGCGATCGGCCGGAATCTTCATCATCGTTGCGAGCGACGTGTCCGGGACGGCGGGCTCCGAACCGGCATCGCGATCGCTCGGACGAACTGCCTGCAGAATCACGCACTCGATTTAGACAATCGGTCCGGCGAACCGCCGCCCGAAGATCAGGCTCACGACAAACAGCACAATGAACACGAACAGCAGGACTCTCGCAATGTACGCGAAATCTCCTTCGAGACCAACGAAGCCGAGCACACCAGAAATCAGGGCGAGGATTGCGAAGATCAACGCGAAGCGTAACATGAGTGAACCCCCATGTGGTTGAGTGAAACAGTGGACTGGAGCACGCACTCGACGAGAGGCAACCCCGGCACAATCCACCGCGGACGGAATGGTCGTCACTTGCCCGCTTCTTTGATCTTCTTTCCAGCGTTCTGGACCGCATCACCGACTTTGCTTGGCCGCCTGGCTCGCCTTCTCGGCGGCCTTGTCGGTCGCTTCCTTGGCCTTCGACGCTCCCGTATCGATCGTGTCTTTAACCTTGTCTTTCACGTCGGCCATGGCGTCACTCCCTGGATCAAAAGTTGCGTTTTCCTTGAAGAGTTTAACTGCACATCAGTTGAACTCGACGACGCTATTCGTCGCAATTGTGATGCCAAAGTGGACAGCCACCCAATGATTTCAGATTCGGCCGCGGAATCAGATTGTCACTCGATCCGAGATCGATGCCTTGCCGTGGACCTTGCCGTCGTTAGCCTGGTTGACCTCGATGGTTTCTTGGCCGGCTTTCGCGAATGTAACGCCCCCCACGAAGGTGTGTGACCCGTGGTCGGCTGGTGTGAAGGTGTATGCCTCGGGGGTTAGAGTCGCCAAACCCGTGGTCTCGGGCGACGGCTCGGCGATCATGAGGCTGGCATACACCGATTTCGGGAAGATCGTCCAGGAATCACTGGGGCTGGTGAAAACAACCGTGCCGGTGTAGTTGGTTAGCGGTTGCCCTTGGGAATCGAGAGCCGTGACTTGGAAGCTCATCGGCTGGTTGAGATGACCGTGACGTGCCAGGGGTGTCACGCGGAAGGAGGCTGCCGTCAACGGAGTGACCGTGACGGTCACGGGTGCCGAGGTGCTCTTGGCGAAACGTTTGCTGCTTGGCGCGTAGTCGGCCTGGATCTGATACGTACCGACTTTTTGCAGCTTATCGGTCGCCAAACTAATCGGTTGGTCGAACGCACTTACCGTGAACTTGCCCAAAACGACTGGGTGGCTGGACACCGTGGTGAACTCCACGTTCCCGCCGGCCAGGCTGCTGTTGGTGTTCTGAACTGTCATATTCAGCGCGACGGCCTCTCCCGTCTCGACGCTCGTCGTCTGGGTCCGGAGGGTCGTGACGGTGGGGGCGACGCTGCGTCTGGGGCGTGATCGTCACGGTTACTGGCGCCGACGTGCTGGCGGCGAAATCCTTGTTGGCGGGCAAGAACTTGGCCTCAATCTGGTTGGGACCGATTTCTTTCAGTTTCTTCGTCGAGATGGAGAGTTGGTCCTTCGCGTTCACAGTGACCGGACTGCTCGTAATACCGAAGACCGAAAGAAGGTTTGACGTGGAGGCTACGGTGTTCTTGCTGATGTTGAGGGGGAGTTTGCCGAGAATGATGGGGTGCGGTGAATCGGTCAAGAACTCAACCGTCCCTGCGATCGTTGCCACCTTTCCCGCGTCCACCTGACTGCCGGTGCCCGCATCCTTTACGGTCGCTTCCAATGGAACGTACTGACCGGTTTCAGCGATGGGTGCCCCGGTTACGACAGTGACACCGGTCGGCACATGGAGCGGCAACGCAATCACCTGGACGCTGACAGGAGCCGCCACGCTCGCGGACACGTTGGGTTTGCTGGGCGTGTACTCTGCCTTGACGCGGTAATTCCCAATTTTCGTGAGCTTGTCAGTGGAAACGCCGGCCTGGCCCGCTTTGTTGACGCTGACGTCGCCCAGCGTGATTTTTTCAGGTCCCTCGACCACGAAGCTAACCTTGCCTGAAATGATCGGCGCGTCGTTACTGGCGTTCTCCACGCTTGCGGCGAAGGTGATTTTTGATCCCGCCACGACGGTCGGCAATGACGTCTTCAAAACCGTGATGGAGGCCACATTCGCCGGGGATGCGGCAGGCGCGGCTGCGGTCGCACTGAGCATGGTTCGCGATTCCAGGAACTCAAGTCGCCAGCCCGAGTCCACGGGGACCCGACGCTGCCAGTCCCGGCCCTGTCGCCGCGCAAAGTAAGACATCGTCCCCTCATGGGCTAATTGACATTAACCTAAACTGCGTTCGAGCAATGACTTGTGCGGTCGCTTTAGAGATGGATCTCGACCGTGTTGCGCGAAAGAGGTCTTCCGACCCGGGACAGGCATGGGCATCATAGTTTCTTGCTCCAACCTGTCAAGGCGGAGCGAGCCCACTGAGCGGCACCGGTACACGGGCAAGCGGAAAGCGCTCGATCAATTCGCGGAGAACGCATCCCATGCGACTGCGTCGAATGACGACGCGCGGAATCATGATCACGATCGCGGTCGTTGGCTTCAGCCTGGGCCTCATGATCAACGTACCTTGGCTTTTTCCGCTGCTGTTGTTGATGGCGCGATGTCACCGCGCCACAAACGATCATTGTGGGCGTATGTGCCTACGCCGCGACTCGTCCAATTCCCAATCGATCAATCCCCCACGAACCGCGCGATGCTGACGTGTACTTCATCGGCGACAAGGATGCATGAAAGAGCTTATGACAGTAAGGGCGGTAAATTCGATAGCATCTGACGCGGATTTCCGCAGCCAAAAAATAATCAATTTTGGCTCTTCGGGGAATCGTGGGGGTAACATTTCGGCTTGGTTCAGAACCGGAGTTCTTCGGGTGACGGGACGACTGGCTGGCTGGCAAATGCGAAACAGAGTTTCAGGTACGAATTCCACAAGAATGGCAGTGGTTGGCAGTGGTTGGCACGTTTTTCGGAGGTCTTTTTTGCCATCTCGCTCGGCCTGGAGGCGACCCGGAGCGGGGGATTCTTTGGGATAGGCCGAGCTGAGATCGCTAGAGCGTAAACCACTCGTATGCCGAGCCTTGTGTCGGTCGAGTCCGTCGATCACCGGCACGGTTCAAGAGGAGGGTACAGTTCAGCCAACCCGAACCGTACCCTCCTCTTGAACCGTGCCACATCAGTGCGATAACCATGTTCCTCCCGGTTCCGCGCTGGCCAAACGGTGCTGCGTTCGGCTTGGTATAAGCGCTATTCCGATGGTACACGGCAGCGGGCGCGGCTTGCACAATCGTAAAGCCAGGCCATGCTTGGGTTTGAGCCTCTTGAGCGAGCGCTCCCAGCGTGCAAAAAGTGGCACTGGTTGGCAGTAGGTGGCAGCTTTTTGCGAGGCTTCGTGTCGTGCCATTTCGCCCGCGACTTCTTACGCGGGTCCTCATCGAGAATCGAATTGGATTGTTGTGAGCCTGAGGTCAATCTGACCGTCCGCCGGGAGAGGCCCCGGCAAACCGCCGCCTGGAAAAAGCCGGGCCACCTGAAGATGGGCGCTCCGTCGGCGATAAAGATGACGACCCTGGTTTTCTGACTTTCGGGGCAGGGTTCTTCCACGAGGAGCACCGACGGGGGCGCGATGGCAGGATTCCACCGCGCCTGCGTTCTGCCCCACTCGGCCGTTCCGAGCCCCGTGTGGCCGAAGCAGGCCGGCATGCCCCGAAGGGCGACGAAAAATACGAAAGCAAGTGATCTGAGCATTGTGCTGATCGATTCGTTCGAGCCGGAGGTCAGAACGATCCTTCGGAGGTTCGCCCGGCTTGAGAGGCGTTTTACGTTCTGGTGAGCCGACGGTGGCGAGCCCCAAACAGGGTTTCAGGTACTAATACCACAAAAATGGCACAAAATGGCAACAAATGGCAGCTTTTCGGAGGCCTTTCGTGCCATCTCGCTATGCGCCGGAGGCGACCCGGAACGGGGCTTTATCGCGATGGGCCGATCTAAAATCATTCGAGCGCAAACCATTCATACGCCGAGCCTTATGTCAGTCCATTCCGTCCGTCACTCGCCAACCTCCGGCGCCTGATCGAGGGTGTCGAATCGCCACCTTTGACCGTGACAACCACGCGTCGAAGGCGCGTCTCAGCGAAGGCGAGCGGTCCAATCATCTCACTCGCGACGTAAAGTCGATTCGCCAAAGGCTTTCCGTTCTGCCTACCTCGCCCCGACGGGGGAGAGGTCGGCCGCAGGCCGGGTGAGGGGGACCGCCGCGGTGCGCGGCAAAAACCCGGGCGCGGTTCAAACTTGGGGTGAAACGAGTAACAGCCTGCCGGTGGGGCGGACATTCTTGTCCGCCACAGGGGCCAGCGGCGGACAAGACTGTCCGCCCCACAGAGTTGCCACCCAACTTTGAACCATGCCCAAACCCGGGCGTGCCGATCGCGCCCATCGGCGTGGTCAAAGCTAACTTTGCATCAGCCCACGCGGTGCGCACCCCCAGCGCACTCAGTCCCTCTCTATTACAATGGTGTGTTTTTTAAATTTCGTAACCGTTCAGTCCCCAGCTTGGCCGAGTAATTGCGGGGCCGGAAGGCCGGACCGACGAGCTACGATCGCGCGATAGAGGTAATCCAGCACTGGACGTTTCTGCAACCTCAGGGTTTGGACCACCGTCAGCATCCGCTCCACGAACCGGCACCCTGCTGGGCTGTGACAACCGAAGGCGTTCTTGCGCCACAGCACGCCCAAGTGCAGGATGCGTTCCGCATGATTATTCGTGGGCTCGACGCCCTCGATCGTTGTAAACAACCACAACGCCGGATACAACGCCAAGAGGTTCGCACAAAAGGTCGCGGCTTTGGAATCTGCGCAGGAGCAACCCCGCTCCAAAACGCCTTGGAGTTCGCGCGAATCGGATCCAACCGGGCTTGCAGGCCCGCTCGGTCCAGTTCGCCGCGACGGAACGCCCACCAGTCGGCGAACAGGCATTCCACGACATCCAGACCCACTCGGCCAATTGCTTCAGCAGGTCCTCCTCGATCGATCAGCTTCTGAAAGTCGCGTTTCAGGTGCGCCCAGCAGATTTGGCGCAGTTCCAGGGGGAGTTTGCTGTAGGCCGTCCAGCGGTCGCTGCAGACGACACCGGTGATCGTGTCGCCCAAAAGGGCCTGTAGGCCCTGGAAGTTGCGCCGGAGGTGGATCACGAAGAAGGCCACCGTCGCAGTCGCCGCGGCCCACAGCCAGCGTTTCTGCCCCTTCTCGCTCCAGCCGGTCTCGTCGGTGTTCTTCACCGGGGCGTCATGGACCGCCGCTTGGGCCTCTTGATATGGGTCGGTCAAAGCGGCAGTCATCTCGGCTTCCAACGCGGAGATCGAGCCCAGTGAGGTCGGCACCTCGAAGACCGTCTCGACGATCTCCTCCACGCCCCGCCGGCCGATGTGATGACGGCCGCTGAGATAGGACATCACCGCGGCCAAGCGTGGCCCAATGACGTGAGCGCGGATCTCCGGGGGTATCTCGGCCTGATTGAGATGGCCACAGCACGAGCAGGTGTGCGCGTGCCCTTGGTGTTCGGTGATGTCGGCCGTCAGCTCGGGGAGTTCGGCAACCTGATGCCAGGTTGGCTCGGGGTCGGCAGGCCCGGGCGCGGCAGGCAAGGGTGCTTGGCAGTGGGTGCAGACCGTGGGCACATACGGCACGATCTTGTTGACTCGATCCGGTGGGAGGCGATGGCGATAATGTCCAGGATGCCCCGGCTGCCCTCCCGGCTTGCGTCCGGTCGGTGTCTTGATGACCGGCTTGGGAGCCCCCGGTGGATCGACCGAAGGAGGCGAGGAGGAGTTGGAGGAGTTACGGTTCAGTTGAGACCGCAACTCATGGATTTCGGCTCGTAAGTTAGCGATCAGCTTCAGGGCCTCGTCCAACGCAGCCCGGAGTTGGCCGCACTCAGGACAAGGGGCCAAAGGTCTCGCGTAAGGCTCACTCATGTAAGTCGACGATACACAGGTGGCCTGAAATTGCAAGGTCCTTGACGATTATTGGCCCATTTCACGCATAATTGATGCCGGATGGGGGACTGAACGGTTACTAAATTTCGTACATGCACCTACGCCATCAAGGGCGTGGAATTCGATCGGAACATACTGGCCGGAATGGATTTAAATTTTTCCGAGAATTCTATAAATAATACCGTTGCGCACAGCACGGCGTTTAATCAACGTCCCTCGATGAGGCAGCTTTTTTCCCAACGGGGCCAAGCGGCGAATTCGAGCAGGGGACGATCTGGATCGTTCGGGCGATCGTCAATGGGTGTTCGCAAGCTCTGATGAGGGGAGCTGCGGATCCGACGATATGGGGTCGGGAGCCGATTCGGCCTTCGCCTCCCGACCCCTTATCCTCACCGCTTTTCTTGCCCTTGAATCGACGCATGTACCCGCGGGCCGTAGGTTTAGGTAAACCCCGCTTTCCCGACGGCAGGGCCGGTCGGATGGCGGATGCATGCATGCGACAAGTTCTAGGGGGAAATAATCCCCGGAATCACTCTATTGTCTCCCCGGAATCACTCTACTTTTCTCCCCGGAATCACTCTACTTTTCTCCCCGGAATCACTCTACTTCTCCCCGGAATCACTCTATGGCCGGCGGCAGGTGGCTTCCGGTGAAGCGTTGTTCACCATAACTTGTGGTAAGCTCGAATGTTACGCGGAATTGGTTGCCGGATCGGCCGCGGGCGCTCTTGCCGGTTGAACCGTTCAATCGCGTTCCCGGCCAGCGAAAACTCTCCCCGGAATCACTCTATGGGCGGCGTTTTCGCGGTGCGTGCGTCGGAGTGTGGATGAACGTACTTGCCGCTTGGCCTTTGCGCCGAGATCGTAGACCGACTGAGTCATCTCTTGGGTTAGTGATAGTGGGGCATGGTGAGCGGATCATCGCGGCGGTGGCCGAGCGGCTGACCGCCGAATTCGGCCGAGGTTACACCGACAAGAACCTCCGGCACATGATGCGGTTCTCCGAGGGCTTCCCCGACCGCGAGATTGTCTACGCGCTGAGTAGACAATTGAGTTGGATCCACTTCCGGTCGCTGATCTACCTCGACGACCCGCTCAAGCGCAACTTTTACGCGGAGATGTGCCGGATCGAACGATGGAATAACTGAGCAGCGTGCATGCGTGAATTAGCGTGGATTAGCGGCTTGACGTCCCGGAAGTTTGCTCCATAATATCCACACATCACCCCCCCAACCACTTCGGCGGTTGGGCAGCAGGGCCATTCCGCAAGGGATGGCCCTAGCTTTTTCATAAGCGATCACGGATGAGAACTAACGTCTATATCGACGGCTTCAACCTGTACTATAGTTGCCTGAAAGGGACGCCGCACAAGTGGCTCGACTTGGCGGCCTTTTGCCAGGCGTCCATTCCCCTTCCGCGAAACCAGATCAATCGCATCCGCTATTTCACAGCCCATGTCAATGCCCGGTCTAATAATCCCCAGCAACGAATCCCGCAACAAACCTACTTGCGTGCCCTACGGACCATTCCTCAACTGACAATTCACCTTGGCAGCTACCTGGAAAAACCGACACGCATGCCGCTCCATCCGCCGCCAGCGACGGGACCGAAGACGGTCCAGGTGATGAAGAGCGAGGAGAAGGGATCGGATGTCAATATTGCGACGTACCTCCTGGTGGACGCCTTCGACGATGAGTATGAAACGGCCGTCGCCGTTACTAACGACTCCGACCTGGCCGAACCGATTCGCCTCGTGCGGCAGAAGTTCAAAAAGAAAGTGCTGGTGCTGCACCCGTGCGGGCCGGGGCGGAAACCGAGTTTTGAATTACGCAAGGTGGCCACGAAATCGATGCTCGTGGATACGTCCCTACTGCCTGCTTGCCACTTACCGGCAACGCTTACCGATGCTCACGGCACCATCCATAAACCGGCGACGTGGTAATCCGCCATCAGCGGCGATCGCGGATAATGCCCTGTCTCTACGGTTTACACGTTGTCATAATCATCAATGTGCGACCGAATAGTCATCTAGGCGGCTCGAACGTCTCGGCCGCGTGATGCAACAGTTCGATTACGTCGGCTCCGGTAATGTCGTGCCAGTCCAATAGAGCGGCGGCCAAGGCTTGAATCTGATGCCATCGCAATGGTTCTCTGACAAAAGCGTGGGCTCGATTCTCCATTTCCTCAAGGAAATCGTGCCTCTGGTGGTTCTCTGGAAAGAAGTTCCACGCAGCTTCCAACGCTAACGAATAATCAGGGCCGTGGTCAAAAATCTCGCCAGCCGGTCGGCTACCCAGCAGGTGCATCTCAGTCGCATCTCCTGCGAACGCGACAAGAGCCCGAGCTTCTGCGTGACATAACTCCATCTCACCGAGCAGCATCCCGTCCGACCATTCGATGCAGTGGTGGCCTCGGCCGCCTGATTCATCCAGGGGAGATGGCTCGTGGTCGATCACCACGCGAGTGATTTGACGCCCGAAGAAGAAAGCCGCGACAGCGTGTCCGGCTTCATGGAATGCGATTCGTTGGAGTTTTTCCGGACTGTCATGGCTTGATGATTTATGTTTGTTCAATTGTACATTTACCAATTATTAATGATTAAGCTCGCGGAGCTTATTCCATTATAGGGGTCAAGCGGATGCAATGTGTCTGGTGGGGTCGTTCAACACGTCTTTCGCCGATAGCATGCATGGCGGCATCATGTCCGCTTCTAGGCGTAGATAATGCCCTTTATCTACGGCTAGACCTGTGGTAGGATCGTGGCCATGAAAACGTACGCACCCATGTCCAATCCGAGGCTCTGCCATGAAACGATTCCGGCTGAGCACGCTGATGTTGCTGATCGCAATCGCGGCACTCGTCGTGACCTTAGTGGTACAGCAGCAGCAGGCAGCTCGCCGCGAGGCCGAAAGCCGAATCCGGATTCAGATGTTGGGAGATACTTTGGACAGAACTATGATCAGGAATAAAGAGTTGAGGTTTCGGTTGGAACAGATGGGCAAGGGTGCGAAGTAATGCCGAACGAGCTGGTCAAGGCATCGCCGGTCCGTGTACCGGCAATCGTCGAGTCGGCCTCACTGCCTATGCTGGTCGAGCGGGCAGGGGGAGCGGCACGCTTCGCCTGGGAGGAATTCTTCTATGCCGAGCATCACAATCCGCATACGCAACGGGCGTATCAGCGGGCGGTGCGGCGGTTCCTGGGCTGGGCCGAGGGGCAGGGGGTGGAGCTGGCGGCGATCACGCCGGGCATGGTCGGGCAATATCTCGTCGGCCTGGGCGGGTCGCCAGCGAAGCGAAACCAGCATCTGGCGGCGTTACGCGGCTTCTTCGACCGGCTGGTGAACCGGCATGTCTGCATCCTCAACCCGGCGGCGTCGGTGCGGGGCGTCAAGGATCAGGTGATCGAGGGCAAGACGCCGGAGATCACCATCGAGCAGGCCCGCACGCTGCTGGCGTCGGTGGATACCGGCCATGTGGTCGGCTTGCGGGATCGGGCGATCCTGGCGACGCTGGCCTATACCGCCTGCCGGGCGGGGGCGGTGGCCAAGCTGCGGCTGCAAGATTTCCAGCACGACGGCCAGCAATACGTGCTGCGGTTTCAGGAGAAGGGCGGCAAGAGCCGGGAAATCCCGGTGCGGCACGACCTGGAGGGCTTTATACTGGCTTATGTCGAGGCGGCTGGCATCGCCGGTGAGGCCAAGGATTCGCCGCTGTTCCGGGCATCGAACGGCCGGAGCCGGACGTTGACGGCGAAGCCGCTGGGCACGGAGCGGATTTGCGAGCTGGTCAAGCGGCGGCTGAAAGATGCCGGGCTGCCGTCGCGGCTGTCGCCGCATTCGTTCCGGGTGACGGCGATCACCTCGCTGCTTGAGCAGGGGGTGCCGATGGAGGACGTGCAATACCTGGCCGGGCATGCGGAGCCGCGAACGACGACGCTTTACGACCGGCGGAAGAAGAAGGTGACGCGGAACATCGTCGAGCGGATTCCGATTTTGCCGGAGGACCAGCAACCGTTCGGCCCAACCATCTAGAGAGGAAATTGCATATAGGACGTAAGTCGTTATTCGGAGGATGTATGCGGACGCAAGGCATCGACGGAACTCCTGGGCGAACCCCAGCTTGCATTCACGCGACGATCGGGACGCCATCTACGAATCACAAGCGTTGAATCCGACGTGATTTACGGCCCATATGCAATTTCCTCTCTAGCCAAGGGGTCAAAGCATGCGACCACTCCGACTGCGGATCACAGTACAGCGAATGATGGTCGTAGTGGCGGTCTTCGGGATCGTGTTAGGCGGGTGGCTAGAAGTTTCAAGGTTAGTCCGGGTCTCGACCGCCCGCCGGCGTGAGGCCGCATCGTACGCCGCCTCGGAGGCGTTGGCTCGCAAGTTTGCCCGCCAATCCTCTCAATTCGCCCAAGAGTTACTGAGGTTGGCGAAATCCTCCCGGGCTTCGGCAGGCCAAGGCGATTTCTCACAGCGTTTCGAGTTGAAAGCATCAATCGCTGAGGATAATGCCGCAAGATCCTGCCGCAACGCGGACCATTGGGCGATGATGAGGAAGAAGTATGAGCGTGCCGCTCGCTCGCCTGGTTCTCTGTCGAGCCAGACCCGCCGCCGCCGATTAACTGAATTCTTTCGCAGACCTTGATCACCATGGTCAGCGTGGGTTCGGATCGCTTCTTGCCCATATCCCTACTTGCCGTCTCGGAGTGGTGACCATCCTGGAGCGATTCAAGGCCCGTACCGCTGGGCACAGCGTAGGTGCCTGCAAAGTTTGGTCTTGGTTTTGGTTCGGATAACCAGTTTTATCATGCATCGTCAACTTCGGACACAATGGGCAGGGGGCTTGAGCCGCCGATCCGTGTTCCATTAACGCAAGTTAACCACGCTAGCCCTGTTCGTGGGCGTCCACCCCGTCGATCGGTAGCGGACGCTTCGCCGCAAGTCCGGCGGTTCGATTTGTCGTGACCAGATCGATTGATTGTGGTCGTCGACCTTATTAAGGTATGGATTGACCGGCCAAACTTGTCCGATTTACAGAATTGTCCGATTCAGTCCCTAAACCAGGATAGCCGTGCTCAGACAGATACTCATGTTTCAATACGTCAATATTAAAAGCAGAAATGCGGAAGTAGTAAAGATATAAAGTAGATCAGTTGTAAGTCCTGGCGAGACGGAACCCAACGCGGAGGCTGCCTGCCGGCGCGTCCCCGACGCGGTCGGCGGAGCGGAGGACGGTCGCGTGGGAGTACCAGGAGCCGCCCCGAAGGACGCGGGCCTTTTCATTTATAGATTCTAATGTATTTATCTGATTATTTATATAATGATTTCCGCCCGTGCTGTACAGCAAGTTCCGGTCCTGACACCACTCCCACACGTTCCCCAGCATGTCCGACAAGCCCAGGTCGTTGGGCAGCAAGCTTCCGCACGCCAAGGCGGATCGTGCCCCTTGAAAGTATTGAGCATACCGCTCCAACAGGTCGAGTGCTCGAACCGTAGTAGCGGCTGGTGGCTGCCCCGGAACGGCACGCATACTCCCATTCCGCCTCGGTCGGCAGCCGATAGCCAGGTAGCTTCAAGGCATCGGCCTTGATCCGCATGCCCGCCGCATACTTGCCACTCTCGTTTGGCTCGTAGCATTCGGGTAGGTTCTCTTTCCGGCTCAGCCAGTTGCAGTAAGCAGCGGCGTCATACCAATTCACGTTATTCATCGGGCCTTCGGGGTCGGGACTGAAACGATCATTCTTGGCATGATCGTCCTCCGGGGTCTCTTTCACAAACTGCTGGTATTGCTCGACCGTCACCTCCTTGGCGGCAATGGCGAAACGACGGGGGATCTGTACCCGGTGTAGAATTTCGCTGGCAAATCGCTCCGGCTCGGTCGGCGGCGAGCCCATGTCGAACTCGACCGGTCCCTCGATCACGGCAAACGTCTGCCCCTGCCCGTTGACGCACCACCGCCGTTCGCCCCGGTCCTTGACCTTCATCAACTCGGCATCCAGTTCCTTGAGCTTCTCGTGTTGCTTCCATTGCCGCAGGGTCCATTCCGCCGCCCCGTGGATCCCGCTGTCGGGATCATCGCGGTAGAGATCAAGGAGCTTGCCGATCAGCGGTTCCCGTTCGCCGGGGGACAATCCTTCCGTCCCGTATGTCCCCAGCGCCAGGATCAACGCCCGCCGCTGCGAGGTCTCGGGGTGGAAGAGGATGGCATCCATGTGCGGGTGTCGGCGGGTAGGCGAGTCCGTCCGGGCGTCCGTCGGCGGGCGGAGGGACGTAATCCAGTCGGTCGAGCTCGGCGACGATCAGCTTCGGATCGGCACCCAGGGGATTCAGCCAGTTGACGATGAAGCTCCGAAGCCGCGGGTCGGCACTGTGCCGCAGCAGGGGAAGAACTTCGTCTGCTCTTCCCCATCCGAAGCAGAGCGACCGCCGCCCGAGCTTGACGCTCCGCCAATCGGTCCCTGGTCTCCTCCGTGATCACCGGGCGGTGCCAGACCGAAGCGGTGATCGGCGGTCCCTCGGGGGAAGTCCGGGCGGCCGAAAGGGCGACCATGCGGTAACCCTGTGAAGCCAGTTCCCGGCACCGCTTGAGGTGAGCGGTCGGGTCGAGACCAAGAATCGGACTCGCCTCGAAACGGAAATCGCCCATCCAGACGGCGGCGTAGGAGCGCTCCGGGCGCCCTGCCTTCATGATGTCGGCAAACGCCGGAAGATCACGGATCGGGTCGAGGTCGGCGTCCTCCTGCATGTGCCTGAAATCGGCGTAGCCATTCTCGATCGCCTTGCGAAGCAGGCCGAGGGCTCGCTCTGACAGCGACTCGACTCCTCGCCTGGTCCCTTCGGGCAACAGCCCGAGATGCCACGGCGTAGGCACAGGCGGCATCGTAGTGCAGGCCGGAATCCTGGGGCTGTTCCTTGAGGGCGGCTTCGAGCCTCTCCAACGCCTGGTCGGTTCCCTGACCCAGTTCCGCCGCCACGATGACCGCCAGGTAGAGTTTCTGGCTCTCGCCGCCGGTTTCCTATCTCGAACTTCTCCAGATCCGCCCTCGCCTGGTCCTTGTGACCCAGCCGGGCGTGGGCGATGGCACGGAACTGATAAGCCTGGGTCTGTTGCGGAGACTTCTTGATGACGGCATCGAGGTCGTCAATCGCCTTCTGGCTCTCGCCAAGCTGTAAGTGAGCCGACGCCTGTGCGAGCCGAGCGTTCGGATCATCCGGGTTCGCCTTGAGGGCGGCTTCCGCCGCTTGCAGAGCCGAGGCGGCACGCTCCTTCGTGCCGGTCGGCGGAGGTGCCGCGGTGAGATCGAGGTCGATCAGGGAGCCAGTCTGCTGAGCGACCACGCCGGGGAGTTGCGCTTCCGAGAGACCATTCTCAATGACAGCCGTGTCGGCGGTTCCGGTGGCAGCCTTGTGCCAGACTCCGGAGTAACTCAACTTGTCATCCGCTTGCCGCCAGGCATGCAATGTCAGGGGGACCAGCCCGGCTTTCTTGATTTGGTCCTGGAGCTTCGTGATTTCGGCGGCGGATGACGCCAGGACCATGCGGGCATCGTCGTCTGGTCCGGTCCTCTGCGCCCACAGGGCGGCGAAGCGGGAGGTGGGTTTGCCCTCCTGCCCACCCGCAGCCAGATATCCGGCGACCTCGACCGGAAGATATCCCTCCTTGCGGTTCCGCTCGTCGGTCTGGCGAATCTCGTCGGCGGTCTGATCGTGAGCCATTCGCCAGGGACGCCCATCTCGGGCCCAGACCGCCGCCACCCGAAGGGTCTTGCCCTCGGCATAGGGACGAAAGCGGATCGGGCGGTATCCCGAAGTGCGAAGAGCCTCGGCGGCCGTGATGGCATCGTCCAGGGGCATCGTCTGGCAGAAGGCGAATCGTTCGGCGAGCATCCCCTGAGCCGATTCGATCTTGCCTGTGAGCGTGGGGTCGGGCGTGGTCCAGGAGGGATCGAGGGGAGGATCATCCCACGGGAACGTAAGTTTCCTGGCGATCTCAGCCCGGAGCAGCGGTGAGGTCAGCGGTTCGTGGTACTGGGCGATGGGGAAGCACGCCGCATACGCCTTGGGGTCGGCGTCCATGAGCAGGTTTGCAGTGTCCCGAAAGATTGCCCCAAGGGATGTCGTGATGGGTGTCCGCACCGGACGGAGGGCGTGGAGCCAGTCACCGAGAAGGACCGGATTGACTCGGGTCAGGGCCTGAATCAGGTTGCCGGCCACCGACTCCCAGCGTGGGCTGGTGGCGTCGTAATCCGCCAGGGCATTCGCCGTAGGAAACAGGCTCGCGTCGCCCGGCTCAGCGGAATCAAGCACCGACCACAGTTTCGGGACCAGGGTCGCCTGATGGGGTTTCAGGGCATCACGCAGCACGAGAAGTTCGCTTGGCTTGGCTTGAAAGACGGTTGAAGAGGTAATCAACCCGAGCGGGATCGACGCTGAGGAGGGCAAGGCTGGCATGCA
>CAWAAW010000030.1:0-147250 GCA_963779785.1 uncultured Planctomycetota bacterium
CGCCGGACCGTACTCGTGCCCTGCCCAGACCCTCGACCACTCCCTCGATCGTCTGTCCCCCCACGGTCTCTGCGTGGGGCTTCGCGCCGCCGACAATGACTCGAAGCTCGCTCAGTTTGATTTTTCTCTGCTTCTCGCACAGAACGACGGATCATGACCTCCCGATCCCGCGTCCGCAGATTGAGCGTCGCATCGCCGCTGGTTGTGACCTCGCGGTCCTTGGTTCTGATCGTGACAGTAGGCCGGCCCGTGTGAAATCGGGCCGCGAGCTGTAGCTCCTCACTGGGCGGCTGCGGCCGTAGCGTGACCTTGAAGCTGCCGGCATCGGCCGGCTGCGCCGCGAAGGTGCGCGTCTTGCCCGGTCCGTCGACGAGCGTCACCGCGACCGAGACATGCTCTGGGAGCTTGCCCTTTGGAGGCGGCTCGAGCTTGACGGTCCAGTTAACCTGGTCGGCGCATTCCACATCGGTGAGCGTACCCGGATCGAAGGCGATACCCGGCGCAGCCAGGAATTCGCTCAGTCGGCCCACCGGGGTCGCCACGTTCATGGCCGTGCCAGTCGCCGCTGTCGCGACCACGCCGATCACCCGGCCGGACTTATCGACCACCGGGCTGCCGGCCATGCGTGCGTCGAGCTGGTTATCAAGCTGTATTCCCAGGAGCTGGCCCTGATCCTTGCGCAGTGCGGTGATATGACTCAAGAAGACGCTGACGGTTGGGGTGTCGCCACGGCCGCTGCGCAGCATCGGTCGGTACGGATAACCAAACGTCAGGATCGGCGCCAGCTCGATCAATGTGCTGTCCGTGCCGAGTTCCAAAACCGTCAACCCGGCGACCCCGGACGACCCGCTCGGCGCGTCGAGAGAGCGACCGGCGTTTTTTAAGTCCTGCGCCACCATGCTGTTGTCGATCTGTAGCAGGGCCAGATCGAGCTTGTCGTCGCGGCGCAGTACCTTTGCGCGCAGGATCCTCTCGGTCTCCAGACCGGTGTCGAGAAGGAGCTTGATCTCGTATTTCGCTGCCAGACCTTGTTCCAGTTCGTGGGCCGTGGTGACGAACAGGCCCGTCTTGTCGATGCAGAAGGCCGAGGCGCAAAGGTTATTCAGTCCGATCTTGACGAGGGCCGTGGCCTTTTTGCCTCGCTCGATGACCTCGGCGCGTGAATGGCTCCTGTGCCCGCGCCGCACCGATCGGCAGAAGCAACGCCAAGAGGCTCGGCGCGTGTAGCTGGTCATGGAATAACTCCAACAAGAATCAAAGAGGCGAGGCGTCCCACTGGTTCGTCGCTCCTGTCATTTCATCGAACGTGAATGCGAAGCTGATGCGACCGCTCCTGACCGGACCGATCACGCACGCGAACGAGGGCCGACACGTCCTCGCCCGCCAGAGCCTGCGGCACTTCCCAGAAGAGCCTGCCATCCGGCGCAACGCTCAGGCCGGCGGGCCCGCTGGCGAGCGAGAAGTCGATGCCGCCGTGCTTCGACCGCGCCACCACGCGGTGCTCCAGCTTCCCGCCGGCCCGGACGGTGAGAGTCGGCGAAGCTTGTGACGACGAGGTAATTCCCAGGTGCGCGGTCGAGCGCCGTTTCGATGTCCAGCCGACGCAGCACCAGGCAGTCGTTCGTCCGTGGGATCGTGATGAAAAGATGCGATTGCGGAATGAGATGGAACCGCTTGTCGAGAGTGAAGTCAGTTGCGTACGACTCGGTCACGATCTTCTGCTGATCCTCGATCTCGACTTTCATCTCATCGAGGCCATCGATGCTCAACAGCCGAGAGCCGTCGACCGTGGCGTGGATCGAGGCCGTCACCGCGGAGCCGGGTGGCGGACACAAAAACGAAAACGACGAGTCGCCACGGCCTGTCACGAAATCCGGGAGGCCGCTGACGGTCAGAAAATAGCTGGGGTCGGAGGATGGCATGCTGACCACAGGCGCCGTTCGCTGCGGCCGAGCCGGCGCCGCCGACTGGGCCGTAGATCGGTGTTCAGCCGGCCGATTAATCCGGTGAACAGAGTGTGGCCGTCAAGGCCGGGGGCGAGGTGGCCTAAGGGCGTCTGCTCATCGATCACGAGTAGAGCCTTGCCGAGCACGCTCAGGGTCCGCGCCGTCGGCCAGATCCCGAAAGAGCGCCGCCCGCCGAACGCGCAGGTGTGCCCGATCGGACAGATCCGACGCAGATGAACTGATCCTGAAGCTGCCGCCCGTGGTGGAGATGCTGCCCCAGCGCCCTGGCGGCGATCAATCCGACCCTGAGTACCGCGAGTGAGTCCAGGTCGAGGAAGCTGAATTGCGTGTCGGGTGCCCCGACGAAAGGCCCCTCGCGCGACCAGAGGACCAGCGCGGGGCCGTCCGAATCGCTGCCCAGGGCCAGTGTCTTGAGCCGGCCATCGATCGGCGAAGGGCTGATGCCACCCCGTCGCTTAAGCGGGTCGAAGTTCCAGCACTGAATCAGTTTCTCATCGGGGAACGCGACAAGAAACCTCGTAGCACCTGCAGCAACCATCGCACTGGGGGACGGGCAGGTTGATCGTCTTGACGAAGTCGGCGACATTGGCGTCGAAGACGGCGAGTTTCTGTTCCTCCTTGAGCAAGAGCAGCAAGTAGCGGCCGCCGCCCCCGACGGCGACGTCACTGATCTTGCCGCCGAGCTGGCGCACCAGAGGGGGCATCGTTGCCGCTCCGTTATCTGCCGTCAGCCGGGCGGCCGGGATGGCGACCTGCGCAGGTCGGATGCTCCCGGCGGCGCCACGGGAAATGCCGTCGAGATCGAGCACGCCGCCAAGCTTGAGCAAACCTTGATCGACCGGAGGGCCTGCTGAACTTGGGGGGCGAGTCCGGCCGGGGCGTAATGACGACGATGACATTTGGCCTCAATCCCACTTCAAGGCCCGGCGGCGCCTTGAGCACCGTTTCTTTTCGGATCGTGGCCAGCACCTTCGACCCATCCTTGGCCTCGACCACGGTATGGACGTGATGAATGCCCGGCGGGTTCTGCGCCAAACATCGAGCGTTTCAACTTGATTCAGGTCGATCGTCTCAGATTTCGAGCCGACTTTCTTTGTCGCCTTGCCTAGGCGCAGGAACTGTTGGCTACCGGCGCCGGCTGTTTCTCCGGTGCGCGCAGCGGCCGGCCGGCCCGGAGTAGGCGCAAAACGCTCAACATGAACCGCGTGCCGCCTCCTCGCACGTCCTCGTCTGGAACCTTCAAGGCGAGCGGGTTTCCTCCCCATCCGCTAGGCACGGGCGTCGGGCTGACATCAACGCGCCAGTCGGGCTCACGCGGGACTGCGGCGAGCGTCGCCTCGAAAATCCCATCGCCTGACCGCTGCGCTGATAGGCTGCGCGGTCGGCCCGTTCCGTCAGACAGCGTCACGGCAACCGACAGTCCCTCGGCAAGTGTGGCGCGGGGCTTGGGGGGCACGAGGCGGATCGTCCATTTCACCGGTTGGGCGCGTGAGATGTAATCGAAGGAGCGGCGGATCACACTCCAGGCCAGGGCGCTCGAAGAATTGGGCCAATTGGCTAACCGGGATGCCCGGTTCAGCACCGCGCCGGGCATCGTCTCCACGGCCACCCCCACCACCCGGCCCGACTCGTCAAGCACCGGACCCCCCGAGTTGCCCGGGTTAATCTGGTTGTCAAACTGGAACCGCACCAGCTCTCCTTCCGACCGGACCAGGGCGGTAATCTGGCTGGGCACGATGGTGATGTCAGGGTACTTCGGCGCCGCCGACCGCCGGCTCTTTGCCTAAGGGATATCCAAACGTGAAGACATGTGCGAGCGTCTTAATGTCGGTCTCGTGACCCAGCTCCAGGACCGCCGGGTGGGGGCCTTCGTCGACCTCGAGCAGGGCCAGGTCAAGCCGGTCGTCGCGCCGCAGGACCCGCGCGGCAGGCTTCGCTCGATTGTCGAGCCGATGCCAAGTACGAGGCGTACGGACCCTGGTTTGTCCACCGCGTCGCTGACGACGTGGGCGTTGGTAATGTAGAGTCCGGCCTCATCGACGCAGAAGGCCGAGCCGGTCTGCGCCGCTGTCGGCGCGGGCGACCTCCACCAGTGCGGTGGCTCGCTTACCCCGCCGGATCATCTCGGGCCCGAGCTGGGCCACGGCCGGCGCGATGCCGATCACGACGAGCATGAGACTGTACACCGGGAAGCTGCGCTTCGCCATCAATTCGTACTCGGTCTGGGATCTCGGGAATCATCGCCGGGGTCGTCCCGATCACTGCTGGCGCCCCGTTCTCACGCGTCAATCGACATGGATCCTGAGTGTATGGAAAAGTTCCCGACCTGACGCATCTTCCACCACGATCACCGCGGTCACGTCCTGGCCTTTGAGCGCCGCCGGCACGGTCCAAGTTAACTTCCCTTCCTGGTCCACTTTCACTCCATCGGGGCCTCGCGCCAACGTGTAAGTGATCGGCCCCTGCTTCGAACGTGCTTCGATCCGGTGTACGAGCTGACTTCCCGCGCTGGCGGTCAGGGTCGGCAATGAGATGATGGTCAGGCGGTCGCTACCCTTGGCGGCCTGGGCTTGACGGACGTCGAGCCGGCGCAGCACCAAACGATCGTTGCTCGTCGGGATTGTCACCAGCAAGTGACGCCGCGGGGACAAAGTGGAAGCGTTTCTCTGCCGTGAAGTCATCCCCGTACCAATCCTCCGGCTTGGCCGAGCTGGCTATATCGTCCAGGCCGAACACCGTCAAGAGCGACGATCCGTCACCGGCGGAGTGGACGGTAACAGTCACAGCTCCGGGCTGCGTAATCAGCGCTCGTTTGCGTAGAACGCGCAGAGTGGCAGGCCGCCGATACTCAAGTAAAAAGCAGGGTCGGATGTCGGAATGAGCATGGGACGCGCACCCAGCCTTTCCGGTCCTTCAACGCGGTCGATCGGCCTGCCGCCGGCATCGAGCCGGATGCCCAAGGCAGTGAAGACCGTACGCCCGTCGGGACCGGGGAACAGCTTGACCGAAGGAGGATCCGCTGAGTTGGGCCGCGGTGATCGCGTCACCGTGCACCGACAAGGTGGCTGGAGACCCGCCACTGACCCCCGGGTTCCACATGCCGAACAACAAGCCGTTGGCCGAAGCGCGGACGTGCAGGTGCTCGTTATCGAAACAGTCGCTCGTGAAGCTATCGCCCGAGTCGGACAGTCTAGCGTGACTGCCGTTCCCACCGATTGACCCGACCTTCAGCACCGTGAGCGAGTCGAGGTCAATGAAGCTCAACCCGTACTAGACCTCCTCCTTTTAACGAGTAGGCCAGAGCGGGGCCAGCGCTATCACTGCCAATGACCAGCCGCTTGACCGGGCTCTTGATCGGCGACGGGCGCGTGCCGCCCTCTCGTTCCAATTTCACCAGGTCCCAGCGATCGAACAGCCGCTCGTTGGGATACAGGATGAGCAACTTCCGCGCCCCGGCGGCAACCAAGGCGTGCTCGGAGGTGAGGTTGATCAGCTTGACGACCGCGGCGGCGTTGACGTCGAAGACGGCGATCTTGCGCTCATTTTTGAGAGTCAGCAGCAAGAATCGGCCGGCTCCCCCACTAACCACATCGCTTATGGTGCCCGGGAGTTGAAGCACAAAGGGAGCTTCGCCGGCGCCGGGCGTCAACCGCGCGGCGGGGAGAGCAACCGTCGGTGGTCGAATGTCTTTGCCTGCGCCTTCGGGCACGCCGCTGACCGCCAGCGTCCTGCCCGGCGTCAGCTTGTCGTCCGGATTGGTTGAACTGCGAGGCATTGGCGGTGGGCTCGGTGCTGTTGCAACCGTCGGAGCGTTGGGTTTGGCTGATGCAGTGGGTTTCGCAATTGCGACGGGTGGGTTGCTAACCGATCCGCGCTGGCTCAGGGTCGCCAAGATCTTGGAATCTTGCTTTACCTCGACCACCACCGTGATCTCTTTCCGAGACCCAGAAATAGCGACCTCGATCGGCTCCTTCAGGTCGATAATCACCGGCTTCTGACTCTCATCATCTCTCGTCGCCGCACTCAATCCCCGGATCTCGCCCTGGACGACCTG
Source organism: uncultured Planctomycetota bacterium (assembly GCA_963779785.1). Lineage (GTDB taxonomy): Bacteria > Planctomycetota > Planctomycetia > Isosphaerales > Isosphaeraceae > CAVRFS01. The sequence continues at coordinate 6,022 of CAWAAW010000030.1, forward strand.
ACCCTGCCTGGTCTTGACGTGGGGTGACGCGCCGCCAACGAGGAATTCGAGGTTGCTCAGCCGGAAACTCTTGCCGCCGACACTCACATCGCAATCCGGTAGGTAAGCCACATAATCCGCGAGGTGGAAAGCGCCAAACCGAATCTTCTTGGTCGCGTCGTCGCGCACGCCAACCTCCACTTCCGGGTCCGGGATGACCGTGGCCTGGAAAACTCCACTCCCGACCGACTGCGCGGTGTAGGAGCGTGGCTTGGCGCGATTACCTCTGACGGTCACGGCGACAGACAGATGCCGCGGCAGCGTGGACACCGGCGTCGGCGGCTGCACCCGGATCGTCCAGGTAACTGGCTGATTGCGGGTCTCGAAAGCGATCGTTGGCATGTCGAAGACGATGTTCGGCGCGGCGAGGAAATCGGCCAGGCATCCAACCGGGATCGCCAACGTCTGCGCGTTGTTGTCCGCCGCCGACACGGAAACCCCCACAACTCTGCCCGATTTGTCAAGTATGGGACCTCCGAAGTAGCCCGGGTTGATCTGTTTGTCGAACGCGATGTCGGCGAGCCGGCCCGTTTCCCTGCGCAACGCGGTGATGCGACTCTGCAGAACCGCGATCTCTGGAAGGCCGGTGCCGCCGACCGTCGTCCCCTTGCCGAAGGGGTATCCGAACGTGTAGAGCTGTAAGAGCTCTCTCAGCCCTGCTTCACGGCCAAGTTCCAGCGGAGTCGGCATCGCGTCCCCACCGACCTGTAAGAGGGCAAGATCGAGATTAAGGTCGCGGCGCAGGACCGTGGCCGGCAATTTGCGCTGGGATTCCTTGCCGGCGTCCAGCACGACGTGGATCTGGACCGTACCGGCGGTGGCCGTAACGACGGAGGCGCACGTGATGAACAGGCCGGACTTGTCGATGCAGAAGGCCGATCCAGTCGTTACAACTTTTATCGCCGGGCCTTGGACGTTGACGGCCTCGACAAGCGCCGTGCCCCTCTTGCCGCGCTCGAGCATTTCGGACGGGATCGGCTCAGCGGCCAGGCCCCTTGCGCAGAGGACGAACAGCGTGCCGAGCACGAAAGACGAGCACTTTGGCATCGGGTCCTCCCTCAGACCCACTCTCGCTTACTGCCAGGATGGCCTCATCCCTGTGCACGCGACATTGATCATAAGCGAGGGAAACCCAGAGTTCAACTGAATACCGCGTGAAGGTGTGGAACGAAGTTCCATGGCGCGGGCCGGCCACGCCTATCATCGTGGCTCCCTGGACAGATCGATGCATGCGTTCACGTCGTCCGGGTGGACTGGCGTCTTCCGGAGTTCGGCGATCCAGTTATCAATGCCACAATTCGACGGTATGATCGGAGTGACTCGAGGGCATTCCTGGCAACCCGAACGGACTGAGTCAATTTCATGGATCTCGAGAGCGGCATTCGTATTGGTGACTTCAGGATCGAGAAGCGGATCGCTCACGGCGCCACGGGGGTCGTCTACCGTGCGCGGCAAGTTTCTCTCGATCGCGTCGTCGCGCTCAAGGTCCTGGGAAACCCCCTCGTCGGCGGACGCGAGATCGCGCGTTTACAGCGGGAGGCGCGGGCCGTCGCCCGACTCGACCATCCGGGCATCGCGGCGGTGTATTACGTCGGCCAGGATCAGCACACCTGTTACATGGCCATGGAGTTCGTCGAGGGCGTCCCGCTCGACCGTCTGATCGGGGCCATGGCCGCGATTGATGAACCAGCCCTGACGATTGACTTTGTGCTTCAGCAGACGCCGATCGAAGAGGGGCCAGCCACGGCGCTCCGCTTCGACGGGCCGGCTGACTACCCCGATAGCGACCTGGATGTCGGCCCCGCCAAATCCAGCCTCGGTTCGAGATCGGACGACGCTCTGCGACTGATCGTGTCGCGCCGCTACATACGGCGCTGCTGTGAGATGATTTGCGATGTGGCCGAAGCGCTCGCGCACGCGCACCAGAATGGCGTCGTCCACCGCGACCTCAAGCCCGCCAACCTGATCATCGACCCTGAAGGTCGGGCTCATCTCATCGACTTCGGGATCGCACGATTCTTCGACGACACGACTGTCACCAAGACCGGGGCCGTGGTCGGCACTCCCATGTATCTGGCGCCCGAACTGCTCACCGGACGCATCACCGCGGACCATCTCTCCGATCTCTACTCGCTCGGCCTGCTCTTCTATGAGCTGCTCACTCTCCAGCGGCCGATCGAGGCGACAACGCGGGAGGGTATCCTGCGCGAGGTTCTCACCAAGGAGCTGAAACCCGTCTCATGGCTCAACCCGGGAGTTCCGCGGGACCTCGAGGGCGTGGTCCACAAGGCCAGTTCCAAAGACCCCGACGAGCGCTATCGCTCGGCTGCCGACTTCGCCGAGGATCTGAAGAGGTGGATCGCCGGCAAGAAGGTCGAGGCTTCCCCGTATCGTTACAGGCTGGACGAGCGCGAGATCGCGGCCGAGCGCCCGGCGGAGATCCTCGCCGTCGTCTTCACTTTCCAGTTCTTCGCGATTCTCGTCATCGTCGTCGGAGGCTTCGTCATCGCCCGGCAGCCCGAGGCCCTCGCGATCGGTTCTCCCGGATTCAACCTCATCGTCGCGGCCGCTCTGGCGAGCAGCGTCTGGTTCTACTCGGTCGGTCACGGCCTGCTCTTTGGTCGATGGATTGCCTGGGTTGCCGCTCTCTTGACCTGCCTGATCGGGTCCGTCGCCAGCGTTTTCTATTCTTCGTTCTTGAACACCGGCCTCGCGTTGATCATCGCGATAACACCCTCCACGCGGGTCATCCTCACGTTACTGGTGAACGCGCCGGTCATCGTCGTCGTCGGCGTTCTGTGTCGACGACGTAGTCGGAATTGGTTCCGGTTCGCCGAGAGGCTCCGCGCGGAGCACTCGAAGCATCTGGCACGATTCCCGCTTTGGCGGCTCCGATCACGGGCGAAAGTCAAACACCTTCCCGGTTTGGAGGAGTGACGATGCAGGAGGAACATGACGACGAAAGGTTGTTGAACGCCTTGGGAGCGCTCGGGCGAGCGCGAGCGCAGGTCGCGTCGACCACCACCATCATCCCGGGCAAGGTCGACGCGGCCGATCAGCACACCATGATCGCGACTCTGGCTCCCGAAACCGCGGCCACCGGGCTCAGCGTGGAAGTCGTGGCCGGGCCCCACCGTGGTATTCGCATGGACTTTCACAGTCGAGCAACCCTCCTGGTGGGGCGAGGCGATGACGTCGGTCTCCAGTTGCTCAACGACCCATACTTCTCCCGTCATCATTTTCAGCTCGAGTTCGATCCGCCACACTGTCGCCTGCTCGACCTCGGAAGCAGTAACGGCACGCAGGTCAATGGACGGCGAGTCATGGACTGCTTTCTGCGCCAAGGTGACGCGATCTCCGGAGGTCAGACCACGATCCTCTTTTCGGAACTCGCCAGGCCGGTAACCACGGTCGCCCAGGGGCAGACCGGGTTAACCGAGACGTGCGCGCTCGATCCGATGACGAACCGTCCCCCGGAGCGGAAGTCAGTGCCGGACCGATCTCCGTTGCTCCGCCCGCCCGGATACGAGATTGTGCGTATGATCGGCGAGGGAGGCATGGGGAGCGTCTATCTCGCTCGGCGGAGCTCGAATGGGCAAGAGTTCGCCATCAAAATCGTCATGCCCGAGTCGGCGCTCGGTCCGTCGGCCCTGACCTTCTTCCTGCGCGAGGTCAGCGTCCTCAGCCAGCTCGATCACCCTCGGGTCGTCAGGTTCCACGAAATCGGCGAGACCCAAGGGCAGTTCTACTTCGTCATGGAATACGTCCCGGCTGTCGACCTCCGGGCCCTCATGGATTCGACGTCGAACTCCGAACGGATCGCTCTCGCCTGCTCGGTGGTCGCCGACGCGCTCGAGGGCCTGGGGTATGCGCACGATCGGGGGATCATCCACCGGGATTTCAAGCCGTCGAACCTTCTGGTGAACTGGGAAAGCGGGCTGCCCTCGGTGAAGGTCGCCGATTTCGGCCTCGCCAAGAGCTTCACGAGCGCGGGCTTCTCCGGGATCACCACGGAAGCCCGCGTGCTAGGAACACTGGCCTACATCGCGCCGGAACAGGCCCAGGATGCCAGGTTCGTTCTGCCCGCGGCCGACCTCTACTCGGCCGGCGCCACGTTGTATTACCTGCTGGCAGGTCAGCCCCCTTATCAGTTCGGCTCGTCGCGGAACGCACTGGCCATCATCGCCGACACCGATCCCGTGCCCTTGACAAAACACCTGCCCCGACTTGCCCGCGAGTCTGACGGGGATCGTTCATCAGGCGCTCGCCAGGCGGCCAGACGATCGTTTCGGATCGGCTGCCGAAATGCGTCTCGCCCTGCTTCCGTTCGCCGAAAAACTGACCCCTCGCGACCTGCCACCCAGCGTGCCCTCAAGAGGCTTGGATCCGAAATAATCGAGAATGACTTCGAGCGGGGAGATTGATCCGGATGGGCACCGAAACATGCTGTCTCGTCTGTCAGCGGCCCCTGGCCGCAAGCGAAGCAACTGCCGGGCGCGAGCCGGTCTGCCCCCAATGTCAGGAGGTTCGCGAAAAACGGGAATCGATCGGACACGCGGCCCGCCCGGACGGGCTCAAGCCAGATCATTCGTATTCGCCGGCCCGCGCAGGCGCCGAAACGCTTCGTCTCGATCTTGGGCCCTCCGAGGCTAGCCCCGGCCCGATTTCGAACCCGGCGCTGGTCCCGGGGTCACCGGATAGCGATGACTCGTTCGTATACGCGTTTGCCGAATCGCCGGAGCAGAACAGGTTGGATGACCGGCCTGTGGTCGCGCCGGCGGACGCCGACCAGGCCAGGTTCGGCCGGTTTGTGATCCGGGGCGTTCTGGGTCAAGGCGCCTACGGTAAGGTCTACCGCGCTCTCGACCCGGACCTGGGGCGCGAGGTCGCGCTCAAGATCCTCAAACGGGACGTGAGTCATCCCGAGATTCTTCGACAGTTGCGGCAAGAGGCGCGGGCGCTGGCGCAGCTTCGACACCGCAACATCGTGAGGGTCTTCGAGGATGGCTTGCACGGAAGCGAGTATTACATTGTCTCGAGGTTGGTCGATGCGCGCCCGCTCTCGGCCGTTCTTGCCGAGGAACGGGTGCTCCGCGCCAGGCGGCCTCCTGGGTACGAGACGTGGCGGAGGCGTTGGCATACGCCCACCGGGAAAGGATCCTGCACCGTGACGTCAAGCCGGCCAACATCCTGATCACGTCACGGTTAGAAGCCCTGCTGGCCGATTTCGGGCTCGCGCTCGACGTTTACGAATTGAACCAGGCGAGTGCGGTCTACGGGACGCCTGCCTACATGGCGCCCGAGCAGATCGAGGGCGATCCGACGCGGATCGGCCCGCACAGCGACCAGTACAGTCTGGCCGTTGTCCTCCACGAGCTCCTCACAGGCCGCCGGCCGTTCCACGACCCAGTCCCCGGCCAGCCGCGGATCCAGCCGCCGGCCCCGGGTCAGATGGGCCCCGGCGTGGATCGTAGGTTGGAGGCCATCTGCTTGACGGCCCTGTCGCCGTCGCCAGTCGATCGCTACCCGAATCTCGGCGCGATGGCAGACGACCTGGACCGCTGGTTGTCCGGCAAGAAGCCCAAGGCCAAACCCCGCCGACTGCCCCTTACGCGTGCGCTCAAGCGGCACGCGGCGTTCCTCACGGCCGCGGCCGTCGCCCTCGCGCTGGCGATTCTTCTGGTCGCCCAGTGGCGGTTCGCCACCCTGACCATCGCCAGGCTGGGCCAGGATCGTCTCCGGGTGGACGGCGAACTAAACGCGAAAGTCGGCGAGCTCGACCAGAAGACGCGCGAATTCGAGGCCAAGCGCGCGGAACACGCCGCTCAGTTCGAGAATGAACGGGCGTCCTTTCGACAGCCACTGGCGCGGTTGCACCTGAAGCAAGCGGAGACATTCGCGGCTGCTGGAGACTTTCTTAACGCGTGCGTTCACCTGGCGGCCGCGCTCGATCAGGGCGAGCAATCATGGGATGAGAAAGAGAAACAGAGAGTGAGGGGTGAGCTCGCCGTTCTGGCCGGCCGCTTGATCCCCGTCTCTCATCGTTCGATGTGGCCGAGGTTCGGCGGGCCTGTCCCGAGGGTCGTAGTCCCTGAGACAAGCGCATGGCTTGGGATCGAAAGCGACCATCCGACCCGCCGCTGGCCCGCGCGCGTGCGCGGCATGGACCTGGCGGCTTCACGCCGAAACCTCGCCTTGGCTGTCTCTCCGAAGGACGAGTTTGCGTTTCTACTTCCCGCGAGCATCTGGCGTTCCGCGGACGGCTCTCTCCTGGAGCTCGCGCCGCACGAGCCCTCCGGTTGCAGCGCGGCCGCTTTCAAGCCCGATGGCCGCGGCGTCCTCGTCGCCTACGGAAACGGCACTCTTCGTTTCTGGGATGCGACGACGGGAAAGCCGTCAGGCGATCCCGTCCGACACCCGCAAGTTGTGACGGCGGCCGCGTTCGCACCGGACGGCCGGTCCGTCCTGGCCGCCGGTCAAGACCGGGTAGTGCGGCGCATCGATCCAGCCACGGGCTTGGTCGACGGCGAGCTACTCCGGCACGCAGTGCCGGTGGAACGGTTGTGGTACCGGCCCGATAGTAAGGAATTCACGACTCTGGGCCGTGACGGCATCGAGAGACGCTGGGACGCGGAGACCGGGATGCCTCGGGGCGTCCCCGTCGCGCATGAAATCAGCGTCACGAAGATCGCGTCGAGCCCCGACGGACGGACTTTCCTCAAAGTCATCCAAGGCACCCTTCCAGCACACCAATCGGGACAACTCTGGGACAGAGAGGGTCGCCCGCTCGGATATCCGTTCCCCATGTTTTCCATGCCGGAGGGAACGAGAAACATCGATCAGGATGGCGAGGCGATCCTGGCGGGGATCATCCGCGGCCCGTTGCTCGCACGACTGGCAATCCTTCCCGAGTTTGGGAAGAACGCGCGCGGCGGAGCCTCCCCGGTCCATTTCAGCCGCGATGGCAAGATGGCTTTGACGGTCGGGCTCGACGGGAGTCTCCGTGTCTGGGACGTTGCGGCCCTCGAGCCAAGAGGTCCAGCCTTCCAGGCTCACCGATCGATCCTGGACCTCAGCCGCGATGGTAAAGTGGCTGCAACCCGCGGGCCGGGCGACCTGGTGAGATTGTGGTCGACGACCAAGGGAGAGTTGATAGCGGCACTCGACACCAAGGGCGAACTGGTTTCCCAACTTGTGTTCTCACCCGACGGCAACCTCGCACTCACGTGGAGCCTGCCTGAAGTGCAATTCGGCGGCCCGGCGCATCACGAGGTCGGTCGCTGGGACGTCGCCACTGGAAAGCCGATCGGTCCCTCTCTCTCTCACGGTTCCAGAATCAGGTTGGCTGAATTTTCTCCCGACGGATCAACGATCTTGACGCGCGGAGATCAGGACGATGCTCGACTGTGGAACACGGCGACTGGCCGGTTGATCGGTTCGTGGCCGCTCGAACCCAAAGGCTCCGTGCCGGCCGTGGCGTTCCACCCGGACTGCAAAACACTTGCCACAGGCGGATTGGACGGCACATTATGGCGATGGTCCACATCCACCGGCCTCGCCGCCGGCCCGCCCCTCACGGTCGGCTCCGCCATCATGACAATCGCCTACGCCGCGAAGGGTCGGACGCTCATGACGATCTCGAGGGATTCGACCGATCTATGGGATGCAGAGACCGGGCGTCGACTCGCCCCACCTCTGCCAGCAGGGGGGCAAGGCTTTTTCAAAGAGTACGCTGCACATGGTGCGGCCTTGAGCCCCGACGGGTTGCGAGTCTTGACCAAGGAGCCATACACCGGGCGAACTCGGCTCTGGGACGCCACGAACGGTCGCCCGCTCGGACCTCCATGTCTGGTCGAAGGAAAGCCCGTACTGTCGAGCGATGACGGTGCGGTGATTGTGACGAACACAACGCATGGGCCGCGAGTCTGGGACCTGAGCAAGGGGGTGGAACGACCGACGTACCATCCCTTTGACGACGCATTCGAAGTCGTTGCCCGTAGTCATGACGGGAAGAGAATCCTCGCCTCGATACCCACCAGACCTGATCCCCGTGATAGAATTCAGGACCAGGGCAAGGCAACAACGCGATATCAGCTTCTCGACGCGACCTCGGGCCAGCCGGCGGGCGAGCCGTTCACTTTGGGCGATGGAGTCACCGGCCTGGCCCTTGGGCCGGACGGGAGGATCCTGGTGGTGGAATCACTCACCGCGCCGGACGGATCGGCGGCGCAGGCCTGGAGCCGGCTTTACGATGCCGCCTCGGGTAAGCCACTCGGCCAACCACTGCCCGGCGAGACGACCGGCTTCAGTCCCGACGGGCAGATCGTTCTCGTTGGCTCGGTTGCGTGGCAGGTGTCCTTGACCAATGCGAACGATCGGCTGCCGCGGCTGGGCAGCTCGGTCCGGCAGGTTGCGTTCGAGCCCGACGGGCGGACGGTTGTCGCGGTCGCAGAGCCGGCCGACCTGCGTCGCTACGACTTGGCGACCGGCCGAATTGCCGTCCCGATCTCCAGGCGCGCGGAGAGATCGGTTCTGAGCCTCAGTCCCGACGGCCGGCTCTCTCTCGTGGGGGAAGGCAAAGTCGCCCAGCTCCTGCAAGTCGAGACCGGTCGCGAGGTGGGACCGCAACTCGACCACTCAAAGCCTGTGAGTCTGGCGTCGTTCGCGCCTGATAGCAGGAGGGTTGTCACTTCGGAACGAACGGCATTCCAGGTATGGGACGCCTCGACCGGCCGCCCGGTCGGCAATCCCGGGTCATGCCGCGGAATCGTCGTGAACGCTCGCTATGGGCCCGCATGGCACGGTCTATGTCGAGGAATCACCGGTCCCCGACGCCGAATGGGGCCATCGCCATATCGTCTGGAAGGACGCGCCAAGCCGGCGCATCGAAGTCCCCGAGACGCAACCGGGTGGAGTCGCGGCCTTCAGCCGCGACGGCCGCTATCTCTATGTCGGCGGCCGCCACTCGGGCCGACTGTGGGATTTGTCGGAGGATCCGCCCCGTGGGAGGCCGGAACCAGTCACAGGCGAAGCCGGTGCGAAAGGTGTCACGGCGATTGCCTTCGGCGGCGACGGTCGGGTTTATTCGGTCGCCCACGACGACGGTACAATAGAGATCCGGGAGATCGCGACCGGTCGCCGAATCGGCTCGCCGCGGAAGCCGGATCAAAAGGTTCCGACACCGGTCGCCGATCTATTCCAGCACATCTTCGGGCGCCCGACTGACTCGTTCCGCGACAAACGAACCGCCACCGCCTTGTCGTTTAGCCCCGATGGCCACGCTCTGGTGATCGGCTTCGATGACGGCCGTACAGGGCTATGGACAGTCCCGCTCAGCATACCCGAGCACCAAGTCTTGCGTTGGCTCGAACGGAGAACGGCGGTGCAACTCATGCCAGATCTCACTCTCAGGGCTCTTGACCGCAATGAGTTGCTGGATCGATGGTCGGAGCCCGGCGAGTTACGCTAGCGTCTCCGAAAAAAACCCTCGCTATATTCGAATTGGCCGATGGAGCGAACTTGCGATCATGGATGGTCAGTCGAATTGAACGAGCCGACAGGTCACGAGGTACGATGACTTTTCGCTGGGAATCGTTCGATCGAAACCGCTTGAGCCTATTCCCGAAACAGATCGGAGTGCGTTCCAGTCTGCGCCAGAAACGAGTAAAACCAGGACGCGGCGAGTGAAACCCGGACTCGATTGGTTTGTATTCTGCAAGACGACTAATGCGTGCACCGTGACAGTAGCTACGTAAACTATTATTTCCTAAATATTTATGATGCATTTCGGCAGTGTGATACAACCGAGGAGGGGCGGAGTTCGCTGACTCGCGTCCTCTCTTGTGAACGAGACGTCATAAAATCAATAATCGCAATCGTTTACGAATCTTTGCAAGTGCCTTCAAATGGAGGCGGCGGGAATTGCACCCGCGTCCCAGATTCCTCAAGTCGTTTCGCCGCACGATACTTGCGTCGATCACGGATGCCAGTGGTTGCACTATGTCTGCACTGACGCCACACTCCGCGAGCTTGTCGCCGCCTGGCATGGCGGCCGGCCCGTGATCATGCAGTACAAGGTCGCCCCCAGCGCATACACATCCGCCGCCGGGCCGACCTCGCCGCGCCGGCCCCCGGCCTGTTCCGGTGGCATGTAGCTCGGCGTCCCCAAGATCTGGCCCGATCCTGTCAGTCCGCTGTCACCCTGCACCCGCTTAGCCAGGCCGAAGTCGGTCACCCGCGGGTTCCCGTCGGCGCCGATGAGGATATTCGACGGCTTCAGGTCGCGATGGATCACGCCGCGGCTGTGCGCGTACTCGATCGCCCTGGTCACGTCGAGCAAGAGCGCCGCGGCCTCGCGGGGTGGCATCGGCCCGTCGGCCAGCCGCTCGGCAAGGCTCCGCCCCTCGACGAACGCCATCGAAAAGAAATGCTGCCCCTCGTGCTGCCCGACCTCGAAAATCGGCACGATCCCCGGGTGGTCGAGCTGGGCGGCGGCCTCGGCCTCGGTGTAGAAGCGTTTGACATCGCGTTCATCGGCGAGCTGGCCGGCCAGGATCATCTTGAGGGCCACGGTGCGGTTGAGGCTGATCTGGCGGGCGCGGAAGACGACGCCCATGCCGCCGCGGGCCAGCTCCCGATCGATTTCGTAATCGCCGAAGTTGCGAACGCTGCTGCCGGGAGCCGGCTCGCCGTTGGCGCCGGTTTGGCCGCCGGTCGGATCCGGTGCGATCGTCGGCAGCTCGTGCTCGGGTAAGGATGACGCGGGTCGCCTCGGACGGGGACCGAAGACCGCTTCGATCTGCGCGGCATGCCCGATAAAGCGGGCCGCGTATTCCGCGACGACCGGCTCCTCGCCGTCCCGACGGCGCAGCTCGTACTCGACGCGGAGCAGTTCTTCCAGCAGCCGCGGCCGCCGCTCTTCATCGACCTCGGCTAGGTAATCCTCGATTCGCGGCCGTGCCTCCTACTTCCAGGCGCGCTCGAATCGATCGGCGGCCGCGTTGATCCAGGTCCAGTCTGACAAGGAGATCTCGCTCACGGGATGCTCCGACTCATTCCACCGAAGACCTGCGGTCGACCGTATTGCCACGATGCTGCGACGAGCCTCTCTCAGCGCGGCGTTGGGCGGTGCTTCGCCGGCTCGTCGTCCAGCGGACGGGCGTCCCAGATCTTTACCGTCCCATGCCTACTGGCGGATGCGAGGCGACGCCCGTCGCGGCTGAAGGCCAAGGCCGTGACGTACGTCGTGTGCTCCTTGAGCGTGAGGTTCTCCTGGCCGGTCGAGGCATCCCACACCTTCACCTCTCCATCCCAGCCGCCGGAGGCAAGCGCCGACCGTCAGGGCTGAAGGTCACGCACAGGACGGGGTCGGTGTGCCCGTTAAGGGTTCGGATCTCCGTCCCCGTCGCGGCGTCCCAGACCTTCACCGTCCGATTCCAACTGGCGCAAGCGAGGTGCTGGCCGTCGGGGCTGAACGCGACGCTTCCAGCAGTGTCCGTGTGCCCAGTGACGGTGAAGACCTCCCGGCCGGTTTCAGTATCCCACACCTCCAGCGTGCCGGTGCTCCCACTCGCGGCGAGTCGTTTGCTGTCCGGACTGAACGCCAAGCCCACCGGCACGTACAGGTCCCTACGCGGGTTGAGCGTGCGGATTTCCTGACCGGTCGCGGCATCCCACACCTTCACCATCTTGTCACCGCTGGCGGTGGCCAGACACCGGCCGTCAGGGCTGAATGCGGCGCCCGAGAGAATCTGTGAGTGTCCCTTGAGGACGAGGGTTTCCCGCCACGCCGTCACGTCCCACACCCTCACAGTCTTATCACGGCCGCCAAAGGCAAGTTGCCGGCAATCGGGGCCGAACGCCGCCACGGGCGCGACCCCGCCGGTGTGCCCCTTGAGCGTGCGGATCTCCTGACCCGTCGAAACGTTCCACAACGTCAGATCGGCACCGTCGGAGCCGAGCAGGTTGTTATTCAAGTCGAACGCCAAGCTTCGGACACTTTCGTAAGGAGCCTGGATAGTCAGTGTTTCCTGAGCTGTCGGAACGTCCCATGCCTTCACGGTCCAGTCCATGCACGCCGAGGTGAGGCGACTGCCGTCGGGGCTGAACGCCAAGCTTCTGACCGAGCTAGCGCAGCCCTTGAGGGTGCGGAATTCCTGACCGGTCCCTGTATCCCACACCTTCACTTCCCCACCAGATGTGCCCGAAGCGAGGCGCCGGCCGTCGGGGCTAAACGCGATACCTGTGACAGTGCTGTTGTGCCGTAGTATGCCCCCAATTTCCTGACCCGTCGCGGCGTCCCAAACCGTCACCCTGGCGTCATGCCCATAACCGGTGCTCGCGGCTAGCCGCTGGCCGTCGGGACTGAAGACCAATTTGCCTCCGAAGTCCGTCATCATAAGGCGGAATCCCGCAATGTGTCCCGCCTCGAGTGCGCGGACCTCCAGACCGGTCGCGGCGTCCCACAGCTTGACCGTCGAATCACCACTGCCGGATGCAACGTGGCGGCCATCGGGGCTGAACGCCACGTCCCCGCTGCCCAAGAAGGTACAAATTTCTTGCCCGGTTGTGGCATCCCACACCTTCACTGTCATGTCGCGGGACGCCGAGACGAGACGACGGCCGTCGGGGCTGAATGCCATGCTTTCGACGTTCGCGCCATCACGTAATATAGCCCCGATCTGCTGACCGGTCCCGGCGTCCCACACCCTCATTTGTCGTGGCCCGTTAATCTCTGCACCGGCCGAGGCGAACCGCCGCCCGTCGGGGCTGAACGCCACGCTCGTGATCCAGCCCGTGTGCCCCTTGAGTGTCAGGGTCGGTTTCCCGGTCGCGTCATCCCACACCTTCACCGCCCCATCCCGACCGCCGCCGATGATCCGCCGGCCGTCCCGGCTGAGCGCCACTCTCATGGACGGAAACGGATCGTCGGGATGTCCCTTGAGCGTGATCAGGCCCGATGAGGTTTTGCGCCGCCAGTAGAACCATTCGAAGCCACGGCGATCGACGCCGCGCTGGTTGGCCGGAAGCTGCTCGTCCAGTCCGCGCAGCAAGAGGTTGCCATGATAGTCCTCCCAGTTCCGCTGCACAAAATTCATACGGACGTCGTACAGACGCTGCTCGGCTAGCTCGGTTTGGGCCTTCGCTCGCTCGCTCTCCCGCTCGGCCAGCTCGGTCTGGGCCTTCGCCCGTTTCGACTCCCGCTCGGCGACGACGCGGCCAGCACCGCCTGACGCCAGTGCCAGAGCACACCACCAAGCCCCACCGCCGCCACCAGCGCGACCAGCCCCAGCAGCCCGGCGATCGCGGGCCGGCGCCGGCCCATTTAATCGCGCGCTCCAGCCGCGTCACCGGCCGGGCTGAGATCGGCTCACCCGCCAGGAACCGACGCAGCTCTTCACCCAAGGCCGCCGCCGAGGGGTAGCGCCGCAACGGGTCCTTCTCCAGGCAATTTAGGCAGATCGTCTCCAGGTCTCGCGGAATCGATGCATTGAGGCGCCGCGGCGGGACCGGATCGTCGCTGATGACTTGGATGACCGTGTCCATCGCCGTCGCCGCCTGGAACGGCGGACGTCCGGTGATCATCGCGTAGAGCGTTGCTCCCAGCGCATACACGTCCGCGGCCGGCCCAACCTCACCGCGCTTGCCCGCGGCCTGTTCCGGCGGCATGTAGCTGGGCGTCCCCATGATCTGACCCGATCCTGTCAGTCCGCTATCACCCTGCACCCGCTTGGCCAGGCCGAAGTCGGTCACCCGCGGCCGGCCGTTGGTGTCAATGAGGATATTCGACGGCTTCAGGTCGCGATGGATCACGCCGCGACTGTGCGCGTGCTCGATCGCCCTGGCCACCTCGAGCAAGAGCGCCGCCGCGTCGCGGGCTGGCATCGGTCCCTCGGCCAGCCGCTCGGCCAGACTCCGCCCCTCGACGAACGCCATCGAAAAGAAATGCTGACCCTCGTGTTGACCGATCTCGTAGATCGGTACGATCCCCGGGTGGTCGAGGTGCGCGGCGGCCTCGGCCTCGGTGTAGAAGCGTTTGACATCGTTCTCGTCGGCAAGCTGGCCAGCCAAAATCATCTTGAGGGCAACGGCACGGTTGAGGCTGATCTGCCGGGCTCTGAAGACGACTCCCATGCCGCCGCGAGCCAGCTCGCGGTCGATCTCGTAGTCGCCGAAGTAGCGCACCCGGTCGCCTGGTGACGGCTCGCCGCTGCGTGCCGCATTGCCTTGCGTGGTGGCCGGTGCGATGGTCGGTAGCTCGTACAGTGGCTCGGGCGCGGCGGAGGGGTCGGGCCCGGGGCCGAGGACAGCTTCGACGAGCGCGATGTGGTGCGGAAAGCGAGCCGCGTATTCCGCGACGACCGGCTTCTCGCCGTCCCGACGGCGCAGCTCGTACTCGACGCGGAGCAGTTCTTCCAGCAGCCGCGGCCGCCGCTCTTCATCGACCTCGGCTAGGTAATCCTCGATTCGCGGCCGTGCCTCCTGCTTCCAGGCGCGCTCGAATCGATCGGCGGCCGCGTTGATCCAGGTCCAATCCGAACTCGGGGTCTCGGCCATTGCTCGCCTCGCGGTAAGGTCAGTCGGAACGATTGTCGTAAGCCGTCCACTTGCTGCGGATGCGCTCCATTCGCCGCTCGATCGACCGCTCCGTGCAGTCGAGTCGAGCCGCGATCTCGCCGTTAGTGTAGCCCTCGAGCCGCCAGAGCGCGATCTCCCGCAGTTGGGCGTCATCGAGCACTTCCAGGCGGCGTTCCAGCGCCTCGTTGAGCAGGGCCGCCTCTGCCGGCGACGGCCCGCTAGAGTCCATCTGCTCAAGCACCCACTGGCCCGACTCGCCGTCGTCCTGGTCGGAGATGGTCTGCTCGCGGCCGACATCGCGCTTCTCGCGCATTTGCTTGTTGGCCGCGTTTCGCGCTTTCCTCAACGTGATCGTCACCAAGAGCTTCCAGAGTGCATCGCGGCTCGCCAAGTCAAACTCTCCCCTTTGTTGGCGCAGGCAGAAGCTCTTGTACATGCTCTGGAGCACGTCCTCCTCGTCCTCGCGGCGGCGGATTCGTTTATTCAGGTTGTTGCGTGCCAATTCCAGCAGGTCTCGGAAATACCGTTGCCAGATCAGCCTGGCGGCAAGGTCTCGCTCCGCTGCGTCACCCGAACGAAGAAACTGGATTAGCCGCGTCACCGAGCCTTCACGACCCATGTCACAACTCTCCAGACTGCGTGAGGCCCGGCAGACTTTGACGAAGGTCCTGCCCTTCTCCCGTTTCCATCAACGCCCCGACCTCTGAGCCGACACGCGCTCCGTTATTTTTTCTCGGTGCGGCACAAGTCACGTCACATGATGTGGCGTTTTTTGATGAAAGCTGTTATCCAAGAACACGTTATAACGCGCACGCTTCGCAGGCAGAAACCCAGACGCGTCCGTTTTTTCAAGTGCCTGTCGGGTTGACGAAACCAGTGATGATTGTATCCCCAGGTCGCCGGTCGCCGCCATCCGTCAACAAGCGTAGGGCGATCGCGTCTTTGCACTCGACCCCCGCATGAATTGGCGAAGGCGATCTGTGTATGCGTCTACCATGTCCTGGCCAGCCCAATATCAACGGCGCCTGCGAGCGTCGAGGGGAGGATTCCCTGTCATGAATCAGCCGCGCCAAGAGAAGTCCGAAGACATCGTTTTGTTCGGCGAGCCGTCCGCCGATCCACCATGCCGAGACCACGTGGATCGGATCGACGGGGACAGTGTGTTGACGTGCTACGATCCGCAGCCGATTCATGGCGAGGCGCCGACGATCGACGACGAAATAAGCATCGCCGAAGTCGAAATACGCGAGCGCCTAATCGAATGGCTGGTCGGTTTTCTTCCCGGCGGCCCGCGGGCTGATCTAGAGTCGGTCTCGCCGCAAGGCGGTACCGGGAGTACGACACTCGTAACCTCCATCGCTATCGCGGTTCTACTTGGTGCCCTGGCACTCGCGCAGCCGGGTGCCTACTCTCAGGATGATCCGGCCAACCCGACCCGCAAAACGGTCCAATCTCGTCCGCGTGGTCGCGGGGGCGCCGCAATGATCCCGGCAACGTGCCTCGAAGGGCGCTCGAGGCGTTTCGCAAAGGAGGTCCCTGGGATCTCCGCGCCGCGAAAGGCCCCGGGGAAGCCACCCGCAGTGACGGGCAGCTCGTCGTACTGGGAATGCACCGACGGGGAGACGATCCTCACCGTCGACCTGCGCGGGAACGCCTCGTACAGGAAAGTCCCCGGTTGGTTGCCGTGTCCGCCGGATGAGGGTGGGGCGCCCGGGCGCCCTGCGCAGCGGCCCGGATGAAGCGGGGCTCGTCCAGCGGACCCGACGGCTGGCGGCGTCGTGGCTTCCCGCCGAGCGGCTGGGCTCTCTCAAGCCGGCCGTAAAGCGAGAGACCCTGCTGCTGGCGAAGCTCCCCGGCGGCGCAATCTCCGAGATGCGGGGCCGGACCATCGTCCGGTTCCTCGGGCAGGACGGCGGTTTCTTCCAGGCGGTCTTCGACCCCGAGAGCGCCTTGCTCCGCGTCGATCTGGCCGTGGCGGACGCCCCCACCATGGACCTCTGCGACCTCGCGATCCTGGCTCGCCTCTCAGCAAAGGGAAAGCCGGCGATCAAGACGCCCCTGAACCTCGGATGTTTCTTTGACCCGGGAGAGTATCGGTTCGAGATCAATGCCTTCGCCGTCGAAGGCGAGCCATTCCTCGACCTCTACCAGGAGCTGAATCCATTCGGGCGCGACGAATTCGACTTGAAGGCTCCCCACCGGGTGTCGGTGCGAGACTATCGCGACTCGCAAGATTATCGATCTTGGTGCTGGACGTGGTGGGAGCGATACGGCCGCGTGGGCGCCTTCCGGGGAAACTATCTCGAACGACGCGGCCGGGTCGGATGGGAGTATCCTCAGCATCGCCTGGTTCAGCATCGTTCGCTGGGAGCGTATCGGCTCGTCGAGGGAGAACCGCGCCAGACCAAGGTCATCCAGCAATCCGACGGGCCGGTGAAGTACCCGCATGCGGTTGGCCGGCACCTCGATGCGTCATTCTACAGGGACCTCGAACAATGCCACGTCGCCTTCGTGTTCACACACGGCGGCCCGATCAACGGGGTCTATCAGGTCCAGCGCGGACTAGATGTCTGGGTGGTGTTGTTGCCTCCAGCCCGGAAACTGGGCGTCGGCAATCTGCGGCACCTGTTCCTGGACGGATGCGCCGCGTTCACCTTCCGCCGTGAGCCGCAGGGGCGCATCTGGTGAAGACCTGGATCGAGCAAGCGCCCGCCGATGGCGTGCGCACCGTCTGTGGCATCGACGGAAACGCCACGGGCCTGGACCGTGACGGCTGGCGGTACTTCGGATATTACAACAAGGGAGAGTCCGTCTCGGACTCGTGGGCGTTCGGGTACCTGGACGAGTACATCGAAAACTGCCCGGTCACGGCGGCCTACGGCAGCACGACCCGCGAGGCTCTCGGATCGCTGCTCACGGGGCGATTCACCGATCAAAGGGCCGAGGCGAAGGCGGTGGCCATCTCGGTCTGGGCCGGCTTGGCCGTCCCCGCGCCCGCCGAGAGGTCCGTGGCACCATAACTAATTGTCACAGCCATAGAATTCAGCAGAGTCCCGAGCGGTTCCGGGTTCCGGGGACACCATACCCAACTCGGGCCGAGGGGCTCCGGGCACACCATACTGACTGGGGCCGGGATGCCGATGCGCTCCAGGAATGGAAGCTCCTCGGCAGTGCGATTCCGGGCTGGCGGAAGGTGGGCCCTTATCGGGCTGGGCCCTTGGCGACCAAGTCGGACGAAACTGAGCGCTCCTCGGCTTCATCGGCATCAAGAATCGGCCATCATCGGAGATTGGCCGTGAGTTCCGTGGCGATGCCCGCGAATTGGAACCAGAATGGAATCGGCGCCATTCTGGGAACCACGACTCAAGTTGTTCTTAGTGCGATGCTTCCGATCAATACTGGCGGCTTGGGATTCTCAAGGCGGCGGGTTACTTACCCGCGTCACTTGTAGACGCAAGTCTTTTAAAAACAACGAGTTACAACACAAGAAGTGGAGGCGGCGGGAATTGCACCCGCGTCCCATTTAACGCAAGCATAGAGTTTGAGTGCAGTTATGAAAAGTGCCGTTTGGGCTGGCCGGATCATGGCCGGGAGGACGAGGCACTCCGCGAGCTGGTCGCAAGCTGGCACCGCCTGGCGTCTTCGGTCAGAACCGCCATCCTGGATCTGGCGCGTCGCTGCTGACCGTCCGCGGAACGACGAGTGCTCGGAGTTGACCGGCGTTTTGCTTTTTTCGCGTTGCGCCGAAGGTTGGGTACACATCCCTGAAGCGATCAAGCGAGTTTTTACATCATTATGTGTCCTGGACATGAAGGATGGGCGGGCCAAGGCGGGAAGCAACTGGGTGCACGGAAAAGCTAGGGCTCGGATTCCAAGAAGTGAACCCGGAAAAGTAAAATAATAGGCGACGGTTCGAGTATCAAGAGGGGACGGCGATGAATGACTTGACCTTGGAATCGCTTGCCAAACGAGTCGCGGCCTTGGAGAAACAGATGGCGACGAAGCGGCCCGACCAGTCTCGTAAGGATTGGCGCAAGGTCGCCGGCATGTTCCGCGACAGCGAATTCATGCGCAGTGTCGACGAGGAATGCCTGCGGATCCGTGAATCCGAACGGGAGGCGGCGCGGCGCGGAGAGTTGGCCGAATGATCCTCCTTGACACGGACCATACGACATCCCTGAAATACCCAGACAGTGAACGTGGCCGTCGCATAATTGATCGACCCAATGCGGTGTCGGCTTCCGAAGTCATCGGTGTGGCAATTGTCACGGTCGAGGAACGGTTGCGCGGCTGGCTGGCCGTAATCGCCAAGGAGAAATCGGCGCTGCGGCAAGTCGTCGGTTATGGTGAGCTGGCATTGCTGGGAGGTCTGACGTCCGGGAAGTGGGGAACGAGGATTTCCCATTTTTTAGGCGCAAAGTTCAGTCCGACGAGGACGGACAGATCAGGCTGGACGACGTCGTTCCCGGACTGTCTTACCGCGTCCAGGAAGACGTGCCCCCGCGCGAAGGGCCGATCGCGTTTGTGGGCGGCCGACCGCCGTGGTACGAGGGGTGCTCGTGCTCGTGCCCAAAGGTTGCGAATGAACCGTGGAACAAGGGGCAGAGCGCGGACGCGACTCGGTCTCAAGAGGCGGCCGCGTCAGCCGATCTTTTACGGATCCGGCGGTGGCATTGGCTGGCCCGCGGGAAAGATAATGAAGTCAGAATGCCGCTCGATCCGGGGACGGTCGCCAATGGCTTCTAATGCGTCGGCAAGCTCGGTCAGGTGTCGCGATTCGAGCGCGAGCCCGTGTTCCCCGGGCTGGTAGAGCGTGCCCATGCCGAACCACTTGCCCGCGATGTTCTTCATCTCGATGTGGGCACCCAAAATGGCTGACACCTCGTGCGCATCGGCGAATTTTTTCAGGCGCATCATGCTCATTCGATAGGCCGGCCAGTCGCGGACGATGAGCAGGCCCGGGTAGAGCGAGTCGCCGGTCAAGAGAAGCTTGGTGTTGCGGTCGTAAAGCGCAATGTGGGCGTCTTCGTGGCCGGGGATCGGGATCGCGTCAAGAATTCGGCCGCCCAGCTCAACCGTCACCGCCTGAAGAGGCCAGTTTGTGAACCCGAAGAACTTCTGGACATCGACCGCTCGCGTGGCGACGACGGTCGTATTCGGCTCGGTCGCGAATTGAAGGTCGCCGGCAATGTGGTCGCCGTGGCTGTGGGAGTGACAGACCACGAGCGGAAGCACTTGGCGGTGCCGCGCCTGGAGCCAGTTGATGAGAATACCATGAACAGTCTTGCAGATCGGAAATAGCGCGGGAGAACGGCTGGCACCGGTGTCGAGCAGCAGTGCCCTATCATTACCTACGAGAAGATACATGAACGGAGCCTCGTACGAGGGGCCCGGCTTGCGCGGTGCCCGGCTCCGAACATTTACTCTGGCGGAGTATGAATGTATTCTGATCGAACTGATAAACCTGAATCGCCGGGTCTGTACAGGTTGCACACTTCGGAGAGCCGTGAATCCATCGGACGTTCAAGTCGACTGGCATTGTTCGGTCTCGGTCGGCCGCCGTTGATCGACGGCTTGTTTTTGGGGATGGGAACGCGATCCCACCATCGTTTCAACTCGACCAACCGTTCATAATTCCGCGCTTGTTCTAGCTCCTTGAGCAACTGGGCCCGCCACTCGCCGTGCACTCGTCCACTTTCCTCCGGAGCAGGCGATCCGATCATAACGCTGTTGATGGTCATCCCAGCGAGTGCCCGACCGCGGCGCATTCGGTATCGAGGTCTTCAGTCCTTGCCGTTCTTCCTCGCTGAGATACCAGTTCAAGGCGACGTTGCCGGACGATTGAACGACCCGCTTTTCACTGGCGGCAGAGCCTTCGCTCTCAAGAGAATCGCCCGGCCAGAAATCAGCGTTGAGCGGCCCGACGCGAACGCTAGCGGAGTTTTCGGAACGAAACTGTCGTGAAGAACGTGCGAGGCAACTCATACCGGTCTTTGATGAGGTACGAAAGCACTTCGCTCAGGTCTTGAACATCCTTGTCGTTGCGAAACGAGTTGGCCGCCGTGCGTGCCCTGCTGACCGCCTCGAGCGGACTGGTCAGGAACTGCAGGCCGCGTGCAAGTGTGGCCGCAGTACCGACCGGGGCGTCAGAGACCTCAAGGCGGTCTTCGTAGCTGAGCGCATCGCGGATCTGGATCAGTGTCACCCCCGAAGTGTTTTCGGCCAGCCACCCGACGTTTTTGGCGATCCAGGCGGTCGCGACCTGGATGCCGTAATTGTCATAATAGCCCGCGTCGACGATTCTGCGCGGTGGGTCGGTGGGCAGGTTGACCGCGGGCGAGACAAACGGAAACGACGCACTCATCCGGACGGCCGTCGACAGCCGGAAGTTTGTGGCCTCCGGAAAGAGCCGATAGAACTCCAGGGCCGTCAGCGAGTAGTCGCATGGCTCACTGCTGACCCCCGACTCGGTGATCGTGGTTCCCCTCGCTTTCGTGAGCTGCATGAGGTCCAAGTTGCTTATCAAGAGCCTTCGTCCGTCCTCGACGATCATCGGCGAAAGGATCAGCGAGGGAATCTGTCCCGCGGCTTCGGCCGGTCGCAGGGCCTGGAACGGGAACGTGATCGCCGACCAGTCGTTTTCCAGGATGATTCCCCGGTCGGCTTCGGGTTTTGCGAATCTTTTCCGGAACCGGTCGATGACCGCGCGTGGCAAGAAGGCTTGAAAGATCTCGCGGAGTGCGATGTAGCGCGCGACGGACTGAAGGCTGTCGACCGGGATTGTCTCGGTCGGCGGTTTGGGCATGCGCCGCCAAGACTGCTCCCCCTGGTCCTTCAGCCAATCGACGAAGTACGCGGCCCCAAGCATCCCGCCGGAGGCCCCGGCGATGATACGCACGTGCGCCACGAACTCGGGGATCATGTCAGCGATCCGCTCCAGGACCACCGACGTCCAGTAAGCAGACCGCATCGCGCCCCACTCACGGCGACCACCGCGAGTTTCGGCTTGAACGCGGGCCCGCCGTCCGCCCCAGAACGGGGGCGTTTTCCCACGAAGGTCCGCCACTCTTCCAAAACCATGCAGTCGTTTAGCAGTCCGCTCTCGCGGTGAGCGTGCAAGTGTGCCTCGCTCGTCCCGTCCCGAAGCGGGTCGCCATCAAATTCCGCCGCTTCTTGCCCATGTGCAAAATACTCGGCCCTGACGACATCGCGGAGCTTGATCGGACCGAGCTCGCCGCCTGGGTAGTAGCCTCCATGTACGGGAACCTGTGCTTGAAGGGGTCGCAATTCACCATGACCAGCCAGCCGGCGGCGATCATCCAGAGCAAAATCCGGCAAAGCGACGAACAGGTCGTGACAAGGTGTCTATTTTGGATAACATAATAGATCATGATCAAGCAAATGCAAATCCAGGCGATAGGAAGCATAAGTTGCACTGAAGTCGCCCGGCCGCCATGCGAGGAACGCCGCAAGAGCGCGATCGCGGCCGGCGCGAGCCCGACCAAGGTCAATAGGGCTATATCAAGCAGATAGATGTGAGTCATCCCCTCGCTACGGTCGATAGTCAAGTAATTCACCTCGCTGATCACAAATTCTGGCAGATAGGCCAGCGACGTCGCGAAGAGCATCAGCGTGAGGATCGCGAATGGAGGGTTAACCCTCCGGTAGGCCACGGCGGATAATAAAATGACGTACATAACGATGAACGCGAACAAAACCAGTGCCGTCGGCGTGCCCTCGTCGTCGCGGGGAAACACCCTTGCGTGAAGCCAGTGGACTGCGAAACTCGTGGCGGCGATCAAGAGCGAAGCGACCAGAACACCCAGGAGGGGGGGCATGAGTTCTGCCAGCCACACCCGCAAAGCGCCCGGGCGCGGGGCGAGCCGCCCGACCCACTGAAGAACGCGCGAAGTGCAGCCGGCACCGCCAGTATGAGAATCACCGAGGGCGCCACGGTGACGAAGAGGTAATCAAGGAGTAAGTCTTCGTCGGCATTATAGTTAATATGTTCCGTTTCAAATTGGAAATAAAGATCGTAGTAGATGAGCGTCCAGAAGACCGAGAAATAAAGGGTGATCCCAAATCCGACAAAGAACCGGCTGGAAGCATCTGCGCTACGGAACAGCCGCCCGATTCCGAACGACGACCCGACCTGTCCCCACACGAGCCCGAAAATCAAGGCGGCCGACCCGGCCACCAGAGGATAGCCCAGGCAGAACGTCATAAAATCCTTGATCCAGAAAAACTGCCCTCCGCTCAGAAAAACCGGCAGGAATACAACGAGCGCGAACAGGGCGATGGTCGCGCACATCCAAATGAGCCGACGAACTCGCGAATGGCCGTCGGATTCACCGGTCCGCGGGACAGTATGATTCATAGTAAAGAACTCCACCGCCGCCGGATTGGTCGGTCAGAGATTGTATTGATTATCACACCGAGTGGCAACAAGCCAGCAACTGCAAACGATGTCCACTGTCAGCCGTTGACACTCTTACAGGCGGTGGAATTTGGCTGTCATCAAGCGGCAGCCCATGGAACGACACGCATTGCGTGCGCCGTGGAAGAAAGGTGTTGATCTTCAGGGGGTGCAACTCCACACCCGGCAAACTGAGTCGCTCCAGCCGGTAGCTATCGAAGCGACGCGGGGAGGAAACGAATCCGTCGGAGCCTTCGAGACAGACGGGTCGCGCTAGGCGACTCGGCGAGCCGACAGGCCGTAACAGCCAGTGAACGTTGAGCAGGCCTCGAAAAGTCCAATGTGGTCGCAGACCTTGCCTGTATATGGGGAAGGCCGTAGCCGCTGGGTACAGGGAAACGGTTGGAATAGGCCGTCCCACGGGCGATCAAGGCCCAGCGGGCCACCGGGGTATTGACGACGGCAGATGTTCCGGGGACACAATACCCAACTCGGGCCGGCTAACCGATCCGCGCCTGGAATGGAGGTTCCTCGGCAGTGCGACTCCAGGCTGGCGGAAGGTAGGCCCTTATCGAACCGGGCACTTGTCGAGCTAGTCTGAGAACACCGAGCGCTCTTCGGCTTCATCGGCGTTAAGAATCGGCCGTCGTCGGATATTGGCCGGGAGTTCGGTCGCGATGCCCGCGAATTGGGACGGTGGTCGAATCAGCGGCGTTCTGAGAATATCGACTCACATTGTTTGTAGTGAGCCGCTTACGACCAGCATTGACATCTTAAGGTTCTCAAGGGCGGCGGGTTACTTACCCGCGTCCATCGTAGACGCAAGTATTTTCAATATAATGACTTACAACACATGAAGTGGAGGCGGCGGGAATTGCACCCGCAGCCCTGTTTCCTCAAGTCTTTGTCCAAATTGCGGTTATGAAATCACGCCTGGTGCCCGGCCGGAAATTGGCCGGGAGCAGGAGGCATTACGCGAGTCGGTCAGAAGCTGGGCACCGACTGGCGCCGGATGTCAGGGCCGCGATCATGAATCTGATGCGGAGTTCTAGGCAGTAGCGGACGTGCCACTCCGTTTAGCCAATCCTAACCCTGAAATGGCATGCACCCATGCCATTACGAGGGCTAGTCGAGCCTCTGACGTATTGTCGTGACATTGTCTGGCAGCCGTGATATCGTGCTTACAGACCCAAATAGAGTCGAGGACATTATGCCAGAAAGATCCACCCAAACGCTAAGCCCGACCTGGGACATGGAATGATTGATATGCGGCAATGCCTTGTATCTTCCTTGGCGGAGTGCCAGAATATTCTCATCCGTGTCGTGCAACGACCAAACTCCGCGTTCTCCGCGTGTCATTACGGCAAGCGTGTCGCCGAGGCTGCTACCACGGGCTGATAGGCGATACGCATCCATGTCGTTTCCGTTACGAAATTTGCCCGTGGTGCAAAACTGGGATTGTCATAGCTGCGGCGATTGCTGCCGGATGATGGAGGCGGTGATCACCGACGAAGAGAAGCGTCGCATCGAAGCGCTGGATCTGGCGAACGATCCTGAGGTGGCTCCCAAGCCATGGTTCTCGCCCGTGGATCGGCGCTCCAAAAAATGGAGGTTGAGACATCGGCCTGATGGGGGTTGCGTCTTCTTGACGACCAGCAACCGCTGCCGGCTTCAAGAGCGTTTCGGCGCCGAAGTCAAACCGTTCGTATGCCGTTTGTTTCCCTTTCTCCTCATACCGGCAGGCAATCACTGGCGCGTCGGCATGCGTTTCTCTTGCCCGTCGACTGCGGCAAATCGGGGTCGCCCGGTGGCCGACGCTGAAAAAGACCTCGTCCATCTATCGCGCTTGTTGGAACAGCACGTCGGCAGGTCGGCGGACAGTGCGCCGCCTCCCTTGCTGCAAGCCGGTCAGCAGCTTTCGTGGCCGGATATGTGCCGTTTAGTCGAAGTGCTGGTGGAGATCGTGCAAGACCGTAGCCATCGCCTGGAACGGCGGCTGCGCATCTGCTTGGCCGTCGCTCGCGTTTGCGGCCATACGCAGTTCGACGCGTTGCAAGGCAACAAATTAAGTAAGTATTTGCAGGCCGTGCGCCGAGCCGTGGAAATGGAGGTGCCCCGCGAAGCCGTGGACTTGCCGCCGCCCCATCCGCTGCTCGGCGGGGTCCTGTTCCGCGTCTTGCTGGCGATTTTTGCGCAGGGATCGCAACGTGTACCGGGCCTCAGACATTCGGAGACGGTTGGACAGAGTACTCGCCGGCTGGCGCTTCGTCAGGGGCCGCGGTCGCGTTCCTCGCATCAACGAATTTCTTGCGGAAACCAGCTTTGAGGAAGTAGAACGATCCAGCGGGTTGCTGCCGGAAATGGATGAGACTTTGGAACGTTACTACGTGGTCAAACTGAATTCGATGCAATTTTGCGGGCCGCCCAACTTCGAACTGGCGTTCTGGGCCGGCTTTGAATCGCTCGTCCTCACGCTGCCCATGATTTTGTGGCTGAGGCGGGCTTTTACTGACCAGTCTCCGGTGGAATCGGTGCAGCGAGCGATTCAGCTCGTTGACAATCATTTCGGGGGTAACCCGATGTTGGGCTTTCCCCACATTCAGTATTTGATGCGTACCCTGGCCGAGCGTGGCGAGTTGGAAAAACTCGTGGCCTGGTATAGTCGCTGAGACCACTCACTTCGTCGGTGTGGCGTTAGCCGATTTTTTCGCAGTTAGGTATGATCGACGAGGCCAAGCTCCTGGTCGCCGCCACCGCCAACGACAAGATGACCGAGGTACGATGGGTCCTGGGGCTCGACGCACTGCAAAGGGCCTTGAGGATCCCGCATCGCGCACTTCCGCTGGGTCAAGGATTACGGCAATACCCGATTCAACCGGTACGCGATCAACATCGCCGAACTGGACCGGTTGAATCAGAAGCTCGCCGAGGGCGACGGCCATGACTCGGGCCAACTCCGCTCGGTCTGATCCGATCCGCCGTCCGGCAGCGAATCGGTGTCGCGAAGACTGGGTTAGAGATCGGAAATGACATCACGGGGAAATAACTATGCTGCGCTTCCTCGAGTCGATTCGGTTCGCGCTCCGCTTCTCTTCTCGGAGATTCACCGATCAGTCAGTCAATGCGCTGGTCGCTGCCAGGAAGTACGCGATCGCGCGGCGCTATCACGACATCACTCCGGAACACGTATTGTTGGGCGTGGCGACCCTGCGCCGGCGGTGCGGGCGCGAGTGATCCTGGGGAACCTTGGGCTGGATTTGGAACGCGAGACGATGGTGGTCACGGCCTTGGCTAATGCCCACACGCCAGGACAGTCCCAGGCCGCTCCAACCCTGGCCCCGGAAACACAGAGCTTGCTTAGTCGGGCAAGAAAACTTGCCCGCGGATTAGGGCAGAACCACGTCGGGACGGAACACCTACTCTTGGGACTGCTGGGTGGGACTGGGCACGCGGCCGACTATTTGCGTGAGCGAGGCATCACCGCGGATCGCTTCCTTGCCGAATTACAGATCCAGCTCGCTGGCCGCAGTCAGCGGCCCAACCCCAAGTAGCCCCCGGAATGCCGCTGTGTCTCTGTGGGAAATCCTCTTTGCCTAGAGCTTCAGATTTCTCAAGCGCAGCGCGTTCACGATCACGGAGACCGAGCTCAAGGTCATGGCCAGGCTGGCGATCATGGGGCTCAGCAAGATTCCGAACGTCGGATAGAGGACTCCCGCGGCGATTGGCACGCCCAGGGCGTTGTAGAGGAAGGCGAAGGCGAGGTTCTGGCGGATGTTGGTCATGGTCGCCCGGCTGAGGCGTCGGGCGCGGACGATCCCCCGCAAGTCGCCTTTCAAGAGCGTGATGCCGGCGCTTTCCATCGCGACATCGGTGCCGGTGCCCATGGCGATGCCCACCTGGGCCTGGGCGAGCGCCGGCGCGTCGTTGATGCCGTCGCCGGCCATGGCGACGATGCGTCCCTCGGCCTGGAGTCGCTCGATTTCCTTGGCCTTCTGATCGGGGAGCACCTCGGCTCGGACTTCATCCAGGCCAAGCCGGCGGGATACGGCCTCCGCGGTGGCGCGGCTGTCGCCGGTGAGCATGATCAGGCGGATGCCCTCGCGTCGCAGGTCGCTCAAGGCGTCGATCGGCCGATTCCTTGATCGGATCGGCGATGCCGAGCAGGCCCGCCGGACGGCCGTCGATCACGACAAAGACGACGGTCTGGCCGTCGCGCCGCAGGTCGTCAGCCTGTGACTCCAAGGCGCCCGGCTCGACGCCTAGCTCTTGAAGCAAGGCGTCGATTGCCGATCGCCACGGTTTCGACCGTCAACCTGACCCAGCGCGCCCTGGCCGGTCCGGGACTGGAATGCCTGGACGGAGGAGAGATTGAGCCCCTTTTCCCGGGCGGCCCCGACAATGGCCGCGGCGAGCGGATGCTCGCTCGCCTGCTCGAGGCTGGCGGCCAGGCGGAGCAGCTCGGATTCATCGAAACCGGACGCCGGCACAATCGACACCAGCCGCGGCTTGCCCTCGGTGAGCGTGCCCGTCTTGTCGACGCACCAGGGTATCGACCCGCTCGAGGATCTCGAGCGCCTCGGCGTTCTTGACCAGCACGCCCGCGGCGGCGCCGCGTCCGGTGCCGACCATGATCGACATCGGCGTAGCCAGTCCCAGCGCACAAGGGCAGGCGATGATCAGGACGGCGACCGCGCTGACCAGGCCATGCGCCATGCGCGGCTCCGGGCCAACGAAAACCCAGGCGATGAACGTCACGACGGCGATCAAAACGACGCCCGGCACGAAGTACGCCGAGACCTGATCGGCCAGGCGCTGAATCGGGCGCGGGTCCGCCGCGCCTGGTTCACCATGCGGACGATCTGGGCGAGCACCGTATCGGCCCCGACGTGCTCGGCCCGCATAACCAGGCCGCCGGTGCCGTTGACCGTGCCACCGATCACCCGGTCGCCCGGCCTTCGCTCCACCGGGATCGGTTCACCGCTGATCATCGATTCGTCGACCGCGCTTTCCCCTTCGACGACGACTCCGTCAACCGGGACTTTCTCTCCCGGCCGGACCCGGAGCCGATCGCCGGGGATGACCTGGTCGAGGGGGATATCCTCCTCGTGACCGTCGGCTCCGAGCCGCCTCGCGGTCTTGGGGGCGAGCCCGAGCAGGGCTCGGATCGCGCTGCCGGTCTGGCGGCGAGCCCGCAGCTCGAGGACCTGTCCCAGCAGGACCAGGGTGACGATCGCCGCGGCGGGCTCGAAATAAACCGCGACTTCGCCATGATGATCCCGGAACGAGGCCGGGAAGATCCGAAGGAAAAAGCGCCGCCACGACACTGAAGAGCATAGGCCGTCCCGGTCCCGAGCGCGATCAGCGTGAACATATTGAGCCGCCGATTGACCAGCGAGGCCCAGCCGCGCTCGGAAGAACGGCAGGCCGCCCCAGATCGACCACGGGGGTCGCCAGCGCAAGCTGGACCCAGATCAATGCCGGCCCGGCCAGGAAGCCGGGAAGAACCAGCCCGGGGATCATTTCCGCCATCGACAGCAAGAGCAGGGGAACCGTCAGGGCGAGGCTGATCCAGAAACGCCGGCTCATATCCACCAATTCCGGATCGACGTCGGCATCCGCCGCCGAGACCGTCAACGGCTCCAGGGCCATGCCGCAGATCGGGCAGGCGCCGGGGTGATCGCTGATGACCTGGGGATCCATGGGGCAGGTGTAGAGCGTTCCGGCGGCCGGCGGGTGGGATACCTCACCGTGGCCGGCATGGCCCGCGCCACGACCACGTCGGCCAGGAACCGAGCCGGATTCGCGCGAAACTTCTCGACGCAATGGCGGCTGCAGAAGTAGTAGGTCCGGCCGTCATGGTCAACCGAACCGGCCGCCGTTTCAGGGACGACGGTCATGCCGCAGACAGGGTCCTTGACGGTGACGTGGCTGTCGTGGTCCGGGTGAAGGCCAAGGGCGGCGTTGGCGCGCTCGATTGGGTCGATCAAAGGGAGACACCTCGGGCTGACGCCCGCGACTTACTTGGCCTTGGCATGGGCTTTGGACTCGGTTTTCATCCAGCGTCGCGACTTCTTGCGGTCGAGCTTGTCCCAGACGTTGAAGAACTCGGCCCGGGCGGCCCGGGCGGCGTTCTTCTGGGTGTCGAGCAGGCGGCCGGCGGCCTCGACGAAGCCGGGATCATCGGTGTGTTCGGCGAGCTGGCGTTCGATCGCCTGGCTGGCGACGATGGCGTCTTGGTGCTCGCCCAGTACGTTCTGAACCTGGGTCGTCAGGCGAATGAAGCGGGCGGCGGAGCGGCTGGACCGACGATGCAGTACCGGCGCGATCAACTCGGCCGTGTATCGGGCGCGCTTGGCGACGTTTGCGTACCTCGTGGAATTCCTCATCGGGATCGGATGGCCGCAAGTCCCGCGCCGCCCTTCTTCAGCTTGTGCCAGGCGGCGATGGCCAAGGGCGGAAGCACGTTGCGGCAGGGTTCCCGGGCCGCATCCAGCAGCATGGGCCGCTCGATCGCTTGCTTGAGCGTGTCTTGCAGGGCGTGATAACGCTCGCTCCGCAAGGCGGTTTGCAAATCCATGGCAGCCGCCGCGTGCCGCGCCTGAAGCGATCCGGAACAGCGGCGATAACGCTTTCGCGTCGTTTTCATGCTGGGTCGACGCGGCCTTTCGCAGCCGAGCCAGGAGGACGTCGAGGTCGCGCACGCCGCCGAGCAGGCTGGCCGAGCCATTTCAGCTCCCCCTCGAGCGGCTCGCGCCATCGCGGATCGACCAGGCCTCGAAACGCACGCAGCTCGCTGCGCAAGCGGCGGGTCGAAGTGCGCAGGCGATGAATGCCCTCGGGCTCGCCCTGCCTGGCCTCGAGATCGCTGCTGGCAATCCGCGAGACCGCCCCACAGAGTGCCGACAAGACCGCGTTACTCGCGTGGTCCCTCGGTTTGACTCGGGGAAGCCGGAGCACCAGGTCTGGAAGCGATTCCGTTGCAATCGTTTCCATCCGCTCCCGGCGTTGAGGTTGGGAGAGAGGGCCTCGATCGGCCGGTTCGTGATCAAGCATATTTCAATCGTTTCCATCCGCTCCCGGCATTGAGGCCGGGAGGGAAGGCCTTCGATCACGCCGGCTTGATGGCCGGCGTTTCGTTCTGGTCTTGGGGGAGTGCACTGCGCCAGATCCCAGCGCCCTCAATTTAGCCGAACCGATGAGGTCGCTCAAGTCGCGATTCCCTCGGACCAGAGAATGCGTGCACGCACTTAATCGGGTCGGACGGCGACCAACGCCCCTTGCGATCGCGGCGTATTTCGTTCCATCATCAAGGGAGCGACCGATTTTGGTTCGGCTCGAACGAATCCTGAAACAAACGGCCGTCGGGCTGGGGTATGATCAGAGTGACCGACCTACCGGCGGCGGCCGGGAGGGCGGGACGGGCAGATGGTGCCGCGAGATGCCGATGGACGACCCCGCACTGGTCGAGTCGCTCCGGTCTGGTGATCCGCAGGCGCCTCGCCTGCTGATCGAACGATACCAGGGGGTGGTCTTCGGCCTGTGTTACCGAATGATGAATCACCAGCAGGACGCCGAGGACGTCACGCAGGAGACGTTCATCCGCGCGCTGCGGGCGATGGCGGGGTTCGACGCCTCGCGGCCGATCCGCCCTTGGTTGTTAGAGATCGCCGCCAATCGTTGCCGGACGGCACTGGTTCGTCGGGGACGACGGCCTCCCCTGACTTCGGTCGAGCCAGATGAAGATTGCGTCGACCCCCGATCCGGACCTGCCGATCCCGACGACCTGGCCGGCGAGCTCGAACGGGCCTTGAAGGGGCTCCGGCCCGAATATCGACTGGTCTTCGTCTTGTACCATGAACAGAATCTGTCGTATGACGAGATCGCCCGGGCCGTCTCCCGGCCGGTCGGAACCGTCAAAACCTGGCTCCATCGCGCCCGAGCCCAGTTGGCCGAATACCTGAGCCGCCGCGGAGTGCAATGCTGAAGTAGGGCCGGCGGTGCCGGCCGAGACTGGCCAAGGCGTGTCCGACCGGCCCTCCAAAGGACCTACTTTATGACTTGTCGCGACTTTGAACTCGGGTGGAACGAGCTGCTGGACGCGAGTCGACCAGGCCCGGCTGTAACCGTAGGCACGAGCCGATCTCGAGCAGGACTTGCGGGACCACGCGGCCGACTGTCTGGCTTGCCAACAGTTGGCGGCGCGGTATCAACTCTTGCACCGGGCACTTGATGTCTGGAGTACGCACCCGGCCGCGCCGGCCGATCTGGCGGATCGGATCCTGGCCGCGGCTCAAAGCCCGGCGATCGACTCGGTGGGGCTCGAGCATGCGCAGCGCCCGACCGATCTGGCGGATCGGTCTTCCGCTGGCGACCGCCGCGGCGGCGGCCCTCGCACTGATTTTCGTGCGACCGGCGATCGACGGCCGGCGCCTGGATCGACAGACGACCGTGGCTGTCAATCATAGCCCGGTTGTGGGCGACACCCGGGCGCTCAACACGGCGCTGGCCGATGCGACCGCCGCAACCTGGGACCTGGCTCGCTCGGCGTCCGAACCGGCCGCGCGGATCAGCCTGCCACGTGCTCGATGCCGCTACAATGCCGGAGCCGGCGTCCGTCGATGACGGCTCCGGCTCGTTCTCCGTTCGTTTCGTCTTACGTGCCGGCCGCGCCGACTCGGCCGCGGCATCGGCATGTTGCGGCAGGTGGGCGACGGCCTCGCCTCCAGCGTCGGACCCCTGTCGTCAACGGCCCGCGATGCCTTCGGGTTCTTGCTTGGCCCGCCACTGGTCAAGGCCAAGCCCGAGGCGAGCCAGGTCCCGCCCGCCGCGAAGGGAGCCTGATGGAACTCAAACCCGCCTCGACCCTGTTGGGCCGCTCTCTGGCTGTCGCTCTGGTTCGCCACGGGCCAGACCGTGGCGGACGAACCCGGCGCACGACCGGCCGATGCCTTGTTGCGAATGGTGCCGCCCGACGTGGCCGTGGTCTTGACCGTCGAGGGCTTGCGCGACCAGGCCCTCGCGTTTGGCAAGACGCGGCTGGCCGCCGACCTGCGGCGGCTGCCGGCGGTGCAGGCCTGGCTCAACTCGGAAAAGTACAAGCGGTTCGAGCAGTCGCGCGCCATGATCGAGACGATCCTCGGGGCCAACCTGACCGAGCTGCGCGACGAGCTCCTGGGCGACGCGGTGGTCCTGGCTCTGCGACTCCCATCCGACCGAGCCAAGGAGAAGGAGGCCCGCGGGCTCGTCTTGCTCCAGGCGCGCAATCAGGCGCTCTTGCAGCGGGTGATCCACGCGATCAACACCACGCAGCAGGAGAGCGGCGAGCTTAGCAGAGTCGCCGAGCACCAGCGAAGCGGCACGACCTACCACGTCCGCGAGTTCGCCGACGCCGCGAGCCGGCCGCCGGAATGGTACGTCGCCTATCCCGACGGCACCTTCGCCCTGTCCAACTCCGAGACCTTGATCCAGGCCGTCATCGACCGAAAGGGACGACCATCGACCAGCTCGGAGAGCTCACCGACCCGATGCCGGACTCGGTGACCTACCGAAATTCAAGTCGGTTCAGAAACGGCTGCCCGAACGGGCGATGGTCCGGCTGTTCGTCGATCCCCGCCAGGTCGAGCGGCTGATCGCGGCCGCGCCTCGGCCGAGTAAGCCCACCGATGTCCGGCTCAAGGCCATGATCGAGCGCTACCTCGCCGCGGTCAACTACGCCGGGGCCGCCTTCGTCTGGAACGACCGTACGCTCGTGCTCCACGCGGTTGAAACGCTCGACCCATCCAAGCTCGACCCCTGGATTCTCCGCTTGAGCCGTGACGGCCGCACGTTCAACCCCACGCTCAGGCGCGTTCCTCCGACCGCCCTGGCTGTCGCCTCCGTCCACGTCGATGCCGTGGCCTTGCGCGATGCCCTGGACTTGATCGTTCCCGACGAAGACCAGCCCAAGCTGATCAACATTGAGACGGTCCTGACCGGCTTGTTCTTGGGCCAAGACTTGCGAAGCAAGATCTTACCCCGGCTGGGACCGGGCGTCTTCGGTTATCTCGATTCTCCGTCGGAGACCGTGGTCGAACCTCTACGGCCCGGACAAGCCGCCCGTCGGGCCTGGCCAATCTCGCCCGTGTTGGTCCTCAGCCTCGGCGATGCCCAGAAAGCGCAGGAGCCTGCTCGAGTCACGACGGCGGCCGCCGTCGATAACGCCTTGCGGACCATGTTGGCGCTGACGGCTCTGGACGAGAAGCGGGCCCAGGGCCGATCCCGGATCATCGGTCGCATGGTCGCAGGCTCGGCCGTGGCCACTCTGGATACGCCGATCCCCTTCGCCTACGCCGTCGATCGCGCGGGCGACCGCCTGGTCGTGAGCAACTTGGCCGACTCGATCGCGCGTTACCTCGAGGGCTCATCCGACTCCAAGACCGGCCAGCGCTTCGACCAATTTCGGGCTACGGCTTTCCCGGAAGCCGAGACGTTCCTCTGCATCGACCTGGACGCCGTGAACGGCATGG
This sequence comes from uncultured Planctomycetota bacterium, assembly GCA_963779785.1. Classification (GTDB taxonomy): domain Bacteria; phylum Planctomycetota; class Planctomycetia; order Isosphaerales; family Isosphaeraceae; genus CAVRFS01. The sequence continues at coordinate 39,559 of CAWAAW010000030.1, forward strand.
CCGACGGGCACCGCGACATCCTCGTCCAGACCATCGCCGCCCGCCAGAAGCGATCGGTCGCAGACGTCAAAAAGGATCTCGACCAGGTGCTGACCCTGGCCCGGCTGTTTCAGGCCGCCTTCGTTTCCAGCCGGATCGATCCCGATGCCACCGCGGTCCACCAATCCGCCGGGCTGATTCTCCACGATGAAGCTGCGAAATGATTCGCTTTATTGAGACATTCGAGGTAAAATTGGACCAAACCTCGAGGGAGAACTATGAGTAGTATTCTTCACGACTTCGAGAAGCAACTGGAAACACTGACACGGGCCGAGAAGGCCCAAATCTTGCAGTGGGTGGTGGCGCGACCTCGGAGATGCCTTCCCCGGGATTGAGAGCCGACCCGGCGTCTGCGGCGGTGAGCCGTGCATCGTGCGGACCAGAATTCCCGGTCTGGGTCCTGGAGCAATCGCGCCGGTTGGGAATGAGTGAGGCCGAGTCTGCTCCGCAGTTATCCGAGTCTGGCCGCCGAGGATCTCACCAACGCCTGGGCTTTCGTTCGAGGTCACCGCTCAGAGATCGATCTCCAAATCCGCGACAACGAGGAGGCGTGAGGGTGGCGAGGCTCTACGCCGACGAGAACTTTCCGCTTCCCGTGGTCGAAGAGTTGCGTGGATTTGGGCATGACGTACTGACAATCCAGGAGACCGGCAAGTCGGGGCAAGGTGTTAGTGACGAGGATGTTCTTGACTCCGCCGCCGCAGAACAACGAGCCCTCTTGACGCTGAACCGACGACATTTCATGCAACTTCATCGCAAGCGACCGGATCATGCGGGAATCATCGTCTGCACCGTCGATCTCAATTTCGTCGCTCTGGCGCACCGAATCGCTGCCGCCATCACATCCCAAGCCGATATCGCCCACAAATTGATTCGGATCAACCGCCCCTGACTGGTCGATCCCGAATGCGACAAGCACGGGTCCGGACTCCGCGCCTCGACAACATCTCTGATTTACACGTCTCGAGGAGTATCGGTTCCCGCAATGCCCAGCCCTGCGAATGCGGGAACACAGGGCAACAAAAATCAACATCAACCCGCGACAATTCCCAAACGTGCTTTGCAATTCTGCCAATTCGGGAACACTTGTGGCTCGTACGGCTTATGATGATCGCGGGTTGATCGCACTTGCGGCAATATTTTGCGTTTAAGGGATATGCGTTGTATAGATAAAGCGAAGGGCACGCAAGCGACCTTCTGTTGAACGGCAAGAACACTTCGCTTTTTGCAGAGAGGGACATCCATGGTGTGCGCACGCAACAACCTCACTCCGCCGGTAACCGTTCCCCACTTCCGGAGTATCCCTTTTTCGTATCCAGGTTCAGGTTCCATCGACCAGAAACGGATCGTCATCAGGCTGGGAAATCACGAATTCAGTGGTGATGACGTGGGGTCGATCGCGGACCAAGCTGGTTCGCAATCGTCGGGCCGCCTGGTCTTGTTGGTGACCGAGAAGAAGCCAATGAGACGCCCGGGCATCCCGCAACCGCAGGGGAGTGGGACGATTGCCGACATCCTCAGAACGCTGCCAAGGCGGGGACTGACCAGCCATTCCGAATGGATCAAGTCACACACGAATCAAGGCAATGAAGCCGGAAGCAGAGCCTCGTTCTTATCACCGGTCCGCTCTTTCCAGCGCGCACGAGCTGGTGGCGGCGGGGGTTCAGTCTGGCGCAGTCGGCTCTCATCCTCGCGGAAACTCGTTGGATGATGGCGACGAGAACGGCGGCGACAACGAGGCTGACGACAGTCACCAAAGTTCCTTCTGGCGCCGGCTCGCCGGCATCGTGTGGAATGTGCTCCAATGCATGGGGTCAAGCTTTTGAAAATACCTTCCGTTTCGGAGGATCAAGCTTGGTCTGGGCGGGGGCGAGGTCGTCGCCGGCCTCGTCCCCGTCGCTTGCGTTCGGGCTGCTACGGCTGCCTCATTCCCGATAAAATGCCAAATAACTGCTTTTGTTCCTTCAGTGGATCGTCGCGCTAATCGCCGTCTTCGGTGGGATCGTCGTGATCATGTACCAGGCTTGGAAAGAGCACTGGAAGCTCGGAGTTGCGTGCATCTTGTTGCCGCAATTTCCACTGTATAACATCCGCACAACGTGGACTCTGTGGCGAAACCCGAACATCGTATTCGTGGTGGGCGGCGCCGTGCGCCGCTCCAACGGGCGATGCTGGGGTACTGGGTGTGGCCCGACGTCGAAGCCTGATCTGTAACCGGCGGCCCGTCGAACGAGATTTCCACAGCGGAGCAGGAGTATCCGGCGATGAGTGACGTTTTGATGACCGTGGCCACGTTCGGTGACCCGGTCGAAGCCAACCTGGCGAAGAACTACCTGGAAGCCTCAGGGGTCCAAGCATTCCTCGCCGACGAGGAAACCGTCAACATGGATTGGGCACTCGGCAACGCGATCGGACGCATCAAGCTTCAGGTCGGCGACCAGGATGCGGATGCAGCTCGCACGTTATTGAGCCAGCACAACGACCTCGCCGCGACAGCGGCCCTCGGCCCCGAAGAGATCCGGTACGAGACCAGTCAAGACGAGCCGACTCCCCGGTGGGAGGATCTGGATGAGGATGGAGATCAGGATCAGGATCAAGAAGCCGATGATTTTGAGCCCGAACCGACGACCCGGGACAAGAATGCCGAGCGAGCGTTCAAGGGCGCGATCTTCGGTCTCCTCTTTTTTCCGCTCCAGTTCTACGCGTTCTACCTATTGCTCAAGGTCTTCCTCTCCGATGAACCGCTCGGCGACCGCGAGCGGAGGAAGGCGACTATTGCCGGAGTCATCAATCTACCCTTAATGGCTGGCGTTTGTCTCATCGTGGTTGGCGTTGGTCTCATCATACTTCGGTCGCTAACGCAAACTCTCTGAGAGTAAGGGAACGGGTCAAGAATTCATGCTGCTCATCTTCACGTGCGAAAACTGCGGCAAGCGTTTTCAGGTGGATGAGAGTGCGCAAGGTAAGCGCGGGCGGTGCAAAAACTGCGGACACGTGATGAGGATTCCCCAAACCCACGGGGTCCACGCCAAACAGGCTCACGTGGCAGGGGAGGCCAGAGCGCACGTGTCCGAGGAGCCGTTCCGGCTCAGTCCGCCCGAGCCACCGCCCGAGGCTCACCATGAAGTCGCGGCGGCCCATCACCACCCAGCCACGCCATTGCACCGGGTCGAGCACGATACCGAGTTCGAGCTGATCGTCGACAAAGCGGAGCTGGCCGGGGCGATCGATGCTTCGCCCGACGAATTGCGGAAGAATCGCGAGATCGAAGACTTCAAGAAGGACCGTCGTGGATATCACGTCGTGGGTGACCGTGGCGGACGGTTCTCGTTGTTCGGCCGTGGAGGCGACCGGCCCGCAAGCTGGCTCTACGTGCAGTGGCGCGGCGGGGTCACGGGCATTCTCAAGATTCTCCGCTTCATCGACAGTTGGGCCTATATCATCTCGGTCCCGTTCCTCGTGATGGTCTTGTTCGCCATCGTGACGTCGAGCCGCGGACTGGTGCACGCCGGGGCGGTCGTGGTCGTACTGGTGAATTACGGCCGGTTCTGGACCGACTTGATTGCCTTCTTCGTCCGGCCATTCAAGGAGGGGCCGTTCCAGGGACTCGCCTTCCTGTTTCCGCCGTACACGGTCTATTACCTATTTGCCCATTGGGACCGAATGAAACCAATTCTGCGGCGGATGCTTACCTCCTGCATCCCAATTGCCTTGGTGATCCTGGCCTATGCTTTCCTCCCTTCAATCAACCCGGAGGTTCAGGATGTACACGATGTCGGCACCAGGCTCAAGATCGGAACCGAGGTGCTGGAAAAGGATATCCACGGTGGCTTGAAGCAAATCGAGCAAGAGTTATCGGATGGCTTGGAAAAGAAGCAATCTCCGCCGCCGGGCAAACCCTGATCAATCCGTGCGCGCTGGGCGTTACAATGGAGTGGTTCGTCCGGCACTTCTACCGGACTCGGTTTTCAGGGCGCGACGTGAAGATTTACCTTTTGTTGATCGATCATGAGCGTTTCTTCTTTTACTCGGATCCGTCGGACGGACCTTTGGATTGGGGCGAAACGGCCGACTCGGTCGAGCCGCCGCGACGGGGTGTGCGCGGCTGGTTTCACGCCAATCTCCACAAGTTTAACTCGGCCTGGAAACACCCGCATTCCGCTGCGATGCGCTCGATGCGACGAGCCTGGGATTGGCTGCATACGTGGGTCCATCCGGACGAAGCGATGCTGGCGAGGCTGTGGAGGGCCCAATCGATCGATCTGCACCATCCCGCGGCCCGGCCTGACAACGAGGTCCGCGCGCTCTGGCAAGGCTACCTTGGCCAGCAATGGGTACGTCATCTGGTCTGGCTGTCGCTCAATGTATCGATTGCGCCCTTTGCCGCGCTGCTGTGCTTCTTGCCCGGTCCCAACCTGATCGGCTACTGGTTCGCTTACCGAGGGATCCATCACCTGCTGGTCGTTTGGGGAATCCGCCGGGTGCGGCGAGCCGTGATCCCGACCGTGCTCTATCCCTCGACGGCACTCGACTCATTGATCGAGCGCGACGACGATGGCAAGGCAACCCACGCCGCGGTCGACGGCGGGGGGAACTGCTCGACAAGCACGTGGCCTGGCACCAGCCGAAAAAAACAAAAACGGATGATCATGCGAATTCTGAGCTATAACATTCATAAGGGAATTGGTGGTCGCGATCGCCGATATCGCCTGGAGCGAATCGTCCAGGTGATCGCTGACGAGCAACCCGACCTGGTCTGCCTGCAAGAAGTCGACCGCAATGTGGCGCGAACGCGGCACGATGACCAGCCCAGGCGGCTGAGTGAGGCGATGGACGCGGTCGCCCATCTCTATCAGCTCAACGTGCGGTTCAAGACGGGCGGCTACGGCAACCTGGTGCTTTCTCGCTGGCCGTTCCAGATCTGTCACCAGATCTCGCTCCGCCTCCGGAAACGAAAGCCGCGCGGCGCTCAGATCGTGGTGGTCGAGACGCCGGAGGGGCCGATGCATGTGGTGCACTGGCACCTGGGTTTGGCCGAGCGCGAGCGGCACTGGCAAGTCCGGCACCTGCTCGATCACGCCCTTTTTCGCGAGTCGGCCCACTTGCCGACCTTGATCGTCGGCGATTTCAACGACTGGCTCAACACCCTGGCGAGAAAGCCGTTTGCTCACCACGGCTTCACGCAGATCACGAACCCGCGATCGCGGTTTCGCTCATTTCCGGCATATTGGCCACTGGCCTCGCTCGACAAGGCGTTCGTCCGCGGCCCGGTTGAGATCCGCCATGCCCGGATCGTCCACTCGCGGCTGGCGCGCGACGCCTCTGACCATCTCCCGCTCGTCATCGATTTTCATCTTAATCCGGTCGTGCGCCGTTGACAGCGTGCCGTAGAATGGAGCTCATTCGGGTTGTTTCTGCGGCAGTTTTCGTACCTTAGCAATAACATACATATAAAATAATATATAAATAATTATTATAATTTAATGCTGATAAAGGACTTGAAAGTGGAGACGAGCGGGATAGAACCGCCAAGCTCCTGGTTGCAGACCAGGCGATCGCCTCAATTGTAACCCGTTTCTCAGTAATAACTTAGATGTTAGTTCGCCTACGCAAGTGTCTTCCATTTTTCTAAAATTTTATCGAGTTTAAGCGGGTATTGCAGAGTTATCTCTGCAACTGCAGAGTTTGGCTGAACTTCGCGGATGCCTGAGATTCTCGGAGCTGAAATCACCGTAAACCGAGTGCGGCTTTCAGGCAATCGTCGATTTTCTGCATCGTCGTAGCCGGAAGGTGACCGATCACCTTGTGGACCCGCGTCAACTCGACCGTGATCAGGTTATTGCACGACACAAGCGAATCGTGCAGCAAACCGGAACTCTGGCCTTGGTCGGTGGACGCCTCAATCAACAGGTGCGTCCGCTCGCCTGCTCGTGCAAGGTTGGTCGTGATCTGGGCCAAGATCGTGGCCGCCATCCGCGATATTGTCGGCGTCGTTTTGCACGACGAGACCGGGCGTCTCTTACCTCCCGCTCCGGAGGCAAACGGGTAGAACACCAGGACCACATCGCCACGGTTCACGGCCGATGCTTCTCGTATTCGTCGTAATCCGACATGCCAGGCGACTCCCAGCCCTCACGGAACGCCTCATCGGCTACGGAATACGCGTCCGCCAATTGCCAGTCATCCTGCTTGCCGATCAGCGGAGCGAGGATTCGCTCGATCCTTTCGAACGTGGAGGCTTTCAGGAGAACGTACGTCTCGCAGTTCAATGGGTCTTCGAGCCGGAGTGGTTCGTCTCCGGATCGCTCGATCGCTTGCCGAATCTCGGGCGTGATGTTCATGGTTCCCTCCCACTTTCTAATTTAACATCTCCGCCAACAACCGGCCAGGATTTGCGCACTGGCAGAATGGCTCGCGGTTTTGAAGACCTATCTTTCATGATCGACGCGATCATTGAGAGTGGTCGCGATCATCGATGGATTGTGGTTCAAGATCAGCGATGGGGATGTCCCGTCCCGTGGGCGGGCTTTGGAAGTACCGGTGGCCTCTTTCTCTGGGCCGTTGGCGTCGTCGCTGGCAGTTCGGTCGGTGCGACACCCCCCTCGGAGAAGTTGCTCAGGGACTGAGATTCTCCCATCGGTTAACTTAGTGGTCCGTTTCACAAATAACGTCGCGGTTACCCTGGCCTCTGGCGCTAGGCAGGGGAATCTGCCAAAAAATGCGGCGACGCACGTTTTAGCCAATCCAGCAAATCCTGTCGAGTGAACTTCCACTTAAAGGGCTTCGGAGTTCGGTTGCTCAGTTCTTCGTACAAGGCCAGACGCAGGCGGACCGCGTCCAAATTTGCGAAATCGTTCGGCGTCAGCACCTTCCTCTGGATGATCGAAAAGTAAATCTCCACTTGGTTCAACCAACTCGCATGCACCGGCGTATGTACCAGGATGATCCTTTTGTCGCGCCGACGCATCCGCTCCACCGACGCCTGACCACGATGCGACGAACCATTATCCACAACGAAAAACAATCGCTCCGCATCATGGTAGGGCTCCTGCTTCAAGATCTGATCCACCAGTCGGCCAAACGGCTTGATCCCCGTTTTCGCCTCGCAACGTCCCAGGACTATCCCGCGATGCACGTCCCACGCCGCCAAATACTGCAACGCTCCCTTCCGATCGTATTCCGATTCGATCCGCCGGGTCTGCTTGGGCTCGGGCGGCATTTCTTCATGGCGACGCTGACGTGCTGAATGCTCGTCTTCTCATCCATACTCAACACGTAATCCTTCGGGCCCAGCAGTTTGCCTTCCCACGTTCCCGCATACAGGTCCAAGATCGGCCCGGCCTTCTCGGCAAACCGAGGGTCCCGCGGGAAAATCCAGTGCTCGTATTGCCAGGGCTTGATCGCCGCTTCGTGCAACATCCGCCACACCGTGCTGCGGCTGATCTTCTTGCCCAAGGTCGCTCGGGCGCGCCGCACCAGGTCGGCCAGCGATTGGCGACTGAGTGGTTCTTTCGTCTGGGCGACCACTTCACAAGCCATCGCGTGGATCAACGCTTGATCCAGAGGGGGAAAAAGCGGCCTTTCGGCCGCGACCCGCATGATCTTCAATGGAGAAATCGCCGGCGGCCCAGCGACTTCGCCAACGTTGTACCTGCCGAGCGGACAGACCGACCGCCTCAGCCGCCTCGTCGCTTCCCAGGGAGGGATGCTCATGAAGAAGCAGCACAAGCCGAAAGCGTTGGACAGCCTGGACCGCTACGGTTCGGCGGGAACGGTGTCGAGAGCCTCTTGCAAGAAATCGTCAGGGAAGGTACAGAGAGCGGGACTCGGTCCTGGCATAGCGGCATCCTTTCCTTGCCGGGTTTTTTGGGGAGTTCGCCTCCTTTTACCAAAAGTCCGCAGAAACTACGACGTTATTTGTGAAACGGACCACTTAGCCACGCACAATCGGGCGGCCGAAGATGGTCTTTGGAATTGCGGAGCTATCCACTCCAGAGGGCGGACGACGGCGGCGTGCCCACTTTCTTCTCTTGTCGCTTCCGTAGAAACCTGTGCGCCCGCGCTTCCGGGGCCGTCCCCGTTTCAACGCCTCGAAGATTGCGGTATCCTAAAAAGAGTGATCGTAGGACGTACTGGGTTCGGGGAGCGGAGGCATCGCGTCGCTTCGAGAACACAGCCACGGATGCCCGAGCCGTACACAATCCTTCTGACCGAACGAGCCGAGACCCATTTGAGGGCGTTGACTTCCTATGCGCGGCGAATGATCATCGACAGCCTGGAGATCCATCTCAGCCACCAGCCGACGCACGGGTCCCGCCGTATCAAAGAAATGCGGCCGAACCCCGTTGCCGGTTGGGAACTGCGGCTCGCTGATTATCGGGTCCTCTACGATGTCGATGATCAAAGGCGCGTCGTCCAGGTCCAGGTCATCGGGGAGAAACTCGGCAACCGACTCATCGTGCAAGGCGAGGAGTATTCCGCCCATGAAGGTGATCGACCTGAACGAGGCGAAGGCGAATCTTGAGGGTTATGCCGAAGAGTGCCAACAATCTCCGGTGATCGTCACGGTTGGAGGGATCCCGAAATTCGAGCTCGTCCCGATCCACACCGACGATCCCGAGTTCATCGACCGACTGCTCGAAGAAAACGAGTCGTTTCGCAGGGTCGCCGAGGAGAGCCGACGGGAAGCGGACGAGGGTCGCGTCTCGACGTTGGCCGACGTCCGTAAGAGACTTGGGGCTTCTTCGTAAGCCAAAGCGTCCCGGTGTCCGCGACCGATCGAGACCAACAAACCCCACCCGGCCAACGCGAAGGTACGTCACCGAATCGACGACCGCGAGGCCTGAGTTCTGCCGGGACACGATTATCCGTCGATGCGATTAATCGAATCGGTCCCCTTCACGTCGATCATCGTTCGTGCTCGGCCGATCTCGATGGGAGCAGCTTCCTCGGCCTCTGGCTGACTCGACTGGGAGCGCTTGTCTCGAAGCTTCCGTGCCGAGGCGGGATAGCGTAGAATCAGGGGATCGCTGCGATCTCAAGCGAGGGGAGCCAGAGAATGGGTATGCTCGATAAGGGACCCGACGTGGACACGCGATCAGGAGCCCGGCGTGCAGGGTCATGCCCCACGCGTCTTCGCCGCGTCGTGTCCCCTGCAACGACGCCACAGGCCGCGTTCTCCCGATCACTCCGGAGGAACAGGCCCAGGATGCCAAAGCAATCGCTGCGTTCGTCGAACTGATGTTTGCGCTGCCCGACGATGACCCGCCGGGTGCCTGGGAGGAAGCGATGCGGGACCTTGACGCACAGCGACCGCACAGGAAGCTTTTCGAGGGCCTCTATTAGTCATGGCGCGGCTGATCCTCCTGGACAGCGGGCCGCTCGGTCTGATCGTGCGCGCGCCGCTCCAAGCAGGCCGCAAGTCGGGCGTTGTCTCGGCTGGGTGCAGACCATCCGGGCAAGTGGCGCGATCGTCATCATCCCCGAGATTGCCCATTACGAGGTGCGCCGCGAGCTGCATCGCATCCGCGCCGTCGGCAGCTTGCGAAGGCTGGAGTATGCACTCAATCGCGGAAGCGGTTTTCGACACCTGACTTTGTCCACGGACGCGATCATCAAGGCCGCGGAGTTCTGGGCCTTCCTTCGACAGTCGGGCATCCCGACGGCGTCGCCCGACGCTCTCGATGCCGATGCCATCCTCGCCGGCCAAGCGGCGCTTGCCGGCCAGCCAGGGGATACCGTCACGATCGCGACGACGAACCTGGCGCACTTGAACCGTTTCCCCGGAATCGACGCCCAGATCTGGGATCAGATCCGGTAGGCATCCTGCAGGCCAGGGGCAGCCGGGTCGCTTGTAGGGCGAGCGAAGTGCAACACCACGCTCCGGACCACGCTCCGTTAGAATCGATTAAAGTGCTACGACCCCATTGTTCCCGGTCGGTCCGCATCGTTCATTGCCGCGACCACGGCGGAGATGACCCGTTCGGATGACTCTTTTGGGATCGTCAGGCAGGAAAGCCTGATTTACGACGTCAGTCTCGCGCGGCCCGTGACTCGCCGGACGTCGGCGGTCGAACTGCCTCGAAAAATCCACAAGGTGGGAATGATTTCCGGAACGGCGGAAACTAATAGGATTGACCAATGCCAAGAACGCAGATTCGAGAACCATCGATCGAGCGATGAAACTTCTCAAGCAGATCGAAACCCTGTTTCAGGCGGGGACGGCCGTGGGGCTCACCGACGGCCAGTTGCTCGAGCGGTTCGTTGCGGCGCCGGGACGAGACCGCCGAGGCCGCCTTCGCGGCCCTGGTCGATCGGCACGGGGCGATGGTCTTGCGGGTCTGTCGCCAGGTCCTGGGCGACGAACACGAGGCCCAGGATGCTTCGCAGGCCACGTTCCTGGTCCTGGCTCGCCGGGCCGGCTCGATCGGCCGTCGCGAGTCGGTGGCGAGCTGGCTGCACGGCGTCGCGCTGCGGGTCGCGGCCAGGGCCCGGCTGGCCGCCTCGCGCCGCCGGGCGCGCGAGCGCCGAGGGGGGGAGAGGATGGCGGCACGGCGTGTGGTCGAAATCGAAATCGGAGCCGACGAGAGCCAAGAACGCTGGGCCAAGCTTCACGACGAGCTGGGCCGGTTACCCGACTCGTTCCGCGAGCCGCTGGTCCTCTGTTACCTCGAAGGCTTGACCCAGGAACAAGCCGCCGCCCAGCTCCGTTGCCCGCTGGGGACGGTCCAGAGCCGGCTGGCGCAGGCCGGGCGAAGTTGAAAGCGCGGCTGACGAAGCGGGGCTTCGATCGATCGGACGCATTCCCGGGAGCCGGACCTAGGGACTCAAGTGCCGGCTTCGGCCCCCGAGGCCTGGGCCGAGGCGACCGTCCGGCTGGCGATGCAGTTCACTCAGGCAAACGGCCCAGGCGTCGCCGGCAAGGTCGGCCGCCGCCTTGGCCGAGGAGGTCTTGCGGGCCATGGTCTTGACCAAGCTGAAGGTCGCTCTGGGAACGATCCTCTTCGCCGCCGTCCTGATCTCGGGTGCGGCCACGTGGGCACGCAGCAGGGCAAAACTGCTCGGATCTCGTCGTTGAGACCGAAAGTGCGCGGTTCCCGAGCGAGAAAAGCAGAGCCAGAGCGAGTTCAAGCGGAATCGCCCGCCCCGGCCAGTCGGTCGATCCTCGGCGGTATGGGAACCGTCTGGCTGGCGTGACCAGCGAGGAGGTCGAACGGGCCATCGATCAGGGTGTTCGATTTCTGAAGCCGCCAGCGTGGCGATGGCTCTTGGAAAGAACTCGACGAGAAATCAAAAACAGGCATGACCAGCTTGGTAACCCTGGCCCTGCTGGCCGCGGGCGAGAAGCCCGGCTCACCCGCGATCGACAAGGCCCTCGGTTCCTCCGCCGCTTCGGTCCCGATCAACTCAACTAGCACCTATGCGATTGCGTTTCAGACCATGGTCTTCGCCGCCGCCGACCCGATGGCCGACCAGATCCGCATTGCGGCCAAGTGAGCTGGCTAAAGCGCAACCAGATAGAAACCGGTGACAGCGGGTCCTCTGGCCTGGAAGTTGGGGTCTATTCGGACGGAAAGCGACCCAAGCCGGCGACAACTCGAACACCCAGTATGCCCTCCTGGGTCTGGACGCGGCCAGCGAAGTCGGTGCACCGATTAATCCACAGGTGTGGTCCTTGGCCCGATCCTACTGGGAAAGGGCCCAGAAGCCCGACGGAAGCTGGCCTATACACCCGAAAAAGGCATTTCCACCGCCAGCATGACCTGCGCAGGGGATTTCGAGCCTGATCATCACCGAATCGCCACAGGCCTGGATCCGGGTAAGGAATCGCTCAAGGGCGAGGAGGTCGAGAAATGCGGCAAGGGGGTCGTCGACAAGAGACCCGTCCAGGGGATCGATTGGCTGGCCAGCCACTTCCGGATCGATCAGAATGTCGGTGCCGGCCCGATATGGAAGTTTTACTACCTTGCCGGCCTGGAACGGGCCGGCCGCCTCTCCGGCTCGCGATTGATTGGTGAGCATGATTGGTATCGGCTCGGGGCCGAGAGCCTTGTCCATCAACAGGACAAGGCCGCGGGTTCTGGGAGGGCACGGCGATCGAGGGAAATAGCGTGCTGGCCACCAGCTTCGCCCTGATCTTCCTCGCGAAGGGCCGCGCTCCGGTCCTGATCAAGAAGCTCAGCCATGGCCCCTCCGACGACTGGAACAACGACCCAGAGAATCCCAACCTGGTCTGCCAACGTCTCTCGCGACGGCCATAAACTCCTCACCTGGCAGGTAGCCGATCCCAACGTCGCGAACATTCAGGAACTGCTCGAGACGCCCATCCTCTTCTTCAACGGGCATAAGGCTCCGGAATTCACGGCCAAGGCCAAACAGAACCTCCGCGACTTCGTCGATCAATGGAGGGCTGATCTTCGCCGAAGCCTGCTGCCAACGCCGAATTCGACCAAGGATTCAGGCGATTGATGAAGGAGGTCTTTCCCGCCGATGGATCCGAGGTCCGACCTCTGGCCGAGGACCATCCGATCTGGCGGGTGAAGCACCTACTCTACCGCCGAAATCCACCCACTCTGGGGCATCAACCAAAGGGACCGGACCGTCGTCGTCTATTCCCCACGAGACCTCTCCTGCTACTGGAATCAGGCCGAGCACGGCGCTGCCAACCCGGCAGTCGTTAAGGCCGTCAAGGTCGGTCAAAACGTCGTCGAGTACGCCATCGGTGGCAAGATGCTCACCGACAAGCTGATAGTGCCCAAGGTCGGCGGGAGCAAGCGTTAAGGGTGACACGCCCGATCGAGATGAGGCCGAGCCGTTGCCCTGATGCACAGTCACGCCGATGCATTAATGACTCGTTCCCAGAGAATGCGTCAGTGCGTCAGGAGCCGTTTACGATAAGCGACGGGGCGAGTGCCTCGAGACCGATCCCTGCCGTCACACAACTTGGGCTGTAAGTCCGATCCGCGTCGCGGCCAGCGAGCGTGCGAGCTATGCGATGGCCGGTGATGTTTGCCCTGGGCTTCGTTGCCCCGCTTATTCAGCTCCCGACCCCTTTTTGTGGAGCACGACCGGGGAGCCGTCGTTGCGCTGCGCGGCGCCGGGCGTGCTGCGGCCGTCGGCGACAAACTGCTCTAACAATTTCGTCAGACGCACGACAATTTCAGGATGCTCTGCCTGGACGTTGTGTCGCTCGGCTGAATCCTTCGAAAGGTCGTAAAGTTGAACGGCCGGCAGCCCTTTCGCTTCGTCACTTCCTGGCTTCGGAGCGCTCCACCCTCCTGAGTCAGGGCACAGGACCAGCTTCCAGCTCCCTTGCCGGATCGCGAAGGAACCATTGACCGAATGGTGCACGATCGACGTACGGAGCGCCGCGCTCGCGGTCCCCAGCAAGGCCGGCAAGAAGCTTACGCTATCCTCGGCCGCCGTATCGGGGAGACTCGTGCCCAGGATCTCGGCACAGGTCGAGAAGAGGTCGGTCAGACAGATGACCTGATCACTGACAGTCCCCGGTTTGACTTTCTCCGGCCATCGCACAATGAAGGGAACGTGATGCCCTCCTTCAAAGATGTCGGCCTTCGTTCCGCGATACCCCGCGCTCGGGTCGTGGCCCTTTGCAAGGAGCTCGGGATACTTCGCCACAGGTGAACAGCCGTTGTCGCTCGTGAAGATCACCAGCGTATCATCGGCCAATCCGTTCGACTCCAGCGACGCCAAGATCTGCCCCACCGCCGCGTCAACCTGCATCACAAAGTCGGCGTAGACGTTGAGCCCAGACTTACCCTGCCACTCCGGAGTGGGCAAGATCGGCGCGTGCGGCGCGGAAAGCGGTACGTAGAGGAAAAACGGTTTGCCGCCTCGGGCTGTCTCGGCATTCGTCTCGATCAACGACCTCGCCGTCCGGACAAGCGCCGGCAAGACATCGATCGCCTCGAACTCGGCCACGGCGGGCCCTTTTCGCACAAAGGTCTTCTCGACCGTCGGAATCCCCAGCGCGCGATCGCGACGGATGAACAAATAAGGAGGCATATCGAGCGACGCACTGATCCCGAAATAATCGTCAAATCCCACCGTCAGTGGCCCATTGGTGATCGGCCCGCTATAGTCTACCTCCCAGCCGGTATCGATCTTCTTGGACTGATCGCCCTCCTTGCGTGCCCAATCCATACCAAGGTGCCATTTGCCGACGCATGCCGTCCGATACCCGTGCTGCCGCAAAAACTCCGGCACTGTCAGCCGGCCGGGCTCGATCAGGCGGTTTGAATAGCCGTCGAGAACTCCCGACTTGAGCGCCGAGCGCCAATTGTAGCGCCCGGTCAGGATTCCGTAGCGCGTAGGAGTGCAGACCGCCGAGCTCGAGTGGGCGTCCGTGAAACGCACTCCCGCCGCGGCAAGCCGGTCAAGGTGGGGCGTGGCGATTTTGCCCTGGGCATTGAAGCACCGTACGTCGCCATAGCCCAAATCGTCTGCCAGGATGTAGACAATATTGGGCCGTTGGGCGACCGAACGCTCCGCCGCCAGCGCCATGGGCACAAACACAACAGCCAAGAAGCACCCCACCGCCAGCGATCTGAGACGCATCTTTGGCTCCTCGCCCTCGCGGGCGCACTCGAATTGGGCAAAACCGTTGGTCGACCAGCATTCGGCCAACCTAATCGATCAACGTGAGCACAACCGTGCGCAAGTCGATCACACGCCGACCGGGAATGTCCCGCGCACGGATCGTAAGCAAGCCGCGGCCTTTGCTGAGGTTGAGAATTCCCACCTGAGAGGCTTGAAATCCTTGACATACGATTCTCCGTTCCGCTTGACCCGGTCATGTTCCGCCCCGCGGAGCGGCGGGTCAAAGGGCTCGCTGACCTTAGCCAGGACTTGACGGCCGCCCAAGCTCAATTCGAGCGTGGCACCGGTATCCTCGGCCGCAGCCGTGTAATAGACCTCGGCCTGGTAACGGCCGTCTGTCATCACCTCGACGTCCCAGGTGATCGAGTCGTCCGTGCTCGTCCAGTTTGTAAAGTACGAGCAGTTAGGAGCACCCGAGCTCCGCTTGATGTGACCATGGGCCACCCCGTCGCGCGCCGGCAGCCATGTGATGGGAAAGGCGCGATATCCCACCGGGAACGGGCGGTTGTCGTTCCTTAGTCCTGGCAGCAGCTCTTGCGACCAGCGAGCGACGGCCTCCTTGAGCTGCGCGGCGATTTCCGGCCGGTCTTTGGCGATGTCTTTTTCTTGGCCAGGGTCCACCGTCATGTCATAAAGCCGTCCGGAAGCGTCGAGGCGATAATTGCTGGCTGCGCACGCTCACCTTGCCGTTCCAGTGGCTGAAAAGCTGCCGGTCCGGCCAACCTGTGCTCGGATCTCCTCGCAACAGCGGCGCGACGCTTACGCCGTCGAGTGGCTTGGAAGAGACGACGGAAATCCCGGCCAGGTCGGCAAGAGTCGGCAGCAGGTCGATCGCGCCGGCGATCTGCGTGACCTTCGTTCCGGGCCTGACGTGGCCGGGCCAGCGCATGAGCAGAGGTGCGCGGACCCCTCCTTCATCGGTCGAGCCCTTCCGCCCCCTCATGCCGCCATTCCAGCGCCAACTGTTCGGGCCATTATCGCAGAAGTAGAGCACGATCGTGTTGTCCGCCAGCTTCAACTCGTCGAGACGCTTGAGCACGCGCCCCACATTCCAGTCGATGTTCTCGCACATCGCCATCGCAGCCCGCGTGAAGTCGATGTCCTCAGGCTCGGGCCCCGCATAGCGCATGCGCAGATTCGCATCTTTGAATTTTCGAAGAAGCGGTCGGGAACCTGCATCGGCGAATGGGGCGTGTTGAACGGCAGGTAACAAAAGAAACTGTGGTCGCGATTGGCTTCGATGAACGCCAATGCGTGGTCGGTCAGGTCGTCGCTGATAAATCCGCGACCGCGCACGAGCCGGCCGTTCTGCTCGAGCGGGGGGTCGAAATAATCTCCCCAATGGCCCGAGCAGAATCCGTAGAACTCGTCAAAACCCCGGGCGTTGGGGTGATAAGGATACTGCGTTCCGTTGTGCCACTTGCCGAACGCCCCCACCGCATAGCCCGCGCTCTTGAAGGTGTCTGCCGATGGTCTTCTCATCGAGGTCGAGCCGTTCACCGCCGATTGTCACGTTCCACACCCCACCCCGCGGATGATACCGCCCCGTGAGAAACTCGGCCCGCGTGGGTGAACAAACCGGGCACACATAAAACCGTTCGAATAGGGCCCCGTCACGCGAGAGCGAATCGATGTTCGGTGTGCTCAGGTTGGTGTTGCCGTGAATGCTCAGGTCTCCCCAACCCTGGTCGTCCGCCAAGATAACCACCACGTTAGGCTTGGCTGCCATGGCCGCCTGGGTCGCGAACAAAGTCGTCGTGACGGCAACAAACGCCGTTGGCAAGAAGTGTCGCAAGGTCATAAGTTGGTCCAATTGGACTGATGGGGGGCATGGCCCCGCCGCGGGATCAGTACGAGTCTGAAGAGACGACCTCTCCCCCGGCGCGCGAGCCTAGGGCCCAGACCGTCGGGAAGCTCGTGGAGTTCTTGAGGAATCGCACGGAGCCATCACACAACAGCATGTTAGCCCCGCCAGGGTGGTTACTGGACATGCCGACCGCCCCGGGGTTCTGGCTAGCGCCGGTCCCATTGACGCTGCATTGGCCATACTGGGAGTTGGGCGGATTGATGAACCAAAAATCCGTGAAGGCCACGATGCCGTAGGCCCAGCTTTCTCCCATGTATACGGCATGGCCCTTCGTCGAGTTGGCAATCGTCAAGAGACGCGGTGCAGGCCTGGAGCCAACTCATGTAGGCCGCCTGAGTTGGCGGCCGGCGACATGTTGACGTTTCTGGTCATCCCCGCTGGATATTGCCCGAAGAAAATCAGGTCCCTACGGGGATCGATCCCCGCGGTGTTGCCCGTTCCGACCAGACACTCTCCGTACGCGGCGGTGTTGCTCGTGCCGTCGGTAATGGCCTGGAGGCCGATGACCTGCCCGGTGCTGTACTGGAACACGCCGTTGGGCGGAGACCCCGTCATGGTGGCGTTGAATTCCATGTTCGACCCGTATGACCCCTGATAGTTACAGCCGGGCGCGGTGGGATCGCCGGAGAGTGGGATGGGGAGGCTGTCTCCTGCATAGATTCCAAACGATGGCGGCGTGTCCGACGGACAGAGGAATGCCGTAAGCCTTGTCCGGCTGACGGTGGAGTTGATCTGTTCGGAAACTTCGTTGTTCCAGCAGCCCCCGGCGCCAAAATTCGCGGCGTTGTAGAGCGGCTGTTGCTCGAGGTAACCGAGCATTCGGACATTCTGGCTGAAGTCGGTGTTGGTTGCCAGGGTACCCCCGGGTTCCAAAACGGGGTAGGCGGCGGGCGGAAAGCAGTTGTTGCTGTCGTTGTAGTTGTGGATGCCCAGGCCGATTTGCTTCAAGTTGTTCACGCACTGGATTCGCCTGGCAGCCTCGCGCGCAGCCTGAACGGCCGGCAACAGCAGCGCGATCAATACCGCGATAATCGCGATGACAACGAGCAATTCGATCAGTGTAAAACCTCGACGATGAGCCATCACTAATCCCCTGGTGTTTAGCGCGATATATACGCCAAAAAAGGCAATAGTTTCCTCTGGCCCGGATCCCGGCGCAGAACGCGCGCCGGGAGGACGCTTGAGGGTCGACCCTCTGGCAACTTGGCTAGCTGGCTGTTATTGCGACACGATTCTAACGAGTGGGGACCGGTAGTCAAGCCATTCTACTCAATTTCGATCAAAGTGATCGAGATTGAGCCGTAATTGCTATATATTGTTTGATGATCGGCTATCACTCTGCTGGCGATTGCAGGCCGTCGTCTAGGGCATGCAGTGGGTGAAGGCCGGGCAGAGGCGTTCCGTTGGTTCAGCCACCCGCTGCCTGCGGGCTGGACACGTTCGCACTCGATCTGCTGACGACCGCATCGACCTGTCCCGCTTTCTCGCGCCCCGGCATATTGGCCACTGGCCTCGCTCGACAAGCGTTCGGCCGCGGCCCAGTCGAGATCCGCCATGCCCGGATCGTCCACTCGCGGCTGGCGCCGACGCCTCCGACCACCTACCACTCGTCATAGACTTTCATCTGAATCGGCATGCGACGATGTGAAATCAGCAAGCGTGTTGTTATCAAACGAGGACGTAAGCGGAACGAGAGCCGATTCAGTGGGTGGGCCATGTCCGGGGGCCAACATCCCAGCGGCTACAATACGGCTTGCTCGGGTTGGTCTCGTCCGTGTCGGCCGGCACCCCCCAGACGGCCCGGTCGCGATGCTTCGCGACGAGACTATGGTTCGACATGCGGGCGAATGCGTAGTGCCAGGCGCGGCCTCCCGCGCCGGGCCGTTCGTCGATGATCAGCAGAACTTCCGGGTCGGTCGTCAGGACGAAGGCGAAGAGCGCCCCGTCGGCTTGCGACTCGTATCGGAAGAGGGGCTGAGAAAGCAACCGGAGTTCGGTGCCCCCTTGCTCCAGGTCCACCGACGCTTTGAACTCGCGAGCCAGGGCGCGCATCTGACGGAGCCGTTCGGCGGGCGTCGACGCCGGCCTGGGGGCGCCCGGGACGGGCTTTGGGGTTACGCCGGGGGCTCGAGGCGCCGAGACCATCCGCCCGCCGAGGGTCGTGGTCAGGGGGACCGTTGCCAGTGAGTGGAACTCGTGGGCCTCGATGGTCCGCCCCCCAAGCTTGGCCCGGTAGAAGCAGGCGACCGCCTCCGGCCGGCCCCCGGACAGCCAGACCCAGACCAGGCCGTCATCGGTCTCGCGGACCGGGTTGGTCCAGCGCAGGGCCGGTTCGCCCCGTAGCGCCGGGACCGTCTCCGGCTTCGTTTGCAACACGATCCGGTAATCCGCGGCCTCCCGCTTCCAGCGATTGGTGAGCTTCTCGTCAAGTACTCTCCCCGCGCCGGCCGGGCCGTTAGCCGACGACCCGTCCTGGCCCCGGGCGTTCAGCCCGGCCACTAGACTGACAGCTGCCGCCAGCGCATAGCATCGCCCTCGCGTCACGATACGCATCGGTGAAACCTCCTACACTCGGCCAGTCGGTTCGTCTACAATTCATCACGCCCGACTACAAATTTAGCCGGACACCAACAGCCGGTCAAGGGGGCTCAGTGCTGGTCGTAGGCTTCGATCTTGCGGATATGAATCAGATCTGACCTCAAGCGGCGTTCTGAGCTGCCGCGATTATACCGACCTGGATGAGGATCCGGCCGTCGTAACAGCGGCGGATTGTTGCGGCGTGTATGTCATCGTGTCGGGAACGTCGGCCAGGTCGATGACGTGCTGCCGGAACGCCGCCGAGAGATTAGGCGGGGCGTAGCTCGTGGGTCCCTTGATGCGCAGCAGGGTCGAGCGGTGAAGCTCAATCGGCATTTCGATCCTCCGGTGGCGCCCCAGCCCCAACTCGGGGCGCTTCCCTTGGCCTGGCCGCCAGACCATCTTTGGGAAAAACTCCGCCGGCCACCACTTCCACGTCAACGACTCGTGCTTCGTGTCGTTCCAGGGCTCGGCGTTGTTGCTGCCGAGGAGGACCTGCTCGAGGCGCTGGTCGTCGACAAACAGGCCCACCGACTTCGCCTCGCCGAGTATCCACTCGAACGGCGGCCGCCATATGCTGCCGTCGGCTACCGGGTAACCTCCACCGACGTCGGAGTGAACGCCCGGGAACCATAGCTCGCGACAGTTCTGCCCGCTGGCCGGCTTTATCAGGTTCTGCCGGAAGAAACACCGGCGTTCATCGACGGAGACGGCGTGGCGGACGACCGCAACCCCCGGGTTGAATGCGGTGTATGGGTACGACTTCGGGTCCCAGACCCAGCCGACCGACGATACGGTATCCCAGACCCCAAGGAAGTGCACTGGGAATCGCCGCTCGTCGTCAGTTTTCGACACTTGACGGGCGAACGTCCAGCGGAACTGATCGCAGAGCTTCCAGTCGTCCGACCCTTGGGACGGATCGGTGCCACGGAGCGAATCGAACAGTCGGATCACATAAGGCACGAGGTTCGGGTTGTGCCGCGGTAGGAGCCCCATGGCGTACAACAGCCCGGCTAGCACGCGGACCGTGTAGGCTCCCCGGCTGAACCCGAACAGGAAAACGCGGTCGCCCGGCTCCCAAGTCTCCATCAGATATGTGTAGGCCTCGCCGACCTTCCACGACAGCCCGGCGCCGATTGCCAGACCAAGCACCTTCGAAACCCACTTCTGGGCCTTCGAGAACGCGCCCGGCTCCGGGAGCGTGCCGACGCCGGGGTCATAGTAAAGCCACTGTTTGGCCGGGTCGCGGTCGAGCGACTGGACCAGCCGCACGACGTTGGTGTTCTCGGGTCCGAACTCGTTGTTGGTGCCGTCGCAGCAGAGGATCAGGTTTCTTGGCATCGGAGTCTCAAAGGAACGGGGCAACCGGGGGCATCACGTGATCGCTCGCGCCTATTATCGACTCGCGGAACTTCTATTGCCAGGATCTACTCATGTTGACGGAAACCCAACGCCAACGAGAGAGCTGTACCGTACCCACCTATCCCCCGGAACGGGGACAATTGGCATCGCCCGATCGTCGCTGCGGGGTCGCTCCTGATACTCCTTCTGCGCACTAAACTTGATCTGGCACTGGCTCCGCCACCAGACCAATCCGGCGGTCGACATCGCTTCGGCGGCCACCGGCAAGAGGCCCGAAATACGGTTGATTCCTGTGACATCACTGCGATTCAGGACGAGTAGGTTGCTCCGTGAGACGCGGGATGGTTAGGCGTCGCTCGACGTAACCGGTGCCGACGATTCTCGTTGTGACTCCGGCTCCGAGCGTGCTTCGCGCAGACCGTCCAAGAAGCGCTGCACCGAGGCAATGAATGGTACGAGCCGATGTTCAATGTCAGACGCCGACGATGCTCTTGACAGGTCGGCGGTTGCGATCACCCGGAGGTCGGCCCCGCTCTCGGTCAGGTGCTCTGCGACCACCAGCCCAGGGTCCAGATGCCGATTCCACGCGACGGTGAACAGCTCCCCCCGGCGGCTGTAGTCCATGGATTCGACAAATTTTGAACTACGGCTGGTACCAAGCTTCAGCACGATAACCCGCCAGTAGCAGATTCCGTTCAATGTTAGAGCGAATCTTGGCAAGCACTTGCCGCGCAGATCTGTACGGGCTGGGGAGCGGACCCAGGAGGCGCGGCCGTTCCCTCAGAGCCCTCTCTTGCTGCCGACAGGAGCGGCATAACCTGGCTGTCGAGAACACCGAGCCCTTCGCGACCTCATACCACCACTTTTGCTGGGCCGCCGTCCAAATCTGGGATGTGCCGCAGCCCTGACACACAAATGGCTCGTCGACGTAGTAACCACGCTCCACGAAATCAGGCTGACTGTAGCTGCCGTGCGGAGCGAGCGCACTACGATCGACGCCTTCACCGCGAGCCAAGGCGTCGATCTTGGCTTGTCGCAGAATTGCCTCTCTCCTGGCCTCGCGTTCGTCGTGACGCCGCTTTTTGCTCATTGGGGAGATCCGTTGGATTCAGCGGAGACGTCCATAAACCGCAGACTTTTCGGTCCCTTCTGGAGCTCAGCAGTTGCATGTTGTCGCATCGTCCTACCCCTGGCTTTCGGTGCCCATAATGGACCAGACCCGGCATCAACATCTGCCGCATGATGAAGCGCCGCCTTAAGATTGCGGGCTTACCGAATGAGTTTTCGCCGCACTCCTTTCGGGTCAGGACGGTGACCGACCTGCTCGAGGAAAACACGACCCTGGACGACGGTCAGCCATACTGCCTCCTTTGAAAATTCTGTCCAGTCTATCTTCCAGCGGTTTTGCTGACGAATTCTCGGCCCGTAAGTCATTCTTCGAGAAACCCGATCCACGTCAATGACCGTCTGTGTTCCGGCGATAATCAGTCGGAACGTAGTAAGCGTCATCGCACGGGGCTGAATACCGCGCGTCGGTGTCGATCCGACCGACGCTCGGCCGCGCCTCGAACGCGGCAGGCCGCTGGGAGTGCTATCCGCGAAGGCCGCGAATGGCGGGCTTTGGCGCCCTTCACTGCACGAGCTTGCGGACAACCTCGCCGCTGACGTCTGTAAGCCGGAAGTCGCGGCCCTGGAAGCGGTAGGTCAGCTTGGTGTGGTCCAATCCAAGCAGGTGTAGGACAGTGGCGTGCAGGTCGTGCGTGTGGATCGAATCCTCGACGGCGTTGAAGCCGAGTTCGTCTGAGCGCCCGAGCGTTACACCAGGTTTCACGCCGCCGCCAGCAAGCCACATCGTGAAGCAGTTGGGGTGGTGATCGCGACCGTCATTGCCTCCTTGGACCATCGGGGTGCGACCGAATTCGCCTCCCCAGATAACCAAAGTGTCGTCCAGGAGCCCGCGCCGCTTCAAGTCCTTGACCAGGGCCGCGCTGGCCTGGTCGGTCTTACGGCATTCGGACTTCAGCCCCGACACTAGGTCGCTGTGGTGGTCCCACGCCTCGTGGAAGATCTGCACGAAGCGGACCCCGCGTTCAACCAGCCGGCGGGCGAGCAAACAGCTACTCGCGAACGAGGTCTTGCCTGGCTCGGCGCCGTACAGTTCCAGAGTCTCCTGCGATTCCCGCGCGATGTCCATCAGCTCCGGGGTACTCGTTTGCATGCGGTACGCCATTTCGAACGAGTTGATCCGTGTGGCGATCTCGGGGTCGCCGACTAACCGCAGTCGAACCTCGTTCAACCGCTGAATGGCCTGGAGCGAGTCGCGCTGGGTCTGCATGTCGAAGCCGGGCGGGTTGGAGAGATAGAGGACCGGGTCGCCCGTGTTCCGGAACGGAACCCCCTGGTAGACCGACGGGAGGAAGCCGCAACCCCAGTTGGATGAGCCACCGCTCGTGCCCTTGGTGCCAGTGCTGAAGACGACGTACGCAGGGAGGTCCTTTGACTCGCTGCCCAGGCCGTAGGTCGCCCAGGCGCCCATGCTGGGCCGGCCGAACTGCTGCGAACCGGTGTTCATGAAGATCTGCGCGGCGCGTGATTAAACGCATCCGTGTGCATGGATTTCACGATAGCGATGTCGTCAGCCACATCGGCCAGGTGGGGAAGTAGCTCCGAAATTTCTGCACCGGAGGCACCATGCTTAGCGAAGGCGAACCTGGGCTCCAGCAGCGTTGCGCTGGGGGAGATGAACGCCGCGCGATAGCCCTGCAGCAGCCCGGGCGGGGGAAGCTTGCCGCCCCACTTCGCCAGCTCGGGCTTGTGGTCAAAGAGCTCGAGCTGGCTGGGCCCGCCGGCCATGAACAGGTAAATGACGCTCTTGGCCCTGGGACTAAAGTGCGGCGATTTGGGTACGAGCGGCCCGGCCGGAGCGGTCGATCCGGCATGGGCATTGTCGCCCAGCAACTGGTGGAGCGCCATGGTGCCCAAGCCCACGCCGCATCCCTTGAAGAACCAGCGGCGGGTGATTTCGGTCCGGAGTTCGTTCAGGATATGTTGCCGCCGGTCGAGGCGCAGCATGGCTCATTCCTTTGTGATCGTCTCGTCGAGGTTTAGCAGTGCCCGGGACAAGACGGTATAGGCTGCCAGCTCGACGGGCGAAACGCTAGAGCGCAGGTCGGGACACTGGTCGGTGCCGGTGGCAAGCTCGCGCGGGTTCACCCGGCCCTCGGCGATCCGTCTCACGGTTGCCGCCAACAGGTCGAGCAGCACGGTTCGTTCTTCATCGGTCGGTGCCCGGCCCAAAACGCGGCGGAACGCGTAGGTGACCCGTTCCGCGTCGGTCCGGCCACCGTCCTCCAAGACCTGCCGCGCGAGCGCCCGAGCGCACTCGACGAATAACGTCTCGTTGAGCGTCGTCAGCGCCTGCAACGGGGTATTCGACCTCAGGCGGCGAACGCACGACGAGTCGCCATTGGGCGCGTCGAAAGTCGCGAGCGTCGGGTAGGGCGTCGATCGCCGGCGGAACGTGTAGAGAGCACGGCGGTACCGGTCAGGGCCGGTCTCCTCCTTCCAAGGAAAGGGGGCATAGCTCGCGGGGGGTAGGAAGAGGAAGCCGGGCGCGGGGGCGTAGACGCTGCGCCCGCCCAGCTTGGGGTTGAGTAGCCCGCTGGACGCCAGCGCGATGTCGCGAATGATTTCTGCCTCGACCCGAACTCGAGGGCCTCGCGCCAGCAGCCGGTTGTATGGGTCGCGGGCATACAACTCGGGAGTGGCCCTGCTGCTCTGGCGGTAGGCCGCCGAGCCGACGATCAGCCGGTGCATCGCCTTTAAACTCCAGTCCCGGTCCATGAATTCGCAGGCTAGCCAGTCGAGCAGCTCGGCGTGCGATGGCATCTCGCTCTGCGTACCCAGGTCCTCACTCGTGCTCACCAACCCGATGCCGAAATACGCCTGCCAGACCCGGTTGACGAGTGCCCGTGCCGTTGTCGGGGACCTCCGGTCGACCAACCAGCGGGCCAACGTCAGCCGCGTAGGCTCGTAACCCTCGGGAAGTGAGTGCAGGAAGGCGGGCACACCGGGAGAAACCTCCTTGCCGGGCTTGAGCCAGTCGCCTCGCTTGAGGATCGCCGTTGTGCGGCTCCGTTCGCGAGCCATCAACGTCAGGGCGGTCGATCCCTCGGGCCATTGTTTGTGGAGCGCGTTAATCCTGTCGTTGGCTTCTTTGAACTCGGGAACGATTGTCCGCCAGTAGGCGAAAATGACGGCCTCCTGGGCCGGCGACCGCCCGGAGGCAGGGATGGCCAGGATCTCGCGCACTCTCCTCGGGAGCGGATCGGCGACCGCGGCCTTGGCAGCGGTCACGCTCAGGCGGAACCGGCCGAGGTTGCTTTGCTGATGATCGTTGTTGTTCCAGCCCCCATGCTGGCTCACGAGGCGGAACGTCAGGACCGTGCCGGCGGCGTATGCAATGTTTTTGTCGGCGACGAACACTGCCTTACGGTCCGTGTTGCGACGGCCGGGGCCGGCGTCGATTCCCCAAGCGGTATCCTTGTTGCCGTCGATGGCGAATTCGATCTTGCCGGTGACCCGTTTACGCCCTGACTTATCGTCGAACGCTGGCTCAAGGTCGCGATCCTCATTCGCGAAGTCGGCCGTCGCCTTGACCAGCTTGACCGGGCTTTTCTTCTCCGGCGCGCTAGCGTCCGCGGCCTCGACTTCGAACTCGCTCAGCGTGCAGGTGCCCTTGAACGATCGTCCGGGCCCGTTGGCGGGCAGGTTCGCGTCGGTGAATAGCTCGAGCCGAAAGGCGTTGATCTGGGGGAGATTGGTCGTAGCCTCGAAGACGTACGTAAATTTAGCGGGGGCATAGCCCTGGGCTAATACCGAGCCGTCGTCCTGGGGGATAAACCGCGTGTCGGCCTCGCTGATCTGGATGGGCGTGACGACGACCCACCGCGGCTGATCGGTCTTGACCGATTCCTCCCATTGCGCGAGCCGGCGCCGCCAATCGGAGGTGATATGCCGCAGGCCGGCGTCGATTTCCTGGATCTGCGCCGACAGGGTAGCGACCTTCCTCAGAGCTTCGGGTGTGTACACTAGCGGTTGGCCTTCGTGATCGTTGTTCAGAAAGGCAAAGAGCCGGTAGTACTCCTCGTGCGAGATCGGGTCGTACTTGTGCGAATGGCACTGGGCGCACTGGATCGTCAAGCCAAGAATGCTCTTGCCAATGGCATCCATGCGGTCGAACATGGCTTCCATGCGGAATTGCTCGGGGTCGATGCCGCCTTCCTCATTGATCATCGAGTTGCGGAGGAAACCGGTAGCCACAGCTTGGTCCTGGGTGGCGCCCGGCAACTGGTCGCCGGCGATCTGTTCGATGATGAACCGGTCATACGGCAGGTCTCGGTTTAAGGCGCTGACCACCCAGTCGCGATAAAACCATACGAAGCGTGACTTGTCCTTCTCGTAGCCGTCCGAGTCGGCATAACGGGCGGCGTCGAGCCAGTGGCGTCCCCAGCGCTCACCGTAGTGGGGCGAGGCCAACAGGCGATCGACGGCCGTCGTCCAGGCGTCTGACGAGGGATTAGCCACGAAGGCGTCGACCTCCTCGATCGAAGGTGGCAGGCCGGTCAAGTCGAGACTGACGCGGCGGAGCAGCGTGGCCTTATCAGCCTCGGGCGAGGGTGCAAGGCCCTCGTCCTCGAGTCGGGCGAGAATAAACCTGTCGATCGGATTCCGAGCCCAACGCGCGTTTCGGACTATCGGCTCGGACGGGCGGTGGGGCGGCCTGAAGGCCCAGTGGCTTCCGACATCGCCCTCCTTGCGTGTCGTATTGTCAGGCCACTCGGCACCCCGCTCGATCCAGGTGCGTAGGGTGCCTATTTGGGCGGCAGTGAGCGGCTCCTGCCCCGAGGGCATCCGCTCTGCCGGGTCATCGCTGGTCACACGGAGGAAGAGCGCGCTCTCGGCACTCCCCCCGGGCCGGATGACTGTGAGACCGTCGCTGGTTTCACCGAACGCCGCATTCCTTTCGTCGAGGCGAAGGTCGGCCTTCTGTTTCTTGGGCCCGTGGCAACCGTAACACTTCGTCTCCAGAATCGGACGGACATCCTTGAAATAGTCAACAGCCGGCGGCGGGCCCTTGGGATCCTCTGGCGCTGCGGAGGCGTCAGTCCCGTCGAACAATGCGGAAACCAAAACAATGGCCGGGAAAAACCAGTCGGGGAATAGAATCGCTCGCATTGCTGGCTACAATCCCTATGTCGCCGTGACACCCATTGGGGCTTCGAGTCTACTATCGACGGTCTTATTGAGCGCCACAGCGCCCCGGCTAAATGCACATAAACAATCGTGGGAGAGTGAGCCTCGAGCCTCACCCTCCCAAAATCACCCAATGCCATTTAGAAGGCGCGCGGCTTCCGCGACATCGTTCGCCTGCTCATCGGTGGGTTCGTTGAACTGCTCAGATTCGCGTGCCGCCTTCGGTACCGGCAGCCGATCAATAGCTGTCGGAACTGAGGACTTCGCCGCCGGCCTTGGTACCCAATGCCATCCAGGTCTGCATGTTGATTGAGTTCTTAACGAAGCGGACGCTGCCGTCGGCCAATGTCACGTTGATCCCGCCCGGATGCCAGCTATCCGCGTTGCTGAGGTCCGACCGACCGCCCGAGCCGATGCGGCTGCAATAGGCCCACGAGCCGTTGTACAAGTTCGGCGTTGCGATCGTGTTAAACAAACTAATCGCGATCGACCCGTGGGACCAGTTATCACCGCGCTGCTCGTCAGCGGTGCCGCCGACTCCTGTCTGCCACGCCGTCTGGCAAGCCTGAAGGGCCGCCAACGTGTTGCTAAGGTTGGACGACGCATCGAGCGTTTCATACGGTTGCAACGCGGCGACGTTCACAACGCCGACAAACTTCTGACCGAGTTGAGCGGTCGGTGCGCCGACCGCGGCCTCACCAAATGCAATGGTGTTCGAGGACCCATCCGTGCAATTTTGCAGACCATACGACGCTTGCAAGGTGAACAGCCCCGTGCTCGGTATGTTGACACTTGGCACGTTATTAGACCACGTCGTCCCGAGCTGCGACCAGTACATCGTCGTGCCGACGCAAGCGTAATAATTGGTGGTGTTGGTCGTGCCTTGATAATCCGGCGCTCCCGCGAGCGGGTCGGAAGGGCACTGGAAGGCTTTCATGCTCGTGTTAATCGCGGTCGATTGGACGCTGGCGGTCAGCGAGCGAGACGCGATTGGCTCAAGCTCATCAGATCCGAAATTGAAATTGATCGAGTTGTAGACCGGCATCTGCTCGAGGAACGGCAGTATGAGCGCGAGAGGGCCCAGATTCTGCTTGACACTCCACCACGTGCCGGGGGGATTGTAGGCGCCGCTCGAGCAGCCCATGGCGAACACGTTGTGGACCGAGTGGTAGTTGTGAAGGGCGAGGCCAATTTGCTTCATGTT
Source organism: uncultured Planctomycetota bacterium (assembly GCA_963779785.1). Taxonomy (GTDB): domain Bacteria; phylum Planctomycetota; class Planctomycetia; order Isosphaerales; family Isosphaeraceae; genus CAVRFS01. The sequence continues at coordinate 67,482 of CAWAAW010000030.1, forward strand.
GTTGGTGCACTGCATCCGCCGGGCAGCCTCGCGGGCGGCCTGGACTGCCGGCAACAAGAGCGCGATCAGCACCGCGATGATGGCGATCACGACGAGAAGTTCGATCAAGGTGAAACCACGCCGACGCATCGATAACTCTCCTCAATATAAAATCACACTCACAAAAAAATTTCTGGGCGCGACGACCGTGAACGGGCGCGACGATCGAGCCCGCAGCGCCACGGTTACGCCAACCACGGTGGATGCCGAGGTCCCTCGGACACGAGCAGGACATTGGATGACCACACGCATAAACGGGCCGACTCGGCCGGCTACGTCCGAACGTGCGCTCGAGTATCGAGGTAAAAGAACGATTCGACTTAGCTGATTAATCAAACGGTTTTCGGGCGAGCGGAATCTCTGCCTAGAAACTGCCAGCGATCGGTTGAAGTTGGCGGCCGGATGGGGAGAAAGCGGCCGGAGTTGTAGATTCGGATCAATACCGTGAAGTTTCCGCAGAGATAAATGACTATCCCTGTGGCTGCGTCGGATGTCAAGCAAAAAATAGCGGCTTCCTTCTATTAACGTCGCGACGGGCCTGATCGCGCCGGAGAGTTGGGTTACGAAAGACACGCCGCTACTAGGGGGCGGTTGTCGCGACTGGTTCCGAACGATCCTGAACGAGAGCCTCGAGCCATTTCCTGTACGTCTCGAGGTAGGCCTTTTCCACCTCGGCCGAGCCGGGGTTATTGGTGAGCACGTCGAGGAGCATCCTGCGGAATACACCCACCCGATGCCCGCCGGTGCTGGAAGCCACGAGGTTTATCCGCTCGGACGGATCAACCCTGAGATCGTAGAGCTGCTCGAGCCCCATACCGTGCCTTATGTAATGATGGCCCGCGGCCACCAGCGACATCTGGAAACCTGGGTGCTCGCGAATGGGACGCGGCTGGGCTTGGAATGCGGCCGCTTCGGCCTGCTCGGTAAGGGCGGGGCTGGTGCTCTCCGCAAGCTGCCCGGGTCCGTGGTCCCAAAGGGCGGTCAACGAGCCGCCTGGGAAAGGTGAGCCGTCCGCCACGCCCAGAAGGTCGACCACAGTTGCCGGTAGGTCGCGAAGGCTAATGGGATTGGATACCACTCGGCCAGCGGGTGCGCAGGGGAGAGGATCACTAGTGGAACGCCAATCGCATCGAGGTTGGTGTTGTGTGCGTGGCCGAAAAAGTTGTGCTCACCAAACTCTTCGCCGTGGTCCGACGTGATGATCACGTCGGTATTGCCGAGAAGCCCCTGACCTTGCAGCTCGTCGAGCAGGCGGCCAAGTTGTTCATCGAGGAAAGCAATGCAATCTTGGTAGCAGTCGCGGGCCATCCGGACGTCCCGTTTCGTCACCTCATTCTTGTTCGTCAGCGTGAAATCCATGAGCACCTGGTAATCGGTCGGGGTCGTGGGCCGGATTCCGAAGCGTCCGGCTTTTCCCGTAGGCGGTATGTATGGAGCGTGGGCGTCAAAGTAATTCAGGAAGGCAAAAAAGGGACGATCTCTGCGCCGTCGGTTCAGCCAATCGAAAAAGGCGGCGTTGATCGCGCGCACCGCGTGACTGGAGACCGATCCACTTCCTCTCGTAATAGTCGCCGAAACTCAGCACGTTTTCGAGGATCCACCTGCCCCCAACCGAACGACTCACGAGGGAGCGTGGTGTCAGCGCGAAGTCTTCGTAATGAGCGAAGCCTCGTTCCAGCCCGGTTTCGTAATTGCAGCTATCGATGTTCCCCACGAACGCCGTAGTCTGATAGCCCCGCGAGCTCAAGTATTCAGCCAATGTCGAATGCGAAGCATCGAGAGTGTACTGCCACTGAGTATTCACTCGGAACGGCCAATGGCCAGTGAAGAACGAGCTATGCGATGGAAATGTCCAGGGAGCGGGCGCGAGGGCTTGGTCGAAGCGAACTCCCTTGCGCGCCCACGCGGACAGGTTGGGTGTGGTGTCTCGTTGATATCCGTGAAGGCTCAGATAGGAGGCGCGGACGGTATCCCAAACGATCAAAACGACGTTACGGGCACCGGGGCGAGCTGGTACCAGTCTCGCCAACGCGCGTGATTCATTGACTGACTGCCGACCTGTCGAGAGGCCCGCCAGGACAATTAATGGGCCGAGGGTCACCGCCGCGACCGATCGCACCGGCCACAAGTACAAGCCACGGGCGACGACCGTGTTAGAAATCGGCCGGGCCAGCCCCGCGGCCATGACCAAGCTGCACGCGCTGTACACCGGCATTCTCGACAGAGCCGACCAGATCGCGAGTGTTGCGAACAACCACGACGCCCCCTTGAGCGAAACGAGTTTTGGCCGGATTCGATTCACCGCTCCCACCGCTATTCCGGGGATGATTAACAAGACAGCGTGGCTTACTGGGACTGTCCACGGGAAATCTCGCGCACAACGAAACGACCGCTCGGGATTCAAACAGAATTTCTTGAAGACGATCAGTCCCAGATCGAGATAGCCCCCGCAGACGCCGAACCAGATCGCCAACAGCATCGCTCCCATCGGGGATAGGGGCAACCTGTCCCGCGGCGGCCGAGCCGCGGTGTTGGTCGGTTTCGATTCCATAAGGCTATGCCTTCCAGGAAGAGCCGATTCTGATTGTCGATTGATTCAATCACCAGCATCCGATCTTGTCGAGGATGCCTCGGGTTTTCAATCCATTCGGAATCCTCGTCGCGATCGGGGCGGTGAGCGCAGTGTGCTCAGAAGTTCGTACCACGAGGGCACCAAAAACGTTGAAAAGTTCGGGCGGAAGGCACCTTGATTTGAACCAAAGTTTCAGAAAGTAAAACGTAAGACTTCCTAACTGCGAAACGACTTGTGTCAACTCCAATTTCCCGTTTTCGGCAAAGTTCAAACTTGGGGCGAAACGAGAAACAGCCTGCCGGTGGAGCGGACATTCCTGTCCGCCACAGGGGCCATCGGCGGACAAGACTGTCCGCCCCACGGAACTGTCACCCAATTTTGAACCACGCCCCGTTTTCTGGCTACAACGCGATCAATCGCAGGGCTGCCGCCTGCAATTCATCGGGCTCCGTGATCTGATAGAACGGGGTCTTCGTAAGGTCGGCTGCCGCAACGCAGGTGGTACCGTAGCGTGTTCCCCGAAGTAGACTATTTGCCAGCGAGCGGCGGATCGATCCGCAACGCCGAATTCTAGCCTGCTCACATGTAATTAATTATTATGTTGACGTAATTACGTATGACCATTCAACGATAGTAAATCAGCACAACGCCAGGTAGACCAAACCGGTTCGTGATGGCCTTGACCTGGTGCGTACGGTCTGGGATTACCCGTGTTGCCGGGATAAGCTTGCACGGCAACGCGGCGACCGTCGGCATAGGTCCGAGTGCCAGAGACGAGGGTGTGCCTTCGGTGGTGAATTCTTTAGAGTAATGAATGAATGGCTGGCTCGAAACAAGCGGATAGCAAGCGAATTGGTGGCAGTGATTCGGTGACGGACTCCGGATGGTTTACGGACTGCTGGAAATCGATGTAAGGTGCGTTCAGAGAGCGCCCTAAGTTTCCAGCGATTGTGCGAAGATTGACGCTGCAGGTGCCTTGGCGAAATCGTCTGCATTCATGGGTAGGGGGATAGAATTGCGTATGGGTCCGAATGAACCGGCGGGTGTTGCGGATGAGATCAACAGAACTGGAAAGGGCTCATTGATCGCATTGTCGGTACCAGGCACTGTGTTATTGATCGCTTTATGGATTGGATTGTTGGGAGGTTTTCTGGACCTTGGCGCGTTGATCCTGAAGCAGCACTTGACTGGCGACCGCTTCTTTCGGCTTGGCGACTTTTTTTTCTGGCTGATTCCGGCAGGAGTTACGGTTCTGATCATGGCTTCCGGGCTATTTCTGGCTTTAGCTGGATTCATGTGGCGCGGTGCGGGTTTCCTGCGTATTGCGATCGGAATGCTGACGTACATCGCCATTCTGAATGCCACAGCGAGGTTGCCGCTCGCTCCATGGTCGATGATATTGCTGGCAGCGGGCGTGGCCGTTCAAGCTGGGCGGTGGGCAGTTGGAGGGGGGCGTCGTAGCAATTCGTTCAATTGGCTCGTGCGGCGAACCACGCCGCTTCTAGTGGGCGGCTTACTCAGCCTCATCTTGATATGGTTCGGCGAACGAGCGTGGTCCGAACACAAGGTGAAAGCGCTGCTGCCGTCGGCCCCGACGACCGGCCGGAACGTGTTGCTGATCGTCTGGGACACGGTACGGATCAATAATTTGAGTCTATATGGATACGGGCGCCTGACGTCGCCGAACCTCGATCGGCTGGCACGCCGAGGTGTTCGGTTCGATCGCGCTTTCGCGGCGGCTCCATGGACGCTCGCATCGCATAGCAGCATGTTCACCGGGCGGTGGGCTCATGAATTGAGTGCCAACTGGCTCGAGCCGCTGGATGCAACGTACCCAACGATCGCCGAGTTTCTGAGTTCCAACGGGTATGACACTGCCGGTTTTGTGGCGAATCTCGACTATTGCAGCCGTGAGACCGGCCTCGCGAGAGGATTTGCGCACTACGATGATTATCCGATCACGCCGTGGGATGTTTTCACTCGTTACATCGCTCTCGGCAACCGGGTCGACTGGGTTACCGAGGCCTATGTGCTCAACCTGTTGCTAAAGAGGTTCGTCGGCGACGGCTTTGACGTGATTCCGCATTCGAAAGAACATGCCAAGAACGCGGAGATAATCGACCGGTCATTTTTGAAATGGCTCGACTCGCGACCAGGTCGCAGCCGCCCGTTTTTCGCGTTCCTTAATTACAATGATGCTCACTCACCGTACGAAGTGCCGGACCGATCTATTCCGGCTTTTGGACGCCGGCCGATCTCCTACGTGGATCATGCGATTCTCCAGTCGTGGGAGAAGTTTGACAAAACCACGTTGCCCCAAGAATACATTCAAATGGCGATCGACATTTATGACGATTCGGTCTTCTACCTCGACAAGCAACTGGGAATTTTGCTGGACGAGCTTGCGAAGCGCGGGATGCTCGACGACACGCTGGTCATCGTCGCGTCCGATCATGGCGAGCATCTCAGCGATCATGGCCTGTTTTTTCATGGGTGTAGCTTGTATCGCCAGTTGGTGAATGTTCCGCTTGTCATTGTCGACGCAGGCCGAGCGCCGCGGGGTCGAATGATCAGTGAGCCGGCGAGCTTGCGCGACTTGCCGGCGACCATTGTGAGCCTGGTAGGACTCGACAAGAGTTCCCCGTTTCCGGGTAAGTCGCTCGACCGGTTCTGGACCGAATCAAACTTGGTTGGTCAATCCCAGGTTGGACAGGTCCTCATGGAGACGGACAAACCGCCATTCCTCGCGAACCAGGGACGAGAACCAGTATCGAAAGGGCCGATGAAGTCGCTGATTTCGGAGGGACTGCATTACATTCGGCGTGGCGACGGTGTTGAAGAGATGTACCATGTCGACACCGATCCGCTCGAGCGAACGGACGTGGTGTTGTATCCGCGTTATTTCGATGCGCTTGAGCGATCACGGGCACGCCTCGAGGTGATCACTCGAAAGCAATGACGGCAAAACCGTGCTCGAAATCGCGCCCGGCGACCGACGGCTATCGCTGCGGGGTTCAAGGTTGAAACCGGCCGGGAAGCAGCGGGCCCAGCGTCAATTGTTCTACCAAAGCAGGGCAGCTTGACATGGTGACATTTCGCAGCCATCATGCGACCGTATCTCGCGCCATTTCGCGAGAATAGACGTCGTGAGCGTGAAGCCTTTCCCGGAACATACCATCCAGTTGCCGGGATCGAAGGAGGTTCGTGCTATCAAGCACACCATGAGGGCGCGTGACCTTTTCCTGTTATCGGCATGGTGCGGTCTCGCCGCCGGGCTCTTCGAGGTCGGAACGAGGGTCCTATGCAGGGCCATTGATCCCAGCCTGCGGCTCTACTTGGTGAGCCATCACTTCATCTGGTTGAGTCCCCTCTCGAATTTCGCGTTTTTCATGGTGATCGGCCTTATGTTGGCAGTGGCTAGCAAGGTCGCGCCGTGCGCGACAGGCTGGTTCGCCCCCCGCCTGATTTGCGCCTGCACGATACTACCGGTCCTCGTTGCCGCGGAACCCCGGACTTATACTTCCGCCTGGTTGCTTGTGTCACTCGGACTCGCTGTGTGCCTGGTCCCTATCTTCGGGCGATATCGAAATGCGTTACGAACCTGGCTCATTTGGAGCTTCCCATTCCTGCTTGGTCTGGTTTTCGTGCTCGCGGGTTTCGTCTTCGCCGAGGATTGGCTCAAGCGTGCGCGCGAATCAGGCCGTCCGTTGCCGCCGAGCCATTCGCCGAACATTCTTTTCATCGTGCTGGACACGGTCCGAGCAGACCGTCTGAGCCTTAACGGTTATGAGCGCCCAACAACTCCCAATCTCGAGCGACTCTCCAAGCGAGGAATTCGCTTCGACAATGCCCGTGCGACAGCACCGTGGACGCTGGCTTCGCACGCGAGCATGTTCACCGGCCGCTGGCCGCACGAAGTCGGTGCGCAGTGGATGACTCCGCTCCGCGGGAACTTGCCGATGCTGGCTGAATACGTCGGGGCTCACGGCTATGCGACTGCGGGTTTTGTCTCCAATGTCATCTATTGCTCGCAAGAATCAGGTTTGGCCCGCGGCTTCAACCATTATGAAGACTACGTCCTTGAGAAATTGGCGCCTCTGCGAACCTCGATCCTGGTTAAGGAAATCACCACGACGGCTTCTCAAGTGTTGAGCTTTCTTGACATCGCCCCGTTGCATTCTCTGAGGAATTTCGTAGATCGAGGGTTTGTGCTCAATCAGCGAAAGGATGCCGCCTCGATTAATCGCGCATTTCTCCATTGGTTAGGCGATCGGCGCGAACCCGACCGTCCTTTCTTTGCCTTTCTCAACTTACTCGACGCTCACGACCCCTACACGCTGCCCCAAGGAACTCCGTCTCGTTTCGTGACGTATTCATCGACGCGTGACGAACGCCGGGCTGTTTATGAGTTATGGCGCGTCCTAGACAAGGCGAAGTTACCTCGCTCCGCGATTACTCTGGCTCGCGATTCCTATGATGACTGTATCAGGTACATCGACGAACAATTGGGTATTCTTTTCGACGACTTGCAGCGTCGTGGCGCGCTCGAGCGGACCCTGATCGTCGTGACCTCGGATCATGGCGAGGGCCTAGGCGAGCACGGTCTGTTTGACCATGGCGAGAGTCTCTACCGAACAGAGATCCGGGTGCCGTTGCTTATCGTCCCTCCCTCGGGTTTGCAATCGTCGGTGGTCGTTGACGAGACGGTCAGCCTCCGCGACCTGCCAGCCACGATCGTTGACCTGGTGGGTCAGGGACAAGGCTCGCCGTTCCCGGGAAACTCGCTTGCGAGATTCTGGGCCGACTCCACGTCGGAGGGTACTCCATCGCCCCGCGGCGACAATCCTGTGATTTCGGAACTCATGGCCTCCAACCCCGCGCAGCCGAATCAGGGGCGATCACCGGCTTCGCGAGGACCGCTTGTCTCACTGGCCAGAGGGGACTTCGTTTACATTCGCAACGAAGGCGACGGCAGTGAGCAACTCTTCAATCAGCGGAATGATCCCCAAGAAATTGACAACCGCAGTCGGTTCGAATCGATGCGTCCTGTGCTCGCGGAATTCCGCAACCGGCTCGATCTGATCCGGAAGACTTCATCGTCGCCCCGACGATGAAGTCTTAGTTCCGGGGACAGCGTACGTAATTATTACAGCCAGCATTCGTGGCCGTCGCCTGGTTGACAGAGGCACGGTTGAGGTTCGACGGGCAACGTTAACCTCTGCCACTTGCCACATCCATGATCTTCTCCCCGACTTCCGGCGCCACGCCATGCCAAGCGGTGATACGCTGCCGGCGTGCCGCCTCAGTGCAGACAAGATGTGGGGGGGCCACTGGCACCCGTGCTCGGCGCAAGCATTGCTCCGAGAGGCTCCGATCTCAGACCCAAAGCCAGCCCGACAAGCGGCCTGGGTGGTAGTGCGCGCCGACCGAGTGAAGACGGGTTAACCGAAGTCTTACCAGGCGTCACACGTAAGTCCAATGCCTGCAAGGCTGTGACGGCGTGACGGCGTTTCTGGCCCCCACACCTTTGTGTGCGCACTTCTCTGCAATCGTAACGAGGGTCGGACCGTTGGTACCGGCTCCCGGAGAGTTTTCAGAGTAACCCAATCTCACGCCTTGTGCAGTCCCTCCGATTGCGAGTGAGAAGGGATACGAACGGCGAATCCTTTTTTTCTGAACCGCAGGAAGAAGTGGGACATCCCTCATCATCGTTGGATTCCCACTCCGACCGAGCAGATGACGCTGGCCCGCGTTACTTGGCTGTGTACCCGCCATCAACCATGAGGTGCGAGCCGGTGATGAACGACGCCTCGTCGGACGCCAGGAACAGGATGGCGTGCGCGATCTCGCGGGGATCGGCGCAGCGTTTGATCAATTGGCCGCCGGCCCAGTCAGGATGGATGTCGGCGGCCGCGCGGTCGAGGCCCTGGTCCTTGGCCTGACGCTCGACGATCTGGGTCCAGACGACGCCCGGGCAGACAGAGTTGACCCGGATGTTGTGCGGCGCGAGGTCCATGGCCATGCACCGGGTCATGCCGAGGATGGCGGCCTTGGTCGTGTTGTAGGTGACGTAGTTGGGCTGGGCGATGAACGAGGAGATCGAGCCGAGGTTGACGATCGAGCCGCCGCCGGCCTGGCGGATCGCGGGCACGACATGCTTGGCGACCAAGGCCGGACCCATGACGTTGACATCCAGTGTCTGTCGCCATTCCTCGGGTGTCGCATCGATCCCGCGGAGGACGAAGACGGCCGCGTTGTTCACCAAGACATGGATCGCGCCAAAAGCGGCGACAGCCTCGGCCGCCATCCGGGCCACGCTCGCCTCAAGGGACACGTCGGTGGCGACGAAAAGCGCCTGACCGCCAGCCTTTTTGATCTGCTCGGCCGTATCGCGGCCGCTCGACTCGTCGCGCTCGGCGATCACGACGGCCGCGCCTTCCTCGGCAAACAGCAGGGCGGTGGCGCGGCCGATGCCCGCACCGGCACCCGTAATAACAGCGACTTTCGCTTTCAGTCGATTCATGGCACGATCCTCGTCCGCAGATCCAGACGCCCCTGGTGCTGACGCAACGCCGCGATTATGACTCAAGAGCGAGGGAGTTGCACCATGTTTGTTTTTTCCGAATCGTCAAAGCGAGCGCCGAACAGCTGTCGCGATGGGATTGCGCTTGGTCGTCATCCTGCTGGTCGCCCTGATCTTACGCTGTTGGGAGCTGGACCGTACGAGTCTGTGGTACGACGAGGTCATCACGATGCGGGTTGCGCGGGCGGACAATCCCGCCGCACTGATTGCCCGGCTCGACCAGCTCGACGGCACCCGTGCGCCGTTGCATCCGCTGTTGTTACAAGCTTGGCTGCGGGTCTTCGGTTGGTCCGACCTGGCCGGCCGGTCCTTCAGCGTTTTTTGCGGTCTCGTCACCGTCTGGGTCATCTTCGTGCTCGGCCGCCGGGCGTTCGACGACGCCACCGGCCGTTGGGCCGCGTGGCTGGCCGCCGTGTGCCCGCCCCTGGTCTATTACTCCCGGGAGGCACGGATGTACGCCTGGCTCGTTCTCTTGACCTGTCTCTCGTGGCTCGTTCTGCTCTCGTTCCGCCACACGGCCAGGAGAACGCAGTGCCTGCCATACGGTCTGCTCTTGATCGCCCTGGTCTACAGCCATCCCGTGGGCCTCTTCATGGTTGCGGCGCACGGCCTCGCTTACCTTCTGGTCCGATCCTGCCTTGGTACTGGCATTTCGGTGGTGGCTGACGATCCAGCTTGCCGTGATCCTGGCCCTGATCCCTTGGCTGGGCCGGTATCTGGACCACGGGACAGATTACCCCATGCCACGCTATTCCGCCCCGAACCCTGCTGGCGGTTCCCATCGAGTACATTGGCGGAAACAGCCTCGCGCTGGCCGTCTGTTTGGCGATCGTCGGCGTATGGTCTGGTTTGCTGGAGATCAGGCGGATCGACCACGACGGCCGTGCGATCGCCAACCTAACGGAGAACCTCGTCTTGCTGACCTGGGCGGCGGCGCCTCCGCTCTTGATGTATGCTTATTCTTATCTCTTCCAGCCTATTTTCGGACCGGCTCGTTATCACCTGTTCATCGCCCCAGCCTATCTGCTTCTGGTCGGTCACGGCCTCTCGAAGCTTCCGGCGTTGATTCGCTGGCCGGCCGCGGGGGTCGGACTCTTGCTATCGCTCTCGCTCCTCCAGGCCCAGGCCTATCCGCCCGGTGTCAAGGCGGACTGGCGCGGCTGGCCGTTTGGCTGGAGGAACAGGGTAGGGAGGCAGGGAGGGGCACGTCCGCGACGATCACCGTGGTGGTCCACCCCAGCGATCCTCGGTTCCCCCGCGACCAGGTCGAGGCCGCGCGTTATTATCTCAGTCCCCGGTTCGACGTGGTTCTTGACGGCGAACCTGTCATGCAAGCGAATGCCGCCCAACACCGGACGATCTACCGAGCCTACTGCCTGACAAAGCCGCGGAGGGATGGGAAAGGGGAGCCGGACACTGTGGATCTTTATGGACTCGTCGTAAGAAGGGAGGATCGTTAGTTCGCTCCTTCACACCATACTCTCCGGGATATACCGCATGCGGGCTCAACTCAGACATTTCGCGACCGTGGGAACCTAAAGAGCGCCTTTGCTTCCACGAGCCGTATGAACTATCACCCAGTTTGAGTGCGACCATCCGATCGAACGGCCGGCATCGGTCGTCGCCGCCCGCGCCCGCGCACACGGCATATTCGCGACTTTCGAGCGGCCACGCCAAGCGAGTCGCGTCCCTTGGCGACTCCTGGGTTGTCCGGTTATGCCGGCGCCACACCTAACTCCAATTCCAGTATCGTATTATGGACCGTACAAATCTACCGATTATTCCTGCGTCACGCTTAACTCATTTTTTGATAACGAGATACAGAAAAGCACGCTCTCGGGTCGAGTTTTGCCGATTATTCCTGTGTCACACGTAACTCCTCGGCTTACAGGGAGATATATCAAAAGCCTCTTCAGATTACCGAATTTAACGATTATACCTGTGTCACACATAACCACAAGGGAAGCAGAAAGTTATGGCTGATCGCCGCGGTTCCGATTATGCCTGTGTCACACGTAAGTTTCAGGCCCGTCATCAGATGTAGCCGAATGGCTGTTTTTCGACCCGACAAAGTGTGTGCGCTCTTCAAGCGTCGTGCATCGGCATGTTCGGCTGCTCGGCGGGCCTTTCGTCCGCCGGATTCCCTTGGCGCAACCGGAATCCCCTGCAAAACCCGAGAGGCCGTTACCAGCGCCCGGCCTTCGGCGGTATGATGTCTCACTTCTGGCCGCGTGAAGTATAAACCCAGATTCCTCCATCGAATACGTACCCAAGGACCGTCGGTTCGGTCCGAAGCATCCAGATCCTTTCGAGCTTGGTCCTGGCGGGTTGATACACGTCGTCCACGAGGGAAGCCAGGCCCGACGGTGCCATCAAGATTGCCGTCGACCCAAGAGCGACGCGCGCCACGAGCCCCATCGAAGTTCGAATTGTCATCTGGAACAAACGCAGGCACGGTTCAGGTTATGGTCACACTGGCGAGCGGGGGGCGTGAACCCCCTGATGACCCAACCCAGCGTCATGCCTAGAGATCAGGGGGCTCACGCCCCCCGCTCGCCGGAACGACCTGCTACCGTTCTGCCATGGAATTTGAACCATGCCCAAACGCATAACATGGTCTCGGCATCGATGAGGGATATAGGCAGGCTCGTCTCGGTTCGATCCTAATCCCGGACCATACAACCTTTGGCACATTCTGTCAGCCAGAGCCGACCCGTCTATCACCCGAGTATTTCCTCGGGAGGCGAGATGGGCTAGGATTCTTGGGTCGTCATCGAGCTTGGCGAACCGTCGATTTGAGCGGAAGCATTTATGGATACAAACCAGAGCCGTTCGAAGCCTGCCCGAAGCCGCTGGGCGCCCGCGGTCCGGCACTTGCGCCGGGTTGATCCGCACTTGCGGGCGATTATTGACCGGATCGGTCCTTGCCGGCTGGAGCCGCATCCCGACCGTTTCGGCGCCCTGGTGCGTTCGATCATCGGCCAGCAGATTTCGTCCAAGGCCGCCACGTCGATCAACCAGCGGCTGGTGGCGATTGGTGGCGACCCACACCAGCCTTCGCGATTGCTCGAGCTCGGCGAGGCCAACCTGCGAACCGTGGGTCTATCGGGCGCCAAGGCCCGCTATGTGCTCAACCTGGCCGAAGCGGTCGACTCCGGTCAAGTTCCGCTGGACGTCGTTCGACGACTCCTGGGACGATGCCGCGATCACCAAGTCCCTGACTTCCATCAAGGGGATCGGTATCTGGACGGCCGAGATGTTCTTGATCTTCGCGCTCAACCGGCCCGATATCTTGCCGGTGAGCGACCTGGGAGTGCGCGTTGGGCTTAGGGACCGGCACGGGCTGGCCCAGTTGCCGGCTCCGCGCGAGTGTCACGCCCTGGCTGAACTCTGGCGGCCGTACCGCACCATCGCCAGTTGGTATATCTGGAGAGGCACCGATACGCCGATCAAACGCCCGCGCCTCGTACGACGGAGCAATCAAGATGACACTCGACCTGATCTTGAAAGGCGGATCGGTGATCGACGGGTCCGGTGGGCCGCCCTATCGCGCCGACGTCGGCGTGCTCGACACCATGATCGCCGAGGTGGGCCGGCTTGATCGGTGCGGAAGCTCCGCGCGTGATCGACGTGACGGGTCGCTACGTCGTCCCCGGCTTCATCGACGCCCATGTCCACGGCGACCTGATGCTGCTGGCCGACCCGATCCATCTGCCCGCGCTGCGCCAGGGGGTGACAACCTATCTCATCGGCCAGGACGGCAGCTCGTTCGCCCCGGCCTCGCCTGCGACGCTCGACTACATGAGGCAGTACACGGCCGGCTTCAACGGCAACCCGGCCGGCCTCTCTTATGACTGGCGGACCGTCGGCGAGTACCTGGCGTGCTTCGACCGCCGCGTGGCGATCAATGTGGCCTATCTGATCCCCAACGGCAACATCCGGATGGAGGTCATGGGGCTCGATCCACGTCCGGCCCGCGACGACGAGCTCATCGCAATGCAAAAGCTGGTGCGCGAGGGCATGGACGCCGGGGCCATCGGCCTGTCGACGGGCTTGGATTACATCCCCAGCCTGTATGCCGATGCCCGCGAGATCGCCGCGCTCTGCGAACCGATCGTCTCCGAGAACGGCGTCTACGTGACTCACATGCGGGGCTACGGCCCGCGCGCGCCGATCGGCATGCGCGAGGTCTATGACATCGTCCGGGCGACCGGCGTTCCCGCCCACATCTCGCATTACCACGGGCCGGCCGATCTCTTGCTCCCCTTGATCGACGAAGGTCGGGCGTTGGGGTTTGACCTGACGTTCGACACCTATCCCTACCTGGCCGGCAGCACGATCCTGGGCATGGTCGCCCTGCCGGCCTGGGTCCAGGAAGGTGGGATCGACGCCACGGTCGAGCGGCTGGGCGACCCAGGCGTCCGTGCCCGGCTCAACTCCGAGTGGTTCTCGGTGCCGACTCCCTACCCTCTGGACCGAATCACGATCGCGATGGTCGCGAATCCCGATTGGCAGTGGGCGGAAGGAAACACCGTCGCCGTCGGCCGCCGAACAGGCGAAGCTCGCGCCCGGCGACTTCGTTTGCGAGATCCTGATGGCCTCGGGCATGGCGGTGGGAATCGTGGGCTTCCGTTCGGGTGAGAAGACCGAGGCCGACGTCCGTGCGATTCTTCGACATCCCGCGCACATGGCGGGCTCCGACGGCATCTTCCGCGGCGGATTCCCCCACCCGCGTGGCTGGGGGGCATTCGCGCGCTACCTGGGCTATCACACCCGCGAGCTCGGCGATTATTCGTGGGCCGAGGCGGTGACCCACCTGGCCTCCCACGCCGCTCGCCGGTTCCGGCTGACCGACCGCGGCCTGCTCCGCCCCGGCTTTGCCGCCGACATCGCCGTCTTCGACCCGGCCACGCGTGATCGACCGCTCAACCTACGCGGCCGGACGGACGCTGGCCGAAGGAGTCGACCACGTGCTCGTCAACGGCACGCTCGTACTGGAAAATGGCGAACCAACCGGAGCCACTCCCGGCCGCGGCGCTGCGTCGAGGGTGAACCCTGACACCCGCTGGCGCGGGTTGGGTGAAATTCAGGGCAAGCGCGGCAAGGTCTTAGCAATCGCCATAGAGCCGAGTGCCCTTATAGCATTCTATAGCGTTCCGTGTTACAATGGTGAGTGCGGGGATGGGCCAAAATCGCTTTCGTCGTTGAAGAACGGGGCTTATGCCAGGCCTGAGGTCACCAACTTGACCGAAACTCCCACCAGTTTGCTGGAGCGGCTCCGCCAGCCGTTCGACCCGGATGCCTGGTCACGGTTCGTGTCTCTTTATACCCCCCTGATCTACTCATGGGCGTGCCGCGCAGGGCTCCAGGAACAGGATGCTTTGGATCTCGTGCAGGACGTGTTCGTGACCCTGCTCCGTGTCCTCCCGAAGTTCTCGTACGACCGCGACCGAAGCTTCCGTCGCTGGCTTCGGACCGTCACTCTGAATACGTGGCGGAACGACCGGAAGCGCACGGACAACCGGGTTCTCAGCGGAGCCGTCGACGCCGACCAGGTACCAGGTCCGGAAGACCCGGAGGCGGCCTGGGAGGCGGAATATCGCCAACACGTCGTTGGCAGAGCCCTATCCGTCATGCGGGTCGATTTCCGGGAAACGACGTGGAAAGCATGCTGGGAGATGGTGGTCTCTGCCCGGCCCGCGGCTGATATAGCCATCGAACTCGGGATAACCGTCGGGGCCGTGTACGCTGCCAAGGTCCGAGTCCTGAATCGTCTCCGGGAAGAACTTCAGGGACTGCTGGACTGAGCAACCGCTTTTTCTTTTTCTCGTATAATTTCGGCCCACCCAGTTGTAAGTAAGGCATCGTCAGCCTGAACGCGAACGGTGAGAAGGCGGTGCCGCGGCTCGCCGTAACCAGTAAAGAAGGACAAACGGTTGCCCTGGTTCTGCGGAGGTATCATTTGATCGCCGCGGACGGTACGTTGAACGCGTTCGGAGCGATTTCTCCGATCGGCCAGATTGAGTCGCCGCTCATCGAAGGCGACCCGGTCGTCATGCGCGTGACTTTCGACAGAGTTCGCTGTCCCGCCAGCATGACGATGATCACGGGGATCCAGCCGGGTACCCGCTTGGGAGAAACCCCCAGCGGACCTCATCCCGAAAGGCAATGTTCGGGTGGAAGGGCTGTACAGCTTCATGCGCGAAACCGTGTCATGTCCCGCCGCGGATGAATACCTCCGCCTGGCCAGCGGTCTGACCCCGCCCCCGGAGGCGGAGCGCCTCCTTACCCACCTGGAGGCGTGCCAGGGCTGTGCTCGGCTGATCGATACTTTACCCGAAGCCGACACCCTGGTCGATCTCGTCCGGCGAGCCGCGACCGTCGAAAGATTCAAGCCCGTCCCTCGCGGTCGCCCAACTCATCGACAAGTTGAGCCGGCTCACGACCTGATGCGACCGCGCAACGAGCCGCCGGGCAATCCGATCAACAGCTCTACGCGGCCCCCTGCCGGAAGCGGGCGAAGGGCACCCGAGCGGGAACTGTGCGCCTTCCTCGCCCCGCCGCAAGTCGTCCGAGGAGCTGGGCCGCCTTGGCCCTTACCGTGTTCTGCAAGTCCTCGGATTCGGGGGCATGGGCGTCGTCTTCCGCGCCGAGGACCCGCATCTGGACCGGATCGTTGCTCTCAAGGCAATGCTGCCGGCGCTGGCTTCCCGTGATGGTGCCCGGCAGCGCTTCCTGCGTGAGGCCCGAGCCACGGCGGCGATCAAGCACGACCACATCGTCTCCGTCTACCAGGTCGGCGAGGATCGCGGCGTGCCCTTCCTGGCCATGGAGTTTCTCGAAGGCGAGACGCTCGATGCGCGATTGAAGCGCGAGGGCAAGCTCCCGGTGGCTGAGGTGCTCCGCATCGGCCGAGAGATGGCGCTGGGGACTGGCGGCGGCTCACAAGCGCGCGCTGATCCACCGCGACATCAAGCCGGCCAACGTCTGGCTGGAGGCGGAGACGGACCGCGTGAAGATCCTCGACTTCGGCCTGGTCCGAGCCGCTGGAGCGACAAGGCCAGCTCACGCAGGAGGGGGCGATCGTCGGCACGCCGGCCTACATGGCGCCGGAGCAGGCACGGGGACGGGGAGTCGATCACCGCTGCGACCTGTTCAGCCTCGGCTGCGTTCTTTACCGGATGGCTACGGGCGAGCAGCCGTTCCGGGGGACCGACGTCGATCAGCACGCTCCTGGCCGTGTCCACCCACACCCCGCCGCCGCCGTCCAGGCTCGAGGCCGCTCTGCCGCCGGCACTTTCAGACCTGATCATGGAGCTGCTGGCCAAGAACCCCGCCGACCGTCCGTCCTCGTCGCAAGTGGTTGCCGAAACCTTGGAGCAGATTACGAGGACACCGGCAACCAGCGCTCGCCGCGACGAAACCGGCGACCCGAAGAATGCTGGCCGGTCCCACTTGGCGTCGCCACGTGTTTGCTGCTGACCGTGCTTGCGATGCTGTGGCATGGCGGTGTGCTCCGATTGAGCACGAAGGACGGCACCATCGTGTTCGAAGACCTACCAGCCGACGCCGAGGTGCTGGTCGACGGTGAAACCGCCAGGGTGAAATACTGGTCCCGATGGCAGATGGATCGAAGTTCTGGTGGCGCCTGGCGAGCGAACGCTCCTGATCAAGGCCCCGGGCTTCCAGGCCACAACGCGGGATGTCACCCTCGGCACGGGCGAACGCAAGCCGATCCGCATCCGCCTGGAGCCGGTGGCCAGAGAGAGCCCCAAGGTCACTTCGACGCCAACCAACGCCAATGACGGCTGGAGCGGTTGGCCTACGGATGCTCCACCTCCGGCGAAGGCTCCGTTCGATTCCGAATCGGCGAAGAAGCACCAGGAAGCATGGGCCAAATACCTGAACGTTCCCGACGACTACACGAATTCGATCGGTATGAGGTTCCGGCTGATCCCGCCGGGTGAATTCACCATGGGAAGCACAGCTTCGGAGATTGACGCCGCCAGGCCGCTGTTGTACACCGCCGAAGATCCCACGCGGTCTCAGCGCGTACTCAGCGAAGGGCCGCAGCGTCGCGTTGTGCTGACGAAGCCCTTCTACCTGGGAGTCCACGAAGTTACGCAGCGGCAGTACCAGCGTCTCACCGGGACGAACCCCTCCCCATTCTCGGCGACTGGTTCATGCGCGACCGCGTTGTCGGGACAGGATACGAGCGATTGGCCTGTCGAGGGTGTCACCTGGCTCGATGCCACTTCGTGCTGCAATCTCCTGAGCAAAGCCGAGCAACTCCCGGCGGCCTACCGCATCACGGCCTTCGCGACCTTCCCAGGCGAAGGATCAGGCTATCGCCTTCCCACGGAGGCGGAGTGGGAGTTCGCCTGCCGTGCTGGAACCTCGACGCTGTTCTGGTGCGGCGACGACGAAGCGTCACTCATGAGGGCCGCCTGGTACAGCGGCAACAGGGGGGCCCTTGATCACCCGAAAGCCGTCGGCACACGAACGGCGAACCCGTTTGGACTCTACGACGTTCACGGCAATGTCTGGGAATGGGTGTACGATGGCTGGGACCCCCTCTTCTACCAGAGGTTGGTTGGGCCAGCCGCCAGGGATCCCCGCTCGGAGATGGCTGTCGACAGTCGGCGCGTGATCCGCGGCGGTGACTTCTTCATGTCGCCGGCCGAGTGCCGTTCGGCCTGTCGCGAAGGCTCTCCCGCGAACTCCCACTGGGGCGATGTGGGCTTCCGCCTGGCACTCTCGGTGGAGGCCGTTCGAGAGCTGAAAGTGGCAAAGCCTTTGAACTCAGTCAAACCATGAGGCATCATTCAAAAGGATCGACGCAATGACCGCGATTTCCAAGCGACGTAGCTCGACAAGAACTCCACGCACGCGGCGACGACGCCCGTCCGTCGAGTTGCTCGAAACACGGCAACTGCTGACCACTTTCGTCGTGAGCAACCCCAACGACAGCGGTCGCGGCACCCTCCGGACAGCAATAACCGACTCGAACGCTGACACCGCCCAGACGAACCTGATCACGTTCGACCTAGGAACGTCTGGTATCCAGACGATCGACGTTCTTTCCCCCCTGCCGGCCATCACGCAGCCGGTGACAATCGACGGGAACGTCGGAGGCGGGTTACACCGGGACGCCGCTCGTCGAGCTGAACGGGGCGAGCACCGCCAGCGGGTCCAACGGGCTGGTGGTCGACGCAAGTGACACGACGGTCGAGGGCCTGGACATCGCCCAATTCGACCAGGACGGGATCGACGTGACGGGCAGCAACGACGTGATCGCCGCCAACTTCATCGGCACGGACCCGTCGGGATCGATTGGCCGAGGGGAACGGCCGGCAAGGGCGTGCTGGTCAATGGGGCGAACGAACACGATCGGCGGATCAATCGCTGGGGCCACGGAACATGTCATCTCGGGGAATGGCAACGACGGGTTGCAGATCGCCGGGTCAGGAGCCACCGGCAACGTCGTGCGAGGGGAACGACATCGGCTGGAGGGCCACCGCACACGGTGGAGCGACTCCGAACGGACGATTCGGCATCCTCGTCGAATTTGCAGGCGTCACATAACCTGATCGGGACCAACGGCGATGGCGTCAGCGACACTCTTGAGCGGAATATCATCTCCGAGAATAGCTCGTGGGGCATCGAAATCTCCGACCCGGGCACCCGGGCATAACGTGGTCGCCGGCAACTACATCGGCACCGGTCCATCCAAGGGACCGTGGGCGGTCCCCAACGTCGGAGGTGGGGTGCTGATCCAGCGATGGGGCCACCGCCAACCTCATCGGCACCGACGGCGTCTCGGCCGCCAACGCAGACCAAGGCAACCTGATCTCCGGCAATAACGGCACCGGCGCAGGCCGGGGATCGAGATCAGCTGGTCTCCGGGACCAACTCCAACGTCGTCACCGGCAACTTGATCGGCACCGACGGCCTCGGGCTCGCTCCCGCTCGGCAACGGCGGCGTCGGGGTCTTGATCGAGGACGGCGCTCAGTCGAACGTGATCGGTACCAACGGCGACGGCAACGGCGACGCCGCCGAGCAAAACGTCATCTCCGGCAACGCCTATCAAGGGGCGTACATCGGCGGGACCGGAACCAACTCGAACGTCGTCGCCGGCAATTTGATCGGTTTCGATGTCACCGGCGCGAACGTGATTGGCGAACGTCAATAACGGGGTCTTGATCGCGGGTGGCACCCAGTCGAACCGGATCGGCGTCAACGCCGGAGACCCCGGCGCGGCCGCCGAGCCGAACGTGATCTCGGGCAACGGCGCCTCCGGGGTCTCTATCAGCGACCCGGAGGAACCAACTTCAACACGGTGACGGGGAACTGGATCGGCACCAACCCGGCTGACTCGTTCACCGGTGAGTAATGGCGAAGACGGCGTCGCGATCTTCAAAGGCGCTCAATCGAATACGATCGGCGGCTCGATGACCCTCGCCAATTCCATCCGCTTCAACAATATCGGGAACGGCGTCGGCGTGTACGGCAACGCGACGACCGGGAACACGATCCGCTTCAACTCGATCGACCGCAAAAATCAAGGTTTGGGGATCGATCTGGGAGGAGATGGGGTCACACCCAACCACGGGGACACGGCTGCCACTGGTCCCAACAACCTGGAGAATTACCCGAGTCATCACGTCGGCCGGCTCCGGAACGACGACGACGGTCGGCGTTTCGTTCGTCAGTCTGCCCAACGGCACCTACACGATCGACTTCTATGCGAGCCCCGTTTCCGATCCGTCCGGCTACGGCGAAGGCAACCGTTGGCTCGGCTCAGTCTCGGTGACGACGGACGCAAATGGCCAGGTCATTCCACCGACGACGTTCAACCTCCCGACGAACCTGGAAACTGGATACATGGATCACGGCGACAGCTACCGATCAGGCAGGAGATACTTCCGAATTCTCGGACCGCGTGGCAGCTGACCGCACTCGCGTCCCAAGTGACCGTGACCCCTTCGATCACCTCTCCGACCTACGGGCAGTCGCTAACTTTCACGGCGACCATCGCACCGTTTGGCTCCGGCCTCGCCACGCCGACGGGAACCATTCAGTTCCAGGTCGATGGCTCTTCATACGGTTCGGCCGTGACGCTGGTAAACGGTGCCGCCACGAGCATCAGTACCGCGACACTTGCGGCCGGTCACGTCACACGTATCAGCGCGGTCTACTCGGGCGACTTGACTTACACCACCGTTACCGGGACCACCTCGCAGACGACATCCCACGCACCGTTGACGATCACTGCTGATGATAAGAGCAAGGTCTACGGGAACAAGCTCACCTTCGCCGGCACCGAGTTCACCGAGAGCGGCCTGGTGAATGGCGACACGGTCACCGGCACAACTTGACTAGCACCGGGGCGACGGCGGCGGCGACGGTGGCCGGCTCGCCCTATAGGATCGTGCCCAGCGCGGCGGTTGGCACGGGCCTGAGCAACTACATGATCACCTACGAGAATGGCGCGCTGACGGTCAACAGAGTACGCCTTCAGCTACACAATCACGCAACGACAGCCAGACCTACGGGAGGGCGGCCGACCTGGCCACCGACCTGGGCACCACGATCAACACGGGGGTCAACGGCGAGAACCTGGCTATCGCCTACAGCAGCACGGGTGACACCGCCGCGGCCCACGTCAACACCTATGCGATCACCGGTGCACAGTCGATGGCAATGGCCTGGCGAACGACTACGCCGTGACGCTGACCAACGGCACACTGACGGTCAACCGGGCTGCGCTCACGATCACGGCCGACAGCACCAGCAAAACTTACGGAGACGCGGTGACCTTCGCCGGCACCAAGTTCACCGAGTCCGGGCTGGTGACTGCCAATGCCGACACGGTCACGAGCGTGACCCTCGCCAGCGACGGGGCGGCCGGGGCTGCGAACGGTGGGCGGCTCGCCCTATCCGATCACGCCGAGTTCGGCGGTGGGCCCGGGGCTGGGCAACTACACGATCACCTACGTCACGGGCCGGTTGACCGTCAACAAGGCCCCGCTCACGATCACCGCCAACTCCCAGACCATTGTCGCTGGCCAGAATCTCCCGGCGCTGACGGGCTCATACAGCGGTTTTGTCAACGGCGACACTTCGGCCAGTCTCACCACGCCGCCGACACTCTCCACGACGGCGAGCGCGGGTAGCCCGGCGGGGACCTATCCGATCACCGTCAGCGGCGCCAGCTCACCCAATTACACGATCACGTCTGTCGCGGGCACGCTCACGGTCAATCCCGCACTGGTAACCGTCACGAGCGTCAACGTCGAGAGACTCAAAAAGGGCAAGAAGACGACGGAGGTCATCGTGGTGCAATTCAGCGAGGCCCTCAACATTGGGGCCGCGCAGAACATCCTCAATTACAGCCTTGTCACGGTCCCCAAGTCGAAGAAGCAGAAGGGCAAGGCGGTATTGCTGGCCAGCGCGACCTACGGCGCGAGCGCAAGCGCGTTCAGGGTGATGCTGACGACCCGCAAGGCACTCGTGCTGAACCCGCCGCTGAATCTGACGATTACCGCGGCGGGATTGCTCGATGCCCTCGACCGCCCGCTGGGCTCGACTTACGCCGCGACTCTCAAGAAGGTAGGCGCACCCGTCACCCCCACGGTGCCACTCGTTCGAGCGAGAGCGTTATCAGCCGAGGTCGTCGATGCCGTGTTGGGCGCGGGGTTCCGAACCGCGTTTCGCCAGTTGAGACAGTGACCACACTGGTGATGAAACCCTCCAAGGACCTCTTCCCGTTATTTGGTCCGGGCGATACCGGCGCTCGTCGAACCCGCCGGGGAACTCTCGGGGTCCGCGGCGATCGTGATCGCTCGTGTACCCATTCAATGCACATAGCCTCGACCGCGAGGCTGTTTTAATGAACCCTTGAATGTGTACACGAAGGAGAACGCCATGCCCCGAGCCGCCGTCGACGACAACAACCGAGTGGCCCTGCGCGTCCGGGCCGCCGAAAAGGCCGTCATCATGCGCACCACCGCCCTCGAGCAAACGGATATGACCACCTTCATCCTTCGCACCGCGCATGCGGGAGGCCCGATCGGTCATCGAAGAACACGAACGCGTCAAGCTGACTCAACGCGATAGCCGACTTGTTATGGAATTGCTCGTGAACTCGCCCGCACCAAATGCGAAGTTGCGAAAGGCCGCCCGCGCCTTGCCGGAGAGGTCGTGAGCCTCCCCGACTGGCGTGAAGAGCCGATTGCCAAGAAACACGACCGTGCCTCGTTCGACTGCGGCGAGCCGTCCTCGAAAAGCCGTGTCATTAGCAACTTCGCATCAGCCCGGCCTCGCCCCCCGGAATCACACAACTCGATTTAGCCGATGACTTCCAGCTTGGGCATCTTGGGCGTCTTGATGTTCTGGATGCTGATCTGAGCGGCGAGCTGTTCGACGACACCCAGGAGATACGGCCGCGCGGGGGAGCCGGCAGAGGAGGGCTTGGTTCATTTTTCCGTCGTCGCCGGTCTCTCGGAGGTAGATGTTCAGCGGCACCTCGCCGAGAAAGGGGACGCCCATCTCGGCCGCCTTGCGCCGAGCACCGCCGCGGCCGAAGATATAAACCCGTTCGTCGCCGGGAGTGTCGAAGAAGCTCTTGGCGTCGATCAGCTTGTGCGCTGCGGGACCGCCTCGCTCTGCGAGGTAGGCGACCACGTCGAAAAAGGACATGTTCTCGATCATGCCCAGAACCGGGACCTTCAGTTGGCGAAACATGTGGATCGCGCGGGTCGCGTCGAGCAAGGCGACCTCTTGGGGCGTGCAGACGACGACCGCCCCGGTCAGAGGGAGCGATTGCGCCAGGGTCAGCGGAATGTCGCCGGTCCCGGGAGGCAAGTCGATCACCAGGTAGTCGAGCGGCCCCCAATCGACCTGGCGGAGGAACTGCTGCATGATCCCGTGGAGCATCGGCCCGCGCATGATGACGGCGCGCTCGGGCTCGAGCAGGAAGCCCATGGACATCAGCTTGAGGCCGCTGGCCTCGATCGGCTGGATGCGCTCGCCGCGGGCCATCGGCCGGCCCGAAGCACCGACCAGGTGCGGGATCGACGGACCGTACACATCGGCATCCATCAGGCCGACGCTGGCGCCATAGGATTGCAGGCCATAGGCGATTGCCGCGGCCATCGTCGATTTGCCGACTCCTCCCTTGCCCGAGCCGACCGCGATCACGTTCTTGATGCCGGCGATATCACCCGACTCGGTGATCCCCTTGCCTCGCACCTCGGCGGTCATCGCGATATTCACGGTCCACTCGCCGGGCAACCGGCTCACGAGCGCATCGCGGACGTCGCGCTCGATCTGGGCCTTGAGCGGGCAGGCGGGCGTCGTCAGGTTGACGGTCAACGATACGGTGCCGTCGCCGATCTTGACATCCTTGATCATGCCCAGGTCGACCAGGTCGCGACCGAGGTCCGGGTCCTTGACTCCTTTCAATGCGTCGAGCACATTCCGTTCGGTGAGGGTCGAGTTGGTCTTGCCGAACATCAGGTAGAATCCTTTGTAAGTCGAGTCAGTCGCAGCGAGAACATGCGATCGTTGGTCGAGTCGGGCGGCGATTCCGAGTCGAGCCGTCGTATCGAGGGCACGGTGATTGCAGTCGGTGCCGATTTGAGCTCGAGAAGGTCAGCCAGCCAGCTCCAGGGCTCGGTCTCGGTTTCCGGGAACGAGGTACGAGACCAGCCGTCGCGCTCGATGCGACGAGCAGCCAGGGCAACCCAACGGGTCAGCAGATCGGCCACCACGGGCGGCGGCACGAAACCTGAGACCGCATAAGTGGCGCCCAGCTCGCGGGCGAGCCCGGCTACCCCGTCGTTGGCCTCCGGATCGAGCACGAGCACCCACGCATCCGGGGCCTTCCGAAGTACATGATCGAGGTCGTTCAAGCCGGCCGCCGCCACGATTTCCGAGATCGATCAGCACGACGGGGCTAGCCAGGCCGGTCAAAACCGCTTCCAGGTCCGCCCGCGAGCGGGTCTCGAACCATCGGATCGGCTGGCCGTGCAACCGAGGGCGCAGTTGCCTGACCCAGTTGCCCAACCGCTCGTGTAAAATCACCGCGACACGCGTCAAAGCCCAACCTCTCTTCTCGACCATCGAGGTACGCACGACGCGCAGCCTCCGGGGTTCCATCTCTGGCATCATCATTGTATCGCCGAACCGCCCAACCAGCGAGGGTAGGTCGCCGCAACCGCCACAATTCGCTACAATGGGTTAAGTGGGCGAAAGGCACAACTCTTGCGTCAACGAAAAGGGGGAACGACGTGGGTGGGTCGAGAACCAACGGCCGCGAGCTCGCTGTGCGACAGCCAGCCGATGTTGACGAGGAAACGCTGAGAATCGACAGCGCACCCGAAAGAGCTCGGCATCCTTCTGGTCGTCGCCGGGATCGGGGGACTCCTGCTTCCCGGCCCGGTCGGGACCCCGTTCCTGATTGCGGGAGGCGTGATCCTCTGGCCGTCCGCATTCAGGCGAGTGGAGACCTGCCTTCAGAAGCGGTTCCCTCGGTTTCACCGCGAAGGCGTGCTTCAGATGAGGCGATTCATCAACGACATGGAGCGGCGCTATCCCTGGACGTAAGGATGAAGGATGAACCAGGGAAAACGCGGTTTGACTCATCCTTGATCCGTCTGCCTTCATTCCTCGCAGCTTGAATGGCCCATCGATTTAGGGTTACAATACTTAACGTGATGAACGTTGGAGACGGCCTGATGAGTCTCCAAGACGCGATCCAACCGGAAATCCGAAGCCAGGGAGACTGAGATGGGGAAGCTCGGTCCGGACCGGTCGGTCACGAGCACTCGAGGTCGGTCGCACGATGCCCAAGTCCGAACGTGATTATTACGAGATTTTGGGAGTCGCTCGCGACTCAACCCCCGAGGCCATCAAGAAGGCTTATCGCGGCTTGGCGAGAAAATATCATCCCGACGTCAATCCGGGCGACAAAGGGGCGGAGGCCAAGTTCAAGGAAGTCCAACAGGCTTACGATATCCTGTCGGACCAGGAGAAGCGGGCGCTTTACGACCGCCATGGCCGGGCTGCGTTCGAGGGAATGGCCGCCGCCGGCCCACGGGCCAATGCCCAGGAATGGGCTGCCCGTTTCGGTCAGCCGGGCCGCCGAGTCGTTCGACTTCTCCGACCTGTTCGGCTCCTTCGGCGACACAGAGCATGATGAGCATGGGGGCGGTGCCAGTATTTTCGAGGACCTGATGGGTCGGGTGCGCGGAGGACGCCCCGGCCGGCCACGTTCCGGCCGGACGCAGGAAGCCAGCCTGACCATCCCCTTCTTGACCGCCGTCCGCGGCGGTGAGACCACGGTCGACATTCAGCGCGGCACCGGGCAAGTCCGAATCCTTGGTGGTCAAAATTCCAGCCGGGCGTCGACAGCGGGGCCAAGGTGCGGTTGAAAGGTCAGGGTGAGCCGGGTGGCAAGGGAATGCCCGCCGGCGATCTGACCATTATCTTGAACGTCGAGCCGCACCCCTATTTCAAGCGCGAGGGACGCGACCTTCAGGTCGAGGTTCCGATCTCCGTATCCGAGGCCATTCTGGGAGCCAAGATCGAGGTCCCCACACTCGATGGCATGAAGTCGCTCCCCATCCCGCCCGGCGGCTCGAGCGGTCAGAAACTGCGGCTCAAAAGTCAGGGGATCCCAGCCTCGGGGGGCAAGCCCGCCGGCGACCTGTTCGTTGTGCTCAAGGTTGTCGTGCCCAAAACCATCGATGAGACCAGCCGGAAGTTGATCCAAGAATTCGCCGAGCGCAACCCGCAACACCCCCGCGCTGGGCTGTGGTGACATTCTCACGAGGCTTCAATCGGCCATGAAAGTGCGAGTCATATCCGCGCGACCTGGTCGCTCAACAACTGGCAGTCTCGCTTCGGGTGCTCGACCGCTACGAGAGCCTGGGATTGGTTCAGTCCGTCCATGACGGCTCGATGAAAGGTTATGAGCCGGCGCAGATCCGCCGGCTCTGGACGATCGTCAGTTTTCAACGCGACCTGGGAATCAACCTGGCGGGCGTCGAGGTGATTCTTCAGCTATTCGACCATTTTTCTCAGGTCCATCACCGCGTTCATCACCTCGCCGAAGAGCTTCGCGAACTGCTCGACGTCGACGAACCCACCTCCGAACCCGATTCCCATGACTGACGCCGAAAAGCCCACCACGACGAACAAAGCCTCCGCACCCGGCGAACCGAAGCGGAGCCGGCTGCGTCAGATTCTTGACGAGCGACCCGAGGCCCGGCCGCGGTTGGCCAAGGCGTTCGCCGAGTTGCTCGGCACCATTTTGGTCGCTCTCGTCGCGATCAGTGCGCTATTGATCTGGCACCTGGTGCGTCGCGCCCGACTGATCCGCGAGCGATTGAACCCGCCCCGTGTCGTGGAACTGCCGGATATCCCCGGTCATGAGGTCGATCCGCAATCATGAACCTCGAGTCGAAAGCGACGCTCCGCCCGCACGAGCGCATGAAGGACCCGGCGGAATTCCGGCGGGCCTTCGAGGGCCGCCGCTCGGTCTCTGACGAGGTGCTGATCGTCTACGGGATCGAGAACGGCCGCGCTTATCCCCGCTTGGGCATCTCGGTATCGCGGAAGAAAGTCCGAGCGGCCCACGCCCGCAATCGACTCAAGCGGCTGGTCCGCGAAGCCTTTCGCCTGAGCAAATCCGAATTGCCGGCCGGAATCGATCTGGTGGTCTTGCCGCGCGGGGCAACCGTCGCGCTATGCCGCCGTGCGGCGATCGCTGACGACCCTGGCCCAAGATGTGGTCCGGCGGCTCAAAGCTCGGCCCCGACCCCCGACCAAGCCAAAACCATGAGCGCCATTGCCGCTCAAGAGCCTGTTGCGCTGGTCGGGCCTCGCAGTGACGGCCATCTTGATCGCAATGATCCGCGTGTACCAGGTCACGCTCAGCCCCTTGCTGGGCCAGGCGTGCCGATTCGAGCCAACCTGTAGCCGCTATATGGTCGAATCCCTCAAGAAATATGGACTCGTCAAGGGGCTGGCCCGCGGCTTGCGCCGGCTGTCGCGCTGCCACCCCTGGAACCCCGGCGGTTATGATCCGCCATGAGTTGAGTGCCGCCTCGTCAGGCCATTGGTGATCACTGATATACGATATTGATTCCGGCTAATTCAACAAGTGGCCCGCGCGAATTTCATCGAACGTTCGTTGGCAGCCATGGATCATGTATTCGAAGTCATTTCCCGCCTGCAGCCACTGTACGCCGCAGTCGATCAGCACCTGAGCGAACTCCGGATTCGCACCGAGACCGGCGCCGATGAACTTGCCGGCGGCCTTGGTTTTCGACGCGACGGTCTTCATGGCATCGATGACTTCGGGGTGCGTTGTCTCACCGAGCCGCCCCATCGAACCGGACAGGTCCTGCGGTCCGAGCACGAGCGAATCGAGCCCTTCGAGTTTCAAGACTTCATCCAGCTCGGCGAGCAACTCGACAGTCTCTACCTGCACGGTCACGAAGACGTCGCGATTCGCCTGTTGCAGATACTCCTGCTGCCCGAGCCGGCCATACTGCATCGGGCGCCGAGGTCCGAATCCGCGCGTTCCCAGCGGTGGGTAGCGGCAGGAGGAAACGAATTCGGCGACTTCCCGCGCCGAGTACGATCGCGGCAGAATGATCCCCTCGGCCCCGGAGTCGAGCACGCGCTTGACCCAGCCGACGTCGTTGCTCGGAATCCGCACGATCGATGCCGCCCCGCCAGCCCGGGCCGCGATCAAATGACCGAGCATCGACTCGGTTGTGGTCGCGTTATGTTCCATGTCGATCCAGACGAAATCGACACTTCGAGCCAGAGCTTCCGTCACCGTGGGATCGGAGAGCGTGATTCCGGCGCCCAGGACGATCTCGCCGGCGCGGAGCTTTGCACGCATGTTATTGATGTATGTGCTGATCAAGGATGAACTCCCTCTGAAGCTCAGACTTGCCTTGTTGAATGCCGGGACGACTTCGCGGGCGAACAATTCGAGACTGTGAGTCCACCGATCGCGGTCGTCCCAGTCGTGAGCGGTCAGGACCAGGGTGCCGAACGGGCCGATCTGTTCGCGTAACTCCAGCAGTTGGCGGGTGACATGCTCCGGATCGCCGGCGATGATCACGTCGTCCATGAAGTAATCCAGCGTGCAGTCCGAATCGGCTTGCTGTTCGTCGCGCTTCCACATGGCGACGCCCGTTGGCGCGGTGGCCCGGGTCAGGTCGAGGATGTACTGGATGCACGAGCCGAGCGAATTGCCTTTCGCGAGACGCCGGGCATCGTCGGTCGAGTCCGCGACGAACACGTTCCGTGCCACGGCCCAGTCCGAAGGTTCCGCGGTTCGACCCGCCGCCGTCGCCGCTTGCGAATACGTTTTCCACTGCTCCCGCAAGGCACTCGTGTGGATCATGTGATGACTGATGAAGCGGAAGCCGCGTTCGGCCGCTTTCGTCAGCCCAGACAGACGCGCGACTGATACTCGGGACATAGATCGGCGGGTGCGGCCGCTGGAATGGTTTGTGGAGATGTCCGACGCCGAACTTGGGGTTCAAGTTGTCTTTCATCTTCACGTTCCAGAACCGCCCTTCGATATCGATCGGCACCTCGCCCGTCCACAATCGCATGATCATGTCGATCGATTCGGCGACACGCGCTGCCGTTTCGCTCGGGTGCGCCCCGAAGACCTCCATGTCGGTCGGGATTGCTCCCGGTCCGAAACAAACATTGAGCCGGCCGTGCGACATGTGATCCAGAAACGCCAGCCGCCCCGCCACGTGGGCCGGATGGTGGTACTGCAGGCAGACCGGTGCCGGTCCGATGCGAATGCGCTCCGTCAGGCCGAGCACTTTTCGCCAGAAAGATCTCCGGCATGACGATGTTCTCGACGCTCGACGAATGGTGCTCACCGACCCAGAAATCGTGGAAGCCGAATTCCTCGCATTGCACGGCCAGCTCGAGGTCCTCGTCGATGCACTGAGCCAGCGGCTTGGCCGGATCATGGATCGGCATGACGAACATACCGAGTCGCAGTGGTTGAGCGTTGCTCATTCTTCACCTTCCGGATTGAGGAATCCGTCGACGTCGACGCCCAGGCGCGCGCCGTGTTCCCGCATGGCCTCCAGCGTCGCGGCATCGACCGGGATACCGTCTTTCTGTCGCTGCCTGAGCGTGCGGAATTCGAGTTCACCCGGAACCAGGACTTCTTCAAACCCCGGTGCGGGCCGCGACGACTTGATGTAGGCCACGGTTTCGTCCATGAGTCGCCGGAACTCATCGAGCGGGCAGAACGCGGAGGGGTCCACGACGATAAAGCAGACGCCGTTCCCGAACACCCGTGGGTCTTGTGAGCTGATCCCGGCCAGCGCGCTGCCGAGGATTTCGACCAGCAGACCGAGGGCAAATCCCTTGTGCCCCGCGCCGGCCCCGAGCGGCAGGATGCCCCCGCGCGGCGGACCGTAGAACGCGTTGGGGTCATTCGTGGCCTTGCCGTCGGCGTCGAGGATCCAGCCGTCCGGTACGGTTTTCCCCTCGTTGCGGTAGAACCGGATCTTTCCCTCGGGCGCAACGGACGTCGAAAAGTCCGCCACCACCGGATCACCGCCGGTCGGGACCGCGTAGGCGATCGGGTTTGTCGCCAGTCGTCCGTCGCGACCGCCCCATGGCAGAACACAGTGTCCGTGGATCGGGGAGTTGCACGTCGCCAGCGCGAGCATCCCTTGATCGGCCGCGAGCTGAACCCAGGCCCCCAGCCGTCCGACATGATTGCAGCGCCGCGTGATCACGCACGCCGTCCGCTGCTCGCGCGCGATCTCAATCCCTTCGCGAATCGCCTTCTCGGCGCCGACAGGCACCAAAGCCGTGGCCACAGTCCACGACCGCTGTCGTCGGGCCGGTGCGTTCGACGGTGAGCGGTGCGTCGACGACGATCGACCCGTCAGCCACGAATCCGAGATACTCCGGAATCCGGATCACTCCGTGTGAGTCGTGTCCCATCAGGCTGCTGGTGACCAGCGACCCGACCGTCGCCAAGGCCTCGTGCGCGCCCGCCCCCGCCGCCGTGAACAACGCGACTCCCAGCCGCGAAACGGACTCTGGTCGATAAAGCCGGCTCATCGTGATGCCCCATCTTGCTCAGCGAATGGCGATCGGGTTCCCCGGAGAGCCCGTCGCGCCCTTGAGACGCAGCGGGCTGAACACAAAACAGAACTCGTGCACTCCATCCGCGGCGAGTTGTTCCAGATCCAGGTTTTCGAGATGGTACACGCCGTTCTTCGTGAGGTCCCACTGATGGACCGGAAACGCCAGGTCGGCGCGCTCGTGCGGGACGGCTTCAATCGCCCAGGTATCGGCCCCGATCATCGAGACCTTGCGATCGGTCAGAAACTTGGCCGCCGCGAGACCGATGCCGGGTTCGCCGGCGCCATAGGTCGCGTTGTCCTTCATCCACAGCTTGCCATGCCCGGTGCGGATCAGGACGACGTCGCCTTCCTGAATCTCCAGGTT
The DNA here is from genome assembly GCA_963779785.1 of uncultured Planctomycetota bacterium. Lineage (GTDB taxonomy): Bacteria > Planctomycetota > Planctomycetia > Isosphaerales > Isosphaeraceae > CAVRFS01. The sequence continues at coordinate 98,199 of CAWAAW010000030.1, forward strand.
CGCGTTCTTGAGGCACGACGCCAGTTCGTCGGGCGAAATGACATATCCCGCCGGCAGCCGGTCTTTGCCGCTCAGCGCGCAGACATCGAGCAGAATTCCCCGCGTGAAGAAAACGCCGGCGTTTTCGACTCCGAGCTTCTTCAGACCGTACGTATCGCCAAACTCGGACAGTTTGTTGCCGTTGTAGAAATAGTCCTCGCCGTTGATGCGGACACCAACGTGGCCGAGCCCGTCGAACTGGGTCCCGACCTGGCCGATCTCACCGCTGACCAGCTCATCATTCGAGACCGACGTTGTTCGACCCGGTGGGCGGCCCGGTGGGCAGTCCGGGGATCGTCAGGCTGAAGTGCCGTTTGCCCGGAATCGGCATGCCGTGTTCGTAGAGCCGTCCCAGCTGGTAGATCTGCCCTTTGCTTCACGAGGCGTGCCGCGCTGGCGACCTTCGCGGGCGTGATCCGATTCGCGGCTCCGCGCTGGTCGTCCGCGCCGAACTCGGACGGCCAGAACTTCTCGCCGAGCGGACCCTGCTCGGCCTGCTGTGAGCCACGACTCGCCCAAGGAGAACCGCTGACGAGTGCGGCGCCGGCCAGGCCGCCCAGAATGATCTTCCACCACCCGGCAGGATGAAACGATTGCCTCATGATGACTGTTTTCCTGTTGTTGAAGGCTGTGTGGATGGCATCGCAATGAGCTTCGGTCCGGCCAGCAGGGCGACGAAAATCACGATCGTTGCGTCACCGATTCTTCCATGCCCCGAGACTCGAATCAACGACCCAGGAGCGCCATCGCGGTGATGGCGAAGAAGAAGACGCCACATCCGATCAATCCGAGCTGCATCAGCAGGTTGGGGCGCAACTGACGCGGCAGGAGCGTGCGGTTGACGTACAAGGTATGGAACGCCGAGAACCCCAGCGCGACGTTTCCCAAAACCGCCCCGACCATGGCGATCTGGAGCGGGGAGAGCAGTGCGAGCGTGATCGTGCCCCAGACCGCGTAGATCGGAGAGTAGCGAGTAATAGATCAACCGGACCCGATTGCCCGCGAGCTTCTTGACCCGAGGGCTGGTGACCCAGAGGATGTCGGTCCAATGCCTGGCCAGCAGGTCGCCCGAGTAGACGGCGCAGGGGGCCAGCGTGAGGAAGCCGACGAAGAGCGTGAAGACCAGAGAGGGCGGGCGAAGTCCGGGAAACGCAACGCCATCCCCTGGGCGGTCATCGCCGCGACCCTGTGCTCGGAGACCGGAGTGTTTCGTAGGAATTCCAGCGAGAGCATACAGGGCAGCGCCAGGCCGACGACGCTGCACAGCATCCAGACGGCGACCTGATCGCGCACGATGTGGCGGAACCACCCCTTCCAGTGTTTGAGCGCCGCCGGTGTGATGGGGAAGACCATTCCGACGTGCGAGAGCTCGATCGACCGCCCGCCGATCGCGCTGGGAATCGCGCCGACCTTGGCCCCCATTCCCCAGCCTTTATCGCGAGCGTAATTCGAGAACAGGGCGTTGGAAAGTCCGCCCGCCCCCGCGATCGCGGCGAACGCCGCCAGCAGGGACCAGTCGACGTCCGGGAGGCGGCCATGCCGCCACCAGTAACCCAGCAGTCCGACTCTCTCGAAACCTTGATTCGCAATCCAGGCACGAATCCGTCTCGGAATCAGCCGCGGGGACGTCTTCCTGGCGTTCAAAGACACGCGTCTCCAGGCCTTGTGTGATGCTGAACCGGCTGGGCTGCCAGGTTTGGTCGGAGCGGATACTCCCTTCGACGCTCACCCTGTTCCCGGTGACAGGGTCGACCGACTCGACGTAGAAGCCGCCACGACGAGTCAGCGCCGTCGCTCGCTCCGCGAGTCGCGCGAATCGAGCCTCGAGACCCTGTTCGTCGGGGAGCTTGGCTCCCGTCTCAAACCGCCTGGACGATCCGCCGTGGCGAATGATCGAACGCCGTGACGACGGGCTGGCCCTCCTCGAGTGTCCCCTGCACCGTGTACTCGGACGAACCTTCCCGCTCCAGCAGCGAAAAATGAGGGGCGGCAATGACCGTGTCGGCACGCACGGCGACCGACCCGACACGAAAGAAGCCGGAGACGATCTCGCAGAAGTTGCGGGCCGAAACCATGAACAGCCCGACGAAGAGCAGAAACCCGAAAACGACCACGAGCTTGACCAACATCAGGCGTTCGAGCATCGAAGAGATCTTTCCGCCGAAGATCAGCGGCAAGAACGCGACAAAGAAGACAGCGTAGCCGAGCACCTTGACGAGCATGATCTCCGAGAGGCTGAACCCCAGCCACGCGAACAACACCGCTTCCCGGCAGGTGCCCGATCATTGCCGAGGCCAGCGGCACGGCCGCGTTTGATGCCATGAACGGCCAGATGTGTGCCAGGAACAGTGTCATGTAACAGAGCAACCAGAACCTGGGCCCGGGCGGGGTCCGGAAGAATCCGATGAAAATGGGCTCACCGCAATAGAGCGCGTATCGCATGACCTCCAGGTTGTAGACGACCTGAAAAACAATACTGAACGTGGCGAGCCAGAGAAACGTGCCGCCGTACTGGGCCGTGACCGCGGGACCAAAGAGCCACTCTCCCGCCCCGATCGCGGAACCGGCGACCAGGACCCCCGGACCAATCAGCTCGGCCGAGTGTCGCCAATCGAACCCGGGCGGCGGGATCAGGTCGCCGACCTGCCAGGGTGCGATCGACCCTTCCGGCGCGGCGACAACTTCGGTGGCCGGTGAGATTGACATGGTCGTATTGATCTCGTGTTGGGGTGCGCCTCGCCGGTCGAGCAGCCGGGACGACTCCCGGCCTGAGTGCATCATACGGTCGAACGCGATTCACGTTCGAGAACCGAGTCTCAGGCGAGTGGCCGTCCGAACTGCGGCCTTGTTTTCGGTCCAACCGAAGGCCGTCCTTAACGGTTGATGAACCCACCTGATCGCAGTCGAATACCCTCCGTGTCACGATCGCCAGTAGGTGGACTCACGCGGCGCTTGATAACGAACGCTTCAGATGGGTCGTCTCGAGCCGCTTCTGACCGGTCCCGAGCGACCGCACGCCCGCTTCAACCAGACCGGAGGTCAACAACGTTCTCTCGATCGGGCAGGGGGACTTGCCGGTCAGAAAGGTCTCTTCGGCTTTCGACATCAGCGCGGCCGAATAGACGACATTGGGGTTGGGAGGCAGGTAGAACAGGGTCGAGAGCGGCTCGGATTGCCCCTTCAACCGCGCGGCGAAGGTGAAATCACCGACCAACCCATTCATCAATAGCATCGTGGCCTTCGTGCCATCGGCATATTCAATTCGGTAAGCGACTGGGCCTCTTGACCCACTCGCGGATCTGGGCGGGCGTCGGGTAGCGATCACTGAACGTATCGGGCTGGGCCAGAGTTTGGCTCCGCGAGAGGCAGGCTTCGAAGAGGCGCGGGTCCCAGCCGCCCGCCGCCCAACCGCCGGCGTCCATCGCCTTCCAGACCGAGTCGCCGCGCAAGTCCCTGAACGGCGATGACTCCGGTTTCGCCGCCCCGCCGCCGTTCGGCCATGCACTGGATGGTCTCCAGGGCATGGAAGTCGTAACTGTCCACGCCACCGATGGCGACGCACAGCATCTCTTCGACCTCGGCCCCATACGGCATGTCGATATCAGGCATCCGCCACGTGACGGGGAGCGACGATCCGGCCGCGAACCCGAACCCCAGCTCGCGCGAGGTCCGCACCATCTCCTCGGCCCATTCCCATTTCCACGACAAGTGCTTGTCGTTGAAGACGGGGACGGCCCGGCCATCTTTCCGGAAGACGTCGGTCACCTGTTTGAAGAACTCGTAGCGCGGGTACTTCGTCTGGCCGAACTCGCTCTTCGGGTAGTTGCCATGCTCGCCGATGATCAACACGGCATCCACCGCGAGCTTGTCGCCCCCACAACGCAACGCCTGGGCGACGCTCGGAAAGATCGGAAACCCGAACTCGGCCGACCGCTTGCGACTCAGGTCGTTCTTGGGAAACTGATCGACGTATGCCGCGACGACGTCGAACGGCGGGTGGTGCCAGCGACCATTGATCGGATAGCCCACCAGGAACCGCTCGGCCATGTGCCACGCATGCGAGTGGTACCGCCACTCGGTCGTGACGACCGCCATCCGTTTGCGCTGGCCCGACGACGCGCTCCGTCGCGAACGAGGTCGTCGCGCCGGCAAGCCCAGCGCCGACAGTTCCGATGAATGCTCTTCTCGTGAACATGGCAGCATCTCCCGCTAACCACACGCTTGTTCCGCCTGTTTTGATTTCTGTAAAACTATTGTTGAAACTTCTCGGCTACCACACAATACCTCTCTTCCCGAGCAAATCGAAAAGGGTGCCCCGACGCCATGCTGGTGATGGCACTCGAACATTACGACGAGGTCACCGGCAAGGCAGTCAAAGCCCCGATGATGCGTCGGGACGTGGTCGGCAAGAGCACGCCCGTCGCCGCCGTTGCGTCGGGTCGACCTCTTCCGCGTGAGTCCGACGGAAGTGCAGATTGGACAGGTAAAGAGACGCCGCGTGGAGCGCCGAGCCCGGCCACAGTGCCGGGGCATCGGTGGCCGCCACCACCGAATACGGCACGCCGCGCCCATGCGCGCCCGGCTGCTGGTCGCCGCCAAAGCGGATCTCGCGAAAGACTTGGTCCTACTCCCCAGCCAGCGCGAAGACCATACCTTCACGCTCGCCATCGTCTGATCGCGTCCACACATGGCCTATTTGGCGTGCTGTTTCGTATCAAATCACTCGCACGGCGGCCTTGGTGATGCTATACAGGCCGTATGGCAAAGAAACAAAACCCACCCAAGAAACAGGTGACCAAGCCGTCCGCGAGTCGGTCGAAGGCCGATGCCAAGACGACACCCGTCCCGTTGCAGACTGACTTTGATGTCGTACTCAGGTTGATCGACGCGGCGCGGCGCGGGCCGTCGCCACCGTCAACACGGAACTGATCGACCTCTACTGGAGCATCGGCAAGCATATCAGTTTGACGACTGCCGAGGAAGGCTGTGGACAGGGCACTGTCGAAGCCTTGGCCGAGACGATCCGGCAACGCTACCCCACCATGAGAGGTTAACGGGATGCTCTCCTCATAGGCCGGTCACTCGCTATGTTCGTCCTTGATTGTAACAGGTCTCGTCGGTCTGAGGCGAAGCCTCGTTAGACATTGGCTTCGACTATGTGGCAGCGGCTTTGTTCATGGCGACGACCAGACTCCTGGGCCGCATGTCAGTCCAGTTAGCCTCGATCCAGTCCAAGCATATCTGGCGTTTTCCTTGCGGCCCGACCGCAGTCCAGCCGACCGGAATGTCCCGGAACGCCGGCCAAAGTGAATGCTGGCCTTCGTTATTCGTCACGACGAGATACTCGCCATCCGGGTCGTCGAACGGGTTGGTCATCACGACGCTCCAAAAGCACTTCGGGTTGAATAAGGGGATTCCTCTGCGTTGTGGCTGCTTGGTCTTTCAGACTCGGTCTTTTCGGATTAGATTCGTTCGATTGGTACAGCCGTTTGACGTAACGCTGGCTTGGCACCGCTCGGCTGACGCGCTTATCCGGTCAGACCGTGCGGCGCCAGCTCGTTCGCCGTTTGGAGCCAGACCGAGATCCGCGCAGCGAGCACCCGGATGTGGGGCTCCTGGAACATTGTGATGTGGTCGCCCGGAGTCGTCAGAACTTCCAGTCCGCCTCCGGCTAACGCTCGCCAGTATGGGGACGTGTCTGGATGGGGGATTTGGGATTGCTCCATCGGCCTGACGAGCTTGATTGGGCAAGGATACACGCGCGGGCTGTAGCTTTCGATGGCTCGCCTGAGCAATAGTCCGTCCGGGATCCCGCCGCGGGCAAGCCGAACGGCGGCCAGAGGAAGACCGTCGATCAGCGAATTCGCGAAGCGTCTCCCTTTGCTCAGCAATTCGGCGGTCCTGAAGTTGGGATCACCGCCGGCCCACCTGCGCAGATGAGTCACGAGCTTGCCGGCGACATAAAACGACCGGCGGCCGATCCCTGGCCGCGCCCGTGCGGGTATAACGGGAGGAGCATCGAACAAGATCAGGAGATCAACCTTCTGGCCTGTTGTGATCAGTTGCTGGGCCATCTCGAAGGCGATGACCCCTTGCGCAGAAACCTCCCAGCAAGTAGGGGCCTTCCGGCTGCACGGTACGCATCTTTTTGATGAGATATGTTGCCGTGTCCTCGATCCGGGTGATTGCTCGCAGCTCATCCTGATCCAGGTCCAGGGGATAGATCGGGTAAACCCCGAGATGTTGAGCGAGCGTCGGGCCCCAGCTCAGGCAAAACAACGGTCTCTTACTGACCCCGACTCCGTGACCCGGAAAAGACGAATCAGCCGGTGACCCAGGCGCTTCCGGCCGCAGCAAGGCGGCCAACCGTTCGATGGTCGGGGCCTGGAAGACGGCGTTGATGGGCAGCCAGTGACCGAGATTCTCGCGGATGAGACTGACAAGGCGCATCGCCAGCAGGGAGTGTCCCCCCAACTCGAAGAAATTATCGTCGATTCCCACACGATCGCGACCCAGGATGCGCTGCCAGATCTCAGCCAAGGCTCGCTCCGTGTCATCTCGGGGCGCCGGGAACGACGCCTTGGGATCGCGGAGCGTATTCTCCGGGGCCGGCAAGGCCGAGCGGTCGAGCTCGCCGTTGGCCGTCAGCGGCAGAGCCGCCAAGGCCAAAAGGCTGGCCGGAACCATGTATTCAGGCAGGAACGCGGTGAGGTGGTGCCGCAGCGCCGCCGGCTCGGGCGCCGAGCCGGGGGCTGGAACGAAATAAGCGACCAACTGCGTTTGACCCAGGGCGTCGTCGCGCGCCTCCACCACAGCCTGGGCCACCGCGTCGTGCTGTAACAGTACCGCCTCGATTTCGGCGGGCTCGATGCGGAATCCCCGGATTTTGACCTGCCGGTCCGCCCGGCAGAGGAACTCGAGCGAGCCATCTCCACGGTAACGGACGAGGTCGCCGGTGCGGTAGAGCCGGCCACCGGGGACGTCGCCGAACGGATCGGGCACGAACCGCTCGGCCGTCAGGCCCGGTTGATTGAGATAGCCCCGGGCCAGGCCGGCTCCGCCGATGTACAGCTCTCCGGCCGCGCCGACAGGAACGGGTTTAAGATTGCCGTCCAGGATATAAAGTCGGACGTTGGCAATGGGGCGACCGATCGGAGGAGGGCCAGCCGAATCGAGCGAGCCGGTCACGATTGCTGACGTCGTTACCACAGTGTTTTCTGTCGGTCCGTAGTGGTTCGCCAAAACGAAGGGCAGAGGATATCGCGGCGGCTTGCGGAGCTTGTCGCCGCCGACGAGAAGTGCCCGTAAGACCAGGCCCTCCGGTGGGGGCGTCTCCAGGACCGCTTCAGCCAACGGCGTGGGGAGAAAGCAGACGGTGATGCCCCACGTCGCCAGCCAGGTGAAAATCTCAGTGGAAGCCGCCAGCTCGCCGGCCACGAGATACACGGTCGCCCCACCTGTCAGATAAGGCCACAACTCCCAAACCGATGCGTCGAAGCTGGGTGCTGCAAGATGCGTCGCGCGGTCGGCACCGGTAACCCCGTACTGGCGCTGGTGCCAGGTGACCAGGTTCACCAGGCTCTTATGCGTGAGGACAACCCCTTTCGGCCGGCCTGTGGATTCCGACGTGTAGATGACATAGGCCGGGTTGTCGGCGATCGCCGTTGGCGGTGGGTTGTCCTCACTTTCGCCGGCTACGACCTCCCATTCGGTGTCCAGGCAGAATATCCCGGCCGACCGTCCGGTGAGCTTGTCTTTCCAACGCTGCTGTGTCAAGACGATCGGTGAGCGAGCCTCGTCGATCATGAACAACAGCCGTTCGGACGGCAACGTGGGTGCCACGGGTAAGTAAGCCCCGCCAGCCTTGAGGATGCCGAGATACGCCACAATCATCTCTGGAGACCGATCCATGCAGACGGCCACGACAACCTCAGGGCCGGTGCCCCGCGACCGTAGAGCATGCGCGAGCTGATTGGCCCGTCGATTCAGATCGCCGTACGTCAGCGTCCCCGCTCCCCAAACGAGGGCGACCGCCGCGCTCGAGCGCGCCGCCTGGGCAGCGAACAGACCGTGGATGCAGGTGTCTGCGGGATAATCAGCGTCGGTTTCGTTCCACTCGCGCAGGAGCTTGTGACGTTCGCCCGCGGAAAGCACCGCCAATTCGGTCAGGGGGCGATCGGGATCGGCTACGATGTCTTCCAACAGCACGCGAAACTGGTCCAGTATCGCGGATGCCGTGGCCGGCTCGAACAGCTCGGTGCTATAGTTCAGCACCGCTAGCAGCCCCGGTTTCGTCTCGTATACCGACAGCTCCAGGTCGAACTTCGCTGTGCCATTGGCGATTTCCAGCGGTGTTACCTTCAGGCCAGGGAGTTCGAATGGCGGCGACGGCGCATTTTGGACGGCGAACACGACCTGGCAGATTGGATTGTGCCCAGCGTCCCGCCGTGGCCGCAGTTCCTCGACGAGCCGCTCGAACGGCAGATCTTGGTGATCGTAGGCCGTCAGGATGTCGTGGCGCACCGCGCCAGCACACGGCGGCAGGTCGGACTCCCGGAGAGGTCGACGCGGAGCGGAAGAAGGTTGACGAAGAGTCCGATCAACCGCTCGGTCTCAAGTCGATCGCGGTTTGCGACGGGGATGCCGACGATGAGATCGGCCTGCCCGGTGCAGCGGTAGAGCAAGACCTGGAAGGCGGTGACCAGGGTCATGAAGAGCGTCGCGCCCTCCGAGCGGCCGAGGGCCTCCAGCCCGCTCACCAGGCCGGGGGACAACGTCAGGCTCACTTGGTCGCCGCGATAGCGCAGGATTCGGTCGCCGGGGATGATCGGTGGTTAGTGACAGGGCCTCCGGTGCGCCATCGAGCCGGTTCTTCCAGTAGCTTAGGAGGGAGTCGAGGACGTTGCCTTGCAACCGTTCCCGCTGCCAGGCCGCATAGTCGGCGTACTGGATAGGGAGGTCCGGCAGCGGTGAGGGGAGGCCGGCACCAGGGCCCTGTAAAGGGCTGCCAGCTCACCGAACAGCACCCCCAATGACCAGCCGTCCGCGATGATGTGGTGCAGGGTCAGGAGCAGGAAATGATGGTCCTCGCGCAGCCGTAATAGCCTGACCCGGACCAGCGGTCCCCGCGTAAGATCAAACGGACGACGGGCCTCAGCGCTCGCGAGCTCGAGCGCTTTGGCGTATCGATCCTCCGCGGGCGTCCAGCTTAGGTCTTCAACAACCAGGTCAAGCGTCGTGCTCGGGTCCACGATCTGGGTCAACTCCCCATCCCACACGGCAAACGTGGTCCGCAACGACTCGTGGCGGTGCACGACAGTGGCCAGGCACAATTCCAGCACCGTCGTGTCCAACGGCCCCACGATCGCGAACGCGGCGGGGATGTTGTATGCCGCATCGTCCGGGTGGAACTGGTCATGGAGCCAGACCCGCTGCTGCGCAAACGAAGCCGGAAACGCGTAGACATCTTGTTCTGCCTCAATCGTAAACGCGCTGTTGTCGCACGGAGCCGCGATGGTGGACGGTTTCATGGCTCTCTGCTCCCTTCGTTATCCCGCAGCAAAACCCCAGCTCTCTGGTCCAAAGACGATTTTTTCACGCGATGCCGGGCACGCGCAATCGACATCATCGCCGGTTCGGAGGAATCGACGTTCTTCCATTCCTTTTCGACCAAGGAGGCCGTGAAGTAGGCGACTGGAGGCGGCTCCCGTGGGAAGACCAGGCTCAAGTCGCGCCCTTGCTCCCCGAAGACTAGCCCAAGATCACACAGCCGCGCCAGCTCGCTTTCAGGATTCAATTCCGCCACATCACTCAGCGCCGACGCAAGCTCCCTGAGCCCTTTGGGCTGCGCCAGTGATTCGAGCACCATTCTGCCCAGTTTTCCAACATCCTGCTCCTTGAGAACCTGTGAACGCGAATCACGAATCAGGCCCGAATCACCGTCCGTGAAGAAAAGCTTGGGGTAGGATCGCGGGATCTCCGCACTCCAGCGCTGTTGCCATGCCTCGATGCGCCTCGTGACCGGTCCGATCCCTTGCGCCAACGCGGTGACATATTCCGCGCCGAAGTCATGATTGGCGAAGTAATAGGCGAGGTTGGCCAGAGCGCCGGCATCCAAAGGATAGACGAAGTTATAATAATCGCATGGGTGCAGATCCAGTTGGTAGTCATGGGCTCGCACGAAATAAGGGCTGTAGCGATCGAAACGGACCGGGAACACACCGTTGGGAGGATACAAATGCATCAGAAGCGGCAGGTCGCGCACGTACTTTTGATAGACATCCTCGCCCTCGCCCGGGAAGCCGACCAACAGGTTCCAGTGGGGCGAGACGCCGTGCGCGATGCAGTTCTTGAGCAGTGTGATGTTCTGGAACGATGTTGTGCCCTTCTTCATCAGCTTGAGTGTGGATGTTGCGAGCGACTCGATCCCCGGTTGAAGGTGAACCACCCGCGCCCGTGCCAGGACCTCGATATCCGACTCCATCAGGTCGGCCTTCACCTCATAAAAGATCGTGGTGTGGCGGGGAGGGTTGAGGAACGCAAAGACCTCCTTGATGTAGCTCTTCGGCATGATGTTGTCCACGCACTCGAAGTGCGAGCAGCGGTCGGCATAGCCGAACAAGGTCTCGAACAGCCGGATCGCCTTTTCCGGCTGCATGGCTCGGTAAGCCATGGTCGATCCGTTCAGGCCACAGAACGTGCAGTGGGCCCGCTCGCCCCACCAGCAGCCGCGCGAGGTCTCGAAGGGAAGGGCGGACTTGACCATTCCGGCGGGAAAGTTTTTCTCGAGCAATGTCAGGTACGGCTCGTAGTCGGGCGTGAGGTTCACATTGATATCCAGCTCATCGCCGGTTGGGCGAACCGACATGTTGCTGTCCAGGACCACGAATGAGTCCGCGACCAGGGGCTGCGAGGCCACTCGGTTCGACCGGGAGAAGACGCCGTTGAGCCGGTGACAATCATTCATGCGGCCCTCAAGCAAGCACTGGACGAATTCGGGGAAGCTCTTGAGGGAACAGCCCGAGAACACGAAATCGATCTGCGGGATCTGCTTGACGATCTCCTGGCCCATCGGCCATTCACAATTGGCGCCGCCCATGAGGATCACGGGCTCGCGGTCGTGCCCCCGCAGTCTCCGGGCCATGGCAAAGCACGCCACGTTTTGCGAGAACATCGAAGTGAAGCCCACCAGGTCTGCCCGGTCGATCGCGTTCGCGGCGATCAGCTCGTCGAGCAGGGAACCGGCCCCCCGCCGTTTTTCCCGAATCAAGCGTTTGAAAGCGTCGGCCTTGGCGGTCTTGTGAGGATAATAGCGATTGAAATATGTTTCCAAGTTGTCCTCGACGTCCGGGAACGCCAGGTGCCGAAAGAACCACTCACCGATCGCGGTCCCATGGTGCTCTGCACCAGTGCGATCTCCTGGTAAATGTCCGCGCCCATGAACCGGGCGAAGTCGTGGTTCAAGTACAAGATCTCGGTCGCCACGCGGCCGTCAAAGCTGCGATCCAGCACGGTCTTCAACTGCATGAGCGCCAGCGACGGCATGTGGACTGTCGCGAATGGCATATTGATTAGCTGTATTTTAAACATTGTCGTCCTCGCATGTGTTGTGCTTGTCCGCTCATCAGCGGCTGGAACAGACCCCGACCGGACTGCCCTCACCGATTTATGGGGAGAGGCCAAGGAACGATCGCGGGACTCGGCGCGTTTCACGGGCAAGCGACTTGATCTCGGGTTCGGGTGAAATTGATGGCAATGGGTCGGCCATGTTCTGCGCCGACTCTATTCGCAGTGCCAGCTCGGCGACAGTCGGCGATTCGAACAGTGCCCTGACGGCGAGGTTCGCTCGGAAGGCCGACCGGAGCCGGGAGACGACCTGCAAGGCGGAGATCGAGTGACCTCCGAGGTCAAAGAAGTCGTCGTGTGGGCTGCTCGGTTCGCGGCCCAGCACGTCGGCCCAGATGGCCGCCACGCGTTTTTCGGTCTCGGTGCGCGAGGCGACGGCGACGCCCGGGATGGCAACGGGGACGGCCGCCGCGAGTGCCCGGCGGTCGACCTTGCCGCTGGTGGTCATCGGCAGCTCGCGCAGGATGACGAATTCGGCCGGGACGAGGTACTCGGGCAGCCGGCGGCGAAGTTGACGACGCAGCTCGGCCGGGTGCAGCGGGGTCGGTCCCGAGCCCGTCACGTAGGCGACCAGGCGGACCCCGCCGTTCGGGTCGGGCCTGGGCTCGACCGCGCCGGCCCGCACGCCTGGGCAGCCCAGCAATGCGGCTTCGGCTTCCGCCGGCTCGACGCGGAACCCACGGATCTTCACCTGGCGGTCCACCCGCGAGAGGAACTCAAGTGTGCCGTCGCCCCGAAAGCGGACAAGGTCGCCGGTGCGGTAGAGCCGGCCGCCGGCACCGGCGCCGAACGGGTCGGGCACGAACCGTTCGGCCGTCAGGCCCGGTTGATTGAGATAGCCCCGGGCCAAACCGTCGCCACCCAAATAGAGCTCGCCCACGACGCCGACCGGCACCGCCTCGAGCCCCGGGCCAAGCACATAAATCCGAGTGTTTGCGATCGGGCGCCCGATCGGCACGACGGTTGCCCTGGGCTCGACGACCCTCACCTCATGCCAACTGGCAAACGTGGTACTCTCGGTCGGCCCATAGACGTGCAGCAATCTCGCGGGCGGTCCCCGCCTCAGCACTGCGTCAACCCAGCGCGGCTCGACCGCCTCGCCGCCGAACAGGAGGCAGCGCAGGGTCCGGAAGGCCTCGGGCGCCGCCCGCGCCACCTCGTTGAACAGGGCGGTTGTCAGGAACATGACGCTCATTTCATGGACGCGCAACCAAGCCACCAGGTCGGGTGGCGACAGGGCGACCTCGCGTGGAATGCCGATCAGGCGGGCGCCGTTGAGCAGCGCACCCCATACCTCGAAAGTTGCCGCGTCGAAGGAGCTATTCGAGGCCTGGGCAACGCGGTCAGCCGGACCGAGCTGCACATAGTCGGTATTGCAGACGAGGCGCACGACGGCGCGATGCGGCACGGCCACCGCCTTCGGCCTTCCTGTCGAGCCGGAGGTGGAGATCACGTAGGCCAGGTCGTCTCCTTGGGCCAGGCTGCGAGGCGCTCACGTCCCTCCCGGCGATAACCTCACGGCCGGCGTCAAGATCGATCACCGGTATGTCGAGCCCGGCGAGTCGGTCGCAGAGGGGCCCCTCGCAGAGCACGAGCGCCGCTCGGGTTTCGCTCAGCAACAGGCTCACGTGTTCGGCGGGAAATTCGGGATCCAGCGGCAAGTAGGCCCCATCGGCCTTGAGGATGCCGAGCATACCGACCACCATGTTCGAGGATCGCCCAACGAAGAGCCCGACTATGTCGCCGCGGCGGACGCCTCGACCTCTGATGGAATGGGCCAGGAGGTTGGCCCGCTGATTGAGCTCGGAGTAGGTCAATTGGTGGTTGGCGAAGGTGATGGCGACGGCGTCGGGCGTCCGGGACGCCTGAGACTCGAAGAGCCGGTGGAGCGAAGAATCGCGGGGGAATGGCCTGCTGCCGCCGCTCCACTCGGTCAAGACCTCGTGACTCTCCGCGGGCGAGAGCAGCTCGAGGCGATCGATGCTCTCGTCGGGCTGCGCCGCTGCCCCCTCCAACAACTTTTGATAACGAAGTGCCAGCCGTCGCGCCGTCGCCGCATCGAACAGGTCGCTGTTATACTCGAGCACTCCGAGCAGGCCCTTGCCAGAGTGCCACAGGATCAGCGTCAGGTCGAACTTCGCCGTTCCGCTTTCCGGCTCCCACTCGCTCACCTCGAGGCCGGGCAGGCGCAGGCCAAGCCTTGGGCCGTCCTGCAGGGCGAACGTCACCTGGCAAATCGGATTGCGCCCGGTGTCCCGCCGCGGCCGAAGCTCTTCGACCAGCCGCTCAAAGGGTAGCTCTTGCCGGTCATAGGCCGCCAAAATGGCGTGGCGCGCGGCGCGAGGAAGCGGCGGAACGTCGGTCCTCCGGAGAGGTCGGCGCGGATCGGCAGAAGATTGGCGAAGAAACCGATCAACGGCTCGGTCTCGAGCCGGTTGCGGTTGGCGAACGGTGTGCCGACGACCAGGTCGGCCTGGCCGCTGCAGCGATAGAGCAGGACCTGAAACGCGGCCAGGGTGGTCATGAATACCGTCGCACCTTCGGCGCGGCTGAGGGCCTCCAATCCACCGGCCAGATCGGCGGATACCTCGACCGGCACAGCCGCCGCCGCGGAACGATTCGGCGGCCGGCCGGGGCCGATCCGTTGGCAGGGCCAGCCGGTCCGGCGCTCTCGAGCTGGCGCCGCCAGTAGTCCAGTAGCGACTCCAGGAAGTCGCCTTGCAGTTCCGCCCGCTGCCACACGGCGTAGTCGGCGTACTGGATCGGCAGCTCTGGCAGGGGAGAGGAACGACCCGCTCGGAAAGCTTCGTAGAGCGCCGCCAGCTCGCCGAACAACACGTCGTGCGACCAGCCATCGGAGGCAATGTGATGCAACGTCACCAGCAACCCATGTTCTTCCTCGGCGAGCCGCAAGAGCGTCACGCGGAAAACCGGCCCGCGAACCAAGTCGAATGGGACCCGAGCCTCGTCATCAATAAGTTGGCGCGATCGCGCGGTGCGCTGGCCTGGGGGATTTGCGAGAGGTCGATCTCGCTGAGTTGCCATGCCCCGGGCGGGGAGATCACCTGCAGAGGACTTCCCAGATCCAGAAAAGTCGTGCGCAGAACATCGTGGCGGCGCACAATCTCCTGAAAACTCTGTTCGAGCGCAGCGCGATCGAGCGGCCCCGTGAGGCGGAAGGCTGACGGGAGATTGTACGCGGCGCTATCGGGCGTCATCTGATGCAGAAACCAAAGCCGCTGTTGGGCGAACGACAAGCACAACTCGCCCTCGCGCGGGCCGGGCCGTAACGGAAATGCCGGCCGGCCAGGACGCTCGCGGCGGCGTGCACGGCCTCGACCAGGCCCGAGACTGTCGGCGACTCGAAGAGGAAGCGCAGAGGCAACTCGATCCCAAGCGCATCGCGCAGCCGCGAGATGACTTGAGCGCCCAAGAGGGAGTGTCCGCCCAGTTCAAAGAAGTTGTCATGAATGCCGACGCGGAAGAGCCCCAGCACCTCCGACCAGATCCCCGCGAGCAGCTCCTCTGCCGGCGTGCGCGGGGCAACAAAGCATGATTCGAGCTCGGGCCGCTGCGCGTTCGGCTCGGGCAAAGCGCGCCGATCCACCTTCCCGCTGGGCGTGAGCGGCAAAGCGTCGATCGGCATGATCGTCGATGGCACCGCGTGGGGCGGGAGCTGCGTCGCGAGGTAACTGCGCAGGGCCGTCACACTGACGGGATGGCGCACACGACGTACGCGATCAGCTCGGGAGCCTCGCCTCGGTGCTGGCAGGCGACCACCTCCGCGCCGGCGACCGCGGGGTGCGCCAACAGCACACTGCAAACCTCGCCCGGCTCGACCCGGAAGCCACGGATCTGGACCTGGTCGTCCATCCGACCCAGATAGACTATCTCGCCGCTGCGCAACAGGCGCGCCAGATCGCCGGAGCGGTAGAGCCGCTCCGTAGGCCGGTGCGGATTCGTCACGAACTTCAGCGCCGTCAGCTCGTCTCTCCCCAGGTACCCCCGGCCGACTCCGCCGCCTCCAACATAGACCTCGCCAGCGACGCCCGCCGGCAAAAGCCTCTGCGCCGAATCCATCAGATACGCGGTGGTCGTGGGGATGGGACGGCCGATATTGCTCACGTTACGGTCGATGTCTTCGTCGGCGATCTCTTTCCAGGTCACGTGGACTGTCGTTTCAGTGATCCCATACATGTTGATAAGGCGGACGTCGGGGTGGACCTTCTTCCACTCTCGGAGCGCACCGGGATAGAGCGCCTCCCCTCCGAAGATCACATATCGGAGGCGCTAGTTCGGACCGAGGCCGGCCAAGGAGCTGGGGCATTGCGCTGAAAAACGCGCTCGGAGTCTGGTTCAGGACGGTCACCCGCTCCCGGACGATGAGGTCGGCGAAGAGAACCGGGTCCTTTGCCACCAGCTCCGGGACGATGATCAGTCGTCCGCCGTAGAGGAGCGCGCCGTACATTTCCCAGACCGAGAAATCGAAGGCGTGTGAATGGAACATCGTCCAGACGGCGGACGCGTCGAAGTCGAATGGCAAGCGATCGTTTACCAGCAGCCGAACGACGTTGCGGTCCTCGAGAAGGGCACCTTTCGGCCGTCCCGTCGACCCTGATGTGTAGATACAGTAGGCGAGGTGAGAGGCGCGGCGCGGACAGGGGCGGAGCCGTGTTGGGGTGGGACGAGATGCGAGGGCCATCCGCGTCCAAACGGGTTAGCAACGCGTTCCCACCGCCGATCCGTTCGGCAAGTGCCGCGGTCGTAATGACGTGAGATGGCTGGGCGTCATCGAGCATCAGGCGCAGTCGCTCGTCTGGATAGCTCGGGTCCATTGGCAGATAAGCTGCGCCCGCCTTCAGCACCGCCAACAAAGCCACGATCCCCTCCGCCGACCGTCCCAAGCAGACGGCGACGATCTGGTCCGGGACGATTCCTTCACTTCGGAGATGGTGTGCCAGGCGGTTAGCACGGCCATCCAGCTCCCGGTAGGTCAGCCGGTCGCCCTCGCACACCACGGCGATGTTGTCCGGCGTCCGAGCCGTCTGCTCTTCAAACAGTTGGTGGATCGTCTTCTCCCGGGGATAACCGGCCTGGGTCGCGTTCCACTCGTCGAGCTGCTGGCGCTTTTCGTGGCGCTGAGCAGGTCGATCTCGCTGATGCGCCGGCATGGGTCTTCCGTGATTGCGAGCAGGATCGTTTCATAATGATTCATCATCTGACGAATCGTCGATTGGTCGTAGATGTCGGCGTTGTAGATCGCGGTGCCCACCCAGCCGTCGGTACCGGCGTCGACCAGCAGGTTGAGGTCGTACTTCCCGTGACCGAGGTTCGTGTCCACGACATCGGCTTGCACCCCGCCAAAGTCGAGCACGGGCGGTTCGCTGTCCTCAAAACGGAAGAGGACGATGAACATGGCGGTCCGACTCATGTCGTTCTCGGGTTTCAGCTCTCGCACCACCATGTCGAATGACAGTTCCCGGTGCGCCTTCGCCTGGCGAACGGTCTGGCTGACCTGAGCAAGGAAAGCCTGGAAAGAGACGTCGTCGGCCAGGCGGCTGCGAAGTACCAGTAAGTTGGCCAACGGGCCGATGGCACCCTCGGTCGCCGGTTGGTCGCGAGACGGGTCGCTCATTCCGACCACAACGTCTTGCCGCCGGCAGTAGTAGTGCAGCAGGACTTTGAAGCCAGCCAGGGCCACCGACAAAGCGGTCGTGTCCTCTTTCAGCGCAAGTGCTCGGAGGCGTTGCGCCAGGTCACGGTTTATCACGAATGTTTCACGAGCTGCGGTGTAGGTGTGGATCGCGGGTCGGGGGCGGTCCTCCGGCAAACAGAGGGGAGCGGGATCGCCGCGGAGCTGCCACCGCCAGTAGAGCAGAAGGGGCTCCAATTGCTCTCGGGTGATGCCGCGCTGCCATAGGGTGTATTCGGTGTATTCGAGCGGCGGCGCGTGCAGGCAGGGGGTTCGCCGCTCCACCAAAGCCCTACAGATTTCAGCGAGCTCCCGCGCGAGCAGCGTTAGCGACGGATGGTCCACGATGATGTGATGGATCACGATCACCAAGAGGGCCTGTTCACTACCAAAACGAACGAGCGACGCACAGGCAATCGCGGCTCAGGTCGAAGGGTTGATTCGCCTCGTCCGCGATATGCGCCGCCATCCGGTCTGGGTCCGCGCCGCCTTCGGGGCCCGCCAGGTCGACCGTCGTCAGGCGGATTTGCACAGATGGCCTGATCACCTGAGCCGGGACATCGCCCTCGGTGACGATCTGAGTGCGCAGCACCGCGTGCCTGGCCACCAGTCGGTTGATGCCCTCCTCGAGCACAGTCGCGTCCACCGAGCCGCGGAATCGGAGCACGAGCGGCAGGTTGTGATATACAGGGCTGCCGGGATAAACGTGGCCGGCCTCGAACCGTTCGATGAACCAGAGGCGTTCCTGGTGATAAGACAGCGGCGCGGCTCGCGGTGAGTCGTGCTCAAGCGCCTTATGGGCAGGGAGCTGGGCCTTTTCGATGCTCCAGAGATCGGAGAGACTTGTTTCGCCATTCTCGTGCGCGAATCGCTCCAATAAGGTGTGGAAGCGTTCGGTGAGCCGCCGGATTGTGGCCGCCTCGAACCGGTCGGAGTCGTATTCCAGAGTCCCGGAAAGTGTGTCCGGGCTCTCGACCAAATTCATGTTGAGGTCGAACCGCGCCGGACCGGCATCCAGCAGCGCGACGCAGCACGCCACGCCCGGCAAGACGAGGTTCTCGAGCGAAGCGTTGGAGAGACGGAGCATGACCTGGAGCAGGCGTTGGCGAATCCGTGTGGGCCGGAGCTTAAGCTCGTCAACAAGATACTCAAACGGGAGTTCTTGATTTGCATAGGCTCCCTCGGCCACGTCGCGGACGCGGCCGAGGAGCTGCCGGAACGTGGGGTTTCCCGAAAAGCTGGTGCGCAGAACCAGCGTGTTGGAAAAGCAGCCGATCAAATTGTCGGTCTCGACGCAGTTGCGTCCCGTTGTCGCACAGGCGACTACGATGTCATCCTGTGCGGTATAGCGATGCAGCAGGGTCTGAAGGGCGGCGACCACGACCATCAGCAGCGTGACACCTTCGCGCGTACTGGTGCGCTTGACGCCGCGATGACGTGGGGGGGCACTACAATCGATTCGCTGGCATCGCGTGGGAATTGGCCGGCCGGCCGGGGGTTGCCAGCGCCGATTCGAGAGAGAAACGGCAGCCTTGCAAGTTCCGTTTCCAGTAATCGAGATGGTTTTTGAGGATGTCGCCACGCAGGCGATTTTGCTGCCAGACGGCGAAGTCGGCGTACTGGATGGGGAGCTCGGGCAGCGGCGATGGCCGGCCGGCGGCGCAGATGTTGTAAAGGGCCCCGAGCTCCCGGAAGAGGATCGAAATAGACCGCTCGTCACAGATGATGGAGTGGAAGCCCAGCAACAAGATATGCTTCTCTTCGCTCACCTGAATTAGCCGCGTGCGCATGAGCGGGCCGCGCGTCAGATCGAACGGGCGGCGGCACTCCTGGCTCGTCAGTGGGCTGGACTTCTGTTTCTCGTTCTTCCTCTGGCAGCCCACGCAAATCAATCAACGGGATCGGCCAGGGCGTGGCGCCGCGCCGATGATCTGCACCGGCCGGCCGCCCTGATCGGCGAAGGTCGTCCGCAGGATTTCATGGCGGCGAGCGATCTCAGTGAAAGACTCGATGAGCCACTTTAGCTCGAGCTGGCCTCGCAGCCGGATGACGGTGAGGGCAACGTTGCGGAAAGGATTTTCGGGCTCACGTCGGTCGAGGAACCAAATCCGCTCCTGCGAAATGACACAGGAAAGACCTGGGGGCCCGGTCCTCGAACATCTGGCGCGGCTTCACGTCGGGTATGCCGCCCCGCTCCGTTTGTCGAGCGAAAGACGCCGCCTGTTCGGCCGAGACGGCGGCGATTCGTTGATCAACGGAGCTCATCGGAAACCTCCTTCCTCGAGCGAGAGTCGAGCTCGTACGGATTGTGATCGAGCGATTCCGAGCAACCGTCACGATCGTACCTGGCAATTTTCCGAGTTTCCCAGCGCGACTTCAGGAAAAACGTTTGCTGCGGCCCGGGCAGTTCGACGTCGCGAGGCCTTACGTCGAAAAAATCGGAATCAAACAACTCAGCGTCTACAAGCACACCGCCGGACGCGACACAAGTGAACACATTGTCATCACGGTGATCTCGCGGCGAGCTATCTCCGCATTCTGCCGCAGAATCTCGTGACGAGCAATGAGTGCATCCCCCAGATCGAAAAAATTCTTTTCCGCACTCATCGGATCGAGAGCGTTATGGGGGCATAGCGCGTGGTGGCGCCAATGCCCAATACGCCATTTGGGAGTGCAAATGTTTTCGACATCGGAGGCCGGCGCCGCATTCCATAGCAACCGCGCGGAAACCCTCAATTTCGCAAGCTGCTGACCGCCAAAATCGCCGGGCCTGCGGGAACTATCACCGCCGTTGGCGGATTCGGGCTACCCGATGTTGGCAGGATTGCGGACCTAGCGAGACCATATTTTGCCCCTCCCGCATCAGGTCACCTTTGGTAATGTTCAACTTCTTGTCGATGTCGAAGTTGGCATTCTCCGTGTAATATGATGCCGGGGCGTCCTCCCGTCGGGGGTCTGCCCGGACGCGTCGTACAGGACGAAGTCTGGCGACTTCCCGATGCCGAAGATGCAGAACATCGCGCAGTACACGTCGCCAACCGTCCTCAGCCGGTTCTTGTACGGCTGGAAGAACTTCTCAACGTAGTCCAACTGGTCCACGGCCGACATGGCCGCGAGGGCAGCGGTCGTTGTATGCATGCTAATCGCGGTGGGGCCGGTGAACTGGAGGAGGCCAACGGCGTCCGCCCCTCGGGCGTTCCATTTGCTCGGGCTGAGCGACCCGGCACTCTCCCGGTACATGCACGCCATTAGGTGGTCCGGGGCCATCCCGAGCCGCTTGCAGATGTCGATCGCCTTCACCTTGAAGGCGTACGACACCTTTGCCCCGAACGCGATCTTGGGCAATGCCAGCCCGACGTCGAAGTAATCGTGTCCCAGACCGGCTCGCCGGGCTGGGCGGTGAACACAATCTTCACGTCCGCCTTCCCAACCGCCACGGCCATGAAGTTCTGTGTTAGCCCGCCCGGGACGGTCTGCGGGACGTCCGACGTGAGCCCGACGACCTGCTCGTTGGTGGACACGACCTTCAGACCGTTCACCCACCCGTAAATGCCGAGGGCAAACTTGGTGCCGGACTCGGCCGGGTAGGTCTTCTGAGAAAGCGTCTGCTGGGAGGAGGCGTCGAAGAAGTTGGCCATCGTAGGTATTCGCTCACGGTTTGGCCGCCGAGGGCCTTTTGGAATCGAAGTGTGCCGTGACCGATCTGCGGCTTCAGGGAGGCGCCGTCGGCCGCCCTGTCGTCTGAATCTGCCCGGCGAGCAAGCTCGATGGCTGCGCGCCAAACACCAACGACTGTGCATACCCGTCCGGTAGGACGGGTGCAACGAGGTTCTCTGAACGGGTACGCCAACGGATTCTGGCAGTCAGGGGCTCCGACGGTATTAGGCGTCTTGGTCAAACCAGTCGAAACGGCTGGGAAGTCCTGGAAAACTGGGTAGTCGCACTCATGCCACTTTCTCGGAGTGCCAGAATCCCTTGTGGCTTTTGTAAAGGTTTTTCTATGGCGTGGTCGTCCGAAGGTTGGTATCGTGAGGCGCCCTGCCATCGTTCCGGCATTCGCCAGTCTTGCACCACGTGAACACTCTGCCACTGTGCTACTCAATGAAGAGTTGCTGCTCGCTGAAGACGTAGGGAGACGCTATCAAGGAGACTCGCCGTTGAATACGATGCTCGCTTTGCACCATCGCGCTCCGTTCCCAAAAGCCGTTCGCCACTCTTGCCCGCGATGCGGGTGTCCCCTGACGCTCCACCAGCCCGACCCGGATCTTGCCGATCGCCTGCTGGCCACTTGCGATGAGTGCAAGTCCTGGTACCTGACCGACCCCGAGGGGACCGAGCTGGACCCGATACACCAACCCAAGGACAGGTGTTACCGTCATTGAGGGCGTTCACGATACGCCGACGCCCTATCTTGCATAGTAGGTTCTTTGGTCGTACCTTTCTCCCTCGCCGGTCAGCAGCCAAAGGGGATTGACGCCTGTCATCACTATCAGCTTGAGAACGATCTCGGCGGGCGCCGTGACGCCGGACTCGTAATTCAACCAGGTCGCAAGCGGGACATCGAGGGCATCGGCCAATTCCTGGCCGCCATGCTCGCCGTATACATCTTCACGAATCTCGCGGAGCCTCTCGGCCAAGCCTACCTGTTGCCGGCGTCTCACGTTGTTCCTCCAACCACTCGCGACCCTGGCTCGACTGATGCGACCTCGCTGATCTGCTCATCACGAGAAGGCCGTGCGAACCCGAAAACGTGGCGATTTTCATTAAGAACCACCGGAAGAATCTGAAATCCAGCCTAATTCCAGGGGTTTCGCGTCATTTTTTCCGTCGGCTCCAAGCGAAAAACTTCGAGAGTTCGAAATCGAGCAGCCTGGGGCGACCGCCTAAACAAAGATTGCTTGCCTGAGTTTGACCCAGGTGATGCTCGGCGATAATGTGATCGAACTCAAAGGGAAGGTCGAGATTTTCCCGGGAGATCCGGCAGTATTCGCAACGGCCGCTGGCATGCTGCCACACAAGGTCTTCCAGCGTGCGTCCCATGCGTACTCAGTGCGCCCTGGCCGTACCGTTGTCCCGCCCACTCTTGGTTGTACCGCCCACTCTTGATTGAACGCTTGGCTTTCGACGTCATCAACGACAGCATGGGACCGACCCGCTGATAGTCGCCGATCTCAACCCGCTTCTCGGCCGTGAGAGTCCCTTTCTTGGCTTTGGCCAGCTATTCGCGCATTTCGATCCCTGTCGGCCTGCCTAAAGTCGAAGTTGAGGATTGCCTGTGCCGCCGCAACTTCGAGGGTTGCGTTATCGGTTTCCAGCACCCGGCCGGAAATAGCTACTTCGCTGGTGCCTGCATTGACGACGTGCATCACCGCCCTTTTCCTTGCGATGGTTGCTCAAGCCTGAGTATTGCACCACACCCGCTTACTCCGCAATAAATAACGCCGCCGCGGCAGAAAGCGGGCTATCTCGGCCCAGGCAAGTGCCACGGCGCCCGGCCCGCTAGAATCGATCCCGACATCGCATTGATTCCTGATCGGCAGCATTTCGTCGAAAGCACGCGGTCACCCCGCGCTTCGGTCGGTCGCGTGCTCACGGGGTTCGCTTCGCCACCCTCGCGCCCGCTGGTGCGGGTCGCAAACCGCGACCATCACGCCCGGCCCGCGGAGTGCCGCGCACCGTTCATGCCGGATCGCGAATCGGTTCGCCGAGGGAGCACATTTTCGCGGCCCGAGCCGACTCACAGGCTTCCCGAATTGGCACAGAAATTGGTACAGGGCCGTTAGGTACAGAAAAAAGCCGGTTGTCAGCCGTGAGAATCGCAGCGCAAGCAACTGGCTGATAATGTCTTAGGCGGAGAGTGAGGGATTTCGAACCCTCGGCGGAGTTCGACCCGCGGCATTTCCAGTGCCAAGCAGGAAGGGGTTTTTCGACGTTTTGAATATTCTTAAGTTGTTGTGCTAGTTAAACTTGCGTCACCAGCACTTTGTTAACCGTTGCCGGTTTTGGTTTCTGTTAACTTTGCTGTTAACTTCTGGTAAGCCAAAAAGTGCGGCAGTCTGTTAACCATTTAGGTGCGTGTTGCTGGCATGACGGAGCTACTGGCAGGGTTAAAGAGTCACGTGCTTTCAATTCTTTCTGCTGGTGGCAAGGCGATCGCTCTCAGGAGTTACGCCTATGGCTACCCGCCGTGCCCGGCCCGATTCCGAGTCTCCACACTCTTTCGCGCCGTCGTTTGGCTCGCCATAACCGGGGTGGCGGTTGAGGACGATGGCGAGCGGGTCGACATCTCATAGCTGTGTTGACGACAGTGACTGCCGCCGTGCGAGGATGGTCCGACGGGCGGAAGACCATATCCCTCAAGCATTTACAAACTCCATTGCACGGCGAGGGTGCAAGCGGGATCCTAACCGGGGCGCGCAGCGGGTCGAAAGCCGGCTAATCGAGCTCGTCAACCGGGCGCAGGATCGCTCGGGAACAGGGCCTCGTCAAGTTGGGGCATGAGTTGTCCAAGGAATTCACCGAAGGACTCGTCCTCAGATCGCTCGACATCCCCGATCCGCTCATAGAACACGTACAGTTTGTAGAGGTATTGATGAGGGCCGAATGCGAGGCGAGGGTTCTCCGGAACGCTCCAGATTCCTTTCGAGTTCCAGGACCAATAAACGCGTAAATGCTTGGGAGGGAAAGATACCCGCTGATCGAAGTCGGCCTGGAGGAACTCGACAGGGGTACCTCGAAGTTCGAGATGCTCGGAGAACTTGGCCGGCTGCATCTGGGCCATCTCGTAACCCGCACCAGGATAGCAGATATCCGGAGTGTGAACCGAGACCGGTCCGGGGCGGCCACAGACGAGGAGGAGACCGATCGTTCTTCCAGTCCGGCTGTTGTCGTAGAACCGCATCAGTGAACCGTCCAGTCCAGCGCTGATCATCGCGCACGGGTCCACCTTTTGCGTCCGACCCTTCCAGTCGCCAATCGTCGTGGGAACGCGATCGAGCCTGGAGATCGCAAAATCGAGCTCCCGCGACAGCACCCAACGGTTAATCCAGCGGCCGTGGGTGAACCCCGACAATACGACGATTGCGATCGCGACAAGGACGGGAATCGCTCGCGACGGTCTTGCTTTCAAGGCAGGCTGCTCCGTCTTGATCGTGTTATCTTCGATGGGCTCCGCCGCAACCGGATTTGTCTCGGTGCTCTCGATAAAAAGGTGCGGCAATAATCGGCACTCGAGGTAGAGGATGGCCAGGGTTACGATCATCATGAGCCAACCGGCCAGGTCATGGTAAACGACACCGCTCACGCGGCTCCCCATCAACTCCTGCAGCAGGCCGGTGGCCACGATACGCATCACGTTGGCAATGAGCGCGATCGGGATCGCACTCAATATGAGCAGCATCCTGTCCAAAGACGGTCGAGGAATCAAGAAAGCCGCGGCGACCGCGCAGGCTAGGAACATGTAGGTTGTCCCGAGTCCGTTACAAGCATCAATGATCCCCAGAGTAAAATCATTAATCATGATCGTATTACCCGAGCTGAAAGCGGGCAGCCCAAATAATTGCAGAGCGTACGTGCTGACCTCGGTGGCAACGCGCTGGAGGGGATATCCCAGCGCAACTTCGGCTCTGTAGGGGAGCGGGACCATGAAAATGAGGAACGCGATGGACGGCAAAGCCCAGCGTAAGGTCGCCCAGTCCGCCTAGCAACCAGCAGACTCCGGCGAGCGAGGTGAGGAGGGACATCGCATCGAACCATGCGAAATAGCCGTAGTCCCCAATCAACCTCAGGGCAGCTCCGACTGCGACAAGCAACACCCCAAACCAGTAGAACGGAACGTGATCTGATCCGGGCTGATGACGGCGGGACCAGAGCAGATAAAGCGCGAACGGGGCAACGAGATAGCCGTGAGAATAGCGAGGATCGTGCGACCACTTCTGTTCCATCTCACAGAGGGTTGGCCAGTACGCCCAGAGCAGACTCGCGCCTGCCAAACTCGCAAGAATTCCGGCGGCGCCAGGTCGGACCCAGAAGTGCGTAAGATTGCGGTCGTTCATTTCTGAGCCAACTCGTCAAGCAATCGTTGGCAGGGTTCCCGTTCGAGCGGCGAGAGGGAATCGACCCTGAGTCCCGCGGCCTTCGCGCTTTCAAGAGCCGCGATTGCCCGGTCTCGCATATTCGCCATCAAATAGGCTTGGGCGAGATGAACGGACTTGACGGCTGAGGGTTGGATGGTGACAGCGTCTTCCAGGTCCTTGATCGCGAGATCGCTACGGCCCATCGTCAAATAAGCGATGCCTCTCGTATCCAGCAGGTCAGACGCCGGTCCGTCCAGGTACATTGCCTGGGCAACGAGCTCGAGGGCCTCGGCCCCCTTGCCGTCTCTGCGTGAGAGCAACCAGGCCAGGTTGGCCAGCGGGCCGCTGTTGGTTTTATCGCACCCGATCGACTGCCGATAGAGCGTCTCCGCCTCTTGATAGTCCCCTTGGAGGGACCGGACATTCGCGAGATGGAACTGGAGCCCGGCACTCGATGGACTTTTCCTTAGCTCCCTTTCGAGTGACTGGGCGGCGGTCCGCCGTTGCGCTCGGTGCTTGGCGCCGAGTAGAGGACGGTCACGATGGCCTGGGCGACTGCCTCTGGTGGACATGACTCCCAGGCCTTCTCGCAAAGGTCGAGCGCCTCGGAGACGCGATGCTGACGGCCCAAGAACGCCGCCAGAATCAGCGTCGCCTCGGTTTGACGAGATTGGGAGGCGAATCTTCGGTACTGTTCTTCAGCCTCGAGGATCTGGCCCTGTTCCTCCAGCAAAACCGCGGCGCCGCGAACCTGGTCCGGTTTGTCCTGGGCAGCGGACTTTAGCAATGCTGTCGCCGCACCGGCCTGACCTTTCGCCTTGAGTACGCGAGCCTTGAGCGCGAGCGTCCTGAATGCGTTGGGCTCCAGTTTTTCCAGCCTCTCGAGGTAGGAAGTCGCCTCGTCGGTCGCACCGCGACGCAGCAGGTTTGAGACGGCATGAGCAAGGTAAAGCGAGTTTTCACCACCAGCATCCAGAAGGCTCAGGATCTGCTTGTGGGCCTTCGACCAATCGCCCTCCACCTCGTAGAGCTGGGCGAGTAGATATCGGTCGTCCGGCGTCTGGGAATCCCGTTCGGTGATGTGAACGAGAATGCGAATAGCGGCCCGCCGGGCTGTGCGGTTCTTTCGGACTGAAAGAACTTTAGCCTTGGCGCGAAGCTCGTCGACGGGCTCGCCGTCCTGGGGCTGGTAGGCGGCGCCCTCATCGGCGATGTCCATCAATTTCATCGCCTCTAACGACTTTTGTTCATCGCCGCTGGACACCAGTACAATTGCCAGGAGGCGGCGAGCCCAAGCCTGGTCATCCGGCGACTTGGAAGTGAGGTCGAGGATCCGGCGAAGTAAGCCCTCCGCCTCTCGTCCCTGGCCGGAGGAAAGAGCAAAGTTCGCGGCGGCGCGTAAGGCGGATACGTCGTCAGGCCGATTCGCGAGGACCGTGCGGAACTGCGCGGGCTCGTTCGCGATCGCCGATCTCGACGTAACAATAAGCAAGGGCGAGCGGAGCCTGTTCCCCTGAGAATTGCTTACGGGCCCGCTCGATCACCGCCTCCGGCCTCCGGCTGCTTCCCCGAGCGGACCAAGTATTGGATCAGAACCAACCATGGGGCC
Source organism: uncultured Planctomycetota bacterium (assembly GCA_963779785.1). Classification (GTDB taxonomy): domain Bacteria; phylum Planctomycetota; class Planctomycetia; order Isosphaerales; family Isosphaeraceae; genus CAVRFS01. The sequence continues at coordinate 125,239 of CAWAAW010000030.1, forward strand.
GGATCGCCACCGGCCAGCTCGACAGCGCGGCGCAGCTCTGGCTCGGCCTTTACCGGCTCGCCGGCGGCCCACAGGATCTGGCCGAGCCAGAGGTGATCGCGATAATTCTTTGAATCAGCAGGGGTCGAATTTCGTGCCAGCTCGAGTGCGCGGGTTCGGTCGTTCAATTTGAGCGAGACCTCGGCCGCAAGTCTCTGGATCTGGGGATCGCTCGAACCGACGTCGCCTTCCTGCAATTTATGGATCAACTCGTCGGCCTGATCGTACCGACCGCGATCAAACAAGAGCTGAACCGCGCGGCGGATGACCTCAGGGCTTTGCATACCGAGCTCGATCGCCCGGAGATAGCCCTTGAGAGCCCGCTGGGTGTTGCCAGCGAGGTCTTCGATCTCCGCCTCTGAGAACGGGACTAGCGACCAGCTTGGCCGATGGCTGGCAGCCTTGATCAAAAGCTGACGGGCTTCGTCTAGCTGCTGCATCTTCACGGCGAGGCGGCTTTCCTGACTCGCAAGCCACCATAAGAAACGAGCCTTGGCACAGCGCCAGAAAGCGCTCGCTGGCTCCGTGGTGTTCTCGAGTCCGGAGTCCATCGCTTTAAGCTCTTCGAGACTTCGTTCCATCGCTTGCTGGTCACCGAGTTGCAGAGCCAGGGTGAATCGAGAGAACCGGAGGCTGACATCGAATGGCCGCAATTGGATCAACTGGCTCAAGAGCCGATTGCCACCAAGAGCATCTCCGATCCGCAGATGCGCGTCGGCCAGCGCACGGATGAGTCGCTCCTGGTCGCCAGTGGTGAGGGTCGCAACGTCACGTTCCAGTTCGGCAAGTGCTTTGGGTGTTTCCGCACCTCTGCGCTTCGACCAATGGTTCGCAAGCGCAATGCGGAGCTCGACACGATCACCCAACCGGCGCTCGGCTTCGTTGAGAATGGAAAGCGCTGACTGGGGCGTTTCCTGACGTTCGGCCAGCTCTGCCAGGGCGATCCAGAGCTCGACCTGGTCCGGCTGCTGATCCCTGGTTTTCTTGAGCAGAACGACTGCACGATCGGCTTGGCCCTGGGCGACGTAAGCCTCCGCGCGCAAGATGGCGACCTCAATGGAACCTGGCACGACAAGTGCCGTCTTGTTCAGAATTTGTTCCACCTCCTGCCAGTCGCGCTGCGGAGCAGCTCGGCGTAAGTTTCGCCGAATCAAGAGCCGTGCCTCCATAATCCCGGCGCCGAGCGCCTGATCGGTTACCCGCCGATACTCGCCAAGTGCCTCATCGAACCGTCCCATGGCTTCCAGCGTCGCGGCGAGCCCCAGGTGGCCACGAACGCCAACGGGGTCGAGAGCGATCGCCCGCCGAAATGCAGCGTAGCGCCGGTCGACATCACCAATTTGCTCGTAGCAAAGGCCGAGAAGCAGATCGGCCTTGTAGGCCAGCTCCCGATCGTCTAAAGGGTGCAGATGAATCGCCTCGAGTGCTTCGCTGGCTTCAATCCATCTTCCTTCGCCGGCTCGAAGTCGTCCTTCAAGGTAACTGAGCATCTCTGGCCGGATGCTCTCCTTGCGCAGTCGTTCGATCGTTCGGCCTGCCTCGACCCATTTGCCTTCGTCGAGCAATACATCCGCGAGGATCCAACGCAATTCAGGGCCAGCCTGTGGATCGGCCGCACCATCGAGCCCCTGGCGTAGGGAAGCCTCGGCGATTTCAGGGTGGCCGGTCTTTCTCTCAACCCATGCCAGCGTGGCCGTCATCCGCCAGTTCTGGGGGTGATGCTTGAGGCCGACTGTGAGATGTCGACGAGCCGCAGCAAAGTCCCCGCGATCGATGGCGAATAACGCAGCGGACAGCAGGGTATCGGATTCGTCGGGGGCCAGTTCGAGTGCGCGGGCCACATCCGAATCGGCCCCGTCGATCTGGTATTTCTTGCGGTACTGACCTCGTTCGAGGTAAGCCCGGAAGGACTGCGGATTGGACGCGATGAGGCCGTCTTTGACCGCTCGCGCGTCCATGACTCGGTCGGCTCCTTCCGCGGCACCCAGGCGGTTCCGAAGCAGATTGGCGAGTCGTACGTAACTGTCGAGTTGATGAGGAGCGTGCGCGATGGCGTCCCTGTACCAGAGAGCGGCATTCGCGTAGTCCGACTCTCCTTCGCAGCACCGTCCCACGAGATTCTCGAGCTCACCCTGCTCGAGCAGGAACTCGATCGCAAGTTCCAGACTCCCGGGTTTTTCTTTACCGAGCAAGACCTGCAAATGTCGGCGGGCAACGTCGAATCGCGACAGACTCAAGGCAACATCGGCGCTTTGGCGGCGGATGTCGCGGCGGCTCGGGTCGAGACGGGTTGCTTTCTCGAGCGCCTCCAAGGCGCGAATTCGATCCTGGACCGTGTTGGCCTTCTTCGCCAGGATGAGGGCATACTTTGCCAGAGCCACAGGATTGTTTGGCTCGTAGCCCAGGAAAAGCCTCAGATACTCCTCAGCCTTGCGGAGGTCGTTCCGTGCCTCGGCCCGGTCGGCCTGCGCCAGCAGCGCTCCGGCTTTCCGTCTGACCTGAACGCTATGCAACTGGGAGATGCCAAACGCCGAGCAGGATCGTCGGGACTGACGAGCCAGACCAGCAACCGAACATTCAGTCGCCTTTTTACCGATTTGCGCGTTTCTAGGCGGGGGTTGTTGCGCAATCATCCCAAACTGTCATTATTCAAGAAATCTCAAGATCCCGACCGCTGAGGAATGTAGGATTTCCGGATCGGCCGTAAGATTCCCAGTATCTTGGTCTTCGTATGGAGTCCAGAAACCGATTCCGTAAGCGGTGACAATTTCGCTGACAGGGGAGGAACTCAGTGCCTGATTTTTAAATGACGACCCAGCAGAAGGCTAAAGCTTCGACGATCATCGAAGTTAGTTGGCGACTCTCCAGTAGGACTGGAACTCTGGCTCTCGAACCGCGCAGGCAAGTTCCAGGCACCGACGCATTCGTGATTCTGGGCTCTTCGGGTCATCGCCCTAAACGATTGACTCCCCGGACAGAATATCTTGAGGAGATGCAATTACTATCAACCGGTTCGGAGAGAAAATCAATCCGTGTTCCGTTTTATCACCATGTTAGAGGCAGGAGTCGAGTAGACCGAAAGCCAAAGAAAGCTTTCCGTCGGCACCACTTCGGAGATCCATTTGCCCGAAGATGAGGGGCCGTTCTTCCGAGGGACTTAACGCGGCCTGACGACGCCATCTGAGTGATTCGGGACCCGTAGTGGACGGTCGACGATGGATTCTAGGGGCCTTGACTGATCGGTGACATGACAGAAACGAATCTCGGCGCGAAAGCCAGCTCGCGTGCGCCAACACGGAGAGCGGAGCTCCGCTTTTCTTGGCAGGCCCAACTTTTTTGCTTACGTATAATTCGTCGACGCGACGGAAGCGGAGACCCCGAATCTACCACCCACGCTGCAGCCGGCTTGATGCCCGCGTTTTCGTCGCTAGTTCAGGACTGGAGCGGAGCAAAAGCATTACTCGTGGTAAGCCTGCGCCAGTAATCAATGCCGGCCTTACCGAGGAGGAAGAGGCAAGCGATCCCTGCCGTCATGATCGTCGGCATTTCAGGGGCTGGAGAATAGATAGTCGAGCCATTCATCGAGGTCGCCCATCGATCGAACTATTGGACTCCGACATGAACGCCCCGTTTTCCGTGCCGTTGGTGACGCTGATGGGCCACGTCAGGTCCAAGAACGTTCCACTCTAGATTGCTATTGGTAAGCGAAACAGAGTGGCCCGTCCCCGTAACGTTGAAGAAGACGTTGTTCGCGGTGACTCCGCCGCTCAAGGTTATGTACAAGTTGGTGAACGAGAGTCCGACCGGAGAATTGAAAATGAAGGTCTGGTTCGACGTTCCCATTGATCGTAAAGGTGCTGCTCGTAAGGTTGAGTTTGCTCGAGAGGTCGACCACATTCATGCGCCCGCAGTTCCCGTGAACAAGACTGATCCGTTCATCAAGTTGTTCTGATTCGCCGGACATGCTGCCGGTGGCGCGTCAGGCCAGCGGCCGTCGTGCGCGGCGCTTGGTTCGTCCAGGTGCCGACGCCGCCGGTCACTGTAGTGCCCACGGATGAGCCCGGATTTGTGACTGTGCCACTGATGCGTCGATATTCGTAAAGCCGTCGCAAGTGGTACAGAGCCAAGTCCGACATTGCCGGTGATCGATGGAATTGGTCAGGCTCATGATTTCCTGAGGATCCGTGCAACCTCGAAAATGCTGTATTGTCCCGCCGTCCCGAGGCTCAGCGTCTGGGCGAAGCAGGGTGAGGGCACCCGAGAGCCACCGTCATGGCAACCACGGCCATGACCCTGGAAATCCCCAGAGAGCGGATCACTTCCGCCCGGCGAATTACGCTCACAAGTTTCGACATGGCTCTCGCGGGGTTCATATCGTCTGACCCTCAATTCGACAACGAACTTGAATTTTCCGTCCACGCCGTTCGGCATTTCCCTCACTGCCATCAATGCTATCAATCCCGATATCGAATGCAAGAACACTCCGAAAAAATCTCGGAACCCGTTCGGTTGAGCTGTCACGACCGTCACGTACAAACATGAGTTGTGTATTGTTGTTTTTTTTCAACTCATTCATTCAGTTTATCCGACTCTGGAGCCATTCTTCGCCCATGTCAGTGTCAAAACGCACTCCTTTTGGGCGGGACTTTCTCTTGGTCAGTTGGTGGGATTCTTCGTTCCTCATCCTCCAAGGTGCAGGCACCAACGGACGGCGTTGCGAGGAGCCTCTGGTACATGGGGTGGAGCAGCACCTCGAGGGTGTGGCCGTTGGCGAGGTGGCAGAGCCGGCCTCAGCCTGGCTTGCGAACCCGCCGCCGGCAGCGACCTGGCCCTCATCTGAACGACTCCGCAGCACGAGGTGAACTCGTCCTTCGTCGGAAGAATGGCGTGTGTTGTTCATCAGCGACGGCGAACGCCCCTTCGCCGCGCGTCACCGGACGGGCCGTGTCGACGACCTCGACCCGGAATCGCTCCAGCGGGCCATGGCTGGTGTATCGGCCTCCCACCAGGTCCGAGGTACCGACCACCGGGCGGGTAGAGCCCCACCGAGTTGCGGAGGTTGAGGAACCCCCCTCCTCCCTCGACGAACGCCTTCAGAGCATGTTCCTGCTCAGACGTCATCCAGAGGAAATGCGAACGATCGTCTCGCTCCAGAGCATCAGCCGATCGCGCAGGATTACCGGGAGCTGGACCATCGCCAGTTTCTTCGCAGAGAGGGTGCACATCCAAAACGTGAAATGCGGAACCAAACCGACCGCCCTGAAGACCGGTTGCAGGCCATCCTCGAAATGCTCAGGCTCGCGCGGCTAGTCGCCAATCAACACCAGCGCCGGACGAGCGGCCGACGAGCCTGGGATACGGCCGTGGAACGGGGCGATTGGCACGGTCAGCTCCCGGTAAACGTGGTCGACGTCTTCGGCGGCCGGGTTGCCGTAGAGCGTCCAGGCGAAGCAGTTGATCTAATTTTAAGCCGAAACGTGTTTGCTCGCAGACATGCAGTCCAGTAATTCTTACCGTACGTCCGTATAGATTCCCGGCTCGACTCTTCGATTTCTTAAAAAATTCAACGGACTTGTCGTTCCGTCTCCCCAATTCCGCTTTCCTTTTGTATGGTAATATTTAGCCAGTAACGATTTGGGAACTGTTTTCCCTTGCATGAGACCATCGCTTCTTGAGGAGATTGAGAGGATGGTTAGTGAACAGTCGAGTCGCCGCTCCGGTTTTCAGGAGGGCAGGAAAATTCGATTAGCTGATGGCCAGATGTGGACGTTCATTCGGCCATCAATTGATGAGAAATGGACGCACGGTTCGTCTGCGAACGAATTTGAGGGGCTCATGAGAGCGATCCAGGAGGCGGAAAACGATTACGAAAAACGGATCGCCGAGTTAGCTTTCGCAATTTTCCTCCTCCGCCAGAACTATCGCTTGGTGCCGACAGAGTTGGAGCAACTGCTAGATTTCCCCCCGCAGTCTCTGGAGGCGAGCAATTGGCAGCACTCCATTCATCAGCTTGTCCAAGACCATCTTGACTGTTTCTGGGGTCCTTCTAGAGTTTCCGTAGAGATTGGACGGGGCCTGTCCAAGCACGGAAGGTTCTCTCGTCTGGCGGCCAGACTTCGAACTAATCTGCTATTTCGTTGGTGATCTCTTGATTCACGATGTTGTTGAATCCAACGTGATCGTGCGCGGAGTCTAACGGAACAATAGCTCCAAGGCCAGAAAAAACGACGACCGTTTGACTAGCCCAGCATAGGTTTGCGCCGTCGCGCAGTTCCTCGGGTTATTCGGGAGCCAGGACCAGTTGGATGTTGAGGAGTTTTGGCCTAGCCAGAAAGCAATTCCCGTTGTGCTGGCGGCCACAGTTTGCCAACCGCTGGACACCGGCTAATTGAAGGACTCGCCCGTCGTGGTCTAACTTCCACGGCGGTCGCGTCAATTGAGCTGCGGGAGCCTTGCCACCCTGCACTGGTGTGACGGACACGAACAGAGTCCACGACATTGAATCGTCGATGGCCCCTCGAAGTTTATCATCGGGTGACAGCACGTAATGTGGATCGCATGGCCAGTAACAAGATCGAGAGGGTTCAGGTCGCCTCTGGGTCAGCACTTGACCAGGTGAGCGAGGAACATGTTGGAGATGACTTGGATCCGTGTTGAAAAAAAACACCACGCTTGTCGCTTAACTTGGATTATCCATACATGCATGCTACACGAACCACCTAAGCTCAAAGTGAAGATTCGCCAAACCCGCTATATAGGCCCAGCCCCCGCTCTCTTGGCCGGAGATTAACGGCTTACGTCGAGTGAGGTGACTGTACGAGCGGGGTCGGCGACTCGTTACGCCCGAAAACCGTTAAATGTTTAAAAATTCTCTTTTGTGCTTAAAATGTAATGCGTGCTGCTCTTGTGCCTCATTTTTTTTGCCTCCTTGACAACAGCACGACTTCGGCATTACCATCCTGCATAACAACGATGCAAGGTGCAACCCAATCTCCCGCTCCCGTGCTTGATGCATGCGAAATGGGCGTTAGCAGTAAATGGCTCGATGTTCGCGGCCGTTAATGAGAGATTACCGCGCAAGCCACGATTCAGGATTGCGTTACGAATCGCTCTCGTTTTGACAAGCAGCGAAGCTTCTCTTGACTAAGTTAGTCTGACTTTTGACGGGCTCATTCGGCGCCGGTTGACGTATCCTTGGATCGGCTAGACTCGAACTGACATAGCTGGAGAGTTCGTTAGCGCGTCGGGACTCTTGCAAGTGTTGAAATGCAACGCTCTTACGAACGGATAGGACGGATAGATCAGGGAAGACGGAAAGGAGGAGGTTTTTGTACGAGAGAAGCGTGTTGCCGCTTAAATGTTGCTTGGAATCACTTTTTTGTAATGTTGCTTGGAATCACTTTTGTAGCGATAAAACAACATCGTATTAGAGCCCACTTGAAGTGAGAGCTAGATTGGGGGACACAATCATGCTGAACCTGTGAGAGCATTCTCGCGTGCAAACGCTAATTCATCGATTACGTCTTGCAGCTAGCGCGAAAGTAATGGTTTGAACCTCGACCGTCTCGGGTCGTGAAAGGCCCGCAGTGACATCGTCGCGGGCCATGAAACTCGCGAGTAGAAAGGAAACTGGGTGTAACCCATGGGCACGGAGTGCGGAATAATCAGCATGCATGCAAGGATCAGCAAGACATTGTCTCACGTAGACGTCCGAATCTGGTAAATGTTGAAGTGAAAGGCTGAACCGTGCTGTGTCCATGGACGAATGCCTGCAACCCGATAAAACATCGCTAGATCATATGTCGCGGGATAAGTCGTCAACCGCGCGGCTACCATCATGACTCCGGTATTACATTTATGCATCCTCGCATCGAAGATGCCACCTATGAATGAGATCGTCGGCCCCGCGCCGGAACCTAACCCGATTCCATCCCGATTCGACCGCCCGTCCTTGGTCGGCTTTGGAACCGCGCCGACTGCGGTCGTCACAGCTTCTTCCCCTCAGGCGACAGCCAATGCGATCGTCCTTCTCAAGGCGTTTCAGCGTTGCTGGCGTGTGGCCGTGGCGTTGGGAGTGCTGGGGGGAGTCATCGCCGCGGCGTCGGCTTGGTCCATGATTCCTCCCCCAAAATACACTCGCCGAATCACTGCTACTGGTCGAACCAGTGCAACCCAAGCTCATCGTCGCAACCAAGGAATATCGATCAGACCCGGAGACGGACCGCAAGACCCAGGTCGCATTAATCAAGAGCCTAGTCGTAAGCAAAGTCGTCAGTCAACCGGAGGTGGCCAAACTCGAGGTCATTCGCAAGCAAAGCGATCCGGCGACGTGGCTCGAGTCCGAAATCAAGGCCGAGTTCACCGGCACCATCCTTCGACTATCACTCAGTTGCAACACACCCGTTGAGGCGGCCACTTTGATCAAAGCAGTCACGGACACTTACATTAGCGAGGTCGCCAACAAGGAGAAGGTGCAACGGCTCGAGCGGAATCGGACCTTGGAAGACCATTACGGCAAACTTGAGAAACAGCTTGAATCAAAACGAAATGAACTGAGAACTCTGTCGACTGGCGCTCGGATCGAAAGACAAGCAGGCATTGAGCATGCAACAACGATTGGCCATCAACCGTCAGAATATGATGGAGGAGGAACTGCTGCATACGCAATCGGAATTGAGGCATGCGATGGCGGAGCTCAAGGTTCTCCAAGATAAAGGACAGACGGCGACCGAAGTCAATCCATCCGTACCCTCCTCGCCCTTGGAGAACTCCGATATTGAGCTGACCATCCAGCGAAATCCGATTGTGCAGGAGTACGTGCGCAAAGAGGAGGACTTAATTGGCATCATTAAGAGGGCCAATGTTATCGCTCGAAGTCAGGCAGACCCCGCGACCATGAACGCACGACGCGAACTCGCCCGGATCCAAAAGCAACAGAAGAAGCTCATAGAGCAATTGCGTGCGGAACTGCTCGCACCGGGAGGGAACTCCACCGAAGTCGGCGGGCAGCCGGTAGACGGCAGGCAGCCCGAATCAAGCCTCGCCACGCTCAAGAAGCAGATCGAAGTGCTTTCCGGATTGGAGCGCAAGCTGCAGGACGAAGTCGGCAAGGTCGCCGGCGACACCAAAAAACTCGACTCAAAAGCCCTTGAGGTCGAATCGATCCAGGATGAAGTGAAAAGCTCCGAAAGTCTTGCCAAGCTGATTGGGGACGAACTCGAGGTTTTGAAGATCGAGTTGAACGCACCGGACCGGGTAAGTCTGATCAAGGAGGCCAGAGTTCCTCCGATCCAGGGTAAGACCCGAAAAATCCAAGTTGCGGGGATGGCCGGTGGGGGTGTTTTCGGGGCCGTTGTTCTTCTCCTTTCATTCCTGGAGTTTCGGACTCAGCGAATCAGCTCGACGGATGAGGTTATAGGCGGACTGGGAATCAAGGTGGTCGGAACGGTGCCAGTTACGCCTGGCGGTGCGAGGAAATCACTTGCAAGGACAACAAGTAGGAGCGGTTCACAAGAACGGCTGTGGGAACACCAGTTGATGGAGTCTGTCGATACGACGCGGATCATGCTGACGCGGACCGCCGGTGCTGAAACCTTGCGAGTGATACTAGTCACCAGCGCCATGGGGGGTGAAGGCAAGACTTCGTTGTCCACTTACCTGGCGGCTAGTCTGGCCCGATCCGGCCAACGGACGCTACTCATCGACGGTGATTTCCGGCGTCCCACGTTGCATCGCATTTACGATCAACCGGCTGCCCCGGGCTTCTGTGAGCTGATGCGACGCGAGTGCGACCTCCAGGATGTGATCCGGCCTACGCCGACGAAGGATCTCTGGATCCTGACGGCCGGCGTCCAGGACGACCAGACCATGCCCCTACTGGGCCAACCCGATGTCCGGAACCTTTTCAATCAGCTTCGTGAACAGTTCGATTTCATCATCGTGGATTCAGCGCCCGTGTTACCGGTCGCCGATACGTTGCTGCTCACGCAGCTTGTGGACGCCGCGTTGTTCTCCATTCTTCGCGATGTGAGCCAGTTTCCCAAGATCCAGGCCGCCTATGGACGGATAACGGCCCTGGGAGTTCCCATGCTGGGCGCTGTCTTCTCTGGAAGTCAAGTCAATTCAGGATATCGATATTAACCGTTGAAAGTCTGATCGTTTTTGATTGACGTATTCGTTCGCGTGCTCAAACAACCACTGGATCGGCTATCGGACGAGGAGGAGTTCTCTACGATGAGTTCGGTGTCTCAAACAAGTCCTGGTGCGACACAACGGTCTGCCAGGGAACCGCTTACGTGGAAATCCAGCTCGGATGTCGTTATTGCCGGCATTCTGATGGTGTTGACCGCACCCTTGATCTTTGCAGCCTGGGTGTTAGTTCGGCTGACGTCGCGCGGGCCCGGCTTTTACAGCCAAATTCGACTTGGTCTCGGTGGCCGCCACTTCAGAATTTACAAGCTCAGATCAATGACTCACGATTGCGAACGGGAAACCGGGCCGCGATGGTCGACACGTGGCGATTCGCGTGTCACTCCTTTCGGACGCTTTCTGCGGTCGACGCATATCGACGAGCTTCCCCAGCTCTTGAACATCCTTCGTGGCGACATGAGTTTGGTGGGCCCTCGCCCCGAGCCCCGAGATCGCCGCACAACTCGAACGCGCGTTACCGTGCTATCGCGAGCGGCTTCAAATTCGTCCCGGAGTAACCGGACTGGCCCAGGTCCAGCTACCTCCCGACACTGATCTAGATAGCGTCAGGCGAAAACTGGCGTGCGACCTCTACTACATTCGGACGTATAGCCCGTGGCTGGACGCTCGTATCGTGTTGGCGACAGCGCTGGGAATCCTGGGCACTCCGGTCGGCGTCACGAGCGCGCTCCTCCGCATTCCTAGCGGCGATGTGGTTGAGAAAGCCTACCGCGACCATTCTGACGAGATGGACACGATTCCCCACGGAATCGAGCCGATTGCTCAGGTCAATATGGCCTGAAACCTGCACTATGATTTTTCAAGACCTATGATAGTCGTGAATTGGAACCCGATTTCGGTACTGATGCAACACCGTCAATTGTCTGATAAATATGCCCGATATTTCCCGTCCGAAAGTGCTTTATCTCGTTCATCGCGTTCCCTATCCTCCCGACAAGGGAGATCGAATCCGAAATTTCCACATTCTATCGTGGCTAGCCCGCCGCGCTTCGGTTCATCTGGCCTGCCTGGCCGACGAGTCTGTGGATCAAGTGGCGGTGAAGACTCTGGAAACGCTGGTCGATCGCGTTGCCGTCGTCCGGCTTCGAGCGGCACAGCGGTGGGCGGGGGCTGCTTGGTCATTAGCGCGGGGTCGCACGGTGACCGAGGGCGCATTTGATTCACCGGAGTTTCGCGGCCTGCTGCGTCGCTGGGTTGGCGAGACTCGATACGACGTCGTCCTGGCCTCGGCGTCGAGCTTGGTTCCTTACCTCCGACTTCAACTGTTCAACGGCGTGCCTGCGGTCGTGGACTTCATGGATGTCGACAGCCAGAAATGGCTTGACTATGCCAAGACCTGCCGAGGGCCGAGGGCCTGGCTCTATCAGACCGAGGGACATCGGCTGCGGCGGTTGGAAAGGGACGCGACCACCTGGGTTCGGGGGGTTGTTCTGGTCAGCGAGGCTGAGGCGAACTTGTTCCGTCACAATTGCGACGTTCCCAATCTTCACACCGTTTCCAATGGTGTCGATCTCGCCAACTTCCAACCCAGCCCAGAGACGGTCGAATCGGACCGGACGTGCGTGTTTGTCGGCGCTCTCGACTACAGACCGAACATTGATGGATGTTGCTTTTTCAGCCGCGAGGTCTGGCCCGAAATTCATCGGCTGTTTCCCGGTTCTCGGTTGCTACTGGTCGGTCGACGGCCAGTTCGGGCCGTCCGCCAGCTCGCGGCCATCCCCGGTGTCGAAGTAGTTGGGCAGGTTCCCGACGTTCGACGTTACCTAGCCGAGGCCGCCGTGGTGGTCGTGCCGTTGCGCCTGGCTCGAGGCGTCCAGAACAAGGTCCTCGAGGCGTTGGCCATGGGAAAGGCCACGGTCGCCTCACCTCAGTCGATCACCGGGCTTCAAGCCCACGGCGCTGTGCCGGTCTTGACCGCCTCGACGCCTACGCAATGGGTGGACTCGGTTGTTCGGCTGCTGAATGATCGGACTGAGAGACAATGGCTTGGTGACAGGGGCCGGCAATACGTCGAGGAATTCCACCACTGGGATCAGTGCCTGGAACCCTTGGAATCAATTCTAGGGTTGTCCAAGTCGACTCAGGTAGATCGGACCGAGGCGATCGGGCGACACTGAAACTCGATCGGTGCTTCGCCCTACAAAGTCTCGCCCAACCGCTGAGGATCGTCCGGCCCGAATTCGATGAGGCCTCAAGAGATGGACGGCGTGACTACAGCGGCGAAATTGGCTATCGCATAGGTCATCCTGGCCGATGTCGGACGCCAGAGCGTAATACGGCACATGACCAGTGGTCGCGAGGTCGATCCCCGACTCCTGGGCAAGTGCAGTGAGTCAGAAAACCGCGCACGGCAGTCAGGCGCAATTCAATTCCTGTCTGACCTTTCGAGCCGTCGACTCCCGGGTTGATGTCGGATCTTGAATGGTGATCGGCGACCACGTCATGATCGGCTCTACGAGGAGCACGGCGATACGACCGTCGAACGGCTGCCGGGGATGTTGGCCTTCGCCCACCGGGACCAGCACCATAGGTGATTGGCACTGGCCCGGGAACAACGTCTGGGTCCAAGGTCCATTTACGTTCGACAGCGACAGGCAGAGAAACTTGGTACTGATCTCCGAGGTCAAGGCCAACTAAACCTGTCCCGAAGTGTCCCGCGCCGTCGATCCCGACACGGTGGAGAGGATCGAAAAGTTTGGTCTAACAGGCGTGCTCGTTCAATTCGTCGATCAAAGCGAAACAACGTCCCTACGCATGGCCAGAAAGACGGCCTGCGATCGGTTTCGGCCGGTGAGTGTTGCTTTTTTTCACAATATTTGACACGTGACTGTTCCGCGAGGTAGCATCAATTGGAGATTGCATCGATACGCATCGAGCTCGGTCAGAGTTGATGGCAATTCGTTTAGATTTCGAAAGGCGATGCTGTCCCTTCCCGATCAACGAGATCCCGATATTCAGAGATTGATTTCTCATCGAGCGAACGCACAATCCATACCGACGGGGGCGAGATCACTCACGCGTCGAGGGCGAGCTTACCTTACTTGAGTAGTGATCGTTCATTCTGGGCGAGAAATTAGAATCCCAACGTTAAGGGCTTGTATTCAACAAGTTCTGCGCCACCATGCTGTGCGCCGTTCGATCAGTCATTCGCGTCCTACGGGGCGGCTGACATCAGGGCCGAGTTAGAGTCAATCACGCGTGGCACTCCCCACACAAAGAACGGGTCGCTGGGGCAGGATCCCTGGATTGACTCATCACATAAGCGATTCGCAGTCTTGTGCCTCAACCAAGGTAACCGTCCGGGGCAGGGGCGGGCCGGACGCATCCAGGGACCGGACGGAGATCCACTGAGAGGCCATCAACGGGGTTTTGACGCCATGCAAAATTCAGCGATTACGGCAGTCGGGGTTTCCACGGTTCGCGCCCTGATAGACCAGATGGCGGAAAGCCGGCCCGAGGCGGTGTTCCTTTTAAGTCCGGAGGCGCGTCTCGAATGGACCTTCTGGGAGCTTCGCGAGCAATCGATCCGGCTGGCTCACAAACTCTCGGAGCTGGGATTTGGCCAGGGCGACAAGATTGGCTTCATGATGGACAACGGCCTCTTTACAGCGGGGCTCTTCCTGGGAGCCATGTACGGCGGCTTCGTGCCAGTGCCGCTCAACGTGCGGGCAGGCCGGTCTCAGGTTGCTTATATGCTGGGTCACTCCGACGCGAAGGTGGTTTTCGTGTCGGACGAATATCACCAGATGATCGAGGCGATTAAAGCGGAGGTTGGCAGTGACCTGCTCGTGATTCGGGCTGACGTTGATCACGGCCCTTGTTGGGAAGAGACTGAGTTTCCCAGCGTTGTTAACCTGCCGGAGGTCCAGCCGGATCAAGATGCGGTCCTGATCTATACGTCCGGGAGTACTGGGCAACCGAAAGGGGCTCTCCACACCCACCGCAACTTTGTCGCCGGGAGCTGGAACTCGGCGATCCCTCACGAGCTATCGCCGGCGGATCGCACCTTGTGCGTGCTGCCGCTGTATCACGTGAACGCGCAAAACGTCAGTCTTCTACCGACACTGCTGACCGGCGGCTCGGTAGTAATGCCCCACCGATTCCTCGTGCGCAGCTTCTGGGATTGGATCGCCGAGTATCGGTGCACGTGGTCAGCGATCGTCCCGACCATCATCTCTCAACTCTTGGAATGGGGCGACCCGCGTGCCGAGGGGAAGGGAGAGGCGCTCGAGCGGATTCGCTTCATGCGGTCGTCCTCGGCACCGCTGGCCCCATCCCTGCATCGGGCGTTCGAGGAGAAGTTCGGGATATTGCTTATCGAAGCAATGGGATCGACCGAATGCGGTGGGAACATATTCACCAACCCACTGCCCCCTGGAAAAGACAAGATCGGCACTCCCGGCCGCCCGTACGGCTTTGAAACCCGGATCGTCAGCCCCGAGGGGACGGAGGTTTCGCCCGGAGAGACCGGAGAAATCCAGCTTCGCGGGCCGAGCATCATGACCGGCTATTACAAGAATCCGGAGGGCACTTCCGCGATACTCGGTCCCGACGGGTGGCTGTCCACCGGCGACCTGGCTTACATCGACGAGGACGGCTATGTGTTCATCGTCGGCAGGGCCAAGGAATTGATCATCAAGGGAGGGATGAACATCGCCCCCCGGCAGATCGATGATGTTCTGGTGAGTCACCCTGCTGGTCTTGGAAGCCGCTGCGCTTGGGGTCCCCGATCATTACCTCGGCGAGGATATCGTCGCGTTCGTCACCCTCAAGTCGGGCGCACAGGCCGACCAACAGCAGCTCCTCGACTTCTGTGAAAGCCGGTTGGGTAGCTTCAAAACACCCAGCGACATCTATTTCGTCACCGACCTCCCCAAGGGCCCCACGGGCAAAGTCCAGCGGCTCCGGCTGGGTGAGTGTTTCAAGGAGATCCTCCAGGTCTATCCCCGCGCAGCGGCGAAGAATGGTTCCGTCAATGGCCATGCTCGAGGTCGGATCGGACTCGCAGTTCTTGGCGCCCCGTACGCCGATTGAGGAGATCATCGCCGAAACATGGGCCGAGATGCTCAAGATCCCCGTTGTGGGTGTCCAGCAGAATTTCTTCGGTTTGGGGGGCCACTCGCTCCTGGCCATCGAGATCCTCTGCCGGATCCGTAAACAGTTCAGCGTGGGATTATCCATCAACGATTTCTTCACGAAGCCGACCGTCGCGCAGCAAGCCGCCCTCGTGAGCGAGCGCCTTGCCGGCG
The DNA here is from genome assembly GCA_963779785.1 of uncultured Planctomycetota bacterium. Taxonomy (GTDB): domain Bacteria; phylum Planctomycetota; class Planctomycetia; order Isosphaerales; family Isosphaeraceae; genus CAVRFS01. Next base: position 140,736 of record CAWAAW010000030.1, read on the forward strand.
AAGGGTGCAACGGGGAGATTATCCGTCCGAACCCGAACGGACCTGGCCTCCAGTCCTTCCCCTCGGGTCGAGAAGCGCTCGAAACCTTTCTGCTCCAGAGAGGGAATACCCTGGGCGAGGGCGGAATGATTCCTCCCAGGGACCGTTCACTGGTTTGCCCTCTGTCACCCGCTCAGGAGAGGGTCTGGTTCCTCGAACAGTTGCACCCGGGACAACGCGCTTATAACGACGGGGAGGCAGTTCGCCTTCACGGCAAGCTCGACTCAGGCCTGCTGGAAGAGGCCCTGAACGTCGTGGTCGAGCGGCATGAAGTATTGCGGACGCTCATTCAAGTCGTCGACGGACGGCCCGTTCAAGTTGTCCATGACGCCTGGCCGCTCCGGCTCCGTGACGATCGACCTGTCCAGCCGGCCGGTCCAAGAGCGCGAGGCCGAGGTCGAACGCCTCTTGGTCGAGGAGCCTTGCAGGCCGTACATCCTGAGCGCCGAACCGGGTATTCGCGCCACCCTGATCCGGTTAACTCCCGAGGATCATGTCCTCATCGTGATGTTGCACCACATCGTGTGCGACGGCTGGTCCCTCGGTATCCTCTACAGGGAGCTGGGAGAGATTTACCGGGCGCTCTACCGGCACCAACCACATCACCTTCCCCCCCACCGCTCCAGTATGGAGATTATGCCACCTGGCAGCAGCAGAAGGTGTTGCGAAACGAGTTCGCGAAGGAAGCGGCCTTCTGGAAAGAGTATCTACGGGGGATACCCGATTACTTGGAGTTACCGACCGACGGTCCGCGGCCGGAGAAATTTACATACGAAGGAGAGAAGCGAATCTTCCGCCTCGGGCGAGAGGTCTCGGCACAGATTCGCCGATTCAGCCGGAGCGAAGGGGTCAGTCTCTTCATGACATTGACGGCCGCCTTCAAGACACTCCTCTATCGCTATACGGGCCAAGATGACATCGTGCTAGGAGTGCCGATCGCGAACCGCGACGCCGCCGAACTCAGTTCTCTGTTCGGTTTCCTGATCGACTTTCAAGCGCTGCGGACCGACCTTTCCGGAAACCCCACATTCCGCGAACTGCTGGGGCGTGTCCGCGAAGGGTTGCTCGACGTCCAGGATCACCGAGCGATCCCGTTTGATAAGGTGGTGGAGCTGCTCCGACCTCGGCGTGACCCTTCGCGCGCACCGCTTTTCCAGACGATGTTGATCTGGAAGGACCGTGGCGTCCAGATGCAATTCATCGAGCTGGAGGGGCTGACTGTCTCTCATCTGGCGGCTCATACCCGGGCTGCCAAATACGACCTCACCCTGTACCTCACCGATGCGGGGGACGAGATCTGGCTGGAGGTGGAGTACTGCACCGATCTCTTCAGCGCCGACATGATCGGTCGATTGGTCGGTCACTTCCAGACTCTGCTGGACGGCATCGTGGCCAACCCCGAGGAGCGCCTGGACGCACTGCCGCTGTTAACCTCCGCCGAATGCCAGCAAGTGTTGGTGGAGTGGAACGATACCGCGGCGGATTACCCGAGGGATTCCTGCCTGCACGAGCTGTTCGAGGAGCAAGTCGAGCGGACCCCTGGCAAGGTGGCGGTCGTCTTCGAGGATAACCGGTACACCTACTCTGAGTTGAACCAACGCGCCGACCAACTGGCCCGGCACTTGCGGTCGCTGGGCGTTGGCCCGGAAGTCTTGGTAGGTCTCTATCTCGAGCGTTCGCTGGAGATGGTCGTCGGTCTGATGGGCGTTCTCAAGGCGGGAGGTGCGTACTTGCCGCTCGACCCATCGTATCCCGCCGACCGCCTGGGTTTCATGCTCGATGATGCCCGTCCGAGGGTTGTCTTGACGCAGCGGAGATTCGCGGATGCCCTCCCTCCGCACGCGTCCGCGGTTGTCTGCCTCGACGCACCGACCGCGCAAACCGCCGTGACGCCGACGGACTCACGCAACGACTGGGATGATCAGGGAGAGGTCCTCGGCAAGCCGAGCCCAGACTCTCTCGCCTACGTCCTCTACACATCAGGTTCCACCGGACGGCCCAAGGGTGTTCAAATCCCTCAACGTGCGCTGGTCAACTTATTGACTTCCATGCGGCGAGAGCCGGGCTTGGCGGCAGAGGATACGTTTCTGGCCGTCACCACGCTGGCCTTTGACATCGCGGCGCTGGAGCTGTTTCTACCGCTGACGACCGGCGCGTGCGTGGTGATCGCCGACAGGGAGGTCGCAGCCGATGGACGACGACTGGCTCGGCTGCTAGAGGATAGTAGCGCCACGGTGATGCAAGCCACTCCCGCCACTTGGCGAATGTTGCTCCAGGCGGGCTGGCGTGGCAATCCGAAACTCAAGGTCTTGTGCGGCGGAGAATCGCTACCCCGCGACCTGGCTGAACACCTGCTCCCAATTTGTGCCGAGCTCTGGAACCTCTACGGCCCCACCGAGACCACGATCTGGTCGGCTGCATGGCGGGTCTCGCCCGGCCAGCCGATCCTCCTCGGCCGACCCATTGCCAACACCCAGTTCTATGTCCTCGATCGCCTGCTCCGGCCGGTCCCAGCCGGCGTATCGGGTGAGCTGTTCATCGGCGGCGATGGACTCGCCCGCGGCTATCTGAATCGGCCGGAACTCACCGCGGAGCGGTTCATCGCGGACCCTTTCCGGCCCGGTTCCACCGCGTGCCTCTACCGGACTGGCGACTGTGTCCGCTATCGGCCCGACGGCTGTCTCGAGTACCTGGGACGTCTGGATCATCAAGTGAAGGTCCGTGGCCACCGGATCGAGCTGGGAGAGGTCGAAGCCGTCCTGGGACAGCACCCCCAGGTCCGAGACCGAGTCGTGGTGGCTCGGCAAGACAGTTCCGGCGAGAATCGTTTGGTGGCGTATGTCGTACCGCGGGACAACACGATTCTTAGTTACGGGCAGCTTCGAGATTTTCTCAAGCCGAAATTGCCCGCTTACATGATCCCCTCGGCGCTCGTGGTTCTCGATGCCCTGCCCCTGACTGCCAATGGCAAGTTGGACCGGCGGGCGTTGCCTGATCCGGATGAGAGCGGGCGCCGTCGTTTCCGGTGTCTATACCGCGCCCAGGACGGAGGTTGAGGAGAGGCTGGCCCTCATGTGGGCCGAGGCTTTGGGGCTGGAGCGCGTCGGGATCCACGACAATTTCTTCGACCTCGGTGGCCATTCCCTGATGGCCACCCGTCTCTTTACTCGGATCGAAGCGGAGTTCGAAAGGTCGATCCCCCTCGCAATTCTGTTCAGGGCACAGACGATTGCTGAATTGGCGGATGTACTGACGAATACGCCGGCTTCTGGTTTACACAGATCAAACTTCGCGATCCGAAACGGAAAGTTGCGACGACCACCCCTTTTCCTACTTCATGGAATTGACGGGGATCTGGGCCAGTGGCGCAGCCTGATCGAGCACCTGGGTACGGGTCTCGACATCTATGGTTTGAAACTTCCGGAGAAAAACGGCGTTAGTCAACCCTTCTCCACCCTTGAGGCCATGGCCGCGTATCACGTGGAACGGATGTGCGATCTTCAGCCCGAGGGCCCTATCACATCGCAGGTTATTCCTTCGGCGGTAGGGTCGCGCTTGAGATCGCCCAGCAACTCGTGTCAAGTGGACGGCAGGTCGGTCTGCTCGGGGCCATCGACTCGGGGCTATTCCGATCGGATAAGTATGACTGGAGGCATTTTTCCGTTTATCGATTTGGCCATAATATGTACAACTGGGTAATCGATGATCTGCTCAAGACCCCCTCTCGCGAGCTGCTCGGGCAAGTGCGCCTGAAGGTCAGGACGAGCGCCAAGCGCATGGGCATCATGCCGAGTTCGGTGTCCGTTTCCTCTCCTCTACTCAGTCTCGAACGTTGGCTTGATGTGGAAAGACTCCCTGACCAACAACGAAGCCTGGTTGAAACCAACTACCTGGCTTGGCAGAGTTACGTGCCGAGGCCTTACCCAGGCCGAGTCACCCTATTTCGCGCGCGGGCCCGTCCGATATTCCAGTCGCTGAGGCCCGATTTGGGGTGGGGGGAAGTCGCTCAGGGAGGCGTGGAAATCCACGTCATCAACGGCCAACACTGGAAAATCATGGTCGAGCCTATTGTCCGATCTCTTGCCGAACAACTTAGAAACTGTCTTGAAAGACCCTTTATCGCTGGCCCGTTTGTGCACGAGTCTGGGCAAACTGAAGCGAGTCGCGCATGGGAAAACAGGGCGGGCCGCCTCCGTAAATGGCGCAGCAACTGGCGAGCGCTAGGGTTTTTAGCCCGCTGTCGGATCGTTGTTATAAAGACACACAAGCCACGCAGTGATCAGCGGACAACGGATGTCATTGACCATACCGAGAGAGAAGACCAAAAGAGTCGTATCATCTATAAATCCTGCGTTTCAAATCCTTTAAAGAGCGTCTGCGATTAGTTCGCTTGTTTCTTTTGTGAGGAAATAGTATCGAGAAAATGGCTCTGCGTGCAAAAAAGTCCTCATCTTTTTCCACACCACCCTTGCATTCGCGGGCGACCAACCCATATTAATTCAAACGTGTGCTATCACTCGTAGCGCATCCACTGGTTAGGTGGACCTTAAGCGCACACATTGATGAAGTGGGCAAGGGTCTCGTCGCACGAGGAAGTTGACTCGCCGTCGATCTTCGTGAGGCTCTGAGTTGTCTGGAACTGCCAGGCAAGCAAAGATACCAACAAGTGAAAACCATGAGGTGTAACCCAGGGGCACGGAGTGTGCGCACGGGTGCGGGCCGAGCCGTTCGATCTCTTGATCGATCGATCGCGACCATGTCGATTGAAAATCGTTTCTTCTAATACTTATTTGCATGACCGATCCCCGGAACAGTGCACGCCGGAATTCAACCTGTGTCGAGGATCCGATCGCGTATCCGGCCTTCTCCGCATGGAGCTTGGCCCGGAAGACCAGCGAATGAATGCGATCACCGGCCCGACGCCGGATCTTCATTCCCCGCTTCCCGCTCAGGTCGAAGGCTGGCCCGCGGTCTGTCTTCGGCTCCCGCACGCTCCGGTCGTTCCGAACCTTGTGGACGACACCGGATGCGCCTGGCCTACTCGAGGCGTCCCAACGTCGCTGGCGTGTGGCGCTTCGGACTCGGCGTGCTGCGAGACGTTGATTCGATCAGACCGCAAGCGATGGAGGTGTCGTGACAACAGCAACCGATTTGCTCGATCAGGTAAGTACCATGCCGGACCTCGCGTCACCGCCGGTCGAATCTCATGCACCGGCCGCCCTGGCCGTCACGGTGCTCGAGGCCCGCCCCGGCTGGCAGGTGATGGATCTCCGCGAGCTCTGGCGCTATCGCGAGCTGCTGTTCTTCCTGACCTGGCGCAACGTCAAGGTTCGATACAAGCAGACCGTTCTCGGGGCGGCCTGGGCGATCCTTCAGCCGCTGGCGACCATGCTGGTGTTCAGCCTGTTCTTCGGCCGGGTCGCCGCCAACCCGTCGAGTGCCGTGCCCTACTCGTTATTCGTGCTGGCCGGGCTGGTGCCCTGGATGTTTTTCTCCAACGCGATCGCGTCAGCCGGTCAGAGTGTGGTGGGAAGCTCTAACCTGGTGACGAAGGTCTATTTCCCGCGACTGATCATCCCCATGGGGGCGGTCGGCGCCGGCTTGGTCGACCTGGCGATCGCTCTCGGCATGCTTCTGATCATGATGTTCTGGTACGGCGTCGCGCCGGGGTTGTCGTTCGTCCTGGTTCCGCTCCTGACGCTCGGCCTGGTGATCGCGGCGCTGGGGGTCGGGACGCTGCTATCGGCCTTGACGGTGGCCTATCGCGACTTTCGCCATGTGGTGCCCTTCATGGTTCAGCTCTGGATGTTCGCCACACCCAGTATTTACATGCAGGCCAGCTCCGACACGGGTTCGCGGCTGCGCTACGTCCTGCCCTTGAATCCGGCCTACGGGCTGATTGCGAACTTCCGCCAGGCCATGCTGGGTGGCGCGATTGACGTCTATTCGTTGGCCGTCTCCGGGGCGGTGAGCGTGCTCTTGCTCCTGGCCGGCTGCTTGTATTTCCGCCGCGTCGAGCGCGACTTCGCGGACATCATCTGAGAACAGGTCCATTGATGAGTTCCCGATTCATCGCGGCCACTCCGCGGACAATGCAGCTCGAGATGGTGGATCAAGATTGACTGAGAAAGGAGTGCGCCGAGAGTCGCTCGACGCTAAAACGCCCTCCACTGGCGCCATGTCCTTATCGCCATTAGACTTACGTGTGGCGCCTGACTAATCGGAACGTCGCAAATCGCCATAAATCCTATCTGGATTATGGTTACATGTGTTGCCTGATTAATCGGCATTTACTGTACGAAATTATGGAATCGCTATATACCGCCCCCACGCCTTGGCTCCGCACCGAGACTGCGCGTGGTTGCTCGCGGCGATTCAGCTACCGTCCATTCGGCATTGGCTCGGAAATTAATTCCCGGCCTGTTCATAAGAAGCTCAAAACCTGTGCAGGAACAAATCGCCTATGGACCCGGCCA